>NZ_JBOEFY010000036.1:0-14584 GCF_050633145.1 Kordia sp. | reverse complement strand
GCGCACCTTGGGGCTGGAAAGAATAAACTGACTGAACTACAGGTGTTTATAAGTTCATGCTCATGTTCCGTACAAGCTAAAAAAATTCTATTATGATTAAACATTTTTTTATAACCTTACTATTTCTTTTCAATTTCAATATTATAATTGGACAAACAGAAACAGAAATAAAAGTTCCTAAATTTGACGATAATTATTGTAAGACCGTACAAATGCTAGAAAACGGAAAAACTGACATTGATTATAAATCATTCAGAGAAAGTTTTATAGAAAGTAAACAATTTAAAATTGCGTCTAATAAAAGCTCCGAATTTAGGGAGTTGAAAAAAGAAATGTATAGACAAATGTCTGAATTGAAATACGATAGTATTATTATTACAACAAAAAAAATGTTGAGCATTGACTACACAAGTATGATAGCTCATAAAATATTGAGACAGACTTATAAAGTTGTTGGAGATACTATAAATGCAGCAAAATATAAAACAATTCAATTTGGACTTTTAAAATCAATAGTAAGTAATGGAGATGGAAAGTCTTGTGAAAGTGGTTGGTCAGTAATTCAAATATCTGAGGAATATTTTATTTTAAATATGCTCGGAGTTGAATTAGATAATCAAAGTATTGCTGGCGGAATTTGTGACCGAATGGAAGTTGTGGATGAAAATCGAGAAAAGAAAGTTTATTATTTTGAAATAAGTAATGTATTTAAAGGAAAAGAGAAATTGAAAGAAAAATAAGCCCTATCAATTCTTTAGAAATTAAATCTCGCAAGATACACATGCTTGTATGTGTGCATTATTCAAACAAAAAAGCGATCATTCAAAATAGTAGAATGATCGCTTTTTTATATTATTCAGGTAAAATACTCATCTCAAACTTAAACAATTGATCTTCATCGTATTTCTTTTTCACCTTCCGGAGTTCATCTAATTTATCATTGTAATAAATCTTTAATAATTCCAAACGATTTTTATCTTCCTTAATATCTGGAACCAAGGTTTTATCTACGAAATTAATAAAAGAACCTTCTGTATAGTCTGCTATAGATTCTCTAAAATCTTTCACCCATTGTACGTATACAGTATTTCTTCCTTCATTGGTAAAAGCATTGGAAACATCGTCCCACCAAGCCTGTATTTGCAACATATATGGCTTTTGAGCATATCCAAACGCTCTGCTATCTGCATTTCTAGTAACTGCGCCTCCCATACAATGAAAACTCATATACATATTTACATCTGCATAATAGCAGGATGTTTCTAAATAGGAATAAATTGCTTCTACCAACTTTCTATGATTCACATCATCTTTTGGAAAGCTAGAAGATACTTTATGCGGATGTGGCCTATCGCAGGTTGAACCTGGAGGAGCATCTGGCAACACCGTTAAATCTAGTTTTTTACATGTTTCACCTTCATTATCTACATATTGTATGCTACCAGTGGGATTTATAAAATCAATCAGTTCACGCTGATTTCTAGCATATTCTGCATGAGAAGCTGTTGCTGCTGTATCTACAGATTTTGCCAATAATGTTTCTTGCTCTAGAGAATCTGAATATTCTTTTGGAGTTTGTGTAAAAGTCTCAGGAGTCAGTTGATTCATGACTAAAACACCAAAATACTTTATGAGTAATTCTAGTAATTCAACTTTAGAACCATAAAATTTTCCACCCATACGCCCCTGAATCTCAGATTTTACAATAATCATTGTGCAGGTCGCAGAAAGTCTTTCGTCTATTCCACCTATTTTTGCGTGTAATTCTGCCCATTTAGTAATCACATCTTTAATATCATCAGGATTTTCCCATATCAATCTAAAATTGGTGGTAACAGGAAGGATAGAAACTAAATTAAACTTGAAACGCGTTACGACACCAAAATTTCCGCCGCCGCCGCCTTTTAATGCCCAAAACAGGTCTGAATATTCATTATCAGCATTTGCGATCACTTTTTTTCCTGGTGCTATTACAATTTCAATATCGGTGACAGAATCGCAGGTTAATCCGTATTTTCGAACAGAAACTCCCCAGCCACCGCCTTGTGTGAGTCCACCAACATTTACAGATTGACAACCACCACCAGGAATTGTTTTTCCTTTTTTAGCTAATTCATCATACACTTGTCCCAATTGTTTTCCAGCTGGAATCCAAAGCGTTTCAGTGTGTTCATCGAACTTAGGAAGTTGGTTCATTTCAGATACATCTATAATAATTACGTTATTGGCAGAACACATTCCTTCGTGTTGGTGTCCGCCAGAGCGAACCCTAAAAGGAATTCCATTTTTTTTACAATGTTGAACACAATACACAACATGATCAGCATTTGCACAATAGGCTATAGTAGCTGGCATGTTCCCAAAACGTGTGTTAGAAATAACTCGTGCGTAGTGATACAAAGGATCCCCAAAATTGACAATTTTCAAACCTTTTGGAGCATTCTCTTTAAAAGATGAATTCATGAGTATTAATAATTTGGTTAGTTAGTTTATGTTTCTAAAAGTAAGAAATTATATGTAAACACTTAGAGGTTTTAACTCTGCAACTAGCATTTATTTATACATAATAAAGAATTTTGTAATATCTTTAAGCCTCTAAGATATAATCATGAAAACCTACCTAAGATTAGTAACATTCATTGCACTTACGCTATTGTTTTTTGCATGTAGTTCTGCTAAATTTCAATCAAACTATATAAAAACAGAGCTCTATTTTGGGCTTTCAAAGAAAAATGGAGTTGTAACTGAACAAGAGTGGAATGCATTCAAAGTAGATTTTATTAGTAAAAAGTTTTCTGGATATACTGAGCTAAAATCAAAAGGTTTTTGGACAAATCCGAAAGGCGAAACTGTCTCCGAGAATTCAAGACTCATCATATATTTAAACAAAGGAACAACAGCTGATAGCATTGCAATTGCTTATGTGATTGACAACTACAAACAAAAATTTAATCAAGAATCTGTTCTAAAAATAGAAACACCAGTAAAAGCTGATTTTTAGTTTACAATTGATATAAATACTATTATATAAAACATAAAATTACATGCCCAAAAAACCTTTATTACAATCCTATTCTTCTAAAAATTTACAACTCAAAAATCGTGTTATTATGGCGCCTATGACACGTAGTAGAGCCAATACTAAAGGAAACGTTCCTACGGATGAATTGCACGGAATTTATTATGAACAAAGAGCTTCTTCGGGATTAATTATTACGGAAGGCGCACAAGTTTCTAAAGAAGCAGTTGGCTATATTCATACACCTGGAATTTACACAAAAGCACAAGTAGAAGGTTGGAAAAAGGTGACGAAGCGTGTGCATGATAAAGGAGGAAAAATATTTATTCAACTATGGCATGTAGGCCGTATTTCTCATCCCGATTTTCATGAAGGAGCATTGCCTGTAGCACCATCTGCCATTAATCCGAATCGAAAATCCTATACGCCAGATGGTTTTAAAGATACGGTTACACCGCGCGAAATGACACAAGCCGATATTGACAGAACGATTCAAGATTTTGTAAATGCAGGCAAAAACGCCATGGAAGCTGGCTTTGATGGAGTAGAAGTGCATTCGTCTAACGGATATTTATTTCATCAATTTTTTACAAATTGTTCCAATACACGTACGGATAATTATGGCGGAACTATGGAAAACAATGCACGATTTTTCTTTGAAACGCTTGACGCGATGAAAAAAGAAATGCCCGAACAAAAAATTGGTGTGCGATTCAATCCGTCGTTGCATTCGGCAATGGCAGGAATTACAATTGATGAGGAAACGATTCCTACATTTGAATATATCATCAAAAAACTCAATGCGTATGATTTGGCTTATGTACATTTATCGGAGCCTTTTTCAGATGTTTCAGAAGTTCCACATGCAGTGACTGAAATCGCAAAACATTTTAGACCATTATACCAAGGAACATTGATGATTAATACTGATTTTACGTTTGAAAAGGGAAACAAAGTTTTAGAAGAAAATGAAGCTGATTTGGTTGCTTTTGGAAAACCATACATCTCAAATCCGGATTTGGTGGAAAGATTTGAGCATAAAATTGCCTTAACTGACTGGGATACAAATACATTTTACACACTAGGAAAAGAAGGATATACTGATTATCAGTCTAGTATTTGATGAGAAAAGTAGCTTTTTTAGATAAAAGTTGACTTTTTTAAAAAAAATAATGGATTAATTTATTGTAAATCAAATTAATGGTATCATCTTTGCATCTATTAAATCAAATATTTTAAATTACATTACAATGAGTAAAGGAACAGTAAAATTCTTCAATGACACTAAAGGTTTTGGATTCATCACTGAAGAAGGATCAAACAAAGAACACTTTGTACACATCTCTGGATTAATTGATGAAGTTCGTGAAGGTGACGAAGTAGAATTTGACCTAACAGAAGGTAAGAAAGGATTAAACGCAGTAAACGTAAAAGTTATCTAAATATATATTCGATCTTTTATAAAAAGTCTATCAAAAACATGGTAGACTTTTTTTATTCTAAAACTCATATTTAAAAAAAAATTAATAATTCTTTTTATTATATCTGCTAAAGAAAGTGTATATTAAAGGGAATTAATACTAATTATATAAAAACAATTTAAGAATCTGAATGGGTAAATCACAACAAACATTTAATAAATCAGAAAAAGTAAAAAAGAGATTAAAGAAGAAAGAGGAGAAGCGCAAAAAAATGGCTGCGCGTAAAGCTGAAGCAAAAGAAGGCGGAAAAAAAGGAATTCAGTTTGCTTATGTCGATCATAACGGCAATCTAACAGATACGCCACCAGATCCTTCTCAAAAAGTTGAATACGAGATTGAAACTATCGAGATCAGTATTCCAAAAACCTTAGAAGGCGATAAGGAAGAAGTAGATCCTGTACGTAAAGGAAAAGTCTCTTTCTTTGATTCATCAAAAGGTTTCGGCTTTATTATAGACGCTGAAAATAATGAAAAATATTTCACTCACGTTAGTGGAATTATCGATACAATTACAGAAAATGACAAAGTTACTTTCGAACTTGAACAAGGTAAGAAAGGCTTGAATGCTGTAAAAGTTACCTTAATAAAATAATAAACTTTAATAAGTAATATATAAAAGCGTTTACAATAGTATCTCGGTACTATTGTAAACGCTTTAAATCTTTATAGTAAGTACTGTAAAAACTGCTAACTACTACAAGCAACACGTTTTAACAGTACATATTCTCCTTTGTTTTTAAAATCTCTAATAGAAGTACCAACGTAACGTTTAAAGGTTTTAGATAAATGACTTGCATCTGTAAAGCCTAAATCATCTGCAATTTCAGAAATAGTAAAATCAGAGTTTAATAAGCGAATTTCTACTAGCTTTAGTTTGGCTTTGATAATGTACTCACGCAAAGGAATCTGTATTTGCTTTTTAAAATATTCACTGACATAAGTGGAAGACATTGAAAATACACTTGCCAAATGCTCTATTTTTAGCTTTTCTGGTTGATCAATATGTTCGTTAATATAGGTAAGCATTTTATGAATTCTGTCATCGTTGGAATTTTGAGAAACTTCATAAAAACTAGACTTCTTAATATTCCTGATTAAAATCTCTAAAACACTTGTCATTAAACTTTTTATCAGTGTAATAGAAGCTTCTCCGTAGTTTCTAGATTCTTCTAAAATCATACTAACTAACTTACGAACATGAGTACGATCAATTTCACTTTTAATAATATCGCCTGGCAATTGATTGTAATTTGAAAGAATATACGAAGCTTCTTTGTACCATTCATCACGATCAATAGAAGTACGATTGGCACTTTTAAAAAATGCGTCTGTAAATTTTAAAAAGACAAATTTGGAAGGACTTTTAATTTTGAATGAATGACATTTTAAAGGCGGCAACAAAAAGATACTTTCTTCCGTATATGGATATTCATTGTAATTGATACATTGTGTACCTTCTCCTTTTTTAATCAATACCAGTTCAAAAAAATTATTCTTTACAGGTCGTTGTTTCCATTCAGACAATTCAACTTCTTGTATTTCAAAAGGTTTATAAGTCTCTAATACTTGCATATACAATCAAAATTTGAGTAAAACTATATAAAAACTTCCTTAAAGTAATCATTTGCATTTAAAAAACCTTTAAAAATACCTGAACTCCCTTTTTAAATACATAAAAATAGTTGCTAATGGATCTAATTTTGTATCAAGAAATTAAAAATGAAAAAATGAAAGCAATAGGATATAAAAAATCATTACCGATAGAAAATGAAAACTCATTACAAGACATTGAGTTAGAAATGCCAAAAGCTACAGGGAAAGATCTGCTAGTAGAAGTCAAAGCGATTTCTGTAAATCCGGTAGATTATAAAATTAGACAAAATGTAGCAGCAGAAAATGATGATTGGAAAGTAATTGGTTGGGACGCAGCCGGAATTGTAACAGCAGTAGGAGCAGAGACCAGTTTATTTAAAGTAGGTGATGAAGTATATTATGCTGGCGATTTAACACGCACAGGAAGCAATTCTGAATTTCAACTAGTAGATGAACGCATTGTTGGAAAAAAACCAGCAAGTCTGTCTTTTGGAGATGCAGCCGCGTTACCATTAACGTCACTCACTGCATGGGAATTACTTTTTGATAGAATGCAGGTTGTAACAGACAATCCAAACAAAAGTATTTTAGTCATCGGAGCTGCTGGTGGCGTAGGTTCTATCATGACACAATTATTGAAGCAATTGACAAAACTGACAATTATTGGGACAGCTTCTCGCGAAGAAACTACAGATTGGTTAACGCAACTTGGCGCAGATCATGTCATTAATCATAGAAATAAACTCAGTGAAGAATTTTCTAAAAAGAAGCTACCACAACCAGATTATATTGTGAGTTTAAATGCTACCAAGCAGCACAAAGATGAAATTATAAAAATAATTAAACCGCAAGGTAAATTTGGTTTTATTGACGATCCAGAAGGCGGATTTGATGTAATGCCATTCAAAATGAAAGCTGTTTCTACACATATTGAGTTTATGTTTACCCGATCTATGTTTCAAACAGAAGATATCACAGAGCAACACAATATTCTCAATGAAGTTTCAAAATTAATTGATGCAGGAAAAGTACAAACAACTGTTGGAAATCATTTTGGAAAAATAAATGCAGAAAACATACGCAAAGCGCATGCATTGTTAGAATCAGGAAAATCAAAAGGTAAAATTGTATTGGAAGAATTTTAAACAGAATAAACATCTAAAACTTATTACGAATCTTTAAGAACTTTCTTGAAGATTCGTATCTTTTAATTGAAACTTCTCTATGAATACATTTGAACAAATAAACCGTGGATACAACAGTGTTTTTAAGCAAAACGAGTTGAGCATAGGATTGGTCGTTCCGATAGAAAACTATGCGCAAAGTTCTGTTCCTAATATGAATGATCATATAAAGCGTGTGCAATTTGCAGAACAATTAGGATTTAAAGCTCTTTGGTTGCGCGATGTACCTTTTCATGTGCCATCTTTTGGAGATGCAGGGCAAACCTATGATCCGTTTACATATTTGGGATATTTAGCAGCAAAAACAACTGATATAGCACTTGGTATTGCAAGCATAGCGTTGCCATTGCATCATCCTGTACATGTTGCAAAATCGGCAGCTACGGTTGATCATTTGTCGGATGGTAGGCTCATTCTTGGAATTGCTTCTGGCGATCGTTATGAAGAATATCCAGCCATGGGAATTAATTATGAGAATCGTGGCGAACAATTTAGAGAAGCGTTTCAGTATATTCGAAATGCTCAACATGATTTTCCAACATTTGAATCGAAAACATTCGGAAACTTACAAGGAAATATAGATGTATTACCAAAAGCGACAGCTCACAAAATTCCAATGTTGGTTACAGGTTTCAGCCAACAATCATTGCAATGGAATGCAGAACATGCAGATGGTTGGATGTATTATCCAAGAGACACTACACAACAGAAATATCGCATAGCTGAATGGCGAGCATTAATTGCAGAAAATCAAGCATATAACAAACCTTTTTTGCAACCTTTATACATAGATTTACATAAAAATGATGACTTTAAGCCACAACCAATTCATTTAGGTTTTCGAATAGGAGTAAAGCATTTAATAGCTTATTTACATCATTTACAAGATATTGGAGTAAATCATATCGCATTAAATTTACGTTTCAATTCAAATCCTATAGAAGCAACTTTGGAACGATTAGCAAAGAGTATTTTACCAAAATTTCATTCAAACACAACTAAAAAATAAGACCGTAATCACATGAAAAAAACAATCATAATCACAGGAAGCACAGACGGAATTGGAAAACTAGCAGCCATAAAACTCGCAAAAGACGGTCATGAAATCTATATTCATGGAAGAAATAGAGAAAAATTAGCAAATGTCATCTCGGAAATAAAATCTGCTTCAAAAAATTCCAATATAAAAGGTTTTGCGGCCGATTTATCTACAATTGATTCCGTACAACAACTTGCAAAAGGTATTGCTTCAGAAGTTCCTAAAATAGACGTATTGATCAATAATGCAGGAGTTTATAACAGTAGTGCATCTAAAAATCAAAATGGTTTTGATATGCGATTTGCTGTAAATTATTTTGCTCCTTATGTGTTGACAAACGAATTATTGTCAATTATAGAAAAATCTCCCACAGCAAGAATCATCAATTTAAGCTCTGCCGCACAAGCGCCAGTTTCTTTAGAAGCGCTGGAAGGAAATATTTCCATCACAGAACAAGCAGCGTATGCACAAAGTAAATTAGCATTGACAATGTGGAGTTTTAATTTAGCCACACAACTTTCAAACATACAAGTAATTGCAGTCAATCCAGGTTCTTTATTAAACACAAATATGGTCAAAGAAGCCTTCGGAACGCATTGGTCTTCTGCCGACAAAGGCGCAAATATTTTATATGATTTAGCAGTTTCAGCGCAACACAAAGACATTACGGGGAAATACTTTGATAATGACAAAGGAAGTTATGGAAATGCACATGCTGATGCATACAATCAAAGTAAAATTGAAGACTTAATTAAAAAAACGGAAGCTATTTTGAAGTAAGCACTTTATAAACCTGTAACTTTTTACGAATGCGGAACATATATTAGTATGATATATGCACAAATAAACACATTCCAAGAGTTCTGTATTCACCTTCATCAGAGTGCTCAATGGTCTTTCAAGTTATATTCTCTTATCAGTTATTGCTATTGCTAGCATTGGTTTTTGGTTGCACAGCAAATGGTATTTTAGAAACAAAAAGTAAAATACACTTGTGAACAAGAAATATTCATAATATTTATATATTTGAATTTCATCAATTACAAAATCACATGAACAATTCATTGCTATTCTTTTTATGCTCAATTGGCGTATTTAATGGGTTTATAGCAAGTATCTATTTTTTATTCTTTAGCAAGCAAAAACGTGTGCAAAACTTCTTTTTTGGCTTGCTTTTATTGTTTTTGTCGGTGCGAATTGGAAAATCAGTCTATACAATTTTCACACCACGAGAAGAACGAAATATATGGATTATCCAAATAGGATTGTCTGCTTGTTTTTTAATTGGGATCGCGGTATTTTACTATATAAAATCGTCTGTTGAAAATACGAAAGTTATTCCGCGTTCGTGGAAAATCCACATTGCAATACTGCTTGTTTTTATTGCAACTGTAGGACTTACAAATTCGTATGCGAGCAATCCTTCTTTTTGGAATCACTATTTCGTAAAGTTTATTTATACCGTTTGGGGTGTATATTTAGCGCTTTCTGTCTATGTATTGAAAGATGTTTTAAAGAAATTATTTCAGAAAAATGTACGTTGTGAAACATCCGAAATATGGTTGATTGCGATATTATCAGCTAACTTCTTGATTTTTACAGCATATATTATTGGCTATTTCTATTTGTATTTTGTCGGAACAATTACCTTCTCAGTAGTTTTTTATGCCTTACTAATTTTTCTATTATCGAAAAAGAATCGTGACACAATTTTTCAAGACATTCCAGAAAAGTACCAAGCTAAAAAGATTGAAAAATCGGAAGAAGAAGAATTAATTGCAGCCTTAAAAGAAGCCATGAAAACACATCAGTTTCATAAAAATACAAACATAAAACTGAACGATATTGCGAAGGTTTTGCACATATCTTCGCACAAATTGTCACAATTATTGAATGATAATCTCGGAAAAAACTTTGCGTTGTTCATAAATGAGTATAGAGTAGAAGACGCCAAAAAACTATTGCGAGAAAACAATCAATTTACGCTTGAGTCTATTGGTTTTGAAGCTGGTTTTAGTTCAAAATCAACATTTTATGCAACCTTTAAGAAACTCATAGGTAAGACACCTGCTGAGTATAAAAAACAATCTTCAGAGTCTTAATTTGTCCAATTTTATAATTCTGGACACTTCAATTATAATCAATCACTCCATTTTTTAGCTGTTTTTAGAAGTTTGATCAAATTATTAAATCAAACAAAAATGAAATGAGCTTTAGTAATTAAGTTGATAGCAACTGAAATACTTATTGGCGAATTCCATTTGACTTTAAAAACAATTAAAAATAAACAAATGAAACAGTACTTTTTTATTCTTAGTATGCTTTGCGCGATACAATTTTCTACAGCGCAATCGGAACATGCATTGGTAGAAAAAACACTTCAAAACTACATCAATGGGAGTTCGTATAATCAATTAGAAATGCTTGAAAGCGCCTTCACGGAAAACGCTACTTTATATCTTACAGGAAGACAAGGTGATTTTAAACGATATACTCCAAAAGACTATATGGGATTTTTTAAAAATGGTGAAAAAGGAAAATTCAACGGTCGCGATGGAAAAGTATTGGCAATCGAAATTGTAAAAGATATTGCCACTGCAAAGGTAGAAATTGCGGGACCAAACCGTAGTTGGGTGTATATCGATTTGTTTCTATTGAAGAAATTAGGTGACGAATGGAAAATTATTAGTAAAACAGCAACAAGAGTTGACATTCCTAAAAAATAATTCATGAAATACATATTGACATTTTTTTTCTTGTGTGGCTTTATGAAAAGCTTAGCGCAAAAGAAAACGATACCATTTATTGATACAAAAATTACGATTGACGGGCAGTTTAAAGAAAGCGTTTGGCAACAATTACCAGAATACACAGGTTTTTATAACTATTTGCCAACTGATATTGGTTTAGCAGAAAATCAAACTTCTGTAAAAATTTTTCATAACGGCGAGTATTTATATGTGCGTGCAATTTATAATGACAGCACATCAGAAACTCGTGTAAGTACTTTAAAAAGAGATGTTTCAATAGCATTTAGTGATGCTTTTATTATGATTTTAGATACACAAAATCAAGAGCAAAACGGATATTTATTTGCTGTGAATTCTCTTGGAAATCAAACAGATGGATTGGTAGGACGCGCAAATAATGGTTACGATTTAAGTTTTAGTTGGAATGCAATTTGGCAATCCGAAGCAGTATTAAACGGAAATAAAAAACAATATGAAATTGCGATTCCGCTGAAATCATTGAATTTCAACAAAGAAAATCCAGTTTTTGGAGTTCAGTTTTATGTGCGTGATATAAAGAATAATTCATGGACCATTTTTAAAAATGTAAAGCGAAACTATGCAAATCTCGATTTACGATTTACTGAAAAATTTGCAGTAGAAAGCCTACCAAATATAGCTACATCTCGCTTTACGCTTACACCTTCAATTACTGCAAACTATCAGGAAGATGTCACAAATAAAACAGATGAAACTACGTTCACGCCAAGTGTAGATTTACAGTATAATTTGACTTCTTCTTTAAAATTGGATGCAACCATAAACCCTGATTTTTCTCAGATTGATGTCGATCAACAAGTAACGAATTTGACGCGTTTTGCTATTTTCTTTCCAGAAAGAAGAAACTTTTTTTTAGAGAATGCAGATTTATTTTCAAACTTAGGTGTTGACGGAGTAAATCCGTTTTATTCCAGAAGAATAGGAGCAGAGAGTACTATTCAATTTGGTTTGAAACTTTCTGGTAATATAGCGCCAAAGACCCGAATTGGTGTGTTGAACGTACAAACCGATGAAGAAAATGAAACTGCTTCCCAAAACTTTAGTGCCATTGTTGGTGAGCAGCAATTGTCTAAGAACTTTTCAGCGACAGCATACCTAATCAATAGGCAAGAAACAGCTGATTTTGAGTTTATAGACGATTACAATCGTGTAACGGGAATCAATGTCAATTATAAATCGGACAACAATAAATGGATCGGCTTAGCGAATGTTGGTAAGAGTTTTAATGACGGAATTGACAACAAGAACAGCTTCTACAATCTAGGAATTTGGTACAATCAACGAGGTTTTCGTTGGAATGCTGGTATTAAAAAAGTAGAGAGAAATTACCTTACAGACGTTGGTTTTACACCGAGATTATTCAATTATGACGCTATTAACGATGTGGTTGTTAGAGAAGGTTACACGCAAGCAAATGCTGGTATTGAATACCAAAAATTCTATGAAAACTCTAAAACGGTCAATTCAGTTCGGTATTTAAATTACAGGAATAATACCTATTTTGATGAAACAGGAGCATTTAGTCAGTCTTCTCACTTTTTAAATTCGGCAGTATTCTTTAAGGATTTATCAGCATTGTATTATGTGTTTTTTTATGATGATATTGATTTAAAATATGGATTTGATCCATTGCGAAATGGAAATTCGTTGCAACCAGATCGCTATCGTTTTGGACTTTTAAAGCTTGGATATAATTCTGCGAACAATCAAAAGTTTCGCTATCGTGTCAATGTGCAAAAAGGAACCTATTACAGTGGAAAACGCACTACAGCTGGCGCTTATATGAATTATCAGTTATTGCCGTTTGCCAATTTTGAACTTTCGTATGACGTGAATCATATTGATTTAAATGAATTGGGAGAAGAAACCTTTCATTTGACACGTTTAACGAGCGAAATCTTCTTTTCAAATCGTTTAAACTGGACAACATACATACAGTATAACACACAGCGAGATAACTTTAATATAAACAGTCGCTTGCAATGGGAATACAAGCCTTTATCGTATATCTACTTTGTAGTTTCAGATAATTTCACACAAAATCTTACCCGAAAAAATTGGGGAATTGCCTTTAAAATGAACAAACGATTTGATTTTTGATTTTACAGCTCATATATTGCTGTAACACATACGATTAATTATTATTAGCTATATTTGATAGGTGTCTCTTATGAAAATTAGAGCAAGATCAACAGTATATCCCGTATTAATTAAAACTTTCTCGAATGATGACTTTTATTTTAAAGCACAAAAATTTCTGTACGCTATTTGCTATTCTTTTTATGTTTTCTATAGATGTAAATGCGCAAAATGGCAATCAACTATACAATTCAGTTCAAAATATTTATACAAAATATTCCTCTGTGGGATCTAATAACTGTAGTGCTGCAAAAAAAATAGTAACAGAATTACAAAGGTATACAAGTTATAGAGCGGCAGTTCCTGCTGCCAAAGCGTATAGTGTAAATTTCCCAAAAAAAGTAGCGAATCCTACCATTGGAGATTTAGCCAAAGATAGAATTGCAAGAATTAAAAGTCAATTTAAACAGTGCTTTCAAACTAACAATACAAGCCCTAAATCCTTGGCTTTATATAATGAAGTTCAAAATATTTACGCGCAGTATAAATCTATAAAACCGAATGATTGCAATACTGTAAAAAGAGCGATTGTAAAACTAAGAAAACATATAAGAAGTAAAGTAGCTGTTCCTACTGATAAAGCGTATAGTGTAAATTTTCCAAAAAAAGTAACGAATCCTACCATTGGAGATTTAGTAAAAGATAGAATTGCACGACTTAAAAGCCAATTTAAACAGTGTTTTGAGAAAAAAGGAATGTCTAATTATATCCTTGTAAACATTCCGGGCTCATGGAAATATGTTCACAAAGGGCGAGAATATAACTTTACTATAGATAGACGCGGTACTACGGTAGTTGGATTTTTTAAAAAGCATGGATACTCATATCCGCCAGTTTATAAAGGTGCAAAAATGATGAATAACAATCGTGTTCGATTTCGTTATGAATTAGGAGGAAAACATATATTGAAACTAGAATTTAATCATACTTCATCGGGAACTTCTGCAACTATTTCTGAATCTTGGAATGCAGATGGTAAATGGGAAAAACTAAATTTAGAACCTTTAACAACTAAAAAAATAACGCCAGCACCAAGCACATCTCTTAAAAAAGTTGACATTACGTTTTTAAATCAAACGAAGTCTAATGCTATCATTTATTGGGTTAATAAGGGCAAAGAGATAAAATATAAAACGCTTTCTCCAGGAGAAGCTTATGTACAAGGAACTTTTAGCACTCATGACTGGCGCATTCGAATTAATGGGAATACACGTCTTAATTATAAAACTACAACAGATAAATCTCAATTAGTTCGTATTAAATAAAACGAAAGTCGCAGAATTACTTTGTCGTTTCAGGCAATTTTACACAAAATCTCAATAGAAAAACTGTGGAATTGC
>NZ_JBOEFY010000035.1:24732-136290 GCF_050633145.1 Kordia sp. | reverse complement strand
TTAACATCATTTACTGACTACAATCTCCATCAATAATATTTTGTTGTGTAGGATTGAATTGATTTTCCGATACATTATAAATTTCCAAAGCCGAATTGTTTTGCAACGGAGCTTGTAAGATGCAATAATTACTTAATAGATCGTTTCCAAATATCAAAAGAGTATTATTGATAGCAGTTAAGCCTTCTAAAGCTGCTAATGACGTTAAATTATTGTTATTGATAACTTGTAGAGTAGCAACATTTGTAATATTCTCCAATCCTTCAAGCGATGTAAGTCCTGTAGTATTGACAGAAACACTGTTTAGTACTTGCGGATTGATATTGCTTAATGCTTCGATAGAAGTTAAAGAAGCATTGTTTAGGAAAGAAATTACGCCACCACTGTACACTGTTTGTCTTGATACAAAAGAATTTCCTTCAATCGCTCTAAAATTTGTCAGACCATCCAATGAAGCCAAGTTTTCATTATCATTTACAATCAATCCAGATGCAACCGATAATTGAGACAAACCTTCTAACGAAGTTAACAGAGGATTGCTTTGTATTTCAACTTGTCTTGTAACACTTATAATGGTATTTAAAGGAGATAAATCGGTAATATCGGAAGGAACAGGAATATGATCTTCTGCCCAGCGATCACCAATATTCAAATATCCATTAATAACATTATATCTTTGTGCGCCAATGGCATCTACATCTGCTTGTGTTCTTAAAATAACATTTCCTTGAAGGATCGTAACTGGAAGAATTTGAATGTCTGAATTATCTACAGAACAACCAAATATAATAAATGAAAGAATGGTATATAGGAATATCTTTTTCATAGCAATGTTTTTGATTTTTATAATAGATGTGAAATGATGAAAATGGTTGCGTAAAATTGATCGTTAGTTTAAAAAAAACGTCAAATAAAATGGTGAAAAAATTATATCATTTGAATACAGATTTGTGAAAAAACAGAAATTACGGATAACTGCTTCAAAATAACTCCCAAGTTGTGGAAACAAGATCGTATTTTTGCACTTTATTTTTTGTGTATGAAACCAATATCGTCAAAAGTACTTATCATATTAGCATTTTTTGCCATTTACATTATTTGGGGAAGTACCTATTTACTTAATAAAGTTGCGGTTACTGAGTTGCCAGCATTTTTCCTAGCTTCATGTAGGTTCTTTTTTGCTAGTATATTAATATTTGGAATCGCTAAAATTTCAGGTAAAAAACTCTCAATCACCAAAAAACAATTTCTAAATTCAACATTTGTTGCTTTTCTGTTTATGGTGTCTGGAAACGGGCTTTTTGTTTGGGCATTAAAGTATCTCGACAGCGGTTTTACTGCGTTATTGGCCTCTACACAACCATTATTTGTATTACTGCTAATGCGTTTGATAGACAATAAAAAGATGCAACCAAAGTCAATCATTGGTGTTGCTTTGGGAATTTTTGGAATGTATTTATTGGTAAGTCAACAAGAATTGGTGACAGATGAAGATACATTGATTGGAATTTTACTTGTATTTGTATGTGTAATTGGTTGGAGTTATGCCAGTGTTTTTGTTTCAAAAGCAGATTTACCTAAAAATCATTTGGTGAGCACAGGATATCAGATGGGAATTGCTTTTTTCATGCTATCTGTGGTAAGTCTTTGTTTAGGCGAAGAATGGACTTCTCCATTAGCCTGGAGTGCTAACGTACAATGGTCAATGTTTTTATTGATCATTTTCGGTAGTTTGGTCGCTTTTACGGCATTCAATTACTTACTCAAAGAAGTTTCTACAGAAAAAGTAGCAACCGCATCATACGTAAACCCAGTGGTGGCTTTGCTTTTAGGTTGGTGGGTTTTAGGTGAAGAATTGACGACACAATCTATCGTTGCAGCCTGTATTTTATTGGTTGGTGTGTATTTCATTACTTCTAGAAAACGAAAATAATACTTCTAAACATTTCTTTCCGGTGTATAAAAACGCATCCTATTAAATCATTTACTTAGGATTTATGTCTATTCACTAAATAGAAATAGTCATTCAGTGATTTATTTATCTCATTTTCTTCATAATAGCAATATTTGTTTTATATCAATTCTAAGAATTCTTAATTCAGAATTTAGTTAAAACATGTATAACTATTTAAAAACCAATCAAAATGGCAGAAGCACAAAACTTTACAGTTGCAGTAAAAAACTACACAGCAATAAATTTTATTGCAGGAGAAGAAAAAATGAAATGGGGCAGTGTATATGATAAAAGTAATATTAAAAAACGTACCACCACTACAAAAGTATTCTATACAAGAGGTGATAAAGATGCTGCAACAGGCACCGAAGGAGTACTTACTTATAAGAGTCCAGATGGCAGTGCATCCATTACATTTACATGGGATATTCCTTGGGGACTAGGAGAAGATAAACTAGATGTTACGGTTTCTGGACCCATTAAATTAGAGGAAAAATCTTGGAGAGGTGCAGAAGTATTACGCAAAATTGTAGAAATAGTTGTGTTAGACGATGCGCCAGTTGCAGTTGTTAAGAAGAAAAGTAAAAGCAACATAAAGAACTTATTTTCATTTTTAAGATCCGTAAGCAAGAAAAGAAGAAGAAGAAGAAAATAATTTTTTGCAGGTTGGAATTCATACTGTTGAAAAGTATCGATTTGAATCTATATTTAATAGAAAAGTTGTATAAAACAGCGCTATTTTAATACTGTTTAAATGTATAATTGGCATGTTCAGGAGTTTATATATGCAAATGAAAATTATATAAAATTAAGAAGTAAAACCCTTACGGATAAAATATGCTTAATTTTCTGTAATTTGTAAATTCAAAATAATATATAAATCAAATTACAATGCAAGAACAAGATTTATACGAAGTCTTAAATCTACTATATCAACGGTTCGATTCTTTTCAGGTACTTTGGGGTATTTATACAACAGTCGCTATTGGACTCGTTGCGGCAATGATCTCATTTCCTAAACATATTTCCTCATCATTAGCTCGAATTATAGTTATTACAGGATTTTCAATTTTTGCCTATGCAAATCATGGTGCATTAAACTTAGTCAATAATGAACGTAACTATTTGCAACAAGAAGCGGAAGCAATTACTTTAGAATTAGAAACTGCATCTGGACAAGAACGAAATATTTATACACTTGTTCGACAGAAGAAAGTGTTACCTGAGAAAGAATTACTTCTATTTCATCTAATTATGGATGGCTTGGTTATTTTATTGATATGGTTTGTTCCTAAAGCTTTGGTGGCACTAAGGCCATTCAAATCCATTTCTGATACTCGAATTCATATTAAAGGATCAAAATTACCCGATCCGAAGATCAGTTGGAATCAACAAAGCAAAATTTGGATTTTAGAAGAGCAAGTCAATGTAGATATCAATTCGAAACAATTAGCAAAAGCAGTTGGAGTAGAGATTCCGAAAGGATTTAAATTCGATTTGTCTACCATTCCTCGATTTTTATGGACATTTATAGCTCCGTTTGAACTTTCCATCATTGCGCCTTTGGTTCATGATTTCCTCTATGTGAATAAAGGAAAGCTAACAATAAATGATCAAAATTTGTTGTGTGTTTCTGAAGAAGGAGACGAAGGCATAAAGGTGCAAATAAGCCGATTAGAAACAGATTCTATCTTTCTGGAACACATGAAACAGGAAGGCGTAGGCTTTATAAAACGTTGGATGGCTTATTTTGGAGTACGACTCATTGGCGGTATTTTTTGGAAGGATAACTAAGTACGCATATCGTATTAGTTCCATTCCTAATTTAAAGAAAGAAAATTCAAATATTCACGAAATGATAACTGCAAAGTGATGCTAATAATCACTTAAATTTTTGCTTGATAGGTGTATAACTCATAATAACGACCTTGTTCAGCAATTAGTTCATCATGAGTTCCACGTTCTACAATATGTCCAGCTTCAATGACTAATATCTGATCTGCCTTTTTTATGGTACTTAAACGGTGCGCAATAACGACAGTGGTTCTGTCTTTAATTAACTCTGCTAAACTTTTTTGAATTAAGGCTTCACTTTCAGTATCTAAGCTCGATGTAGCTTCGTCTAAAATAAGAATCTTAGGATTTGCCAATATAGCACGAGCGATGGCCAAACGTTGACGTTGCCCACCAGAAAGTTTTACACCTCTTTCTCCAATTAGAGTTTCTAAACCTAAATCAAATCTGTCAGTAAATTCGTTTACATGCGCTGCTTTTACGGCGTTTATGACTTCTGTTTCGGTGGCATTTGGTCTTGGGAACGTGATGTTGTCACGAATAGTTCCTTCAAATAAAAACTCATCTTGTAAAACCACACCTAAATGTTGGCGGTAACTACTCAGTTTAACTTGCGATAAATCTTGATTATCAATAGTAATTTTACCAGATTGTGGTGTTAAAAATGTAGCTGATAGTCCAGCAATAGTCGATTTTCCTGAACCCGAACTTCCTACCAAAGCAGTCACGGAACCTGCTGGTGCTTTAAAGTTGATATTATGCAAGACTTCTTTTCCTTCTTCATAAAAAAATGAAACATCATCAAACTCAATAGCACCTTCTATTGTTTTTAATTGAATCGTTCTATCTTCATTGTCTTCTTCAGCAGTCATATTCATGAGTTCTTCGGTTCTATCTAAACCTGCTAATGCTTCCGTTAATTGACTACCAATATTACTCATTTGTACAATTGGCGCAACCATGAATGCTAATAGAAATGTGAATTGTATAAAATCACCAAAAGTCAAGGAACCTTGTATCATATAGTAACCACCAATTCCCATTACTCCAGTAGTTGCGATACCTATTAAAAAGGTGGAAGAACTCGTCATTAAAGCGGTTACAGTCATACTTTTCTTGACATTCTTAAAAATATCGTTTACACCTTTTTCAAAAACTTTGCTTTCTTGCTCTTCCGCATTAAAGGCTTTTATCACACGAATACCAGCTAAAGTTTCGGTTAATCGCCCTTTTACTTCGGCATTAATTTTTCCTCTAGTTCTAAAGATTGGTCGAATATATTTAAATGATTTTAAGGCAATGATCCCAAAAATTGATAAAGGCAAAAATGTAAAAAGCGTCATCCAAACGTTCATTTTTAGCAGAATAACTAAGGTTATCACGGCAGTAAACGTTCCACCAACTAATTGCACCAATCCTGTTCCTATAAGATTACGAACACCTTCAACATCGCTCATGATTCTAGATACTAAAGCACCTGACTTTGTGTTGTCGAAAAAGCTAATTGGTAACGACAATACTTTCTTTTGCACTTCGGCGCGCAATTCACTAATTAAATATTGCGCTTGTATACTCAGCACCTTAGTCAGTAAAAAAGAGGTAATTGCTTGTACTAAAATAGCAGCAATAACAATAAAAATTAATATATATAATTGATTGTAATCTTTATTAGGAACAACTTCATCTAACAGTACTTTACTTTGTAGTGGTATCACAAAACCAGCTAAACTTCTAATAATGATCAATAATAATCCCAGGAAAACCAAATTTCGTCGAGGCCAAATAATAGTTTTAAAGGCTTTTTTTAAGGTAGCTCTTGGTTTTGAATTTTTATTTTTTGCTGTTTCTTGTAGGTGTCTCATATATGCTGGTAAATACTATAATTTGTAAAAATAAGCATAATAGGAAGATTAAATGTGTAAATTGAATCTTATACAAAACAAAAAACCTGAACAATACACTTATTGCTCAGATTTTAGTTATTTCTTTTAACAAGATATAGTAGTTATTCTGCTTCTACAGCTAAACTATCTGCTAGTTCTAGCTTTTCATCTGTATCATTCGTTGCAGGTACAGAATCTTTCAATGCAATAAACTTTTCCATCTTTGCCATTTCGCTTTCTTCACCAGAAAAATAAGGGAATACGTCCATAATAGGCGATTCAGAAATAGCAGGAATTGTATATTCTGCCATGGTATCTTTCATTGCAGTAACCGTGTTCTCGTATGCTTCTTTTACATCATTTCCTTGGATCAATAGGTATTGATTGCTTTTGCGTTCTTTCCCGCTTTCTTCATCGAAAGAAATCATGCTCACTTTACATTTAAACCATCTATCTGAATTTTCAAACGGATGTATTTCAGCATAGTTAGCCACTTTAATATTGGTGATTTTAATTTCTTCGCCTTCTCTTAAATAAGCAGCCATTTCTTGTGTAATTCTACTTTCTGCCTCTGTATAGGAAATAGCATCTACCAAAAACGGTTCTGTTTTTAGTTTTTGTTCACCTGTTACTTCATCAAGTTTTCTATATTTTACCTTGCATTCATACCACGTTGCACTCATATCTTTTTGTTTTAAGGGCGACAAATATAGGATTTCCTTTTAGCTAAAAAAGTCAATAAAAAGAATAGATATTCACAATTTTAATGTGGGTTTTGTAGTGGTTTTAGAGTGAGGGAGTTAGGTGAGTTTGAATTATGATGTGTGTTCTGTTTTTTAATATTTTTTGTTTGAATGTGGTTTTCCGTAAAATCCTTTTCTAATGATTATTTAGATTTGTTTTTGAATTGAAAGTTCTTTGAAAACTTATATTGGAAGAAAGTAAAAAGCCGAGCAAATGAACTATAATAACATTTGTTAAATAAAAGTATAAAACTAATGTGGAGTTTTTCTTTATTCGTTACTTAAAATTATTAAATTCGTATTATATGGATTTTATAGACTTATACGCAGGAATTGGAGGCATAAGATTTGCTTTTGAAGCTCATGGAAACGAATGTTTGTTTTCTTCTGAATGGAATAGATATTCACAAATTACGTATAATGCTTTTCATGGAGAAATTCCTTTTGGAGATATACATGAAATTGAAGATATTCAAAATCAAATTCCAGATCATAATTTATTAACTGCTGGATTTCCTTGTCAACCATTTTCATTAGCAGGCGTTTCAAAAAAAAATAGCTTAGGTCGATTACATGGTTTTGATGATCCTACTCAAGGAACTGAATTTTTCAAGGTTAAAGAAATATTACGTATTAAACGACCGGAAACATTTCTTTTAGAGAATGTAAAAAATCTTAAAAGTCATGATAAAGGAAGAACATTTGAAACGATATGTGAATCTTTAACAGAAGTTGGATATACATTTAAATCTAAAATTATTGACGCTGCAAATTGGGTTCCACAACATAGAGAAAGAATCTATATAATAGGTTTTAGAGCTGATTTAGGTATTACAGAGGAGCAAATAGAAACTCTATTTCCAGAAAAACCAGCA
This sequence comes from Kordia sp., assembly GCF_050633145.1. Taxonomy (GTDB): domain Bacteria; phylum Bacteroidota; class Bacteroidia; order Flavobacteriales; family Flavobacteriaceae; genus Kordia. The sequence continues at coordinate 129,041 of NZ_JBOEFY010000035.1, read as the reverse complement.
CAAAGAATTTATGAATTGGAAGATATCATAATGCCAGAAGAAGAAATAAGAGCGCTATATGGAGATAAGTACACTTTGGGTTTAGGAACATGGAATGCTTTACAACGTCATAGAGATAGACATCGAAGTCTTGGTAATGGTTTTGGATTTAATATGATTCGTAGACCTTATGCAGATAATATAACAAGAACAATGTCGGCTAGATATCATAAAGATGGAGCAGAAATATTATTGGAACAAGAAGGAGATATCCCCAGAAGAATAACACCTTTAGAAGCATGTAAACTTCAGGGTTTTCCTGAAGAATGTTATAAGTTTTTTGATGGTGAAGTTGAACAACCAGTTTCAAATAGTCAAATTTATAAACAATTTGGGAATTCGGTTGCTGTTCCTGTATTAACAGCAATAGCAGAAAATATTACAAATTTTGTAGAAGACAATCAATTACTAGAACAAAATCAAGTTCTAAATCAAATATAATGGAAGACATTTCTGAAATATTAGAATTAATTAATAAATCAAAAGAAACATTTTTAAAAATTGTTTCCGCAAATGATGCAGGCGAAACAGGAGGGCATCAAGTAGGTATTTACGTACCAAAAGGTTCAATTTCTTTTTTTGATTTTAAAGGAACAAGAGGTGATAATAATGAAAAGTTTATAAATATTAATTGGCAAGATGGTGTTATTCAACCTAAGAGCCGATTAATTTATTACGGGAAAGGTACTCGCAATGAGTATAGAATTACTAGGCTTCACAAAAAGTTGAAGTCAAATAGTCTTTTTATTTTAGTTAAAATAGATGAATTTAATTATAACGGTTTTTTGATTAAAGAGGAAGAAACTGAAAACTTTTTAGGAAGTTTAAATTTAGAAAAAAAGGATATAGTTAAAGGATTAACAGTATCGAGTTTAAAAACTAAAACAGAAGAACAAACAGAAATTAATTTTGATAACGATAGTAATGTAACAGAAAAACATTTTAAACCAAAAGCTCATATTTTACGATTGTTGGGAGAAGAACTTATAAAGAGTCCAATTATGGCTATTTATGAGTTGGTGAAAAATAGTTATGATGCAGATTCAAGCTTTGTTAATATTAATTTTTCTAATATTCAAGATAAAAATAATGCGATTATTACTATTAAAGATAATGGAACAGGACTTACTTCTGATGTAATTGAAAATGTTTGGTTGGAGCCAGGAACCGATCATAGAAAACCTATTGATGAAGATGGGAATAGAATAATTAATAGAAGTCCTATTCACGATCGCGTGCCAATGGGAGAAAAGGGAGTTGGTCGTTTTGCTGTTCATAAACTAGGAAATATAATAACTCTGATTACAAGACCTGCCGAAATTGTTGAAAGTGAAAATGGAATAAAAGAGAAAAAAGCTTTAGATTATGAAATAACATTAAAGATTGATTGGAAAGCATTTTCTCAATCTAAATACTTAGAAGACATACCTATTACTTGGCAAACTGAAACCGACAAAACGAATTTTCACTTCCAAGATAATTCTGGAACTTTAATTGAAGTAACTTCATTAAAAGAACCATGGACAAGAAGAATGGCAAGGAGTCTAAAACGAAATGTAACTTCTATGTTATCTCCAAAAAATATAGAAGAGGATTTTAAAATAAACTTAGATTTTGGGAATCACTGGTTACAAAATTTCCCTGATGCTCAAGAGATTTTAAAAATTGCACCTTATAAATTTACGGCTTTATTAGACGAAAATTATAATTTAACGTTTGATTACATCTGTGAATTTAAGTTGAATGAAGAATTTGGGAAAAGAATAATTGACAATGGAGCAATTAATATTAAAGGTGAATTAATTAAAACATTTAAAAAAGAAATAGAAAAAGAAGAAGAGTTAACAAATGAAGAGTTAGAAGAACAATTAAAAATATTTAACAATACTCTTCCTTTTGGGAATTTGTTAATAGAATTATACACTTATGATCAAGACCCTGAAACTCTCAGGAATTATACATATGACTCAAAAACTCTTAAGAGCGTTTTAAAATTTCATGCAGGAATCAAAGTCTTTAAAGATGAAATGAGAGTTTTTAACTATGGAGAACCTGGAAATGATTGGTTAGAACTAGAAAATCGAAGAGTTAATAATAAATCTTGGATTTCTAATAAACTTAATATTGGTTTTGTGTATTTAGATTCAGGAAATTCTAGTTGTTTAGTTGAAAAGACAAGTAGGGAAGGTTTTGTAGAAAGTGCTGACTATAAGTTGTTTGAAAACTGTTTAATAGGTGTCATAAATGAATACAGAACTGAACGTTGGAAAGATAGACAAAAATGGCTTGATTATATAAGTCCAGCTCCTAAAGAAAGGGAATATCAAGATCAAACAACCATATTTTCAGAGCTTATTGATTCTACAGATTTCTCTGATGATGAAAAAAAAGAAAAATTAAAAAAAGAAGCTGAAAGCCTTCAAAATGATTTTGAAAAAAAGAAAGAAACACTTTTAATTCCAGCTGGTGTTGGAATGACAGCTTCCGTAGCACTTCATGAAATTGAAAAATTGGTCCCTAGAATGAAGGAAGTTGTTAATGAAAACCCATTTCAACCTATTTTAGGAAATGAAAAAGTAGATGAGCTAAATGACTATGTTCAAGGTATTTTATCTGTACTACGAAAAGGAGGGAATAAACCAATTAATCTGTCAGAGTGTATTAATAAGGCAATTTCTAATTATAATTTTAAATTAAAAAAGAGAAAAATAGAAACAGTAACCGATTATAATGAGTCACTTGAAACAATAAAATGTGATAAGAGATATTTTATTACTATGGTAATGAATGTAATTGATAATAGTATTTATTGGTTAGATACCACAAACAAAGAAGACAAAGCTATCTATATTAAAACATATTTAGACAATGATTTTCCTTCATTTGTTATTGTAGACAATGGACCTGGATTTAAAGATGAAATTACAGATTTAGTTAGACCATTCTTTACTAGAAAAGATGATGGGATTGGAATCGGTTTGTACTTGATTGATACAATTATGATGAAATATGGAAAGTTTGAAATACTAGAAAATTCAGATTTAGATGATATTGAAATTCCAACAAAATATCGAGGTGCAGCAATAAAATTAACCTTTAATAAAGATCAATAATATATGTTATCATTTGAACCAAGAATAGCAGTAATAGACGATAAAATTGATGAAGTCGAGGGAATAATACAAAAATATCAAAAAGAAGGTGTTGGTATTAAGTATTTTAATGCACATTTAGCCAATGGAGATGATAAACCTAATATTCATTTTTCAGATTTAAATCTAATATATTTAGATGTTCATTATACAGAAAATATAAGAGATTATGATCCTGAACTTTGTGCTGCATGGATTTATAGTCTAGTACCTGAATATTCTTTTTATATTTTAATCTTGTGGTCAAAAGAAACAGACAGCAAAGATGAAATCTTAGAAGAGTTGAAAAAAATTAACCGTTCTCCTTTTGCTTGCATAGTAAAACAGAAAAATGATTTCAAAACTAAGGACAGCTGGGATTTTGAAAAGTTAGAGCTATCAATTAAAGGTGAGCTAGAGAAATATCCTGAAATAGATGAACTTGCGACCTGGAAAAAAAGTATAATACATTCATCAAATACAATTATAGGTCATCTCGTTAAAGGTATTGATGCTGATGCTCTAAAGAAGAAATTACAAAAAATAATAATTGGTCATGGTGGGACTTATTTATTGGGGCAGGGAAATGAAAATGAGAAAAGAAAAGTCCTTTTTGATGCACTAGACAATATCTTATCATCAAATTCAAAATCGACGAGACCACTTGAGGAAATAACTCAAGTAAACAACGAAAACCTCTATAACATACCTGAATTCCCTAAAACAGACATTGATTCGAAACTTAATTCTTGGTTTCACTTTATATTACAAAATCCAATTCCTAAAGAACTGATCATTCCTGGATTAATATCTATCTGTGAAAATGAGTCTTTAATTAAAAACTATAATATCCAGCGTGATGATAATATTGCAGAATATTTATCTTTTCAAACTAATCACGATGATGGTGAAAGAAGCCCAGAATTGATTGATATAGCAATGATTATATCGCGACCTTGTGATGTTGCTCAAAATAAATATGGTAGAAACTTAAAACTACTTGGTGGTTTATTAATTCTAAATCCCATTAGGAAAAAAAACAAGTTAAAAGGTAAAAGTACTATGCCTTTATCTCTAAAAATATTTGACCATTTATATTTAGATGAAGAAAGAAGTGATTGTGCATTAATCTTTGATTTTAGGTATGCATTTTCACTACCTCCAAATATATTTCATGAACGTTTTAATAAAATAAAAATTTTCAATAAAGAATTGCTATCAGAAATTCAAGTAGAGTATAGTTCTTATTCTAATAGATTAGGAATAACACAAATAATTTAAGAATATACAATCCAATCACCACCAAAACCTCAAAAACACTACCTATCTTTGCCGAAAATTATTTTAGATGTCAAAACAGTTTTCAGATTTAGGAATTAATGAACAATTACAACAAAGTCTATCAGACTTGCAAATAACTGTTCCGACAGATATTCAAGAAAAAGTAATTCCGGTAGTGCTAAATCAAAAAGAAGATGTGGTTGCCTTAGCAAAAACAGGAACAGGGAAAACTGCTGCTTTTGGTTTGCCATTAGTGCAACTCATTGACACTGAAAATACAGCAATTCAAGCTGTAATACTCACGCCAACACGCGAATTGGGACAACAGATTTTCAATAACTTGGAATCTTTTGCAAAGCACAGTCCTAAAATCTCTATCGCTTCTATTTGTGGAGGCGTTCCTATAAAACCTCAAATAGAACGTTTAAAAGAAGCGACACACATTATTGTAGCCACACCAGGACGTTTAGCCGATTTGGTAAAACGAGAAGCTATCAACATCAAAAACATCTCTTATTTTATCTTAGACGAAGCGGACGAAATGGTCAGTGCGCTAAAAGAAGGATTGGATAGCATCATAAAAGAAATTCCAAAAACTCGTAGAACCTTACTGTTTACGGCAACAATGCCAGGAACCATCAAGCAATTGGTTCAAAATTACATGTTCAAACAGGTAGTGCATATTGAAGCGGACATGTCAACTGTTGGTCATCAAGGAATTGAGCATCAATATGTAGTCGTAGAACCGATAGAAAAACTAGAAGTATTACTTCATTTTCTAAGTTCTAAACAAGGCGAACGCGGTATTATTTTCTGTAAAACCAAAGCTGCAGTAAACAAATTAGCAAAAAAACTAGCGATCAATAAATTCTCTTCTGGTGCAATTCATGGAAGTTTGACACAAGGAATTCGCGATCGTATCATGGGACAATTTAGAGAAGGATTTATAGATATCTTAGTTGCAACCGATTTGGCCGCGCGTGGTATTGATGTCAAAGAAGTTTCCTATGTTGTTAACTATCATTTGCCAGACACGTATGATACGTATGTTCATAGAAGCGGAAGAACAGCGAGAGCAGGAGCAAAGGGACTTTCCTTATCTGTGATACAAAAAGAAGAAGTTGTAGAAATTCCTGAATTTGAAGATGAATTAGGCATTGTTTTTAACGAATTCAAAAAAGCAGATGCACAAAGCATTGAAGAAAATAATGGTTTGTTATGGGCTAAAAAAATATTCAAAACAAAACCTAACCGTGACGTTTCTGAAGCTTATAAAGCTAAAATTAAAACGATATTTCATCACTTAACAAAAGAAGAATTAGTAGATAAAATATTTGCTAATTATTTAGCACAAACTGGTGCTGCTAATGCAAAAAGTGACACTCCAAAAAAGAAGAGAAAACACTAGCTAGATAAATGTAATATAGTATTTGCAAATCGTTAAAGCACTGTATTTACTGCATTAAATATACTTTTGCTATAATTCCATCCATTATTTAATCTGTCTGAATAATTCTGTATGCGCTATTTTGTGCATAAGAATTTCAATAGTATTATGAATATTAACTTTATATTTGTCATGTTAACTAATAATGTAACAAATACTATGGAATCATTTTTAGATCAATCTGCAGGTTATTTGATTAATATGACAGCTCTTTTATTAAAAAGAGAGTTTAATTCAGCTATAAAAAATAATAAGATTGATGTAACACCAGAACAATGGGCTATTTTAAATAGACTAAATGAAAAATCTGGATTAACTCAAAAAGAAGTTGCAAAACTTACTTTCAAAGACAATGCTAACATAACTAGGATAGTTGATAAACTTGAAAATAAAGGCTACGCAGTAAGGGAAGCAGATACGAATGATCGAAGATCTTGGAAAATTTCTATAACTAAAAAAGGTGTAGAAATTCGTGATTTAGTAGAGCCTCTAGCCGTTGATATACTTAAAAAAGCTACCGAAGGATTAAGTAATGAACAAGTTCAGGCGTTTAATGATACTTCAAAAAAAATCTTAGATAACTTATCAAAATAATTTTTTATACATATATTTGTCATGACAAATATTGCTATAACAATTTTAAATCAATGTTATGACGAAACAAAAAAATGACTTAACACAAAAATATAGTAAGGGAACTATTGTAATACATTGGGTAACTGCACTATTAATTCTAACCTTGTTTCCTTTAGGGAAATACATGGAAGATATTTCACTATCTGAAAAAATGGGTTTAATAAAGGTACATGCCATCCTAGGAGTCGTTGTATTTATTTTAACTCTAATAAGAAGTTACTTGTTTTTTAAATCTAAACGACCAAAAGATTTGGAGACAGGCTCTAAATTCAATGACACCTTAGCTGTGTGGATTCATAATGCCTTTTACATTTTATTGATTGCTATTTCAATAGCAGGAATAGTAACCATGTTTACAGGCGGTTATATTGATGCATTGCAATCGGGAGTATCTGATTTAATACTTTCAAGAGAAGACCTTATGCCTCTAAAAGCCCACGGATTTTTAGCCACAATCATGATTATATTATTGGCTTTACACGTTTTAGGTGTGATAAAGCATTATACGTTAACAAAAGAGAATACTTTAAAAAGAATGTCTTAATAAATTAAAAAATGAATACTAGAAAACTATTTAAGAAGAGTTTAGTAAAGGTTTCAGGATTAACTTTCATAACAATTTTACTAATGAGCATTACTTCATGTACTAATGAACAACAAACTAAAAATAAATCAACTATGGAAAACAATGCATCAGAACATATCATTTTAATAAATCCATTTGAAGTGCCAGAAGGTAAATTGGAAGAATCAATAATTTATTGGGAAGCATGCAGAGACTTTCTAAAAAAAGAACCTGGTTATATATCTACAAAATTGCATAAATCAATAAAGAATGATACCAAATTTGAATTGATAAATGTTGCGGTTTGGGAAAGTTCAAAAGCATTTATGGATGCTAGCAAAAAAATGGCAAAAGAACTCGGAGTGCCACCTACAGAAGGGCTTAAAGCTAATCCGTCTCTCTATACCCTAATAAGAGAATAATCATCATTTGCTTCTTAACTATATAGTTAATACATACAGGTGATATATAATAGAAATGAAGCTTTGTTCCTAATTCAAACACTTAAACTCAATTGTTTAAAGTAATTCTAACATATATCATTCACTTAAATCTTATCATAGCAACTTCTGCAGGGTTTCTCGCTGCGGGAGTTGCAAACCTATTTGCTATAGATAGTTATGTGTACTATGGTCTGTTTGGTTTTTTCTCCACCTTATGTGTTTACAATAGTCAACGATTATTTAAAGCTAATATTTTAGCTAAAACACCTTGGTTGAAATGGGTGTACAAGCATCGGAAATTAATAGTTTACCTAAGCCTTTTTAGTGGATTAATAGCAAGCATTATATTTTTAAAATTAGTAAACAATATAACACTGACAATTGCAGTGTTATTTGGCATAGCTAGTATTATATCGTTTTTTTATGTAGTTAGAATATTTGGAGGAAACCTACGTGAATTGCCTTATATTAAGATTCATTCTATTGCTTTGACTTGGACATTAGTGATAATACTGTTTCCTATAATAAATGAGAAAATTTACAATTGGGAAACCTTTTTATTCTTTATTCCTGCACATTATGTGTACTTTGTTGGAGTCGCCATTCCGTTTGATATTAGAGATTTGAAATATGATTCGCATAAGCAACGAACAATTCCACAAGTGGTAGGTATTCGAAATGCAAAAATGATTGCAATTTCACTGTTTGTTTTAACAATAGTAGGAGTAGAGATTGTCTTTCAATCCATGTATAAATCGCCAGTATTTGTAGTAGCTATTATGGTACAAACACTCTTAATTGCATGTACAACTCTCAAACGCCAAGAAATATATTATTCAGTTTTAATAGATGGAGCTATTGGGCTATTAGGAATAAGTTATGTAATGAATTAAAATTCAAGTTATGAGTTGTAAAATGACTTGAATACCGATTGCATTTTAGTATTTTAAAATATTTTGCGTCTTTTTTAAATCTTTGCGTCTATAAATAAATCTTTGATTTATTTTTGTTACTATGAATACTGAAATTATACACGTTTGGAATGATATGAATGACCGATTAACAAATTTTGTTAATGGAAAGGTTCAAAATCCTGATCTCACAAAAGATATAGTTCAAGATGTCTTTTTAAAAGTATTCACAAAGTTTGATACTTTAAAAAACAAAGAAAAATTGGTGTCTTGGATATATCAAATTACACGCAATGAAATAATTTCTCATTTTAGAAAATTTAAATTTGAAACTTCTTCTGATACTATTGAAGCGGAAGATATTTCTGAAAATTCACTAACATCTGAGCTAACTCATTGTATCAGCCCGTTTATAAATTCACTTCCCGAAAAGTACAAACAAGCTATAATTATGGCAGATATTGAAAACGTACCACAGAAAGAAATAGCAGAACGCTTAAACATTTCGTATTCAGGTGCAAAATCAAGAGTACAACGAGGTAGAGAGTTATTAAAGTCTTCCTACGACCAATGTTGTACTATATCTACAGATGTATATGGTGATGTTATAGCGTATAAAGCAAAAAAATGCAAGCCATCTTGTGACTAATTTTTTTTGCGTCTTTTTTTAGATGTCACGTCTATATATAAAATCAAACAAATTATATATAACATGAATACGCTAAAGAAACATATCACATTAATTTTAACGTTTTTTATCACTACAAGTATATACAGTCAGAATGCTGTTTTTTCAACAATTCATGACATAGAACCTATACGCAATCACTACAAAGAGTTAAAAAAACTAGATGCAGAAAATCGTACAGCATATGCCGCAATGGATGAAATTAAATATCCTACAGATAATTATTTAAACTTTCTACTTGTGTATGCTTCGAACGAACCTCACTATTTAAGTTCTAGTCAGGTAGATTTCATTGTGAATTCAGTAAAATTTCCAGCCAATAGTTCACAACAGACAAGAGCTGAACTAGATTTTTTACTCGATTTACAAAATAAGAGAACTGAAAAACAAATAAAACGCGTGATGCAGTTAGCCAAAATAGGGTATTGGCCTCATAAAAATTATACAAAAACAGATGATAGATATGAGAGTAATTTAAAAGACTTATTCTTTATGGTAAGAGAAGTTTCTGGAGAAAAATACAATGCAAAAGAATATCCAAAAACTGCCGAATTATTAAAAGGTGTTATGCAAGATACTCGCTTATTAGAATTTGCTATAAAGTTTAATCTATTACGTGCCAGACCGTATCATTTGGATGCCAATATTAAACCTTTACAAGAAATACCAACACCTTCTTTTGCAAGCGGACATACGTTATGGGCGTATATTCAAGCGTATACTTTAAGTGAATTAGTGCCAGAAAAGAGAGGTGAATATATTGCCTTAGCTTATGAAATTGGTTTGTCGAGAGAAATTATGGGAGTTCATTTTCCTAGTGATGAAGAAGTAGCAAGACAAATAGCACATAAAATGTTGATGCTTATGTGGCATACGGACAAATTTCAAAAAGCTTTTAAAGCTGCAAAAAGTGAGTGGAACTAATAAAAAACAATTTAAAGAAATTAAAATGAGTCAATTTGATACAATACACACAGTAGAACACAATTTTGCAAAAAGTAATCCAAGCTACTTAAAAGGTATGTTTGGTGCAACTGATGTAATGCCACTATGGATAGCCGACATGGATTTTGAAATAGCAAAACCTATTCAAGAAGCTTTGCAAAAATTGGTAACAAGGAATATGTATGCGTATGAATTTAATACAGAAGCGGTTTTTAAAGCAATTTCAGATTGGAATTTAAAACGTCATCAATTAAAATTAAACCTTAAATCGTTTGTGCAGGTTTCTGGAGTACTTACAGGAATTGGTGTGTTGATTAGAGAACTGTCTGAAAAAGGAGATAGTATCATGGTACAAACACCTGTCTATCATCAATTTTTTAAGGTGATTGAATCTGCAGATCGAAAAGTAGTTCCTAATAAGTTAAAAGTAGTTGAAGGCCAATATCAAATGGATTTTGAAGATATGGAGCGCAAACTCAAAACCTTAAACATTAAAGCTATCTTATTATGTAATCCTCACAATCCTGTTGGTAGAGTGTGGACTAAGGAAGAATTACAAAAATTGGTAGAGCTAGCAAATAAATACAACGTAACTATTATCAGTGATGAAATTCATTCTGATATTGTCTATTCTGGCGCTGAATTTAATAGTATCGTTTCATTAAATACTAGTGAAAATCATATTGCTGTATTAGGCTCGCCGGCCAAAACATTTGGTATGCAAAGTATCTCAAATGGATATCTATATATCCCAAATGAAAACACCTTCAAACAAGTTAAAGACACCATTGGTTCGTTATATTTAGATCATGGAAGCATACATTCGGCCAATGCAACAATAGCAGCGTATACAAAAGGAGAAGAGTGGCTGGATGATTTGCTGACATACCTTGAAAAAACAATGAATTGGATTGAAAGTTTTGTCCAAAATGAATTGCCAGAAGTAACATTATACAAGCCAGAAGGCACATACCAAGTTTGGTTAGATTTTAGCAAACTGAATATATCTGATGCTGCTTTAAAGCATTTAGTAGTGAATCAGGCAAAATTGGCTTTAACTCCGGGCGATTGGTTTGAAAACTCACACACACAATTTATGCGTATGAACGTAGCTTCACCATTGTCAAAAATTCAACAAGCTTTTCTTCAACTAAAAAAAGCAGTAGATCAAGGTGTCGATTGTTCTTTTAATGAAGCAGCATCAGCTACTGATTGTTGTTCGTGTTAAACCTAGAATACTAAAATAAGAACAGGTTTCCAATATCAGTTCTTTTGATAATTTACAAAGATTTTAGTGCCATTTTAAAACGGTTTTAGGGTATCAAATTTTTTATTGCAATTTTTATATCGCAACTTAGTTGCATTAATAAGTATTTTTATTATTTTAGCAACTTAGTTGCATTAGCAGCTTTTAATTATAGTTTAGATTAATTTTGTTTTAGTAAAAGTAAATAATGGATATAATTAATAGGAAATACTCATTTTCTGNNAAAAGAACAAGTAGTAGAAGCTCAGAACAATTGGGGTAATGGAGTAGTAAGAATTGGTGCATTAAAAGAAAACAGAGTTGCGTGTGAAAAATTTACAAATGATTTTCTAGATACACTTTATGCTTTTGAAGCAGGTTTAGTTTCATTTAAACCTACCAAATGTGAAATAGAACAATTTAGACCAACCAAACTAGAGGCGTTATCTTATTTTATTGCAGGAGAAGATAGGGCATGTAAAGAAGATAAAGGGTTTGCCATTCAGCCTTGGACAAAGGTAAGATTTGAAAATTCAAACCTTATTTTAGAAGAAAATCGTGCCATAGCAATGGGAAACTACTTTTTTACCGATTTAGATGGAAACGAAGCAAAGGTTGAATATACGTTTGGTTATAAATTAATAAATGGGAAATTTAAAATTGATTTACACCATTCATCATTTCCTTATAGCGCAAACTAATGCATAAACGTCTTTACCTTTTATGTCCTACTGATTGCTTAGAATCTATTATAAGCAATACATTTAAGTATGAGAATTATTTCTATACTTCATTGGGTAATTCTTTTGCGCCTGATACTGAAACATTAAAGTCTATAAAGCAATTAATTGAAAAACATCATATTAAGGAGATATATTTCATCCTTTCTATGGATAATCAAATTGTTTTAGATGCATTTGGAGATCAGAATTTTTCTAAAATTGCGGGACTAAGTAATTTTTTTATTGAAATAGAAAAACAAAATAGACGTTCAGAAATAATAGCACAATCATGGAATCGTCAATTTTCGATTATTTCATATTACTTGAATAAAAAAATAAAAATGTTGCAATTAGAATTAAATAATTTGTCAAATGGACCTATAAAAATAGGTGGTAAAATGTACAATAAGTATCAAGATGCATTTGCAGATATTTTTTCTGATTTAGTTTGTTTAGAAAAGTATCATTTAAATTAAAATACAAATCATTCATTTCTTTAGATACAAAGGCTAGCTTATTAAATAAAACATCGCTATGAAATATAAATCTACATTAGTTCTAATAGTACTTACTATTTTTTTTACTCATGCACAGAATGGAAAAATTATAGAAAAGGAAAGGTTAATTCTAAGCGACGCGACAATTGCCAAGATTCATAAAGCTGATTCAACAATGATTCCAGCGCTTAAAAATATAGAGTTTTTCCGAATAACCTATTTATCAGATTCATTAAAAGTAAAAGGATTTATTGCTAAACCAATTCAAAAAGGGAATTTCCCATGTATCATTTCAAATAGAGGCGGAACAGGTGAATTTGGCGAATGGAATGAAATAGGAATAGGCTTCTTTTTGGGAAAACTCGCTAGTTGGGGATATGTAGTTGTAGCAAGTCAATATAGAGGAAATAGTGGAAGTGAAGGAAAAGAAGAAGTAGGAGGAAAAGATGTAAACGATGTTTTAAATCTGATACCTACTTTAAATGAAATTGATAATGCAGATACATCACGAATAGGCATCGAAGGTGCAAGTAGAGGCGGAATGATGACATATCTTTCGCTCAAAAAAACGTGTCAATTCAAAGCTGCTGTTGTTCTTGCAGGTGCAGCCAATGCTTTTAAAGCACTTGAAAATCGACCAGAATTTGAAGAACATGTGTATGCTAAGTATATTCCAAATTATTATCAAAATAAAGAAAAAGAATTGAAAGCTAGGTCTGCAGTATTTTGGGCAGATAAAATGTGTAAAACTACACCGATATTAATAATGCATGGTAGTTCCGATTGGCGTGTTCAAGCATCAGAATCATTAGAATTGGTGAATGAATTGTATAAAAGCAAACATCCTGTGCGTTTCATTTTATTTGAAGGAGCCGACCATGGAATAAGAGAATATCGCAATGAGTTTTTTAGCCAAACCAAAAAGTTTTTTGACTATTATCTAAAAGACCTTAATAGCTTGCCAAATATGGAATTGCATGGAAGATAGATAGACTATTACTGAATCTGTCTTTTTAATAAATGAAACACACTTTTACTACACATAAGTTTATTTTTAGAGTCTGAATATCCACAACATAATCAGCTACATTATATCATAATACACTTAAATTTTGTTCCCTATATAAAATTTCTGTAATTGCCGAACTATTATTAGAATCATGAATACAGGCAGCAGTATCTATAACCAAATATCCAAAGACCAGCACTTACACAATTGCTAACTTATCACTATTGAGTTTTCCTCTAAAATTGAATAATTGATTATTTGAAGAGTCGTTTGTCCCTTTCATAATAAACCTAAGCCTGAATGAATGTTGTATTTATGTCTGAAACACAAAGTTATAGGGTTTTAACTAAAATTATTAATTAAAACTTTATAGGTTGCCTCATTAGAAATTAACCTTTCTCTCAATCAAAACTAAAGTAGATTTTCACAAGTTTATATTCAAAAAACGAAGAGTGTTAGGTGTGTAGTAATACTATATTAATCACTTGTTATACTAAATATTCCTCTTTATTAAATTGTCATTGAAAAGCATAAAAAAATAAAAATGATTCAATAATTTAACAGAAATTATAACAAAATAGTAACCAAAATTAATGTTGAATAATGAAAAAAATTACACTATTATTTTTTATTCTTATCTCGTTTACAGTTTTTGCTCAAGAAAGAAACTGTGCAGTTATGCAAGATTTAGAACATAGAATGCAAACAGATCCAGGTCTTTCTAAACGAATGGCTAAAATTGAAGAGTTTACAGCTCAGAAAGTAAAAGAAATGTCTATTGCTAAATCCATAGATGGAGACATAATTACCATACCAATTGTTGTACATGTATTATATAGAAATTCAACAGAAAATATCAGTGATGCTCAAATTCAGTCTCAAATAGATGTTTTGAATGAAGATTTTAGACGTACCAATAGTGATGCAGATAATACTTGGTCTCAAGCTGCGGATACTCAAATACAGTTTTGCTTAGCTAAAGTAGATCCTAATGGAAATGCGACAACTGGTATTACAAGAAAGCTAACCACTCGAGAAGATTGGGGAGGATCTGCAGATAACTTTATGAAAAAGCCTTCTTCTGGAGGTGTTGCTCCATGGGACACTTCACAATATTTAAATATGTGGGTATGTCCTAAACTTTCTGCTCCAGGTTTCAATAACTTACTTGGTTTTGCACAGTTTCCAGGAGGAAGTGCAGCTACAGATGGAGTAGTTATGGGATATAAATATTTTGGAAGAATAGGAACTGCTACAGCTCCATTTGAGCTAGGAAGGACTACAACTCATGAAGTAGGACATTACTTGAATTTACGTCATATATGGGGTGATGGAGCTTGTGGAGTTGATGATTTTGTAAGCGATACTCCAGAATCAGATGCTTCTAATACTGGTTGTAATACAACGCATGTTTCTTGCGGTTCTGTAGATATGGTGCAAAATTATATGGATTATAGTGATGATTCTTGCATGAATTTATTCACGCAAGGTCAAAAAAATAGAATGAGAGCAGTATTGGTTTCGGGTGGTGTTAGACATAGTTTAGCACTTTCATCAAAATGCGAACCTCCTGTACAGCCAAGCTGTAATGATGGTGTTCAAAATGGTGATGAAACTGGTGTAGATTGTGGAGGATCTTGTGATCCTTGTCAAACACAATATTGCGAATCATCAGGATCTAGAGTACAATACGAATGGATTGCTAGAGTACAAGTAGGTGGTTTAGACAATTCTTCAGGAGCACAAACGTATTCAGATTTCACATCTCAAACAGCTACATTGACTAGAGGAACAAGCAATCCTATTACGTTAACTCCAGGGTTTTCAGGATCTGCGTATAATGAATACTTTAGAGTATGGATCGATTACAATCAAGATGGAGATTTTAGTGACGCTGGAGAATTAGCATTCGATGCTGGTTCGGCTTCTAATAGCGCCGTAAATGGTTCAATTACACCATCATCTTCTGCTGCTTCAGGAACTACTAGAATGAGAGTTTCCATGCGATACAACACAGCTCCAGATGCTTGTGGAAATATTGGAGATGGTGAAGTAGAAGATTATACCGTAAATATTACTGGTAGTGCACCAACACCAACCTGTACTGATGGTATCCAAAATGGAAACGAAACCGGTATAGATTGTGGAGGCTCATGTGCACCTTGTGATACAGGAGGAGATATCTGTGCAGGCGTTCCAGCTTACAATAGCTCTAATGCGTATTCTCCAGGAGATAGAGTAGTATACCGAAATAGCTTATACCAAAGAAAAACTAATGGTGGATGGGAATACATAGGACCTTGTGGAACAACTGCAAGAGGCGATGAAAATACGTTAGCTTTTGACTTAAAAATGTATCCTAACCCAGTAAAAGGAGAAGTTATTAATATTACTTTACCAACACTAGAGACTGTAGCATATTCTGTTAAAAATATGTATGGACAAACGGTAACTCAGGGCGTATTGAGCAGTTCAGGTCAGGTAAATGTTAGAACTTTGAATAGTGGATTATATATTATTCAGTTTACTATAAACAATCAACCTATAAGTAAGAAGTTTATAAAACAATAATTTTATTAAGGGATTTATAAAAGCTGTTGGTTTTTAATCAACAGCTTTTTTTTGTCTATCATCACTAAACAAACATCTCATAAAAACTAAAGAAGTAATACAATGAAAATAAAGGCTTTAACATTTCTATTTCTTATAAATCATCTAGGGTTTTTGCAATCTAAAGAATTTAGGATGCCTCCAAAAAATCTTCTTCAAAATTAGAAATGAAATCGTGGATGTACTTTTTAGTGCGATGCTCCTTTTTTACAACTAAGTAATGTGTTCGTTTTAAACCGTTTTTACCAATAGGTTTAAATATCAGTTCTTTTGATAGTTTAAAAGAGTTTAACTGCCATTTTGGAGCACACATGATTCCCATATTAGCTTCAATCATCGACAACGTAATTTCGGTAAAAGGAATTGCAGAAATCTTCTTAGGATGTATCTTATTTGGTTTTAAGAATTGATCGTAGACAGCAACACTTTCCATCGGAAACGAATTAATTAACAAATGAACATTTCCAAAATGACTCGCTTCTAAATACGCTATATTATTTAATGGATGCTCTTCGTGTATTATAGCGAAAATCTCATCTTTAAAAACAGGAATGCTCAACAACTCATCAGATTCCGGTTTTGATGCTACGATTGCAATATCGATCTCTTCAGATAATACTTGTGATATGGTTTGATGCGTAGTTCCTAAGGTCAAATCAATATCAATTTCGGGATAAAGGATTCCCATCTTTTGAATAAAACCTGGAATGGTATGAAAAAACGACTGACATTCCGCACTCAATTTAATTGCTCCTTTAGAACCTTCTTTGATCTGTTGTATGTTACTAAAACCTTCATCAATAGAGCTGAATAATTTATTGGCCAATTTGTAAAGCTCAGTACCTTCTTGAGTTAACTCCCATTTATTTCTGGTTCTGAGAAAGACTTTAAAACCCAATCGTTCTTCTAACTCTCGCAGTTGATGACTTAAGGCTGACTGTGTTAAAAACAATCGTTCCGTAGCATTTGCAATACTTCCTTCTTCTGCGATCGTTTTTATTAATCTGAAATATTTAAGCTCCATACTTACAAAGATAAACTACTTGGCTATAAGTTATAGTTGAAATTATTTCAGTTATCATTTTAGGAATCTCAATTTTAAAATAATGCCAACCGAAGACTTCAGCATAGTTTTATAAGCAAAAATAGTAACGTATGAAAACAATAGGATTGATAGGCGGAATGAGTTGGGAATCATCAAAACTGTATTATGAGTTTTTAAATACCAAAACAAAAGATGTATTAGGAGGTTCGCATTCTGCAAGATGCATCATGGTTTCAGTAGATTTTGCAGAAATAGAACGCTTGACTTTTAAAGGCGATTGGAATTCTATAGGAGAGCTCATGAAAGATGCAGCGCAACAGTTAGAAAGAGCAGGAGCAGAGATCATTTTGTTATGTACAAACACGATACACTTGGTAAGTCATTATATTTCTGAAAATGTAAGCATTCCGTTTTTACATATTGCGACAACCACAGGTGAATCTGTCAAAAAATCAGGTTTAGAAAAAGTAGCTTTACTAGGAACGAAATTCACGATGGAAAAAGACTTTTATACCAAAACATTGGTGAATGATTTTGGACTTGAAATTTTGATTCCTCACGAAAGTGATAGACAAGTTGTTCATGATATAATTTATAATGAATTGGTAAAAGGACAATTTACAAACGCTGCAAAACAAAAAGTTCTTGAGATTATAAAAGAGCTGCAAACTCAAGGTGCACAAGGTGTTATTTTGGGCTGTACAGAATTGCCTATTCTAATTTCAGAATCAGACATAGACATTCCACTATTTGATACAGGAAAAATTCATGCGCATACAGCTATTGAATGGAGTGTGAAATAAATTTAAATCTTTAATCAAAAAAATATGAAAACAACGATACTTATAACTATTGCCAGCCTATGCTTTCTTCTAATTATGTGTTCTTCTTTTCTTCAAAAAAAACAATTAAAAGACCATATACTTTTTTACAGTTCGTTTGATGGAAAAACAGCTGCAGACCTAGCTTTAGGTGATTCAAATATATACACAGCTAAAAATTATAAAGAAGCTGATAATGCTAAAAAAGGTTTACATGATCCCAATATCGTTTTAGCAATTGATAAAGGTTTTGTAGGCGATGTAATTCATTTTAAAGAAGCAAAAACGGCTGCTGTTTTTTATAAAGCATATAAAAATGTGGGATATACTACTACATCATGGAGTGGTACTATTTCTTTTTGGTTGCGATTAGATCCTAACAAAGATTTAGCGCCACACTATTGTGATCCAATCTGCATTACAGATTCTAAATGGAGTGATGCTGGATTATGGGTAGATTTTACAGATCATAATCCAAGAAGATTCAGACTAGGAGCAATGGGCGATATTGCAGTGTGGGATCCAACGAATGATAGTGATGAAACAGATTGGGAAAAGCGAACAGTTACGGTAAATCCATCTCCATTTCAGTCAAAAACTTGGACACATGTTGCAATTGTTTTTTCGGAAGTAAATACAAAAACAAAATCTACTTTTAAATTATTCTTAAATGGTCAATTCATTGGTGTGATAAAAAATATTAATGATCCATTTACATGGGAACCAGAAAACGGAAAAATCATGTTAGGCCTTGGCTATATTGGTTTCATGGATGAACTTGCCATTTTTGATAAAGCATTAGATCATAACGAAGTGAAGTCTGTTTTCGAATTAAAGAATGGTTTAAAAGCTTTATTTAAATAGTGACATAGCTAAAATTGGAGCTGTGTAGCTGTAAAGATTTACCTCAAGAAAATAGATAAATACTAAATTTAGTATCTTTAGTAATAACTAAAATCAAAAAAATGAATAAAAATACTGATTTAGGATTATTAATCCTGCGTATCGCTATTGGTGTATTGATGTTGCTACATGGCATTGCAAAACTAAAAGGCGTATCATTTATAGAAGGCATGTTAGAAGGCAAAGGGCTACCATCCTTTATGGCTTATGGTGTATATATTACAGAAATTATAATGCCTATACTTATTATTATTGGGTTTAGAACTCGATTGGCTTCTGCTGGCTTTGCTTTTGGTGTATTATTTGCCATATTCCTAGTACATTCAGGTGATATTTTCACATTAACTCAACATGGAGGATGGGGAATTGAATTGTTAGGTCTTTACTTATTTGGTGCTATAGCATTGTTCTTTACTGGTGGCGGAAAGCTAGCCATGTCCACAAAAAATAAATGGGATTAATTTTTTAGCATTGACGAAACGAACTCCAAAAACTGTATTCTCTTGATGTTTATGGAATCAATGCAATAAATAACTACATACCAAAAAACACTAAACCATTTTATGTAGTGCAGAACATTATAATTTTAAATCTGAATTATAATGTTCTGTATTAATTCACGAATTCATATTTATTATAATAGATGAGACAAGTAATGTTTGTGGAATGAAATCATAGTTTTGATATTAAAATTATACACTGTATATTTGCACTTTTAATTCAAACAATGTATGGAAGATAGATATGCAAATGGTTACGTCTTTATGGCTTCAAGTCTAGATGGTTTTGTAGCAAGACAAGACAACTCATTAGATTGGTTAATGAAGTATGGTATAGACGAAAATGATAACAGTTTTGTGGAGTTTACTAAAAATATAGATGTATTAGTAATGGGAAGTGGCACGTTTAAAACTGTACTTGGTTTTGAACAATGGCCTTATAAAATGCCTGTTTATGTTATGAGTAGAAGTTTAACTCAAGATGATATTCCTGAAGCATTACAGAATCAAGTAACGATCAAAGCTTTAAATCCTAAAGAATTAATGCTATTTCTTTATAAAAAAGGTCTTAACAATGCGTATATAGATGGTGGAAAGTTGGTGCAATCCTTTATGAATGATGGTTTGATTAAAGAAATTACACTCACACAAATTCCTATTCTAATTGGTCAAGGAAAACGATTGTTCGGAGAATTAGACAATGATATTGATTTAGAATTAATTACTTCAAAACCAATGAAGTTTGGTTTTATACAAAATCACTATCAAGTATTAAATACATAGAAATGGCAAGTAAGGTTTTAGGGAGACCCACAAACGATAAATTGATATTGTCAAAAGACGACATTCTAAAAGAAGCGCTGAAAATTCTTGACGAACAAGGAGAAAGTGGACTTTCGTTTAGAAAATTGGCAAAAGCATTTAATGTAACTGCTATGGCATTAAAGCATCATGTAGGTTCGCGTCAAGATATTATAAAAAGTCTTGTTGAAATTGTTTATAAAAATGTGAACGAAATTACCATCACTAGTAATTCTAAAGATACTATACGAACATTATTAGGAAATTATTGCAAGTGTGTTTTTAGGCATCCTAATGTCTCTCGGTTATTACTTACAGACCATTCTTTAATTAATAAAGAGTTAATCGATCTTACAAATTCCATTAGAACGCATGCTATTTCATTAGTTAATGATGAAACGGAAGGTATTCTATTTGCTGATGTAATTGTAGATTACACACACGGTTTTGCATTGGCAGCAGCTTCACAAAATGAAAAAACAGATTTAGGAGTACTAACGATCAATGACTTTTATAAAGGTATCGATTGGATACTTGCAAGAGTATAATACAAGAACGACAAGAATATTGCGTATTTGAATTTTCCGTAATCAATTCTATAGTAAGCTATTAGTTACTTTTTAAAAAATTAGAGTGTTGGTTTAAGGTAGATATCAAATGTGCCTGCAATACCATTTTTACTATTTTTAAAATCTATATACCTACAATCTTCTGTATTACTATCTGTTCTGTCAATTCTTTCACGTTTCGTTCCTTTTTCACTTAACCAATAACTTTGTGTGGTTATGGATTCATGATTTTTTGCAGAAATTTTATAATGTATATGTCTACGTCTTCCAGAGTATAAACCTGGCTCAATACTATGAAATGCATACTGTCCATTTTTATCTGTAATAACAAAACCTCTTAATTCAATTTCAGACGGTTTATATCTTGTAATATCTCCATCTCCGGTTGGATGGTATATGCCGTCTTTGTCTGCGTGCCAAATCTCAATTTTTGCATCAGCTATAGGATTTGATTGATCTGTGCCACTATAAACTGTTCCAGTTACTTTCATTGCATTTCCAGGTAAGTTCGTAAAATTAATATTTACGCTTTCTTTCGTGTTCCTTACATAAAACGGACCTTCTGTAGCCCAATCTGTTAATCCACAATCATTTTGCTCAATTATTTCTTCTTCTTTTTTGAAAGATGAAATACCTAATGTAGCTAAAGGAACTGCAACAACTCCTAAACCTAATTTTTGTAGAAAAGCTTTTCGACTTACATTTTTATTGTTTTTCATTTCTTCAGTTTTTAAAATTCATAATTAAAATTATTAGAAGTGTTTTTATCTAATCAAGAATAAAAAGATAAAAGGAAAAATTAGCCCAATAGTAGCGAGCCACCAACCTCGTTTTTTAAAACTATTTTTTCCTTTAGAGATAAACATTCCGGTAATGGCAATGAACAACATTGCTACGCCAAATATATCAGAAAACCATATCCACCATACATTAGTAGTTTTGTGTAAAATGGTCATTTGTCCAAGCACAGGAATCGTTTGTACGTATTCTATTTCTCCTTCGCCAGTTTTTAGATTTACAGAAGCAAAGGCATCTTCAAAATATAATCGTGCTTCTTGTCCGCGTATTCTGTGACCTCTAAACTCTTCAGTAGCTATTTTTTTTGCTTCTTGTTTAAAGAAATCTTCTGTAATTAGTGATGCATCACTAGGCAAATCAATTTTAAAGTTTTCTGTTTTTACGGTGTATTCTTGAGGATCAAAATCTGTTCTATGATTCAATGCGATTCCTGAAACGGAAAATGCAATGATCAATCCTACAAAGAAATAACTAATATCTCGGTGTAAACTTCTGTTTAGTATTGTTCTTTCTTTTTTGTTCATTTTTTGATTGATGATTTTTGACAAAAATGATATAGTTTTTTAGAAATTGAAAAATAAATCTGTGAACGACCATAGTAAACCTGTATTGTTCGCATTGGTTGTTTGCCCTTAAACTCATGTTGTTTAGTGGAGAATAAATGCAGTTTAATGGTTTCGCTACGAAGTAATTAAATACAAAATGTATTTTTGTAGTATGATAATATCTCAATTTAGACTCAAAGAATTTGTATCTCAAATTATCTTGTTTGGCGTACTTTTTTTAATGTATGCTTTAGATAAGCATCATGGCATTCAATTTTACGATTTTATCTTCTTTGCATTCTATGTTAGCGTAGCAACTGTTATCAATTATGTATTTCTGCCAAAATATTTCTACACTAAAAAACTATGGATGTTTTGGATTTTGATTGTAACTATTTTATTGACCGTATTTGTAGTTGAAGAATATGTGTTAGAGCCTATTCTTGTTGGAGGTGATAGAGGTGAATATGTTTCAAATATCTTTTTTACATTGTTTAGTATTTTGCCCTATTTGTTTATGATGGTAGGCTTTAAACTTGCTTTAGATTCTTGGCAGAAACAACAAAAACTAGATGAATTACAAACCGTTATAAGAGATAGTGAACTGCGCTTTTTAAAATCTCAAATTAATCCTCATTTTTTATTTAACAATCTGAATAATCTGTATTCATATGCAATAGAAAATTCGAGTAAGACGCCTTCAATTATTTTAGAGTTATCTTCGGTGTTACGATATATGTTGTACGATTGTAAGGAAGATTTTGTGCCTTTGCACAAAGAAATAGAACATTTGCAAAATTTTACAGCGCTTAATGAGTTACAAATAGAAGAACGAGGAGAGATTCGTTTTAATGAAAATGTTGCATCAAATAAATTCGTTATTGCACCTTTAATTTTAAGTGTTTTTGTTGAAAATGCATTTAAACATAGTGCTGCAAGTCAAAGCGAAAATATAAATATTAGTATCGATGTAAATGTCAACTCAAGTGGTTTGTTGGCGTTTTCTTGTGTAAATAGTTTTTCAACAATGAGTAACAATGCTAATTTATCGCATGGTATTGGACTTGATAATGTTAAAAAAAGATTAGAGATTTTGTATCCAAACAATCATAACCTAACTATTAGTACAATTAATTCTGTATATGATGTATCACTTACAGTGCAATTAAAAGAACATATATAATGCTAAAAACGTGTATAATTATTGAGGATCAACCGCCTGCACAAAGAATTTTGCAGAAATATATTGCAGATGTAGGTTCGTTAGAGTTATTGCATACATTTAATAATGCGTTAGAAGCGATTCCATATTTGCAACAAAATAGTGTTGATATTGTATTTTTGGATATTCATTTACCAAAAATATCTGGAATAGATTTTTTAAAGACACTACAAAATTCTCCTAATATAATTTTAACGACTGCTTTTTCAGAATATGCTATTGAAAGTTACGAGTATAATGTAGTGGATTATTTGCTGAAACCATTTTCTTTTCAACGATTTGTAAAAGCTATTGCTAAGGCGAACAATAAAACTACAACATCTCAACCGAGAGAAACTCACAATGAACAAGCTAAAACACCTGTAGCACAAACATTTTTAATAAAGTCAGGTTATGATCTAATAAAGGTTAAAAGTGATGCTATTATGTACATTCACTCCGATTCAGATTATACAGAAGTAGCAACGAAAGACAAAAAAATAATAAGTTCCGATTCATTAAAACAATGGTTGGAAAAGCTTACTAATAACTTTCTACAAACACATAAGTCTTATATTGTGAATAGTGACTATGTTTCTAAAGTTTCTGGTAATCAAATTATTATCAACGGAATAGAACAAAAAATTCCAATTGGAAGAGCGTTTAAAGAGCGTTTTATAGAAAACATAAAATCTTAATTAAATCGGTCAATCTCCATCCATTTTTTAAAGCTACTTGCTTTTAGTTTGCTTATACTAATTTCTGAATCATGTTCAGGAGACAAAATAAGTTTCAGTTTTCTTTTTTCAATAAAATTAGCAGATTTCACTGCTTTTTTGGAAACAATACATTGCCTATTTACTCTAAAAAACAAATCAGGATTTAATTGCTTTTGTAACTTTTCTAAAGTATTAGAGATCTGATATTTTTTATCTTCATTGGTTTTGCAATAAACTATTTGATTCTCCAAATAAAAATAAGATATGATGTTTACATCTAAAGGTATCAACTGATTTCTATAGTTTACTAAAAATGAACTTTTGTAAATGCTTTTTTTTGTTGATTCTTTAATGTTTTTTATTGCTTCGATTAACTTTAAATTATTATCTAAAATGATCTTATCGCGAGTGTAAAGGTTTCTATATTTTAAAATTGATTTTTCTAATTCCGCTTTTTTAATAGGTTTTAGTAAATAATCAATACTGTTATATTTAAAGGCTTTAAGTGCATATTCATCAAAAGCAGTAGTAAATATTATAGGAAAATTGAGTGTTATTTTTTCGAGTATCTCAAAAGAATTTCCATCAGCAATTTTAATATCAAAAAAGGCAATATCTGGTGCGTCATTTTTTTGAAACCATTGAATACTGCTTTTTACAGTTTCTAATACAACTAGAACTTTAATTCCTGGATTAAGCTCAAATAATAAGTCACATAAGTTTTGAGCTACACTAATTTCATCTTCAATTATTACAACATTCATCTTAATAAAGGAAGTTTTACTAGAAATACATCTTGCTTTTTTTCAATATGAATTTCTTTATTAGCAATAAGTTTATACCGATTATTTAAATTCATTAAGCCAATACCAAAACTTTCAACTTCCTTTTTTTCGTATAAATTATTTTCAACATATATATAAGCATCTTTGTTGTATATAGCTATCAATAAAGGACTTTCAGAGGCAATAACATTATGTTGTATGGCATTTTCTATTAATAATTGAATAGACATTGGCGGTATATGACTATCATAAATTTCTTCAGAAATATTTAAGGTGATTTTTAGCTTTTCACCAAAACGCTTTTGTAATAAATCTGAGTACGATTTTATAAATTCTAGTTCTTCTTTTAATGTTACTACATCTGTTTTAGTAGATGATAGCGAATAACGATACGTATTTGATATATCATCAATAAATTCTAAAGTTGCTTTTTGAGTATCGTTTCTAACAATAGAACTCAAGGTACTTAATGTATTAAAGAAAAAATGAGGACTAATCTGTTCCTTTAATACTGATAATTCCGCAATAGATCGTTCTTCTTTAATTTTGATTAAATTCATTTCCAGTTCCCTAGCTTTTTCTATGCGTAATAAGACATAAGGGCCAACTATAGCAATCATTAAGACTAATGAATGGTTAATTAGAAAATCTTTGACATAGCTTAACGAGAATACTAAATTAGGATGTGTTTTAGTTACATATTTAGATAAAAGTACATTTATACCAATAAAAGTAAGCAGTATGAATACATTACTAATAATGATTAATCCTATATTATTTTTACCAAATAGTTTGTCTTTCCATGAGTAATTAAAGAACGTAAAAACCATAAGCATTAATAATTCAATAATTACACCAACAAAGCCTATGCGGATAGCAAAGTAATATTGCTCTTGATTTGCTGGTGTAGGGTTTTGTAAGTTATGAAGTTTATAAAAATAATTAAATAAACCTATGTTTGCCAGCAACGTAATAACAATTGCTGAAATTATAATAAGCCAAATGTAATTGGTATTTTTCTTCACAAATTAAGTGTTTGATTAGGTAATTTAAAACATTTTAAATTAATCTTGTAATTTCTGAATATCCTTAGTTGATACCCAAAAAATACTTCCCTCACGATTAAAGAATAAAAAAGCTCCATCTGGTGATAAACGTGGTGCAAATTCAATGGTTTTTGTATTAATTAATGCTCCCATATTTTTAGCATCACTCCAATTACCGTTTTCATCTTTAAAACTTATATATAAATCTACTGAGCCAAAACCTCCAGGCCTGTTAGAAGAAAAAATGATAAAGCTTTTATCAGGTGCAATGGTAGGATCATAATCTCTACTTTCCGAATTTACCTTCGCACCTAAATCTATAGGACGTTGATACGCTCCATTTGTATATTCAGAAAAAACAATATTACTAGAACGATTTGGTCCTGTTGAATAAAACAATGTTCCATCATTTGAAAGCGTTGGGAACCAATCATGGTGTTCGGCATTGTTTACAAACTTACCAAGATGTGTTGGTTTACTCCATGAGTTAGCTTCTCTTTTTAGCATCCACATATCACAATTAGCACGAGTAGAGTCAGTTGCTACAATAGGTCTATCTGTACAGTAATATAAAGTATTGTTGTCTGGTGAGAGGAAAGGATCAATCTCTCTGTAATCACCATCAATTTTTTCAGGTTTTGGTTGGGTCCAAACTCCATTTTCTTGTTTTGTTACAAATATGGTACCTCCATGATATCTCCAAGACTCCACAGTATAATACAATTCTTTTCCGTCCGAAGAAAAGGTGGGACTATGCACAAAGTTTTCTGTAGAAATAAAGTTTTTTGCAAACAACAAGGGAATACTATCAGGTTTCTTCTGTCCTAAATATTCTCCTTTGAGATGATATTGAGGAACTTTTTTTATATCAGCTCCTTTAGCTAGTAGAAATTCCACAATCTCAGGATTATCCTCACGTATTGCTAAAGATAAAGGTGTATTGCCATACTCATTTACGATTTCAATATCAGTATTTTCATCTATAATTTTTTTTAGAACAACTAAACTATTGTTGAGTACTGCCTTAAATAATAATGCTTCACCAAGGTTTATATCTGCTTTTGCCTTTAGTAGCATATCTACTAACTCTTTATTATCAGATTGTACGGCATTGTATAATGGCGTAAAATTGTCCTTGTTTACGGTGTTTACATCAGCACCTTTAGCAATAAGCGTTTTGGTCATTTTTACATTTCTTCTTAATACAGCATACATAAGTGGAGTGTCTCCATATTTATTTTTTGTATTAATATCTATGTTTCTTTCAATAAGAAAATTAAATATATCTTCCTGATTGCAATAGGTGGCAAAGTGTAATAAACTTGATTGGTTTTTACTCTTAACATTAATATCCTGTGTTTTTAAAAGTGAGTCCACCTTATTAATATTCCCTTTACAAGCATATTTAAAAATGGTTGTTACTTGCGCATTTATTTGATTAAAAACGATCAGCGCTAGAATTGTAATTACTTTTTTCATGTTAACTAATTTTATAACAACAAAACTAGTAACGATATAGTCCTTCTATTTAAAAAAGAATCTCAAGTGGACAAAATGATAGTTGAAGTGACCTTCTAAAATTGTATTCATTCTTCAATTTGCCTTAAGAATAGGCGAGGAGAGTGCCCATGTTTTATATTTTGGCTAAAGCGTCCAATTTTTTAAAAACAATAACCTTATACGTAGTACTAACTGGGATTTCATTATTTTCAATTAGCAAATAGGTTCTGGTTGCCTTTGTAACTCTAGTCAAATTGGATATATATGATTTATGTGTGCGTTGGAAATCTTCAGACAATAATGTCGTAATATTAGTCAGTGTTTCAGAGATAAGATACATTCTTGAATCTGTGAAAATCTTTAAATAATTCCCAAAACTCTGAATGTATAAAATTGATTTAAATGGAATATTAACAGGGATTCCATCGTGTTTTATTTGAAGCTCTTCATTTCCTTTATTCTTTTTAGGCTGTATCATATTTGAAGCTGAAACTTTGTTTATAGCTTTCAAAAAACGTTCAATTTTTATAGGTTTCAACAAATAATCTACAACACCATAATTATAACTTTCTAATGCATATTCAGAATAAGCCGTAGTTAAAATAACTTTAGGTGGTTTTACCATAGAACGCAAAATTTCCATGCCGTTAAGTTCAGGCATTTCTATATCCAAAAAGATAAGATCAACTTCATTTTGCTGCATAAAATTGATAAACTCAAGTGGATTTCCTGTACTTAATACTAATTCAAAATTATTAATTTTTGAACAATAATCTTCTAACACTTTACGTGCGAGTGTTTCATCATCAACGATACCAATTTTAATCATTAACTCTATTTTTTTAGTGTTGAAATTGCTAAGTCAATAGCTAAATTTACACGATATAAGTTTTCTTCATTATCAATTTCTAATACATGTGAATCAGGGTATAATAGATTTAAACGCCTTCTCACATTTTCGAGTCCCATACCATTTCTTTTCAATTCAGAAACCATAGAAGGCTTTGAATTTACGACACAAAAATGAAGGGTAGTGTTTTTTATAGCTGCAGAAATATCAATAGTACTTTGCTCATTAGTACTTTGAGCTCCATGTTTTACAGCATTTTCTACAAATGGAATAAGTAACATTGGAGCAATTCGCAAACCTATCAAATCACCCTCAATTAAAAACTCAATAGTACAACGCTTACTTAGTCTTTTATCTTCAAGTAATAAATAATTTTCTATAAATTCAAGTTCTTCTTTTAATAAAACGGTGTCTTTTTTAGAACTTTCTAATTGATACCTCATCAATTCTGAGAGCTGCATAACAAGATCGGGAGTTTCCGGCGATTGCTGTCTAGCTAGCGAATAAATACTATTTAATGAATTAAACAAAAAATGAGGATTTACCTGCTCTTTTAAATAGGTAAGCTCCATCTCTTTTTGCAATTTTTCTTTCTCCTCATTTTCTTTTTGAATGATCATATTTCTTCTTAAGAAAAAAACAGCCATACCAGCTCCGGTTGTATACAGAAGAAAAAAGGATATTTTAGAAGTGCCAGACCAACTATTTGTTTTTAAATAGGAAAAAAGTAATAAGCTCCCTATGAGTAGTATTCCATATATAAAATACCTTTTCTTATCTAAGAAAAAAGGAATCAGAATAAAATGATTTACCCAAATGAAGCCCATAATCATAAAAGTATAATCAAGCCCATGTGCGTAAAATAAATAACTAGTCTTAAAATTATCCTTAAAAAACAAATTACTCAATGTTTCAAGCATAAAAACCAACAAGAAGGCTCCTATATTGATCAGTATTGTGTTTTTTAAAGACTTTTTAATCATACACTCTTTTATTTAAAAAAATAAAGATACTATCTATAAATACAAATCTCCATAATTTCTTTACAAAAGCCTTATATCAATGACGAAATGGTTTTATCATTTAATTGTTGTGTTTATCCTATTTAAATTATTAGTGATGGATTATGCTATACTTTTATTCAACATTTAAATAGAAAAATAACAATGAGAAATTACAACTTCATGATTTTAATACTTGTATTCACCTTATTTCTAAATGCGTGCAATACTGAACAGAAAGTAAGCGATCCTGATTTTACTCGTTCAATAGAACACAATGAACCAGCAGTTACCTTAGGTGAAATATCTTCACTTCAGTCAAAAGTGTTAAACAAAACTATTCCACTAGCAATCCATTTACCTGCTAACTATGATAGTTCCAATAAAACCTATCCTGTGTTATATATGTTGGGTTCAGATTACCGAGCTCGGTTTGCTATGTTAGCTTCTACACTAGACTACATGGGCGAAGGACAAATTCCTGAGATGATACTCATTGGAATAGATTTTCCCGAGGGAAATAGTATTTTGTTGCCAACAAGGAAAAATAAGGACACAACAATTCCGG
The DNA here is from genome assembly GCF_050633145.1 of Kordia sp. Lineage (GTDB taxonomy): Bacteria > Bacteroidota > Bacteroidia > Flavobacteriales > Flavobacteriaceae > Kordia. Next base: position 99,219 of record NZ_JBOEFY010000035.1, on the reverse strand, counting down.
ATAACTATATTAGCTTTTTTGAGACAGAGCTGATGCCGCATGTTGACAATACATACCGGACTGCTCCATTCAATGTGCTTTATGGAGGCTCTAATAGTGGTTTTTTTACTGTTTATACGCTACTCAACAAGCCTCTTCTGTTTAATAGTTACTTCGCAAGCAGCCCATCAATTATGCACATACCAACAGTGCTTCAACAAAAAATAAAATCAGGTCCGTTAAAAACGCTTACGGAAAACAGGTCTCTACACATCATTTATAGTGATGATGAGGACTTGACAGAGATTGTTTCTGAATTCTCTCGTGTTGTAAAAGAACATAAACCTGAGAGTTTTACCTATAAAACGGATGAATTGGTGAATCAGGGTCATGTACCAGCGATGGATTTCACACAGTTTCTTCTTGCATTATATCCTGACTTCAATCCCTATGAAAATCTGGACTCACTGGATAAAATGACACAACATTTCGATATGCTATCAAAACGATACGGGTATAAAATCCTGCCACCTATATGGGTCATATTTCACCTTGGTTTTACCAACATAATGAGTAAGAATTTAATTATCGCAGAAGAAATCTTTCAATATTCCATAGAAGTGTATCCTGAAGGGAAGGAATCCTATCTCGGAATGGGGATTTTACGTAGAGCTCAAGGTCAGCTTGAAAGTGCTAGGGTCATGATCGAAAAAGCACTGACAATTGATCCGGAATTTTCACTTGCTAAAAGGTGGCTTCAAAGACTCGAAAATTAAAATCTGGATGTACTCATCAAACCTCTTAACGACAGAACATAAATGAAATCAAAAAAAGAATTTCTTAAAAAAGTATTCGTAATAAAAAAAAATGTCACAATCTTCCTCCTCATCATTCTTTTTCAATCATGTGTACAGGAACCAAAAACTGATACCACAATTGATTTAATAAAAAAGGTAGAAAATGGTCTCACAACTCGGGTACACATTGAAGGCGATCCTACATGGTCTATAGAAGAACGCATGAAACACTATGGCATTCCAGGTGTGAGTGTTGCTGTGATACATAATGGTGAAATTGCATGGGCAAAAGGCTATGGTGTGACAGATAAAGAAAGTCAAACGCCAGTAACAACACACACACTTTTCCAGGCAGCGGCAACTAGTATGCCAGTAACGGCTTATGGTGCATTACGTCTTGTAGAACAAAATAATCTAGACTTAGATGAAAATATTAATAGTTACTTAAAATCCTGGAAAGTACCAGAAAATGAATTTACTAAAGAAAAAAAAGTTACCATAAAGAATATTTTAAATCATTCTGCCGGAATACATCCTCGCGGAACAGGACGATACAATATAAATGATAAAATCCCAACACTTGTAGAGGTCTTAAACGGAACTTCTCCAGCTGCAAACGATCCAGTTACCACAAATAAAGTACCTGGCGAAAGTGTTCGTTTTGCATATACTAGCTATGTGCCCATTCAACAAATGATGCTAGATGTTGAGGGAAAAACATTTCCAGAGATAATGGATAAACTCGTGTTACAACCTTTAGAAATGAACAACAGTACGTTTAACCAATCGCTTACTACAGAGCAATTAGCAAAGGTTGCAACAGGTTATTTGAAAGATGGTACTATGGCAGAAGGAGGAAGATCTATTTATCCTGCAATGGCTTCACATGGCTTATGGACAACTGCTGAAGACTACGCAAAATTTTTAACCAATGTACAGCAAACTCTAGATGGTAATAGTACTAAAGGGTTATCAAAAGATTTAGCTGTATTAATGGGTACACCTTATGGAGTGAGTAATTCTAGTTGGTCATTTACATTGGGCTTAGGATTTCAGCTTCTTAATATAAAAAATGAAATCTATTTTAGGCATCACGGATGGAATAGAGGTTTTTACGCTGAGATAGTAGCTCATAGAGACAAAGGTTATGGTGTAGTAGTGCTCACTAACTCCACGTTTCCAGAGTTTAATGCAGAAGTAATGCGTGCAGTTGCGCTAGCATATGATTGGAATAAGTATGTTCCAGTGCATGAAAAAATGGAAATTGATCAGGCATTAGTCGATAAAATTGCTGGTAGATATATGGCAGACGGTAGGATGGTAGAAGTTTTTCAAAAGGAGAATCAGCTATTCTATAAAAATATACTTGACGTAAAATCGGTAGAACTAATCAAAATTTCAGATAGTAGTTTTGTTAAAAGAAACTCTAGTCGACTCATACAATTCAAACCAAATTCTGAAGATAAAAAGATCAATTTACTTTTCAAAAATAGAAATGACGGAGCAATAACTTCAACTTTTGTCAAGATGGATACTGATAAAAAAGAACCTGTAGAATTCCTTCTTGAAGGTGACTTTGAAAAAGCACTTACTGCATATAGAATCAAAAAAGAACAGGACGCTAATTATCTAACAATTACTGAAGAGTATTTAAATGATTTGGGCTATGATTTTTTCCATGAGAATAGAATGAAATTATCACTAGCCACTTTCAAAATAAACATAATTCTCTATCCAGATAGTTTTAAAGTGTACGATAGTTATGCAGAAGCCTGTGAGAAAGCAGGAAAAAATGATTTGGCAATTCTAAATTACACTAAATCACTTGAATTAAATCCTCAAAACAATCGTACTAGATATAGGCTTCATGAACTACAAAATAGTAAATAAAATGAACTTTCATCTATTTACGGATTTGATTCATAAATTAAAATTATAAAAAACATAACAACATATTATTACTAAAAGAAGATACACATGAAAGCTATTAAATTATTCGTATTGTTAATCACTATTCTTGCAAATACTGCTTTTGCTCAGGAAAATAGTGTAAAAGAACGTGCATCAAATGGAGAAGTATCTTCCTTAGTATTACCACATATACAGGTAATTCCAATAAAAGATACTAAGACAGAAAGAAACTATGAGCTTTATATAAAGTTGCCAGAAGATTATTCAGAGGACAAAAACAAAACGTATCCTGTCATTTATTACACGGATGCTATGTGGCATGTCGAAATGCTATCTGGAGCTACCGAATACATGCTAGAAGATGTTATTTTAGTTGGAATTTCTTGGCAATTAGATATAAATAAAGACCTAATAAAAGAAAGAGGAGCGCATGTGAGTCGATTCCGAGATTATAGTTTTCGTGAATCAAATAAACCTAAAATTCAAAAAAAATATCAATTAGGGCAAGGAAAAAAACATTTAAACTTTATTCGCAATGATGTCTTTACCTATGTTGAAAATATGTATCGAACTGATCCAAACAGTCGCACGTATTTTGGTTATTCTATGGGAGGCGAATTTGGGGCTTATGTACTATTAACTCAACCCGATACCTTTACTAATTATATAATTGGCAGTCCATCGATCAAAAATGAAGTTTCGTATCTATCCGAACTTAATACGAAATTCGGTCCTTACGAGGCGTCAAATAAAAACTCAAGCCTGAATGCCAATGTTTTTATTTCATACGGTTCATTAGAAAAAGACATGGTGGAACCTATCGAAGCGTTTATTAAACTACTAAAAGGTAGAAGAGATAATGGTTTGTCCGTACAAAAAGAAGTGATTGATGGGAATCATGGAACTGCATTCCCAGCGACAGCAGTTAGTAGTATAGCTTGGCTATCATCCTTAATGAGTCATGTTTCAAGTGACAATTATGAGGTCTCATTCTGGGATATTCCGCACCTTAATAATGCATTTGTAAATACAACACCAGAAGATAGAAAAGATGGAATTTCAGTAGGTGAATTGCCTGTGAATGAAAATGATCGAAAAGCAATCCTTAAATTATCTCAAGAAATTTTTGATGGCAAACATGGAAGTTATGATGCGCTACTCATTTCACATAAAAACAAATTAGTTTTTGAATCCTACTATAAAAAAGGCCGTATCAACTTACCTCATGGACAAGCATCAGCTGTAAAAGCGTATACGAGTTTGGTTTTGGGTAGAGCTATTCAAATGGGCTATTTATCAATGGAAGATCTTGATAAACCTTTGATTAATTTTCTAAAAGATATAGATCCTAAAAAAATAGTGAAAGGCGCCGAAAAAATCACCCTTCATAAGGCATTAACCATGCACGGAGGATTGACTATAGATAGAGACAAATGGAAAGAAATTGAGAATGATTCCGTTCGATTAAAAGGTCAAGGACTCGTTCAGACGCTTTTGGAGCAAAGTGAACCTATAACCGATGAGTCTCAGGCGTATTTATATGGTAATTTCAACCCAATGTTAGTAATGACAGTCATTGACGCAGTTGTTCCTGGAACGGCTGAGGATTTCATTAAAACGGAGCTGCTTGACAAATTAGGCATTACAAATTATAAATGGTCAACTCATATTAGCGGTTTGCCACAAGCTGGTTGGCGTGCAAGGATCATGTCTCGTGACATGGTTAAATTGGGTAATTTGGTTCTCAATAATGGTAAGTTAAACGGCGAACAGCTTATTTCTACAGCATATCTTGACAAAGCTACCAGTGGCATTGTAAATCCTACTCAAGATTGGATGCCAAAAGACTATCGTTACGGTTATTTTTGGTATCAAACACTCGTAAAAGTAGGTCAAAAAAGTTATGATACTACATTTGCTTGGGGAGGCGGTGGACAACGTGTAATAGTGATCGAAGAACTTGATTTAACAATTGTAATTTCTGGGCATGATGGAGAAGATAAAATAATGACTCAAATTTCTGAAACCATTATACCTGCTTTTGTTAAGTAGTAGCAAATATCATAGAAATCTAAACAATGAAAAATTACAACTTTATCCTTTTAACACTTGTATTGGTACTATTACTTAATGCTTGTAACACGACAAAACAGAAAGCAAATCATAGCGATGCATCAATTACAGGAGAAACCTATCTTGGACAAAAGCCACCAGGTTCAATCCCAGAAATTTTTGCTCCTGGAATTATTTCAGTAAATGGAAGATATGAGCACGGCATCTCGTTTTCTCCAAATTTAGATGAAGTATATTTCTCAGCTAATATAAAAGACGAAGACCCAAGCATCTATTTTTCAAAACTGGAAGAGGAAAATTGGACAACTCCTAAAAAAGCAAATTTCACAAAAGGTGAAAAAGCTGGAGAAATGCATCCGTTTGTGAATCCTAATGGTGATAAGATATATTTTACAGCTCATGACGAATTTACATTGCCTCACCATAAAGAATCGGTAAAAGCTTGGTATGTAAACCGTCTTGGGAATTCATGGAGTAATGCAAAACAACTTGATTCTCCTATAAATGAAGATTTCGTTTTTTATTCGAATCAAGCAAAAAATGGAGATCTTTATTATACCAATGTGTCAAAACGAAAAATGTATTATGCTCCTAACAAAAATGGAAAATTTCCAGAAGTACACGAAGTTGGAATTGAATTTGGTTTTCACGGTTTTATTTCTCCATCACAAGATTATTTAGTCGTAAATGCGCGAAACAAAAAAGATAGTCAAAGACAAAGTGATATTTATGTCTATTTTAAGAAGAAAGATGGAACATGGTCAAAAAAAATTAATCTTGGAAGTGAAGTGAATTCTAATTTTCCTGAAACATGCCCTAGTATTACTCCTGATGGAAAGTATTTATTCTTTGGTCGGTATAACGAAGAAGGAGGTTTATCAAACTTTTATTGGGTAAGTACAGAAATTATCAGCAAGTTAAAAACAACGTATTTTAAAAATTTAGAACGATGAAAAAAATGTGTTTTATTTTAGTGCTTGTATTTTTAAGTGCCTGTGATACTAAAAAAAAGCATTCAAAAGATGATAACTCATCAACTACAGAAAATCTATATCTTGGACAAAAACCACCGGGTTTAACTCCAGAAATTTTTGCACCAGGTATGGTTACTACTGATGGTTGGGAAGTTAGTGGCGTTTTTACACCAGATTTAAAAGAGTTCTATTTTATTAGAAACAATGCGGAAACTAAAAAACAAGAACTAGTAGTTTTCCAAAATAAAAACAATCAATGGCAAGAGTCAATTGTATCACCTAGAAAAGGTACTCCTTTTATCAGTCCAGATGGTAAGACTATGCATTTGGGCAGACGATATAAAGAACGTACTCAAACTGGTGATTGGTCTGAATTAAAAAAACTGGACTCGTCTTTTCAAGAAATACAAATTATGCGGCTTACGACTTCTTCCAAAGGAACGTATGTTTTTGATGAGATAGGTATGCCTAATGGAGATGGCGTTATTCGTTATTCACAACTCATAGATGGAAAACGAGAAGAGCCAAAAGCATTTGGCAAACAAATTAATACAGGAAAAATGAACGCACATCCTTTTATCGCACCAGATGAATCGTATTTAATTTGGGATGGTGAAAGAGATAGTGGATATGGTGATTCTGATATCTATATCAGTTTTAAACAACAAGATGGTTCATGGGGTGAAGCTATTAACATGGGAAATAAAATAAATACTTCAGGTTGGGAAGCAGTTGCCTGTGTGACACCAGATGGGAAATACCTTTTTTTCAATAGAAATATGACTCCAGACAATTACGATAATGTAGACATATTTTGGGTAGATGCTCAGGTGATTGAAAATCTTAGACCAAAACAATAACAATTCAAAAACATTTTACGACGTTTCAAAGGAATTTTATTTTATACTGTTTCTAATAATTACATATTTGATGATTAATTAAATATTAAAAATAGTAATTATAGGCAGAGACTTTTGTATTGCTCATATTTTTAGATTGCACGGTATTCAAATAATCCCGTTATTCGTTGTGAAGCAAATTAAGAGACTCTACTAATCAGTTTAAAATTCATGAGATTACTTAACAAAAAAAGACGCATACAATATTTAGGGTTTAATGATATCTGGTTTTGTATAATAGGTATTCTTACTATAAGTATTATAGCAAACTATCTATTTAATAATCCATCAGAAAGAGAATCTATAGACCTAGTACTTATCGGTTGGTTTGCCGCATTAGTTTCCACAATCTGTGATTGGTGTATCATACGATCTATTTTGATTTTTTTGCGGAAAAAGTATCCCGATTTTAAAGACGATTTGAAACGTATTATTTTCCTGCTTATTGCAATTATTAGTGTGATACTAGTTGTTGACGTTACAATGGGATTTTTGCTTGCAAAATTTTTCATTTTTTTGGGATACAGTTCCAGTCACATGGTACTATTAAAGGTTCTTTTACCTATTTTTTTAATCATTATTATGACAATGGCAATTTATGAAGCTGTTTATTATTATATACGACTAAAAAAATCAATTAGAGAAGAAGAGCAGGCAAAACAAATCATGATTCAAGCGCAACTAGATACCTTGCGCAATCAGGCACAACCACACTTTTTATTCAATAGTTTAAATACATTACGAGATATTATCGATCAAGATCCTAAAGAACATGCAAAAGATTTTGTTGATAATCTGTCTAATGTATACCGTTTTATATTAGAATCTGGAAACACTAATTTGACTTCCATCGAAAAGGAGTTAAAATTCACCAAAGCCTATGTGTATATTCAGTCCGAAAGATTTGGAAGCAATCTACAAATGAACTGGAATATTCCAGCGAATAAATTAACTGCTATGATAGTGCCGATGAGTTTGCAACTATTAATAGAAAATGCTATCAAACACAATATAGTTTCTAGAGCAAAACCATTACTCATAACAGTAACAATTAAAGATGATTTTTTAGTCGTTCACAACAAAATTCAAACAAAATCGACAAAAGTTCCCTCTACAAAAATTGGATTGAAAAATATTGAGCAGCGATATGCATTAATTTCAAACAAACTCCCTGAAATTACAAACGATGGAAATCAATTTACTGTTTCATTACCCTTATTAAAATTATCTGATCAAAAGAAAAATTATGCAAATACTAATCATTGAAGATGAATCACGTGCAGCGAGTCAATTACAAAACTTATTAACTAAAAGCGCTTTCAATTTTCAGTTGCTAGATATTATTGATACTGTTGAAGATGCAATAGTTTGGTTTACAAAAAACACTGCGCCAGATTTAGTTTTTATGGATATTCAATTAGCAGACGGATTGAGTTTTGAAATATTTCAGAAAGTAGAAGTGGTTGCGCCAATTATTTTTACAACTGCTTTTGATGAATATGCCATTCAAGCCTTTAAAGTAAATAGTGTAGATTACCTGCTAAAGCCTATTCAACAAGACGAATTGGGTGTAGCATTAAACAAATTTAAAAAATCTAATGCTACAACTTCTCAAGTAGATCCTGCACTTTTAAAAAGCCTTCTTCAAAGCATGCAAGCGCCCAAAAAACGCACCGGAATACTCGTTAAAGAAGGAAGTGGTTTTGTTCAAATAAAAACATCGGCGCTGTTGTATATTTATTCTCAAGATAGCATCACTTTTGGAGTTACTCACAACAAACGATACATTATAGATGAGACGATAGATCAATTATATGATTCGCTAGACGATACTGCATTTTATAGAATTAATAGAGGGCAAATTATCGCTAAAAACTCCATAGAAAAAATAGCACCTTATTTTAACCATCGTGTAAAGTTACAAGTAACAAATTCAAGGGATCAAGAGTTTGTTGTAAGTAGGCAAAAGACCAGTAATTTTAAGGATTGGATGAACAAATAATGTTCCTGTGACGATTCAAATATCAAATACGACACTTCAACAAAAAGCACTATTTCTAACGGTATAATAAGGCAATCTTTGTGATATAATAACAAACAAACTATATCATGAAATTAAAATCGATACTACTATTACTGCTACTTACTACTGGAATACTTTGCACACAATGTGACAAAAACACCAGCAACTTTCAACAAATAGAAAAACAAACGGATGCCATTTATAGCAGCTTAGTTAAAATAAGAAGGGATTTACATGTAAATCCAGAGCTCTCGAAACAAGAAAAAAGAACGTCTCAAATTGTAGCTGACTATTTACGGAATTTAGGTTTAGAAGTAAAAACGAATATAGGCGGAAATGGAGTTGTAGGAATTCTTAAAGGTGGAAAAAAAGGAAGAAATATTGCTTGGAGAGCAGATATGGATGCTATAAAAACAGATGATCCCGATGTTGTTGACTTTAAATCTCAAAATAAAGGCATACGACATATTTGCGGTCATGATGTTCATACGACAATCGCTTTGGGAATAGCCAATGTTTTATCACAACAAAAAGAAAACCTAGAAGGAACGGTTTACTTTATTTTTCAGCCAGCAGAGGAGACTTTTACAGGCGCAAAAGATATGATTGCAGATGGTTTATTTGATATAATTCAACCAGATGAAATTTACGGATTGCATATTGGACCAGAAGCATCAGGAGTGATCAATGTGAAAGCTAATGAATTATTTGCGTATCAAAAAACACTTCAAGTAAAATTCAAGCCAAACACCAATAAAAAAGAGTTGGAAAGCTTTATGAATGCTATAGTAAAAGGTTTGGTTCGTACTATTGAGCAAAACGGTTCTCCTTGGGACATCATCAATAAAATATCAGATTCTAAAGTAGGATTGACAAACAAAGAAACCATTTTTAAAGATTACTTCATTTTACAAGGAGGAAGGCTAACTACTGAAAAAGAGGATACTTTTTATAATGCGAGTTTCCTAGAAACAGATATAAAAAGGGTGAATAGTTTACCTTTTGAAATCAAAAAACAAATCCTTGATTCTAAATTTAAAGATTCTTTCATCTCCATTGAATATGCAAAAGATTACTCAGGAACTCCTTTAAATGATCCTGAACTCACAAAAATTGCATCACAAACAATTGCTAGCTTTTATACCAAAAAAATGTTAGCGCCGCTCTACGGACAAGCTCCGTATTTTGGAGAAGACTTTTTGTATTATCAACAAAAAGTACCAGGCGTATTCTTTTTCTTAGGAGGATCTAATGTTGAAAAAGGAATTGTTTCTATGCCACATACTCCAAACTTTGCTGTAGATGAAACAACCATAAAATATGGCGTACAATCTTTTGCTGCTCTAATCTTAGAAAGAGCTAACAGCAAATAAATAAATCACTTTTAATTCATCAATTCAATTATAACTTCTGAACTAAATTCAGCTAAAAAAATAACATCATGAAAAAAACACTAATCATCCTCAGTCTATTTCTATCTTTTCAACTATGGTCACAAGAGACTTTAACCAAAGCGCAATGGCAAGAAGACCTTCGTTTTATTCAAAACACCATACATAATGAGTATTCGCATCTTTTTGTAAAAACAACTAAAGACATCTTTGATGCAGAAGTAGAAACTCTATACAAGGACATTCCGAACTTACAAGAACACGAAATTATTGTTGGAGTTTCTCGACTGCTATCATTATTCAAATACGGGCATACATATATCAGTTTTCATCAAAAGCCATTTGAGTTTTCACAGTTACCTTTCAATTTAGATCACTTTAATGATGGAATTTATATTCAAGGAGCGCACAAAAACTATCCAGAAGCTGTTGGAGCTAAAGTCATAGCGATAGAAGGGAAGCCAATTTCAGAAGTTCTAAAAGCAATTGAACCGACAGTAGAAGCAGAGAATTCGCAATTTTTTAAAGCCTACGGAATTAATAATATCCGATATCCTGAAATCTTGCATGCTCAAAAAATAACAAAAACCCTTCAGAATAACGTAACACTTACCTTAGAAAAAAATGGAAAAACATTTAGCCAATCTTTTACGGCATTGGAAAAAGGAAAAAGAGTGCCTACACATCGTGGTTATGTACATCAAAATGAAAATTGGTTAGATGCCAGAGATCAATCAATAACACCTCTGTATTTACAAAAATTAGATAAGATTTACTTCTCAGAATATTTAGCCAAAGAAAAAGTAATGTATGTTAGACATAGTAGAATTAGAGATGAAGCCGAAGAAAGTACCAAGGATTTTTATGCACGTGTTTTTAATGAAATAGAAACGAATGATGTAGAGAAATTAGTGATTGATTTACGTTTAAATGGCGGTGGAAATAACTATTTAAATAAAGATGTTATAAAAGAAATTATTAAATGTGAAAAGATCAATAAAATAGGAAAGCTATTTGTTATTATTGGAAAACGAACTTTCTCTGCTTGTCAAAACCTTGTGAATGAAATAGACAATTACACCAATGTTATTTTTGTGGGAGAACCTACAGCAGAAAACATCAACTTTTGGGGCGATAATCGTCCTGTAACACTACCAAACAGTGCTATTGATATTTCTTTATCGTATTTATGGTGGCAAGATAAGCCTGCGTTAGAAAATGCAGATTGGATAGCGCCTAGTATTCCTGTTACGATGAGCTTTAATGAATATGCTAGCAATCAGGATCCTGTATTACAAGCAGCATTAACTTTCAACAAAAAAGATTTTAAACCGAAGCCAATGGATTATATCACAAGCTTGTATTTATCTGGACAAACACAAAAATTGGCTGAAGAACTTTCAAAAATGATTCAAGATCCATTGTATGCGTTTTGTGATTTTGAAACAGAGTTAAACATGTTAGGAAACATTCTATTGCAAAGTGGTCGAACGCAACAGTTACAGGCTTCAACTCAAGTATTTTCAATGATTTTACAGTTATTTCCTAATTCAGCAATAACCTATAAAAATTTAAGCCTAGCATATTTGAAATTAGGCAATACTCAAAAAGCGAAAGAATTACTTCATAAGACTATCACTCTGGATGCAGATGGTGATATAGGGAAAAGTGTTAAAAAAATACTTTTAGACATTAAGAAATAACACCTAATTTTATACATGATAAAAAACCAGCAAAGTTAGCTTCGCTGGTTTTTTGTTATGTATTTAAAACTCATAAACCTAGTTTAGGACGGATCAATTGTATCTAATAACATTCTTTTATTTTTTTAAATGCATAACTAACAATAACATATAAATAATTAGATTATTTACTTATTTTTAGCATATGATTATACTTGCCAGACCTACTAGATGCATACTTGTTTTTATAAGTTGCTTTGTTTTTAATTTGTCAAATGCGCAACAAAACAGAAAAGAATTACTATCAAAGATAAAAAACTATAAAGTTGTAGATACCTTACCAATACCACAAAAAATAGACTTTTATAATAAAAAAATTCGGGAAGGTAGAGCAACTAACAATTATGAGTTGTCTGCATACACCTATTTTGCTAAAGGTTTTTTTCTCCATCGATTAAAAACAGATATAGACACTACCAGGCTTTGTTATGAAAAAGCATTGCTGTTTGCTAAAAAAAGTAATGCAGATATGTTGATAGCTATTTTATATGCTCGGTATGCAAAATTTTTAGTCATACAGGAAGAAAATACAAAAGCCTTGGTATTTAGTGATTCTGCCATCGTAGCTTCAAAAAAAGTAAAATATAACTATGCTACATTTGAGGGTTATTTTACAAAATCTCGTGCAAATATTGCTTTAGGTCATTACGATCGTGCATTACAAAATATTTTTAAAGCACAAGAGTTTGCGAGCAATTCAAGAGACTCCATGTCTGCAACACAACGTCTATCAGCGGTATATTATTACACTAAAGATTATAACAAGGCTGAAATATATAATAAAAAGGTTATTGATTTTTTTCTACTACAAAAAAGAAAACGAGATTCTGCATCTGCATTACAGTGGATGGGAAATTTATCCGATTTGTACGATCAGATGAATTTGCAGTCTAAACGAAAACAACAGCTCGATAAAAACTTAAAATTTTCAGAATACGTGCCACATGAAAAATACATCAGAGCTAATATTTTGAAACAATTAACAGATTATCATATAGAGGTATCTAAAGATTTAGATAGTAGCGCTTACTATTTAGCCATCATTGATAAAGAGCTGCCAGAAATAAATGAACTCGGTTTTTTAGCGAATGTTAACGATACAAGAGGCGCTCTTTCTTTTAAAAAAGGGCACTATCAAAATGCGGTTACTTTTTATAAAAAAGCGTACGACTTTTATAAAAAAGCAAACCATTTACAAAAGATTAGAGACATCTCTTTTATTTTATCAACTTCTTTAGAAAAAGCAAATAACTCAGAAGAAGCTTTGTATTATTATAAAGAGTTTCATAAAGCTAACGACAGTATAAACGATAAAGATAAGATTGAAAAGTTTAAGGAAATCGAATTAAATAATCAATACGAAAAAGAAAAATTTGAAACTGAACTTGCGCATCAAAAAGATATAACTCAAGAAAAAGAAGCAAGAAACTGGTTGATTTTTGGAATGTTTGGAATCTTAGCTATTTCAGGTTTTCTTATCTTCTCTTACACAAGAAAAAAGAAACAAGCCAAAAAACTTGAAGAAAAAAACAAAATTATCAACCAGCAACTTGATGAAAAACAATTATTATTAAAAGAAATACATCATAGAGTAAAAAATAATTTTCAAATAATTGCCAGTCTATTAGAGTTACAGAGCAAAGGTATTGAAGATGAAAAAGCTTTAGAATTGGCGAAAGAAGGGAAAAACAGAGTAAAATCTATGGCGTTAATACACCAGCGTTTATATCAAAATGAAGACTTATTAATAGAATTAGACGATTATATACGAATGTTGGTTGACGATATCTCAAAAACCTATGGCAAAGACGCAACTACCAAAGTAACGTACAACGTACCTAATTATAAGTTTGATATCGATACAGCTATTCCGTTAGGATTAATTATAAATGAATTGATAACGAATGCCTACAAATACGGTTTTACAAGTAGCGAGCAGTTATTAAATGTTTCCATAAATAAAGTAAGCAAGGAAGAGTATGTGTTAGAAGTAAAAGATAATGGAGTAGGTTTGCCGGAAGGATTTAATTTCGAAAAGGCAAAAAGCTTAGGATTACGTCTCGTAAGACAATTATCAAAACAATTGCATGGAAAAACGGTGTATTCTAACGAAAACGGTTGCTCATTTAAAATTAGTTTTAAAGACACAGAAGCCCGAATGTTAGTGGAATAAGAATGTCCAGAACACTCTATTTTTGATTACGGAATCCTACAATATTTATATGTAAATTTTCGTATATTTAAAATCTCCCTAAAAAATAATGTCTTTCAATTTTAATAAAAATGAAAAAAGTATTTGTTATCCTTGATATTATTTGAAGAAAATTAAGTCTGGTTATCAATTCACTGGACTAATAATTAATTAAATTACTATCTCATAAAACTATTAAATGGCATTTTTTAACGATATAAAAGAAAAATTGGAAGAAGCACTACTAGACATTAGTACTATTGAGAATGTCATGATTATTGAAAATGAAAATGGTTGTGTATATCGCTTTCAACAAATAGAAGGAGATAGTTTAACTTATATAAGTGAAAACCCAATTGATGAAGAATATGTAGCACTTTTCAATGAAGCATTTTCGGCTTCTACAGAAGCTAGAAACGGTATTACAAGATTTATAATAGAATGTTTAACATAATCAAAAACCATGAGTGATAAATTAACTAATTTAAAAACAAAAATTGAAGCCGTAATAGATGATCTTGCGACTTTAGAAGTAGCATCTTTTACTGGTGCAGAAATTAAACTAGATCAAATTGAAGGAGATGATAATAACCCAAAACACAAAAAAGTATTTGAAACAATAAGAGCCGGATTAACTACTTCTACGCTTGTAGCATATTCTAGATTTGAAGTTGATGGAGATGCAATGAACTATACCAATTCAGATCTTGGAGAAGGGAAGAAGTATCTTTTAGATGCGCATAACGGTATGGTTGAAGGAGCTCAAAAATCAAGAAAAGATTTCTTTGAATTTGTACTTAAAGTAATTAGAAATTAAGGGTTTATGCCACAAATCCGTATATATCAATTTCGTCCAGAATCAAAACCACCATCTAAAGTTCATAAAATGTATAGCTGGTTCAAAACAGAAGTATCCAATGCTTCTATTGAACCCCTAACTACGTATGAAATTCCTGAAAGTGGTGCTATTGATGGAAATGATACACAACTATCCTTGGCAACTAAGTTGTATAAAGGATATATCTATTTAAAAAAAGCATTTTCATGGTTTAAACAACGATCGTAATGATTGAAGCCTTTGACGTCATAGAAAATACCGAAGTACGAAAAGAATTTTCTGAAGCTTTTGATAAGCTTGATCATATTGAGTTAATTCAACTTTTATCAGACTTAAAATACCTTCCATTTAAGGCTTTTGAAGATGATTTTGTCGATGAAACAGAATTGGCAAATGCCATAGCACGATTTCGTTTAGAATATCAAAATGCATTGGCTTTGCCCGAAGCTAGCAATATTAATGATATTAGAAAAGCTTCTGAAGCTATTGAATCAGAGTTATTAACCTCTGACAAACTCACTAGGAGAGAGCAATTTGTGATTAGAGAAATTGTTGGTTTGGACAATGAATTGATCATTCATGAGGTAGAAATTGATGCGTGTACATTGCTATCAAGAGTTATTCTGTATCGATATCGCATTTATGATCTTCATAAAAATGTTGTACCCAATCAACGCGTTACGGATACAGTCATTAAAAAACTACAAACTTCAGCCAAAGAAATTGGTTTTACGCAAGGTTGGCTCGCACTAGGAAATCTCTTGGCAGACCAAGAAGCTTTATCTGTATTCTGTTTAGAATCTAAAGTATTGTCTAAACATATTTTCGGTCATTGTATTTTTATAGAATTGCTATCTAAAGAAGGAAATAAGCTGATTCATAAATTGGATCCAGAGATTGATTCAAAAGGACTTTTTACGCGTAATATAGACTCAAAAGTAGCAAGGAAGCATATCCGTGACCTTGCTGATCACAAAAATAGCGACACAAAAATTGCGCAGGTTGGTGTACATATTAAAGGAATTCCTAATAGATTCATGAGACGAATGCTTCAAGTAAAACTCTGGACAGTAGGATTGTACCAAAGGAAATTAGACCACGATTTTGGTCCATTATCAACAGAAGCATTGGTAGAATACATACAAACAATTACGGATAACAAAAGAGAGTTAGGTCGTATCCTTTTCAATTTAGGAGATTATCAATGTGCCATCAATATTCACCGGCTGTTAACAGAACATTTCATTCCTGTAGAACAATCTTCAATTCATGAAAATCATTCTTCAGTATCTCAAATTTACGATTTTGTACTCGAAGATAAAGCCTCGCATATCAAAACCGCAAAACAAAAACAAAAAAGACAACTAGAAAAAGAAAGTGAGAAGCTTAAAAAAACATTAGAAGTTGATTTACGAGCCGAATCTGACACTATAAATAAAGGAACTCGAATCAAAGTACGTCAATACA
Organism: Kordia sp.; assembly: GCF_050633145.1. Classification (GTDB taxonomy): domain Bacteria; phylum Bacteroidota; class Bacteroidia; order Flavobacteriales; family Flavobacteriaceae; genus Kordia. The sequence goes on along the minus strand of NZ_JBOEFY010000035.1, from coordinate 82,934 downwards.
AAGCAAAGAAAGGGATTTTAAAATTTTTCTCTAAGCTATTCAGATTTATAAAAAATGTAGTGAAAAAAATCTTAGAGCTATTCAAAAAGCTATTTAATGTTATTAAAAAATCGATTCAAATCATTTATTCAGAAATAAAAGAAGCTTTTCAAAACTTCCGTTATGGATTAAAATTTTTATTTGGCAAGCGTATCATCAATCCAACTACTGCCATTACTACAGATTACGACTTTGATTTTGATGGCATTACAATGATACATAAAAAACCAACGGCTGAAGAGCTCCAAACACATACAACAGAGGTAAAAAAGTATTCCTCAGCTTTATATCCAACCTTAAATTTTGTTCGCATCGTAATTACTTGGGGCATACGCTTTGCAACTGGTCCTATTGGTTGGGTGAAAATACTTGTTAGCATCGCAAAACTATTCAGAGAAATGTTAACTAAAGAAGTGAAAATACGGCTTGTTTAATTTTCTATAATAAGAAACTATAGCGCTGATTGTTTCTAATTATTGAAAATAGGAGTTGTCTCTTCTTCAACAAATTGCTGTAGCAACTTGAATATAATTTTTGGGTATAAATCAATAGACTATAATAGAGAATTTAATTAACTTGGTGTTTTATCTAAATTTTTAAACAAAACACGTTACATGTCTTATTCCCAGAGTCTTTTAGAATTTATTGATCAAAGTTCAACGGCATTCCATGCTGTAGAAAATTTAAAAAATGAATTATTTAAACAAAATTATACAGAATTAAAGGAAGAAGCCAATTGGTCGTTAGAAAAAGGAGGTAAGTATTTCGTAACAAGAGCAGAAGGATCAATTATCATATTCAAAACACCTAAGAAATGGTCAAGTGACTATGCATTTTCTATTATTGGAGCACATACCGATTCACCATGTCTAAGAATAAAAAATAATCCTATTTCAACAAAAGAAGGATATCAGTTATTAAATATTGAAATATATGGAGGTGTATTATTAACAAGTTGGTTTGACAAAGACCTGTATTTTGGTGGTCGAATAATTATTGAAACTGAAAATGGTGAGTTAGCACAAAAAATCATTAAAATAGAAAAAAGATTACGCATACCTCGCTTGGCAATACATTTAGATAGAGAAGTAAATAAGGAAGGATTTAAACCCAACCCGCAAGAGCATATGTTTCCTGTTATTGGGCTTGATAAAGACCTGCAATTTGAAGATTGGATTAAAAAAGAAACAGGACTTTCTGGAACTATACTTAGTTGGGATTTATTTCTGTTTGATGCTGAAAAATCGAGTTTAGGAGGCATTCATAAAGAGTTCATTTTTGCGCCTAGGTTAGATAACTTAGCCAGTGTTCATGCATCATTTGAAGCTTTAAAAATAGCTGATTCTGAAAATAATAACATACAAATGGCTGTATACTTTCAGCATGAAGAAATTGGTTCAGAATCGCAAAACGGAGCTAATTCAAACTTTTTGGAAGCTACTTTAAAACGTATTCATGGTCATATTTCTTCAAACGAAGAAACCTATTTTCAAACCGTTGCACGTTCATTTTTTATATCAGCTGATATGGCACATGCGGTACATCCAAATTATGCTGAAAAGCACGATAGCAATCACAAACCACACATTGGTGCTGGACCAGTCATAAAAAGCAATGCCAACATGCGTTATGCTACCGATGCTTTTTCGATAGCAAAGTTCAAGCAATTGTGTATTAAGGCAAATATTCCTTTTCAAGATTTTTGTAGCCGTAACGATATTGGCTGCGGATCTACCATTGGTCCTATGACTGCAGCAAAAATAGGCATCCCAACGATAGATGTTGGAAATCCAATGTTATCTATGCATAGTATTAGAGAAATGTGCGGTGTTAAAGATCATGATGCTATTATAAAAGTATTTGCTGAATTTTACAAGAGCTAAAAATTCCAGTACTACTATTAAAGGATTCTTTACATAAAAATAAATACTTTAATTTTTATGTCATGTAAGGATCTTTAAGTATAAAACGACACAAAAGCAATTTTACATAATGGCTTATTATGATAACACATAAGTGTTTTATAATGTTATTGCGTTATGTTATTTTGCTTAGGCGAAAAGCAAAGTTTATTCTTCACATTTTTAAAAAGTTATTACTGAAAAGTTTCTTCACAAAAGGTAATGACATGCGGAGCATTCATGAACTCCGATTTATCAAATGAAAATAATGTGAGTAAACATTTTTTTTTGCGACTAGTTTACACTGAGTTTGTCGAAGTGTAGGAGGGAAGCGGAATAGTTGTGGAGTGGGAATAGAAGAGTTCAGATTTCAATTAGCATTATACTTTTTTATAACACTTATCAAAATACAGTTATATTATCACTATATTAGTAAGTAAAAACTTATTTTTTAATATGGACGTATTACGGAGATTATGTAAGGAACTTCAAGACATACCAGAAAATGAATTAACATTGACTATCATAAAGCCTCTATTCGAAAAAATGGGGTTTATAAAAGTTGAATTTTATGGCGGGACAGATGAAGAAGGAAAAGACTTACTTATTTGGGAGAATGATAATTTTGAAGAATTGAGATTAAGTGTAGCTCAAGTAAAACATTTCAAATTTTCAAATAGTGCAGGTAATTCTAAAAGTCTTCAAACAATAGTGAACCAATTAACAATGTGTTTTAAAAAAAATATTCATTATTCTGATAAGAGTATTCATTCGCCATTTGAGGTTATTTTAATTTCTTCATTTGAAATTGATTCAAAGAATATTAAAAGTAGATTTGATATGTTTCCTGACTTATTAGATCGAAAGATTAGAATAATTGATGGAATAAAATTAGCTCAGCTTTTAATTCGCCACTGTCCATCGATTGTTAATAATTTAATTGATACTGAAATAGATTTTTCTCACTATTCAACGGAAACTTTAAATAATGAAATATTACTAAAGGCATTAGGTTTTGATAGCAAAATACCAATTAAAAGCATATATACTGATATAGATTTTTCTTTAGGAAAGTCTTCGACAAAACTATTTTTTAACAATTCTTTTAGTGGAGAAGATAGAAAATTTTTTCTTGATCAAAATGATTGGGAAATCTTTAGAAAAAAAACTTCTATGTTACCCGATGAATTGATTGATTCTTTTATTGATTTATCGATCAAAGAAATTGAGTTTAATTTCAATAAAGAAATTAAAGAGTATGATGAATGGATAAAAATTAAAAAACAAAAAGAAAAGGAATTTTCAAAACTTAAAACATTACTATTAAAATTGGCTAAAACTTATCCTGATTATATTGAATCATATAAAAATAAGTTAGTTGCTTTAGATGTTCTTGAAAAGAAAAAGTCTTTAACTAAAAAAAATCAGGAAAAAATCAATAATTTAAAGAAAGATATAAAGCTTTTAAGAAAAAATATTGAACCATGGATAATAGCAGATTTGAATCTAAAGAAATTAGAAAAAGAAGCTAAACCTTATTTTAATGATGATGAAATTAATTATCCTTTATATGAATTTAAGTTAAATGGTAAGAAACTAGGTATTTGGCTTGAGTATCAAAAGAAAATTATATTAAGAAAATTAGACATGTTTAATAAGACAAAACCAACTACAATTGAGTTGAGAGAATACATGAATCATTGTTCTAAAATCTTTAATATTAGTTCAATTTTATTAAACACTGATGAGTTTATAGAATGTTTAGGTTTTGATAAAAGTATCCTATTTAGATTAGATTTTAATAAAACAAGATTTAAGTTATCTATTGATAAGGTATTTGACACAGGAATTAATCTTACATTATTGGGACATGCAGGTGGAGGAAAAACTACAAGTTTACAAATGTATGCATTGTCAAAAGAAAAAATAAACGATAATATCGTAATATGGGCACCACTTTCTCAAGTAGTAGAGAATTGGAAACAAAATATTAATAGTACAAAAATTGATTATAAAATTTCTAATTTTGATGAAGCTGTATGTGAATACCTTCGTTTTAAAGAAGTTAAAATAAGTAACTATGAATTTACAAATACTTTAAAAAACAAAAAGGTTACAATTTTATTTGATGGCTTAGATGAAGCTATCAGATATAATGAATGGTTACCTGAGGCAATTAATTTTATAATAAAAAAATATCATAAAAATATTCAGGTAATAGTTACTTCCCGAATGTCAGGTTCATTTATAGAACGATTAAACTCTTTTACTGTAACTCTTCTTCCATTTACAAGAGAACAAAGAAATCAATTTATTGATAAATGGTTTGACAGAGGTGATAAAAACATAACAGAAAAAATAAAAAAACATTTTGAAAGTAATAATGGAATAGATGAGATAACTAGAAATCCACTATTAACGACTACTTTATGTGTTCTGGCAAAACATAAATTACCATTACCTCAAACTGAGATAACTCTTTATAACGATAGATTAAAATTACTAACTGGTTACTATGATAACGTAAAAAATATTAAAACCAGAATTACAACAACACCTCAAAATTTAGAATATTTATCAAAAAAAATCGCATATTATTTACATTTTAATAATAAGCGAGAAGAAACGATTAATATTCTAGAAAATATAACTATAAATATATTGAAGAATAGACTTACTACGGATGAATCTAAAATAGCTTTACGTGAATTAATAGACCCATGTAATATATTAGTTCCAATGTCAGAAAGAGGAAAGTATGGTTTTGGTCATCTTAGATATCAAGAACACTTAGCTGCTATGGAACTAGTTTCTAATAGAGGTATTAATATTCAATTATTCCTAGGTAGTAAATTTCAATGGTGGCGTGAGACTTTATATTTCTTTGCCCAAATGAGTGATGATTTAACTTGGTTAATTAATTCAATTGGTCATAAGATTCTTAGTAAGGAATACATGTCCAAAATAGAACAATTAGTTTCTTTAAGACCTAAAAATGAAATTGAAAAAATCTCAATTATTATTAATCAATATAAAGATGACTTAAGTTACTTTAATACTAACCCAGAGATTATGATGGATAGTGAAGGTTTTTTAGTAGAGAAGAATATAGATTGGAGTTAATGAATAATATAATTTCTTAAAATATAATCAATATCCTACAATTTTTTTTAATTGATTATCAGTTACCTGAAAGCAAGGGGTAAGAAAAGAAACTAATTGTTCTATTATTGTATATCTGATTTTTCAAGTTACTCAAACTTCCCAGTTCCATAATTAACTCGTTTCTTAAAATCTATAATTTCGTCTTTTAGTTTTCTATTCGCATTCTCAATAAGTTCATTTTGGAGTTTCATAATCTTAAGTAAATCGTGAATTGCATTTAGGTTCTCTAATTGTGTATATACGATTTTTTCTAAGTCTGCTTTTGTATATTTTGGAAATGGCATAAAGTTTGGAATAAAATTATTAACAATAAATATTTAACTGAAAATTACATTTATATAATTTATACTTACATAAAGTTAACTCAAACTTATAATTTATTTTTTAAAAACACAAGTTTAAATTAATAAAATGTAATATAAACTTATGTTTTAATAAGAATGTATTATATATTTAGAGAAGAATACAGTAACAAATATGGCAGTAGAAAGAATAAATAGAATAAAAGAAGTATTAGTAATCCAAGGAAAATCGCAAGTTTGGCTTGCGGAACAACTTGGAAAAAGCACAACTTCTGTAACTGCATTTTGCAATAACAAATCCCAACCACATTTAAAGGACTTAAAAAAGATCGCAGAAATATTAGATGTGGATATTCGAGAGTTATTAGTTTCTACAAAAGAATAAATTTACATAAACAGAAATGATTAATAAAGAAGAACACGAGAATTCAATTAACAGATTATTGGAAGCAGCAGAAGCAACCAAAAGAAGATTGCTTGAATATTTAAAAGAAAAAAATGTTGATGAAATAATATCTGAAATAAAAGATATGGATGAAGACAATTTAAATAGTCTTAATGATTGGGCACTAAACGGAGAATTCTATAGAGTTTGTCAAGCCATAAAAGAATTTAAGGGCACTAAGAAGTAATTCATTGTCCAGTTTTCACAAAAGAATAACCTCTAAACGCAAGCGTCAAAACGACCTCAGAAAACTTTGGCGAAAACAATAGGTGAGTGAGCGTCCATATTCTAGAGATGAAGCAATATTGTTGTTAAAGTTTCTGTATAGTATTTGATTTCTAGAACAATCTAAAGAAATATAAACGCTTCTAGAATATAGCGAGCGAGCCGTAATTGTTTCCAAAGTTTTATGCAGTCTTGATTTTTGTTTCTTTTTATCAAGAAAAAGAAAAGTAAAAAACTACAAAAGGTTCTTATCAAAACTCAAAAGCTATTTAACATAACGAAAAGCAAAAAAAGGTTTTTATGAAAACGAACAGTTAGCATAGTTATATAAAATTCTTTGCAGAAAATTTTTATAAGTATGCGACAAGCTAACGTGAAGGTCTTAAAACTTTTTCTAACGGAAAGATTCTCTTATAACAGATGTTTGTATAGAATTTCTAAAGTAGCTTTTATGCGGCTGGAAAGCGTTGGCAAATTGCGTATAAAATAAATTGTAATAACAATTTGATTTTATGAAAGCAATAAAGCATTTGCGCGCGGCAATTTTGCATAACGACAAATTATGGGACAAAGAATTATGTAGCGAAGCGTTCCTATTAAATAAAGGTTCAAAACCCAAGCACAATGATTCTGGTAGCAAATACAAAGGTTCTGGGATATTTAGCATAATATCATTATGGTTTACAAATACGCTGATTATCCTACTTTACGATATATAGTATTTGTACCATAATTTATATTATGTTAAATAGAATATTTTGATAACTACACTGTATTGCCCTTTTCCGAGTCTTAATTCTAATTACTATAAATAGTTCTCTCTCTAAACTAGTACACGCATAGCATTAAGCGATTGTCCGTACACATCTACTTAAAAAAATTGCAATGAAGCCATTCTTGATTTATGATCTTTATCAAAACAAGAATTCCAAACTGCACTTTTACAATTATAAATTGTTTGATTAAATTATTGTTCTCATGATTTGACTGTCTTGGTTGATTGAAGCTATTAATCCTGTCTGCCATCAAAATTCCAATCACAAACAAAATAGTTTTCCCTAAAGCATATTTTACATGCGTAAATTTTCTCTAGTTACTATTCAATCGAAATAACAATATATATAATCACAAGAAAAACAACAAAACTTCTAGAGAAGCCGTACTTTTGCGCAATGATTTCAAAAAAGCAATCGCAGACTGAATTTATTATACTCATGGCATCATTGATGTCTATTGTAGCACTCTCTATTGATGCGATTTTACCAGCTTTAGATGCAATTGGTATTTCCATTGGTACAACCAAACCTGCTGACAATCAAAAGCTAATAACAATGATTTTCTTAGGATTAGGTTTCGGACAACTAATCTTTGGACCATTATCAGACAGTATTGGACGTAAACCCATAATTTACATGGGATTCATTCTGTTTGTATTGGCTAGTTTTGTCTGCGTAATGGCACAAAGTCTTGAAGTCATGATCATTGGACGTGTGTTACAAGGAATCGGACTTTCTGCACCACGAACAATAAGTATTGCAATGGTTCGTGATAGTTTTAGCGGCGATTATATGGCAAAAATTATGTCGTTTATTGTAGCAATATTCATCTTAGTTCCTGTGGTAGCTCCTGCTTTGGGAAAACTATTATTAGATAACTTTGGTTGGCAATCAATCTTTAACGGGCAATTAATTTTTGGAGCAATCATCATGATTTGGCTCTGGAAACGACAACCAGAAACACTTCATCCAGAGAATAAGATAAAACTATCTAAAGAATTATTTATCAATGGTTTAAAAGAATTTTTAAAATTTAAAACTTCTATCGCTTTTACTCTAATTTCTGGATTTATTACAGGTTCGTTTATGGTGTATTTAAGCGCTTCACAAGACATATTTCAAAATCAATATGGTATGGTTGAAGAGTTTCCATACATCTTTGCAGCATTGGCAATTTCTGTAGGATTTGCTACGTTTTTAAATGGAAAATTTGTCTTAAAATACGGAATGTACAAATTGGTTCGTGCCTTTTTGATTTCTTTTACGGCAATTCCAATTATATATTTAATCCTTTTTTACGGCAAACCGAATCCTAATGTTTATGTATTAGTATCGTTTTTCGGAATTCAATTTTTCTCTATAGGTTTCCTTTTCGGGAATTTACGCTCGTTAGCAATGCAACCTGTTGGACATATTGCAGGCGTTGGTGCTGCAATAAACGGTTTTACGTCTACAATTATGGCAGTTCCTATAGCAACTTATATTGGCGGTTTTGTTAAAACGACAGCTTCTCCTCTATTCATTGGTTTCTTAATCTGTGGATGCGGTTCTATCTTAATTTTAGTAATTTTAAAAAAAGTGACAAAAACTGCTTCATTGTCAACGACATAGTTTGTAAAAAAACAATCTTTTAATTAAGTTTACAGCATAACCTCGATCAACCAAAAATGAAAAAGATAATAATAGCGGCTTTTTTAAGTCTATTCCTAGCTATACCAGTACTTCAAGCACAACATTCTGTAGCCCGCGAATGGAATGAAGAATTGTTAAATGCCATTCGTGGCGATTTTGCACGTCCAACCGTACATGCTCGAAACTTATTTCACAGTTCAATAGCAATGTATGACGCATGGGCACTATTTGAAGCAACTGCCGAAACAGTCTTTTTAGGAAAAACGTATGGAACATATACAAGTACTTTTACAGGAATTGCTACACCAACAGATATTGCAGCAGCACGACACGAAGTTATGAGTTATGCAATGTATCGCTTGCTAACACATCGTTTTGCAAGTTCTCCAGGTGCTACCACTTCCCTAGCGAGTTTTCAAACATTGTTTGAATCATATAGCTATGATGTAAGTTTCACGTCTACAGATTATAGTACAGGTTCGTACGCCGCCTTGGGAAATCATTTGGCAGATGAAATTATCGCTTTTGGTTTGCAAGATGGATCAAATGAACAGAATGATTATGCAAACGAGCACTATCAACCTGTAAACAATCCGTTAATTTTGGAAATTTACGAAGATACAAATGATATTGATCCGAATAAATGGCAACCGTTGGCCTTTGATGTATATATAGATCAAAGTGGAAATGCCTATCCATTAAACACACCAAGTTTTTTAAGTCCAGAATGGGGACAAGTGTATCCTTTTGCCTTAAGTTATGATAATTTACAGATTATAGACAATGGATTTGACTGTTATGTATACAGCGATCCAGGACCACCAGAATACATTCTAGAATCTAATGAAGACGGTATCGACGATCCGTACAAGTGGCATTTTGCCTTAGTTTCGTTATGGTCTTCTCATTTAGATCCTGCCGATAATACAATGATTGATATTTCGCCTGGCGCGCTAGGAAATCTACCAACTACAGCATTTCCAGAAACGTTTGAAGAATACAAAGCTTTCTATGATATTGTAAATGGTGGCGATCCAAGTACAGGACACGCTCTAAACCCTGTGACAAATATGCCATACGCATCTCAAATGGTAAAAAGGTCAGATTATGCACGTGTTTTGGCCGAATTTTGGGCAGATGGACCTGATTCTGAAACGCCTCCAGGACACTGGTTTACGATTATGAACTATGTGAGCGATCATCCATTAACAGAAAAAAAGATGAATGGTTCGGGATTGTCTTTAAGCGATTTAGAATGGGATGTAAAATGTTACTTAGCGCTCGGTGGCGCGATGCATGATGCTGCGATTAATACGTGGGGAATAAAAGGATATTACGACTATATACGGCCAATTTCTGCCATTCGGTATATGGCTGGAAAAGGACAAAGTACAGATGCTTCACTTCCAAGTTATGATCCGCACGGTTTACCGTTAATTCCTGGTTATATAGAACTCATAGAAACTGGCGATCCATTAGCTGGAGATGCTGACGAAAATGTTGGCAAAATAAAAGTATACGCTTGGAAAGGACCTGATTATATAACTGATCCGACGCAAGATATTGCTGGTGTTGATTGGATTTTAGCAACAAAATGGTGGCCATACCAACGCGGAACCTTTGTAACGCCTCCATTTGCTGGATATTTATCTGGGCATTCAACGTTCTCAAGAGCTGCCGCAGAAGTATTGACTTTACTAACTGGTGATGAATTTTTCCCTGGCGGAATGGGAACTTTCGACATTCCACAAGACAATTTTTTAGTATTTGAAAAAGGACCGAGTGCGCCATTCACACTACAATGGGCAACCTATCGTGATGCCTCAGATCAGACAAGTTTATCGAGAATTTGGGGTGGAATTCATCCTCCTATCGATGATATTCGTGGACGTCTTATTGGAGCGCAAATTGGTGTAGAAGCTTTTAACAAAGCAAACGACTATTTCAATGGAGTATTAAGCACAGAAGAAATTGAAGTAAGTACAACAAAAATTTATCCTGTTCCATTCACGAATCAATTAACGATTCAAACGGAAAACGATCAAATTTCAAAAGTAGATTTATACAGTATTCAAGGACAGTTATTGTTTACAGAAGCGATTAATTCTAATCAAAAAACAATCAATCTTCCTAATTTACAAACGGGGATTTATTTTGTGAAAGCATACAATTCTACAGGAAAAATTATCCTTCAAGAAAAAGTGATTAAAAATTAGATATCCCAAATAAAATATTATTTTCATTCTTTATAACAATATTTTAATACTTATAAGACACATAAAAGATTGAAAACTAGTTTTATATTACGTGTTTTTATTACATAATAATTAGTAATTTTATAATTATACCAAAAACCGATTATGTACACTAAAAGAAAAAACGTTACCAAATTCATCTTTATCTTATTTTTATGTTTCACTACTACAAAAGTACATTCGCAAGATGCTCAATTACTCCGTACATGGTACATTATTGAGGTAATTAATGATTTTGTTTCTACTCCGTATACACAACCGCCAACGATTACTGAAGTAGGAACCATCACATTTTTAGATACAACAGATGCTATAAATATTATTGGTTTTAGTGGCTGTAATGCTTTTCAAGTTGAAGCTTCTTCTTTTAATCATAGTGAGAATGATTACGGATCAATGATTTTAAGCAACTTTTCTTCAGAGACAAATTATTGTTCGGATGCTTACGATAATTGGGAAGGTCGATTTTATTGGATGCTAGACAATTTTATGCAGTATTATTTACATAGTGCAAATGGTGTTGATTATTTAGACTTAGAAAATCCGTTGTTTAGCGGAATCTACTTGCAAAGTCAACCATTAAGTGTTACAGAGAATAGTATTTCAAACATACGAATTTATCCCAATCCTACGACAGACAAACTTTTTGTATCAAATGCAACTGTCCAAATTAAATCTTTTGTAATTCACAACATACAAGGACAAAGAATTAAAGAAATTAAAAACACAAACAACATAATAGATGTTTCTACACTCTCAAAAGGATTGTATTTTCTTGAAATGGTAACTCCAACCGGGAAATTTAGAGAAAAGTTTATGAAGAACTAGAAATCTGAGTTTCCAATTTTAGGATTAGTTACATGTAGTTTATGCCACTATTTTACAGTAATTGACACTTCTTTTACATTTTTTTGACACTTCATATTCTTGTACAATCTAGTTTTACGAATAATTAGATGATAAAAAATAATTATGAAGAAAATCTCATGTATTGCAATGCTTTTGGCATTCATAATATCAATTCCTGCGTGTACAAAAACACCAGTAAAAAGCGAAAATGAAAAAGCAACTAAAATAGATAAGCTAGTTCAGTTGTATTCAGATTACGACATGTTTCACGGTACAATTTTAGTGGCAGATCAAGGTCAAATCATTTACAAGAAAGCTTTCGGATTGGCGAATATGGAATGGGATATTCCCAACCAAATAGATACAAAGTTTCAAATTGCTTCGATAACCAAATCTTTTACATCCATGCTCATTATGCAATTGGTTGCTGAAGGTAAATTGGAGTTGCACACACCTATTTCAACCTATTTAAAAGAGTATCCTAAAGCAAATGGTGATCTAATTACAATTCATCATCTACTCACCCATTCTGCTGGTTTTGATCGTGGTGTTGATGATAAAATATACAACAAACCAAAAGACATGGTGCATCAGTTTTCAAGTGCAGCACTTCAGTTTGCACCTGGAACTCGTTTTGCCTACAGTAACAATGGCTATACATTACTGGGATACATTATGGAGACTGTTACTAAAAAAACGTATGAAGACTTATTGAAAGAAAGGATATTTGATCCGTTACAAATGAAAAACTCTGGATTTCACAGACACAGACCAATTATTAAAAACATGGCGTCTGGCTATAACAAAAGTTTTGGGGAATACTATGACAATGATAGTACAGACAAATCTTCTGCGTATGCTGCAGGAGCAATTTACACTACAATTGAAGACCTTTTTCTTTGGGATCAAGCATTGAATACTGAAAAATTATTACCCAAAAAATATATGGACATGCTTTTTGAAAAGCATATTATTGATCATAATGCGCATTATGGATATGGCTGGGAAATTAGAGATAAACCGATTGGTACTACCAAAGAAATTGTAGAAACTACAGGTCATAGTGGTTCTATTGGTGGTTTTCGTTCGTTGTATACTAGAATTCCGTCTCGTAACGCTTCAATCATAATTTTAAATAATACAAGTCATTCCTTTCGAACTTCCATAACCACAGCAATTACAGGAATATTATATGATAAACCATACGATTTACCATCAATCCCTTTAGCAAAATTTATGGTTAAAACTATTGAAAATAAAGGGATTGACAAAGGTATTGCGTATTATCAAAAACATAAAAATTCACCAGAATATCATGTAAGTGAACAAGAGCTTATTATAGCAGGATATAAATTCTTGCATGCTGGAAATGCCAAAGATGCGGCTAAAATTTTCAAATTAAGTACTGAAGTGTTTCCCAATAAAGATAATCCGTATGATAGTTATGCAGAAGCATTAATGACACTTGGGGAAAATGAAGAAGCGATTACAAATTATAAAAAGTCTTTAGCATTAAATCTAAATAATAATAATGCGATTAAAATGCTTGCAAAACTAGGCGTTACCTATAGTACTGATCTTTTACAAACTGAAGATACTTGGGGAAAAGAATTATTCGCAATTCCATTGCATTTTGCCAAGGATATTGAATTGAAAGGTTTTGAAGATGCTCGATTCCCAAAAGGATGGAATGATACCAAAAGCCCCTATTTTTGGACCTATGCTTTTGCTTGGAAAGTTAATATCAATCATACCTTAAAAGTATCAGAAGTAACAGAATACATTAAAAAGTATTATGATGGTTTATTAGAAGGTGTAAATAAAGAAAAAGACCTTGTATTGCCTGAAACTACAGTAGAAATCACAAAAAATGATGATGGAAATTTTGTTGGGAAAGCAACCATTTACGATACTTTTATTACTAGAAAGCCTTTGGTATTATATTTTCATGTAGAACAAAAACTGTGTCCTAAAAAGAACAAATCAATTCTGGTATTTCGAATTTCGCCTAAAAAGGAACATCATACTGTATGGAACGATTTAAAAGCAATCAAAATTGTTGAGCATAGTTGTGATGATTAAGGACATACGCAGTATATTTGCCGCAATTAGTATAAATACTGCACGAAACAGTTAGTTCTTTATTCCTATGCCTTTTAAAAAATTACATGCTGATATAAAAGAGAAGTTAGCAGCTCTCCAAATAGTAACGCCAACTCCTTTTCAGAGCAAAAGCATTCCTGTCATAAAAAGTGGCGCCAATGTCTATTGCACAGCTTTAAAAGGAAGTGGAAAAACAACCGCATTGATCCTTACAACGTTACACAAATTAAAGTGTGAAGCTGTTGGAAATGCTCCAAGAGCTGTAATTATAGTTGAAAATAAAGAAAAAGCTTTAGAACTATATGATGCATTCTTAACCTACACAAAACATACTTCGTTACGAGTATATGTAGGATATGAACAACTTCATGTTGACATACAAAAATCAGAAATATTTGAAGGTATAGACATTCTTATTTCTACGCCAATAGCTATGAATAAGTTGTTGTTATTAAATGGATTAAATACTTCTCAATTAAAAATATTTAGTGTTGATGATGCCGAATTTCTAATTCAAAAATCAGCATATACAGCATTGATGTCTATTACAAACAGTATAGATAAATGTCAGTATGTTGTATATTCTGAAAAAATGCATCCGATACTAAAACGATTTGAATCTCACTTTATGGAATATTCTAAAATAGTGGCTGTCTAGTATGATGATACCTAAATTACATTATATAACACAAGGTGATTCTCCAAAAGAACAATTGGAAAATATTCAAAGAGCATGTTCATCTGGTGCAGAATTGGTACAATTGCGCTTTAGAAATGTTTCAGATAAAAAACTTTTAAACTTAGCCAAAGAAGCTAGAGAAATCACAGCTCATTTTCAAACAAGATTGCTAATTAACGACCATTATAAAATAGCAAAAGAAGTGAAGGCAGATGGTGTTCATTTAGAAAAAATAGACTCCTGCCCTACGATTGTAAGAAAGCATGTGTACACTTGGCAAATGATTGGCGGTACAGCAAACACCTTGCAAGACTGTGAAAAATTACTCAATAAAGAAGTCGATTATATTGGTTTAGGCCCTTTCAGATTTACAACAACCAAAGACAATTTACCTCCGATTTTAGGTGTAAATGGTTACAGGGCAATTATAGACGAATTAAACACCGAAACACCTATTATTGGTGTTGGAGGCATTACCACAGCAGATGTTACAGCTATACTAGAAACCGGTGTTTCTGGAATTGCGGCTTCTGGAGAAATTACCCGAAATTTTAATACCATAAAGACATTTCATCAATTACTAAAAGCATCTTCAACAGAAGAACAACGCTATACATTTAAGTGAAGAATGGAATGATTTTTAGCTACTAAAAGCTTGTTTTAAGTGTATGTCGTATATATAGAGTATCTTATGTTGCGAAAACCAAAAAACTTGCCACCATGAAGCCTTTCTTTTATGTACTCATATTATTTTGTTTACTAACTAGTTGTAAAGATATTGCTAAGCCTGAATATGCTGCTATAAGTGATAAACTCCCAACAGACTTACGTTCTGGAGCAACATCAAATGAAGCAGCTACGTTTGCATGGGATACTTTTTTAGCAATTAATACACCTACAACAGATGGAACTGGAACACTTTGGGAAAACTACAAAGAAGCCTATGATATCTTTTTACCCAATGCTGAAACGCCTGCTGCTTGGGGAAAACCAAGTTCAGGAAACCAAACCGTATGTGATTCGATTAATATGAATCATAAAATTTTAAGAACCACTTCAAAAATAAGTCCGTTAGTTACGGAAACAAATCAAGCAGTTGGTGGCGTGCTTATTGATAAAAATTCCAATTTGGTACATTATGAGGTGTATATGAACAAACCAATGTTTGAATATGTCTTAAAAAATCAATTTTATAATGCTTTAAAACAAGCTGGAAGTGATATCAAATTTCCTGTGGGAAGTATGGAACTGAAAGCTTCTTGGCGGATTTTAGATCCCAAAAAAGATGATACAAGTCGTTATTATACTTCTAAAGCTATTGTGTACATTCCTGCTAGTGATTCTATTCAAAAGGATTCTTTCCCAGAAATAGTGAAAAATAATATACAATACTGTTCAGAACAATTAGTCGGATTGGTGGGACTTCATATTGTTTACAAAACACCATCTAATCCAAATTTTGTATGGATGACTTTTGAGCAAAATGATAATGTAGAAACCGAAGCCACAAAGAAAGCTGGAATTACACCTTCTTTTTATGATCCATCTAAAGCCATCGATTCTTGTGAAAATAATAGCCGACAAGTTGATTGCCCGAAGCAAATAATGACACAAGTAACCAGACAAAATCCTATTCCTGATTGGGTTAAAAAAGCAAATGCAAACTATCAAAAAAAGTTACATGCAAAAAAATCTGTTTGGGAACATTACCAACTTATTGGTGTACAATGGCCTACAGATACTACTAAAGTTGGAAACCCTATATTACAAAATTTAGCAAATAGTAGCATGGAGACTTTTAATCAAACAGCGAGTAGTTGTATTGGTTGTCATGCATTTGCCCGTTCTTCGAATCCTACAAAATATTCAGATTTTAGTTGGGTTATGGGAAGAGCAAAAAATCCTGTTGCAAAATTGCCTGCACCTAATGGACCAGACTTATTAAAATATGTGATGCGCGTTGATCCTTATAAAAAATGGGAAACTTGGCCCGACGATGAATGGAATGTCTTTAGTAAAGCGACTCCTGGTGAAAATCCTCATGGGAAAATGATTAAAATTTATGTGAACGATATTGCCTTAAATGCATACAAAGACAATCCAAAAACACTTACTACTTTGCCCGTTGGAAGTATTGTTTTAAAAGAAAATTATAGAACAACTCCTCCAAGCGAACCTCATTTTAGTGACTTGGTAGAACTAACCATTATGTATAAGGCGAAAGATAAAAATGGTACTGTACGCTGGTTTTGGGAAAAAGCACGACCATTTGGCCCTGTAGATTCTGCTAGTTTTGATCAACAAGGATGTATTAGTTGTCATATGAACTGGAAAGGAAATGGAGATGGAATGCTCAGTTTTAATTTTGGAAAAAGACCTGTTATTACAGATACACCTTTTAATGCTGGTGATAAAAAGAAATAGTGCTATAAATTCAGTTTCTATCGAAAGAACTAATTATTTTACAAAATTTTGCCCATAAAAAAAGCCCATCAATCATTGATGGGCTTTTGTAAAACTTTGAAGTATATATTTAAATAACTTTGACGTTTACTGCGTTTAAACCTTTTCTTCCTTCTTGCAGATCGAATTCAACTTCATCACCTTCGCGAATTTCATCGATTAAACCTGAAATGTGAACAAAATGTTCTTTGTTTGAACCTTCTTCCGTTATGAAACCAAATCCTTTGGCATCATTGAAAAACTTTACTGTTCCTTTACTCATTGTAATATATTTAATTTTTAATAATACTTATTTCTATTCAATTACTGTGCCAAGAATGACAACAGTATGTATGCTTATTTATTATGCAGTTTCTAATGTGCGCTGCGTTCTTCTATACATATACTTAGGGTATATATTACGTTTTGCAAAACGATTTAGATTCCCAGCACTCATCATTTTTTGAAAAACCTGTTTGGTAACTCCAAAATATTCATACGTAGCACCATCAGTAAAAGTCAATTCTAACAATAAACCTTTGTGTTGGTAATCTGCAATAGCTGAATTAGTAATTGTTTCTGTATATTCTGGCAAGTTCTTTTCTTTCGTTTCTGGTGCAATACTTACTAAAAAATGATATCCGTCAATAATTTTTCGGCTATTGAGTTCTGCTTCTTCCTGTAAAGCATCTCCATTTTGAAACTTATCTGGATGCCATTCTTTTACCAAGTTACGGTAACTCTTCTTTAAGGTCTTTAACTCGATTTCGTTTTCGACTCCAAAGAGTTTCTTGTATTCGTTTATGCGTTTCATGTCAAATTTTATTTGAAGCGGCGAAAGTACATCTTAATATTTAATGAACTGCTATAGAATTGAATAAAAGAATTAGCTGTTTTCGATTATTATATTTTGACCTCTCAGCAAATCAAAGATGAAACAAAGTCTAACTATCTAAGTAAGTCTATAAAACAATTAAGTCGTAAGAAGCGCATACGGAGCAATTTGCATAGGCAGTTTTCCTGAAGCTGGTTCATCTGGAGAAATGGCTTCCGAGTCAGAAGTACTATTGAAAGCATCAAAATTGAGTTTTAGGTTTTGAAGGTTTGGATAATTCTTTTTATCTTTTGCTATGACCATAATTTGCAAGATGTCTCCAATGTAAATATGCGGATCTCCATATTGAATAAGGGTAAAAAGTGACGGAATGTGAACATCCCAATCAGAAACTTCTCCTTTGTATTTGTTAGTAATCCAATTGCCTACATTTGCGGCAATATTAGTTTGTCCACCATTTGAAGTATGAACAATACGAATAGGAGCTTCTTCGGTGCTGTTTTCTGCGAACTTTTTAAGCATCAGTTCCGCTGAATCAACAGGGATTTCTCCAAAATTGCCTCTTCCGGTGTACAAACCACTTACATAAAAATTACTGGTAGGAGCACCAAATTCATAATCGTCTTCTTCCTTTTCTGTAGCATTCTCCATCATATTTCCTGTTTGATCTCCTTTTACTAAGGTACCTGAAAATACCATGTGATATTCTTTATTTCTAAGTCCTTCTAACAGAATTTCTTTAATATCATCGTTGTCTGAACCGTCCATTGGAAGGTCTTCTTCTTCTATTGGTGCAGCAATCCATTCAAAATTTAATGTAGCAATTTCACTGTAATGATTTATGATAATTTCCTTTACAGCTTCTGCTATATCATATTCCCAACCTTGCCATTTGCCATCATCTTCTCTATAACAATATGGAGGATGATCATAAGTGCCAATTTTGACATGTTTCCATACAATTGGCGAATTTGAGGCTAACAATTCTGAATACTCTGGAAATTCAATTTTTGGGTTTGCATCTGTGATAGCAGGCGCTTCCCATCGTTCACCAAAATATTCTTCAAATAAGTTTTGATATAAATTTTTCCCTTTGTCATCAATTTGCGTTGTGTATTCTTGAAAGGCTGCAGAGAATACCTGCATTAATTGTGATTGCATACGAATTGGTTTAGATGCGTTAATTAACTTTCATGACGATTTACTATCGATTTTTGCCATGAAATTCAAACTGAATATCAAACTTAAGATAGAAATATTACCTAGTTGATGATTTGCAGTTTGGTAAATTTAAAGTTAAAAAAATTCTTACGCAACGAGTATAAACACCTGAAAATAAAATCCATACAGGCAATCAGATAGTAATGATAAAATATAAAAACTAAGAATCTAAGAAGTCCAACAATCTAAGTAAGTCTAGTTAACAACTTCACTCTCAAACACGACTTGACTCGCCAAGGTCTTATGAACAGGACATTTTGCTGCAATTTCTTTTAAGCGTTGTTTTTGTTCGTCTGAAAGATCACCAACAAATTTTAACTTCTTCGTAATAAAGTCTATGCGTGTTGGTTTCTCCATCTCAATACCAAGTTCTGTATTTTTCTTTTTACTGTGCGAAATGTATACAAACACTTCTTGTAAGTCCCAACCTTTACGATTGGCATACATTTTTAGTGTCATGGTTGTACAGGCGGCCAAACCTGCGTATAACAATTGATATGGCGAAGGTCCGAAGTCATCTCCACCAACTGAAATAGGTTCGTCTGCAATTAAATTGTGATTTTTCATCTGAATCTTAGTGGTGAAATTATCTTCTACCAAATTCAAATGCCCGATTAAGTGTTCGCCTTCGGTATCTAACATTTTGTTTTCTTGCTTTGGAAAATAACGCTCAACCCAAGATCCGATCATATTTCCAGCATAGCGACTGTCTCTTTCTTGCATTAATAAGTGATCGGCATTATCTAACGACACAAAACTTTTCGGATGATGTGCGTTTACATACAATTCTTTTGCATTTTCAATTCCAACAATCGTATCAGTTGGCGAATGCAGAATTAATAAAGGTTTACGCAAGTTTTTTACGATTGTAGGTAAGTCTGTTTTATCAAAATCTGTCACAAATTCTTTATTAATCACAAACGGTCTTCCACCAATATTCACCTGAACATCTGCATCATCTTGAACTTTATGAATATCGTGCGAAAACAAGTGTTTTACATGACTTACATTTGCCGGTGCGCCAATGGTAGCTACTGCTTTTATATCATCTAATTTCGAAGCTGCAACCAATACTGCTGCGCCACCAAGCGAATGACCAACTAATAAACTAGGTGCTTGAAAATTAGTTTTCATATATTCATGAACTGCTACTAAATCTTCTACATTTCCAGAAAAATGGCTTTCTGCAAACTCGCCTTCACTCCTACCCAAACCTGTAAAATCGAATCGTACCACGCCAAAACCATGTGTTGTCAACGTTCTACTGATATTTTTTACGGCATTTAAGCTACTGCTACATGTAAAGCAATGTGCAAAAATGGCGTAATAGTGTGGTTTTTGATTCGCAGGCAATTCTAAATATGCATTTAAGTTATGCCCTTTTTTATTCTGTATTTGGAGTTTTGTGCTTTTCATTGGTTTGTCTTTTCAACTATTATCGAATACATGTTTAGTACGATAAAAATACGAAACATTACGAATAGCTATAAACAGTTGAAAAACAAATAGTTTACTTCTTTTTCTTTATAAAATCAAAAACTTCCTTATTACTATATACGTTCCAAGCACTTAATTGATACAATAAATTTACTTGCGCTTTTGTCAATGAAATTCCTTTTGTCAAACCATTCTCAAAGATAAGTTTGTATAAAGGAAAATCTGGAAATTGACCTTTTGGACCTAGACAGATTTGATTTAATACTGGCTCTTTTAATTTGTTTTGCCATTCGGGAACTGTTTCATTGTACACCCATAAAATTTCAACTTTGTGCCCAGCAGGAATTCCCCACCATTTATTTTTTACAGTTCTCAATGTTGTTTTTGTCATAACTGATCTGCCTTCTTTTTTGGCAGTACTCAAACCATCGTATACTGTCTTAAAATCTTTTTTTGTAAAAATTTGATTGTTGATATGATTTCCTATAGGATATCCAAATAGTGGAAATAAATCACTATCTATTTGACTTGCTTGTGGCGGACAATTAGCGCTTGGCGATAAATCTACAGTGATTGGTGTATCTGTATTGATAAAAACGACTATTCGTTCAACACCACGTTGTAACAAGGTAATGAGTCCGTAGTTCTCTAAATTTCCACCATCTGTAAAACGGTATTTTTCTGCTTTTTGAACGACACCACTTTTTGAAATTGGCCAATATTCTTCTTCAGGAATTAAATGATCTAGCGAATAACCTAATAGTATATCTGAGGATAATTGTAAAAATATATTTGAACTTACAATTGCTCCAAAAGCTGCACTACTCGTTCCTGTTGCGTCAACTGCTTCAAAGCGTTTTTTTGCGAGTTTTACACGTAATGGAGTCGCATCCGTATTTGAAAGTTGTCTGTTTTGGGAAGAAAGTAAATCGCTTCCAAAACCAAAAGGTTCTACAAATCCGCCGCCAACATTAAAATGAACGGTTTTACCAAAAATAAGCTCCTTATCTGTAATCCTTAATGGATAATTAGATCCAATATATAATGGCGTATAATTAAAAACGGATAAGTTTTCTGGATTTCGAAGAGGCAAATCTTTATTGGGTCCTAAAAGACTGGAGTTTACCACTAAAAATGGTCTTTTTATATCTCCTTCTTGTTTATGAACAGTTATAAAATCAGATGCTTTCAGTTTAGGGTTTCTAGCTAATATATCATCTCTAGTTGCAATATCGAGCGTAAAATATTTAGGATGTTCAGGATCGTAGAGTCCAAATGGTTTTAGGTAAGTATGTCCAATTCCATCAATCCAAATAAAGTCCATTTTTTGAAGAATTCCGTGAGAAATCAAATCTAAACCTAATCGTCCAAAAAGATCATCCATAAGACTCTTTGTTATTACTTCTCCCATAAAGCCTTTTGTCATTTGTTGAAGATTTTCCAAAGTAATATCTCCTGGAGCCATGATAGTTCCTAGCAGTTGTTTGTCATTTTCTGCTCCATCTCTATAATAGGTAAATATGGTAGAAGCCCACGATCCTCCAGAAACTGCTGAGATATATCCAATATCATCCCAAAGCCCTATACTATCTAAACCTTTCATTTGTCCAATAGCACAATTCATAGCACGTGTACCGCCGCCAGAAAAGCAAACGCCTGTTTTTGGTAAGTTTAAACTAGCCTCCGGGAATTGTTCTGGTGTATCTGCTTTACTCCATGCTAAAACAGTTCCTTTTGTCCTACAGCTTGTACAAACTAAGAATGAAAATAACAGAAGTAAAAATAATTGATAATACGTTGATTGGTTTGTTTTTATTAGTTTCATAATGGTTAGTTATTTAGTGGCTTTAAGATATGTAATTTTAAAACACTAATAACCAGTGATTTCACCTGATTTTCCACCAAACAACAAACTTTTACGAACTACACGAAAGCATAGAACAACCCACTTTGTTTCGTGCCCATTCTGGTCGTTTTGCATACCATTTTTCATATTCTGGCTGCTCGTTATACGGACGTTTTAAGACTTCGTATAATTCTTCGATAACAGAGTAATCTCCTTTGTCTGCTGCATTAATTGCGAGTTGTGCCATGTAATTACGCAATACAAATTTCGGATTGACTTCATACATTTTGAATTTTCGAGTTTCGTCTCTATCTTCTTCTTTTTGTAATAATTCAATGTATTTTGTAAACCATACATTCCAAGCATCTGTGGTAGCTCCTGCTAATTCTAAAGGCTTGTAAAACGATTTGTGTATTTTTTGAAAAGCTTCTTGTGCCGTATTTTTCTTCTGAATGCGTGGCAATTCGCGGAAAAAGATGGTCATGTCGGTTTCTGTTAGCTGTAGATTTTTCTCTAAATCTTCAATCAATTCCTCAACTTCAGCATTTTTTTCAGTTAAACCGATCTTTTTAGACATCATCTCCACATACTTCAGATCAAAACTTTTCTGGTAATTTTCCAAAATATCTTCCAGTGGTTTTGCGTCTTCAATCAACGGATATAAGGCATTTGCCAGTTGTACCAAGTTCCACAATGTGATTCCTGGCTGATTTCCATAGGCATAGCGATGATTTCTACTATCAGTTGTATTTGGTGTCCAATTTGGATCGTATCCTTCCAACCAACCATACGGACCGTAATCGATTGTGAGTCCTAAAATAGACATATTATCTGTATTCATTACACCATGTACAAATCCGATGCGTTGCCAATGCAACACCATTTCTAAGGAAGCATTTACTATTTTTTGAAAAAATGCAATGTATTTTTCTTTTCCTTCAGATTGAATGTCTTTGTGAAAATTTCTAATCGTATAATCTGCTAAATTTTTAAGATTTTTATGATCTTTTCGAGCTGCTAAGATTTGAAAGTTTCCAAAGCGTACAAAACTTGGCGCTACTCTACAAACCACAGCACCTTTTTCGTATGCTTGATTGCCGTCGTATAACATATCACGCAATACTTCATCACCTGTTAAAGCTAATGATAATGAACGTGTAGTTGGTACACCTAAATAATGCATGGCTTCACTACACAAATGTTCACGAATGGACGAACGCAATACGGCAAAACCATCAGCTGTACGTGAATATGGCGTTGCTCCTGCTCCTTTGAGTTGCAATGCCCATTGTTGCCCATTGGAACGAATTTCTCCTAAATTGATCGCTCTTCCATCACCTAATTGTCCAGCCCAATGTCCAAATTGATGTCCACCATAACACATTGCATACGGATTCGTTTTTGGGTAAACTGTTTTTCCAGAAAATGTATGAAGGAATTCTTCCGAATGTGTATCGCGTTCCAAATCGAGCACTTCTGCAACTTCACCTGCAATGTGAATCATTTTAGGATTGGATGGAATTCTCGGAGTTACAAATGAATAACAGGCTTCAAATACTTTTCGTGGCGTATTGTTTTTGTTTGGATCGGCCGGTAATTCTTTATTGAATGTATCTTTTATATTGAGTTTCATGATATGGCAATGCTTCTTTAAACGCCTTTTAATATACAAATAAGCGTTCTTTTTTTAAGTATGGTAAAGATACTACTTAACATCTGTTGAATAAAACACTGTGTACACAAAGTTTTTTAATTCGAAAAGTTTCTTTTAACATGAATTCTCTTCAAATAACAAATTAAAATGCCCTTAAAAGCACTTCCTCACGACTTATAAATCGGTATCAAATAGTCACTTAAAAATTTTAACAAAAAAAGACTGTTCTTATTTAGATTGAATAAAAATAAAATATATATTTGCAATCAAATTATATGTAATGAGTCTAAATAAAAATAATATTCTATTCTATTTCTTCATGCTTTTGACAGGTTGTATGTATTCGCAACAGCCTGAAACTCTAGAAAAAGATTCATTGAAGATAGAAAGATTAGACAATGTTGTAATTACAGCAACACGAACAAAGCGACAACTATCTTCACTCCCACTATCGGCTTCAATTATCTCAAAAAAGGATTTAAAAGCCATCAATGCAGTTCGTTTGAGTGATATTTTAAATGAACAAAGCGGTTTAATTACTGTTCCCGATTTTGGTGGTGGCGAAGGAATTCAGATGCAAGGATTAGATGCTGCGTATACACTTATTTTAGTAGATGGTGTTCCATTAATTGGCCGTTCAGCTGGAACTTTAGATTTAGATCGAATTACGGTTGGAAACATCAGACAAATAGAAATTATAAAAGGTGCTTCTTCTTCGCTCTATGGAAATGAAGCGCTTGGTGGAGTAATTAATATCATTACTGAAACTCCTAAATATGGTATAAAAGGAAGTATTCAACAGCGTACAGCTTCATTTGAAACCTATGACACTCGCGCCGATATTGGTTATAAAAATGACAAATTCAGTATTTCAGGTTTTGTAAATCGTTATAGCAGTGGCGGTTTTGATTTAAACGAAAATACGACTGCAAATACAGTTGAACCATTTGAAAACTATACGATATCTTCAAAAGCAACGTATGATTTTTCAGAAAAAACAAATCTATTAGTTTCAGGTCGCTTCTTCACGCAAACACAAGACAATATTGCTTCAGAAACTTTACAGGGAGAAAGTGACGTTAACGAATGGAACATTCACACCAAATTAGCGCATGCATTTAATAATAAGTGGGAAAGTTCACTGGAGTTTTATGCTACAAATTATGATGCTTCTGAGTTTCTAAACGATAATGCTAGCAATACAAGGTTTAGTGAATCGTTTTTCGATCAAACCATGATTCGACCAGAATTGCGCACGGTTTATAAAGCTTCTGAAAAAACAGCATACATCGCAGGAATTGGATATACGTATGAAACCCTGGATCGTACTTTTTTTGATCAAACTCCAAAATTCAAAGCTCCATACCTATATGCGCAATACGATGGAAATCCATTAGATAAGTTAAATGTAATTGTCGGTGCACGATTTGATAATCATAATGTATACGCATCACAATTCAGTCCAAAATTGGCAGCTCGTTATGAAATAAACTCAAAATTAGCCGTAAAAAGTTCCGCAGGATATGGTTTTAAAGCACCAGATTTCAGACAACTCTATTTTAATTTCACCAATGCTACAGTCGGTTATACTGTTTTAGGATATGATGCAGTTGCAGATGCTATTGCTCAATTAGAAGCAGAAGGACAAATTGCCAATCAAATAGTGCCGGTAAGTGCTTTTTCAGATGAATTAAAACCAGAAAGTTCGCTTGCTATTAATATCGGATTGGATTACAATCCAACATCCAAACTATCATTTCAACTAAATGTATTTAGAAATACAATTGATGATTTGATTGATACACGAATCATTGCCAATAAAACCAACGGACAAAATGTATTTAGTTATACCAATGTAAACGAAGTATACACACAAGGTTTGGAGTTTTCTACAACCTGGAAAGTAATTAAGAATCTACAGTTTTCAGCAGGATATCAATTGCTATTTGCAAAAGATAAAGCAGCGGAAGATGGTTTTGAAAACGGACAAGTATTTGCTAGAGAAAGTCTAAGTTCTCCGTCTTTTCAACTAGAAACTTCTGATTATTTCGGACTCTTCAATCGTTCGCGACACATGGCAAACGGAAAACTATTTTACAAGATTCCCAAATGGAACGCAAACGCAAATATCAGAACTGTATATCGAAGCAAATACGGTATAGCTGATTCTAACGGAAACGGATATTTAGACAGCTACGACAATTTTGTAAACGGATATGCAATTTGGGATATCGCATTCAATAAAACAATGTATGACAAATACACTTTTGGTGTTGGCGTAGACAATCTTTTTGACTTTACCGATCCACAAAACATCAGCAATATTGCTGGACGAATTATATACGGAAACCTAACAATTCAATTTTAAATATAAATACTAAATAATCATGAAAACTATTAAATTTTTAACCCTTGTTTTACTATGTATAGGAAGTATCGCTTGTAGTAGTGACGATGATACCACGCCACAATTACTACCTGTAAACTCAGAAACAATAAGCAATCTACATGCGCCACAAAACGGAGGACAAGGACAACCTGTTTCGGGTACTTTTGCCAAATTTAATTTTGCAACTGGTCAAGCTACCACAAGTGATACAGATTGGGATATTGCTTTTAGAGGAACTTCAATCATTATTAATGGAGGCGCATCTTTAGGAACTACCGATGAACCTGCACGTACAGGAAATGCAGCAGTATATATTGAAGATGGAACCATGAGTTCTGTAACTGAAGTAAAAACTGAAAATTTAGTACAAGATATTACTTCAAGTTATGCAATACCTAGCGGTAGCGGAAATGGTTGGTATACGTATGCTGGTCCGCCAACACACTTAATCAATCCTACTCCAGGAAAAATATTGGTTATTAAAACACACGACGGAAAATATGCTAAAGTTGAAATATTAAGCTATTACAAAGATGCACCTGATGCGCCTGATGCTTTTGTAAATGAAAGTCGCTATTTCACATTTAACTATGTGTATCAACCAAACGATAATGTGACAAATTTTTAATCTATAAAGACTTATAAAGTGAGGTTTATTTTTCGAGAATACCTATTATTTTAAAATAGATTTTAGAATGTTTCTCGAGCCTTAAAAAAGGCGTAGCCATCATAAACTGCGCCTTTTAACTCTAAACATCGTATCAAAATGAAAAAAAACATACTCCTACTCGTTATATCGCTTGTTGCTATCAATATAGCAAGTGCACAGAGTAAAAAGAAAAAAGACAGAAACGCGATCAAAGAAATGTGTGGTTGCTTTGAAGTAACCTTCAATTTTGCAGAAACATTTCAGCATAGTAAAGACTCTTTATACAAACCTTCAAAAACTAAAATAGCTACAGGTTTGGAATGGGCAGAACTTGTTGTTGATGAAAAAAATAAAGTTTCTATTCAGCATTTATTACAAGTTGGAAACCCTGCTAAACCACACATTGTGAAGCATTGGCGTCAAGATTGGTTGTATCAAAACACTGATTTCTACATGTATAATGGAGATAATAATTGGGTTTTTGAAGAAAAGTCTAAATCTGATGTAAAAAAACAATGGACGCAAAAAGTGTTTCAAGTAGATGACAGTCCACGCTATGAAGGCTCTGGAACTTGGGTTCATGTTGATGGAAAAAGCTACTGGGAAAACACAACCGATGCGCCATTGCCAAGACGTGAATATACAAAGCGTAGTGATTATAATGTAACTGTTCGTGGCAACCGACATGAAATTACAAACAATGGTTGGGTACACGATCAAGACAATTTAAAAGTAGTACGAGAAGCTGGAAAAGAGGATGTCATCATTGCTAGTGAAAAAGGATACAATGTGTATAAAAAAGTAGCAGATAGTCGTTGTAAAGCTGCTGCTGATTGGTGGAAGGAACACCAACTAAAATGGGCAACAGTTCGTCAAAAATGGAACGAAGTTTACAATAGAAACACAGATTTATCACTAGAAGCAAAAGTAGACAACAAAGCATTGTACAAGTATTTATTCTCAGATGAAATCAAAAAAGAAGAAGAAATAAGTACAGTGATTGAATCATTCGTAAAGAAATAAATGATGATAAAAACTATTAGAATACTTTCAGCAAGTATGCTATTTCTATTTGTAGGAGTTGGTATTGCGCAACAATCCAATGAATTTTTGAGTAGAGCGTATTGGAAAACGAATCCAAGTATTGCAGATATTGATCAAAAAATAGCCAAAGGAAACGATATTGCTGAACTCGATCGAAATATGTTTGATGCTGTCTCAATGGCATTGATTGAAAAAACAGACAATAAAACCATCAAATACTTGCTTTCCAAAAAGGGAAATGATGTAAACAAACTCACGCATGATGGAAGAACATACATCTTTTGGGCTGCTTATAGAGATAACCTAGAAATGATGAAATTTTTAGTTGAGAAAGGTGCGAAAACAGATATTATGGATAGTCATGGATATTCTGTAGCAAATTTTGCTGCTGTTACAGGTCAGTTAAATACTGAGTTGTATAATTTTTGTCTCATTCGTGGAGCAAATTTTTCTAAAGATACCAACAATGACGGTGCCAATGCACTTTTGTTAGTAGCACCTTTCGCTAAAAACTTTGAGATTATTGATTATTTTATCTCAAAAGGAGTTTCATTGAAAAGTACAGATCATAACGGAAATGGAATTTTCAATTATGTCGCAAAAGCAGGAAACATTCCACTAATGAAACGTTTAATTGAAAAAGGAATTGATTACAAAACGTTAAGTAAAAAGAATGAAAATGCTATTATTTTTGCAAGTCGCGGATTAAGAAGAAAGGTGAATACATTAGAAACATTCAAATATCTAGCTTCATTGGGAATTGAACCAAATATTACAACTACAGATGGCGAAACACCATTGCTCTCATTGGCTTCTAAGTCTAAAGATTTGGCCCTTATCAAGTATTTTGTGGACAAAGGTGTCAATGTAAATCAAGCCAATACAGATGGAAATACACCACTGTTATATGCTGCATATCGAAATACTGAAGAAATCGTTCGTTATTTGGCTTCACAGGTAAAAAACATCAATCATCAAAACAAAGAAGGTGCAGCTGCTTTAACAAATGCTGTTTATAGAAATTCACCTAAAGTTGTGTCGCTTTTGTTGAATAAAGGCGCTGATATTACGGTTGTTGACAAAGAACAGAACAATCTTGGGTTTTATCTATTGAAAAATTTCAATTCAAAAAAACAGGAAAATTTCAATAAAAAGTTAGCATTATTAAAAGCAAAAGGATTTGACTTTTTAAAGCCTCAACCAAACGGAAACACCTTATTTCACTTGGCTTTAGATTCAGAAAACATCGCGTTAATTAAATATGTACATTCACTTGGAGTCAACGTAAATAAGCAAAATAAAGATGGTATTTCACCATTACACATTGCGGCAATGAAGGCTAAAAACGCGAAGATTCTACACTATTTAATTTCTATTGGTGCCGATACGTCTCAAAAAACAACTTTTGATGAAAGTGTATACGATTTAGCAGCAGAAAATGAGTTATTGCAACAAGAAAAAATAGATCTCACATTTTTAAAATAAAAACATGAAAAAGTTAACAATACTACTAACGGCCTTTGTTTGTATACTCTCTGTTTGTATGCTTACGAGTTTTAGCACTACTGTAGAAAGTTCTAAATATAAATGCATGATTCAAATGAAAAACTATACTGGCGAAGGCGCGTATATCGTAATTTCTTTGTTGAATGCTAAGGATGAATATGTGCAAACCTTATACGTACAAGGAAATGATAACGAATGGTATTCAGACATTACAGAATGGTGGAAATTTCATGGAAAAAGGCGTCCCGATATTGATGCCATTACTGGAGAAACTATTAGCGGTGGCGAACGAAAAATTAGTGTGATTGAAATTCCGAATGATAAAATTGACGCAGGTTATAAAATACGTTTTGAAACTGCTGTGGAAGATCAAGAATATTATACCGACGACGTACAATTTGAACTTACATCAGCAACTGTAAAAAGCAAAGTGACTGGAAAAGGGTTTATTCGATACATTCGAATGATTCCACAATAAACACATTCATCAATGACAATTTCTATCTGGAGATATAGCCACTTATTGTTGGCTATATCTTCTTCCCTATTTATAACAATTGCTTCTATAACAGGAATTATTCTAGCGTTTGAGCCTATTTCAAATCAGTTAGAACCATATGCAGTAAAGAATTTAGATGAAATATCTATTGCGAATACTATTTCTGTTCTTCAAGAAAAGTATGATGAAGTCATTGACGTAAAAGTAACCAATGATGATTTTGTCATTGCATCTGTAATTACAAAAAGCGGCGCTAGTGAAACGTTTTACATCAATCCAACAACAGGGGAAAAGTTGGGTGATCTTGTTGAAAAAGCACCAATTTTCAAGTTTGCCACTAACCTACATCGTTCTTTATTTTTAAAAAGTACAGGACGCTTTATTGTTGGTTTTGTATCTTTTTTACTCTTCTTAATCGTACTTACAGGAACCATTCTTATAGCAAAACGACAAGGTGGAATTCGTCGTTTCTTTACAAAAGTTGTCAAAGAGAATTTTCAGCAATATTATCACATTCAATTAGGGAAAATCATGTGGATTCCGTTGGTGATTATCACACTTACAGGAGTTTATTTATCATTGGAAAAGTTCTCCTTATTGCCATCCTATCAAGTTTCGCATCAAAACGTTGAATTTGCAGAAACACTTCCCCAAAAAGTACATCCAACAGATTTTGAAGTATTCCAAAATACAACTCTATCAGAAGTAAAAACAATTGAATTTCCATTTTCAGATGCTATCGAAGACTACTTTTTAATCAAACTCACAAATAAAGAATTACAAGTACATCAATATACAGGAGAAATTCTGAGTACATATCAGCTTCCGTGGGTTGCCATTGCTTCTCAATGGAGTTTGCTATTACACACAGGACAAGGAACTATTTTGTGGGCTATTATTTTACTACTCGCTTGTATCGCCTTGATTTTCTTCATGTATTCTGGTTTCAAAATGACCTTGAAACGTACCAAAAAGAGCTTAATTTCTAAAAATACACATGATAAAGATATTGCTGAGTTTATCATTTTAGTAGGCTCAGAAACTGGAAATACCTATCGTTTTGCAAATCTGTTTTTTAATGCGCTTCTCGCGAATGGAAAAAAGGTATTTATAACGCAATTAAATGCATATACAAACTATAAAAGTGCTAAGCATATCGTAGTAATGACGTCAACATATGGCGAAGGAGAAGCACCAAGTAATGCTAAACATTTTGAACGTTTATTGCAAAACACAAAACATCAACATACCATTCAATATTCTGTTGTTGGTTTTGGTTCATTATTGTATCCTGATTATTGTAAATACGCTGTTGAAGTAGATATACTCTTGAATGCACATGCTAATTTTAAAGCTGTCATGCCTGTGTTTAAAATAAACAATCAATCGTTTACTGCTTTTGAAGATTGGTCTAAACAATGGGGAAAACAAACTGGAATTCCGATTGAAATCAAAAAACCAAAAGCAAACATCAATCTGAAAAAATTAAACTCCTTTTCTGTTATAGAGCGTTCAGATATAAACGAAGATGCTACATTTTTAATTCGACTTCAACCTACAAAAAAGCAAAAATTTCAATCAGGCGACTTGTTATCATTCTATCCAGAAAACGATTTGGTAGAACGACAATATTCCATAGGTAAAATAGATGGCACTATTGTTTTAAGCGTGAAAAAACACGAATTTGGTTTGTGTTCTACGTATTTGAGTCAATTATCCGAAAATGATACTACAAAAGCTACCATAAAACGTAACCATGAATTTCATTTACCTAGCGATTCAAAAGAGATTATTATGATTGCCAACGGAACTGGAATTGCGCCATTTTTAGGAATGATTGATGAAAATAAAGACGCTAAAAAACTGCATTTATTTTGGGGAACACGCACAAAATCGTCTGTTAATGTATACAAAGAATTTTTAGACAAAGGACTCGATTCTGATCAATTGACGAGTTTACATATTGCATATTCACAAGAAACTGCAACAAAACAATATGTGCAAGATATAATTGAGCAACAACAAAATTTTATAGCAACTGTTTTACAAAATGAAGGTGTTATCATGATTTGTGGCTCAGTAGCGATGCAAAATCAAGTGTTAAACATATTGGAAATCATTACAAGATCAAAATTAAGTTTGCCATTGAGTGAATTTGAAAATATGGAGCAAATTAAAACAGATTGTTATTAAATTCAATATATAAGAATCACTAGTTTATTTACTGAAACAACACATATCTTGGCGGCACAAGTCCGTTTAATCGCATATACACCAACATTTGTCCTCTATGATGCGTTATATGATCTGAGAGTAATAATAAAATTTGTCTTTTCGTTCTATTCAATCCGAAGTAATCCAGTCTGTCACTAAGTTTATCTACATCAAATGCTGTGATTAGTTTGATGGCTTCATCAAATGTTTTGTTGATTAAAGCAATCATTTCTTTTTTGGATTTGTTGGCAACTTTAAATTCGGTATCTGTTTTCCAAACTCTGGCTTTTCGACCGCCTAGTAAGGACTGACTGTGCCAATCCATTGCATATCCAATGTGTAATAAGTTTTGAGCAAACGTCAATGATTCTGGCGATGCTTTGTAGTCATATTTATCTTCTGGCATTGTTTCAGCTACTAGAATTAAATACTTTTTTGAGTTTTCTAATCGTTCCAAATATTCCTTGATAAAATCATCTTGTTGTGCAACCAAAGGAGTTGTGAATGAAGTGAATAGAAATATTGAAGTGAGAATTAATAGTTGTTTCATGGTATTTTTCGGATTTCAATGTCTGTTGCTTTTAGCTGGAATTGATTCAAGTTAAAACTACAACAATCTTATTCAAAGTCAAAGAAACCTATGTGCTTTGTGTAATAGTTTGTTAGTTTTGCACATGATTTTATACGAAGACGATTTTGTAATTGCTGTAGCAAAACCCAATAATATGTTGGTGCATCATTCGTCGATGGCACGAAATCAAGCTGAGGAGCAAACATTGCTTGAATTGCTTGATGAACAGTTTGGAAAAAGCTACTTCCCTATGCATCGTTTGGACAGAAAAACCTCGGGAATTGTGCTTTGCGCGAAAGAGAAAACGTTTGTTTCATCATTTCAAGAATTATTCGTTACAAATCAAATAGAGAAAGTGTATTATGGCGTTGTACGAGGCTTTTCTCCAGATACAGGTGAAATTGACTCAGCTGTAAAAGGTCGTGACGCAAATGTACATAAAGAAGCATTTACAGCTTACAAGACACTTTCTACTATAAGCTTACCGATTCCTGTGCAGCCTTTTGAAACCTCGCGATATAGCTTGGTTAAATTACTTCCCAAAACAGGTCGAATGCATCAATTGCGAATTCATCTCAATAAAATAAGTCATCCATTAATTGGCGATCCAAAATACGGAGATCGTTTTCATAACAGAATGTTTCAGGAGGAATTTGAGGTTTCTGATTTGTTTTTGCATGCTGCATCACTTTCGTTTACACATCCGTTTTTAAATAAACCTGTTGTGATTCAGTGTCCGTTCCCAAGACATTGGCATATAATTGCCGAAAAATTTGATTGGAATTTATCTTGAGAATCTTATACATTTTCGTGTAAATTATGGGTAACAGAACTTCAAATTCTTAACTACAGGATATATAACATTAAAATTAATTTATTATGAAAAAAAGGAATTTGAAAGTTTTATCATTTAACAAAAGTGTTATTAGTAATTTCAAAAATCGTAGCCTTTTTGGTGGCGTAGCAAATTTAACTGCTGATGTAAAAGATTGTCCAGATAATACTTTAGCTATAGGGTGTAAATCATTAGGCGCATGTCCAGAAGAACCAATATCGATAACCAATATTTTTATTGAATGTTGTTTGGTATTATAGTTCATTTTAAGCGAGTTTCGACTCGCTTTTTTCTTTTGTTTTATATTCTTCCTTTAAATTATTTATTGTCTATTGAAAGAACTCTTATTTCTTTTAAAAGCTCCACTATTTTTTAAAAAAATAGATTCCTATTGATTGTGAATTTTCAAAATATTAGCAAGAGATTTCAAAACGGTTTTACTAGAATTTACCCTAAATATATATCAAAAAAAAATTATTTTTTATACGTAAACTTTGGAACATTTCTTGAAGATTGAATAGTAACATTAAAATCAAATATATTATGAAAAAACAACATTTAAAGAGTTTACAATTCAACAAAAAAGTGATTAGTAACTTCAAAAATCGTAGCCTTTCAGGTGGAGTAGTCAATAAAACTGCGGATCAAAACGATTGCCCAGATAATACATTAGCTGGTGGATGCGAATCACTTGGCGCTTGTCCTGCTACATTTTGGTGTCGGCCATATAAAGCTACTAGCCTGGGAGATAATAATTGTGCATCTGTGATACATCCACACACTTGTGCCCCTATAATTTGTAACTAGTCTAACTATTGATTATGGGATCTATACGTAATTCTATGTATATGTTTGCCCATTGCCAAAGTAATAATTTTTAAAAGACAAGATATGCTTTTATCATATCTTGTCTTTTCACTTCTTTTAGGTGCTAAACTAGCAGTAGTAAGATTCACAACCACCAAATCGTGAATCGCACCAATTATGTATGGTATCTCTACATGCATCTGCAGGTATTGTGATTGGAGGAAGTGGAGCCTGCGTATACGTTTTACATAGTATACCTCCTGAGGCGTTATCTTCTTCTCCTCCCTTTATATTTTTTTGCAGATCACTTACTATTTTTTTATTTAGTGTTAATGTTTTTATTTTTTTCTTCATGATTACATTGTTTTACGTTTTGTATTATTAGCAGTATACTGATGGACAGGTTGTTGTTGGAATTGTTGTCCCACACATCCTTGCAACTGTTTCTTTCTGGGTTGGTTGGCATTCTAGATAGCTTTCAGGTGGTAATTCACAATAACGCCATGTTGTCACAGGTTCGCCTCCATAGACAGAAAAACTAGAAATAGATTTCTTGTTTAGTTTCAATGATTTTAGATTCTTTTTTTTCATCATAATTATGTTTAAAATTAGTGATGTAAAGCAATCAATTTTCCTTTAAAACATAAAACAAAGCTGTTGATGAATCATGATTTGTAAGCGTTTCAGTATATTATATTAGTATCGTTCGTAGGACATTCTTGATGCTCTGTTGGAGGTTGCGCTTTTGTAACTCCAGTATTTGTGTTACATACAGTATACATGCCAGTAAAAGCGCAATCAGCTATATCGGACATATTCACAATTGTACACTCTGGATTAATGGATAGTACAGTATTAGGACTTGTTGTGCCTAGCTCTGTAGTTACTGTTTCAATATCTCCTCCTATTTTTTGATGAAGTAAACTTAAGTTCGAAATACTATACTTGTGTAGTAATAGTCCTTTTAGGTTCTTTTTTTTCATAATATTTTATGTTGAATGATTAATATCTGATGAAGCAAAGAAATATTGAACTAAAACAAAAATTATACTATTGACAAATCATGATTTATCAATAAATCTGCTGTTTTTGTTAAAGATTTTTCAAGTATTGAGATGGATGTATTCCTGTATGTGCTTTAAAAGCTCTTGAAAAAGTCTCTTGTCTTTTAAATCCAAACTCTTCTGCGATAGCCTTAATTGTATACGATTGAAGTTTTTTATCATTTTTTAATCGTACTAAAGCTGTATTGATTCGTAATTCTGTAATATAAGCTGTGTATGATTTCCTTTTATATCTATTAATTACTTTGGATAAATAGGTAGGATTCGTTTCCAATTTTTCAGCCATAAAACTTAAGCTACATTCGGTAGATAAGTAATATTCATTTTTTTCGAAGTTGTCAATCTTATCTAAAATTACTCTCACATTTTCATCAGATACTTTATCTTTTTGAGGCACTACTTTCTTCTCTTGATTATTCTCTAATTCAGAGACTTTTTTGAGAAGTTCCTTAAATTTATTTTTTGTAGATTTTTCTCTTAGCTTATAATATACCAGACTAGCAATAAAAAGAAGAATTAAGAGTATAGATAAAATGAAATACTTTTTATGACTCTTTGTTTGCTTTGTTAACTCCTCTCCTAGTGTGTCTATTTCTGTTTTTAAGGGAGAAACATCAACTAGCTCATGCATTTCATTATTGAGTTTTAAATCTTCTATACTTTGCTTTTTTTCTAAGGCTGTATATTTTTGAAAATGAAATAGTGATTTTTCATGTTTATTTTCTTTATGATACGCAAGTGTTAAGAGTTCATGCATCTCTTTTTCATTCAAATCAACATTATCTGAAGCGTTTATTTTACGCTGCGCTTTTTCTAAATAGTCTATAGTTTGTTTATAGTCATTTAACTTATAAGCACTTTTTCCAAGATAAAATAGAGACGTAAGATATAAACCTTCTGTATTGACTTTTGTACAATCTCTAATTTGTTTCGCTAATAACGTGCATTCTTTGTACTGTTTTCTTTGATAAAATATGATCGCTTTATTCATTAATAAAGGATAATATGCCCATTTGCTAACCGTATCAGAACATTTGCTCAATCCGGCTTTGTTATAGATTTCTGCGTCATCTGGTTTTTCTATCCATAAATAGGCATCAGCAATATTCATCAATGTTAGAAGTCTGTAATATCTTAAATTATGGCTTTTTAAAGTATTTGAATTACTTTCTAAAGTATTTAAGATGTTTTTATATATAGTAATGGCTTCTTTAAAATCCTTATGTGCTTTTTTTATAAAAGCAATACTTGTAAGCAATCCAACTTCATAAGTAATATTCCCGATACTTTTGACGTATTCAGTCGCTTTCAAATAAGCAATCAGCGCTTTAGAATCTTGGCCCAATTCTGAAAGAATATTCCCTTTTAAAAGGAAACATTTATACAAAAACTGCGCATCTTGCATCGTTTTATCTTGTTGTATAGCAAGTTCAATGTTTTGTAAGGCAAGTTTGTTTTTGGCTAAATTGTTTTGACATTTGGAAATATAATAAGACACTTTAATCAACTGTTCATCATTTCCATTAATTAGAGCCAGTTCCTTTGCTTGTAGTGCATAATCTAATGCTTTAGAAGCATTTTCATGTATAGAATCTTTAGATGATTGTATTAATCTATCAAATGATTCGTTGTTTGATATAGTATCCTGTGCATTCGCAAAACTCAGAAAAGCATAAAATAGTACTAATAGTAATTGTCTCATAAATAAGCCCTTTTAAAAAAACTAAGATATTCGGGAAAAGATCAATTGTTTTAAATCTGTTACAATGTCTAAAATTTATAGCAAATAAATAATCATGAATCGTTAATTTATTACAGATATAATTTATCTATCAACGTTTTCTAAATTGTAAATGGTATTAATCATTAAATGTCTATTGAAAACTGTAGTTTTGTGCTCTAATTTATTTTTATGGAAATACTTTCTGCGTTTGGCTTAATTTGTATCACGTGTATTATTATTTGGCGTGCATGCGACGGCTTTGAAATGGCTTCTGATTATTTGGGTAGAAATATGAAAGATGGTATTAAAGGCGCAACAATTAATGCTATAGGAAGTAGTCTACCAGAATTGTTTACCACATTATTTTTTCTGTTTGTATTGAAAGATAAAGATGGTTTTTCGGGCGGAATTGGAACTACAGCTGGAAGTGCCGTTTTTAATGCTATGATTATTCCCGCAGTTGTGATTATGGCTGTGATTGGTAAAGGAATTGTTGATCGTATTGATGTTTCTAAAAAAGTGATAAAACGTGATGGAATTTCGCTTATTTTATGCGAATTGGTATTGATTCTTCTCATTACAGATACTACGTTGTATTGGTATCACGGTTTTATATTGATGCTTTTGTATGCAATTTATATTACGTATATGTTGTTGAGTCAAGGTTCTGGAACTATTGATAATGACTATGAAGCTACTGCGAATGGCGGAAATCGTACAGTCGCTTTCTTTAAAGGAGATTTTGCAACAACTGTTTTGGGGGCGAAAAAGATAAACCTAACAAGAGCATGGGCTTTAATGTTGGTTTCTGTTTTCTTTATCGGAATTGCCTGTTATTGGTTGGTGGAAGCTTGCGAACAATTTGGGAATGCTATTGGCATGCCTGTGTATTTTGTTTCGGTTGTATTGGCTTCGGCTGCTACAAGTGTTCCAGATACTATTATTTCTTGGAAAGATGCTATGAAAGGAAATTATGATGATGCAGTTGCCAATGCATTGGGAAGCAATATTTTTGATATCTGTTTTGCGCTTGGTTTTCCGTTGTTTCTTTTTACGCTTATCTACGGACCTATCACAATGAGTCCAGAAACTTTAGAAAACGTTGGACAATTACGAGTATTACTTTTAATCATTACAATTATAGCGTTCTTTATTTATTTGGTGCCAAAAGCTATTAAAAAAACACATGGTTATTTCTTAATTACGTTATATGCACTTTTTGTAATTTATATTGTTTTAAAAGGTGTGAATAGTGATTTGGCAGTTGTGACAAGTATTTCTGATGTCCTTTCAGGAATTTCTAATTTCTTTAGTAGTTTATTTTAGATTGAATTAGATTGCTGCCCTCGATTTTTTTGTACTCAAATGATCAAAAAAAGCGAGTCGAAACTCGCTTTTAAAAATTAGATTAGGCAATTGTACAAAAGGTACAGGAATAATCGTCAACAGTATTAGCTTGACAATGTGTACCACATAAAGTAATTGTGTTAAGAGTATCAATTGTAGTTGTAATTGTAATTGTAACTCCACCAGTAACTTCGTTTTGCGATAGTCTTGAAATTGCTGTTTTGTTTAATTTCATTTTTTGTAAATTCTTATTTTTCTTCATAATAAAGGATTTTATGTTTCTTTAAAATTAGCAGTAAATTGGTATCTAAAAAAGTATTGAACTTCTAAAAGTCAATTTAGTAGTCGTCATTTATAAATTGTTGGGTCTCATTCAAATTTTCACTACAAAAAGATAAAAACCTCATTAATTTTTTGTTCCATTTTATCAAATAAACTAGAGAATCATCTTCTTTTATAGCAATGAAAATTCTATAAAGAATCACTTTATATATGTTTAGACAGAATTGTTTTTTAAGCTACTGATTCGCATGTTTTTACGATCAATACTTCATGTGTTTCTTGAACCCTTTTTTGAAGTCTTATTTATTTAAATCCGATAGCTTTTCATTGTTTTACGAGCCTTTATCCTATAGTTTTAAATCATTATTGGGAAATCATTTTTATGGTAGAAACTCTGACTACCAATATTTCAGAGCTGATATTAATTTTTAAATTATGCTAAAAAATCTTTTAAACGTAGCTGGTGTTCAACAATTGAGCAAAAGCGAACAAAACGCTGTAAATGGAGGAAAAAAATGTGAATACCTTCATGAGCCAATGAGTCCATTTGAACAAGAAGCCGGACTATCATTATGTATGGTAAGATGCAGACCTTCTTTTTTAGGAATAGGAACTGGTTCTTGGTCAGATTGGGAACATAATGTACCTTGTCCATAATAGAAATAAGTGCCCAAAAAGCATTCGATTTAATGTTGTTTTATTGAATTCTTTTTGGGTCATTTTCACATCTACCCTATTCATTCCTAGTTCATAATAAAATCTATTCGGCATTACTTTTGATGCAATTAAAGCATTAACATTAAAACCGATTTATTATGAAAATGTCCAGAAATACCAATTCCGGCGTAAACGCAGGCTCTATGGCCGACATTGCGTTTTTATTACTCATCTTTTTTTTAGTCACTACTACTTTTGAGGAAGATCAAGGTATTCGTAGTGTAATTCCGAAACCTTGTCCCGAAGGTGTGGATTGTAATGCAGAGATTCCTAAGAAGAATGTTTTTACGATTAAATTGAATCGAAATGATCAATTAATGGCAAACAATGAAATTATTTCTTTAGATGAATTGCGCGAAAATGTCAAAGTTTTTTTAGACAACAATGGAGATCAATCTTGCGATTACTGCCAAGGTGATAAAAAAGAAGATTCTTCTGAGAGTCCAAAGAAAGCTAT
Organism: Kordia sp.; assembly: GCF_050633145.1. Classification (GTDB taxonomy): domain Bacteria; phylum Bacteroidota; class Bacteroidia; order Flavobacteriales; family Flavobacteriaceae; genus Kordia. Next base: position 43,024 of record NZ_JBOEFY010000035.1, on the reverse strand, counting down.
CATTGCCATTGAAACCGATCGAGAAGCTACGTACGACGCGTATATTAACGTGCAAAACGAATTAATGGGTGCATATTACGAATTGCGCAAAGAGTTGAGTAAAACTAAGTTTAACAAGGAAGTTGAAGATTTGACTGCGGAAGAACTTAAAATACTCAAAGAATCGTATCCATTTCGAATTACGGAAGCAGAATTGAATTGATGATGATTCAATTATCTTTGATTCAACTGAATAAAATGAAAGCCCGATATGCATACATATCGGGCTTTTGTAGTTTAGTAAAATAGCTTTTACATTATTGTTTGATAAACTTCTTTGTCAATGTGTTTTCTCCATCAAAGATTTCAATGAAATATACACCAGACGGTAATTTGTTTACCTGTATTTGATTGCTTGCAGTTCCAGAAGTTATTGCTTGTCCGTATAGGTTAATAATTTTATATGTTTGAACCGTTCCATGATCTAGTTTTACGTTTAATACGTTTCCACGAACTGGGTTTGGAAAAATAGTCATTGTATTTGCTCCGCTTGAAGCTACAATTATAGTAGCATCTTCCTTGTCTTTTGTTGTGGTCGTTTCTTGACGTGCGGCCAATGTTGTATTTAATGCTATATTATCAATAGCAACATCTGCTTGCCAAGTTCCTCCTGTGACTCTATTGAATCGTAATTGAACGCTTCCGCCAACATAAGCAGCAAGATCTAGGTCTACGTTTAACCACTGGTTTCCTTTGTTTCCAGATTCTGTCCAAATAGTTGTCCAAGACAATGCATTATCATTACTAATTTCTAGCGAAATAGTTCCCATATCATTCGATCCAAACATGTGATAGCTAAAGCTGAATGAAGCACTAGCTTCGTTTGTTAAATCATAACATGGTGAGTTGATTACTGCTTGTTTGTTTGGAAAACCTGTTCCATTTCCAGAAGCTTCCACATAAATATAAAAGTTTCCATCTGTTGCAGTTGTAGGACCTGTATTGTCTGATGGTGTACCATTTGAATCTACTGTCCAATCAATATCATCTTGTCCAGATTGTGTCCAGTCACCCAATGTATTTTCATAGCTTTCAGTATATGGATACGTTCCTATTCCGTTAGCACAACCTTCAACCGTAATTTCTTCATCGATTAGACTAATATTGTCAATTCCGATATCTGCTCTCCAAGTGCTTCCAGTTACTCTATTGAAGCGTACTTGTACATTACTTCCTGTATATGTTGAGAGGTTTAAATTAGCTGTTTGCCAAGCATTTCCTTGATTTCCTGTTTTTGTCCAGATTGAAGTCCATGTAGCGCCATCATCTTCACTAATTTCTACATCTAATGTTCCCATATCTGTTCCATACATGTGGTAATTGAAACTAAATGTTGCTTGTGTCAATTGTGTTAAATCGAAACATGGAGATGTTAATATAGCTTGTTTGTCAGGATATCCACCTCCATTTACAGAAGCTTCTACAAATAGATAGTAACTTCCATCGTTAGCACTTTCTGGTCCAGTTCCGTTTGATGGTGTTCTGGCATTCGTTAATGTCCAATCGATATCATCTTGAGTAGATTGTGTCCATCCACCAAGTGTATTTTCAAAGCTTTCTGTGTATGGGAATGTATCTATTCCATTAGAACAACCAATGCTTACTTCTTCTACATTTACGGTACGAGTTACTTCTGCAGCAGCGTTTCCAGCGGCATCATTTACATTGTAACGAATTGTATATACTCCTACTGTAGCCGTATCAACAGTTCCACTAATGCTAATATTTGCTGTAATGTCTCCGTCAATATTGTCTGTTGCAGTTGCGCCTAATTCCGTGTACGCATCACCAACATTTAGGTTGATAGTAGCGTTTCCGTTTAAGGTAATAATAGGAATTGTAGTATCTGCTATTACATTTACAGTACGAGTTACTTCTGCGGCAGCGTTACCAGCAGCGTCATTTACATTGTAACGAATTACATACACTCCAGCTGTAGCAGTATCAACTGTTCCGCTAATGCTGATGTTTGCTGTAATATTTCCATCAATATTGTCAGTTGCTGTTGCGCCTAATTCTGTATACGTATCACCAACATTAAGGTTGATTGTTCCGTTTCCGTTTAAGGTAATAACTGGAATTGTAGTATCTGCTAGCACAGTTACGGTACGAGTTACTTCTGCGGCAGCATTACCAGCAGCATCATTTACATTGTAACGAATTATATAAATTCCTGGTGTAGACGTATCAACTGTTCCGCTAATGCTAATATTTGCCGTAATGTCACCATCTACATTATCTGTTGCTGTTGCGCCTAATTCTGTATAGGTATCATTAATATTTAGATTGATTGCTTCACTTCCGTTTAAAGTAATGACAGGAATTGTTGTATCTGCCAATACATTTACAACGCGAGTTACTTCTGCTGCAGCGTTTCCTGCCGCATCACTTACATTATAACGTACCACATACATTCCTGCTGTAGTTGTATTAACGTTTCCGCTAATGCTAATGTTTGCTGTAATGTCTCCGTCTATATTATCTGTTGCTGTGGCGCCTAATTCTGTATAAGTATCACCTACGTTTAAGCTTATAAAACCACTTCCATTTAGCGTGATTGTTGGCGGAGTATCGTCAACAAGTTCTACAACATTGACAGTTCTTGTTACTTGAGCAGCTTCATTTCCTGCGGCATCTCTTACATTGTAAAATAATGTGTACGTTCCTGCAACAGCAGTATTTACACTTCCAGTTACTTCAATTAAGTCTGTAATATCACCATCTACATTGTCTATAGCAGTAGCTCCAGCATCTGTATAAGTATCGTTTACAAATAATTGAATTGGATTTTCTCCTAATAATGTGATAATTGGTGGAGAAGAATCTGGTTCGGCTGAAACAATATTTACAGTATAATCTTCAACTTCTCCATACGTAAAGGTTTCACAAGGTGTTGGTAATGCATTGTATTTCATTGAAACACGAATTCTTGTCATTCCATTTGGCGCTGAAGTCGGAATTGTAATTGTTGTACTTACAGGAGTTTCTTGTGTATTTGTTTGTGTCCATACTTGTTCTCCTGAGTCTGAAAAGTCACCATCTTGATTGTAATCAATCCAAGCTGCATACGATTCATTGTATACAGTTCCTGTCCAAGTTGGAGTTACTGTTAGTACGTATTGTCCATTTTTAGTTAGTTCCGTAGATATGCTTGTAAAATCTGAATAGAATTGCGCTCCAGAAGCATTGTCAATATCTCCTAATTGTACTCTGCTGATAAATTCGTCATTTACATTTGTACTTGCAGAAGTACAATAATTCAATACCACGTTTGGTAGCGTTGTAATTGTTACTTCATTACTAGGCGCAGATTCGTTTCCAGCTAAATCGAGTGCCGTTAAGGTAAATGCATAAGTTGTGTCTGGCGTTAAATTGGTTACAACAAAATTTGTTACTGGAGCAATAGTTTCTCGTAATGTACCATTTTGATATATGTTATATCCAACTAAATCTACATTATCTGTGGAAGTTGTCCATAATAAATCTGTAGTCGTTTCGGTGACATTTACGGCTGACAAACTACCGGGAACTGTTGGCGGCTCTGTATCTTGTGAAAGATCTGCAACAATAGAAATAGTTTGCGAGCTTGTAAAATAGCCACATGTTCCTGTTGTATATGTGATTTCGTATACTCCTTCAGTTGAGTTTGCTGCGTCAATTTCTCCTGTGGCTGCATTGATAGCAAGTCCTGCTGGAGCCGAGAATGTTCCGTTTGGTCTACCTATAAGGATTGGTGTTGGACTTGGTCCATTAATAGCATACATGCTTGCCATATATTGAAACTTAGCATAATTGTTGTAATGTGTATTGATAAAGTTCAGTACAACAGCTGCATAATCTTTTGCAAATGGCACTAAAGTTTGCGGGCGAGAATCATACACTTGACCATTATATGTACCTAAATCACGTACACGTCGGTTCACTTCTGTCATAATTCCATCAATATTTCCTGATCCTCCAGTTCCGTCGCTTGTTCCATTTCCAGATCCGTGTCTACGGTTGTTGTAAAAGTCACCATCAAAATATGCATTTCCGTTTGGACGCGTATCATCACAGGTTCCTCCACCATTATTGGTAGCACTAGGCACTGTTCTGTAGCCATTTGTACTTCCACAACCTGCATGTCCTAGACTAGCATAAAATGTTCCTGATGCATTTTGAAACATCTCACCTAAACTACTATTTCCACGTATTAACTGTTCGTGTGTTAAATTGTTTAGATTATTGTTTACAAGATTGCGTATTGTAGATTTATTGATGATCCCGGCAGAATTTAAGTCTGAAGAGTTCAATTCTGCTGCAGTAATGTTGTATCCTGCTTCTATTCTAGGAACAGAATGACTTTGCCCATGTAAGTCAATATAGATACCTTTTCCCCAGTTTGCTTCTACTGAAGCACTTGCCTGATCAATGAATCCGTGAAAAGCATTCCAATGATCTGTAGCATTTGCATTACCGCAAGTTGCTTCATTGATTTCACGATTCGGATCGAGTTTTGATCTGTGCAAGTTATTGATAATTACATGTGCATAGCAACCTGTAAGTTCAAAGATTTCTTTTTGAATTTCGCGTATTAATATGTCTGTATTATCATCTCTTTCATTAGTTCCACAACTTCTATCGGGCAATGAGCTGTCGTTATCCGGATAAAAAATTCCTCCAATAGTTTCTCCTGATTGTTGTACACCGCCATGAGGGGCAGATATGATTATTGGTAAGTTCCCTGGAATGTATTCAATGTAATTACGTGTATCTCCTTGTGTTTGTTCGTAAAAGGTTGATACTCCTGGTGTTTGTGCCTGAACATAAGATGCAAGCAAACATAGTACAACTAAGTGTAATAGTTTTTTCATAGTTTTTTGATAGTTAGGTTAAGTTCGAAAAGAAAATTTTTGGGAAAATATTCTATTAAAACAGTTCAGTGTTTTGAAATATGCATTTAGGGCAAAATGTGTATTTCGAGGGCTATTTTCAACACTATTATAAAGCTAGTCTCATTTAAAGTGATCTCTAAAGTATTTAGTCGACCGCACAAAAAACATCGTTAAAAGGTATAGGTTTATCGATTAAGTGTATGTTTTCATCTTTGAAATGATAACTATTATTATAAAATTAAAGAATAAAGAACTCAAAAAGATTTAAATTACCTTACAGTTGTTAAGGTATAAACGTACAATATTGTTTTATTGAACCGTTTTTTAAATATTTTTCAATAAAAAAGGGCGTTTTTAACGAAAAACGCCCTTTTAAGGTAAGAAACTATGTATTAGTGTTTTAGTGATTTTACATGAAATAAAGGGTTTTCATTGAATTGTTTCCAGTCCTTTTCTAAGGCATCATACAAAGCATCAATGGCTACAACCTCTTCTTCAGAAAGTTTTATTTTTTTATTCTTTTTTAGTTTTAAAATATAATCCATCAACTTATAACATGAGGTAAACTGACCGCAGGCAATCAATGCGTCCATTCGGTCTTTTTGAATATCTTTTTCATCCCACCAAAGTGTCGTAGGCATTTCGGATGCTATTAATCCAACACTTGTTAATAATGTGCTTGGCGCAGGATTAATATTTTTGTTAAAACTGAATGATTTGCTATACGCCGTTTTTTCACCATTTAATTCATATACAGTCGATGTAATGATTCTGTGTCGTAAACTAGGATCAGAATACAGTAATTTGTAGTTTAAGCGTCTTATTTGCTTTAAAAAGATATCATTTACCATAATTACGGTAGATGAGATACGTTCCGTTAACATTCGTTGAATTAAACCAACACTTAGTTTACGGAAACTTAATACATCATCTACTAATGGTGCTGGTATGTTTTTATTGAATAATGATTTTACGGAACGAATTGCAAAACTTTTTGCCATTCCAGCTACTAATCCAAAAATAGTTAGTAGTAGACCTATTCCTGTAATGATTCCACCTACTATATATAAGGCAGGCCATGCTTGCCCCTTGAAGATTTCCATTGAATTAAGCACCATCAATAGTATACCTAAAACTAATATGATTAAGTATAAAGGCTTAATTTTAAAATAGTCTAATACTTTTGAGACAACACTTTTTATACTAGCACTTTCATTTTTCTTTTTTGCTTCTGGTTGCCAAGGGTTCATTTTAAAACTACCTACGTCATTTACCACAATTAAGTCAAGTTCTTTGTTGAGTTCATCGTCACGCTTTCTAGCCAAGCTAATGTTCATCATGCTTCCAATTCCTTGATTATCGGCAATTCCTCCATCCATAATTCCGACACCATCGGCAAAACGTTCTAAACTTTTTACATTTTTATATGCGGATGAGTTTTGATCTTTTATATAATCATCAGGAAAAACTAATGGTTCAAACCCTAAAGGAAAACAAGAAGAAGATGCTGTAATGTCTCCTAATTGCAACTGTCCTTCTAGTTCATTTAAATGTTTGTTGTTTAATGGTTTGTTAGCAAACATGCCACAATTTTGGAATCGGAACGCCAAACCAAACGAGAATTCTGTTGAGTTGAAACAGACATATTTTAGATTTGATAGTTGTTCTTTATCTAAAAACAGATCAAAATTTCCTTTATACACGTCCATATCTGCATAGGTTAACGCAAATGAATTGATTAGTGAACGTTTCTTATGCGGATTGTCCTTCCAAACCTGATCATCGCCAAGTTTTGCGATGGCAGTTTCTAGGAGTTTGTCATTTCCGGGTTTGAAATTATCGTAAAATTCATTGAAAAATGTTTTAAAATCAAAGTCTTTTTGTTGAGAAGCCTTTGAAAATGCTACACCAAACAATGTTCCGCCACTTACTGTACTGATGGCTTCTACATGATCCAACAATGGTTTTCCTTGATATTGAATTTTATCATAATAGGAAACAACTCCTAAAGAGAAGAATGTAGCGCGATAACCGCCGCCACTAAAACAAAGTCCAATGTTTTTAAAGGGAATAAAGTCTTTTGACATAATAGGTATATATGGTTAGTTATTCTTTATAAAGGCTATATTCAATTGGGGAAGTCTCTCAAATATAATGATTTACTCCTATAAAACCCAAAAGGAAAGCTTTTAATAGGCTTTCCTTTTTGAATTTACTACAAGTTGTTAGTATGTAGTTGTTTGTTATTTTTATGTGTACTATTTCTTTTTTGCTGCAATATCTGGTGCGTTTAGTATGCCCCAAGTAGCTTTCATTTTAACAATGTGTTTTGTAGCCTTCATTTTTTCTAAGATATTGTACACAGAGTTGTATGCTGAATCTAATGCGCCAACAATCCAACCGTGATGTACAGAACAACACTCACCAGCAATATTTAGTGCACCACCAAATTCGGGAGTTAATAGTGTTGGATATAAGTTTTTGAATTGCCCTGGATTGAATAATGCAAATGCACCACCGCCTGCATGTTGATCCCAAAACCATGTTTTTGTAGTGGTTCCGTCATCATAACCTGCAAAGTGTTCGTAAATATCAATTTCTGGATACATGAATTGAATTCCTTTTAAGCATTCGTTTACACGTTCTTCATCTGTTAATGCGCCCATACGTTCTGCATCTTGCGCCCAAGAATAGATTTGTAATACTCCTTTTTGAGCATCATATCCGTACGATGGATATACAATTTGCCTGTTAGATCGATCGCTGGCAGAAACTCCTAAACCTGTTTCATATTGACGTTCACCAACATCTTTCCAAAATTGCTTGTTGAATGTGATAAATGCTTTGAATGATGGCATATAGTTACATTCACGCAATGCTCTGGCTTTTGCAAATGACAATCCTTCAAAGAAGTTTTTGTGTTTTTGACCATTTAAATATGCACCGTTTGGTAATGTACTTATTACATAAGCATATTCTTTATGGAGTTTTTCTTTTTTACCATTTTCATGTGTATGTTCAATGCTTAAACGCATTCCTCCATTTTTGTCAAACAAATTAGCGTCATATTCAGCTTGTGTTACTTTATGTTTCATAAAGACACGTTTCTTTTCTTTTCGTTCTACAGGTTTTGTATTGGCACTTCCTTTTGGATCTGCTGGCGGAACTGTTTTTGGTGGCTCTGCATCTTTGGTAAGGTTTGGCGGTGAATATCCATATTCGTTATTCTGACCTTTTTCCATTCCTATCAATACTTTCGACAGATATCCATCATCTGCTGTAACACCATTTTCAAGATTTAAAACGGTTCTACAAGCATCTGGAAAATGCTGCATTCCTTCGTTCATCGTTATCATATAGACATTTGGATCGGAAGGATCGTATGAATTTTTACTTCCATCCCAATCGTATACAGCAATAACCATTTCCACAAAAGAAACACTGTACATACCAGTTCCAACATTTAAAGTTTCTAAATAACTCGCAATATTGTATGATAAATTTTCACATGGTGCGCCCATTGCAGGATCGTAGTATTCTTCCATATCCGCCAAGGTGAACACATTTGTCAAATATGCCCACATGGAGTAATTGTCATAACGCATCAGCTTCGCAAAACCAGTTTCAAAGGATTTATTGATTGCTTCTAAGAATGGACCGTTTACTTTGTCTAAAATGACATTTACTGGCAAATATTTGTTTCCGTTTTCGTCTGTTTTTTCAGTCACCCAAACTTCTGGTAAATCGCCTCCTTGTGTTTTTCCAAAGTTTAAGGAATTTAAACTCGCATTTTTCGCTATGATTGGATCTTTCATATTATTATAACGCAAGCGTTGATAGTCTGAGTTGTAATAGAATTTACGCCAACGCAGCATTTTATCTGTCAATCCGTTGCGTTCCAACACATAGTTTAATGATAAGGCCAAATGCTGCACAGGCAACATATCGTCTGAGAATTGTGGAATACGCATGCCTCCTACTTCTCCATATAGTCCTTTATTATCCTTACTTTTAGGATCGTAGTCTGTAGAGTACCACGTGTCAATTCGTCCACCAACACGATCGGAAGCTTCAAAAACTTCAAATTCTATTCCTAACGATTGTAAAATGAGTCCTGCATACATTCCAGCAAATCCTCCACCAATAATTCCAACTAAAGGTGTTTTTTCGTCACTTACTTCTACAATTTGTTTTTTCAGTAAACCGATATTTTCAGTTTCCGAACGTTGTTTAAGGAGTGTATCTTTGTAGTCTTCTCCGTAGTTTTCAATAATCCAATCAGAAAAAGCTCTACGAACAGAACCTTTCTTTTTTTTACCTTTTCCTGTAGATTGATTTCCAGGGCTAAATGATAAATAACTCATGTAATATGGTTTTGAGGTTAATTATCAGTTGTACAACTGATAGTTTCAAAGTTACCAAACACAATAGATATTGACAATAGGCGTTTTCACGTGATTTTGTCTATATAAGATTCGTTGCTTTGCTTTTGGATTGCTGGCGCTCTTAGGTTTTTAGACTACTTAGATTTGATTTCATCGTAGTTTTGGAATATAAAAAAACACGTTTCTCATCTGTTAGGATGAAAAACGTGCTTTATAATTGATTGATGAGATGTTTTATTTTTTGTAACGTTCTAAAAGTTTCTCCATTTCTTTATCATTATTCTTTTTAGCGTAATACATTGGATAATTATTATGACCAGTTACATAATAAGGATCTGCGCCAGCATTTAGTAATAATTTTGCCATTTTTTGATCTTTGGAGCGTACAGCTTTGGTCAATGCAGTGCCAACATTTGGTGTGTCTAAATCTACTTCTGCTCCTCTATCAATCAGTAGTTTTACAATATCCTCATTTCCATTTTGTACTGCATAAATTAGTGGACTTCCCACATTTTGAAGTGGTTTATTAATGTCTGCTTTGTGTAATAATAAAAATTGTATAGCATTCTTATGTCCATTTCGTGCAGCATAAATCAATGGTGTTCCTACATTTGGGACAGCTTTATTCATGTCTGCACCTGCTAAGTATAATAGTTCAATTATCTCAACATGTCCATTTCTTGCTGCATATAAAAGTGCTGTTCCTACGTTTGCAACAATTTTATCAACCGTTGCACCTCTTTTTATTAATAAATTTAATGCTTCTTTATGTTTATTTCGTGCAGCATAAATTAAAGGTGTTCCGACATTTGCAACTTCTTTATCAATATTAGCACCTTTATCTAGTAATAATTTGATAGCGTCAACATGATTATTTCTTGCAGCATAAATTAACGGAGTTCCGACATTCACAACTTCTTTGTCAATATTGGCTCCTTTGTTTAAAAGTAATTTAATCACTTCTATATTACCGTTTCTAGCGGCATATAATAACGGAGTTCCTACATTGGCTACTTGTTTGTCAATATTAGCACCTTTGTTTAGTAAGAGTTTAATAGCTTCCGTATGTCCGTTACGAGCAGCATATATCATTGGAGTTCCTACATTGGCCGATTGTTTGTCTACATCAGCTCCTTTATCTAATAATAATTTGATGATTTCTGGATGCCCTTTGCGAGCTGCATAAATTAATGGTGTTCCCACATTGGCAACTTCTTTATTAACATCTGCGCCTTTGGCAACTAATAATTTTATAGCTTCTGAATTGTTAGTACGAGCCGCGTAAATGAGCGGTGTTCCTACATTCATTACATGTTTGTCAACATCGGCACCTTTGCCTAATAAAAACTTGACAACCTCAATGTTTTCACTTCTGGAAGCTCCAATCAATGGTGTTCCCACATTCATAACCGATTTATTTACGTCTGCACCTTGGCCATGAATATATTTTACGGCATCTAAATGTCCTTTTTGAGCTGCTGCAATTAACGCAGTTCCATGATTTGTAATGGCTTCGTCTATTTTTACATTATTTGCCACTAATAGTTTTAAAAATTCAACAGAACCATTTCTAGCCGCTGCAATTACAGGTGGATGATTTTCTTGAGAATAAAAGTTTGCTTTTGCTCCTGCTTCAAATAATAATTTACCAATTGTTACATTTCCTATGCGTGCAGCACCAACTAAAGGTGTTTGCGGTTTACGCTCACGATAGGTGTATTTTTTTGTACGGGTTTCTATAAAACCTGCGTTTTTGTCAATACAGTTTGCATCTATCGTTTTAAGAAGTTCCTTAACTTTGGCAACATCATTGTCTTCAATCGCTTTTAACAAACGTGCGCAATCGGAAGAAGCGGCAAGTTCGGCTGCAGTTAATGGTTTTTGTGCTGTTATTTTAGGCGCAGCTTCACTTATAATTAACTCTTCTTTTTCAGGCGTATTTACTATAGGTGTATCGATAATGGCTTTTTCTATAGTAGCAGCTGTTAAAGGTTTGTTTAAAAATAAAATTAAAACAATTAGTGTCGGCGCTAGAAACGTATATTTCCAATAGCTATGCGGATTCGATTTTTTTGAATTCATTTTTACGATTCGTTTTTTGATTAATGATTGATTGTAATTCGTCGTAATGGTTAACGGCTTTGTATACGTGGCAATCTTTAGCAAACTCAACTGATACTGATCATTTTCAATCATATCATTGTTTAATAATGCAGCATCTGTTTGGAATTCAATGTTTTTTTCAACTGATTTTCGGTAGATCCATACAAACGGATTGAACCATAAAAATACTTTTACCAATTCAGCAAATAATAAATCTACACTATGTTTCTTATCTACATGTACACGTTCGTGCGCTAGAATTTGTTCATAGGTTTTATAATCGTAACTTTCTGGATTGATGAAGATATAGTTGAAGAAAGAACAAGGTTCTTTGATACTCGGATGATTGATAATAATTGCATTTTCGTCATGTATTTTATCATCTGCACGGATGATTTTGAGACAAATACTTACTACTTGAAACAGTAAATTCAGTGCAAAAACGATCACACCAAAGAAATAGATTCCTAAAATCCAATCTAATAAAGACAATGATGGTGTTGAAATCGTTGAAACAGCTGAGTTTGTAGTACTCTCTATAGCTTGGTTCTTTGTTTCTTCATTGCGAAACATTTCTTTTAAAGTTGTTTCTTCTGGAATTAGCACTACAGATTTCTCAGGAGTTTTAGCTGTTTCGATAGACGTAATAACTTCCGAAATATACCCTTGATTTGACACTAATTGTGGTACCGAAATAAAAGGCAACACAAAAGCTAAGGCTAAACAAATGATTAAATACCAGCGATTTACTGTATAGAAACTTTCTCTTTCTAGAAACAATTTATAGAATGCTAGAAAAATGAGTAATGCAATGGATGCTTTTAGAAGAATTGCGATCATGATTTCTTGTTTTTATTAGATTTAATCATGTCCATTAATTCTTCAATTTCTGCTTCAGAGAGATTTTCCTCTTTGGCAAAATACGCCATCATCTTCGGAAAAGAGTTGCCAAAAAACTTCTTTTTTATGCTTCCCAAATTATCATCTCGATACGCTTCAAAATCTACTGCAGAGCTGTATTGATGCGTATTCCCGATCATTTCAGATTGCAAAACACCTTTCTTTACCAAAATCTTTACAATAGTAGCTACTGTATTGTAATGTGGTTTTGGTTCTGGAAGTTGTTCAATAATATCGCGAATAAAAGCAGTTTTTAATCGCCATACGATTTGCATAATTTGGTCTTCTCTCTTCGTTAGTTTTTGCATAGTTTCTAAAAGATTACATTGCAAACCTACTAACTTTTTAGTAGAACTACTAATTATTTAGTAGGTAATTTTATTAAGAAAAATTTAAATACTTGATTTTTAAAAAGTTAAATCTACTAAAAAGTTAGTAGATTCAACTTGCTATTATGCTATTGCAAATTATTAAAGTGATTTTCTTATTGATACACCTTCCTTATTTAGAAACTGAGTAGATTTAATTTCTCCAGATTCAAAGTAATGAATAACATTAAAACATTGTTCTTTTTCATCCCAATCCAAATTGGACTTTATTTGTCCATTTTCATACCATAACTTTTGTGAAATAAAATGAAATTTCACTTCATGATCTCTTTCTTCTTTTATCTGACCATTAAAATAGTAATATTTCCAAATTCCTATTTTTTTATACTTTTCGTATTTTCCTTTACTTTTTATATTTCCATTATCAAAATATTCAATCCAGAGTCCTTCTCGCAATCCATTTAGATAACATCCTTTTCTTTTTACTTGGTTATTCCAATAAAATAGCTCTTTATCTTTAATATGCATGTATCTCTCATTTAAAAGAGACTTATATAACCATAAAGGAATATTACTTACACTTTCAGCTTCATCGGTATAAATAAATTCTACTTCTACAAGTTTTTCTCCTATATTCTCTGGATCAATATTGACGCTCCAACCTTCACCTGGAGTTTGTAAATATTGATTGAATGGAATTCCTAAAAGTGCATTATTACATTCTACTAAGGTTTTTTCAATATTCTCAATACTCTCTACACAAAATATAGCACTAATACATAAATCGAAATTTTCAATATTATAATGTTTAAGAATTTTTCTATGCTTTTTTATTAAATCTTCCATTATTGTTTAGTTTATTAAATATTCAAGACGTCAGTTCAAGTAAAACTCTGCAAGAAGTTTAGTATTAAGAACGGTTAAAAGTTAGCATTTTTCTTTGGAAATACTTTTATATATTTTGATTTAACTCAGTAGAAATATTCGAACTCGTGTTTGAAATTAATCTAACAATCTAAAAGCTAAGTGAGTCTATGAGATTACCGCGCTTACGCTCGTAAAGACGAATCATAGTTGCATTATAAACCTCGAACGTCTCTTGGAGTGGTTTTTCGGAATGCAATGAAGAAAAATTGTATTTCGACTGCGCTCAATAGAGCTATCGAGAAATATTTTCGTTTCAAAGCTGTTCTCGATACACCAAATCATAGATTTGCCACTCGAACTGACGTGTTGATTTCTCTACATCTCTTCGAGTGATTCGCCTAAGCGAATTGTATCGAGAAGTACTTGTTTTTCAAAGCTGTTCTCGATGCTTCAACTTTGCTCAGCACAAGTACTCGAACTGACGTTTATAGCTATTAAGAGTTTAAAGTTTCCGTTCCTGTATTTTATCAAAGAATCCCTTTTTATACGTATCACCAATAGGAATTGTATGCTCGTTTATATACACCGAATTAGAATCCGTTTTAGTAATGTGCGATAAGGAAATGATATACGATTTATGAGTTTTGATAAACATCGAAGTCGGCAAGCATTCTTCAATGTTTTTTAAGGTATTGTAGGTAATAATTTGCTTGTTTACTAAATGAATAGCAACATAGTTTTTTAAACCTTCAATGTATTGAATATCTTTGATGTAGATTTTCTCAAAGTTGTTTTTACCATCAGTTTTTACGAATAGGAAATCGTCTGTAATGGTCGAAGGTTCAACAGTTTTTACAGGTTCGTTGAGTTTGAGTACGGCTTTGTAGAAACGTTCAAACTCAAAGGGTTTTAGTAAATAATCTACGGCAGCTAAATCGTAACTTTCCAACGCAAATTGTGGATATGCTGTAGTGAATATAATTTTTGTTTTATTGTTGATGATTTTCGACAACTGAATTCCCGATAATTCCGGCATTTGAATGTCCAAAAATACCAAATCAATTTGTTCCTTTTCAAGAATTTGTAACGCTTGTAATGGTTTTGTGGTCGAAGTCACCAATTCTAAAAACGACACTTTTGCTACATACTTTTCCAACAAGCGAATTGCTGGCGGTTCGTCATCTACAATGATGCATTTTATAGTTGTACTCATAGTGGCAATTTTAAAAAGGCTTCAAACTGTCCGTTTTCGTTGGTATATTTGATTTCAAATTGATCGTTAACCATCGCTTTTAAACGTTTTCGAACATTTTCAGCGCCAATACCATTGTCCATATATTTGTCTGAAAACAACACTTTGTTTTTCGTCGTCAAGGTTAAAAAATCTTTTTCAATTGAAATAGAAATTTTCGCAGGACTCTCTTCATCATTCACAATTCCGTGTTTGAATAAATTTTCCACAAAGTGAATCAATACCAACGATGGCACTTGCTTGTCACCTATTTCACCATCAATTGTAACATTGACAAACAACTGATCTTCAAAACGAATTTTATAAAAATACATATAATCTTCTATAAACTTCAATTCTTGTTTCAGCGGCATATAATCCTGTGTAGATTCATAGGTGACATAGCGTAACAATTCAGATAATCGGTGAATATCTTTGGCTGTATTTGGTTGTTTATCAATCAATTCACTATAAAAAGTATTCAATGTGTTGAATAAAAAGTGTGGACTTATTTGTGACTTTAAAAAGCTGATTTCGCCTTTGTTACGTTCCAGCTTCAGCTGAAATATCTTGTCTTTATTTTCATTGTATTGCAACACTAAAAACACAATTGTGCTGTATAAAATTGGTTTGATTGCATAATACGAATTATCAAAAACGTAATAAATCAATTGGCGCGATTTGTTGTAATAATTGTGTTCGCCCGTAATTTCAAATAGAATCACTTCTTGTGTAAGATACCGCAATCCTGCAAAGAGTAAAATCATTCCAAAAACCGCTAAAACAAAAGGAATCAAGCGTTTTTTAGATAATAATTTAGGAGCAATTACAAAGAAATTTAAAAAGTAAATAGCAACGGAACACAGATAAAATGTAATGAGCAAACCTTGATATTCACTACTAAAATTGGTCATTAAGCCTTTCATTCCGTTAATAGTATAGTCTTCCAACCATTCCAAGAGTAAAAGTGCAATACCCAAAATAACATGATATTTCCAATGCTTTTTAATTTCCATAACACAAATGTATTTTATTTCTTACTGTTTCTTGTGTTTTTAGGACAAACACTTCTTTTTATTATATCAAACCTAAAAAAGAGCCGACAAAATATCTAGTGGAATGGTTTTAGGGTTTCGTCATGGCTTTTTATACGCTCAACTTTTTTGCCATTTTATACGTCGTTTCAAACCTAGTTTTGACCTAATCAAAATCAAAAAACATGAAACAGTTCATCATTATCTTCACACTTTTTTTTTCTACAATAATGCTTTCGCAAGAAACAACACTGAAAGGAACCATTACAGCCATAAATACAAACGAAACGCTTCAACTTGCTGCTGTTACTGTTTTTGACGCTTCCGCAGATCGTTTACTTGGCTATGCGTATAGTGACGAAAATGGAAATTATAGTATTACATTCAATACTGCAACTTTTTATGTAAAGGTAGAAACACTTGGTTATGTAACGTTTAAAAGTGAAACATTTACGGAAACTTCTACAGAAAAAACACTGAACATTTCTCTTACGGTAGATGCATCTGAGCTGGATGCTGTAGTCATTCTACAAAAGAAACGACTCATAAAAATGACAGGCGATAAAATGATTGTCGATGTTGACAAATCGGGAATTGGCGCAGGAAACGATGCCTTAGAAACCTTAAGCAAATTGCCAGGTATGCGTTTGGATAAGGATGAGAACATTCTATTTCGTGGTGATGGAAATCTACAAATTTTAATTGACGGAAAACCTTCTCTCCTATCTGGCGATGCGTTAAAACAGTATTTAAAAACCATGGCTGGCGATAACATCAAAGCGGTAGAAATTATAGCGAATCCTTCTGCAAAATACGATGCAGCTGGCACAGGCGGAATTTTAAATATTCGCTTAAAAAAGCCTGTATATCTTGGGTTTACAGGAAATGTGTATGGTTCTGTTGGCTATGCAGAGTTTATTAAAAATAGTTATGGACTGAATTTGTTCAACCAAACAGAAAAGTGGAATTTGAATGCTGGAATTTATTACGGTTATTTTGAATCTGTAAATCACAGAAACGTAGTACAATCTATTGAAGAACCAAATTTGCAAACCACTTTGGATCAAATCAACGATTGGTTTCCTATCTCTACAAGTCTGACGTCAAAGCTTGGTGTTTCGTACGCTGTTTCAAAAAATGCAACCGTAGGAACTTCATGGAATTTCAATATTTATAATAGTAATGAAGTCACAGAAGGACGTACAAATGAGTTTTATAATGGTAATTACGAACGTTTTACCATTTTAGACAATTCGCTCGATGAAAACAATAAACGTTTGACAGGAAACTTGTATTACAGTTATGCTTCCGATAGTTTGGACACAAAGTTTGATGCACAATTAAATTATGCAACATATACAAATGCGCAAGATCAAACTACGACAAACTCGTATTTTACGGTAGCTGACAATCAACAATATAGAAATCCAGAGATTATTCGAAATGACAATCCAACGAAATACAATATTCTAAGCACACGAATCGATTATGAAAAGCAATTAAACGATCAATTTACACTTGAAACAGGTTTAAAATATAGTTATGTGTCTAACGATTATAACAATATGTTGTTTGAACGTACCACAAATACAAATTTTGAGTTAGACACCAATCGTAGCAATGAATTGGAATACAAAGAATCGATTGGTGCTTTGTACGGAATCATGAATTATAATCGTAAAAATTGGAGTTTTCAAGCAGGTTTGCGTGCCGAATATATAGATTATGACGCCACTTCCATCACGGCAGCAACCTCAAATACAGATAATTACATATCGTTCTTTCCATCGTTTAGTGTGAATCATAATTTAGATCACAATCAGTTTAAATTCTCGTATAGTAGAAGAATTCAGCGTCCACGTTATTTATCATTAAATCCTTTCTTCGAATATGTAGATACGTATAATGTGGAAGTTGGAAATCCGAATTTACAGCCACAATTCACACATTCGTTAGATTTTACGTGGGTTTATAAGCAAAAGACAGCTGCTTCTATCTATGCAAAATTCACTAATGACATGATGGATCGTGTGTTTGATTATGATGAAGCGACTCAAATTACAACGATGTTTCAGGCGAATATTGCCACTTCAGAAGATGTTGGTATTTCATTGAATACTTCTGTTTCACCCTTCAATTTTTGGGATATCGATTTTTATGGCGATTTCTCATACAATCACGCACGATCAGAGGTTCCAAACTTTCGTTATGATGAAACTGGAACGAATTGGTATGCAACCATTAATCAAACATTCAATTTAAAAAATGATTGGACAGTGTATTGGAATAGCTTCTATTCTGGTCGTGGACGTAATGGAAATACGGTTTCTAAACCTTCGTATGATATGTCGTTTCGTATTAAAAAGTTCTTTTTTAATGAAAAACTACGTTTGTTAGTCAGAGCCGATAACATCTTTAAAACGAGTAGATGGCGAAGTATTACGGAACAAGATAATGTACGAACGGAATGGCAAAATCGTTGGGAAGTGCGCAAGTTTACACTTTCATTGACGTATAATTTTGGTTCTGG
>NZ_JBOEFY010000035.1:0-24635 GCF_050633145.1 Kordia sp. | reverse complement strand
GCTCTTAGAATTTTAGTATCGGCTTCGCCTGTTAGACTTATATCTTAAGAGAGTTTCTAATTTGCATACTAAACAACGTTAACTATAAAAAATGCCCGACCCTTGAGCGGAGTCGAAAGGTACGGGCAATTTTATTAGTCACAAATTCCACCATTAGGGCAACTTATAAGCGTATTGCAATACACTGGATTTACAGAACATTGACTAGTACATATAAGCGCATTGGTTTTATTAATTCCTCCATTGACACTACTTTGCTTAGGATCTAAATTTGAAATAGATTTTTTGTTTAATACTAATGATGTAAGATTTCTTTTTTTCATGATATAAAATTTAACGGTTAATAATGACACAATACTATCATGAAAATTGGGATTTACAAAGGACCTATCGTGGTGATTTATAAATACTAACGCACAAAACATATCGTTTTTAGTTGTGCTTTATGTAGTTTATAACTTGATCCTTCTTTGTTTTAAAAAAACTTATTCTATAAAACAAAAAAAGCGTACCAACCTACTATTGATACGCTTTTTAAAAGAATAAACAGAAATATTAATTATGTGTTTTCTTTAATTTTTTCCAGTTTTTGTTTGCCGTAGCAACTAACTTTCCGTGATTTTTTTCAGCTAACCACAGTTGTTGTGCATCCAATTCTAAATTGTATAAGTATAGGAAGTACTTTCCGTCTTTTACGATAAATTTATTTGGATCTGGTCTGAACTTTGCACCTGCATAAGTTCCAAAAGCACAGAATCCGCCATATTGTGGAAGGTATTTCCCAGGATTCTTGTCAAAAGTAGACTTCTGCTCTGCTGATGTAAAGTAATAATCTACTTTTTCGTGTGTTGATTTATATTTCTTCAATCCTTTTTGCGCAATTCCTAAGTCTAAATACGAAACAGGACTGTATCCTTGCAATGCAATATTGCTATTATCGATGTTGTTTGCTTTGTTGTCTTGTGCAAATATGAGTGTACTTGCTAACATGCTTAAAATTAAGACGCTTGATTTTATGATATTTTTCATTTTGTTTGTTTTTATATATTAATTAATTATTGTGCGTTAAAATATTCTTCTTGTATTACTTCTCCTTTGTCATTCCATTTGCGACGAATGATTTCGTGCCAGTAAATTTTACTATCATCTTTCATGTTGAAATCGAATGTAAACTCAGAAGCAGATACATTTCCATCAACAATTGTGTGATGAAGCGTAATTCCATTTACCTGTGCAATAGCGCCTGCAAATCCTTCCATTTTTTCAACCATTTCTTGTTTGTTTGCTGTTGCTAAACCATTGTAGTCTGAAGTTGTAGCGTCGTTTGCAAAGAATTGTTTTACTGCATCTACAATTGCGCCTTGCGCTACGATGCTGTCCATTTTTGTTGCTTGTTCTTTAATATTCATCTTTATTATTTTTTAAATGTTAATTAATGTTTGTTGTTAATTACATTGCAAATATGCGGACGAATCGCCGTTAAAGAGCTACAAAAAACACGCAGGAAATTGTACTTTTTTAATTGATAATCGAGATGTAAGATTCTGAAATAGTCTACTTAGTATAGTTGGAAGGAGAAACGCCAACATAGTGCGAAAAGAAAGAAGAAAAGTGATTGGCTTCTTCAAAACCTAATGTATGTGCTATATTTTTAATTGATTCTTCTTGCGAGAGCATTTCCTTAGCGGAAAGTATTAATTGTGAACGAATCAATTGTCCTAAAGAAGTGTTCATTTTAAGCTTTACTTTCTTTGATAATGCTTTGATACTGATATTCATTTGATCTGCATAAAAGCCCAATGCATGCTGTTCTGTGTGGAATTCTTGTATTAGGTGAATTAGATCTTGTACAAACAAATCGCGTTCTTTATAATCAAAATTATCTCGAAACTGCTTTGGTGTTTGCCCTGTTTGATTCTTAAAGGTACGATTGAAATATCCTGGATCTTTGAATCCTTGATCGTATGCAATTTCTTGAATGTTTTTATCCGTAAATGCAATGTCTTTTTGACTTTCGATAAGTTTTTTATTCTGAATCAAGTTCTTAACAGACAATCCAAGCTTATTTTTCACCAAATGCTTTACTGTATATTCAGAATGTGTCAAATGATTCGCCAACGCTGCTGTATTGATATTATTAGAAAACTCTTGATCGATGATTTCTTTTACATCAAAAATAACTTGGTACTCATCTTTATTGGCTTGAAAAGGGTTTTGCCAATACCATTGTTCTGTAGAAATGTCAATAAGTTCAGACATGCTGTTGTTAAACACCGTTGCATTTAAGAAATTTTTGCAATCATCACATTCTTTAAAATTGATATAACCCAATGAAATTAGGTGTTTAAAAAGGATTCGAACATCTTTGGATTTAAAGATAATTTCATCCGGAAAGTGAATAAAACGTACTAAAAAATCATCCGACAAGAACTTTATATACTGTCCTTTTTCTAAATAAATAGCTTTATCACTCCAATCGTGGTAGTTTTTGAAATCTACTTGAATGTTTCCTGAACCTTCCAAAATATGAATCAAGGTATACTGTTCTATAAAATATACCTTATTGATTTCTGCTTTAATCTTTGTGACCACGAAATGTACGTTTTTTTTACATTCTTTAAGAAGCACCAAATATAGTGATAATTTAGAATTTTTAAATTCGCTAAATTCTTCAACCCTATAAAATGATTAACCAGTTAACTTTTGAAAAAGAAGTAATTTTCTTAATTATTGGAGCTGATCATCATGTGTCAATTTTAGAATACTTACTTGATACTAATCCTACATTTTGAAGTTCTTAAAGTGAATTCTTGGTTAGTTAGTTAATCATTTATATTACTTTCATCGTAATTAATTAAATAGTCTTGTAAAATTTTATGTCTAAATGTCCATGATGCACCATCTGATTCTAAAATACCTAAGTCAGTCATTTTTTTTAAAAAAGGAACTAATTCAAATGGAAGCTTTCCTTTTTTCCATAAAACTAATCGAACATAAAAGTGTTCTATTATCGAAAAATGTAAAAATCGCATTGATATATAAAATCTTTGGTACGGCTTCTTTATTTTAATTAATTTTAGCGCTTCTTTTTCTTCATTTTCTTCCAAAGTACTGAAAATAATATTATTGATTGTATTTAAAAGGAACACAGCAACAGATGCAATAATAGAAAGTTTAAAGTTATTTGAATAAAAGAAAAGTATAATTCCAATACTGATAGTAAATATTAATCTTTGTAAAATGTTCTTTTTAAAAAGAAGTAAAACGTTTTTTATTGAAAAACCAAATGTCTCTTTCGTAAATACTCTTACACTTTCTCTTTTGCTAGTGTAAATAATAATAAAAAATAATGATATAAGAAAAATAGTTATATATGGTAAATTCGAAATAGACCGATTAATAATAGTCTTAAAATATTTTATAATTAATTTATCTTGTGTAATAAATTCATATATTAAACTTACATTGGAGAGAAATGTATAAGATATTGTGATTAATGGAATGAGAGGAAAAACTCTAACAGTCATACTAATAAATCCATGCCATCTGTTTTTATTACCATTTTCATCAACCCAATCATAATCAATAGATGATAATTCAAAATATGATAAACTAGATGTTTTTATAGCAATATATTTAATAAATTGAATATCTATATCAGCTTTTTTAAAAGATAACTCAAAATATATATCTACTATTCTTTTTTTCACCTCTTTAATTGAATTTCCTGAAAAATCTATACCTAATTCGTTGATTGATTTCCCTTTGGATAAAATTGATTGTAGTAGATTAAAATAAAAAGGTGTTTTAATTACTTCTTTTAATATGGTATATTTTTTAATAGTAGAAAGTAATACGGGCACCTCAGGTTGAGAAGTGCCTATTTGATTTAATTCCTTTTCAATTTGATCAAACTCTAAATAATTAACTAAAATTTGAGTATATATAGGGGCTTTTTTGATAGACTTTTTGTAAGGTTCATTTCGACTACTTACAATAAATTTATTATGTATATTGGTTCCATAAATACTTAATTTTTGAAAAAAATCTTCTTTTGCTTCTTCTTTAATTTCATCAAAACCATCTAATAGTAAAACAATTGGATACCATTTTAATATTTCTTGTGATGTAATTTTTGAAATATTAAGTTCTGGTGATAATAAAGCTGAAACCCACTGTTCAATACTATCATACTTTATATCCCAAGAAGATAACTTAAGTATAATTGGAATATTATTTGAGTATTCTAAAATCTTTATTGCTAATTGCAACATAATTACTGATTTACCTACTCCCGGACTTCCTAAAATAAGTAAACGTTCATTATAATATTCAAATACGTTGTAGATATCACTTTCATTAAAATCATCATCATCATTTAAGCTTTTAATTACTAGATTAGCTTTAATAGGTTTTTTACCATTTATCTTCTGAGTTAACCTTTCCTTGTATTTATCTCTCAAATAGAGATTAACTGAATTAAGATGCTTATATACAGGTATTTGACTGTCTTCAATATCTGATATCAATAATAATACTTTATGAGCTATGTCACTTCTAAACTTAAGATATTCTTGTGAATTTTTATTGCTTTCAACAAAAGAAAGGGTTGATAATAAAAGGTCAGCTTCTTTTTTTAAAGCATGATTTTTGAATTTAATTAGTTCTTCAATTGAGTTTTTTAAATCTCCAAATTTTGCAAGTTTTTTTGCTCTTTTAATATGTAATAGATTCTCTTTATTCCAATCAATTTTATATTTTTGTTTAGATTTTAATGATTTGTTTTTATCTGTATTCAAATAAGTCAAAACCCCAGTGCCCATAATAAATATAAATACTATTATAAATTTATAATTGCTACCTAGATAAGTTTTTAAAACACTTTCTACATCTTCAGATATAATATCTGGTATTACAGCTAAACTAATAGTCAACAAAAAAATTATTATAAAATTAGTGTAGTATTTTTTTTTCAAAATTACATAAGATTATTAAGTCAACAATTTAGTGCATTTCTTTGAAAAATATTAAAGTATTTCCTTAAAAAATTAATTTTTTATTTAACTAATAATATTTTAATCAATAAAGAAATCGATCATATCTAAGTTAGTAAATTACATTTAATACAGAGAAAACATTACGGTTTAAATAAAAATGATCAATCAATTAATCTTTGAGGAAGAAGTCATTTTCCAAATTATTGAGGTCGAATATGTGCTAATTTTAGAATACTTATTTGATACGAATCCACATTTTGAAGTTGTAAAAACAAGTTCTTGCTTGTAAGATTCTTAAACTGTAAATAGTTAATTTCCATAAGTCATATATATTAGCTATTTTGTGTATCCCAAATATGAACATGCAAAGGAAATTTCAACTAATCTACAGATATCTGCTACACAAACAGCACACAAAATTAGTATGTTGTATTTTCATATTTCTTTTTTTAACACATAATTTACTAGCACAATCACCACAAAATGAACTTATTAGAACTGATCTTACAAAAGAAAGTTTTTTAATTACGCCAGAAATTACACTTGATACCAATTGGCAATTTTACTGGAATGCCTTAATTGAACCTGGAAATTTTGCTGGACATGCACAATCAAAAAACAAATTATTAGACAATTGGACAACTTTTAAGCTTTCTGAAACAGAAAATCTTCCTCCTTTGGGGTATGCTACATACCGAATCGCTTTTTCTTTACCTAAAGAGAGACCACAGGTATCACTCTATATTCCAGCCGCATACGCTTCCTCCAAAACATGGATCAATGGAAGATTAGTTTCCGAAATTGGTCGTGTTGGTACTACTAAAACAGAGACACTGCACAGACGTTTTTCTCAAATTTTACCGCTAAATACAGATGAAACCAATTTTGAAGTAGTAATTCAGGTTGCTAATTTTTATCATAATAAAGGTGGAATTGATAAAGCTCCAATAGTAAGCACTACAGAACATTTACAAAATATAAAATCGAAACGTGTCATTGCAGACATGATTTATATAGGAAGTTTAAGCTTTATTGGTATCTTCTTTTTACTCTTCTTTTTGTTTTATTGGAATAAAGATCGTGCTGTACTTTACTTTGCAATTCTTTGTCTTGCTTTAGCATATATGAGTTTGAGTGATAGATATGCTCCTTTTGCTGAAATATTTGAATCGGTTAGTTGGGTGTTACTCACTAAGATTGAATATGCTTTCTTGTTTATGGCAGGTGCATCCGCCAGTCTCTTTTTCTATACTATTTTTTCCAGTTTTGTACCTGACTTATATAGAAAAATTATTATTTATAGTTTTATTAGTCTTGTTGGATTAATGGTTATTCTGCCTGCTCCATATTTTACAAAATTTGTATTCCCATTTCTCATCTTACTAGCTATCAATTTATTATATGTTTTATTCATAATCATAAAAGCGATTACTAGTAAACGACATGAATCTATTTTGTTATTGATGAGCACGTTGTTAGCTTCATTTATATTTTATGCACATATTTATATTTTTTTAGGCGCCAATGGAAACGCCATTATATATGTAAATTTTGGGTATATACTTGTTTTTCTACTCCTATCAATGCTTTTAATGACACGATTTTCCAATTCGTTTCGCGAACTTGAAAAGGCAAAAGTACTTGCGCTTGAGCAGAAAAGAGAAATCTCTGAAAAATCAAAAGAGCTATCAAATGTAAATTCAGAATTAAAAGAAAATTTAAGACAATTAAAGGCGTATAATGCCGAATTGAACAGTTTCAATCATATTGTATCACACGATTTAAAAGCGCCATTAGTCGCAATGCACTCCTTGGTTTCGTTTATTGAAGAAGATCTTGAGATTCCTATAAATAAAGAAGCAAATAATCATTTTGATGCTTTGAAAGGTAGAATTTCTAAAATGTACGCTTTGATTAATGGATTGTTAGAATATTCTAAAATAGCACAAGGAAAAAAGAGTAAAGAAACGTTTAGTTTTAATGATTTACTGCGAGAAATTATAAATATTGTTGATCCTGAAAAAAAGCACACCATCCATCTTCCCGAAAAGGATAATGAATTACATACAAGCAAAATTGAGCTAGAACATGTGTTTCTTAATCTTATAAATAATGCTATTAAACATTGCGATAAAGAAAAAGTCATTATTCATATTTCATTTTCTAAAACGTCTTATAAATACATGTTTTCCATCCGTGATAACGGTCCAGGAATCGATTCGAAGTATCATGCAAAGATTTTTGAAATGTTTTACCAATTGAACGAAACTAAAGAATCTGAAGGAACAGGAATTGGCTTAACAATTGTAAAGAAAATAGTATCTGGTAACCACGGAGCAATTTCTATTGATTCTAAAGAGAAAATTGGTACAACTATTACGTTTTCTTGGAAGATATAGATTAGCTATACATTTTTTTAATGATTGATTTGTAGGTGCTTCCTATAGGAATTTCAACTGTTTCAATAAGTACAGCATTTGGTTTTATCTTTTTTAAATGATCTGTATTTATAATGTATGATCGATGAATTTGTATAAAGCTTGAAGCATCAATTTTTTCTAGCCAGTTTGATAAACTTCCAAGTGTAAGTATACTTTCCTCTGTTGTTACAATAGATACATAATCTAGCTCCGATTTAATATATAGAACGTCATTTCGCTTAATTTTATGCGTTATTTTATCTGCATAGATTAATATATACTCTGTATCATCAATGGTTGGTTTTGTGGCTCTAATTCTATTCACTGCAGTTAAAAAACGAACATAGGAAAACGGTTTTACCATATAATCAATTGCTGCCTGCTCAAAGGCTTCTATGGCAAAATCCGGGTATGCTGTTGTAATAATTACTTTTGGAGGATTTGCAAGTGTTTTTAAGAAAGCTAAACCGTTGAGTTCAGGCAATTCCATATCTAAAAACATAAAATCTATAGTTTGTACTATTTCTTGCAGAATGTCTAAACCAGATTCATAAACGCCAATACAATCAATAAAATTTGTTTTTTCAATGTAATGCAACAAGATTGATTGCGCATTTTTTTCGTCTTCTACAATGATACATTTTAGCATATATCCAGTTTTAAAGTGACTTTAAATTGATCTTTTCTGTCTTCAATTTTTAATTCGTGTTGGTTTGGATATAGCAATTCCAATCGTTTTTTTGTGTTTTTTAAACCTATTCCGCTTGACTTCCAATCATCCGTTAAAACATACTCTGCATTGTATGGGTTTTCACAAGTAAAAAATAATTCTTTATCACTGACTTTTAACTGAATAGACACTTTGTTCTCACCTTTTAGTTTACTAGTATATTTTACAGCATTTTCAACAAAAGTAATTAAGATTAATGGTGAAATAAGTACGTTTTCATTCTTGATTTCCTCATCAACTTCAAAAATAATTTTGTCTTCCCAACGCAAACTATTCATGTACATATAGTCTTTGATGTGTTGCCAATCAATTGCAATTGAAACTTTCTCTTTTTTTCCTTCATGCAGTACATATTTAAAATTATCAGAAAGTTTTAATATGAGTTCGGAAGCCTTTTTGTCATTTGTTAATGTGTAGGCGTAAATATTATTCAGCGTATTAAATAAGAAATGCGGGTTTATTTGAGATTTGAGATTTTTTAATTCCGCAATTCGAAGATGATTGCTAAGCTTGTACGCCTTTTTAAAACTGTAAAAACTATAGAATATCAAACAAACTAAAATATATTCACTCACTATTCCTAAGGCATGAGTTTTGTATGAATAGCCATCCAAATGGTAGATGTACAGGTTTAGGATATATTCCGAAAACAATACGCCAAGAACTGTCATTAGCACAAAAAACAATAACAATACAGGAATTTTATATCTATTTCGCCAAGAAAAGAAGAAATAATAGCAAGCATATACAGTGATTAGAAGCAATACAATGTTACTATTGGCAGTAATCCATTGTACAAGTATATAATTGCTATCCGTGTGTTTTAGTAGCGGATACGTAATATATAGCACCCAAAAAATAATGTGTAAATAGATTTCCTTTTTTAAGATGTTTTCTATGCGAAATGATGTCATGTAACTTTTTATTTCTTTATTTCAGAAAGTATCTTTGTGGCGTTTGTGTTTTTAGGATTTAAATCTAGTGACTTTTGATAGTTTTTAATAGCATTTACGGTATCATTTAATGTTAAAAAGCATTCTGCATAACTGTCATATGTATTGTAACCATCAGGATATAATTCTGTGTTAAGCTTGAATATTGATAATGCTTCTTTGGTATTTTCTTCATTCATTAATGCATATCCAAATACATTGATTCCGCTCTCAGACAAGTCATACGCAGATGTTTGAAGGTTTTCTTTTTTTATGAATGTGATAATTTCTTGAACTGATTTCCCTGACTCCAACAATTCAAGTATTTTTTTACTATTCATTTTTTTAACACGTTCACGTTGCTGTGCCAAGGTTTGCACTCCGTATTCTAATCGTTGTGCATCTGTAATTTTTGTAGTGTCAATTTTAGATAATTTCCAAGGTTCACCTTGCTGTCTTTCATATTGAGTACCATAGATTTGTGGTTCATTTTTACTTAGCAAATACCGATCGGTTGCAGCGGCTAATAACCATTTATCTGCTGTTGAATCTAATTCTACAGATGTACGCATGAGTTTTACTGCCATTCCATAATCTAAAGAATCACGTCCATGTTGAAAAACCATGGCTGCATTGTGATAATCTAATGATGTATTTACTTTTTTTGCCCCTAATAGCTCATGTATTCGTACACGTCGTAAGCTGTCGTTTTTAGAAACTACTTTCCAATCAATTTCAGCAGTTTTTCGATCCGCTTGATCCTGTTTATAGATTTCTTTTAACTCTTTATTATCAACTGAAATAACAGCTTTTTGCTCTTCTTTTGATGGTTCCGTTGTCTTTTCTTTACAAGCGTATAAAACTATGATGAGTAGTAGAATAATTGTTTTTTTCATGAGACATTACTTTTTGATTGCTGTTCGTTTTTTGATTTCTTATACAAATCTCAACAATAGCACATAATTTAGCAAAAAACATCTATGGACTTCCCTATTTGATCTACGAATATAAAAAAAACCGCTACTGAATTCACAATAACGGTTTTTTAGGACTAGACAATTTAATATAATTGTCAAATCGAGTGCAGTCGAGATTCAATCGAAAGTTATAGTTGGTTGAGCTTCTCATGAGCTACGCTCGGTATCTACGATAATGCTCGAAGTGACATTTAGTATATCTAAGAAATCTAACGATCTAACAATCTATTCATTAATCATCATCATGATGTTCACTATGATTTCCAAATGGTTTGATAATGATTCCTACACTAAAAATAAATCCATCTGTTGGTGCATAAATTTCTGGAAACGTAGGGTTTTCGTGTGGCGGCGTTACTAATGGCGAAAAACGACTTTGTCTACGATCGGTAAAGTTTTCGAAATTAGCATAAATTCCTCCCCAATCGAAGTTGCGCATTGCCAGGAATCCCATCGAGATAAAATCTGTAGTCTCTGTACCATTAGACAATACTTGCGAACCTGTGTAATAGGTTTCATACCCCAAACGCCATGTGCTGGTTTCATACATAATTACACTTCCTCCATTATGCTTTGCAGTAAGTGGTTTTTGCGGATTTCCAGGTAAATAGTTCAATTTCGCATCAATCAATGCATAATTTACAAACCATTTAAAATGACCATACGAGAATTTAATATTTGTTTCAGCTCCTTTACTTACAATGTTTCCATCTGCATTTTCATACTGAAAAAAGTTATCCGCATTTAAATTCAATAACAATCCATTATCAATTGAAGTCACATAAAATAATTGATTGATTGATAAACCAACTGTTTCATTGAAAATTTTAGTTTTATAGTTAAAATCTAGGTTTAAACCATACGAACGTTCTGCTTTTAGTACATCTTCATCTATTTTTAATACATTTTCAAAATTGATAAATTCAGCTTCTTCCGTAAAAAGATCGGGAGTTTTATATCCTAATCCTCCTCCAAATCGACTCGAAAATCCTGAATCATTCTTGTATAGTAAAGACACTCTAGGCAATACAAAAACGCCCCAACCTTTAGCAACATCGGTACGTAAACCTGTTTCTAAAATCCAACTGTCTGATAAGTCAAAGTTTGAATTTACAAAAACTCCAAAGGTTACATCATTTTGATCACGTTGCAATGGTGCGCTATCATCTTCATTAAAATTAGTCGTGTATAAATTGGCTCCTAAAGTCCAATCATTTTTGTTATAATTGTGTTGTAACGTTACTTCACTGAAGGAATTTAGTTGCTTTCCACTAAATTGCATGTCTGGTACATTTAGTTCACGATCAAAGAAAGAGAAACTGTTTTTCATTGTAAAAACACGCGTAGAATCTAACTTTGTTGTGTAAACTGCTTGAGAGCTTATACGCTTCGAAATGTTTTCTTCAGTATATTGATGAATTCCGTTTTGACCGTTTTCAATTTTCTCAACATCACCACCAGTTCGATCGTCAAACGAACCATTTAAACCAATCCAGAACGTAGTTTCTTCCGATGGATAGTAATAAAATTTTGGATTGAATGCTACCGAAGTTGTTTCTGGCAAGTTGCTAAAGCCGTCATCTTCCGGGTCGTATACTTTTTGATAGTTTCCAGAAGCATACAAACTCACTCCATACTTTTTATTTCGCTTGCTGTAAAAGACATTTGCAGTAGTTCCAAGCGCATGTGTTTGCGTTAGCATAATGTCTAGTTCTGGTTCAAAATCGGGTGTTTTTGATACTAAATTCACCAAACCAGCAATGGCGCCACCTCCATATAATGTAGAAGCACTTCCTTTGATGATTTCGAACTGTTTTAAGTCTAAAGGTGGAATTTGCATGATACT
Organism: Kordia sp.; assembly: GCF_050633145.1. GTDB lineage: Bacteria > Bacteroidota > Bacteroidia > Flavobacteriales > Flavobacteriaceae > Kordia. Next base: position 12,733 of record NZ_JBOEFY010000035.1, on the reverse strand, counting down.
CAATCCGCTTGAAAATCCACCAAAGAGTGGAAAACCATCACGTAACAATTGTGTATAACGTCCGTCCAAACCTTGAATACGAATGTTTTGATTTCCACTACTTAAAGAAGTTTGCTGCATTTGAATTCCTGTACTTTCGCGCAATACCATTGAAATATTGGTAGGATTCATCATGAACTTCTCTCCTAACTCTTCACCGCCAATTACTTCGATACGTGTTGGAATGCGTCGAATGTCACGTGTACTACGTGTCGCTTCGATCATAACGGCATTTAACTCGCCTTTTGCTTCTTCCATATAGAAAATTAGCTCCTTTGACGTTGGCAGTGTAATTGTGGTTTCTATCGTTTTAAAACCCAAGAAAGAAATCATGAGTTTATGCGTACCATTTGGAATTCCTGTAAAATTTGCAACTCCTTCAAAATCGGTAATTGCTCCTTTCTGTAAATCTTCAAGAAGTACGTTTGCGCCTAATAAGGCTTCTTTTTCGTGCTCAGAGAACACTTTAATTTTAAAGTCATTGTCTTGTGCGTTGACCAATCCGCATAGCATACATAGGAACAGTACGCTCCATATACGTATTTGCATAGTTTATATATTTTGAGCCTAGAATCTAGATCACTTTGCTTTGACAAGCTCAGCATAAATGCTTTTAGATGATAGACTGTATTTGCATTATTTTTTAAACTCAACAACTGTAATTGATTGTTTTACAGCTATTTTCAATAAATTAACTTATGACTTGCGGAGGCTGCCAAATGGCGAATAACATATCAAATCGGTAATGTGATTCGTAATGTGTATTCACCTGTGTAGAGATGTTTATTTTTGATTGAAGTGTGAATGTTTGTGCTACTTGATGTACAACTAACACTCCACAACAGTTACATACACAGAGTGTTGGACAGGAATCATCATGATCGTTTTTATGATTGTGACTTTGTTCTTGCCCAATTTCAAGATCGTTTTCGTGTTCGGAGTTAAATCCGTCCGAACATGGTTTTAGCGCTAAGGCTAAAATTAGAAAACCGAGTATGAAACTGATGTTTTTCATTTGTCTTACAAATATAATGGAAAAGATATTTGATGTAACAGAAATGTTTCTTTTTGTGAATTAAATAAATACTATATTTGAGAAAACTGTATTGTATGGAGCCTATTACCTTTGATAAATCGCGCGTGGTAAGTTTTAGCGACGCCGTGTTTTCTATTGCGATGACTTTACTTGTATTAGAAGTTGCTATTCCTGAAGCGGAAGAAGCTACACGTGAAGGTTTAGGAAGTATTTTAGGCAATCGAATTCCTAGTTTTATTGGTCTTGTCGTTAGTTTTTTAGTAACCGCTTTGTATTGGATTGCACATATGCGTATTATGCGCTATGTAAAAGAAGTGAGTTATACATTGCTTTGGCTTAATATTTTGCTATTACTCTTTATTGTGCTTCTACCCTTTTCTACAGGATTGTACGTACGAGGATTTAATGCTGTTTCTCCCTTTGCTTTTTATTGTTTTAACTTATCTGCTATTGGATTTTTTAATTTTCTGATGATTCGATATATCGCAAAAACAGCACAAGAAGTCACACCAATTATTGGGCAATGGGAAAAAGCGCGCGCGCTGAATAGTACATTTGTCTGGGTTTTATCAGGATTTTTAGCATTTGTTATCCCAATGCCTTCTCGATTTACTTTTGTGTTGATTTTTATATTTCAACCGTTGATCAATCGTTATTTTAAGAAGAAACTAGTACAACAGGAAACCGTTGAAAATGAACTCTAAAGTTTTATTCATCTCTTAGTACACGAACCGTTCCTGAAACTGTTTCTAACCAAGGTTCATAACCACCATATAAATTAGAATGTAATCCTTCAAATGTAAAAATAATATATTCTCCAACTTCCCCTATTTGAATTATATTTATTGTCATTTGATTTTCAGTTACGAAAATACCAGCACCTAGGTTCAATCTCCAGTTTATTATACCAGGTGTTTCTGGTATATTATGGGCAAATATAAAATCTGAGTCGATCTCGTAAGTTCCTGGAGTTATAAATTGTTCACCATCAGAAGGGGTAAATTGCATCACAAAATATTCTCCAGTGTTTTTTTGCACATATATTTTATTAGACTCAACTCTAACATTAAAAGGCGCGTTAACATATCGTTCAATGGTTGAAGATACGTAAGGTCTAACAAAAGTATAGATAATAAACTCCTCTACATCATTACAGGTTGTTAAATCGCCCACTTCTGTTATTGGAGTTTCAAAAGTATAGCTATTTTCACCAGTACTTTGAATATTAGTAATATCATATCCTCGTAAGGTAAATGATGTTTCACCATCGCAAATAAACGTATTGAACTCAAAATCTCCATCAGTTACTGTATAAAAAATTGGTTGATCGTTATTGCTGTTCATAATAACATATCCGTTAGTAACATTAGAGCCATCACATTGTTTTAAAGTTCCTCGTATTTCCGACTGAGGTATCATGGCGTCCGTTATAATTATCGGTGGAATTATATTAGTACTTTCTTCAACAAATGGACCAATAGTTTGCATTATGATTACTTCATCACAATATCCTCTTACTTCTAGTGTTATTTGACTATTTGGCGGAACAAAACTACAAGCTTTCCCATCTTGGTTCGTTGTCAGTATTCTTGGGAATGTTTCTCCTTGAGCGTAGGCATAAATATCGAGACCTAGTAAAGGAGTATTGTTTTGATTTAATACGGTCAGATCTATTTTTGCCATTGGTAGTGGTATATCTACATTCCAAGGTGTAAAATGAGAAACGGTTCCAACATATTGATTTCCTACTTTAGTTGCTTCTCCATCTTCAATCCAATATCCATTTTCTTCATCAAAATACCACAACGGAATTGTACTTGGAGCTGTGCTTAATTGCTCATTTGCAATTGGGAATTTTAGTTCTGAATCGGAAGTAATCTGTAGTTTCTCATTATTGCTTCCTCTGAGTTCAACCGTTAACATACCAAAAGTCTCTAAAAGATTTGCTTCTCCACCTGTGTTTTGTCCTAATAACATACCTGGCATCAAATCGTTCAAATTTTCATCTGTTGGACTCAAATAATTAAAAGCAATAGTTACAGATCCTGAATACGGTGAACCATCTTCTTTTACAAAGTCTCCACTAAATCCAATAGCATATTCATCGTATTCTAAGGTAAAAGCTTCTCCAGTTTCTCGAACAACACTAAATCGTTCTTTTAGCATAATCTTTATAACATTTTCTCCATCTAATGGTACAATGGACCTTGATCCATCAAAATATCCTGACAGCGATGCTTTTATATATGCGAAGTTTTGTTTTACTGAGACATTATTCATCACAAACATTCCATTAATATCTGTTTGTGTAGTTTCATTTCCAATAGTAACCGTAACAGAAACCAGAGGTTGATTGTTTTCATTAATTATTCTACCAACGAAGTTTCGATTTACATCGCTTCCAAAATCATAATTAAAGGTTGTAGGTTCTGGGGCTGGATTTTGATTTGTATCAGGGTTTTCTGTTGCCGTTTCTTCAACATCATCGTTTTCACAGTTTGTAAAACTGAAAATTATGATAAACATTAATAGAAGGTATTGTAACTTTTTCATAATAGTAAAATATGATCTAATTTATGAAAAAAACGATCCGTAGAATGGAGTAATAAATATACGCTTGATATGAATAAACAAACGTATGGTGTGAAATGATATTTGAATCAATCCATTCCAGGATAGTTCGTTACAAATTTCACTTTAATATCTGCATAACTCTCCGCAACATATACTTTTAAATCTTCACCGTATTCTACTACTTGCCATTCGCCGCAATCATCGGCATAATTATCTACAAGTTTCACTTTAAGGTCTTGGAAGTTATTTACAATTTTGATTTTAATATCTGCATTAGATGCATATTCTACAAATTTAATTTTTCCGTAAAGTTTTTTACCTTTAAATGTGCAGTCATCTTTTTGTGATGGTAATGCTGCTGCAGAAATACACACTAAACTTATAATGAAGAGAAATAAAAATGGATAGATACGTTTCATGTCAAATGATTTTTTCTAAGTTAACAATTTTAAAGAATAATCATCAAACAAAACACAATAAGCGAACCAAAATTCAATCATGATCAGAATTTCGGTTCGCTTATTTACTAATGATTTAAGACAGTCAATATTAACATACTTCGATAATAGAAAAGATTGGTTCTGGATCTGGATTATCAATTGGGTCTGGAGCAGGGTTATTAATAGGAGGTAATATAGGACAAGCACCACCTCCTAAAGTATTTCCTCCTCCTTTTAATGTTTGTTGGTTTAAACTAGAAATAGATTTCTTGTTCAGTTTTAAAGAATTAAGATTCATTTTTTTCATCTGTACTATATTTTTTGTGGTTAATAATGATTCAAATGAATGAAGAAAATATAGTACTAAAAAGGAATGAAATTGATGGTTTATGAACTGTCAATAAAGTAAACAAGTTTAGATGTATAGTCCTAACTAACTCTTAAGAAAGCTCTTGAAAAGTTGATTAAAAAAAGAAATAAGTACATGAAATATTGAAACTAAATTTTTAAATTAAATACGCGACACTCGAACTTTCTTCTTTTTTAAACGCGTATTGTTTGTGTTTTGAATGACTTCTTTGACTTTTGAAGATTTTACAGCAACAAATGCACAATCACTTTTAAGTTCAATCATGCCCAATTCGTCTTTGGTAAGATTTCCTTGTTTGATGAATAAACCAGCAATGTCTCCTTTGGAAATTTTGTCTTTTCTTCCACCAGAAATAAATAAAGTACTCCAGCCAGAAGCTTTGGGTCTTTTTGTAGCTGGAACTTCTTCTACCACTTCTACTTCCGAGATAAAATCTGGCACAGTCTCGTTTTCCCATTGCAATACAAAAGCAGTTCCCTCTGCATGCATACGGGCAGTACGACCATTACGATGTGTGAATTCTTGACTTTTTAATGGCAATTGATAGTGAATGATAAATTTAATCTCTGGAACATCAATTCCACGTGCAGCCAAGTCGGTTGCAATAATGAGTTGATGCGTTCCGTTTCGGAATTTGATTAGTGCACGTTCTCTGTCTTTTTGTTCCATTCCTCCATAAAAACAACCATGTGGAATGCCGTTATTGTTGAGAAAGTCACTTACGTATTGAATCGTGTTTTTAAAATTACAGAAGATAATCCCTGGTTGGTTTGCCATTAAAGAAATGGTATTCAACAAGGTATCTAGTTTGTCTTTTGCAGGCGATAACACACGTTTTACATCTAATTTAGCGATTTTTTCACCTAAATAATTGATCGTTAACGGATTGCTCATTCCCACAAATTGTGGAATTTCCATGTCTTTCGTCGCAGATGTCAGTACACGTTTTTCAATTTTTGGCAACAAAGAGATAATATCTTTCATTTCATCTTCGAAACCAACTTCTAGTGATTTGTCAAATTCATCTAAAATCAAGGTTTTAATAGCATTCGTGCTAAACGTTTCTCTACGCAAATGATCTGCGACTCTTCCTGGCGTTCCTACTAAAATAGCAGGACGATGTTTTAAATCGACTTTATCTTTAGAAAAATTACGCCCACCATACACTTCATTCACTTTAAAACCTGTTCCCATTTCGCGTGTTACCTGCGAAATTTGAATTGCCAATTCGCGCGAAGGCGCTAAAATAACAACCTGCACTTCTTCGATTGTTGGATCTAATTCTGCAATGATTGGAATTAAAAACGCCAAAGTTTTCCCTGTTCCTGTTGGTGATAACAGAATGGTGTTTGGATGCGAACTTATAGATAATTTCGCTTCTTCTTGCATGTCATTGAGGTTTGAAATCCCCAATTTTGCTAAGATATCGCGTTGATTTTTAATGATTTTTGACATGCTGCAAAAGTACAGTTATTTGTACGATTTGAAACATTTTATGGTTTAAAATTGATAAACTAACTAGAGATATTCTTACTCTTCAACTTCTTGAAATTCGTAAATTAATAACTGACTTTGAATGTTCATCGGCAATGCCAAGAGTTTTTTCTCAGGAATGTATAAAATATCTCCAACACTTCGTCCAACAGTTAAGACATCTTCCACAGCTCCTTTATTGTTGATTTTCATTATTTTACCTGTTCGCCAAGCTGAAATTATAAAATTATCCTTGTCATATACTTGCACTCCATCAAGATTTCCGAGTGTATCTTTAGAGACTTTCATGATTTTTTTTGATGCCATGTCAACTTTTAAGAAGTTTCCGCTTTGTTTTTTCTTTCCATCAGGACCGACCATATTTCCCCAAGCTGCAACATACATATCATTGTTTACTTGTAATAATCCGTTTGGATGCTCTAAATCATCTGATTGCAACCAAGCTGAAAACGTTCCGTCTGGTTTTAGCATGTATATCGTAGAATTTGAAGTGTCTGATACATATACAGTTCCGTCAGAAGCAACATTTACATCATTTAAAAATGTAGTTCCTTCTGTTGTATGTCTTTTAATTACTTCTCCCGTTTTTAAATCTGCTTCAACCAAAACAGTTACGTCACTTACGTATAATTTATCCTTCGTAATTGCAATTCCTTTCGGATCATTTAAACCTTTTACAAACGCAGTATCAATCACTTTTCCATCTAAAGAAACTGAAGCAATACTTCCATCACCTTCTTCTCTATTTCCAATTACCGAAGCATATAATATGTTTTTATTTTTATCATACACAACAGACTCACAATGTGTTAACCCGTTTACTTCGTGTAAAAGTTTAGGTTTCAACACTGTAGTTTTGGTTTCCTTAGCTGGTGTTTTTTGGGATTCTTTTTTTTCGTTTTTGCAAGCAATTACACATAATGACAAAAGCATTATTTTACATATGGTTCTCATGAATCGGTTTTTTAAAATTTCTCTCTAAAATACATAATCAATCCTAAATATTTATAATTTAGTTTTAGTAATTTGCAAATTATGAAACGAACCTTCCAACAATACTTATTATTTACTTTTCGATCTATTTTATTTTGGGTTTTCGCATTTGCTTTTATGATTATCATTCGTTATTTCGGCATTTATGAAGAAAAAGGCGTAAGTATTTTACCAAAATATGAGCTTCCAATACAAGATTTATTACTATATGTTTCTATATCTTCAATTCCATTCGGAATTTTTTATGCTGCTGTTGAGTTTTTGTTTGATCGTTATTTGGCAAAAAGCATTTCGTTAGGTATCATTATTTTTACAAAAACGTTTCTATATCTCGTTACACTTATCTTTTTAGTAAGTAATGTTGTTGAATATTCTGGTTATATGCTGGATGTTTCTTTAGAAGAAGAAAGAGGCTGGTGGCGTACCAATAAGACGTTTTGGACCATTATGATTTTCTTTGTGATGTCTTCTTTGGTATTTTCATTTATGAAGATTGCTAATGAAAAATTTGGCCGTGGTGTTTTTCTAAAAATGTTGCTTGGAAAGTATCGCAAACCGCAAGAAGAGAAACGAATTTTTATGTTTCTTGATTTAAAGTCATCTACTACTATTGCTGAGAATTTAGGACATTATAAGTACAGTCAAATGATTCAGGATTGTTTTTATGATTTGAATGCAATTATGAGAAAGTACGATGCAGAAATTTACCAATATGTTGGTGATGAAGCTGTGTTGAGTTGGGCATATAAACGTGGCTTGAAACGAAATAATTCTTTAGAATTGTATTTTGCATTTAAAGAACGAATGGATTCTCGAAGTGAATATTATCAAGACAAGTACGGTTTGGTTCCCGAATTTAAAGCAGGAATTCATGGCGGAACCTTGATGGTTACTGAAGTTGGAACGATTAAAAAAGAAATTGCATATCATGGCGATGTTATTAATACTACGGCACGAATTCAATCGCAATGTAATATTTACAATTCCAATCTGTTAATTTCTGAATCATTGCTAGAAGATATGCAGCTTCCAGAGAAGTACATTACAAAAAATATTGATGATTTATTGCTTAAAGGAAAAGCTAAAACCGTCAATATTTATAGTGTTACAAGAGTGTAGATTTTATATTTTCCACCATTTCTTTTTGGCAACTTTTAAGTTGTTGTTAGCGTTAGACATTTGTTTACGTCTGGCTAGATATCTTTTTTCCCATTTTAAGTCGGTACGATTTACTAAGGGTTTTTCTTCTGTGGGTCGATAACGATATACTTTGGTATTATTTTCTATATCCCAAAAGCTTACTTTAGTAACGTTTTCTATTAGTTTAAAAATTAAATCATCCGCATCTTTATACGGGATTTCTAATCCGTTATCGATATTCTTTCTGATTTCTCCATTGGATTCAGTCAGAATTTTTATCCTTTCTATATCTCTATAATAATAGACCATCATGGCCATTGAAAACTCATTTAATGAGAAAAATAAAGTTTCACAATTATAAGATGCTTGTCTTGCTTTTAGCGTAAGCGCAAAATCAAATGGAATAAATATTAATGTTGAATTCTTAAAAAAGATAAAATCCAAGTATTCATCTTCATAATCAACGTTCAAAGCCTCTTCAAAATCCAATTCTTTATCAAATTCTAAAGAATTACAGCCAAAACGAAATGCAAAAGAATCAATTTGTTTCTGCTCAAATTTCTCATTAACTGCAATGCCTGTAAATATAAATCCCAAAGTTTTTCTTGTTGACTATAATGAATATACGCTAAGTTCTTTTCAAAACTAAATCTACAATTATCTTTTATAGAATCAAAATTAACCTTTAATCCGTTTCCTCCAAAAAAAAGAATTCGTTTACCGGTTTTTTAAAGAGTTCACTCAATTTCAATGACAATACTGTAGAAGGTACATAACGGCCTTTTTCTATAGAATTGATCGTTTGCCTAGAAACTCCTATTTTCTTGGCTAAATCGTCCTGTGTGAGATCTAAAATAGCACGTTCTATCTTGATACGATTCTTCATTACAGTCTTTTTTTAATCATGTAGAAAAATAATAAATACATGGTTAATAAAAACCATAATACTTGAAAATCTCCTAAATCACTTAAAGGTTCATTGTCTTTTTCAACGATTAATGATACGATGTAATTGATAGCTGGTTGCAATAATGTATACACAACTCCAGCTATGAATGCCATTGAAAATGCTTGCCCGCGTATGATGCGAATCATTTCATCTTCTACTTTTTCTTTTGAAATGGCAATGATTAATAATCCAACGAGTATAACTCGTTTTAAAATAAATTTGATTGTTTCATGGATTTCTAAGTCAAATAGTTTTTGTGCGAACAAAAATACGAACGAACCCACTACGAGTATAATTCCTATTCTTTTGAATGAATGTGGTAATCCGAAATTCTTGAATTTTTCTAATTTACTTTCTTCTGATTTGCAAAATGTTTCTTTTGCCATGATAATATTTGTTTTTGATTGACAACTATATTTGATATAATGACAAATATACTTTACATTTTGTAAAACACAAGCGCTATTTAGTTTTTTTTAAGATTTGAATGATGGATTAATGAATTTGATTGAATAACTAAAAGTTGATTAGAAAAATCTCTATACTAACCCCAAAGGCCTAACATCCAAAAGCTACCAACTCATACTTAGGTTGATCGTTTTCGTAAGCGAATAACTTGGAGTAATCCATAATATTATCTATTTCTTCTAAGGTGCATAAATAATCAATAACTGCAGAAAGTGCATTGAAGAGTAGTTCTTTATCTCTTGGATTGGCTGGTTTTTTATTATTGTGACGAATTGGAAGTTCATATCCACACGCTTTTAAAAAAACAGCTTCAATATGTAATAATTCCAAAGCTGTGTAACCACCAAATGTACGTCCCATAATTTGGTGTACTGCTCCAGTATAATTCAGTAGTAATGATCCGTGATTATCAGAAAAGTGTTTCCAGCTATCGTTATTATCTAAAATATTTCCAACAGCACATTGTTTGCAACATTCTGGGTTTATCATGTTGTTATGAAATGCTTCGTACAATTTTTTGATAGCGTCTTCGAATCGTTTTGAAAGGATCATATTGGAAATTTTCTTCATCAAAAGATACAAAAAAAACTGTACACTATAGTTTTTATGAACTAATGTAGAAATTCTTAATCGGAATGCGTTTAGATTGATTTTTATAAAAGAGTTACTCTTCTTTTACAATAATCATAGTGGCTTTGATGCCTGTAGTTAGGTTCCACTCGTTTGCAGAAATAAGTTCACCTTTGTCGTCGTACACACGGAATTCAGCCGTATTTGGACCTGAAGTTCCTTGATTTAATGCTTGGAAGTCTATTTTATTGAATCCTTTTTTTAGTGCGATGTCTATCTTTTTGTATGCAGCTTCCAATCGAATGTTTTCTATGACTACTACATCGTTTAAATATACACGTACTCTATCGCCATCAACAAATTCATGATCTCGACATACAATTTCGACAAACTTCCCGTTGCTTTTAAAATCACCTAAATACTGTTCGACTTTATATTCAGGACGAATTTGTTTGTCTTTGTTATTCAGTTTTCGTTCAAATTCTTTATTACGAGTTACGTATTGTTCCTGTCCAGTAAAATTAATTTCTTTTTCCTCTTTTAGAGAAGCTCTTTTCGATTTAGGCAATTGAATCAAGCTAGTACGCTTTTTTGTTAGCAAACTAGGCGTTTTAAACTCCATGAAGTTTGGCGCTCTCTTTTGAGGTTTTAAAGGTTCTTTTGCTTTAGGAAATGGTAGTTTAATTCTTCCTTTGGTAATATCTAAATCAGTATTTTTTGTTTTCGTAGAATCTTTTTGCGCATGAACTGTCATCATACCAAGTAAGATACAGATGAAAGCTACACGAAATTTTATTTTTAGATGATTCACGGACAAAATGGCTGATTTCTTAATCAATTACAAATACATATTACAATAGTACGCATTTTTTCAATTACTCATTCAGATGTTAACACACAATTATCATTCCAATCTAAAATTCTTCAGCCCATTGAATTTCAGTAAGTTCTAAATGCACTATTTTTTTGATTCCCAGATTGATGTTTTTTCGCTTCCAAAAACCACTATTTGGATGGTGTACTTGATATTCGACATCGATTACACGTGATAATTCCTGCGAAATAATTCCTTTAAAAGCACGTGTACTTCCGTTAATATAATAATCGAACTTGTGTTGTTTTAGGAAGTTCATAAAGTCATTACGGTACTTTAAATTGATCCAACCGTAAAACCAGAAATTCAATCGTGTTTGATTGCTTCCTGTTTTTCCTAATAAATAATGCAATGAAGTTTGATACGGAACAAGCGTGTAAAATGTAATTTCAAAATTAGAGAGTTCTTCTTCAGAAACTTGACTCATCAATTCCAAAAAACCTGTTTTAAAACTCTGAAAATATCCTGCAAGCGGATTCATGGCTCTGAAATCATTTTTATAATCAAACTCGTTCTTATCGGGCGCTTCTACCGTAAAAAGTACTTTTGTATATTCAACTCCTTCTGTTGGTTCTACTTGTGGTTTACCGTTTTCAACCCAAAATGTCCAGGGTTTTACCAAGTGTGGAACTCTAAAAAAGCGATCTTTTATAATGACAAAATCACCTTGCACATCAAAAAACTCTTCGTTTTCATTTGCAATCAACTCAAAGTCAGAGATTTTAAGACTTGTTACGCGTTTGCTTTTTCTGTTGTACACAGGAACTGTTTGAACAATTTTCATATCGGGGAATGCTTTTACAGTGCATATTTAAGTAATCTTCTTTAGACTGAAAACTATTTTTTTTAACAATCAATTTGTTAATTTCTTTTTTGAATTTACTTGAATGGAATGATTAGAGTAGTCTATCAATAACTTTAGTGAATTCTTGTTATCGATTTTTACACAAAAAAACGTCCCTAATATTGAGAATCAAGGACGCTATCTGGTTAATATATTTAAGCCGAATCAACCAGTATGCGAAAAATATTAACTAAACAGCATATCTATGTTAATTTTTTTCTACTTAAAGATACAAAAAAAAGAGCCCAATTAAGAATTGGGCTCATAAAAACTTGTTAAAGTTTTTTTATAGTATTGCTGAATTACAAACCTACTACTTTTTATTTTTTGTAGGAAATTATATTTTAAATAAATATACTTTTCTCTATTTTTTAACGTTTTCCTTTAAGAATTTGCAATTGATCATCTTGACCAATTAAGAAAAAGACAACAAAAAAAAGAGAAACATTTTACATTTTTCTCTTTTTACATTGATTTTGTTAAATTCTTATTTTTCTTTTGAATTGAGGCGATCGCTCACAAATTCTACTTTATCCTTACCGTGCGGCAATGAATTTCCATCTACATCAAGGTTTACCATGACAATGTTTTCTATGGTAAGAATAGTTTCATGTGTCATTTTATTGCGCACTTCACATTTAAGCGTGATAGATGATTTACCAAATTTAGCGACTTCAATACCTATTTCGACAATATCTCCTTTTTTAGCTGAACTTTTAAAGTCAATTTCGGACATGTATTTGGTGACTACTTTCTGATTTTCAAGCTGTATGATAGCGTATAAAGCCGCTTCTTCGTCAATCCATTCTAGTAGTCGTCCTCCAAATAAAGTCCCGTTAGGATTCAAATCTTCGGGTTTAACCCATTTTCGTGTGTGGAATCTCATTTGTTGTTTGGTGTTTGGTGTTTGGTGGTTGGTGTTTGGTGTTTGGTGTTTGGTGT
>NZ_JBOEFY010000034.1:0-2042 GCF_050633145.1 Kordia sp. | reverse complement strand
TCCATGCGCAAGTATACAAATATTTTTAAAAGTGAAGTTATATCTAACTTATATAAATTATCTTTCTAAAATTACTTCAATGGCTTTATTTAAAAATTCATCTTCACCAGATTTTACACCTTCAATAGTTTTATTTACATAAATATCGGGTAAAATTCCAATGGCGTAAAGTTGCGAACCGTCGTGTTTTACTACTTTCATTCCTGTCCAACGTACCTTGTAATTACCTAGAAGGTTAAAAGATATTGCATTTCCATTTGTTCCAGCAGTTGGTTGGCCTACAATTGTTGCCAAACGATACCCTTTAATAAAACCCAAATAACTTTCGGCATAGCTAATGGCTCTTCCATTGGCTAGAAATATAATTTTTTTATCGCCTAGATAGGGTTTTTTAGCTTCTAATTCCCAACTACTGTTTTCGTATCCTACAAGATTTTTTTGGTCTGGATATATTATTTTTGGGATTCTCATCCAGGATGTAGAGGTGTCTTTTTCCTTTAATAAATGTGAAATAAAACCATCATTCGCTCTAGGATATCCTCTTAAATCACATATGATTCCGTTTGCTTTTTCAAGCTTTGGTAATATTTTTGTGATGGTATCCATGGGTGTTTTAGTGAGGTTTAAGTAATAAATATTATGATCTAATTTTTTATATAAATTCTTTTGAATAGGTATTTTTGTACTACCAAAACTATGTATGCCATCACGTTTTAACGTAAAGGTTTTGGAATTTACTTCAATGGTTAATTCGGTATAACTTTTACCGAGTATACTGTATATTTGTGCAAGGTAGTTAGACCAGCCTTCGGTACCAGCAGCAATGGTAGATTTTATTTCTTTGAAATATTCGTCAACAGGAATACCTTCTATTTTTGTAACAACATCCCCAATATTTAATGCTATTGTATCATCAAAAACATTTGTAATTACAAGCTTATTTTCAATCCATTCCCAATTGATTGGCGGTTGGTGTTTTCCCGTTTTTACACCACTTACCTGAGTGTGTCCATCTTTTAAAGTCGCTGTAAATTTTTGCAATGTAATTTGATGATCTAAGTCCGTATTGTCCTTAAAACTTCTTTCCAATGCTGTTTCAAATTCTTTGCTCCAATCGACTTTAGCTTCTTTTAAATAAGGGTGAAAATGTTGAAATACATTATACACATTTACAATGTTTCCTAATCGAGAAGCAATTCCGCTAGCGTTAACGTCGATTGCGTTTAGTTTTCTTTCTAGTGCATTAAATGTCTCACTTTTGGGATATGTTCCTTCGTTGTTTAGGTATAATTTTAATGGAATTTGACAATAAATATGATTCCCGATTTTTTCTTCGATGATTGCTCCTAAAGCTGGTGAAGCATCAAACAAAGGTTTGCCTTTTGTGGCTTTCGTTTCTCCGAGTTTAGTAGTTTTCATTAAGGCATTTACCCGAACACTTTTGTATGGATTAGGGTATCTGGAATACATATTAATAGACACACCTTTGTGTTGCCAATACGTAGTTGTGTATGCTTCTTTTTTGGGTGGAATTAAAACATTTGTATTGTAGTTTGACTTTCCGTTCGAAAAAACAATACTAGGCGCAATGGGTTTAAATAATGTGTTGAGTTTTTCAATAACTTCTGCTTGAGTTTTACATCTTATAATTTCACTAACTCCGTAAGCTGAGAAGCGATTCCAGTCAATGTTTGCAGCTTCGTCACTTGGATGAAAATATTTGACATAACCGTATACTTTTGCAAATGTTTTTAAATTGCTTATTTGATCGGTTTCGTTTTGATGTGGAGTGCAAAGCATTAAAACGGCACATAAGATAAGTATGACTTTATTTATCATTTGAATTTACAGCTTGTGATTTTGTTATGACTTTTGAAGGAATAATTAATGATTGTTTCCTTTTACATTAAAAGTAGCAAATTTCACCAAATTACAAGAAAAAAGCCTAGTTGAAATAAACGGCACATATTACTATACTTAAATTAGAGAAATAAAATTTACACAGTAAAGAAAATTTATCAACTCCATAAAAAAGTCGGAAG
>NZ_JBOEFY010000033.1:0-41260 GCF_050633145.1 Kordia sp. | reverse complement strand
TTTTTCGCTTTTAAATAGTCATCAATAACCGTTTTTCTACCAATAGTTTTGGTAATAATATCTTTCTCTAAGTCCCAACCACGCGCAGGAGAATATTCTCTCCCATACCATATAATTTGTAAATGTAAATCGTTCCACTTTTCTTTTGGGAACAGTCGTTTTGCGTCTTTTTCTGTTTGAACTACGTTTTTTCCGTTGGTTAAATTCCAACGATACATAAGTCTATGAATATGTGTGTCTACTGGAAATGCAGGAATACCAAAGGCTTGACTTATAACAACACTCGCTGTTTTATGACCTACAGCTGGCAATTCTTCCAAATCTTCTAAGTTTTGCGGAACCTCTCCGTTGTGTTTATCAATTAGGATGTGTGACAAACCATGAATTCCTTTCGATTTCATTGGAGACAAACCAACAGGTCTAATAATATCTCTAATTTCTTCTACCGAAAGTTTTATCATATCGTATGGATTATCTGCTTTTGCAAACAATAATGGCGTAATTTGATTCACGCGAACATCAGTACTTTGGGCAGACATTAATACAGCAATTAATAAAGTATACGGATCTTTGTGATCGAGTGGAATTGGAATTTCAGGATATATTTCTTCAAGAGTATCAATTACAAACTGAACCTTTTCTTGTTTGGTCATTTTTTCAGTATTTTTACACAAAAATATAAAATAAATAACGACACGCTATGAACACTTTAAAAATAGGTGATAAAGTACCCGATTTTACTGTAAATGATCAAGATGGAAATGCAGTTTCTTTGACTGATTATACAGGAAAAAAAATAATAGTTTTCTTTTACCCAAAAGCAAGTACGCCAGGTTGTACAGTAGAAGCTTGTAATTTAAGAGATAACTATGCTGAATTACAGAGCAAAGGTTTTGAATTGTTAGGTGTAAGTGCCGATTCTGAGAAGAGACAAACGAATTTTAAAAACAAATACGAATTTCCTTTTCCATTATTAGCAGATGAAAACAAAGAAGTAATTGAAGCTTTTGGTGTTTGGGGCGAAAAGAAATTTATGGGAAAAATTTATGATGGAATTCACCGTAAAACATTCTTAGTCAACGAAAATGGAGTAGTAGACCATGTAATTGATAAAGTAAAGACAAAAGATCACGCTGCACAGATTTTAGCGTTGGTGGAGTAATTAATTCCAATAGGTAAAGATATCTTTTGTAACGGAAATATAATCCTCATTTTTATACACTGCAGAATCTTTTATGACATTATTGTATTTGTCGTAAGTATAAAAATGTTTTCCATGACTTTTTAAAATTGTATCCTTGCCTTTAACAGTATAACTAAAATGGTCAGTTCTATTGCCGAACTGATCATTTTTGTATTTCGTAAACCAACCTGGCTTTCCTTTTTTATTGATATGATAATACTGAGTTTTAAAACCATTATTGTCATACATATATATAGCAGCTGATTGTCCTTTTTTATCAAAAAAGTCTATTTTAATATTATTGTTTTTTGAATCGAAATGATAATATGTAGAATCTTTTCGTTTGCCTTTGGCGTCGTAATCAGTTTTTGCGATTTTATTCCCGTTTTCATCATAGGTATGAATAACAGTTCCTCCACTTTTCACATCAGATCTGATCAGCTTTTTATCTTTATTAAAAGTTAATGCATACTCATGTTTCGTAGTTTTACTTTTATTTTTAAAAATAGTAATTACTTTTTTACCACCTTTTGAAAAAGTAGTATTGCTTCCCCATGATTTTCTCCCATTTTTATATGACCAAGAACTAATTTTTCTTCCTTGACGATCATATTCTACAATATATTTTGAGGTATACTCTTTTTTTATTTTTTTAAGTGTTTTGGCATCGTATTGGTAACTTATTGAAATTATTGATTTGACTTTCCCTTTGTATTGACTTGTAATATCTTTTGGATATTGATACGTAGCACAACTAATGAAGATTAGGCACAAAATATTTATTATGATGAGTTGTGTTTTTTTCATGTGATTAATATGATGCATCATTTAGTTTGATGTACGATGAATTCAAGATATAAAAAAAGCTCCCGAAAAAGGAGCTTTATAGTATGTTATTTATTTTCTATCAATTCGTTTTGTTGTAGATACCCGAATAAGTTTTTCTCTTTAATGATTTCGGCAACACCATCTGGCAACATTTTTTCCCAGTCATCTTCATTGTCGGCAATCATTTTTAATACTTTTCTAGAGAAAATATCAAGGATTTTATTATCAAAATCAAAAATATCAACCACTTTTCCGTTGTACTTAAAGAATTTGTACAATTCTTTCATACGTGGATGTACTTTTAGGTTATTACTATTCACCAATTCGCCCGTTTCCTTACGTTTCATTGGATATAAGTATACTTTCAAGTCTTTATAGAATAATTTACCGAAAGCTTCTAAAATTCCACCACTCATATGACGGTAATACTTCTCATCAAAAATATCAACTAGGTTATTTACACCCATTGTCAATGCCATACGTTCTTTCGTATAGTTTGAGAAATAATCAACCAAACGATAGTATTCTTTAAAGTTAGAAATCATCACCGTTTGTCCAAGTGAACCGAGTAATTGTGCTCTGTCCATAAAATCTTGTTCGTCAATTTCTCCTTCTGCACGCAGATTGGATAGCGTAATTTCAAAAAGGACAACCGTTTTTTCTTCTTCAACCTTATTTTCACGAATAAAAATCTCATACGATTTTTCAAACATGTCCATATTAACTTTGGTCACAGGTCTAAAACTTCCGCGAAGCGCCAATACATTCTTCTTGTATAGCAAACGTGCAGGAAGAATATTGTTTCCGTCAGGCCCAAAAATTACGGCTTCTGTCATACCGTTTTTAAGCAGTTGCAAACTCATCAATCGGTTATCAACTTTTTCAAATTGCGGTCCAGAAAAGTTAATCGTATCTATTTCAATCTGATCTTTGTCGATATGATCGTACAGACTTTTCAATAAACTTTTAGGATCATTATGCTTATAAAAAGCACCGTGAATCAAATTCACGCCCATTGTCCCTAATGTTTCTTGCTGTAATTTTGCATCATTTTCTTGGAAACGAACGTGTAAAACGATTTCATTATATCCTTGTGATGGGTCTATTTGGTACTTAATTCCCATCCATCCATGACCTTTATATTTTTTAGCAAAATCAATAGTAGCTACTGTATTTGCAAAGCTAAAAAACATTTTATCAGGATGTTTGTCACGAGAAATACGCGCTTCAATTAGCGACATTTCATGCGAGAGCATCTTTTTTAAGCGAGCTTCAGTTACATAACGACGATCATTCTCAACACCATAAATAGCGTCACTAAAATCTTTATCGTATGCACTCATTGCTTTTGCAATTGTACCAGAAGCTCCTCCAGACCTAAAAAAGTGACGAACTGTTTCTTGTCCTGCACCAATTTCTGCAAATGTTCCGTAGATTTGACTGTTTAAGTTAATTCGTAATGCTTTCGCTTTGATGGAAGGTACGTTTTCTATTACCTTGTCACCTTTGTAGACAATAGCCATGCGTTGATGAATTTGTTTGCTACAAAAATAGACATTCATAATTTTTTTTGAACTAAATATTTAAGGTTTTTTGTTAAATATTCAGTTAAATTTGAAGAATCATCGGTAAAATACATCGATGTGAACTCAAAACTGTCTAATTCTTAACAAATTATCAGTGTTTGCTATGAAAATAACTTTTTTAGGAACAGGTACTTCACAAGGCATTCCAATTATAGGAAGCGATCATCCTGTGTGTTTGAGTGATGATTCACGCGATAAACGTCTGCGAGTTTCAATTTTAATTTCTTGGGAAAACGCTACTTATGTCATTGATTGCGGACCAGATTTTCGCCAGCAAATGTTGCGTGCCAATTGCACACATATTGATGGTGTTTTGTTTACACATGAGCATGCAGATCATACTGCTGGATTAGATGATATACGACCTTTTTATTTCCGTCAAGGCGATATTCATACCTATGCACACAAACGCGTGTTTGGAGAGTTGGCTAGACGCTTTGATTATATTTTTGCTACAGAAAATAAATATCCTGGTGCGCCAGGCGTAATTCAGCATGAAGTCAAAAATAATCACCCTTTTACATTAGAAGGTGTACGAATTACACCTATTAATGCGTTACATTATAAGTTACAAGTTTTTGGATATCGATTTAATGATTTTGCTTATCTGACCGATGTCAAAACTATAGAACAAGCAGAAAAAGAGAAGTTGAAAGGTTTAAAAGTTCTTGTAGTCAATGCATTGCGAATTCAAGAGCATATTTCACATTTCTCATTGGAAGAAGCGTTGGCATTTATTGAAGAAATTAAACCAGAAAAAGCATACTTAACACATATAAGTCATTTGTTAGGTTTTCATGCAGAAGTTTCCAAAGAATTGCCAGAAAACGTATTTTTGGCCTACGATACCCTAACAATCGAGATTTAAAAAAAATAACATACCAATGAAAAAGAGAATCTTAGTATACGCAGTCATTTTTTTAGCTTTACTTGCAATTTATCTATTTGTAAGCTCGAATAAAATGTATGAGAAACAAAATACTAAAATTGAAGACTTGCGTGGAAAGGTGGAAACTTTCCAAAAAGATATAACAGCATATAAAGATTCAATCGATATACTTTATAACCAGAACTTAGATTTACGCTATTTTTCGTTAGATAGTAACGGAGAAGCCTTGGAATATTTTGATGATTATAATGTAAATGCGGAAAATCTTTCTCGAATTATTACAGATGTTATTTACAGTAAAAATTCTGCTTCAGCCAACAATCCATTAGTTCCTTTTGATGGTACAGGTGGAAAATTTATGGCAGTAGACAAAGTAAAAGTCATCAATCATAAGTGGATTATCTGCAGTTTTACTGATGGTGATTATTGGGGAGAAATGTTATTGAGTTACGAACTCGACCAAAAGAAAAATATCACTTTTGAATTGGTTACGGAAGTACTCTATCCAAAATATAAATAATAGTTTTTTAACTAATTCTACACATGTATCAAAAATAGGCTGTCTAGAAAGTTTTAAAAAGACGTCATTCTGAATCAAGTTTAGTTTGATGAAATTTTGACTTTTTAGACAGTCTATTTTGATAGTAGACTTATAATGACTCTACTTTTACAGTATGCTTGCCATAAGCATCTTCAACCGTTATGGAAGCTCCCAGATTTATAAGTCCTGCGCCAGAAGTCCATTGCGCACTGTGATACGTTGCTAAGAAAAACCCAGCAGATGAATTATTCTGCATCAACTTAAACTCGTTGGTTCCAGTTGATTCAAAATATAACTTGACTTCTGGAGTTGGGTAATACCAGCCGTTGGCTAATATGATTAATACATCAGAACCGCCACCCACGTAAGGACGTTTAAATGCTCTGTATTCAATATCGTTGGCTTTTGCCAAAACAGGTGCATTTAATTCTTTAAATAACGCAGTAGCATCTTCTCGATACCTTTTTAATAATAACTCAGATTCTTTTGTTTGCGTAAAGGCTTTTGTTTGTTTTTTTGATTTTCCCATGGTCGTAAATTTTAATTAGAAACTATATTAAATATACAATATGAAGCGTAGCTGTATAAGCGTGTAAACACTTGATTATAAATACAAGTAACTTTTACTAATGTTGTATGGATTATCAAATTGCATGTTTTTTACTGCTCACTTTTAATCGCTCTCACTACTTTTTGTTGCATTGGCGAACTATTTCATTTTCGAGTAATATTCACAAGTACATTTACACTGTAAAAAGCACTAAAAGACGTCATAAAAGCTTTGTGATAGCGCATTCCGAAAAGCTACAGATAGAGTAGGAGCAACCAATTAAAATTTTAAATTATGGAGTATAAAAGTAGATTGTTTTCTAATGAAAAACTAAACAGAGGAGATCGATTAATATCAGGTAATAGAAGGTACAAGCTTGAATTTTTGGACGATGGTAATCTTGTTTTTTATGATAACGGAAAGGAAAAATGGAGCTCAAGAACCGATAAAGGAAAAGCCGAAATATGCATAATGCAGCGAACAGGGAATTTTGTTATTAAAAATAGTGATAATAAAACTATTTGGTCAGTTGGAACGCATGGCAATAATGGTTCATACTTGGCAATCCAAGATGATGGAAAACTTGTTATTTATAAACCTTCAATGATAAAGAATGTATTAAATGTAAGTCCTTTGTAGATTTTTAATAATATTTCAAACCTTATAGCTAGTTTATTTTTCTCAATAAAAGTAGACTAGTTTTTTGCAAGTTTCTCTAAGAATACTTGCTTAAGTTTTTTTTCAATTTTTCGATCAAAAAACCATGAAAATGGAGAACCTGTTCTGTACTTTGTAAAAGAAATACAATTTATCAATATATCTTTTCCATCATATAAAATAGTGATTTGTCTCCCATAACTCAGAGAAGTCCAGTCCCAACCTTTTTCGAATATGTAAATTAGCTGGTCTTGACGCACTTGTTTCCAGTCTACTAAATCCTTAAAATATTCTTTGATAATCGTTCTGTTTTTACTTCCAGAAACACCTTTAATTTGTTGTAATCGGTTATTGAAAAAAAATGAAAGACAGATGTAGGTAGCTGTCAATAAGCTTACAATTACTAATAGCAAATCGAGAAAAAATGATTCAGTATCGTCAAAATTATTTATAAAGACTGCGATTGCTATAAACGGAAAAATAATGGTAACGATTACTTCAAAAGATGCTACAAAAAGCAAGTCCATGAAAGTAGCGAAGAGTCCTTTACGTTTGTATATTAACTTTCTTTTTTTTAAAGAAGCATCAATGTCTATTTCGTAATAATTCAATTAATTTTTAGAGTTATATAGATTAAATCAACTTCTCCAGCCAAGCTTTAAACGAATAGAAGTTCTGTGGTGCAACACCATGTCCTACAGGATATTCTTCGTATACATGATTTAGATTTTTTGATTCCATAAATGGTGCAATTTCACGTGCTGCTTCAACAGGAATAACCTGATCTTGACTTCCGTGCGAACAGTAAAAATTCAAATGATCGTATTTTTTATCGTCACTCATGTCAAAGATTTTGTGATTCAAATAACCACTCAACGCGACTACATTTTTTATCTTTTCAGGATGCGTAAATGCCACTGCATAACTCAAAATTGTTCCTTGACTGAAACCTAACAAGGTCACATTAGCAGCATCTACAGGATAATTTTGAACAACTTCATCAATAAAATTGGCTACAATATCTCTTGATTCAATTGCTTGCTCGTCGTCACTTATTTTTTCGGTAGCAGTATAGTGAATATCATACCACGAATATCCATACGGTTGCAAATCTCTTGGCGCACGCGCAGAAACTACAAATAAGTGTTCTGGTAATTCTGCTGCAAACGAAAACAAATCTTCTTCATTACTTCCATATCCGTGTAATAAAATGATAACAGGCGCATTTTCAGTTGCGTTTTTTGGAGTTCTTATTAAGTGCGTAAGAGTCAATTTTTTAGTGTCCATGGTAGTGTGTATTAAATAGATTTAAACCATTCTTGAAAATAATCGCCAACAAGCGGAACTGGTGTGTAGTCTCGTTGCATAGCATTTACAAAGCCAAATGCCCAAAGCACTACGAAAAATACGTAAAATGGCCCAGAAATCATCCAGCTATTAAAATATCCAATAAAAATGGCAATGGAATAAAATAAAATATTCAAGCCTAATGATTGGCGAATGTGCATGTTTGCAAATTTATTTTTAGAGTCCATATTCATTGAAAACGCAATTACCAATCCGATAATGGTTAAGTATGAAATAATGGCAGTTTGTCTACCTTCTTCTATTGTTTTTGAATCCATTACGAAACTACTTTTTGTTGATTATGAATGATTCCGTACACAGTTCCTTTCAATTCTTTTCCTAAAAAAGCACTGTTTTGAGAACTGCTGTGAATGTGTTTTTTGCTAAATGTATATTTTCCGTCAGGATTAAAAAGTGTCAAGTTTGCTTGTTGTCCCACAGCAATGGAAGCATTTTCCAAACCAAAGCGTTCTTTTCCTGAAGTCATGAATTTGATTGTTGTATCGGTATCAAAAATAGTCTGTAAAGCACCAAAAGCACTTTCCAAACCAATAGTTCCGTACATTGCATTATCAAATTCTACCTTTTTATGTTCTATATCAATTGGGTTGTGATCGCTTGTCACCATATCAATTGTTCCGTCTTTCAAACCTTCAATCAAGGCTTCTCGGTCGTTTTGCGTACGTAATGGTGGCAACACTTTATAACGTGTGTCAAATGTTTCCAATTCATCATCTGTCATTAGAATATTGTGAATGGCAACAGTGCAACTCACATTCAATCCTTTTTGTTTGGCTTCACGAATTAACTGAACCGATTTTGCAGTAGAAATCGTCGGAATGTGTAATTTCCCTTTGGTATAGTCCAACAAAAACAAATCGCGTGCAATGTGTAATTCTTCCGCTAAGGAAGGAATTCCTTTTAAGCCCAATCGTGTACTATTTGGTCCTTCATTCACAATTCCTTTTCCAACAACTTTGTTTTCTTGCGGAAATGAAAGTACCAATCCGCCAAAGTTTTCAGCATACAATAACGCAATCTTTAATAAATTCGGATTTGCAATTGCTTTTTGATAATCGCCAAATGCAATCGCGCCTGCGTTTTTCATATCAAACAACTCTGCCAAATCTACACTTTGACTAGCATTCGTCAATGCGCCAATAGGGTAGAGGTTGACTGCATTTCCTAACGATTGACTTTTTAAAAAAGCAATATCTGCTTTCGTATCTGCAATCGGATTTGCATTCGGATTCACGGCAATTGCTGTAAAACCACTCTTTGCAGCTGTTTTCAAACCGTTTTCAATGGTTTCACGTTCTTCAAAACCTGGTTCTCCCAAACTTACGCTGCTATCAAACCAACCTTGTGAAACATGCAGGTTTTCAAGTGAAATAGTGTCGTAATTGTTTACATTTTCTATGGAAGAGGCAATCTGTGTAATCGCTCCGTTTTCTATCAAAATATCTTTCGTAGCGTGATGATGTTCACTCGCTGCATCAATGATAGTCGCGGATTTTATGATGAGGTTCATTTTACGAATTTTAAAATCAAAATTTCAATACCTAAAAATACTAGCGCAAAAATAATAAACCATTTCCAAAGCGAAGCTACAGACTGTTCATTTTTTAAATCTTCAAAAAATTGAGCTACTGTTGTATGCGTATTTTCAGGATATAAATTGGCAATGTTATGGTATTGTAATGTGCTTTCTTTTCGATCGAAATTATAACTAATTTGTTGTAATTCAGCATTTTGATTCTTAATGCTGTAAATCCCAGCTTTCGATGGAAACTCGTCTGTTGTCAAACGAACTTTAGTATTTGTGGTTCGCTGTAGCGGAATAAACTCTTCGTCTGCTTTTGCAATCGTTAACACGGCATCTTGCCCAAGTGACGTTTGCACATCAAAGGTGTTTTCGCGTCCTAAGGTGTAATATAAATTGGTTAATCGCAAGCTGTTCTTACCAATATTGTATAGAATTGGAACAATGATTGGCGAGTTTTTAAAGTTCGAATTTTCATTATTAATTGCTGCCGTAAACACGTATGTTTCGTTGTTTTCCAATAGAAATGGCAGATTGTTTTCTAATCGTAAAATTGCCGCGGTTGAAACGATACTGTAATAATCATTGACTTTCGGATACTGGAAATTCGTCACTTGTTTTTCAAACACATTTGTAAAAAGTGGATGTGAAAAATTGATTTTCGTAATTTTCTTTTCTGTTACATTTGGCACTTTAGTAAACGTACTAAAACTATTTGTTTTTAAAAGATCATTATAGCTTGTTAGGTTACTTTCCTTGGCGGGAATGATCACTAAAGAGCCTCCATTTTGTTTGAAACTTCTTAGTGCTGTCAACAACGGATTTGGAATGGTTTTTAATTCATTCAGAACGATTAATTGCTGTGTAGAAATATCATTGTAATTCAGTTGATTCAATGGTGCAGAAACCAAGTTGAACTCGTCTTCGGTGTATAACTTCTTTAGGAATTCATCATCCGCTTCATTAATAGCAAGCACATTTATTTTTTCAGGCGCATTGATATTGAAAAACAGATTGTTGTCAAATTGAAGTGAATTGTCATCAATGCGAATTTCACCTTGAATCACTTTATTTGAAGGAATTGAAAAACTCACTTCCGAGCTATTTTGTGGATCTAAATTCACAGATGATTTTGCAATCAAGCTACCGCCATCGTACAATGAAACGGCTACATCTTGCACAGGAACTCCCGAATTTTTCAGAACAACTGCAATCTTCACAGAATTGGCATCTTGCTCAGCAATGTACAAACTGTCGAGCGCAATATTGTTTGCGTTTGCTGGTTTCAGTTGAATATAATTGGTGGTGAATGTACTATCTGTTTGAACCGATAATTGTTCGTTTTGCTGAAAATCTGAGATCAGAATTAAGTTTTTATCAGCATTGTTTTGTTTAGAAAACAACTTACGACCTTTCAAAATCACGGAAGGAATTGCTTCTTGCTGATGTGAATATTCCAATCGCAACAATTCATTTCGAATGCTCTTAATCGTCGTATTTTTGAACGTTTCCGTATTTGTGAAAATAGACACTTCTTCATCTTCCGGAACTGTATTCAGTAATTCTTGCACGGCGCGTTTTAGTAAATCACCTTTTTCACCTTTGGTTTGCATGCTAAACGAATTATCGAGATAAATGACGGTTTCTTTTTCCGTTTGTACAATATCACGATTCGCAAAATACGGTTGTGCAAAGGCAAAAACTAGTGCAGCAATGGCAAGTAATCGCGTACAGAGAATCAACCATTTCTTTAACTGTGAGCTTTTTCGGGTTTGTAAAATGACATTTTGCAGCAATTTTACATTCGTAAAAGCTGTTTTCTCAAATCGTCGTAGTTGAAATAAATGAACCAGAATAGGAATGAGTAGTAATAATAAGGCGTAAAGTACTTCTGGGTGTTTGAATTGCATTCCTAAATAAACGTTTGTCAAATATAAACGTTTAATTTTATTTTACCATAATTTGTTTTTTATAAAGAAAAGTTAAAAAGGTTTATAAGTTTATGGGTTGAGGAACTTAATAGTTTATTAGTCGAGAAATCATACAAGTTGTGCAAATAGTTTTTATATAAATTTCATGTGAATTATTGATCGTCTTAGTGCTTTTTGAGCCTCCCAATAATATGGTGGGTTAAATAGATTTTTATTTGGATTTATTTCAGAATAAGTTACCATACGTTTATTTTGTTTTTGGGATTCAAAATGAAATCTAGTCAAAACCATTTCTTTATGGGTAAACCAAGGGGAGTGTTTTCCAGAATAAGAATGATCAGGTAATGAAAGAATTATTTGACCATTTTTCTTAATTGCTGAAACAAAAAACTCTGCTAGTTCACGATAAAGATTAAGCAACTTACTCATTCCGTGATGGGTATTGAAACCATAAGGCGGATCACCAATAATTAGATCATAAGTGTTACTTTCTAGTTTTCTGAAATCAAAGTCTTCTTTGAAATTTTTGATTTCCAGTTTATTAAATATATTATGGTCAATAATAATTTTTGGAGAAAATGCTCCTTTTACAATTTCAAATCCATTAATGCTTGAATCAATTTTTGGTAATGATAAAGTTTCTTTTAAATCATTAAGTCTATCATTAAGTTTGCCTAGTTCTTGTTTGAGTCGAGGTTTAAACAGATGATTTTTGCGTTCAATAAATTTCGTATGGATTATTCTAACAATAAAATATGTGTAAATGTGGAGCCTTTCTGTAAGACTAAGTTTAGAAAAATCTTCAACTTTACTTTGATCCATTTCAAATTCGTCAGAGTCAGCTACACTGTTTATGTTTAGTTGTTCTTTATTTTGAAGAAGTAGATTGTAATTTTTATCAAAATTTGAATCCTCAATACTGACAGATGAAATTAAATCCGATAATTTTTTCGGGTTCATTCCTAGTATTTCAGCATTATCAAATAATAAAATTGTAAATAGGCAATCAAGATCACTACCATAAATATCCAAATTATAATTCTCTGATAATTTCAATAATTCTAATACAGTTGTACCTGTGCCAGAAAATGGATCAATTACAACTGTTTTATCTTTAGGGTTTATGTTCTCAAGCGCTAGATTAATCATAGCACCAATTAAAGTATGAGGGATACTTGTATTTGATTTCCAAGCTGGCTTATTTTCGTTAAAGATATGTAGCTGATTATCATTTTTATATAATTGCTTATAACATATGAAATAGTTATTCTCCCCAGGTATTTTTATATTTGGTGATATTGATGAATCTTTTATCATCCAATATGAATCGTTTGACAAGCCAATATTTGATTTGTTGAGTTTTAAATTAACTTCTAATTTATTCTTAAATTTTTCTTGCATCTCAATCAAGATTGTTGAAACTGAGTCCCTTTTAAAGAAAAATTTGTCAACATGAATTTTTAAGTGTTCTATGTCATGATTTAGATTTTTAGTATGTATAAAATCTTCATAAGAAAATACATTGAAATTAAACTTTTCATCACAATTATCAAGTGATTGACTTAAAGCTTCATAGAATTTATTTTTGTCAGCTTTGTTAAAATTTCTAATATAAACTAATTCACCACAAGTATTTACGTATCCTCCATTCGATATTATTTTGAATAAGTCAATATTTAAGTTTGGAGGTAAGAACAAACAACAAGAACTATATAGCGTGTCAATAACAATTGTTCTAGCTAGAATTTCGTAGTAATTTTCTACTAAACTATCAAGAATTCCATCTAAATTTAATTCGAGTTCTTTTAATTTCTTAGAAGCTTTATTTAGTTCTTGTCTATATTCATATATAGGAAAATTGAAAGTAGAAACAATTCTTTTAATAGAATCATTCATCATTTTCACAGTATGAATTTGAATATCGTTTTTAGAGATTAATAAATTCTTACCTTCTAATAAATTTGATTTGACTAGAGATTTAAACTCTCCATATTGAATATTAGTTCTAGAGAGATTTAGTTTAAATGTAAAGTAATAGGCATTTTGCTCGCTTTTAAACCATTCATTAAAAAAAAAACCAGTTTTAAAATAATTAAGTAATGCACTTTTTAGTTTTTGTTCTTGTTCAGTCATCTTATCACTTTCGTATTTGATAATCTAAAAATAAGACAAAGATTACACATACACAATGTGGTTTCCCGTAATGGAATCAAAAAAAACTCCCTAAACTATAAAACTTATCAACTCCACAAAACAAAAAAAGGAACCTCATGACAAGATTCCTTTTTCAAACGATACTTAACTGTAAATAGTAAGTTTACTTATTCTTTTCAATGCTGTATAACTTGTAGAATAAAGTTGGTAAAAAACCAAAATTAAATAGTGCAAAACCGATAAGTATCATGATACCTGAATACGGCCAATGCATGATTTCAAATAGGAATGCTGTACTAAGCGTAAATAAGGCGATAAAACCTAAAACATAAACTGATTTTTTCATTTTTAATTGATTTTTAATGTTCGTATTATGATTGATATGTAAGTGATGAATCTTTGTATTTGGAATAAAAATAAAGCGGAAGTGTCATGAGCACTAAAAACGCAAACCCAGAAACTAGTATTTGACCAGCATACGGCCATTGCATTACCTTAAATAGGCTTCCTACAGTAAGTAATGCTGCGTTTAAAAAACCTAAGGTAAACAAGAGCTTTTTACGATTTTTAGCCGATTTAAAATACAATTGTACGTTTGTTTCTGTCTGTATATGATTGATGTTTAAATAACCACCAAATTTCTGAATAGCAGCTTCATACGCTAACTCAAAATTGGTTGCTTCCGAATTTTCTATATGTGTACAAATATGATCAAGAATGTCTTCTTTCAACTCTTGATTCTTTAAACCATACAATTCTAAATTTTTAGAAATATAATCGATGTTTTGGTCCGTTAGTATCATTTTGAAGTAGGTTTTGGATTAAATATTAACGACAATGTTTTTATAAAATCATTGATTTGATTGGTTTGATCAACTATTACTTGTTTGCCCGATTTGGTTACTGAATAGTATTTCCGAACACGCTTGCCGATATACACTTTTTCCGTTTCTAATACGTTGTTCTTTTCCAGCTTATGTAGAATAGGGTAGAGCGCGCCTTCAGAAATATCAATTTTACCTTTGGTAAGCTCTTTTACTTTTTGAGTGATTTCATATCCATACATTTTTTCATGTTGACTTAACAACTTTAAAATGATAGGTTGCAGCGTTCCTTTGGTGAGTTCTTTACTATACATAGGACAAATATACATTTTATTTATATACATTTTAATAAAATGTATTGTATTTTGAAAAAAACATGAATTAAGAGAAAACCATTTATATAAAATCACAATTAAAAAACGTTCACCAAACAAAAAAACGACCTACAAAACTGCAAGTCGCTTTCTAATAATATTCGTGTCAAAATCATATACATAGATAGTAATAATTCCAGCCTAATATAAAATGATTAATAGATAATGCTTTTAATTTTATTTGTGAAAAGAAATCTTTGGATAAAAACATCTTTTACAGCTAATTTTAGCCAAAGAAATCGCACCAAGCGTCATAGATTGCGACAGCAGCAGCAGCACCAGCAGATCCTATCCAAGCACCAGCAGCTTTTCCTCCTAAAACACCACCAACAGTACCAGCTGGTCCTGCAAATGAACCTCCAGTTCCTCCAACAACGCCACCAACTACATAGCCAGCCGTATCAGCACCAACAATGATTCCACTTCTTGGATCAATATCTCTTTTTCCTATTATACCTGTTTGTCCTTGTGCTCTTGCAGCATTTCTGAATACTGAAAAGTCATAGTTTTCCCAAAAATCTCTAGAGTGTTTTGCAACCGCTACTGCTCCTAAAGCATATCGCTCATCTGCTCCCCAATCTTGAGCTAAGATTAAAGCTTCGTGATGCAATACAACTTCTCTCATAGTATTAAAAGCATCAGAGTTGTCTCTAGCATTGTTTGCTGCATTGAATAAATCATTTAATAAATTCATTGTGAATTCTCTATCTCTACTAGTAGCTGTATCGTTTAAAACACTAGCTGCTATATCAAGAGTTGTAATACCACTACAATTATACCATTCGTTGATATTTAGTTGATCGTATACTTCTTCTTGGAATGATACGGTTGAATTAGATCTTGTATAACGAGTATGGAAAGCATCGTTCATTACAGTTGCAAATGTAGCTCTGTAATCGTCACTTAAAAATTCAACTCGACTCCAGTCTCTGTTCGCATAGCTTTCTTCAAGTTTTTGTGTGAAGACTTCCATAAAGGCATTGTGCTCAATACCTATGTATTCTAATGGGTTTGTTCGGCTATTTTTGGCAGTGGTAGTTTGGTCGGCTTCCTTATTTACAGTGTCTTCACTACAGGCATAAAATCCTATAGATGAAACTAATAACAAAATAAATACAGACTTAAATAAATTTGTTTTCATGGTTCTTTATTTTTGGTTGGCCTATTTACTAGACTTTCTGTTGATTATTTGTCCACTAACTAACGCATTTCGGACATTTTAAGCTCGGAAGATACGTTACGAGATGACTTACTTCATTCTCGTCATTTCGTCATAAATTGGGTATATCAGCCCATCTGAGGTTATCTTTTACTTGATAAAACATGAGGTGTTTGTAGGTTAAAAATTTTCGATTAGTACTAAAATACAACTTAAAAAATGTTTATTTACGCTTTTATTGTACTTTTTTTGAGAGTATTTTAGTACTTTTAAAAAAAAAAAGATTAATGATTAAGTAGGTTGGAAATAATTTTAAACAAAAAAAAAGGAACCTCATAACGAGATTCCTTTTCAACTAGTAAATAAATTGGGTTAGTTAGGATTAGTCGGTTTTTAAATTTTTATCAGATCGTCCATTGTCATATAAACCTTCAAGTGCGACGATCTTGTTATTTTCTTTGATAAATCGGATTCTAAAAAAAGAGATGTTTCCGACCATAAATTCATTTTCGCTTATTGGAACTAATTTGTGTTTTCCACGGTTTTCACGTTGATAGATCAATTCTCCGTTTTCCATCGTAATCTTTCGAACTTCATAGGTTCCTACATACGATTTCAACACAGATTGCTTCACAGTCATCGGATTCGATAGTGCCTTTTTGTTGGTCAATGCCCAATTATATCTATGCTTCAATGCAGGATCGGTTGCTTCTTTAGCTAAATATTCCAAGGCTTTCATTTCGGCAACTTTCAATGCCTCATCTGCTTTTACTTTAATATGTGGTACAACACCAGTCCCTTCCCAATTGGTCTTTGTAATTGGGTTGATAGCTCGTCCAGTTGGTGTCCAAACCATAAAACCTTCGGTTGCGTTAATGGTTCCTCCAGGATGCGCACCGCCGCCAGTTGTTTCACCAATTAACGTAGCACGTTCTAAATGTTTTAAATTATAAGAGAACTCTTCTGCGGCAGAAAATGTACTGCTACTTGTCAACACAAAGACTTTTGCATCCGGATTTCGTTTACCAGGCACATGTGGCAATGTCCATGTTTGTGAGCTTCTATCTGCCGATCTGTTGTAAAAATTATTCAAATGGACAGGATCAGAACGAAATAAATAGCTCGTAATTAATTGAATCATACTTGGTGATCCGCCACCATTCTGACGAAGATCGACAATAATTACTTCTGCACTACTCAAAAAGTTCATCGCTGCAACCGCAGTTTCACTCGCATATTCAGTATCCATAAACGCGCGTAAATCCAAATAGCCAATATTTCCATCGAGGATTTTGACTTCTTTAAAGCCAAAGTTTTGATACTTCATTTGGTTTACACGATTGGCAACATATGCCAAACTATCTTCCTTTGTAATAACGCGTTTTTCTGCTTCAATCTGTTCCGGATTATAGATAACTCGTAAATGTTTGTCA
This sequence comes from Kordia sp., assembly GCF_050633145.1. GTDB lineage: Bacteria > Bacteroidota > Bacteroidia > Flavobacteriales > Flavobacteriaceae > Kordia. The sequence continues at coordinate 24,261 of NZ_JBOEFY010000033.1, read as the reverse complement.
TGACTGATAGCTTGCAGTTCTTCGGTTAGGGTAGAAGCTAACACTTGCGGATCTTTGATTTTTTTATAAATTCCTTTTTTGAAATTACCTTGAATTTTGGAATTCATTTTTGTGGCAACTTCTGGAAAGATATAATTTGAATCTAAAATACTTGCAACCGAATCTACAACATCATGAATTTGTGATTGTGTAAGATTCACTTGCTTATCTTGCGCTTTTAGCAAACTTGTTGACCAAAAGAGCAAGAAGCAAGCAATGGTAGTTTGTAAGGTGAACTGTTTCATTTTTTTGATTTGATGATTGATGAATGACGCTTTTATGACGTGCAGTTTGATTTAATTTTTAATAAAATTCGTTCTAATTGTAAAACTTCCTCTTCAGAAATACCGTGAAGAGCATTATCTCTATTGCTTGTAATAATAGGAGCCAAGGTTTTTAAAACTTGTTTCCCTTTTGATGTAATTTCAATTTTATATCGCCTTCTATTTTCTTCGTTAATAGACCTTTTTAAATACTTCTTTTTCTCCATTAAATCCAACATTCTTGTCATGGAAGCATTGTCTTTAAAAGCCATTGCGGCAATTTCTTTCTGAGTCTTCTCAGGATATTTATCTAAAAAAGCTAAAATCATTCCTTGATCAATAGTCATATCATCAACTTCAACAGAAAGGTTTTTCTGAGAAGACTTCCGATATTCTTTTATAGTAGATTCTATAGTGTAAAAAATAGTTTCTGCAGGAGATTTTAGGTTCATACTCTATTATTTGATACAATAATAGTTGATATATCAATTATATGCAATTTTTTTAGAAAATATTAAGAAAAATAACTCAAGATATAAATCATACATCATAGTAATTAGCAAAAAGTATTGCCTACCTTCACACGAAACCAACTGTTCTATGGATACTGTACTTATTTCAAATAAACCCACACCAATTATCCCTAAAACAGAAATCGCATTGTTTTATCGTGGAATGGATATTAAAAGCACGATTAAAATATTAGAATCAGGAAAACATGTATTGATTACAGAATTTTATTCAAATGGACTTGAGTTGTTGAAAGCGCTACATGTATACTTGAAGAAAAAAATGTTGAACGGAACGTTTTTAGAGCAACGCAAGTATCGATCTGTATATCAAAGACTTTCAAACTTGATTCTTATAGAAATTACCAATCATAAACTAGTCGTAAAAAAATCGCCTGTCATCGGTTGGTTAGAAAAGTTGTATCCGGAAAATAAAAATTTCTTTTTGCCATTATCACAAATTCAAGGATTAAATAGTGCTTGGCAATGGTATAAAAATGGAATTTCCATTCCTGTACTTCGAAACAAATTGCATCCATATTATGGTGTGTATTTTCCAACGCGTTTTGAGCATCTTGAGCTTTTTGACAATTGGTTGAAGCGTTACAAAGGTTCAAAAAAAACAGCTATCGATATTGGATTTGGAAGTGGAGTACTTTCATTTCAACTCATAAAACACGGTTTTCAAAAAGTATTTGGAACCGATACAAATCCGAATGCAGTTATTGGTTTGAGAGAATCTATGGGAACCACAAAACTGTCACGAAAAATTGAGGTTGACTTTGGAAACCTTTTTGGGAAATGGGAAAAACCAACAGAACTTATTGTTTTCAATCCGCCTTGGTTGCCAACAACACAAGAGATGAATAGACTTGATGAAGCCATGTATTATCCTAAAAGTTTATTTCCTGATTTTTTCAAAGAAGCAAAAAAAATGTTGTTGCCAGATGGAAAATTGGTCTTGATTTTTTCAAATTTAGGAGAACTAACAAATGCAACAAGCGAACATCCCATAGAAAAAGAATTGGCCGAAGGTGGAAGATTTCAATTAGAAAGGTGTTTCAAAAAATCGGTAAAAGCAGCTTCCAAAAACACAAAGCGCGATCAACATTGGCGAGCAGAAGAATCTGTTGAACTTTGGGTGCTGACGAACGTGTAAATAAATAGCTTTCAGTTACTTAAAAATTGTATCTAAACATGTTACTATTTAGCCTTTTTAGCTCTTTTTTCAGCTTTCTTTTCTTTTGCTGTTTTCATCGGTTCTTTTTTTACATTCTTCTTCGAGTCTTTACTTTTAGCCATAATAAGTTTTTTTAATGTTGTTTCTAAGTGATTAGGTTCACAAAGTAGGCTTAATATTCCATGTAACAACTACATATTGTATTTATGATGTTAAATTTTAAATCAAGAAAATGGGATGACTTCTAATAATCAGACCAATCTAACACAATAAAAAAAATTCATAACAAGATTCCTTTTCAACAAGTATATACTATTAAGATTTGAATAGGAGCGTGTTGGTTAATTTTGAGAAGAAGAATCTTATGTTTTAGTGTACTTCAAATTTTTGTAGAAAAGGAATTTCAATAATCTTTCCTTCTTCATTTATGTGAATTTTTCCTTGAATAGAATAGTTGCCACTTTGTAAAGAATCCAATACAATATTGGCAAAAGATGCATTTTTAACAATTGTAGGTTCTATGTTTATTTTGGAATCATTCAAAAGAATTTGATCAATGAATAGGTGTCTACCTTTTTGTACGAGCTGTGCCTTAGCAGATGAAAGTGTAATCAGAACACGGTCATCAAATTGCTTGACCTTAGTCTCAATATGTTTTATTGTGCTAACGTCGTGTATAATACTTGGTGGCTTGTTTAGATATTCAAACGTATAACTCATAGCAATTACGAGGTTATTTCGCATCATTCGTAAATGGTATTCTTTATCGAGTTGCGAAGTATTGTTAGTTGTTAGTAATCGATCAATTGTGTAGCCATCTTCTTTTTGCACAATCGTTTCAATTTCATTCAATAATTGATGATATTCATTTTGGACAGTTTCAATGCTATGATTTTTAGAAGTGATATTCTGAGTTAATTTTGAAATGAGAGCTTCATATTTTATCCAAACAGTATCAAGTTTTATATTGCGCGTTCTTGGTATTTCTTGAACCTTTATACTATATTCTTCTTGTTGATTTTTTAAGACTTTTGCTTTTATTTGATAGTTTTCATTTAGGAATGAATTCAGAGCTTTTATGTCTTTAGAAGTATCTTTTTGACATGAAGATAGATTCAGTAGTAAAAGAATATTTAGTGACAATAGTTTATATATGGTTCGCATCGTTTTCTTTGTTTAAATTATTGCACTTTAAATTCTTCACGAAAAGGAATCGCCGTTTTTCCATTTCTATTAAAATATTGAACCGTTCCTTCAATTTTATACGTTCCAGAAGTCAACGAATCCAATATAATATCTGTAAAACCATGGTTTTTAGTAATATTAAAATCCATTTTTTTCTCAAAACCATTAAAAATAATTTTATCAACGATAATAAGGTTCTCTTGTTTTATGAGTAGAAAAACATTTGAGAATAGTATTATTTTTGTTTGATGCTCGTTTTGTTTAACAGTTGTACGAACACGAAGATAACGAGAGCCTGTATCTGAATATATCATGTTGCCCGTAAAACTTTCATAAGTATAAATTATAGCAGTTGTAAGGTTATTTTTCATCATTTTTAAACGATACTCAGCATTGAAATTCAGATGATCTGTTGTCAAGAAATATTGGTCTAACTTTTCTTTATAATATGTTGCAAGAACGCTTTTTATGTCGATTAGAAATTCGTCATACTCTTGTACAAGTGATTTTATATTTGATTCTTTGGAAATCATAGCACGATCAACCTTTGCAATTAGCTGTTCATAAGAAGTAGTAATAGCAGCGTGTTTTTTAGTGTTCATTTGGGTAATTCTTTTTATCATTTCAACATAATCGCCTTTTTGGCGATTCAATCGCTTGGTATTGTAGGAATGATTTTGTTGTAAAAAAGAATCCAGTAGTTTCAATTCATTGCTTTTAGTTTTTTCACAAGATGAAAAAGCAATCAATAGCAAACTGAAACATAAAAAAAGTCTGGATTTATGAAAAAAGGAATCAAGCATGGTTGGTTGGTGTTAATTATGTAAACGGTATTCCTCTACATATTAGTGTATTTCTTATTTTTTTATTAAAACTCAAGGTTAAAACGATACAGGTATTTTCTGAATTTTTATAAAATCACGTAAAATTACGCTAGTATAAAATTGTAGTTGACTATATCTTTATGCAACTTAAAAATCAACCATATTATGGCAAACTCAAATCCAAAATTTAGAATTTATCCTTCTATCGGAATTGCGCGACTTGGAAATGGTCCTGCAGAAAAAGATAAAGTAATATTTAGTCCAGAAGTTCCTTGGGCAAATTTATATGAAACAGATCAAAATTATTTGACAAAAGACGGACGCTTAAAGAAGCAAGCACAACGTTTTTACATTTACGAATGTGACGATCATGGAAATCCGAGAAGACAGGTTAATACTGAAGATTTCGATATTGAATGGTCTGTAGAAGTGGCGAACAAAAAACCATTTTGGTACGATTTCAACAATAGTTTAGATTTATCAGTCATAGCAGATAACCAAAACTTATCTCCAAATTTTGTAAAAGATAAACTCGCTCCTGGAATTAATGCCGCGTACAGAAATCCAAATGTATTAGACCAAGGATTGCGTGTAAAAGATGGGTATGATTACCGAAAAGATTTAGTAAACCATCCAGGAATGGTAAGTGTTGATGCAAACGGAAAACGCAGAGAAATAAGAGGTCAGTTTCCATCTTCTAGATTTTCAAAAGATGGAGTAAGTATGTTGGCTAAACGTATGAACGTAGATGCTAAAGATGTAAATCTTGGAACAGTTGAATATGATGATGACGGAACATTGATATTCTATGGAGCAGATGGAATTTCTGCTGCTTTGAATCCTTCTGATTTAAACACAGATTTTGCCGATAACTCAAATTGGTATGATGATATTTGTGACGGACGCATTACTGCAAAAATCGTTAGAAAAGATACTGGAGAAGAGTACAGGCTTGACGATGAAAAATCAGCTGCTTGGGTGGCTTCGGCACCGCCAGATTACGCACCGCAAATTCAGCCATTATCAACGATGTATGATTTAATTACGGGAGCTTCTAACGAATATCATGAACCTGAATTGGGAACTGTTTTTCCAATGATGTATCGTTTGTATAGAATGCAATGGGTAAACTTAGGTGATTTCTTAGCGCCATCATTCAAAGAAACAATCGATGAATTAATAGAAAAAGATCAATTCAAATACATTTATCAAAAAGAGCCAAAAGCAGAAGCAGATGCAGTACGTGAAAAGATTTTCAATATGTTCCGTAATCCTGCGTATAACATGTCGAATGAACCGATTATTCCAAGTAAAAACACAACTGATTTTGTAAACCGCGGAAGCGGAACAGAGGAATTAAAATTACCATATTATCCTGGTGATGCCATTGATTATCCTGGAAGTCCAGCACAATGGTTTGCCATTCCACCAATGATTTATGAACAATTAAGACAATGGCGCGATGGACATTTTTATACGCCAGAAGGTTTTGATTTTAAAGATATGAACGAAATGGGCGCGTTTTATCGCGATCAATTTCAAGAATCTGCCAACGATGAAGCTCGTAAGCCATTATTAATGACAAGAGCTGTTTTAGAAACTTTATACGGTGGAGGTTTTCACCCTGGAGTTGAATTGACTTGGCCAATGCGACACAATAATATTTATTCAGAAAATAGAGAAGCATACAGATTTATTGTAGACAACCATGACTATAGAATTGGCGCGTATGGTTTACGTGAAGTACGATTAAACTTAGCTTCTAGAGAAGAGCAAGAAAATATATTTTATAATGATTTTGGATTCTCAATGAATTCGGAAGATATCCAAAGATCGATGGAACCAGGAAGTAAAGACAGCTGGTTTTGGAAAATTACTCCGGGCGATTTAACCAAATGGATGGGAATTCCTTGGCAATCGGATGCAGGAAGTTGTCAGGCTGTGTATGTTGAAAAACAATATCCAGTTCCATCTTGGTGGGCAGCGAATTTACCTGTGCATGTATTACCACAAGACAGTTATAAAAAACTGTTAGATCCAACTATCACAGAAGATACGAAGCGTAATATTTATGCCAATCGTTTGGAATGGTTACACACGGCAAGCACAGGATTCATAGGATATCACGCGGAAGGTGGTTATATGAATGGCTTGATTAATATGGTGTATCAATGGAAAGATATTGGCGTGGTGACGGGAAGAAGACTTGATTTAGATATTGATGGAATTCCTGAGATTGTGTATGTAGCGTATGATTCGAAAGATAATTAGGAATTAGACTCGTTCCCGCGTATGCGTATCTCTTAGACTTGCTATGCTCTTAGAATGTTAGATACGCTTCGCTTTTTGATCGCTTCGCGTGAATTCTTAAAATACTCAAAACGTCATTTCGAGTGAAATCTCAAAGAGATTTTGTATCGAGAAGTACTTTGAAACGTATATCATCATTTTATAAAATGAAAAAAGAAGTAATTATTATAGGCAATGGCATTGCAGGCGTTACGCTTGCAGTGCTTTTGCAACGTAAAGGGATTTCCTTTGTGCTTTTACACAGAGAAGGAGAGAAGGAACCTTTTGCGCTAGGTGAAACCTTGCCACCATCGGCAATGCCGTTATTGGAGCAATTAAAATTACTTTCACTGTTTGAAGAAAATGCATACCGAAAGACTTACGGATATCATTCCATGTGGGGAAGTTCGCGTGTGACCGATATCAATTTTTACCATCAAAATCCGTATAAAAATGGTTTGAAGATCAACAAGCATCAAACCTTAGAAAAAATGCGAGATTTGATCCGAGATGATATGGTTTCGTATAGTAAAGGTTTTGAAATTATTCATGAAGAACACGGAAATACAGTCGTTTTAGCTAAAAATGAAGGTGTTAAAATTGTTCAAGGAAAAATATTGATTGATGCTACTGGAAGAAATCGTGCTGTGTTACAGAAACTTAAAGTTGAAAGTACCATTTATGACGAATTGGTGTCGTTGAGCTGTCATATCCCAAAAATTGAACATCCAAAACTCACGCATGAAGTCTATGTGGAAAGTTTTAAGCAAGGTTGGGGAATTGTTTCTGCGTTAAACGAAACGGAAAACATCTGTACCATTTTTACACAGAAAGGACATGCTATTTTGCAAAAACTCAAGGATGTTTCACAGTGGAAATCTGTCTTGTCGGAAACGATCTATTTAAAAGATTTCTTGAATGAAGATGCTCAGATAAAATTCAAAGGTGGAAACGCAAATTCTTCCGTAGCAGCACAAATTGCAGGCAATAACTGGCTGGCACTTGGTGATACCGCCATGTCTTTTGATCCGTTATCTTCTCACGGAATTACCAATTCAATTTATACAGCGTCAAATGCTTCAGAAGCGATTGAAAAGAAACTCAATTTTGCAGATACAGAAGCCTTTCCGGAGTATGACGAAACTATGAAAACTATTTTTCAGCAGTATGTACAATCTAAAAATAAGTTGTACCAACAGGAAACGCGCTGGAAAGAGGAAGCTTTTTGGAAACCTTTTTTTGAATGATTAAACTGAGTTTGATCTTTATGATTCTAGTTAATAGCTTTATAATGAATGTAAAATCGAGCGCAGTCGAGATTCAATGAAAGTAATATGATCTTTAGCTTCTCGATAGCTTCGCTAGGTATTTTCAATTCAAAAATATTTGAATCTTAATAATGCTCGAAGTGACAACCCTTTATGTAGATAATTCTTTACTTCGAACTCACAATAAAGAATTCACAAATAAAAAAGCAAAAATTACCAACTGGTAGCTTTTGCTTTTATGCTATTTAAAAATAATTTTTTATGTGGAAATCTCTCGGTTAGGCAAACTTCACAAAACCATGAGTTGTATCATAATTATATTGAGTTATATCGTATTTTCCATCTTTATCAGGATTTGTAAACACATAAAACGTACCTGCTTTTACAGGGCGTGTAAATTTCCCTGGCCATTGTTTATCTTTGGCAAGTGATTGTAAAATATAGGTTTTACTCTTGTCTTCACCATGATCACGCCAAAGTCCTTGTCTGTCCCAACAAATTAATGTAGAATGACCATCAGAGATTAGTCCATCTTTGCTGAAACCAGGATCGTTTTTCAATTGGAATTCAACATCCATTCCTGGATTTATCTTAGGATCTGTACTCGCTTCAATATCATAAGCTGCAGGAATGACCGTTTGAAACGGATTTTGCGTTTGATCTTTTGATTGTGGATCTTTTGTAATTACGAGGTTTACGGTTGCCCAATGTTGAGCAATCCAATTTGGTAAGGCAGTCCCCAAGTTCTTTGCTTCACTAAAACCATCTGGTGATAAACGTTGCCATGGAAGTGTAATTGAACCTTGCTTTGGACTTGGCAAGTTATAAGGTTTAGCTTCATGAATATAATAATAGCTTTCACCTCTTTTTTTATCATCAGGAAGATTTTTGTTATATGCGTCCATTTCAGCTTGTTGCTGCTTGGTAGGAAGATCATGTGCGTGTCTAAATACAATAACAGCTGCGGGATTTGAATTACTCATAAGATACGTCAGTTTTTTAAATATACGTTTTGTTACATATACTTTTTTAAGATAAACTAATATTAGTTCACTCTATAAAAAACTGATTTATATCTTATTAGATTCATGAAAATTGGAAACAAATACGTAAGAAAAATACAGTGTTTTTGAAAAATTCAAATCAAAAATTAATGCTGTGAATTCAGTTGCGTTGTAAGGTTTTTGAAAATTAGATCATTCAAGAAATCTTTTTCTAGTGTTAAAACATCATATTTTTTTTGCCTCAAATACACAACAATTCCTCTAATTGGTAAAGCATCAAAATAATAGGCGATATGTGAAATTTTAGTGCCTTCTATATTTTGGATATAATCGGTACTTAGAGTTCTGGGGATTTTATTTTTTGTAACCTCATTAATCCATAATTTTTGAATTTCTTCTTTACTATCTTCTATAGATATCCCTAAATAAATTAATAAGCACAATTAATATTAGCAACTATTTTATCACTTATTTCTACACTTGCATTTTTTGTTCTTTGAATAACTGTTCTCATATTACTACTTTGTAAAATCTTGATATATAGCGATTGTTCCAATTATTATATTAGTTATACCTGTTATAATATCTTCATTTTCCCAATCATTTTTTAATAGTAATAATAAATTAAAATGAAGAGGCATATATGTTGAACCTTCGTTTGATGTATCATCAAGTCTTTTAAGCCAAGTTTCCCATAATTGTTTTAAATCTTTATCAGCGATTGCATTTGTTTCTTGATTAAAAATTAATTCAATTTCAGAGTTTATTAGTTTGTAGGCATCGTTCAAACTATAACCAATTGTTTCATTAAATTTTTCATTTACATAATCTATATTTGTTGACTTAACACATAATAATAAAAAGCTAGAAATATCAGATATTATACGATTTCGTTGAATCAAAGGTGTATTTAATAAAATCTCTTTAATTGTATTAAATGACTGATTATAATCAATACAAATTAATTCTTTGTTAATAATTTTGTGATCCTTCTTGTCAGTTCTTAAAATATCCAAAGAAAGTGAATTGTAAGGAAGAATCTTAAATTTTCCAATTTGATATTGCGGCAAATAAATTGCAGATAGTTTTTTTTCAGACGCAATTTGCTTTACACCACTTAATAGTAAATGTGCAGTTGAATGACCTTCACCCCAAGTTGAAAAGTACTTATCCAAATCATCAAATGGCTTATCAAATTTAGTTTCCGAAAAAGGGCTTATTTTTATATGATTATCTCTAAATTCTTTTTGAGCATAATATTGAGCAAAAAAGTAAGTGAAAATTTCTTCATCAAATGAATTAAAATGCTTTGCTATTGATCTTAATATTTCAATATGTTCCTCTAAACTTTCTTCTAATTTCTGTAAAACACCAGGGAATTGAGCAAATACTCTTATGTGCTCGGGAATATCAAGTTTTACAAGATCACTATGGTGTTCTAAATTTTGAAATGGTTTAGATATGGTTTTTACCAATCCAACATTTAATTGACCTTTGGTTCTTTCCCCCCAAATAGCTTTGGATAAGTCAATATAATATTTGCTTATCGTTTTTAGTTTTTTAGAATTAATTGTATGTTTTTTTTCAAAACTTATAATTTTTTTTACTACTGCATTCATATCAAGAGCGGAATATAGTCTCTGTCTTTTATCAAGACAAATTCTTAAACCTTCATCAATTTTTAAACTGGTAAGAGTATCGAACTGACGAATCGATCTATTTGAACTCATCCAAGAGATGTCAGCAAGAAGTACATTCATTGGTTTTTGAAAAGCTTCAGAAAACCTAAAAACTCTTCCAATATCCATTAATAGAGCAAGGCTATCGGAAGTAGGACTTAATCCGTGAGCCATTACAACATTTTCTATTTTATTGATATCATCAAGATTATGTAAATTTGAATATTCAGTATCATTTACTAATTCAGCACAAGAATTTAAAAACTCTAATTCATTTTCATGAAAGTCTTTTGTTAAATTAGTATTATTTTTTTTCCTTACATCACCAATTGCCATATAAGATATTTTTGAAAGAAACCTTTCAGGATTACTAACAAAAGCTATATCATGTAGAGCATTTGGTTTGTCTTTTTGACTTTTGCAAGCATCAATTAATCGAGCAAAGTATGGTAAATTCTCTGAAATATACTTTTTATGGAATTTATCAGATTTATTTTGTTTTACAACTGCTTGATTCAATCTTTTAGTTGAAACTCTGACTAATTTATTTATGTCAATCATTAGTAGGATATTAATTTTGTTAATATTCTAGGTTTTTAGGTATTGCATACATTGTATGTATAACAGGAGTTCCCACTATCATAGTAATCAGGGGAAATAATAAAAACTAATTTAAAGTTTACTATCTATGATTTTTCAAAAATAAATCAAAGTTGATTGTATTCATTACGGTTTTCCTCAATCCAATAAAAAATACATACAAACGAACCAACTCAAAAAAACCAACCATTCCAAAAATTTGAATAACTTCGCAGCATGATTAAAGAAATTCAACTGCGCGTTACTTTAGAAGAAGAAACACAAGACGATATTGTGTTGCAAAAAGCACTCAAAAAGTTACGTGTAAGCAAAGATGAGGTTAGCGGAATTAAAGTATTGCGAAAGTCAATTGACGCCCGAAAACCGTTGGTTATATTTAATTATAAAGTTGCAGTGTATATCAATGAAGCATTGCCAAAAGCGAGCGAATATCAGTTTGATTATAAAGATGTATCTAAGGCAAAAGAAATTCATATTGTCGGTTTTGGTCCCGCAGGAATGTATGCAGCCTTACGTTGTATTGAATTAGGCTTTAAACCGATCGTGCTGGAACGTGGAAAAAATGTAAAAGACCGTCGTCGCGATTTACGTGCCATCAACCAAGAGCATTTTGTGAATGAAGATTCTAACTATTGCTTTGGAGAAGGTGGCGCAGGAACCTATTCGGATGGAAAATTATATACACGAAGTCTGAAACGTGGTGATGTCCGTAGAATTTTCGAAAACTTAGTCTATCACGGTGCAACCGATCAAATTTTGGTAGATGCACATCCACATATTGGAACGAATAAATTGCCTAACGTTGTTAAAAACATTCGAGAAACCATCATCAAATACGGTGGTGAAGTGCATTTTGAAGCACGCGTGACGGAATTCATCATCAAAGAAAATAAAATACAAGCCATTCAATTACAAGATGGACGTGAAATGATTGCAAATCGTGTCATACTGGCAACAGGACATTCTGCAAGAGATATTTATGAATTATTGCACAAGCATGAAATTGCACTGAAAGCAAAGTCGTTTGCAATGGGCGTTCGTGTAGAACATCCACAAGAAATAATTGATAATATTCAATACCATTGCACAGGCGAACGCAACGAGTTATTACCAGCAGCTGCCTATAGTTTGGTGCATCAAGTGCGTGATCGTGGTGTATATTCGTTTTGTATGTGTCCTGGCGGATTTATTGTACCAGCCGCAACAGCAAATGGAGAAGTTGTAGTAAATGGAATGTCACCTTCACGACGAAATAATAAGTTTGCGAATTCTGGAATTGTCGTAGAAATCAACGCAGAAAAAGATTTATACAAGTACGAACAATACGGTGTGTTAAAAGGACTAGAATTCCAGAAAGATCTAGAAAAACTAGCGTTTACGGCTGGAGGAAGAAGTCAGGTAGCGCCTGCGCAACGCTTAACGGATTTTGTGGAAGGAAAACTATCAACCGATTTGAATCCGACATCGTATCAACCTGGATTACAATCGGCACCATTGCATTCGTTGTTACCAAAAAGTATTGGCGGACGTTTACGAAAAGGATTTGCTGCATTCGGACAAAAAATGAACGGTTATTATACCGATCAAGCGAATATTATTGGTGTAGAATCGCGTACATCTTCGCCTGTAAACATTCCGAGAAAAGAAAATTTAGAACACCCAGAAGTTGCAGGTTTATTTCCTTGTGGAGAAGGCGGCGGTTATGCTGGCGGAATTGTCTCAGCAGCCATGGATGGCGAACGTTGTGCGGAAGCAGCAATAGTGGGTTTATAATTTAAAAAACATCAATTTAGAATCCAATAATTCAGTCTTATTAATAATAGTATAAACAAATTAGTATTTTAACATTTCATTGAGATTTTAACATATTATGTTTATATTCGTCTCACTATATGTAGATTCCCCTAAATCAGTGTATATAAATAACCTCTATACTATCAACTTGTTAGGATATTTTTTATAGTAATTATTTACGTATAAAAATTAATTAAACTAACAATTAGATGAGACATCTTTTACTTTTTGTATTACTATGTTTTACAACAAATGTAACAGTAGCACAAACCTTTGGAACAGGATCTTTAACATTTACAAATAATAGTGGTCCCTATGACATGCAAAATGGAAATGGAACCGTTAATTTAACCTGTGGAACGGTTGATGAATTAAATATCCCATTAACTGTAACTAACATAGGAACATTAGGCGCAGGAAGTCCTAGCCCAGCTATCGAAAGTGTAACCTTAAATATTACTCATATATATAATTCTGACGTTCGATTAAGCCTAACGGATCCTTCAGGAATGGTTACTTTAGATTTAATTAATTCAGGAGTAGGAGGTCCTGGAAATAATTTTACAAATTGTACTATTATTGATGGAGGAGGCGTTTTTCCTACCATAAACACCAATTCTATCACAGGAAATTATGCACCGCATGGAACAGGTGGCTTTGCTAGTTTTAATATACCAGCTACAATATTAGCCGATGGCGATTGGACTTTAAATGTTTGTGATGCTGGAGATGAAGATGTAGGAACAATAGATGATTGGTCTATTACTTTTACAATTCCAACAGTATATATTCCAGATGATAATTTTGAACAAGCATTGATAGATTTAGGCTATGATTCAGGCCCCTTAGACGACTATGTGCCATTTTCTATTATCAATACAATAACAACTTTAGATGTTTCAAATAAAAATATTAGTGATTTAACTGGAATTGAAGCATTTACAGCACTTGAATCTTTAGTAGTGCATTCCAATCAATTAAGTACATTAAATGTGACACAGAATAGCTTGTTAACCAATTTAAACTGTGAGAATAATTTGTTGACATCGATAGATTTAACCCAAAATACAGCATTGATCTCAGTATCTGTAGCGGCTAATCAATTAACGCGTTTAGATCTTAGTCAGAATCTTAATTTAGAAACTTTAATTTGTTCCGCTAATCAAATAAGTTACTTAGACGTACAAGTAAATATAGCATTAACACAATTTATTGCTGCTAGTAATGCATTAAGAATTTTAAATGTTAAAAACGGGAATAACGCTAATTTCACTCAGTTTTTTATCAATAATAATCCTGAATTAACCTGTGTAGAAGTTGATAGTGCATTATATAGTACTTTTAATTGGTTTAATATTGATGCTGGCGTTAGTTTTAGTGGCGGATGCCTTACTTATGTACCAGATGATAATTTTGAAGCGTATTTAGAAGCGAATAATTTAGGAAATGGTATTGCAAACGATGATTATGTCTTAACTACTTCTGTAACAAATGCTCTAAACTTAGAGCCTAACAATAAAAATATTTCTGATCTTACAGGTATTGAAGATTTTTTAAATTTATCATTTTTAAGCTTAAATGATAATAATTTAACCAGTATAGATGTTAGTCATAATTCGATGTTAACAGATTTAAGCCTGTATAATAATAACTTAACCAGTTTAGATGTTAGTAATAATACGATGTTAATCTATCTATATTGTGACTCGAATGCCCTAACAATTTTAGATTTTAGTAATAATACTAAGTTACAGACTCTTAATTGTAGTAATAATGACTTGGCTGTACTAAATATGAAGAATGGGGCAAATCACTTAATCTTACCTGAAGATCCTTTATATCCAGATCCTTTTTTCATTTCATATGGTAATCCAAATTTAACCTGTATTACAGTAGATAATGAAGCATATAGTAATGCAAATTGGTTGTATAAAGATGCACATACAAGCTTTAGCGAAACAACATGTACCAGATTCGTTCCTGATGATAACTTTGAGCAGGCACTAATCGATCTTGGATATGATACTGTTTTAGATGATCAGGTAGAAGCAGCAAATATTTTTCTTGTTACAAGTTTGGATGTAAACAACAAAGGTATTTTAGATTTAACAGGTATTGAAGGTTTTGTGAGTCTAACTAATTTAAATTGTAGTGCTAATAATTTAGAGATTTTAAATCTTAACAATAATACAAAACTAAATTCTCTTAATGCTTCCAATAATGAATTACACTTTTTTACCTTTAAAAATGGAAACAATCAACTTATTAATAATTCAGCCGATTTCAATACAATAGGCAATCCAAATTTAAGTTGTATTCAAGTAGATAATGCTGCATATAGTACTACTAATTGGACAACTATCGATTCTGGCGTTAGTTTTAGTCAATTATGTCTTACCTATGTGCCAGATGATAATTTTGAAGCTTATTTAGAAGCGAATAACCTAGGAAATGGTATTGCGAACGATGATTATATTCCAACGGCTTCTATCATAAATACCCTAGACTTATATCTGAACAATAAAAATATTTCTGATCTTACAGGTATTGAAGATTTTTTAAATTTATCAGTTTTAAGCCTGTATGATAATAATTTAACTAGTTTAGATGTTAGTAATAATTTAAATTTAACATATTTACAATGTAGTTCTAATGCCTTAACAAGTTTAGATGTTAGCAATAATACTAAGTTAGAAGTACTTCTCTGTAGTAATAATAACTTGAGCGTACTAAATATGAAGAATGGAGCAAATCACTTAATCTTGCCTGAAGATCTTTCATATTTTGATGTTTTTTTCGATTCATATGGTAATCCAAATTTAACCTGTGTTACAGTAGATAATGAAGCATATAGTTATGCAAATTGGCTGTATAAAGATGCGCATACAAGTTTCAATGAAGTTTCTTGTCAAACAGTAGAAATTGAACCAAAAATATATCTGCAAGGAGCAAGTTTAGAACCAAATACAGGTGAAGAAACACTAATGCGAGACAACTTACGAGTTGCGAATTTAGTACCAACGACAAGTCCGTACGAAGATGGATTAACTACTACCAATGCTGTATTTACAGTTACAGGAAACAATGCTATTGTGGATTGGGTTTGGTTAGAATTGCGTGATGAAAACGACCTTACAAGAATAATAACGTCACAATCAGCCTTATTACAACGTGATGGAGATGTTGTAGCTACTGATGGAGTTTCTATCTTAAGTTTTGCAGCAGATCATGCAAACTATCATGTGGTACTTAAACACCGAAACCATTTAGGAATCATGACTCAAAATACAGTTGCTCTAAGTGATGTTGCCACTTCCGTAGATTTTACAAATGCTGCGACTCAAATTACGTATGGAACAAATGCGCAAACGACTTTTGGAATGCCAACGGGAATTATTGCCATGTGGACAGGAAATGCTAATGGAGATGTTGCTGTTCAATATTCAGGAACAAACCCAGATACACCAAGTATATTATCGAAAGTGCTGAATGATGCAGGTAATTTCCTCAACTTTCCTACGTATATTGCAAACGGATATGATGTCTTTGATATAAATATGGATGGAAATACACAATATTCAGGTACAAACCCAGATACGCCTTTTATTCTGCAAAATGTATTGGCACATCCAAGTAATTTTTTAAACTTTAGCACCTTTCAAATTCAAGAACAATTACCTGAAAATTAATTTTCTATTTGTAGAATTAACAATGATATTTATAACGATGTAAAAATATCGGCATGCAAATTGATTATAATGAAATCGATATAAATTTTGAAGGCTAAAAAATAATTAGTCAATTAAAAAATTTTGATTTATATTGTTAACAGAAAACTTATTAAAATCCCGATTATGAAAATTTTGAAAAAACTGTCGTTTGCCTTAGTAACCTTAATGCTACTATTTTCTTTTACTGCTCCAGAAGGCGATTATGTAGGAAAATGGAAAGGGCAAGATCAAGGAGATATAGGCTTTTTAACGCTTACTAGCGATGGATATGCCTCATTTGAAATCAACGGTCAAATTGTTGGTGGAAAATCATATGCAATGCAAGGTATGACTGCAGCAATGAAATATCAAGTAAATAATGGAATATCGCCAGCAGGAATTGATTTTATTATCATCGATACTGAATCGAAAAAAGAATTAGGTCGCTTAAAAGGGATTCTAAAAATGAAATCTAAAGACGAAATGCAAATGGCAATGACCTTTGGAGGTGGAACAGGAAGACCTACAGATTTTTCAACGGATGCAATTGTTTTTGAACGTGTAAAATAGCCTGAAAGCAACTAAAATATATTAAAATGAAGCCTCATCGACTAGATGAGGTTTTTTTATGGAATGAATTTTAAAATAGAATTTAAGTATTTGTAATTCAGTTTTTTAATATGATTTTCTTGAGTCTATTATTGTCGAATCCTAGATTCCTTTTGTTGTTCAACGTATTTTTTCATGCTAGTTTCGTTTCAAATTAATTAGTAAAACAAATATTATGAAAACACAAAAATTAAAAGGTTTAGCGTTGAACAAAAAAGTAGTTTCAAACTTTACAGGATTACAAATTACAGGTGGAGGAAATACTGCAGATAATACAAACTGTGCATCTTATTGTTATGCTTGTGGACAAGTTCCAACAAAACGAACTAGATGTTGTAATGAGTAAAAAAGAAGAAATATTATAAAAACGAACTTCGGTTCGTTTTTTTGTTTTAATTCACACAAAATTACGTCCTGTCCAAGAAACAGTCTAAAAATCTAAGAAATCTAAGAAGTCTAAGTTAGTCTAAGTCAGTCTAAGAAGTCTAAACTAAAACTTCTCAAAAACGCCCAAACCAAACAAAGCAAAATCATACTTTACAGGATCGTTCGGATCCAATTTTTGCAAGGCAGTATCTAATTCTAGCAAAGCTTTGGCATCGTTTTGCTTTCGTTTCAATAATCCCAATTTACGTGCTACATTTCCCGAATGTACATCTAGTGGACAAGACAATTGCGATGGAGAAAGGCTTTTCCATATGCCAAAATCAACACCAGTAGTATCGTTTCTAACCATCCAACGGAGAAACATATTAATACGTTTTGCGGCGCTTCCTTTTTGTGGATCAGAAACATGCTTTCTTGTTCTTTGCGGATGTGGAATACTGAAAAAGATTTCTTTAAACTTAGAAATGGCATTTTGCATACGTGCTTCTTTTGTGTTTGCAAATACCGCTTCCAATCCGCCATGATGTTGGTAGATGTTTTTTAGCGCTTTGATAAAAAACACAAAATCAGTTCCATTGAACGTACGATGTACAAACGATTCCAGCGATTCTAAGTCTTCCTCGGTATGATTCATCACAAAATCATAGGGAGAATTTCCTAGCAAATCCATCATTCTTTTCGCATTATTATTGATCATTTTACGATTTCCCCATGCAATGGTAGCCGTTAAAAATGCAGCGATTTCAATATCTTCTTTTTGATTGAATTGATGCGGTATTTGAATAGGATCACTTTCTACAAATTTAGGTTGATTGTATTCAATAACTTTTTCGTCGAGAAAAGATTTAAGTTCGGTAAAATTCATAAAATGGTATAATCTATTTACAAAAATAATTATTATTTTTAGTTGCATTAAATTAAAACCGTTACCATCATGAAAAATTATTTACCACTTTTTATTTTTTTCAGTTTATTAGTTGTACCCATATCGTATGCTCAAACCTTAAAAGGGTATGTGTTTGACAAAAAAACACAGGAACCATTGTTAGGAGTATCAGTATATTTTGACGGGACAACCATTGGAACTACAACAGATATGTCAGGTAAGTTTACTATTAAGTACAAACCTTCTACAGAATCGGCTTTAGTTATTAGTTATGTAGGTTATGAAAAGCAGTTATTAGATGTGCGTAAGCTTGAAAATGGCGTAAAAATTAATATGGAATTGCGACCACAAGCTTTAGGAACCGTATATCTTGAAAATGATCCTTGGTCACGAAAAAAGAAAATGGAAATTTTTAAACGTGAATTTCTAGGAAAGTCAGTTGAACGTTTTGAATGTAAAATCTTGAATTTAGATGACATTAAGTTGGTTTACAATCCTATGACACAGAAACTAAATGCATATTCAGATAAGCCGCTTATTATTAAAAATAGGTATTTAGGATACATGGTTTCTTATACTATGGAAGAGTTTGAAGCAGATTTACGCCTAACAAATTCAGGAGAAGCACTCACACGAAGCGTGTATGTAGAAGGTTCAAGTTTTTATACAGAGCGAAATGAACGCGTACGGAGAAAACATCGCATTGCAAGAGAAAGAGAGTATGGAGAATCAGTACTACATTTTATGCGATCATTGGCAACTAAAAAATTAAAAGAAAACGGGTATCAAATATTTCACAATGGATTTATTGTGCCTCCATACAAGTATTTTAAAATTACCCAAATGGGAGAAGATACCAACATAGAACTTACAACAGAGAAAGTGATTATTGTATATGATCGTTTTCACAAATCGTTCATGACAATTCTTCAAGCCAAAAAAGAATTTGTAATCAATAAGTACGGAAATTATTCACCTCCAAAAAAGATTTTATTTGGAGGCGTTTTAGGAGACAAACGTATGGCTAATACCTTGCCGTTAAACTATAATTTATAAGCTTTCTTCCAATTTATCTTCAAGCGAATTCATAAAGGCAATAATTGCTTTGATTTCTTCTGGAGTTAATTCTAAAGCATCTGGCGGAAGTGTCTGGTTTTCCAATTCAATTCCAATACCAGCGCCGCCGCCAAGGTTGTAAAATTTTAGCACTTCTTCCAAAGTATCATACACGCCATTGTGCATGTATGGTGCTGTTTTGGATACATTTCGCACAGTTGGTGTTTTGAACGCATGTTTTTTCAATTCAGCTTGTGCTACATTGTAACGCCCTAAATCTTCATCAACTATAGCGTTTTCCCATGTTTTGGTATTTGGAACACCTAAAACTTCCAATTCACTTTCTGTAAAGTATGGCGGAACTGTTCCGTTGAAAACAGGCGCAAAGTGACAGGTAGCACATTTTCCTTTTCCCATAAACAGATTAAAACCTAAGGTTTCTTCTGTAGTAAATGTATCTTCTTTTCCAGAAATGTTTCGATCAAATTTTGAGTTAAACGGCGTCAATGTACGTATAAACATTGCAATAGCATTGCGAACCGATTTGTGATCAATTCCTTGTTTGTATAACTTTTGAAAACGCTTTTTGTACGTTGGAGATTTTTCCAGTTTTTCAATAATCTTCGCTGTATTTGCATGAAATTCCTTTTCATTGTTAATTACATCTAAGATTTGATTTTCCAGATTTTCTACACGTGCATCATAAAATTGCGATTGCTGAATGCTTGAATATAAGAGCGTAGGAGAGTTGCGTTGTACAAAGTTTCCATTGTTATCTTTAGAAAAGCGTAAACCATCTGTAAAAGCTTTTTCAGGTTGATGACAGCTCGCACAATTCATTGTTTCTGATTCTGAAAGAGACGCATCAAAGAATAAATCTTTTCCTAGTTGTGCAATTTCTGGTGATAATTTTGGACTGTATCCTGGTTTAAATGCATTTGGATTGAATGTTTCCGAAGCATAAAACGAATCAATGTCGTAGTTTAACTTTTGTTTAAAAGGGAATTCCACTTGCCAATCGCTTACGGTTTGATTCCACAAAGAAAGCATTGGTTGCAGTTGATTTTTTATAAAACCATATCGATCAAACGTATTGAAACTTTCAGCTTCGTCAAATGCTTGTTGCGCAGTTTGCAATGCGGAAATCCAATTTTTATATAACTCTTTGTTTTTAAACTGTGATTCGTAGATGTTGAAATACTTTTCTAAACTCACAAACACTTCTTTATTCTCAGGAATGGATTGTAATAATACAGGCGAATCAAATCCAGATATTCCTAAAGACATCACTCTAACTAATGCTTGACGTGTTAACCATAAAAATTTATAGTTAGTATGTTTTAAGATGGAATTATGTTTTTGTTCTAGTTTTAACTTTCTATAAATATCATTCGCATATGCGTGAATTGCTGTTGTATCAATTTCAGTTTCAGCAATTGCTTCTTCTAAAGCTTGAAAACCAGATGCTTCAATTACTTTTTCAGCATTATCACCTTCATCAACTTTGGGTAAATTGGCTTTATTCAATCCATAATAATTCGCACTATTATAAAAAGATAAAATTGGCTCCATACGTTTAAAATCTAAACGAGAAGCCTTGAAATAATGCAAAATACTATCTTTCGTTGTTGCTTCGCGCAAAGCGTTTACATCATCAATACAATTCTGTAAATCGTTCCCAAATTGCACTTTAATTGCGTCAGTAATCGTTTCCTTTTCATTTGCTGGAATTGCTGTTGTTTCAACCGTATTTTTGCACGAAACTAGGAAACTCATACATGCTACAAAGAGGCTTATGATATAAGCCTCTTTAGGTAGATTAATTTTTCTTTGCATGACTTATCTCGCTAATCCTTTTACAACTAGTAAAATACTTCCTTCATTTCTACTGTTAGCGTCAGTTCCTGCGCCATCAGGATTTAAGAAGACGTCGCTATACCAAGAATGCGCTTGTTGAATTAATAAAAAAGTATCAGGTTCGCCAATAATATCAGAAATGTCAATCATTCCGGTAAGCTCCCATTTTCCCCATCGATCATCAAAGCTTGCATATCCGTTATCAACTGCTTCAACAGTTCTGTGAGCAGATTCTAATACTACTTTTAATGTACCTGTATTTAAGTCATACTGATATAAGTATGCATCGTGTTGTTTTACCATATCGTCTACATATCCATTTGGATCTTCTTGGATGTATGCGTAGTTTTCAGTTACTAAGATATTATCTGGACTGTGGAATGTTTTTGCTTTTCCTGTTAAGTCATCTCCGTTTAAAACTAAGGTAAGTTTTCCAGTTAAAGGATTGTTTTCATCTAAAACTAATTTGTATACACGACCATATTTTGTACGCGTATCTGAGTTAGATGAATGCCCTGTAGCATTAAAATAAATTTCTCTGTTTGCTGCAGCAGAACCTTTTCTGTAGTCGATATCTTCTACACGATTGAATGCCATAATTCCTTTTGACATACTTTCTGTGTTTAACTCATTGTATGTTGTTTGGTCTAAGTGAACGAATTCAATATCATACTCATCACCAATTACTAAGTCGTTATCCGTTATAGTACCATCTCCAACTCTTAATCCGTATAAATTACCTCCATGTAAATCTCCAACAGTGTTAGAAACATACATTGCTAATTGTCCACCAGCATCTCCGCGGCTATCATCTCCAATCATTACGATTGTTTTTCCTGGGAATGCATCTTTTCCAAGTGGTACTGCGTTTTCAATAGTCCATTGTCCCATTGCTGGTAATACTTCAGCAACACTTGCTTCTGATGCAGATTTGTAAGGATCTACCATAAACACATTGTTTGTTGGCATTGCTCCCCATTCTCCACCGCTTAAATATACAGGTCCATACCCATGCTCTTCTGGTGTAGCTAAACTTCCTGAACATTGTGCAGTGTTTCCAGTAGCATCAGAGTTTACAATGTATTCTCCTTTGATTGGCTTGAAAGTTGCATCTAAAGTAATACGAGCAATGGAGTAATCAGCTTCAATATTGTTGATTAAGGTAAACGTTCCGTCTTCATTTCTTAAAAGACCACAACCATCTGCCATACTTCCGTATACAAAGTTTGGAGATTCAGATAATATATCTTCTGAACTTAAGATACTGTACACTTCTATGTCGTTAAACTCTGCTTGCTTCGTTACAAAAGCAGGAGTCATAGAGTGATTTTTAAGGTCTATAACGCTACTGTTTCCGTCTGGAGTTGTAGTTGTACCGTTATTGTCATCATTATTACAAGACGCGAAAGAAATAAGTCCTGCTAATGCTAAAATTTTTGAAATGGTTTTCATCGATTGTTTATTTGCGAATTTTTAGTTCTCCAAAACTATCGATGTTGTGTTAGTGAATATTTAGCTTACTATTGTTTTACGATTACCTCTGTATTAAGTTAAGGTTTCGAGTTTAATTTTATATGAAATCGAGAATTTGATAGTTGTAAAGTTGTAGAATCTTTTATATTATAGTAGCTGAAATTTAGCTTTTATTCAAAAGTTACCTGAGGCGCAGTGCGTTCCAGTTGTTCTCCGTTTTCAAAAGTAAAGATGATTCTGAAAGTTACGGTCGTTTCAGATGGAATTGGCGTATCAAAAGTCAGATAATACTCTTGCGAGTGATTCGTTTGTTCAAGATTTATAGCGGCAACCATGTCATTCATATTAAAATTATTTGAAATATGTCCGAATCCTGTACGAACATGATTGTTTAATGAATTACCTGCTTCAATTCCAAACAATGGAGCATCTGCAAATAATTCTATAGTAGTTACTCGTTTCGTAACAATATCTTCTTGATCACAGGATGTCGCATTTGCGGTATTAATAAACCCTGATTGTTTTGATAAGGCTGCAACTAAAGTCCGATCATAATCTACTTTAGCAAACAAGTTAAAGTCAGCATTAGAAATACTATTAATATTATCATCAGCTTCATCTCTTACCGTAAAATCAACTACATTGACAAACACGTTATAGGTATCCGTACAGCATGCATATAAGCATATTTGAGCAATTATTACAAAGCAAAATAGTTTGATAATTTTATTTTTCATGTTTTCAATTTTCTTAGTAGATGCTGAAACCTTGAAAAGGTTGCGTATTATTTAGAATGATTCTTAATTTAGTTTTCTAGCTGTCAGTTCGACTGCGAATCTATGATTTGGTGCACTTCTATAAACTCAGCAGTACTATCGAGAATAGCTATAGAATTCGTAGTACTTCTCGATACATAATTTCTACGAAATTCCACTCGAAGTGACGTTTTGTGGAAAGCATGGTATTGAGAAGTCAGTATTGAGTATTGAGATGTTTCAAAGTACGATCTTGGATTTTTCGATATCAAACTTGCAAGATGTATAGTTTATGAGTTTAGTAGTTTAGGGCGAAAAAATAAATCCACAAACAACGAATAACGAATAACGAATAACGAAATTTAAAATGAAAAGTTTAATATGCAAAATGAAAAAGTATTTTCCTAACACCTAACACCTAACACCTAACACCCAAAGTACCTAATCCACAACATTCCCATCACGCATTACAATGCTTCTATCTGCCATGTTCGCGAGTTCTTTGTTGTGCGTTACAATGACAAACGTTTGCCCAAATTCATCACGAAGTTTAAAGAATAAATTGTGTAAGTTTTCTGCCGATTCTGAATCTAGATTTCCACTTGGTTCATCTGCAAAAATGATAGCAGGCTTGTTCATTAAAGCTCTAGCCACCGCGACACGTTGTTGTTCTCCACCAGAAAGTTCATTGGGTTTATGGTGATATCTATCAGACAATCCTAAGAAATCTAACAATTCTTGCGCTCTTTTTTCAGCGGCTGCTTTGTCTGTATTTTTAATAAACGCAGGAATACATACATTTTCAATCGCTGTAAACTCAGGAAGCAATTGATGAAACTGGAAGATGAATCCGATATGATCGTTACGAAATTTTGCCAACTCTTTTTCAGAAAG
>NZ_JBOEFY010000032.1:147-2501 GCF_050633145.1 Kordia sp. | reverse complement strand
ACTACATAATAGTAAGGGTTTTAAAAAAAGGCGGCGACATACTCTCCCACATTTCTGCAGTACCATCTGCGCTAATGGGCTTAACTTCTCTGTTCGGAATGGTAAGAGGTGAGCCCCATTGCTATAACCACCTTAAATCGTTCAGTGCTAATGCACCGTATAAGGTAACATATTGAGATAAAATAGATTTTTTTGAACACAAAATAATAAGAAGCCGTACATAAGCCTACGGGTAATTAGTACTACTCGGCTATGACATTACTGCCTTTACACCTGTAGCCTATCAACGTGGTAATCTCCCACGACCCTTTAAAGAAATCTCATCTTGTGGTGGGTTTCGCGCTTATATGCTTTCAGCGCTTATCCCTTCCCAACGTAGCTACTCTGCAATGCTCCTGGCGGAACAACAGATACACCAGAGGTTAGTCCAACTCGGTCCTCTCGTACTAGAGTCAGATCCACGCAAATTTCTAACGCCCACAGCAGATAGAGACCGAACTGTCTCACGACGTTCTGAACCCAGCTCGCGTGCCACTTTAATGGGCGAACAGCCCAACCCTTGGGACCTTCTCCAGCCCCAGGATGTGACGAGCCGACATCGAGGTGCCAAACCCCCCCGTCGATGTGAGCTCTTGGGGGAGATCAGCCTGTTATCCCCGGAGTACCTTTTATCCTTTGAGCGATGGCCCTTCCATGCGGAACCACCGGATCACTATGCTCTTGTTTCCAACCTGATCGACCTGTATGTCTCTCAGTCAAGCACCCTTATGCCATTGCACTCTACGCACGGTTACCAAGCGTGCTGAGGGTACCTTTAGAAGCCTCCGTTACTCTTTTGGAGGCGACCACCCCAGTCAAACTACCCACCAAGCACTGTCCTCATTTCTGAGTTAGGCTCTAGACAAGCAAAGGGTGGTATTTCAAGGACGACTCCACAACGCCTAGCGACGCCGCTTCAAAGTCTCCCACCTATCCTACACATGACAAGCCTAATGCCACTGTAAAGCTATAGTAAAGGTTCATAGGGTCTTTCCGTCTAGCTGCGGGTATGAGGCATCTTCACCTCAACTTCAGTTTCGCCGAGTTCCACGTCGAGACAGTGCTCCAGTCGTTACGCCATTCATGCGGGTCAGAACTTACCTGACAAGGAATTTCGCTACCTTTGGACCGTTATGGTTACAGCCGCCGTTTACTGAGAATTATAAAACCTTTAAAAAACTATTAATTTTTCTGAATTTATTTCAACTTACAGTACCGGGCAGGTGTCAGACTCTATACATCATTTCACAATTTAGCAGAGTCCTGTGTTTTTATTAAACAGTTGCCGCCCCCACTTTTTTTTGCTTTTTTCTTACTTATCTAAAGAACAAATTAATCCTTTTTTTATAAAGTATAAATAAAAACAAGAATTAATCGGTAAGAGTACAAAATTCAAAAGATAATTTTTTGTAAAAATAAAGCTCTCCTTCTCCCTAAGTTACGGAGTAATTTTGCCGAGTTCCTTCAGTGTTGTTACCTCAAGCGCCTTAGTATACTCTACCTGTTAACCTGAGTCGGACTAAATACGGTTATAACTAATTATTATTAGTAACTAAAGTTTTTTCCCGGAGACTAAAAATAATACCATAATATTAGAAAATACCCAAATGTTGTTTATATGATATTTATTAAACATCCCTTCACTGTACCTAGTTAGTTAAGAAATATTAAATTTTTTCTTATTACCATCAAATAACGTTTTCACGATCTTCTTAGGGGCCGACTAAACCTACTTGGCTTATACACAAATAGGAAATCTATAACTTACGGCGATAATGTTTTGTTGGACACATTATTTTTCGTTACTCATGTTAGTATTCTCGCCTTTAAAATCTTGATTAACTTTCACAAGTTAACTTCTACAATTTATAAAGCGTTCTGCTATCTTTGCAATTATAAAAAAATACAAATTATGGCTTCAGTTTATAATTTAGACAGTATAAATTTTTAGAGTCTTTAAGCATAATGAATTCTTCTAGTGAGCTGTTACGCATTCTTTAAAAGATGGCTGCCTCTAGGCCAACTTGCTAGATGTTATAGCAAAAAAACCCCTTATCCACTAAAAAATAACTTGCTGACTTTAGCCTATAATAAGGGCTGTTTCCCTCTCGACAAGTAGGACCTTTTCATCCTATGTCTGTCTATTAAATTTTTTTTGAATGGTATTCATAGTTTGTCTAGAATCAGTAAAGCTTTTACGCCCCCATCATCCAGTCAGAGCTTTACCCCCAATAAAAATTTATTTAATGCTTTACCTAAATAAATTTCGCAGAAAACCAGCTATATCTAAGTTTGATTGGCCTTTCACCCCTAAC
>NZ_JBOEFY010000032.1:0-131 GCF_050633145.1 Kordia sp. | reverse complement strand
AGATCACTTAGTTTCGGGTCTATTTTAGCTAACTTAATAATATTTTAAAACTTACTTTCATTACGTTTGCAGCTAAAGCTTTAAACTTGCTAGCTCAAATAAGTCACTAACCCATTATACAAAAGGTACAT
>NZ_JBOEFY010000031.1:38775-39028 GCF_050633145.1 Kordia sp. | reverse complement strand
AAACGCAGACGTGATTATTACCGAAATGTGTATTTAAAATCTGCTGCTTGGAAACGAAAACGGTATGTAGTACTAAAACGTGACAACTGGAAATGTGTGTATTGCGGAAAACGCGCTACGCAAGTCCATCACAAAAGATATGCAAGAAACATTGGAAAAGAACCGATTAAATGGTTGGTTTCTGTTTGCAGATCTTGTCATAGGTCGTTGCATTGAGGTTTTGTCGCTCTGCTCCTGTTGCTGGTTATTAGGT
>NZ_JBOEFY010000031.1:38615-38759 GCF_050633145.1 Kordia sp. | reverse complement strand
GGGTCTTGGGTCTTAAAGAGTACCTTTTTTATTTAAAATTCAACATTTATAATTTCAAAGCACTTCTCGATACAGCAAATCGGAGATTTGCCACTCGAAGTGACGTTATGAGTAGTTTAAAGATACACGCGAAGCGATCAAAAA
>NZ_JBOEFY010000031.1:0-38467 GCF_050633145.1 Kordia sp. | reverse complement strand
AAGCGATCAAAAAGCGAAGCGATCCAGTATCATTTATATTTAATACATATATTTTTCGGTTCTGTAAAGAAACGCAAGGCTTCTAATCCTCCTTCGCGTCCTACACCAGAGTTTTTCATTCCACCGAAAGGTGTACGTAAATCACGCAATAACCAAGTATTTACCCAAACAATTCCAGCTTCCAATTGTTTTGACATGCGCATGGTACGATTCAAATTGTTTGTCCAAAGTGTAGCTGATAATCCATAACGAACTCCATTCGCCATGGCTAAGACTTCTTCTTCCGTATCAAACGGCATCATTGTAACTATTGGTCCAAATATTTCTTCTTGATTTACACGACATTGATCGGTTTGTACTTCAATGATGGTTGGCTCTAAATAATATCCGTTTTCAGAACCTTCGACTGTAACTTCATTTCCACCACATAAAACAGTTCCGCCTTCTTCTTTAGCAATGTCTATATATGATTTTACTTTTTCTAAATGTGGTTTTGACA
Source organism: Kordia sp. (assembly GCF_050633145.1). Taxonomy (GTDB): domain Bacteria; phylum Bacteroidota; class Bacteroidia; order Flavobacteriales; family Flavobacteriaceae; genus Kordia. The sequence goes on along the minus strand of NZ_JBOEFY010000031.1, from coordinate 37,968 downwards.
CTAAAGCTCCAACCTTCGTAGTTGCATCAAATGGATTTCCGACTTTGAGCTGTTTCACACGTGCTACAAAGTCCGTTTTGAATTTGTCATAGATGCTTCTTTCCACAAAAATTCGAGATCCGCATAAACAGATTTGCCCTTGATTTGCAAATGAAGATCGCACCGTTATTTTCAACATTTCGTCATAATCACAATCTGCAAAAATGATGTTTGGATTTTTCCCTCCCAATTCCAGCGAAAGCTTTTTAAACATTGGCGCCGCAGTTCTTGCAATATGCGCTCCTGTTGCCGTTCCGCCTGTAAAGGAAATTGCTTTTATATTAGGATGTTCTGTAATGGCTTGTCCAGTCGTATGTCCTAAACCGTGAACAATGTTTAAAACTCCATTAGGCAAACCAGCTTTTGTGCAGATTTCACCTAGTAAATAAGCTGTCATCGGCGTGACTTCACTTGGTTTTGCAACAACTGTATTTCCGGTGGCTAATGCGGGTGCAATTTTCCATGTAAAGAGATATAAGGGTAAGTTCCATGGTGAAATGCATCCAACAACTCCGATAGGTTGTCGCAATGTAAAATTGACTGCATTGAGTCCAATACTTTCATGTGCTTCGCTTGAAAACTGTGTAATGGCTTGCGAGAAAAATTTAAAATTACTCGTTGCTCTCGGAATGTCTATTTGTGTCGCTAAGCTTAGTGGTTTTCCATTGTCTAAAGATTCTGCATGTGCTAAGTCTGCTAAGTTTTCTTCTATTAAGGAAGCAATTTTATTTAGAATTCTACTTCGCTCATCTAGCGTTGTAGTTGACCAACTTGGAAAAGCAGCCTTTGCAGCTTTATACGCTTCTTCTACATCTTCTGCAGATGAGTTTGGAATGTGTCCGTATACTTCTCCGTTTGAAGGATTGTAGTTATCAATCCACTCGTTATTTTTTGGTTCAACATAACTTCCGTTGATATAGTTTAGAATCTTTTTCATGCGATGGATTATTGTTTTTTATAAGCGACAACTTTGATTTCAACTACTAAGTCTGGATGCGGCAATTGATGTACAGCAACCGTTGTTCGTGTTGGACCTGTTTCCTTTTCAAAAAATTCTGCATAGGCTGCATTGTATCCTGCAAAATCGTTCATGTTTACTAGAAATGAAGTTACATCGACAACATCTGCTAGACTTGCGCCAACGCTTTGTAAATTTTTATCGATATTTTTTAAAACTTCACGAGTTTGTGTACCAATATTTAGGTGTTTCGTTCCCATTTCGTCAATAATATCTACTCCAGCTATGCTATTGTCTGGTCTTCGTGAACTTGTTCCTGATACAAATATAAAGTCACCAACACGTTTTGTGTGTGGATACGCGCCTCTTGGAGTTACTTTTTTTTCTTGCATTTTATTTTTTGTTGATTCGTTATTTGTTTATTTCTTGGCTCTTGGCTAAATTGTTTACATTACTTAAACTTCGTTGTTACCAATTTGGTATTCTTGGGTTTCAGATTCACTTTGAAACTTCTCAATACTCAATACTAACATCTCAAATCTAGCTTTATATTTAACATTTCGACTCTGCTCAATGTAACACATTTATAATTCTATAGTGCTTCCGCGAGATCTAACAGTTTATAAATTGTTCTCCAATTTCTCGTGGTCGCTTGTGTTTTTAGTTTGCGTTCAAAGAGATTGTTTGAAAGTTTACTTCGACCAAAACCATTTGGACAATAGAGATATACTTCCGAATTTATGATTTTAAATTGATCGCCTTTACTATCAATATCAATTGTTGTTTCCTCTGGTATTGTTGCTAAAAATGTAATGGCTTGTTTTGAAATATCTCCTTCTGTAAATGGATTGTTTGCAATTGCTGTTTTCCATTGACCGATTGTTTTTACCAACACAGGCACATCATAATCATACTGCTTTTTGATGGCTTGTGCAATTTGATTTCCGAGTTTTTCTTGATTCTTTTCGGATGATTTTAAAACTACATTTCCGCTTTGAATATAGGTTTGAACCTCTGTAAAACCTAAGTTAGAAAGCAATTCTCGCAATTCTACCATCGGTAGTTTTTTACTTCCAGAAACGTTGATTCCACGTAAGATGGCAATGTATATCATGTTGGTTGGTTGTGTACGTTTCAAAGATACATTTTTTGGTTGGAATTATTTAATTGTTGGTTGCTTGTTGTTGGGTTTTGGTCATGTTGTTTTCATGTTTTATATTTTTTGTGGATTCGTTTATTTGTGCATTTGTTCACATTCAACTTATCAAGCTGTATATTTTAAAAAGCATAATTATTACTTAAAGTATATCATTCACTTCGTATCTTTAATTACTTTTAGCAAACATTTTAACCGTATACCAAACTATATTTACAAATGAAATACTCATTGCTTACCATTGTTATTATATTTTTAGGAATTCAACCCTCTTTTAGTCAAAACAAACAAGATTCTGATATTGTTATAGGCTCAACATTTAGCATTCATTCTGACATTTTAGGTGAAGATCGAACTTGTATTGTTAGCCTTCCTGATTCATATGAATATTCAGATGAAACTGACAGTTATCCAATTATTATTTTGTTAGATGGTTATGCACATTTTAAAACTGCTGCGAGTACCGTACATTTTATGAGTATCACTCAAAATAGAAATCGTTTGATGCCAGAAAGTATTGTGATTGCTATTGAAAATGTAGATCGTGAACGCGATTTTACTGTCACTAAAATAAAAACCAAGCGTAAAAACACCATGGGCGGCGGAAGAGATTTTCTAAAGTTTATAGAAAAAGAATTGATTCCATATGTGGATAAAACTTATAAAACAAAACCAGTTCGTACACTTATTGGACATTCATTAGGCGGACTTTTGGCAATCAATGCATATTTAGACAAAAACAGTCTTTTTGATGCCTATATTGCCATTGACCCTAGTCTTTGGTGGGATGAAAAAATGATGCAACAAAAGGTAGCTGCTGCGCAACCAGTTTCATTACAAAAGAAATTATACATTGCAACAGCAAACCAAGGTGAACGAAATCGTGGACGTAATAAAAAAAGACATGATGCTTTTTATAAAGGTCTTACACAAAAAGCTAAAGGTACTTTACAAGCAAAAATTGAATATTTTGAGAATGAACACCATCGTTCGGTTCCATTGATTGCTATGTATCAAGGTTTGAAGTTTTTGTTTGAAAACTAAAAAAATCAAAAAATGACCTTCCACGAACAACTCGAAAACTATTTCAATTCTATTCTCCATTTTAATTGGGGAAACTTTAATGAGCTCGATACTAAAAAACAATCGAGTGATTGGGAATCATTGCTAGGTGAATTTGATCGAATGATTAGAGAAGAACACAAATTAAACGGTATAGATTTCGCTGTAACGACAGCAATGATTCGTATTTATTCCAAATATTTTCAAGAACTTCCTATAGAGAGTAGTCTTTATACCATCATTAACAGCAAATTTATTACAAGTCGTTTGTATGATTATATTTTAGATTTAGAGTTTGAAGAAGTTCAGAAAAAATCGAATGCTAGTTGCGATTGTGAACTTAGAGATCAATATAAGAAAAAGTCAATTACAGAAAATTTAAAAGAAATAAAGGTCTTGTATGATGGATATTACAATCCAACATTACTTGAATGCTTAACATGTCATTTTCAATGGATTTCATATCCTGCAGATGATTCTACAGGAAAAACCGTTTTTGAAAAGTATGTACCATAAGGGATTCAAATATTTTTTAATTGAAAATACCTAGCGAAGCTACTGAGGTTCATTTAAAATTTTAGTTTCACTACTGTTCTCGACTGCGCTCGAACTCACAAATATTTAGCTTTAAGATAATTGTGTGTCTCATAAATGATTTCTAAATCAAACTTACGTTATTTACTAAAAACTGCTTTGGAAGCTATTTTATAAATACAATAGGCAAGAGAAATCAGAATATGCTAGCTATTGTATTTCAAATTTTAATGAGCTGCTTACTATCTTAGGCGTAACATAAAAGATTTTATATCTTTATTGTACTTACCATAAAAAATATAAATGGCTGTAACCTACGACTCATATTATCAGACGGAGAATTTATTCGGAAATCCATATCCTGAATTGATTGCGTTTTTCTCTGAATATCCACAAAAAGGAAAGATTTTAGACTTAGGTTGTGGACAAGGAAGAGATGCAATTCCGCTGGCTCGTCTTGGATTTACTGTTGTCGGAATTGACAATTCGAAAGTTGGAATTGAACAAATGAATAAGGTTTCCAAAATCGAGAATTTGAGCTTAGAAGGGAAAGTAACAGATATTTTTGAGTTCGATGATTTTGCTGAATTTAATTTTGTCCTACTTGACAGCATGTTTCATTTCACTAAGAATGACAGAAAAAAAGAAACTGAATTTATCCAACGAATAGTATCTAAAATTGAAAAAGGATGCTTGCTTATTTTTTGTATTCAAGACACTGGAAAAAAAGTAAAAATTCTAAATGAAACAATCGATTTTAAGCAACAACTTGAGCGACTTGTAGACAAGAAATTCAAATACATCTTTGAAGACAAAGAAAACGGACACAAATCTGAAACTGATTATCGAATGATTGTGGTTAGAAAGTAAAACCCCAAACTACTACAACTAATCATTTATCTTATGCATTTTTTCATGCTAAGAATATATTCTATTTCCTCTTTACTTTTTGTAAGTTTCTATGTTAAGTAATTCTACCTTTTTTCTAAATACACATAATTTCTCACTAAAAAACACCATTGAACAAAAGGATATTTGCTCATGTTTAAGACGGAATCCGAAAAGTCAATTTTAATAGAGTAGGAAAATATTTAAAAGCAATATTATGAGTGGATTATCACCAGAACTTGAAGCATCAGTTAAAGATCAATTATCACAAAACTTTTTAGATGCCTGTAGTGGATCAAGTGACAGAAAAACGTTAGCTGAATTAGTTTATAATACTGCAATTAAAAATTCTAGTGTTAAAAAGGCAGAAGGAGATTTAGATCAACAACTGACTATTTTTGAGCAAGTACTTGCAAAATTAGGAAAGGAAGTAAGATTAGATGGATCTTGGTTTCCTTTTGGAGCAGAAAAAGCTGAAACCTTAGGTGCAATTGTATCCATGGGTTCTTCTACGCAATCGTATATTGGTACAACACCACTTAAAATGGATGGTGGACATAAACCTGTAGGCGCAAGCGCAATATGGATCAGCATTAATTAAAACATATATCTTTAGTACACCGTCCGAGAATGATTGCCCCATTCTCGGATTTTTTTTGTTTTAAAATGTAAGCAAAGATTCCGTAACTTTAAATCAACCAAAAAACCTAAAATCATGAGCGAACTTAAGAAAGAAGACATCAAGCAAGAAGTGTTCGATTTGTATGACGATTATGCGCATAATAAAATTGGGCGACGTCAGTTTATGGAACGACTTTCGTTGTATGCCGCAGGAAGTGTTACTGTAGGCGCTCTGTTGAGTTTTATGTCGCCTGACTATCGAACAACAGCCCAAGTTGCGGAAGACGATCCGAAATTACAATCGGATTATATTACCTACAATTCTCCAAAAGGCGGTGGCGATATAAAAGGATTACTTTCGTTACCAAATGATATAAAAACGAAAGTTCCTGGCGTAATTGTAGTTCATGAAAATAGAGGATTGAATCCATATATTGAAGATGTTGGAAGACGTACTGCGTTGGCAGGTTTTATAAGTTTGGCTCCAGACGCATTGACTCCTTTAGGTGGTTATCCTGGAAATGATGACGATGGAAGAACCATGCAAAAGAAACGCGATCGCAATGAAATGTTAGAAGATTTTATTGCTGCGTTTGAATACTTAAAGAAACATCCGAACTGTAATGGAAAAGTAGGCGTTGTTGGTTTTTGCTTTGGCGGATGGATTTCGAATATGATGGCTGTAAAATTAGATAATTTATATGCTGCCGTTCCATTTTATGGCAGACAACCAAACGATGAAGATGCTGCAAAAGTAAAAGCGCCTTTGTTACTACAATATGCTGATTTGGATACACGCGTAAATGCAGGTTGGGAAGCGTATGAAAACGTACTAAAAACTAATAAAATAGAGTATAAAGCACATTTTTACCCAAATGTAAATCATGGTTTTCACAACAATACTACACCGCGTTACGATAAAAAAGCTGCAACCTTAGCTTGGGAACGAACTATTGATTTTTTTAAGGAGAAGTTGGTGTAGCATATTTGAAAAAGAATAAAAAGTTATATATTAATTTCCTAAAAAACATGTGTTAATTATTTATGAAAGATGCTCATTTGCAATTGGCAAATCGCTGGATTCGCCTTAACAACATTGCGCCATCACTTAAAAACTTATTCAGAGAATATTCTGGAGATCACCTGCTTGGCTATGTATATATTGATCATACTGCAGGGATTACGTTAGATATTATAAAACTATTTGATATCGTTAATGACGAAATGATTTTTCAGCGTTCTCCATTAGATGATGACATACGTGCTATTTGCCGATTTAGTGATTTTATCAATGCTGGAGAAATTCTTATTCTTTCTGATGAAATGGTTGCTTCGTTTAATTTAAATTATCCTGAAAAAATTATATCTGCATATGAACAACCACATTTGGAAGCGTTTAGAACTTCTGAAGTATTTCACCCTTTTAGAGCAGAAGGTTTCCCTGATGATATTCAGATGTTATTGCCTTCTAGAGGGAATTTAGCAGCCGAATTGATTTGGGCACGTGTTGAAGGATACGAAAATGAAGTGCTTATGTGCCAACTGTTGAATCAACCACATCAAAACTTTGGTATTAGTATCAATAATGTCATTCCTGCATCGTTACAAACTTATGATAATGAACAGTATGTAATTGCACATTTACCAATTGCATCTACACCATCGCAAAGCTCAAAAAAATGGTGGAAGTTTTGGTAAAAGTTGAAGAAAAGCTGAAAATTAATATATGACATACATTTATCAATGGTTTCAATTTCCAAAATTTTTCTCTGTAACATGTCCTAACTGTCACAGCGAAAGTAACGGTTCTGAACTATCAAAAAAGAAAGTGATTAATGGAGTTGAACAAACATTCAAACCAGAGATTAAAAACAGTAGTTTTCAGGGCTTAATAACCTGTACTTCTTGTGGTTTGCATAAAGAAACTACGATTAGTTGGCCAAAAGATGCTTTTTGGCAATTTAACATTCATGGAAATATATTATGGGCATGGTCAGCAGCACATGCAGAAGCAATTGCTAGTTATATAGAATCGAAAAATAGAAATGAATATGCAGCTTCTTTGTTTCACATTCCCAAGTATTTTAAGCTAGCTAAACATCGTGAAATCATTGTAAAAAAGATTCGTATATCTCTTAGCGATTATTTAAAATTAAAAAAATGAACCCTTGGAAGCTAAAGTATCATACTATTAGAGTTAAACTCATTACTGAGTGGCAACTTTTAAAATACAGAGTTAAAACCTTTTTAGGTTTTAAAAAATTGGGTTTTGAAGAACCATTCAACTTAGTTGCGTTTAAACTATTAAAAAGTATGAACTCCCTAAGTTTACTATGTCAATTACAAACTACCCAAAAAGTTTAGAAGCATATAACCTTGAAGAAGAACATGCTTCTGCTTTACGAATTAATGGAGAAGACTGTTTAACTATTCACCTAAGTCCAAAAGAAAAGCAAGTAAAATTAACTATTGGAAAAAATATTCGCGGTTACATCAATGATGAGTCTCAACTAGCGATTGAAAATAAAATGATGCAATATGTATCAAAAAATGAAATTCTTTCTGGATTAGAGATTGGCATGATAAAAATTAGACAGAATATTACGAGTTGAAACTTTAAACAAGCTACAATTCATATATTTGATGTTCTTCTTTTTAATATAGAAAGACTAACTATGTGTAGACCAAAGATCAAAATAATATTGTACACTGTTCAAAACACTAATATTTGATGTTGGCAAAAAGTTCATTCAAACGTGTCCTAAAAATTTATGTGCTTAGTATGCTATTATACTTAGTAGTAATGGTCATTTCAATCATTCTGCATATAAAACTGCGTCTTGGTGATAGTCCTGCTTTTCCTAAAGCTGTAATTCTAGTCTTAATCTTTAGTCTATTTTTTACCATATATATCGCTATTGCAAACTTAACGCAGTTTCTCGTTGTAAAATGGAAAAAGCTCCATATACTCGCCTATTTTTTACCTATTTTATTTCCGTTAGCAGCATATATTCACGAAAGCATTTATAGTTCTTCTTATACAGAAATAGTTACCATTTATTTTGTTGTACAACTAGTTACAACTATTGTTGCGTATTATCTATATCGAAGAAAAAATGATTCTTAAATAATTTTATACTTTTAAACTTCCTTAAAACTTTACATGCAAAAAGAAATTAACACCGAAAACAGTACATTTTATACAAAAAGAGCTATTGGAATTGCCACATTTATTGGAGGACCAATTGCCGCAGGTTATCTCATTAGAGAAAACTATATACAATTACAAGAAACACAAAAAGGAAACAATATTCTTATCATTTCAATTGTTGCCACTATTGCACTTTTTGTGCTTATATTTTCAATTCCTGAAAGCATTATAGATAAAGTTCCGAATGTAATTTTACCTGTAATCTATACAGTTTCAATTACTGCGTGGGTAGAACATACTTTTGGAGGTATTTTTAAACAACATGAAGAAAATAAATATTCTTTTTATTCTATATGGCGCGCTGTAGGAATTGGCGTAGTGTCTTTTTTAATTTTAGGAATTAGTCTTTTTGGATTCATCTATTTATCGACAGATATGGAAGCAGAAAATGCATATGCCGCTAAAATGGAACAGTTTTCTAAAAACGAACAAGAATCATTAGCTTTTTACAATCATGTAGAAACAGAAAGTAGTTTTGGATTGATTCTCGAATTAAATAAAAAGGCAATTCCTGCATGGAAAGAAAATATTGAAATCATTAAACAAGCAGACAAAATTGCAAACTTACCTGCAGATTTACTTGAGCAAAATAAAAAATTACTGCGCTATAGTGAGTTACGTTTGGAAGCATTTGAATTGCTTAAAAAAGCCATTAGTGAAAATACCAATACATACGATTCGCAATTAGAATTTTTACATAAACAGATTGAAAAGGAATTGGAAATTATTAATGAATAAAGAAAGTGTACATATCTCAACGTTTGAACTACAAGGCTACGCAGTTTTAGATAGCATGTACTCAGATTCAGAAGTTGCCGCAATTTGTTCTTGTATTGATACCGCTTCCGCTGAAAAGGAATTGGCAGAAAGTTCTAAAAATTTATTCGCCATTAGGCAAGTGATTACTAAAATTCCTGAGTTGAAACCGTTGGTATTTACTGAGAATCTTCACGAGTTAGTAGCTTCTATTTTTGATGAACCGTATTTTTTGACAAAAGCTATGTATTTTAATAAGCCAAGCGAATCCAATTGGTTTGTGGCGTATCATCAAGATTTAAGTATTTCTGTTGATCACAAAGAAGAAGTTTCAAACTATAAAAATTGGACCTTTAAAAAAGGGCAATTTGGTGTGCAACCACCACTTGAAATTTTAGAAAATATTGTTACGATACGCGTTCATTTAGACAAAACAGAAAAAGAAAATGGTGCTTTAAAAGTCATTCCAAATTCACATTTAAAAGGCATTTACAGACCAGAAACTATTGATTGGAACAAAGAAACGGAACATATTTGTGAAGTTGAAAGAGGTGGCGTAATGCTCATGAAACCGCTGACGCTTCATGCATCAGGCAGAACTACAAATCATAAACAAAGACGTGTATTGCATTTAGAATTTAGTTCAAAACAACTTGCAGAATCATTGCAATGGTTAGAATATTGTGCGTTGTAGATTGTTGCTTTTCTTTTAAATTCAATATCTTTCAATCAACATCGAAATGATGAAAAGTAAATGTTATTGGTCGTCTTTTTAACTATTAAAGGAAAATTCTAAAAGGATTTATACTAATTCATTGAAAGCGGTTTTGGAAGCCATCTTGTAACATTTTACCGTAAACCTAGACTAAACCATATATGTGTACACCAAATAACGATATTAAATTTTGTACTTGCGAGCCTACTGAAGAAATTCATGTGAATTTTGCCGATGAAGTAGAACGCATATATGAAATGAGAAAGTTTGAAGCTGAAATGGCTAAAGAAAATGGAACGTACAACGACACGCATTTTAAATGGGAGTTGAATCGTTTTCATAAACCGCTACTATCTCGCATGGGGCAAATGAGCACGGCTCGAAAAATATTTAATGATAAGCTAACAGAGGAAGCTATTTTATCATTCTTAAATTCTGGAACCTCTTTTGACTTTGAATATGTTCCCGATGAAAAGGACCTCATTGAAATAAGAGAACATTTTAAATATTTACAAATCAATAAAGATTCAGGTATTAAGCGCCCCAAAATAAATTCTAGAGCTATGTCTTTTACTTTTTTAAGTGGAGAATGGCATATTGGCGATTATAGCGGCGGTTATTCATATCGAAACTTAAAAAAAGGAACTGTAACTTAAAAAAGATCGTATGAATTATAAAAATCTATTACTCCTGTGCTGTTTGCTATTTAGTTTTTCCTGTGCTACAGAAAAGAAAGATTCATTTCCGCATCAGGATAGAAAATTTACAAGTACTGTTTTCCCGAAACCTGTTGGTTTTATTAATGATTTTGATGCAGTTTTTTCTGAGAAAGAAGAAGCTAATCTATTAAAGTTAGTCAAAAAGCATCAAGCGGAAACTTCCAATCAAATTGCCGTAGTAACCATTAATGATATGGCTAATTATGTAGCTATTGAAAAGTATTCACTCGATTTAGCTAATTATTGGGGTGTTGGATTGAAAGGCAAAGATAATGGTGTTTTAATCACCATTCATGTTAAAAACCGAAAGCTTTGGATTCAAAACGGAGATGGAATTACAAGTAAATTAACAGACGCAGAAACAAAACATATTATTGACACACAGATTACCCCTTTTTACAAAAAAGACGATTATTATGGCGGCACATATAAGGGTATTGAACACATTATTAAAGAGTTGTCAAAAGCGGACGATAATTAGATTATTTTATCAAATTCTTTAAAATCGTATGTTTCTGTTTAAAAATTCGCATTTTAGAATGTTAATTTTCATCAATATATAATTGAATTTCTTATATTGCAGATACCCAAATCGACCTCAATAGCCTACTATGAAATTCAAAAGCATACTCTTTTGTTTGCTCATCACACTTTGTATTAGTTGTGAAGCCACTCATCAAATGCATTCTAAATCCTTTATTGGTCAACACGCAGCCAAAGCCGATTTCCCTATTCCAATTGGAGTTATCAATGATTTTGACAATATTTTATCTGACGAACAGGAAACCTCTTTGTTGCGTTTACTAAAAGATTATAAAGCAGAAACTGATACAGAAATTGTCATTGTTACCGTAACGTCTCTATTAGATTATACTGGTTTAGTAGAATACTCTTTAGATTTATCTAATTTCTGGGGAATTGGAAAAAAGGATAAAGAAAATGGTGTTTTAATTGCATTGTATATGAAAGATCGCCGTGTTTGGATTCATAATGGTGTCGGTGTTATACAAAAACTCACCGATGAAGAAGCACTAGATATTATCAATAAAATTATTGTTCCTGAGTTTAAGAAAAATGACTTTTACAATGGTTTCCAAAAAGGTATAAAAGCCATTATTGACGAATTGAATTCCTACTAAATATTTATAATTACTTAACAAGAAGCTATCTTATAAGTTTTTAAAAACCTCATTTTGAACTTGATTAGGTTTAAAGAATTTTTCACCTTTTAAGATAACTTCTTCTACTAACTATTGTATTCTTCTTAACGTTTCTGTATCTGTAATTGTTTCTCCTTCTTCTTCATAGGTTTGAGACCATTTTATAGTATTTTGTGTGAGTTCTATAATTTGAAAAGTTGCATCATCAAATACAAATGTACTTCCTTCATACGTGTATGGTAATATCGGGTAACTAATGATATCATTTTCTGCTGCAATACATTCACCATTTAATGGAAAATACTCTAAGTATCGTGCGTTTTCTGCGGTTATAAAATACTTATCAAAACAAGTATCGTTTGGCTCTATAAATTCAACTCCATCAGAAACTAGAGAAATCACTTCCCAGTCACCTATAATACTTTGCACATCATTTGTATTTGTATCATCATCACTTGAACAAGATGCGAACGCACATACGAATAAGATTGCCATTACTTTTTTAAACACAGTCATTTTGCTATTTTTTAGTTTTTAATTAAGCACTGGAAGTTTGTCTTCCTGCATTTTAGATAGCTAAAGTCCTGAAGATTGAGGAATCTTACAATTTAAGTTTTTGTGTATTTATAAATTCGCTATAAAAGCTGAGCGATAACTACTGTTTATAAGCAACTTACACTTTACAGTTTCTGCTTATGTTTCTTAGTGACATTTGGAATAAGCGTTTTATGAAGCGTGAGTTCGATGAGAAAAAAGGTGAGTTAAAAGCCATAGTATACTAAATAAGTATTTGTCACTTCGAGCGCAGTCGAGAAATTAAGGAGCATTTCTATTTTATTGAATCTCGACTGCGCTCGATTTGACACTTGTATAAAAAGATTAAACACATAAAAATAAACGTATCCCGAACTCAGGTCATTTTTATGTTTTACGATAACAACTGAATGTTATCCAAAATGATAAAGTAGTTTTTTATTCGTGAAAGTTTTCGAAATCGAACCTAATGTTTCATTGTCTTAGCAACATTGTCTTCATCTAAAATTTCGTTGGTTTCTGCTTGTACTTTTTTAAGAATCTCTTGTAAATCGGCTGTTGTATCAATTTCATGATCGGCAATCATATTCAACAACGCTTTATCTTGTGCACGTCCAATTTCCATTGCTTTGCTATATGGAATATTTTCGTTGAAAGTCACCATTGAATATTTAGAAAAATACTGATCTGGGAAGTTTTTTTCCAAGTCCATTTCTAATTTACGTTTTTCTTTAAAGATTGGACTTGCTACATGATCGCGCATTTCATAATAGTTATCAATTGCTAAGTCGGCAATCGCATCTGTATCTTTTTTACGTGCTTTTTCATACGCTTTAAAAACAGCTTCCCAATTACCTTCATACTGATCTAAAATCTCATCAAATACCACAACATCTTCAAAAGAAGCGTTCATACCTTGTCCATAAAACGGAACAATTGCATGCGCTGCATCTCCCATTAATAAAGTATTATTTTTATACGACCAAGGCGAGCATTTTACAGTTCCCAATGCGCCTGTTGGGTTTTCAAAGTATTCTTTAGTCAACTCAGGAATCATCGGAACTAAATCTGGAAATTGCGTTTCAAAGAATTCCTGTACGCGTGCTTCCGTCGTTAGATTGTTGAAATTGTATTCTCCTTCATCATACGATAAAAACAATGTTACTGTAAAACTTCCATCCAAATTTGGTAACGCAATAATCATAAAATCACCTCGTGGCCAAATATGCAATGCATTTTTTTCTGTACGAAATCCACCTGAAGCTGCTGGTGGAATGCTTAATTCTTTGTATCCATGATTGAGATAATTCTGCGAATAGCTAAATAAAAATTTACGTTCTAGGTAATAACTTTTACGCAAAATTGAACCAGCGCCATCCGTTCCGATAATGACATCTGCTTGTAGTGTAAATTCTTTTTTCGTCTCATAACAATAGAATGTTGCACTATTTTCTTCAATATCAATTGCCGTACATTTTTTGTTGAACGTAATATCTACCGCTTCATGTTCTTCGGCTTCTGTCAATAAAAGTCCGTTTAAATCGCCTCGTGAAATAGAATTGATATATTCATCATTGCGACCTGAATAGTTAGACATAAACGTATTGCTTTCAATATCGTGTATCAAACGTCCGTGCATCGGAATACATAATGGCATCATTTTATCAGTAATTCCTACCATATTCATGGCTTTGATTCCTCTATCTGAAAATGCTAAGTTGATCGATCTTCCAGCAGAAATATCGACTTTTCGCAAATCGGGACGACTTTCCATTACGGTAACTTTATAACCGCGTTGTCCTAAGCGTAACGCTAATAATGAACCGCACAATCCTGCGCCAACAATGAGTATGTTTTCTTTTGTCTGCATGTTATAAGCATTTTTTAAGTTCGTCAACCATTCTATACACGTCTTCAAATGTGTTGTATAACGGAACTGGCGCACAGCGAATTACGTCTGGTTCACGCCAATCGGAAATGATATGTTTGTCTATGAGTTTTTGATGTAATGATTTGTCAGCATTTTTAACTTGAATTGATAACTGACAACCTCTTTCTGCTGGGTTTGAAGGTGTAATAATTTTGATGCGATCGGTATCAACTTCATTAATTAAGTATTCAAAATATGCCGTCAACGTTTCCGATTTCTCGCGCAAAGCGTCCATTCCAACTTCATTAAACATATCCAGCGAAGCTTTAATAGCTGCCATCGATAATATTGGTGGATTGCTTAGTTGCCAACTTTCTGCACCTGGAATTGGATTGAAGTCAAAACGCATGTTAAAACGTGTTTCCTTATCGTGTCCCCACCAACCTGCAAATCGATTCAATTCTTTGTTGTGTGCATGTTTTTCATGAACGAATAAACCGGCTAAACTTCCGGGTCCAGAATTGAGATATTTATACGTACACCAAGCTGCGAAGTCTACATTAGAATCATGTAAATTTGGTTGAATATTTCCTGCACCATGTGCTAAATCAATTCCAACCATTGCGCCTTTTGCATGTCCGAGTTCGGCTATTTTTTTTATATCTAAATATTGTCCTGTGTAATAGTTTACTCCACCAATCATCAACAAAGCAATTTCGTCGCCTTCTGCTTCTAACATTGCTTCTAAATCTTCCATACGAAGCAATTCTTCACCTTCGCGTGGTTTCCACTCTAGCAATCCTTCTTTAGGATCGAATCCGTGAAATTTAAGTTGCGATTCTACCGCATAACGATCTGATGGAAACGCATCACTTTCAATAACAATCTTAAATTTTGTTTTTGTCGGTTGATAGAAAGAAACCATTAATAAATGTAGATTCGTAGTCAATGTGTTCATGATTACGACTTCTATTGGCTTTGCTCCTACTATTTTCGCCATGTTTTCAGTAAGAAACTCATGGTATGGCATCCAAGGGTTTTTGGCGTCAAAATGACCTTCTACACCTAAGTTTGCCCAATCTTTTAATTCTTGTTGAATGTATTCTTGAGTTACTTTTGGTTGCAATCCGAGTGAATTTCCACAGAAATATAACCATTCATTCCCATCAGCATCTTTTGGAATGTGAAATTTTGTTCGGTAACTTTTTAGAGGATCTTTTGCGTCTTGTTCTTGAGCGAACGCCAATGTATTTTGAAACATATTGAATGCTATTTTTACCAAAAATACGTATTAGATTGTTTTAAAAAAACTCAAATTAGGAATAAAGACAAATTAGTTATCCTTATTCCTAATAGTTTTTATTTTTTTATTTGTAACCTATAAAACCTTCTTTACCTTCAATAGTAGTCGCTACATATTTTTTAAAGTCTTCGTATTCTTCAGGAAGTATTGATTTTCCTTTGTCGGTACTTGCTTCAACCTTAACATTTAGTTGATTGTCTTTCTTTAATTCATACGACATTTTATAAGAATGTCCTTTATAAGTCAATGCAATGTTTTCAGGGTATTCAATGAATTTTTTCCCTTCAGGAACGATTAATTCATATTCTGTAATATATGTATCTACATTCTCATATTGAATGTATTCAATTGGATAGTTTCTTGTTTCAAAATTAATGATACTGTTGTTATATGCATTTGAAACATTTGGCAATTGCAATACGCTGATAGAACCTATTTTTTTAGCTTTTTCTTGTATGGTAGCTACTGTTCTAAATTTGAATACTTCACTTTCTCTTTTAGTTGTAATATTAGAAATCGTATCAATGGTAACATTTCCTCCAATTCGTCCTATTAGATCATCTTGAAGATCGTTTTTCATGAGTTCGTAACTACGGTTTCTTAGTCTTCCAGAATAGAAAGACACAACTTCACCTTCTAAAGTAGTTGTCATATCAAGGACTTGCTTTTCAGCATCGATAGTGACTTTTACTTTATTTTTAAATACACTTGACATTCTTTTTACATCCTTCAATTTTATTAAGTCAGATTTTGAATTTGTGTTTGCGTCAAATGGAATTTTTAATGCAGCTGCACCTTGCAAACTTACTGGCAATGCTTTGAAAGGAAGATTTTTATCTGTTAATTCTAAGAATTGTGAAACCCCGTTTAATTTTACCTCAGCAATGCAATGATTGAAGTCTTGACTTGGTAATATCAATGAGTTTTGTCCGTAATCTGATGTTAAGATCAATACCAGATTTGTATCAAGTTTTGCTTTTTTTGCCAATGCAACAAATAACGTTGAGAAATCTTTACAGTCTCCAAGTTTCGTTTTGATTGTTTTTGAAGGTCTTTGTGGTACAAATCCGCTTTGTCTGAAACTTACATAACTGTAGTTTAAGTTATTTGTAATATAGTAGTAGATTCGTTTTGCACGTTCTTCTTCAGAAATTTTAGTTACATCAGTTTCTGGAAATAACTCTTTATAAACTTCATCTACCGTTATATCAATATCAATTTGCTTTCTTACTAAATCTGAATACCATTTGGCAATTTCATCCCAAGAATCGATAGTACTAATATGCAAATAACGTGCTATATCTGCATCTCTAGGCATGTAATACTCTTCTTTTGGAAGTACATCAGCTGTGATTAATTCCCACGTGTACAAGTCATAATCTCCCTTTCTTTCTTTTTTATACTCTAATTTTCCATTGACAAGTTTATAGTTTAACTTTTGTCCTTTTGGCATTAAAATACTGTAGCTTGATTTTATACATGGCACAAAAGAATCAAATTGAAAAGAATCTGTATAGTCTTTATAAAATCTACCGTTTCCGCTAAAGTTGATTTCGTAATCTAGATGAATTACATCACCAATTTCCAATCCGTTAAATACGAGGCTTGAGCGCTGACTATCTGCTGGCACAACAGAACCATTTTTCTTTACAATTTCTGTTTTGATAATACTGTAGCTACCTGAAAGACCTAAATTATATTCTTTAAATGTATTTACACCTTCTTCTGTAAGGATTTCATAGACATTGCTAAATCGTGCTTTTCCACCACCTTCTTTAAATAAAATTACATCTTTATCATCTAATAAGATTGTGTAACCGTAACTACTTTCCTTGATTCTTCCACGTTCTTTTTCAATATAACCGTATATTTTTGGTTCGTGTAATTCTTCTAAAAAGTCTTTTTGATTTTGAATGTCTTGAATTTTTTTACGCAGTGATGCATTCTCCATGTTATGTAATAACGAGGCTTTATATGCTTTTACTGCTTTTTCTTTTTTTCCTAGTTTGATGTATACATCACCTTCGTATCGATCAGCTACAAACGAGTACGGGAAGTTTTCTTTTAGTTCTTTTATGTATGGCAATGATTTTTCATGACGATCATATTTATGAAGCTTTTTAATGATGTCAGATACAATAAAGTTATCACCTTTTATGTTTTCATAAACCTTTTTATAGAGCTTTAATGCCTTGTCTTTTTTGTTTTGTTTTTCATAATAGTAAGCAAGATTATTTACCGCTCTGTAATTGAAGTAATTGTCTACTAATTCTTCTAGAATCTCAATGGTTTTGTCCTCATCTTTTAAGATCGAAGCATACAAAGGTGCATATGTGTTTAACAATCGTGGATATCCGTCGGCTATTTTGATAAGTTTTTTCATGCTACTTTCTAATCCTTGTCGATCAGAATTACGTAGTTGCCACATTACTTCAGAAGATACTTTAAATATCTCTACATCGGTAGCTTCAGAAAAACGTTTTAAGAATTTTTCCATTTCATTAATATCCATACGGAACAATTCTTCAGAATCACGAAATTGATACGTTAGCGATAAATAATAATCTGGATCATCTAACTCTAAGTTTTCTTTGATTTTTTCAATGGTTGTGAAATCTTTCTCTAAAGAAAGAATTTTGATGCTCATTTTTCGTAATAATGAACTTTTTGGATATGATTTTAATAATGGATCTATGATTTTTCTAGCTTCCTTGAAATTTTCATTTCGCATGTACATCCTAATCAAACAATAATCGTAGAAAAAGTTGTTTGGATTTGCAGCTTTTTTTTCTTTGAAAAACTTTTCAAAAGTGCTTTCCAGTTTCACAGGATCAACTTTTGTTCCTTTTTGATAATCTTGAGTAGTACTACTATAGCTTATATCATTTATTGGCGTTCCGTTTTCATCAGTTAGTCTAGCAATAAAATAGCTTGTTGAGCTATTATCTGCATTTTTAATTAATAAACGACTTGTTCCTTTTGGTAAAGTAAAAGCTACGGCATATGCATCTAAATCGGTTTGTACATCTTCAGAATTTGTCAATAATAATTCATCATTCAACCAAACTTTAAAAGCAGCAGAGTTTCCTAAACGCAGTACTACCTTTTTGGATTCTTTAGAAGTAATAAATGTTTGTGCATAGTTTACACCACTTCCATATTCATTATGGTTTGTATAAAAATTGTATCCATCGGCTCCTTGATGCGTTGGTACATACCAGTTTACAAAACCATTACTATTAGCATTAAAATCTTCTTTAGATACTGCATTTGTTTCCGGTCCATACACTTCATCTAGTCCACTTTCATTTAGATTTTCAAATACACCACAATATTGCCAATCATTGATAAAATTCATCTTTGCAATATTCTTATAATACGCGTCCCAGTTGTTTCCATGTCTACTTACAATAGCATTCATGTAGAATATAGCATCTTTTAGGGTTTGATTTTTAAAAGCTACTTTGCTTACTTCTTCTACATTTTTTACAATTAAAGGATTGAAACCTGTTTCAATATATGTGTTAAAAAAATATATTTCATTCCACAATGCGTATAAATACATTTCAAAATCTTTGTCATTGACTACTTCTTCTATGAATTTTTTGTCTCTAGATAAGATTCCGTTTTCAACATTGATAATTTGCTCTGTAGCGAGCATTTCGAAATTAGTTTCTGCATTTAGTTTTTTAAACTCTTTGAGTGCTTTTTCTCTATCATTTTGTAAAAGAGCGTCCCAATAGTTTTTTTCTTGTGTTTGTGCAATACAGTTTAGGGAAATAAAAAATGTAAATACAATTAGCCAATATACTTTTCTCATAAATTTTATTAATTTTTTTTCTCGCAAATCTTGTAAGATCAAAAGTAAGGTCTTTTTTTATGTACACAAAAAATAAACTTCTAAGCGTATCATTTTGGACTTGTTTTAACCAATTTTGAACTTTTAATTGCTATTAATTGATATTTTTGCACAAATTAAAGAGTTATGCATTTTATTCCAGAAGCTTTAGATGAGTATGTTGTTGCACATTCTGAGAACGAACCAGATTTGTTGAAAGCCTTAACACGTGAAACCTACCAAAAGATATTACAACCGCGTATGTTGAGCGGACATTACCAAGGAAGAGTGTTGAGTATGTTGTCAAAACTAATGGCGCCAAAAACTATTTTAGAAATTGGAACGTATACAGGATATTCTGCATTGTGTTTGGCAGAAGGAATGCAAAAAGATGGTGCATTACACACAATAGACATTAACGAAGAGTTACACGATTTTCAACGCAAATATTTTGATGCTTCTCCATACGGAAACCGTATTCATCAGTACACAGGAGATGCCTTAGAAATTATTCCAACATTAGATACTACGTTCGATCTGGTTTTTATTGATGCAGATAAGCCAAATTATCCTGCATATTTCCATGCGATTATTGAAAAGATGAATCCGAAAGGTGTGATTTTGTCTGATAACGTTTTATGGAGCGGAAAAATAATTCAACCATTACAGAAGAATGATTTTTCTACCAAAGCACTTTTAGAGTACAATACGCTTTTAAAAGAAGATCCACGCGTAGAAACCGTTTTATTGCCAATTAGAGATGGCTTGACCTTGAGTAGGGTTTTGTAGTTGGCTGTTGGCTGTTGGCTAGAATATATGTTCTTCAATTACAAATTGAATATTTAATAACTTAATATTTTAACTTCGTTATTACTTTTGTTTACACTGAGCGGAGTCGAAGTGTTAATCTAAACTATTCAACTTCAAAATTCATAAACTTCAAAACGTCATTACGAGAAAGCATGACGAAGTAATCTGTTGCTATCAATTTTACAACATTGTCTTTGAAACATACCTATTATCACAAATTTATACTTCAGCAAATACTCCAATACAACAACCTATTTGAATTTAAAGTATTTCTCGATAGTTCTGCTGAGTGTATCGAAGTACTATTTTTCATTTCGTTGTACTCAATATAAAATCACTCGAAAAGACGTATTGATTATGTAGATCTATCTACTTAAAAATACTTCATCAATAAAAAAAGATTCCCAATTTTCATCAGGATTAGTCCAACTTACAATTTTGAGTTTCATTAAATTAAAAAAACTCTCGCCATTACGACGAGAGTTTCTCCCTATTTACTAAACTAAATATGCCAACTGTTCTATTGAACTGCTTGCAATGCGTCTATATTTCCATATCCATACTGAGAATTTTTGTTTGGATAGAAATCTGCAGATTGTTTCAATCTGTTTAATACCTGTGTTTTTGACCAGCTTGGATGTCTTGACCATACTAAAGCCGCAATTCCTGCTGTTGTTGCCGTTGCTACTGACGAACCACCTACATAATCCGTTTGGTTGTTATAGTAACTTAATACTGGCGTTGTTCTATTTCCGTTGCCATCACGCTGCATTACGATTGTGAAATCAATTTTGCTTCCTTTGTGACAAATGTCGCACTCTTCATAGTAGTTTGCATCAGTTACACCTGTTACTGCTACCGTTTCGCTCATCCATGCTGGAAATATTACTCCAACAAAGTTAGTAAAACTTGTGGAAGTTCCACCAGCTGCGAAGATTAATTTTCCTCTATTATTTGCATATCGTACCGCATCCTTGATTCTTCCTACAGAAATAATATGTCCAATAGACATCGAAATTACCTTTACATCGCTTCTGTTTCCTAAAGCTTTTAGTGCATTTGCTACACCTTTTTGTTCGTGATAACCGTCTAAAAGTACATTTTTTGTTCCACGATAGCTAATTAAATTTGCATTATATGCTACTCCAACTGGCATTCCGTTGTTATTTCTTGGTGCTGTTGCTACAGATGTCATACTTGTTCCGTGTCCGCAACCATCATTTGGTCCATCGGTATTTGATGACCAAGGCCACCATGAATCTACATATGTACCATATTTTTGAACGTATCTTCCTGATGAATATCCATCATTGAAGCTTCCGTTCATTAATGAATTGTTTGGTGTTAAACCTGTGTCAATTACTCCAATTCCAACTCCAGCTCCAGTACTGTAGTTCCAAGCAGATGGAATGTTGTGCTTGTAAAATGTCCAAGGAACTTTTGCCCCTGGCGCTACAGTTGTATAATCTGCAGAATTTAGCGTTGAAGACTCATATCCGCAACCAGCTCCAGATTTTGCTGTTACTTCATGGTCTAAATATCTGTAACCTGTTGGTTCAATATAACGAATTCCTTTTTGAGCTAATAACTCTTCTACTGTAGCTAAATCTTCAATTTTGACATCAATGATATTGAGTTTGTCATCTTCATCAATTAGAAAGTCCTTTTCTTTCTTTTGTCCGTTTCCTTCTAAAGCGCCAATTCGTTGAAGAAGTCGATTTTTAATTCCATCGGCATTCGAAGTTTCTTTATTGAAGTCATTGTCATCATTTCCATATCCAATGGTTAAAATTTGATCTCCATGGACTGTAGCACTCCATATTGTGAGTGCATCCATATTTGTCCATTCAAATCGTTCACGACTAGAAACAGTCTCGTTGATTTTCGCGTTAATTTGAGTTGGAGTAAGTGGCGTGCGTTGTAAAGAAACAACATTGCTTTCTTCTTCTATGGTTTCGATTGGTGCATCGTTAGAACAAGAAATCACGCTGAAAGCAGCCATAAGCACGGCTAACTTTAGGTTAAGATTTTTCATGTTTTATTGTTGATTGGTTAAAATTTTAACGAATATATTAATAAATTCGTAATTTTACTATGCGCGCATTGCAAATTCGATGAAATGCAACTCCAATCAAAATTCCAACAATAATTCCCATTAAAATATCAGACGGATAATGTACGCCAAAATATAATCGGCTATACATGAAGAGTACTGGCCAAATGTATAACAGACGAATCCTTGAAAATACATTTTTAAGCATCAATATTAAGAAAGTGGTAAGTGCTATAGAAACTGTTGCATGTCCTGAGAAGAAGCTATAATTTTTTGGCTGTATAATGATGTTGAGAAATGGTGCTACTGTAGGATCATTACATGGTCTCATACGTTCTACACCAATTTTTACGACTTCTACAATGAGTAGTGAAAAAATTAAAATAAAAATTCCGTAGCCAATAATATATTTTGCTTCCTCTTTAGAGAATTTCTTGTAGATTTTATAAAATATGAATAGTAATAATGGAATCCAGTAGACAAAACTTGTTATAAAAAGCCAAAAGGCTTCGAAGTTCATGTCTCCTAAATTGTTTAGATAGATGAGTAGTTCTTTATCGTATGTCAATAATCCATCAAGCATTAAAATTGCCTTTTGATAGGTCCTGACATGTCTTCGATATCTTCTTTTACTTTGTTTATTTCGTTTTGAACATCACCAGCAATGCCTTCTGCATCTATTGCATTATCTTCTGCACTTTGTTGAATTTCATGCTTTATTTCGTTGGTTGCATCTTTTAGTTGACGCATTCCTTTTCCTAGGCCACGTGCAATTTCAGGAATTTTGTCCGCTCCAAATACCATTACTACAATCAGCATGATTACAAATATTTCTCCTCCACTAATAAATAATGTCATATTCTGTTCAATTATTATACAAATATAAACAAGTAAATAGTATGATATAAAAAAACCAGCAAATAAGCTGGTTTTTTATATTTTTTTATAATGTCTTAGCAATTTTATTGCTTGATTTTATCTTCTTTAAATTTGCTAAAATCTGTCTTTCCATTTTCGTTTGGCCATATATTGTTTGAAGTATCAATATCTGCTGTTTCTAATTTTGGATCTAATTGTAAGTTCTTAATTTCTTTATTTGATGCGATTACAATTTTTACGCGATCATCATTTTTTCTCCAAACTTGAACAGGATATTTTATCATTTCAGTAGTACCGTCTTCATACGTACATTCTACAATGATTGGCATTACCAAACCTCCAGGCTTATTAAAAGCTACTTCGTAGAAGTATTTAGGATCGTCCATACTTGCTCTTTCTTCCGAAGAGAAGTTATCCATTAAATATTCTTTTAAAGTTTCATCTTGTTTTACTACAGATTTCCCTTCGTTTTCTTTTTTGTAACGATCGTCATCTTCTGGCACAAAGAATACAAAACTCGACTTTCCAGATTTACGTACTCCTACTTGGAATTTCTTTACACTTTCAATTCCGATATCTACATAATCAGTTGTATAAAACCAACCTCTCCAAAACCAATCTAAATCAATTCCTGAAGCATCTTCCATTGTTCTAAAGAAATCTTCTGGAGTTGGGTGTTTAAACATCCAACGTTTTGCATAGGTTTTAAATGCATGATCAAAAGCTTCATGTCCCATGATAGTTTCACGCAAAATATTTAATCCTGTTGCTGGTTTTCCATAGGCATTTGGTCCTAATTGGAATACATTTTCTGGATTTGACATGATTGGAGACAAACGATCTTGTCCACCTTTCATATAAGGAACTATTTTAGAAGCTTCTCCTCTACGTGAAGGATATTTTCCTCCTGTAGACGCTACTGATTCAGGATGTGCTTTTGCAAAATCTTGCTCAGCTAAGTATTGCATAAATGTATCCAATCCTTCGTCCATCCATCCCCATTGACGCTCATCAGAGTTTACAATCATTGGGAAAAAGTTATGTCCAACTTCGTGAATAATTACACTAATCATTCCGAATTTTGTACGTTCTGAATAACTTCCATCTTCACTAGGACGTCCGTAATTCCAGCAAATCATTGGATATTCCATCCCTTGATTTTTAGCATGTACAGAAATTGCTTTGTGATATGGATAATCGAATGTGTGATTTGAAAATGTCTTTAAAGTACTTGCTACTGCTTTTGTTGAGTATTCTTCCCAAAGAGGATTTCCTTCTTTTGGATACATAGAAACAGCCATTACTTTTTTACCATTAATGTCTACTGCTTGCATATCCCAAATAAACTTACGCGATGATGCAAAAGCGAAGTCTCTTACGTTTTCAGCATAGAACTTCCATGTTTTCTTTTTGTTAGAAAAGTCTTTCTCTGCAGCTTCCGCTTCTTCTTGAGTAACAATGATTACAGGTTTGTCGTACGAGTTTACCGCACGCTCATAACGCTTCATCATTTGCTTTGAGTATACATTTTTTCTATTCTGTAGTTCTCCTGTTGCATCTAAAATATGATCTGCAGGAACTGTAATACTTACTTTGTAGTTTCCGAATGCCAATGCAAATTCACCATTCCCCCAAAATTGATAGTTTTGCCATCCTTCTACATCATTGTAGACAGCCATACGTGGGAAGAATTGTGCTATTACATATGCACGGTTTCCGTCTTTTGGAAAAAATTCATATCCAGAACGACCTCTTTTGGTAACGTGATTGTTGATGTTGTACCACCATTTGATAGTGAATGATACTTTGTCTCCCGACTCTAATGCTTTTGGTAAATCAATACGCATCATCGTTTCATTAATTGTAAACGACATTGGTTTTCCCTTAGAATCATTTACATAATCAATGTTAAATCCTCCATCAAAAGGATCTGCTACATAACTATTTACAAATGTAGATGTTCTTTGCATGCGCGGAACACGTCCTCCATTTTTAAGTTTTGCTTGCGAATTTTTAGCTCGTACGTTTTGATCAAGTTGTACCCAAAGGTATTCTAAATCATCTGGAGAGTTGTTTGTATACGTAATAGTTTCTACTCCGTATAGTTTTTGATTTTTATCATCCAACTCAATGTCCATTTCATAATCGGCTTGTTGTTGGTAATATGCTTTTCCGGGAGCTCCAGAAGCTGTTCTGTACATGTTTGGCGTAGCAAACTCTTGATACAACTGTCTAAACTTATTATTATTAATGTGTCCCTGTGGCTTTTTATCTTCTTGTTTATCTTGTGCTACGACAAGATTAGCTCCCATAAATAAGAAAGCTAGAATGTAGAAATGTATACGTTTCATTAGGTTTAGTAAAATAGGTTTGTGTTTTTCAGACCTTAAAAGTAACTATTTTCAAAACTTTTTGTTAAAATTTTAACAAACCTTTATCGTTTTCTTTTACTAATAACAAGCTTTTTCGCTCATTATTGATTTTTACATGGACTAAGTTCTGCTGATCTTCTTCAATTTCGTAGAGAAGATCGTTTTCTATTTCGAGAGAATTTACACGCTCAACACCTTCAATTTCTAAGTAACAAACCGTAACGTCATCTTCATATTTTTTCCCGAGAAAGTTAAATGACTTCAACTCACCATCTACCCAAATCTTGATTTTTTTGGCGAGGTATTTTTGCATCATTCCCTCTACAACTTTAGGTTCTTTTTCAGTTGTTAATTCTCCTTTAAAATCATAACGTTCATTGAGAACACGTTGAAAATCATCAATAAAAATTCGAGTTGTAATTTGTAGTGCTTTTTCTTTAGTATTGTGTTCTATGTTTGTAACGCTCACATAAAATTTATGCACTGTTGTAAATGCAAATAATGGAACGATAATACACAACAAGAGTATTTTTTGAATTTTCATGAATCTATTTGACGTTTATAGTATTGCCACAAAGATATCCAAAAAGCATTCCATTTTATGAATTTTGCTTTTGCATCTTATTTTTAATTTTTTGTTTTGATTGATTTCAGGTATTCTTTACTCTGTTTTACCATAAAATCAATCATCAAGAATTCATTTTTTTCCAAGAATATGTCTTCAGAAGGCAATTGGTCATCACAATAATATAAAAAAGAGCTTATTTGATCTTCTGGAATTCCTAAGTTTTTTGTAAAGAATTCGTCTTTGTATCGGTAGCGAATTTCGTTAAAACTAGTACGTTCATATATTGGTTTTGCCCTTTCTTTTTTATTCTTTTTCTTTTTAAAAATAGCATTGGCAAGCATTCCTACCAATCCAAGAATATTTGCTCCTTGAAAGTTTGTTTGTCCCAAGGCTTCATTTTTCACTTCCGAATATCGGTCTTTTGCAAATTGATAATCTTTATATTTTGCAATTTGTTTTTCCTGAAAGTCTAAAAATTTCTCTTTGTTTTCGGGACTAATCACAACCTCATCCAATGCTTCAATTTTTTCCTTCACCTCAACGACTAGTCGATTGTTATTGATAATTTTATCTGTAATTACGATTTCACGAATTGTATACTGAACTGAAGAAAAAATTAAAATATCGTCCTTCTTTACACGAATTTCAAACTCTCCTTTATTGTTTGTAATTGCACCTTTACTTGTTGTATTATTTACAACATTTACTCCCGTAGCTTTCACATTTCTGTAAATAACAGCACCGCGCAAAATTTTGCGTTCTGCATCTTGCGCAAGCATTATAGTAGTAATAAAGAGACAAAATAAGAGTAATTTTAGCTTCATATTAGTTTGTATTGTTGGTTATACTAGTGTTGTTTTATTTGAAAGATAAAGAACCTGATTTTTGTCCTTAAAAAAATGCCAATGGACATTAAACTTTTGTTAAATCCTTTTAATGATTACTTTTACAATTTAGTATAAATTTTAGCTTTTACAATTTATGAAAAATATCATTATCGCTAGTACTTCTACAGTCCACGGAAGCGGTTATTTAGCATATATCCTTGACGAACTTTCTTCGTTTTATAAAGATACGGAAGAAATTTTATTTATTCCCTATGCACGTCCAGGCGGAATTACACATGATGCTTATACAGATATTGCACGAAAAGCTTTTGAAACCATTGGAAAAGGTGTTCGCGGTATTCATGAGTTTGAAAATCCTGTAGAAGCCATTGCAGCAGCGAAAGGAGTTTTTACAGGTGGCGGAAATACTTTTTTATTAGTTTCTCAATTATATAAACATGAAGTAATGCAACCGTTACGAGAAGCTATTTTTGATGGACTGCCGTATTTAGGCACAAGTGCAGGAAGTAATATTTGCGGACTTACGATGCAAACCACAAATGACATGCCTATTATATATCCGCCAAGTTTTAAAACGCTAGGTGTCATTCCTTTTAACATCAATCCACATTACTTAGATCCAATTGAAGGCAGTACACACATGGGGGAAACTCGTGAAACTCGCATTAAAGAGTTTCATAAATTTAATACACTTCCTGTGGTAGGAATTAGAGAAGGAAGTTGGATTCGTGTCAAAGGCGATCAAATTACGCTTGAAGGACCACACAGCGCACGAATTTTTGAACAAGACAAAATACCTTATGAACTTCCTGTAGGTTCTGAAATTACATTTCTATAATATAAAAACGGTTGTTGAGTTATCTCAAGCAACCGTTTTCTTTTTTATCTATTTATTCTCTTCTATCTCGCAAGGAAATTTTGTGTTATCTGGATCGCAGTGATCATAATGTGTTCCTTGTGCTCTTCCTCCATTTACTGTTGATAAATCATAAATAGAAACTTTTGTAAAGTTTAATTTCTGTTTGAATTGTCTTTTTTTCATGATACTTTTAATTTTATGTTTATAGACATTCAAACTAAAAATAGTTACGAAATTCAATTACGGTTTTACCGTAAAAAAGAAAAGCCGATTCAAAAATGAATCGGCTTTTTTGGAGCGAAAGACCGGGTTCGAACCGGCGACATTCAGCTTGGAAGGCTGACGCTCTACCAACTGAGCTACTTTCGCATTGCGGGTGCAAATATAGAGAAAGAGTAGCTATTTTTCCAAATGTTTTTTTAGATTTTTTTCAAAAAATGATAACCTCTCGCTATAAATCCCTGATTATAATAGAACTTATGTGATGGAAAATTTTCCACATATGTATTCAATTCAACTGTCGTAACACCTTTTTCTTTGCCATATACTTCAATCCATTGAAATAATTGCGCACCAATTCCTTTGCTTTGATAAGTATCTTCAATGTATACATGATCTGCTTCAAGACTTCTTCCACAGTAATGACGTGTCATATTCCACAAACCAAAACAACCAATTAATTGATCGTGATCGTAAATTGCGAATGCTTCATAATTTTGAGACAACATTTCTTCAAATCGTTCCTTCAATACATCCATCGGAACTTTGTGATGATTCATAATATCAAGATATGGCAAAATGATGTTAGCTTCTTCTTTTTTGAGTAACTTGAACGTAATTTGCATGCTGTAAATTTTTAATCAAAAATAATTTATTTCAGCCAAAAACAACTCCCAAATTAGTTATACTTTTGAAGAATTGTACAAATTTTGTGAATATGAAAACTCTCAATTTTAGCATTAAAGAAATCACCGCAACAACAGCTTTTGAAGTACGTCATCCTGTATTAAGAGAAGGAAAACCCATAGATTCTTGTCATTTTCAAGGAGACGATTTACCTACTACTTTTCATTTAGGATATTATGTAAATGAACAATTGGTCGGCGTGGTTACATTGATGAAAAATCCTTATAAAGAATTGAATACTAAAAATGCGTATCAATTGCGCGGCATGGCCGTTTTGGCTACTTTTCAAAAACGAGGTATTGGAGATGCGTTGGTAAAAAAGGCAGAAGAAATGATTATCGCTCGTGGCGGAACGTTTATTTGGATGAATGCACGCGAAATTGCCGTTCGTTTTTATGAAAAACTACAGTATCAAAAACATGGTGCTCCGTTTACCATTCCTAAAATTGGTCTACATTTTGTAATGGTTAAAACATTAACGACTCTTTAACGCTGATGGAAAACTAAAAATAGTACTTTTTGAGGCTCAATCATCAATGAAAAACAGTATCCCTCATGAAAAAAATTATCTTGTTACTTGTATTTGCGAGCACACAATTAGTGGCACAAAAAACCGCAAATATTACTTTTGAAAAAGAGCTTGCTACACCTAACGTTTTTTTACAGCTTCCTGATTTTAAAAATATCAATGTTCGTGATATGGCAATTTCACCAACGTATGACGAAATTTTCTTCACCCTTGATGCACCCAAAAATGCATTTAGAACTATTTTAACTTCTAAGAAAGTGAATGGCACATGGTCTGAGTTTACGATTGCTTCTTTTGCTGGAAAGTATCATGATATTGAACCTGCTTTTTCTCCTGATGGAAAACAATTATTCTTTGCGTCTAAACGACCAATTGAAAACGAAACAACTCCGAAGAAAGATTACGATATCTGGTTTTTAACTAAAGAAAACGGCATCTGGGCAAATCCAACACGATTGCCAGAAACGATCAACACCGATAAAAACGAATATTATCCTTCTATTGCGAATAACGGAACTGTTTATTTTACCGCAGAACGCGCAGACGCGAAAGGAAAAGAAGATATTTACAAAAGTGAGTTTACAAACGGAAGCTATCAAACACCTGTAAGTTTAGGTACTGGAGTGAATACCAAAACGTATGAATACAACGCTTATGTAAGTCCAGATGAATCTTTTATTGTTTTTGGTTCGTACGGTAGAAAAGGAAGTTTAGGTCGCGGCGATTTGTATATTAGTTTTCGCGAGAATGGAGTGTGGAAAGATGCGGTTCATTTAGGAAAACTTATAAATTCCAATCAAATAGATTATTGCCCGTTTGTATCTTTTGACAAGAAGTACTTTTTCTTCACCAGTGAAAAAAGCACTATACAACCGACATACAAAAATATGTCTATGCATAAATTAAAAGAAGTAATGAATGATGGCAGCAATGGGACTTCAAAAATTTACTATCTTTCGTTTGAT
Source organism: Kordia sp. (assembly GCF_050633145.1). Lineage (GTDB taxonomy): Bacteria > Bacteroidota > Bacteroidia > Flavobacteriales > Flavobacteriaceae > Kordia. The sequence goes on along the minus strand of NZ_JBOEFY010000031.1, from coordinate 7,815 downwards.
AAATTATTAAAATCACTTTCACTTGAATAGAAAAAACTTCATGAAGCTTTTAGGACTTGGCGCTGTTGCATTGCACAGCTTTCCTAGTATGGCATTCAACAAGAAGAACTCAGATACTTTAGAATTGATCGGAAAAGGAAATCCAGCTGTTTTTGGAAAAGGGTTTTCTTTACGAAAAGAAGCCTATGATGCTTTTGTAAAAATGCGTGAAGCAGCAGCAAAAGAAGGTATTGATATACATGTTGTATCTAGTTATCGTACGTATGCACATCAAAATAGAATTTGGGAACGCAAGTACAAACGTTTTACCAAACAAGGCTTATCTCCTATAAAAGCAATAAAAAAAATTATTACGTATTCTACCATTCCAGGAACTTCCAGACATCATTGGGCAACCGATATTGATATTATAGATAAGAATACAAAATATAGTGGTGATGTGTTGGTTCCGAAAAAATTTCACGGTGATGGTCCATTTTGCAAACTTCGCGAATGGCTAGAAGAAAATGCCAATACGTATGGTTTTTATATTGTGTATACAGATCAAAACAATCGCAAAGGTTTTAAATATGAGCCTTGGCATTATAGTTATGCGCCACTTTCAAAACCGATGCTGAAGGAATACAGAAAGTTGAAGGTAAAAGAGATGCTTCAAGCAGAGAAACTACTAGGAAGTGAGCATTTTAACAAAGAGTTTATCAATTCATATATTAAAGAAAATATTCTCGATATCAATCCTGAGCTTTTATCCTAAGGTTTTGTATTTTTATAGAACATTATATTTAACACATCATGAGAGGAAATAATGTAAAAATTAGATTGTTGATCGGACTCGCTATTGTGGCATTTGCTTTTTTTAAGAAATGTACCAATCGTGAAACAAATCAATATACAGGACGTACACAAACCATCAACATGACTGTTGAGAAAGAGATTGCTATTGGTTTTCAAAACCGAAACGCAATGGCAAGCGAATATGGCGGATTGTACCCAGATCCAGGAGCACAAGCACGTGTAGATATGATTGGTGCAAAATTAGTCAACATGAGCATGGCAAAAGAATCTGGTTATAAATTTGAATTCCATTTGCTCGCTGATAATAGATCAATAAACGCATTTGCTTTACCTGGCGGACAAATTTTTATTACGAATGCCTTGTATAGTAAATTGGATGATGCGCAATTGGCTGGCGTGCTTGGGCATGAAATTGGACATGTGTTGGGACGACATTCCGCAGAGCGAATTGCAGAATCTGATTTTTGGCAAACGCTTACCGCAGGCGCTTCTGTTGGTGCCGATTTGGGAAATTTGGTCGGTGGTATAGGACAGAATAAGTTATTAAAAAATGGACGTCAAGACGAAATAGAAAGCGACAAACTTGGTGTTGAACTGATGATGTATGCAAATTATAATCCAGAAGCCATGATTGAAGTAATGCAAATTTTAAAAGCTGCTGCTGGTCCAAATAGAACTCCTGAATTTCAAAGTACACATCCCGATCCTGATAACCGAATTGAGAAAATTAAAGAAGTGATTGCTTCGCATAGGTAGCTGTTGGTTGTTGGTTGTTGGTTGTTGGTTGTTGGTTGTTGGTTGTTGGAAAATACTTTTACATTTAATATTTAGCATTTTAAATTTAGTTGATTCGTTTTTTGTGTATTTGTCAATTCGAAGTTTCAAACTTTACTTTCATAAAACTCAACACCTCATCCCCAAGACCTAATACCTAATACCTAATACCTAATTTGCTTTGATAGTAATTCAACATTTAGCGTTTAGCATTTAGCACTTAGTATAACTTCAAAAAACGATGGTAAAACAGTAACTACACTTTTATTTTTCTCTTTATATTTCTAGTTATTAACCTTTTAATTAAATAATCATGAAAAAAAAGAGAAACCAATTACGCTTAAACAAGAAACAAGTGAGTACACTAAATCAATCTGTCGTTACAGGAGGAAGACGTGGACCTTCTAATCAATGTCCAATAGAAACAATACAAATTACTAGATGTTATGGAGCTAATCAATGTCAAAAATGGCCTGATTAAAGATTACTATTTGTATAAAATAAAAAAGCCGTTTCTCTACAGAAACGGCTTTTACTTTTAAGTAACTTTAACCTTTAACCTTTAACACTTCCAACTTCTCACCTATTACTGTAAGCTTTTGGAAATTTAACACGTATCTATAAACCTTACTGTTTTAATACTTTAAACGTCGCCTTTATATTTCCAGTCGTTGTTAATTGTATAAAATATAAGCCAGTTTTATACTTTTCCATATCTATAGATTTTGTAAAAGCACTTTCATATAAAAGTTTTCCACTAACACTATAAATTCTTACTGTTTTTAAGTTTTTTAATCCGTTTTCATTAATGTTTAAGGTATTCTTAACTGGATTTGGAGAAAGTGTGATGGCTTCTTTTAAATTAAATTCTGATGTATCTAAAGTAGCATCATTCGTAATATCCCATTCGTCAGTAATTGTAATTAAATCTCTTGAAAGTTGTAATTTATAAGTGTTTGTACCATTGTCAGGAACAAAACTAGTGCTTGTAGTTGTTGCAAATTCTGTGTCATTTTTTAACCATGATGCAGTATACCAATCCAAACTATCAAAATTAGGAATTTCTTCAAAAACATCAGTTTTCGTAATTTCGGCATGAGATAATATACCAGTATTAGTTGCAGCGCTATAGTCTTTAAGTGTTGTTACACCAGTATCACAATCACTATATCCATAATACCCTACTAAATTGGCATATTTAGGATGCGTATTTTTTATTTTACTTTGCATTAATAGCGCTATATCAGAAACATCTAAAACTTCATTCCATATAGAAACTTCAGTCATTAAACCATCATAAAAATTTCCTGTAGATAAACCAGAGTCATACTCTTGCCCTAAAGAATATACGCTTGTAGCTGTTGCATCTTGACCATTTGTATACGTTAATACAGATACACCGTCTACATAGGCAATAGTTTCATTTGTGGCGTTATTATATGTATAACCTACATGATGCCATAAGCCATCATCTAAAGTTGCACTAGTACTTCTTGAATTTGAACCATCAAATACTTGTAATACTTCCGATGTTGACAGTTGTAAATTACAGATATTACCTCCGCCACTTGAGTTTATTGCAAATAACATTTGACTTGTACTTGTGACATTGGTTGGCGCTTTTATCCACATAAAAGCAGATCTATTACTTGCTGCTAATTCATCTTGAACAATATCTAAATTTACAAATCTACCATCAGATTTATTAAATTCTAGATACGATACAAAACTGGTTTCGGCATCATAATCTATGGGGACAGTAGTATCTATAATTTCGTCTATTAAGTTATCTTGCGTTTCTGCTGTATGATTTATCGTAACACTATAATAGGTTCTATTTACACCTATATCTTCGGCATGAAATCCTGTTTCTGTAAACGTATAACCGCCTGGCGTTGTATACGGTTCACACTGAGTAATAGTTTGAGTAGTACAGATAAACCCTCCTGGACAATCTGGTGTAAATTTGAATGTAATCTCAGTATCAATGCCTGCTCCTGTTTGTTGATTATGATTAAATACTCCAACATAATAGTATTTATTTAACTCTAATGATGCCATAGGAACTTGTATCGAATCTCTAAATCCACAAAAATTACCTGGAACATTGTGGTGTGTCAAATCTGCGGTACTGGTAACATTTCCATCTGCAGATTCTGTTTTGTAACCTAACATACTACTACTTAAAGGTTGGAAAACAGACAAATCTCCTCTGAGTGTTCCTGGAACTGGTGGCTTGAATTTGTAAAATAACAAATCGCAACATGATGGTTCGCATGTTGTTAGCCCGTGTGCCGCACCAGTATCATGATCATCATGAGTTGTATCAACAGTTCCTGAATTGTATGTTGCTCCACTAGATATTACTGGTGTGATATCGAGCGCTGTTCCTACGGTTGTATTTTGACCAAAAAATAAAAAGGGAGAAAGGAGAAACAAAATGAGTACTTTTTTTTTCATAAACTAAATAAATGATTAGGGTTAAATAATTTTCGACCAAACTTATATATAAACACCATAAAACAGACTATACTTTGGTATAGTCTTACGGTTTTATTAGGAAAATATGATTGTTTTAAACCTGAAAGGAAGATTATTTTTTAATCATTTAATATATATTTGCCTTACATATTTATTCAAAATAATAAATGCTCAGAAGACTACTTTTCTTTTTTCTCGTTTTTAATAGTATTGTTTTATCATCTCAAAATAGTCTTCTTTTAGATTCTTTGAGTACAGAAACAACTATAAAAACTCATTTAGATTATTATCATGATGCTTCTAAAAAAGAAACGATTAAAACAATACAAGGAAAGAAATTTTCTTTTTATGGAAATAAAATTTTCCCTGGAGAACAAGCACAAAAGTTTTGGTTTAAACTAGGACTTCATAAATCTGAAAACCATAAAGGTGAATTTTTCTTTTTATTGAATACAGTTTCTATTAACAAAATAGTTGTCTATCAGAATATTGATTCTAGATATAAAAAGCAGTATGAGTTTCTAAAAAATGGAGAAAAAGATATAGAAATCCCTTTTAATTTTACAACGACTAGCAATTTTCTATTTGAGGTATCTTTTGCGAAGAGTATTTATTTTCCAATTCAAATAAAGAATAAACAAAGTTTAGATAAACTACATAAAACCAACTTAGTTATTTATGGTATATACTATGGTTTTGTATTAGTTGTTGTATTAATAAATCTGTTTTTTTATCGACAAACCAAAGAACGTTTTTTTATATATTACATATTATTGGCTATAAGTATCGCATTAATCTTATTTGAACTAGACGGATTAGTGTTTTTTTTGTTTGGTGATGTTAATTGGATTTTATATTTAGATGTTGTATTACATACATTTTTACTAGCTAGTTTTGCGCTTTTTACAACTGAGGCTTTACAGTTGAACACATACATACCTAAACTGAAATGGTTTGGAATTATTATCGTTTTATTAAATATACTTTCATTTTCAATTTATATATCAACTAATAGTCTTCTTTCGTATTCATTAGGAGAGCTTTTTAATCTAATAGGCTTATTAACTTATTGGTTTGCAGGAATACTTTTTTTAAAAAAATTAGTCTTTGCTCGTTTTATGTTTATAGCCTATTCTGTGATTATTATTTCAAATATTATTTACGTTTTACCTTCTGAGTTTGGAATGGAAGATTTAGGATTTACACCAACATCATTTAAAATAGGAAGTGTAATAGAAATGTTAGTTTTTCTCTATGCAATCTCCTACAGACATAAAACTCTTTCTAAAGAAAAAACACATATTGAGCAAGAGCTAGAATCTCATAAAAAAGAACTTTTTAAAAAAAATAAAGAAATAGAAATCAGTATCACACAAAAAGTAGAAAACTTTAAAGATAAATTTAATCTAACAACAAGAGAAGTAGAAATACTAGACTACATTATACAAGGTGAAAAAAACAAAGAAATTGCAAATAATTTATTTTTAACAGAAGCAACTATAAAATACCATTGCGCAAAATTATATGGAAAAACTGGAGTTAAAAGTAGAAATCAATTAACAGCTTTGTTTAATTCTCAGTGAAAGGTTACATAATTCATAACCTTCTTAAAATTACACCAAAGGATCACTAAAGTGTAAATCATCAAAAAAACAAACACTAAATCAAATAAATTAGTGTTTTACCTATGATTTCGGCAAGATTCTAACATATACAAAAAGTACAATGAAGCATCTAAAATTTAACAGACATAAAAAAGCCGTTTCTCTACAGAAACGGCTTTCTCTTTTTAGATACTCTTGCAATTATTTGGAAGCGTTCTCTAATATTTTTTTAGCTTTCAATGCTTTAGAAATTTTTGCATAATCTACAGCAGTACGTCCGCCTTTATCTTTTATATCTACTTCTGCACCATTTTCTAATAATAAGTTAATGATCTTTACTCTGTTGTAACGAGCTGCATACATTAATGGTGTTTTTCCATTTGAAGTTTTGTTTACATTTTCTCCGAACTGGATCATTTTTTTCACAGTTTCAAAGTCTCCTTTTGAAATAGCAACACAAAATGGATTTACTTTTACAATGCTTGTCACTGTAATTTTGTTTGATGTTGTTGCTGATTCGTTGTTTCTTTCAGTTGCGTTAGCCGTAGTGAATGAAGCTCCTACTATAAGAGCGATCATAAAGATTGTTTTTTTCATAATGTTTGTCGATTTTTAAATTGATGATTGTTGATTTTTATAATTTGATTATGCTAAAGAGACGACAGCAAATTAGAATTGTTTCAACAAATATTCAATTATAACACTTCCTTAACCTTTTGCTTTATAATCTGTTAAAGCGCTCTTAAAAGTTTCAGATGCATTAAGAATTTATATAGTTTTCTTTAAGAGTTTCTTAATAGACATTCTTTGATGCTTTTACAGAAAAAACAGTCTTTTTTTGTGAATTTGATAAACCTTTACCAAAAAGCCGCGTTTTTTGAGTTTGCGTTGTGTTATGTAATCAAATACACTTATTTTTATTTTTTTAAAATTATCTCGCATGAATAAGAAAGTCATTTTAATGATTTTAGATGGATGGGGAAAATCACCAGATCCAAAAGTTTCTGCCATTGCAAACGCAAATGTTCCGTTTATCAATAGCTTATATACAAAATATCCGAATGCCAATTTACTTACTGATGGAATGAATGTCGGTTTGCCCGAAGGACAGATGGGAAATAGTGAAGTTGGACACATGAATTTAGGCGCAGGACGCATTGTGTATCAAGATTTGGCTAAAATTAACTTAGCTATTCAGAATGATACATTAAAAGATGAAACTGTCCTAAAAGAAGCGTTACAACATGCGAAGGATCACAATAAAAAAGTTCATTTTTTAGGATTGGTTTCTGATGGTGGCGTACATTCACACATTAATCATTTAGAAGGTTTAGTCAATCTTGCCAACAGTTATTCACTAGACAATGTATTTGTACACGCATTTACAGATGGTAGAGATGTGGATCCGAAATCTGGAAAAGACTTTATAGCTCGTACAGAAACATTCTGCCGAAAGGCAAATGCAAAATTAGCAACTATTACAGGGCGTTATTATGCAATGGATAGAGATAAACGTTGGGAACGCGTACAGTTAGCATACAACGCATTGGTGCATGGAAAAGGAACATTGAGTTCAAATGCTACACAAAGTATTCAGGAAAGTTATGATGCAGGTGTTACGGACGAATTCATTCAGCCAATTGTCATGACAGATGGAGCTAATGAACCAATTGCCAAAATTGAAGCAGATGATGTGGTGATCTTTTTTAACTTTAGAACAGATCGTGGACGTGAATTGACAGAAGTTTTATCACAACAGGATTTCCCTGAGTTTGACATGAAAGCACTTCCTCTCTATTATGTGACATTGACAAATTATGATGCTTCTTATAAAAATGTGCATGTCGTTTTTAATAAAGAAAATATAAAAGATACACTAGGAGAAGTATTGGCGAAACACGGTAAGAAACAAATTCGTATTGCGGAAACTGAAAAGTATCCACATGTAACGTTCTTTTTCAATGGCGGACAAGAAACACCTTTTGAAGGCGAAGAACGCTTATTATGTCCTTCACCAAAAGTAGCTACCTACGATTTACAACCAGAAATGAGCGCGTACGATATTCGCGATAAAATTATTCCTGAATTGAAAAAAGCGACCACTGATTTTGTGTGTTTAAATTTTGCCAATCCAGACATGGTCTGTCTCTTATACACATCT
>NZ_JBOEFY010000030.1:67712-67958 GCF_050633145.1 Kordia sp. | reverse complement strand
CTTCGCTTTTGGATCGCTTCGCGTGTATTCTTAAACTCCCTAGGAACGTCTTTGCGAGCGTTTTGATAAAAACGTGCGGCAATCTGTTTCTCAATAACTCAACACGTCACTTCGAGTGATTTTTCTGTACATTGAGCGGAGTCGAAATGAAAGAAAAATTGTATCGAGAAGTACTTTAAAACTTCTTTTTCAATCGCATTTAACAATTTTCAAACTTTTTTATTTTCCTAATACCTAATACCTAAT
>NZ_JBOEFY010000030.1:0-67627 GCF_050633145.1 Kordia sp. | reverse complement strand
TACCTAATACCTAATACCCAACACCCAACACCCAACACCCAACACCCAACACAAAAAAATGCCTCATCAAACTGACAAGGCATTTTAGTAAAAATATGTTGTTATAGATTATGATTCAATCTCTGATTTGTCTTTCATCATAATGCTTTTCGATTTGCTAGGGTCAACAATCTTTCCTTTAATCTTGATCGCTTTTGTTGGTTCATCTGCATTAGAATACACTGTAATTGTCTTTCTAATTGGTCCAACACGCTTTGTATCATACTTCACCTCAATAACTCCATTTTCACCTGGTAAAATTGGCGCATCTGGTTTTTTAGGAATCGTACATCCACAACTTGAATATACTCTTGTAATTACTAAAGGTGCAGTTCCTGTATTTGTAAATTCGAAAACACGAACTCCATCAGCTCCTTTTTCTATAGTTCCGTAATCAATAGTTTCTGCTTTAAACTTGATCTTTGCGGTCTTTTCCTGTGCTTGAATAGCAATGGTAAACAAACCAACAAATAGTATTGTAATTATTCTTTTCATCATTTTTGTATTTAGTATTACTGTAAAATTACTTACTTATTTATAATCTTACAAAAATTGTTTCATAAAAAACAAAGTTACTAGTATCAAATACACATATTTAACAATTAAATGCAAAAGTGATAAAACACTTTTTAAATAGTATAGATATAAGTACTTTTGCAAACTATATTACAAAAACAATACCAAAATGAGTATTCAAAAGAAGTATGATCCAAGTAAGATCGAAGACAAATGGTACCAATATTGGATGGAGCAAAACTATTTCCATTCAGAACCAGACGAACGTGAAGCGTATACAATAGTAATTCCGCCACCAAACGTCACAGGAGTCTTGCACATGGGACACATGCTCAATAATACCATTCAAGATGTGTTGATAAGACGCGCACGTTTGCTAGGATACAACGCTTGTTGGGTGCCAGGAACGGATCACGCTTCTATTGCTACGGAAGCAAAAGTTGTAAACAAATTGAAGCAAGAAGGTATTAAAAAGTCTGACTTAACTCGTGAAGAGTTTTTAGGCCATGCTTGGGAATGGACACACAAACACGGTGGAATCATTTTAGAGCAACTTAAAAAATTAGGAGCTTCTTGCGATTGGGACAGAACGAAGTTTACAATGGATGACGATATGTCAGCAGCTGTCATCAAGACATTTGTTGATTTGTATAGTAAAGGGTTGATTTACCGCGGATATCGTATGGTAAATTGGGATCCAGAAGCAAAAACAACGCTCTCTGACGAAGAAGTAATTTACGAAGAAAAGCAAGGAAACTTGTATTATCTGTCGTATGCTATTGAAGGAAGTGACGAAAAAGTAACGATCGCTACAACACGTCCAGAAACGATTTTGGGAGATACTGCAATATGTATTAACCCAAATGATGAACGTTACACGCATTTAAAAGGTAAAAAAGCAATAGTTCCGTTAGCAAATAGAGTGATTCCTATTATTGAAGACGAATATGTAGATATCGAATTTGGAACAGGTTGTTTAAAAGTAACGCCTGCACATGACGAAAATGATAAAGCTTTAGGAGAAAAACATAACTTAGAAGTAATTGATATTTTTAATGATGATGCTAGATTAAATAGCTTTGGATTGCATTATCAAGGAAAAGATCGTTTTGTAGTTCGTAAAGAAATTTCGAAAGAATTAGAAGAAAAAGGATTCCTAATAAAAACGGAGCAACATATTAATAAAGTTGGAACTTCAGAAAGAACCAAAGCCGTAATTGAACCAAGATTGTCCGATCAATGGTTTTTGAAAATGGATGATTTGGTAAAACCTGCCATCGAAGCAGTTTTGGGTGAAGACAGTGAAATTAACTTATTCCCTAAAAAGTTCGAAAATACGTATCGCCATTGGATGGAAAACATTCGTGATTGGAATATTTCACGTCAACTTTGGTGGGGACAACAAATTCCTGCCTATTATTTTGGTGATGGAAAAGAAGATTTCGCTGTGGCGGAAACGAAAGAAGCAGCGTTAGCTTTAGCGAAAGCAACAACAGGAAATGAAAACTTGACGCTAGATGATTTACGTCAAGATGAAGATGCGCTAGACACATGGTTTTCTTCATGGTTATGGCCAATAAGTGTTTTTGATGGAATTCGTAATCCTGAAAATGAAGAAATTCAATATTACTATCCAACAAATGATTTGGTAACAGGTCCGGATATTTTATTTTTCTGGGTTGCCCGAATGATTATTGCTGGATACGAATACCGCGATTTAAAACCATTTACCAATGTATATTTAACAGGTTTGGTACGTGATGAGCAAGGTCGTAAAATGTCGAAGCAATTAGGAAATTCGCCTGATGCTTTAAAATTGATTGAAGATTATGGAGCAGATGGTGTTCGTGTTGGATTACTATTAAGTTCTGCCGCAGGAAACGATTTATTGTTTGATGTTGCTTTGTGTGATCAAGGAAAGAAGTTTGCCAATAAAGTATTTAACGCATACAACCTAACGCAAATTTGGGAAGTAAGTGATGCTGTTGAGCAACCTGAAGTTGCTAAAATTGCAATTGAATGGTATAAATCAAAATTCCAAAAAGCCTTGGCAGAATTGGAAGATCAATATAGTAAATATAGAATCTCAGATGCACTGATGATTTCGTACAAACTCGTTTGGGACGATTTCTGTTCGTGGTTCTTGGAAATGGTAAAACCAACCTATGGTTCGCCAATTGATAAGAAAACATATGATACAGTAATTTCTTTATTTGAAGATAATTTAAAGATATTACATCCGTTCATGCCTTTCCTTACGGAAGATATTTGGCAACGTATGGCTGAACGTTCAAAAGAAGAAGCTTTGGTAGTTTCTAGCTGGCCAAAAGCAGCTGAGGTGAACTCGGAATTGTTATCAAATTTTGAAATGATTCAGGATGTTGTATCTGGAGTTCGTACAATTCGTAAAGAGAAAAACATTTTACAAAAAAATGCAGTCTCGTTAACGATCATCAATAATGAAAAATTTACAACGACTTTAGACACAGTTGTTGCAAAGCTTGAAAATGTAGAGAGTATCAGTTACAGCGATGAAAAGTTAGAAGGTGCATTGTCTTTCCGTGTAAAATCGAATGAATACTTTATTCCGATGGAGGGCGCGATTGATATTGAAGCTGAAATTGAAAAACTAACGAAAGAGTTAGAATATGTAGAAGGTTCGTTAAAACGTGCTCAAGGTATGTTAAACAATGAAAAATTTGTGAACAATGCCAAAGAAGTTGTGGTTGATAAACAACGTAAAATTGTTTCTGATTCAGAAGCTAAGATTGCAACGTTAAAAGCGAGTTTGGCTTCTTTGAAGTAAGATGGTTATTTGACTTGGGCTTCGCTCAGTGTTCAAAAATTGTATATATAAAAAGTCACGTATGGAAGAAATTCTGTGTGTGACTTTTTTTTGTTTTCTAGAAATTGAATATATCAAAATTCGTTAATACTAACCGTCTCTTCGAGTGAATTTGTGTAGGAAATTAGTATTGAGAAGTACTTTGAAACGGAATTAAATAATAAAAACTTTTGAGTTTCTAACTTGTTGTTATAATGTTAACTACGGGAATCCCGTAACTGGTAAACATTTTGTTTTTGTAATTTATATGTATACTAATTTTAAAAATATTTTAATCATGAAAAGAAAGAGTTTACAAGGATTGCGTCTAAAAAAAGAAAACATTTCTAATTTAAGTAAAGAAGAATTGACTGGTGGTGCAATTACTGGTGGTTGTTCTGATGGATGCACTCCTTTTCAAAGTGCTTGGAATTGTACTAGAGGAAATTGTACAGGAGATTGCGAAAATGGATCACAATCTTGTTATTGTACTAGATAGAGTTGAAGAGTAATATTTTATTTAAAATACAATTATTTAAAATAAAGTTAACCTAATAAGAAGCTATTTCAAGATTAATTGGGATAGCTTTTTTTATGACTAGTAGAATGAATTGATTGCGTTGCTTTAAGAGTTCCGTAAAACAAATGATTGTCACAACACAGATTATCAATTAAAATTGTTTGTTTGAAAGTTTACAACACAAAATGCTAAAGCGTAAGCGCGTCTAAAAGGCGAAGCCGATACTAACAGCAAAGCGAGTCTAAGAAGTCTAAGAGTAAAGCAAGTATAAGAAGTCTAAAAAATCTATTTTTCAAAATACGAATTCACCAATTCAATATACGCTTCTTTGGCTCCTTCAGGAGAAATGTCTTGGGTTTGTAACAATGCATTCATCTTAAAAGCATTGATAATTGGGCGACGACTGCTAGGTTTATCGTCGTTATTGGTAGCACGTTTGTAATATGCATACAAGCGCAATAGGAAATCTGCAGGAAATGATTCTGTACTATTATTGACGCGTTCTACAGCTTCAAAAAATTCTATGTCTAACTTAGAGGCGCTCATTATTTCATCGCAATTACATCGACTCCGCCTTTAACGGTTTGATTTAGTTGTACGTTAATATTGGTGTCTAAAGGTAAAAACAAATCTACACGCGATCCAAACTTTATAAATCCGGCATCTTCACCTTGTACTGCTTGTTCACCTTCTTCTGCATAGTTGATAATTCTTCGTGCCAATGCACCAGCAATTTGTCTATACAAAATAGTTCCGTAGGTTTCATTTTCAACTACAATAGTTGTGCGTTCATTTTCTTCGGAAGATTTCGGATGCCAAGCAACTAAGTATTTTCCTGGATGATATTTACTATATTTTATAGTTCCACCAATGGCATAACGCGTTACATGAACGTTTATTGGTGACATAAAGATAGAAACCTGTAAACGTTTTTCATTAAAGTATTCTTTTTCGAAAACCTCTTCAATCACAACCACTTTTCCATCAACAGGAGCAATAACATGTCTGTCATTCTTTTGTGTATCGCGTTTAGGGTTTCTAAAAAATTGTAGAATCAAAATTAAAAATACAACTGCAATTCCTTGCAATAGATATTTCATCCAAGCAACATCAATTTTATCTGCTGTAATAACTATAGCAGACACAATAATAAATGTTACAATGATGATTTTATAGCCTTCTTTATGAAACATAATGTAATATCTTTAAAAACAAATAAATAAATGGTGCTGAAAATATCATGCTATCCAATCGGTCAAAAATTCCGCCATGTCCAGGCATTAATGTCCCGCTATCTTTTACGTTTGCTTGTCTTTTAAACTTTGATTGAATTAAATCGCCAATAGTTCCTATAGAACTTATAATAATTGCCATAATCAACCAACTACTAAAACTTAGTGTTTCTGTAAATTTAGCTATAAAATAACTAGCAATGCAAGAAAAAAGCAATCCACCTAAAAAACCTTCTACTGTTTTCTTTGGTGAAATTCGCGCAAATAATTTTTGTCTACCAAAGTTTTTTCCAGTGATATAAGCAAACGAATCATTCACCCAAACTAAGATAAAACTTCCTAAAATAATGTACGGTTCGTAGGTTTCTGTTGCATTTGGTATTAATAATAAGAACGCAAAACTACTACTCATATAAAAAGCAACGAGCAGGTATTTTTTGAATTCGTATTGCGGAATTATTTTTTTACTGAATAAATCTCGAATCAAAAATAAAGAAACAAAGATGGAGAAAACTAACAGAATCAGTGTAGCTTCTTCAATTTTAGCGTCAGGTTGGAGTAGCTTCCAAAAAACGAAAACGCCAAGTATAGCTAAAAAGATAATGTATTGCACAAAACCTTTTAAGTTGATGAGCTTGCTAAATTCAAACATGCACAATAACCCAAAAATGGTAAAGACAGCAAAAATAGCTGATTGTGAGTAATATACTGAAGAAATTAATAAGGTTACAAAAATTAATCCAGTTAAAGATCGGGTTAAAAATTCTTTCATTCTAGAGGTCTTCCAATAGCAGCAAATATAAGTTTTTTGAGCTACTTCCATAAGATAAAAAGTCCTTTTCTTCTTGTACTTGAAAATGCTTGATAGTCGTTATGTTACTTGGAATGTTAGATTTGTATTTGTTTTTAATACCACGCAATCCTTCGCCTATAGTAGTTACAAGTTGACTTGTAGTGGCAAGAATGACAAAATTATCAGGTAGATCGTTTAGTTTTTTTTCTTTTATTTGATTTGAACAAACTAAAATAGAACCATTATCGGCAATTAAATACTCGCAAGAAGCTAAATAAAAACTAGCATTCATATTGATACGAGAAAATTTCATATCAAAATTATCAAATTGCTCTTGCAGTTTATCATCAAAGCATAATACCTCTTTTGTTTCCCAATTGTTTTCTATGAGAATATTTTCCAAACTGTCATATACATCTGTAAATGAATCACAGTATAGAAATTTCCCTCCGTTTTTACGAAAATTGATCGTAAAACGTTCGTCAATAGGAAGTTCTATTTGTGGCATATATTTTCCACGCTCATCTGCAGAATTCATATCCTGTAGAGGCTTAGATTTGGAGCCGAAAATTTTTTTGAAAAGACTCATAGAGTCAATTGTAGTTTATGATTTGGAATTATTTAATGTAAAGATAGAAAATCTCGAATTATCTTTGGTATAATTCGAGATTTTTTAAAGGAAAATATTTTACCTAATTACTAATTATTCTTCCGAATCATCAACACTGTCAGATTTTAAAAACGGTCTTGCGCCGAAAATTCCCTCTAAGTCATCTTTAAAAATAACTTCTTTGTCTAAAAGTAATTCTGCAAGTTTCGTTAATTTGTCTTTATTCTGTTCTAATATTTGAATAGCTCTATCATATTGATTTTCTATAATCTTAGAGATTTCTTCATCTATTGTTTTAGCAGTTTCTTCACTATATGGTTTATTGAACCCACTGTCGTTTCCGCTTGAATCGTAATAAGTTAAGTTTCCTATTTTTTCATTCAAACCATATACGGTTACCATGGCACGCGCTTGTTTGGTTACTTTTTCCAAATCGCTCAATGCACCTGTAGAAATTTTATTAAAAATAACTTTCTCAGCAGCACGTCCACCTAAAGTAGCACACATTTCGTCAAGCATTTGCTCAGTACGAACTAGCATACGTTCTTCTGGTAAATACCATGCAGCTCCTAAAGATTGTCCTCTTGGTACAATAGTTACTTTTACTAATGGCGCAGCATGTTCTACTAACCAACTTACGGTTGCGTGTCCAGCTTCATGGAAAGCAACTGTTTTCTTTTCGCCTGGAGTAATAATTTTATTTTTCTTCTCTAATCCACCAACAATTCTATCAACAGCATCTAAGAAATCTTGCTTTTCAACAGCTTTCTTTCCTTTTCTAGCGGCAATTAATGCAGCTTCATTACAAACATTCGCTATATCAGCTCCAGAGAATCCAGGTGTTTGTTTAGATAAAAAGTCAGTATCTAAGTTATCGGCTTTTTTAAGAGGCTTTAAATGCACATCAAAAATTTCTTTACGTTCTCTGATGTCTGGTAAATCAACATAAATCTGTCTGTCAAAACGACCAGCACGCATTAAAGCTTTATCTAAAATATCAGCACGGTTGGTTGCAGCCATTACAATTACATTTGTATTTGTACCAAAACCATCCATTTCTGTCAATAACTGATTCAATGTATTTTCACGTTCGTCATTAGAACCTGTAAAGTTGTTTTTTCCACGTGCACGTCCAATGGCGTCAATTTCATCAATAAAGATAATTGCAGGCGATTTTTCTTTGGCTTGCTTAAACAAGTCACGTACTCTCGATGCACCAACTCCAACAAACATTTCTACGAAGTCAGAACCAGAAAGTGAAAAGAAAGGTACTTTTGCTTCTCCAGCTACAGCTTTAGCTAATAATGTTTTACCAGTTCCTGGAGGTCCTACAAGTAAGGCTCCTTTTGGAATTTTTCCTCCTAAAGAGGTATATTTTTCAGGATTTTTTAAGAAGTCTACAATTTCTTGAACTTCTTCTTTGGCACCTTCTAAACCAGCAACATCTTTAAAAGATGATTTAATATCTGTTTTTTCATCAAATAATTTTGCTTTCGATTTTCCGATATTGAAGATCTGTCCGCCTCCGCCACCAGCGCCGCCGCCAGACATTCTTCGCATGATGAAAATCCAAACTCCGATGATTAGTACAAATGGTAAAATGCTAAAGATGAAACTAGAAACTGTATTGTCAATTCTTCCTGAAGTAATTTCAAAATCTAAAGAATCCTTTTCTTTTGCCGTGTATAAATTCTCAACAAAAATCTTTTTCTCAGGATATTTTACAGTAAAATCAGGATTGTCGCCCATTGAAAAGATATTCGATTTTTTATTTATAAAACCTTTATAAATATCTTTTTTTGCGGCATCGTCTTTTAGGAAAATTTCAGCATAATCAGCGTTAGTCATTACTCTGATTCGCTTAATGTCATTGTATTTTATTAATTCCTCGAATTTTGTTAACGTAACCTTATCGTCAGCTCCAGAGTCATTTGAGAATATTAAAAAAAGGAGAAAAACTCCGATAGCCCCATAAATCCAATATGGACTGAACTTAGGCTTTTTTGTCATGTTATTGTTGTCTTTTGCCATTAAATCAAAATGTAATTTTTAATAATTTGCTTGAATAGAGGTTACTTTAGCATCTCCCCAAAGTCCTTCAATATCATAAAACTCTCGGATGTGTTTTTGGAATACATGTACTACTACGTTTACATAATCCATCAATACCCATTCAGCATTTTCAGCACCTTCAATGTGCCAAGGCTTGTCTTTAAGTTCTTTACTAACCAATTTTTGAACAGAACCTACAATGGCATTTACCTGTGTGTTAGAAGTACCATTACAAATTATAAAGTAGTCACAAACTGTATTTTCTATTTCGCGTAAGTCTAAGATGGTGATATCATTTCCCTTTACTTCTTCTATCCCTTTTATGATGCCTGTAATCAATTGATCAGTGCTTACCTTAGTTTTTGTCATTCAATTATTTATATTTTATACAAAAGTATTACTTTTAAATGTTATTTGTAACTCCTTTATCATAAGAATATCTAAAGTTTTTTAAATATACGATGAAAATAATCAAACTTGATGCCATTGATTCCACTAACACCTACTTACGACAGCTTAGTTTAGAAGAAAAGTTGGAAGATTTTACAATTGTCACAGCTGCTTCTCAAAGCGCTGGAAAAGGTCAAATGGGGACGAAATGGAGTTCAGAAAAAGGCAAAAACCTTACGTTTAGTGTGTTTAAAAAGGTTTTTTGTCTAGAAAATGATGAGCAATTCTACATTAGTATGGCAACTTCATTAGCAATTTATAAGGCATTAAAACACTTTCAAATTCCTAAATTAGCTATTAAATGGCCAAACGACATTTTGGCAGAGAATGAAAAGATATGTGGGATTTTGATAGAAAGTGTCATACAAAATAGCAAAATGACAGCAGCCATTATCGGAATTGGACTAAATGTGAATCAGACAGATTTTGAAGTAAACCTGAATGCTACATCATTAAAAAAAATTACAGGAATTCATTTCGATTTGGATGAAGTGATGTTTCATATTGCTGCACAATTAAAAAAATATTCCATATTAATTACCGATCGCTCTTTTGCAGAACTTAAATTAGAGTATGAATCATTATTATTCAGAAAAGATAAACCTTCTACTTTTCAAAACACGAATGGAGACTTGTTTATGGGATTTATTCAAGGCGTTGCCGAAGATGGAAAACTGAATGTACTGCTAGAAGATGATATTATGACTGCTTTTGATTTGAAAGAAATTAAATTGATGTATTGATTTAGACGCACTTGCACTCTTAGATTTTTAGATAGTTAGACGCGCTTGCTTTTAGATGGCTTCGCTTCGACAAGCTCCGCGTGAACGCTTTTTTGGAAATATACGAACATTGAGCGGAGTCGAAATGTGGATCGCTTCGCGTATCTTCTTATAATACTTTTTACATTTATAATTGAAAAACTCTATAATCTATTGTATTAACGGAAGTCGATGAAAACAAAAAAGCTGAACAAAGATCACTTCATTCAGCTTTTATAAAAGTATGTGTTTTTAAATTATAATTTACTCATATTTTCAGCAAGCGTATTTACAAATTTCCCAATTGGTCCTTTGATCATCATAGACATCATTGGGTTGAATTTGCCTTCAAATACCAATTGTGCTTCACATTTTCCTTCTCCAGCTTCCTGAATGTTTCCTGTAAGTGTAAATGGTAATTTATCTGATGCAGCACCAAGTACAACTTGACTGGTTGGTGTGCTTTCTTGTAATTTTAATACAATTTCGGGCATCCCTTTCAATGCGAAAAGAAATTTGCCTTCTGCCAAAACTTCAAACTTGCTGATATTTTCAGGCATTAGTTTTTCAAAATTTTCAACATTCGTCAAAAAATCGTAAAGTTCTTGGGGAGATTTATCTACGTTTACTTTTGGGCTTTCTATGTTCATCTGTGTGTTATATTATTTTAATTCTGTCAGATGGAATTCGCCAATAACTATTTTTGAATGTATCAATATTAGTAAAAGGCTCATTTCATATTGTTATTTTTCAGTAATTAATCAATTAGCGTTCCAATTTGCAGGATCTTTTCGCCAATTCTCCAAAGTTTCTAACTCTGCAGATGTAATGTAATTGGTATCTAAGGCTTGCTCTAAAAGATTTTCGTAGTTGCTTAATGTGTGTAAATTGACACCAGCATTTTTGAAGTTTTCTTTAGAAATATCAAAATTATACGAAAAAATAGCAACCATTCCTTTTACATTTACTTCAGCAGCGTCTAATGCTTTTACGGCATTTAAGCTACTTTTTCCTGTACTAATCAAATCTTCTACAACGACAACATTTTGCCCTTTTTGGATAAATCCTTCAATTTGATTTTGTCTTCCGTGTTTTTTTGCTTCAGGTCGTACATATACAAATGGGACACCTAAATATTCTGCTACTAGAATTCCAATTCCAATAGCGCCAGTAGCTACACCAGCAATAACATCAGGCTTTCCGTACTCTTTGTCAATGTGTTTTGCAAACTGCTCTCTTAGGTAGTTTCGTATCGGTGGAAACGATAAGGTAACTCTATTGTCGCAGTATATTGGCGACTTCCAACCAGAAGCCCAAGTAAAAGGTTCTTGTGGTTGTAATTTAATTGCGTTAATTTGCAACAATAATTCGGCAGTCTTTTTAGCTGTATTCTTATCAAAAATCATAGTGCAAATGTATAAAGTTTTTATCAATGAAAAGCTCATTATTCTATCAAATGAAGTTCAAAAGAGTGAAATTTCTGACACCTATCTGCTGAAAGACGTTGATTTAGAGTGGCTTATAGGGAAATTGGGAGCGGGAAAAATAGATAAAGCGATACTTTATCACGATAAAAGCGAAGAGTTGCTTCCATTGCTTTACACAAAGCTTCCATTAGTAGAAGCGGCGGGCGGTTTGGTGAAAAATGACAAACAAGAAACCTTATTTATTTTTAGAAACGGAAAGTGGGATCTGCCGAAAGGCAAAACTGAAAAAGGCGAAAATATTGAAGAAACAGCCATCCGAGAAGTGGAAGAAGAAACTGGCGTAACAGGTTTGTCAATTACCGAGTTTTTAATGAAAACCTATCATATCTTTAAAAGAAATGGTGAATATCGCTTGAAGTTAACGCATTGGTACAAGATGGAAACGAAATACGAAGGCGAGTTGCTTCCACAGATTGAAGAAGATATTATGCAAGTGGAATGGAGAAATGATGCAGATGCAGTATTAGCATTGCAAAATTCGTATGAAAATATAAAGTTGTTGTTTTAGTTTAGACTACTTAGACTTGTTAGATTTTTAGATGATTAGACTTTTTTATTTTTGATCTAACGATCTAACGATCCTAAAAATAGGATAACGTAAATGTGCTTTTTCGTAATGATCGGATTTTTTGTAAATCCAACGTAATTGTTGTGAAGCACTTTCTGCAAATTCTTTATCGGTAGCTTTTAGTTGTTCAAATTCAGTTTTCCATTCAGGGTTTTTTGCGAGCAATTCTTTGGCTTCATCTTCAAAAACATAGGCTGAAAACCCTTCTTTTTGCTGTAATATAGTATCGAAAAAATTCCAATTAAAGAACGAATCTACAGCTTCTGGTTCTAGTGTTTCTAGTAAATAGCGAAATGCTAGTTGATTGGTGTTTACAATAAAATCACCTTTTTTAAAACTAATTTTTTGCAAGGTTTTAGTTACTTCAGTATTGTAATGTGTATAATGACCTTCAAACGGATTGGTATAAGTTTTAAAATCTTTAATGTGATACACTTCTACATCAATAATAGTATCGTTTTTAAAAGTTTCAAGCGTCACATTATTCAGTTTTAACAAATCAATAATATGATGCCAACCTTGCGGAATAATGTATGCTTTTGGTACGGAAACTTTTTTGGTTATCTTAAAATAATTATAATAATCTACTTCTTTCGTAAACGGTTTGCTAGGATCGTATTTTAAACGCTTTTGACCAGTTAGATCACTATCAACAAAGTTTCCTTCAAAACCTTTAAAGTTTAAGGTGCTTTTTTGCTCTCTATCCAATTTCCATTGCACAGGATACGTTTTAGCATTTACAAAAGATTCGTGTGTTTTTTTGCGAATCGATTTTATGTCTGAATGATGTTTGGTTTCAATATTCTCTATCAATGCATCCATCAACGCATAGGTTCCTTCTACGCGTTGTTTATATGGTTTTAACATGTGTGTTTCTACCATTAAACCTAAGGTGTTAAACAAAGTTGTGTATCCTGTAGAGTAGCGTGGCGAATCCATAAATTGAGAGAATCCCGATTCTGGCGTACGCCCAAAAACATTTACATACGGCGTAATGTCCCAATTAGTTTTTTGTAATGTAGCTTCCAAATCGGGCATCATAGTATTGTGAAGAAATGCTCCAGCTTCATGTCCTAATTTGTTGTGTTGCGTAAATAAATGTGTCAATGTGTATTGATAATCGGCACCATTACTCACATGATTATCTACAAAAACATCTGGTTGTACTTTGTGAAATATTTCTGCAAATGCTTTTGCGTTTCGTGTATCCGATTTGATAAAATCACGATTCAAGTCATAATTTTGAGCATTTCCTCGAAAACCATAGGCTTCTGGACCATTTTGATTGGCTCTTGTGCCAGAATTACGATTTAAACTTCCACCAACATTATATACAGGAATTGCTGCAATTACTACATTTTTAGGCGCTTCTTTTTTTCCGTTTGCCAAATCACGCATGAGCATCATTGTAGCATCAATTCCATCACTTTCGCCAGGATGAATTCCATTATTGACTAATAAAATGGTTTTTTCTTTGCGAATGTTCTCAAAATCAAATTTCCCATCAGGGTTAAAAGTGACTAAGTGTAACGGTTTGCCAGCATCCGTATTTCCAATCGTTTCCAAATGAATTTCATTGTACGCATCCGCCAAAGCGGTATAATAGGAAATTACTTCTGAGTATGTTGGTGTTTGTGTTCCGCCAGATTTTTCAAAAATAGTTGTAAAATCGTAAGTAGTTTTTGTGTCCTTTTTTTCTGAAGAGCAGGCAAAAAATAAAGAAACACAGCAGCAGAATAGTATTTTTTTCATCGAAATAGGTTTTGGCTTTTCAAACTTAGGCAAAAAAATAGAAACGCTACTTTTTAAATTTTATATATAAACGTAGTGCGCACACGAGCTATGTTTTTGTAGTTGCAATTCATATATCGAAAAAACTTGTCAATAGAAATAATAACTGTATTTTTGCCGCTTCTTAATTTTAAGAAAAATTAGAGCAAATAATTATGACTGAGTTTATTAGAAAGCGCGCGGCAAATGCCAAAAATGATATTTTAAGTGGATTAACGGTAGCTTTGGCATTAGTGCCAGAAGCAGTTGCGTTTGCTTTTGTGGCAGATATTCCTCCAATGGTTGGATTGTATGGAGCTTTTATGATGGGAATTATCACCGCAATTTTTGGTGGACGACCAGGAATGATTTCTGGTGCTACAGGAGCCATGGCAGTAGTAATGGTTGCTTTGGTAGCGAAAGGAAATGCGTTTGGAGTTGATGCTGGAATGGGCAAGCAAGGGCTGGAATTTTTATTCATTACCTTATTGATGGTTGGTGTCATTCAAATGTTGGCAGGAACTTTTAAACTTGGAAAAT
Source organism: Kordia sp. (assembly GCF_050633145.1). GTDB lineage: Bacteria > Bacteroidota > Bacteroidia > Flavobacteriales > Flavobacteriaceae > Kordia. Next base: position 53,465 of record NZ_JBOEFY010000030.1, on the reverse strand, counting down.
TTGTTCGATTGATTCCACATCCTGTAATGATGGGATTTGTAAATGGTTTGGCAATTGTGATTTTTATGTCGCAATTAGAAATGTTCAAATCAGGAAGTGGAGATACTAAAGTTTGGCTAGAAGGTGTTGCTTTGTGGATTATGCTTGGTTTGGTAGGATTAACGATGTTGATTATGTGGGGATTACCAAAATTAACCAAAAAATTGCCAGAGGCTTTAATTGCTATTATTGTGGTTTCTGCAATTGTTATTTTAGGAAATTTTGATGATGTAGCTACTGTAAAATCATTTATTGTAGAAGGTAGTGATGGAAAAAGTACAGGATTGAAAGGTGGCTTACCACAATTTCAAACAGGTATATTCTCTGCTGAATTGTGGAGTTTGAAAAACCTGTTAATCATGGCACCTTATGCATTTATTTTAGCAGCAATTGGATTGATAGAATCATTAATGACGTTAAATTTAGTAGATGAACTTACAGAAACTCGCGGAAATAGTAACCGTGAATGTTTGGCGCAAGGTGGTGCAAATATTTTAAACGGACTTTTTGGTGGAATGGGAGGTTGTGCAATGATTGGACAATCTATCATTAATATAAAAGGTGGTGGACGCGGAAGACTTTCTGGAGTTGTTGCCGCTGTTGCTTTATTATGTTTTATTCTTTTTGCTTCTGGTTTAATAGAACAAGTACCAATTGCCGCATTAGTAGGAGTGATGTTTATGGTTGTAATTGGAACTTTTGCTTGGAGTAGTTTTAGAATTCTTAATAAAATACCTATTAGTGATGCTATTGTATTAATTGCAGTTTCTTTAATTACTGTTTGGAAAGATTTAGCAGTAGCAGTTATTGCGGGTGTTATTATTTCTGCATTGGTATTTTCATGGGAAAATGCAAAGCGTATTCGTGCACGTAAAAAAGTATTGGAAAACGGAACTAAAGTATACGAAATCTTTGGTCCTTTATTTTTTGGAAGTATTCAAGCATTCAACAGTAAATTTGACATAAAGAATGATCCGGATGTTGTTGTAATTGACTTTATGGAGTCACGAGTTTCTGACCACTCTGCATTGGAAGCAATTTTTAATTTGATACAAAAATACGAAACAGCAGGAAAGCAAGTACGTATCAAACATTTAAGTGAAGACTGTAAAGCGTTAATGGTTAAAGCTTCTCCAAAGTTGGCAAATGTAATTGAGGATGCTATAGATGATCCTAGATATTATGTAATGATGGATTTGCAAAAATAATCTAGTGCTGATAGCGTTAAAAAAATAAAAAGCTACGCTAATTTTTGTATCTTCTGCACCGATTTATAGCCTACTTACTAAAACATGGTTGCCTTACGATTGTTTTTATTATCTTTTGTCTTTGCATCTGTATTGCATGGACAAACAAATCGTACCATAGTAAAAGATAGTATTATCCAACTTCAAGAAGTAGCTAAAGAGCTCTCAGTAAAAAGAAAATTTAATCAAGCAATTAGATATAGTGAGCGTGCATTAAGGCAAGCTATTCATGTAAAAAACGACAGTCTTATTGCTGAAAGTTATTGCACACTTGGTGTGGTGTATGTTCATATGCACTATAAGGAGCGCGCTGTTGAAAATTACAATAAGGCGATTGTATACTTCACAAAAAAGAACAACGAAAAACGTTTAATGCAAATTCATAGTGATCTTGGTTATTACTTATTTCAAAACGGAGAACTAGAAGCAGCAGAAACTCATTTAAAAGTAAGTTTAGTACTTTCCAAAAAATTTAGTAATGACATAAGTTCTATAAGACCAAAATATCATATTGGGCAACTACATGTTGCCAAAGGAGTTTATGGTAAGGCGAAAGATTGTTTTCAAAAAGTTATTGAATATTGTATGGATAATCCTAATTATCCGCCAAATGAAGCTATGCTTCAAGGTTCATATTATTATAGTGGGAAATCTGCATTGTTGCAAGGAAAAATTGATGAAGCTGAAGCGTATTATAAAGATGCAATTTCTATGTGTGATGATTCTCATAAAGAACATTTGGAATTGTTGTCGTTTGCATATAAAGATCTTGCAGATATTTACATAAAAAGAGGAGACAAAAGAGCAGAACTAGAAGCGTTAGCAAAACATATTGAAGCTTATGAATTATATAACTTGTATAAAAAGTCTGCACTACTCTCCGAAATTGTACTAAAATATGGAATTGAAGAATATGAAGGGAAATTGGAAAAAATTGAGCAAGAACAAGAAGATAAAGAGTTATATATAAACGACTACCGAAAACTAACAACGATCTTTATTATCATTTTAGTGATTTTGGTCTTGCTAACAGGTGTTTTCTATTTAAATCAACGAACACGAGTTCGAACAAATGCTTTATTAAGCGGACAAAACAAGCAACTAGTTGAAGCAAAGAAGCAAATTGAAAATGTTTCCAAAATTCGAACAAACTTCTTTTCGTTAATCAGTCATGAATTGCGTACACCTTTGTATGCTATTATCGGAATGACCAATTTATTATTATTAGAAAAACCAGCGGAATTTCAAGAGCGTTATTTAAAGTCTCTAAAATTTTCGGGCGAACATTTACTTGCAATTATTAATAATATTCTTCAAATGAATAAAGTAGAAGCAAGCAAAATGGAAGCTGTTGAAGAAAATGTTGATTTGCGTAAAAATGTAAAAAATGTAATTACTTCCGTAAACTTTTTGGTGAAAGAGAATCGCAATAATATTGATATTAAGATTGACGAAAATATTCCGAACTTATTACTTGGTGACAGCCTAAAGATTTCGCAAATCCTTTTCAATCTGTTAGATAATGCTGTTCGTTACAATATGGAAGCCAATGTTCGATTAAAGATTAATCAGATAGCAGAAACCAATGAAACAGTTACGTTGAAGTTTTCGGTTAAAGACAATGGTTTAGGAATTCCTCAGCAAAAAAAACATGTAATTTTTGAAAACCTTGAAAAAGGAATTGTGCTCAATGAAAATAATGGTTATCTGGATTTAGGTTTAGGATTAACCACAGTAAATAATTTACTAAAAGTATTAAAATCAAAACTGCATTTACGGAGCGTATTAAACAGAGGTACTGAATTTTATTTTGAATTGGAATTGCAAAAAGTAGAAGCTTCTAATGTGGAAGACGAAATTGAGTTTGAAAATAAAACCTATAATTTTAAAGACTTAAGCATTTTAATTGTGGACGATAATGCTGTGAACGGATTGTTGACGCAAAAAATTCTAGAACGAGAACAAATACAAACCAAAGTTGTACTCAGTGGTTTTTCTGCATTAGATATTATAGAAAAGCAAAAGTTTGACCTGATTTTAATGGATATGTTCATGCCTAAATTAAACGGTCTGGAAACGATTCAAAAAATTAGAGAAAACAATAACAACGTTCCAATTATTCTTTTAACAGCAATGGAAATTTCAGATGCGTATTCAAAAGTGGTCAATACTAAAATTAGCGGCGTAATTAGCAAACCATTTGAGCCAGAAATGCTGTACGATAAAATAGATTATGTAATACACCAATCAAGTGAAGAGTAACTATATCTTACATATCATTCTTTGCTGGTTTGCTTGTGCACAATTAAATGCGCAAGAAATATCTATAGATAGTATTTACTCGCTAAATGGTAAAGCATTTAAGCTTGCAAGAGACTTTAGTTTCGGGCAAGCACTTTCATATAGTTACATTGCCATTCAACATGCTACCAATAATGAAAATGACCAAGCATTAGCCTATTCCTATAGTATATTGGCTACTACATATAAGCGAATGCAATATTTAGGAAAAGCAAAGAATTATTATGAAAAATCACTCAAACTATATACGGAACTAGGCAATAAGCGACGAATTGTATTGATATATCACGATTTGATTCGAATGGCAACAATGCAAGAAAACTTCCGAGAAGGACATAATTACCTTAAAACTGGTTATGCTATTGCTAAAACTACACAAAATGTAGAGGATATATTGGTGTTAGATTGGGCAAAAATAGCTTTGTTGCAAGCCGAAAAACGATATGTAGGCGTATTGAAATTTGTTAAAGAAATAGAGCAACGTGTGAAAGCATCTTCAAATAATAAAAACTTTTTTACTGCCAGAATGAACTATCTGGAGTTTACAAAAGGCGATGCATATTATTATTTGGATGACTATGAAAATGCACAAAAGTTCTTAGAGAAACATATCGCAAACGAATATGTCCATGTTAACGATTTAGCAAGTTCGTACCGACAATTAGCCGAAATATATAAGTCGAAAGGAGAAATTGATAAAGAGAGAGAAGCTACGTTAAATTATCATCAAAAGTTAAAAGAGAAACTAGAGAAAGATCGTGCAAGCTTACAAGAAGAATTGTTGGCAAATTATAGTTTAAGTAAAGATCAACTTAAACTTGATGTTTTAGAGGAAAAAAATTACCAAAAAAGCATCATTGTCAACCGATTTAAAGTAGTGTTAGTCATTATTGTTTTGTTATTGATTGGCTGTATTATTTTGGGAACATTGATCGTAAAAGCAATTTATAAAAAGATAAAAAGTAACAAATTGTTGCGAATCAAACAAAACAAATTGGAAGAAGCAAAACTGAAAGCAGAAATGACTTCAAAAACCAAATCAAACTTCTTCTCTATGATGAGTCACGAATTGCGAACACCTTTGTATGCAGTTACAGGAATCACACATTTGCTTTTAGAAGAAAATCCAAAACCATCACAACAGCAATATTTAAAATCGTTAAAATTTTCGGGAGATCATTTATTATCGTTAGTAAATAATATTCTGCAAGCAAATAAACTAGAAGATAACACGATTACAATTGGTGCGTCTACGTTTAATTTAAAAGCGAATATTGATAATATAATTAAGTCGTTTGATTTGTTGATAAAAGACCGAGAAAACGAACTTAATATAGCGTATGATAGGGAAATTCCAGAATTGTTAGTAGGTGATAGTTTGAAAATTTCTCAAATACTAATCAACCTTATTAGTAATGCAATTAAGTTTACCAAAAATGGAATCATTCGTTTGAGTGTTGAAAAACTAGATGAAACAGATGACGATGTGCAATTGCATTTTTGTGTTCAAGATACAGGAATCGGAATTCCGAAAGAAAAGCAGGAAAAAGTATTTGAAATGTTTTCACAAAATTATGATGCAGTCAATGAAGAATATCAAGGTTCTGGTTTAGGATTGTCGATTGTAAAAAAACTTTTGAAATTATACAATAGTGAGATTCATTTAGAAAGTAAAGTGAATGTCGGAACTACATTTACTTTTGATATTAGTTTCCCAAAAGCAACGGATAATGTTGACTTGAATATTGAAACTAGTATTGAAGATGTAGATTTTAGTCATTTAAAAATGTTGGTGGTTGATGATAACAAAATCAATCAGATGTTGACGAAAAAAATCCTATCTACAAAACAAATCACAACAGATATTGTAGCAAGTGGTGCAGAAGCCATTGAAATTGTAAGGAACAATCATTACGATTTAATTTTGATGGATATTCACATGCCGGAAATGGATGGTTATGAAGCAACGAAAGTCATTCGAGGATTCAATAAAAAAGTGCCAATTATTGCATTTACGGCAGTTTCATTGGATGATAGCTTGCCTAAAATCGTCAATTCAGGAATGAATGATATGATTATAAAACCGTTTGTGGCATCGCAATTATTTACGCTGATTCAGAAATATATGGATTGATTTAGACTTGCTTCGCTCTTAGATTTTTAGATTATTAGACTCGCTTCACTTTTGGGGATATAAGAACATTGAGCGGAGTCGAAATGTAGATCGCTTCGCGTGTATTCTTAAACTTCTTTGAAACGTCTTTGCGAGTGTTTTGATAAAAACTTGCGACAATCTCAATCTGTTTCTCAATAACTCAACACGTCACTTCGAGTGAAATTTTAGTATAAAATTTTGTATCGAGAAGTACTTTGAAACCCTTTTTTATTTAAGATTTTACCTAACACCTAACACCTAACACCTAACACCCAATCTAAACCCTAACCGTATCAGGAACTAGTAACGTATAATCTCCATTGTGGCGAATAACTTCACGAACAATAGAAGACGAAATATAAGAAGTACTTGCAGCTGTTAATAAGAAGACAGTTTCAATCGGTGCTAAATCACGATTGGTATGTGCAATGGCTTTTTCAAACTCAAAATCGGCAGGATTTCTAAGTCCGCGTAAAATAAAATCCACATTATGTTTTTCACAGAAATCAACCGTTAAACCTTCATAAGTTACTACAGTAACTTTTGGTTCATCCTTAAAAGAATCTTCAATAAATTTCTTGCGCTGTTCTAGACTGAACATATATTTTTTAGCAGAATTTACACCAATAGCAACAATAACTTCATCAAACAATTTGATGCCACGTTTTATAATATCGTAATGTCCTAAAGTAATTGGATCAAAAGACCCTGGAAAAATAGCTCGTTTCATGTTGTGATGATTGTTATAAAAAACTAGGACAAGGTACTACTTTTTAGCAAAAGCCAATTCAACAGCATTGCCAAATAATTGTTCAAGGGAAATTCCAGCTTCTTTTGCTTGTTGCGGTAAAATACTTTCTTCGGTCATTCCTGGAACCGTATTTACTTCTAACAAATAAGGTTCATCATCTTTAAAAATAAATTCACTTCGCGAAAAACCATCCATTTTTAAAATTTCATAAATAGATTTTGCAGCTTTTGATACTTTCTCGGTTAATTCTGGAGAAATTCGTGCAGGTGTAATCTCTTGCGATTGTCCTAAATACTTAGCTTCATAATCAAAGAAATCATTATCGGAAACAATTTCGGTAATAGGTAAAACCGTAACTTTTCCTTGATAATTTATAACACCAACAGAAACTTCTACACCATCTAAATAGGATTCAATAATAACTTCATCATCTTCTTTTAAGGCTACAGCAATTGCATTTTCAAGTTCTTCAGTTTTATACACTTTAGAAATCCCAAAACTACTTCCAGCTTTGTTTGCCTTCACAAAACAAGGCAATCCTACTTTTTCAACAATAGCAGTTTTATCAATTGCATCGCCAGCATTCAAATAATACGAAGTGGCGCACTTAACTCCGTAAGGCTTTAAAGTAGATAACAAATCACGTTTGTTAAAAGTCAATGCAGCTTGGTACATACCACAACTTGTATGCGGAATTCCTATAAGTCCCAAATAGCCTTGTATGTAACCATCTTCGCCAGGTGTTCCATGAATAGCATTAAACACACAGTCGAAAGTAATTTTAATGCCATCAATCGTAACAGAAAAATCGTTTTTATCAATTGGGAATTCGGCAGCATCTGTAGTAACACAAACCCATTTTTCTTTAAAAATATGTACTTTGTAAACATTATATTTCGCAGCATTTAAATGCTTAGATACAACATCTCCAGTTTTCAATGAAATGGCGTATTCACTTGAATAACCGCCCATAATGATGGCAATATTTTTCTTCATTTTTATAAGAAATAAGACAAATAAACGTTCTAAAAACGAAAGTAAATGTATTTGTGGACAATTCAAAGTAGAATATTAGGAATAATAGTATGTATATTTGTCCCATTAAAACGTATTAGAAATGAATTTTAAAAAGCTTCTTTCGGCAATCAAAGCCTTTTTTAACCGATTTCCTATATTTAAAGTATTTTCAATACAGATAGGAATTGCTATTGGAATTGCTATTGTATTGGTTTTTTTAATTACAACATGGCTTAGTTTTTCTACGAATCATGGAGAATTTAAAACAGTTCCTAATTTGGCAAAACTTTCATTTGAAGATGCCAAAATTAAATTGGAAAATACTGACTTGAGCTATACCATACAAGATACTGTAAATTACAATCCTGATTTTCCTGCATTTTCAATCATTGAGCAACATCCAGTTGCAGGGAAAAAAGTAAAAGAAGGACGAAAAATATATCTAAAAATCAATCCATCAAAATATAGAGAAGTAACTGTTCCGCATGTAATTCAAATTACAAGAAGAACAGCCGAATCAACTTTAAAAGCAGTAGGTTTTGGAGTGGAAAAAGTAACATATAAAGATAATATTGGGAAAGATATGGTGTTGGGAATGCAATACAAAGGCAAACCTTTGAAGCCAAATGAAAGACTTCCAAAAATGTCAAAAATAGAATTGATACTTGGAAATGGAAAACGTCCAGGATCAAGCAATACAGACGAAAACGACAACAATGCAGGAGAATAATTTTCCACAACCACAAGAAGAATCAGACGATTTATACGAACACTATTCATTTACTGCCGAAAAAGGACAGCAACCATTACGTATAGATAAATATTTGATGAATTTTATTGAAGGAGCAACCCGAAATAAAATTCAACAAGCTGCCAAAGATGGTAATATCTATGTTAATGATACACCTGTAAAGTCTAATTATAAAGTAAAAGGAAACGACGTAATTAAAGTATTATTTGCGTATCCGCCGTATGAGAATTTATTGGTTGGAGAAAACATTCCGATTGATGTTGTCTACGAAGATGACGATTTACTAGTCGTAAATAAACCAGCAGGAATGGTAGTGCATCCAGGGCACGGAAACTATTCAGGAACGTTGATTAATGCGTTGATTTATCATTTTGATAATCTTCCAAAAAACTCAAACGAACGTCCAGGATTGGTACACAGAATCGATAAAGATACTAGCGGATTGTTAGTAGTGGCTAAAACAGATGATGCAATGACACATTTGGCAAAGCAGTTTTTTAATAAAACTTCGGAGCGAATTTACTATGCACTTGTTTGGGGAAATGTAGAAGAAGATGAAGGTACTGTAGAAGGAAACATTGGTCGTCATCCTAAAAACAGATTGCAAAACACTGTGTTTTACGGTGATGATGCCGACAAAGGAAAAGCAGCAGTTACACATTACAAAGTCTTAGAGCGTTTCGGATATGTAACGTTGGTTTCTTGTCAACTAGAAACTGGTCGTACACATCAAATTCGTGTGCACATGAAACATATTGGTCATACTTTATTTAATGATGAACGTTATGGCGGCGAGCGCATTTTAAAGGGAACAACCTTTACGAAGTACAAACAATTTGTAGACAATTGCTTTAAAATTCTACCAAGACAAGCATTGCATGCAAAAACACTCGGATTCATTCATCCAAGAACAGGAGAGAAGATGAGTTTCAATTCAGAAGTTCCAACAGATATTGCAGAGTGTGTAGAAAAATGGCGTAATTATGCCAAGCATATAGACTTGTAGTTTTTTGGGTATTAGGTATTTGGTGTTAGGATTGAGAAGTTTCAAAGAATATTTTGAGACTCTAATGCACTTCAGCAAGTTTAGTGTAAACAATAGGTTTGTAAGTTTACGAGTTTTTACTATGCAACTACATGTAGTATTTTACTTTCTAACAAGTCTAACAAGTCTAAGAAAGTCTAAGAAAGTCGATTGAGCGGAATCGAAATCATTTCTTCAAATCAAACAACAATGACTTATTCTTAAAATCAAGTTGAATTTGAGTGTATTTTTTCTTTTTAATAAAATTCAAATCTTTCTTTGTGATTTCAAAGCTGATCTCTGTCAGCCAACGATTAAAAACATCTGAAAAATCAGATTTAATTTCACCGCTATCTGATGTTAATTTTAATTCAGTATCACCTAAAAAAGTCATGGTAACACCTTTAAAAGTCTTAATTTTAGTAGTATCTAAAACGATCAACTCCATAAAAACATAACCGTTCAATTCTTGTAATGCAGCCCAAATTCCTCCAGCTTCAGAAACCGCAAGTTGCTCACCAGGGATTTTTTTTATGACATCTGCTGTTAATGGTTCGTTATAAGCACGATCAGTAGCTTTTGAACTTCCCATACGAGCTAACACTTTATCAACGGATTTGAATAATTTCATCTTTATGTAATTTATTTTATGAGTCCTAAATTTTAGCGCTGCAAGATAGTATTTTTTATGAAGTTGAGCCGTGTATGCGTTTAGAAGTTTATTGTCAAATCTACGGAAGTGAAAATAAATAAGGTATAAAGAATGTTAAATGCTAAATGTTGAATTTTAAATAAATTGCCAAACACCAAACCTAAACCAACAACAATTCATCCAAAACATCCAAATGGGCTGTTTCACTTCTTAATTCAATTATTAACTTGCCATTTTTCAATCGAATTTTAAAGATTTCTTCAGATTCAAAAAGAGGTGCTAAAATTTGAATTATTTGTGAAGCAAAGATTGATGATTTTCCTTTTGACGTGATGACATATTTATGATTTTTTGCTTGTGAAAATTTTGGATTTAATCGATCTAAAAACTTCTTTTTACGAATAAAAAAAGAGGTATCATTCGTGTCTATATCATTACATATCCATTCTGCTAACGTCAGTACAACTTCATTTCTATATAGCAGTGAAAAAATACTTCCTGTACTTGAATAAATAGCGCGTTTGTACTTTAAGTCCCAATCGTAGTTTGCAGTAATCTTTCCATAAATCAAATAACTCCACGCATTAAACTTTCCCTTAACCAATCCGTTTTTGCTCGCTACAAACTTTTCAAAGGTTTGGCAAAACTCTTGATTCTTTTGATAAAAAGGAGAATTTAGTTCTTGTGGAGCTGCGTTAGATTTGATTTTCATATACAAATAAGTGCAAGAAAATACCGTTTTGTTACAGCAAATAGTTACTACCTTATTCTTTGGACAATACGTTCAATTCTTTTTATATCATCAATATTGACCAATTTCAAGGTCTTTATCAAAAGATACGTGTCATTTATTTCAATTTCTAATCCTTTTTCATTTTCAAAAATCTTCAAAAATCGATCAATCGTTTGAATATTTTTAGAACGTCTTATTGTAAAACTTTCGTAATTTTTTAAGTCCAAATCATCGTCTTTTCTCAAAAGGTCAAAGAATTTTTCTGAAACATCTTTTTCTCTTAAATAATAATGCCCTTTTAAGGAATTAATTTTTATTAAAAACATGAGCAATGAGCCATCTAAGCCATCTCCTACTGTAGGAAGAAAAGCATAGCCTTTATCAAATTTTAAAGTGTTGGAGTAGTACCAATCTTCATATTTGCTCAATATATTACTTGACTCTATAATATCGTATTCAGTATCAGGAAGCGGACCAGTTTTTGTATAATATTGACTCTTATTAAGATAATCGACTGCAATTTTAAGATTGTCTCCTTCTTCAGATAATTGTAGTTCAGGTAAATAATGTTTTTCTCGATCGTCTGTAGACCATTGACCAGATTCTGCTTCTTCCAATGAAATATATACACCAGTTTCAGGATCAAAAATGCGATCGTCTTCTAAACTTTTTTTTAATCGAGCTTTTTCCTCCTTTTCTTCAGCAGTCAGTGGCTTAAATACTGTGTAAAGAATAAAAGTAAATCCAATTCCAGAAACAATAAATAGTGCTGTAATCATATAATAGTATTGAGTGCTGTAATATAGGAAACCTTTATTTCAATATAAAAGATAACTCTTTAAAAGCCTATTTTCTTTTTCTGGAAAACATTATTTTTATGCTATGAAAATTAACGAACTCACCCTTTTTACAACAAACTTAGAAGCACAGCAAGAATTCTACACGCAAGTGTTAGAGATGCCTTTAGTTGCCGCTTCCGCGGGAACGTTTACAATAAAAGTTGGTGCTTCTTCTTTAACTTTTGTGAAATCGGAACGAATATATCCTGCACATTTTGCAATTGCTATTTCGCCCAATAAAATTCAACAAGCGTTAGAATGGACTCAACAGCGAACAGAAATTTTGTTGTGTGAAGGTGAAACTGTTGCTGATTTTTCTAACTGGAATGCAGAAGCCTTGTATTTTTATGATATTGATGGAAATATTGTCGAATTTATTTCGCGAAAAGATACAAACAACGTAAGTACAGACCCTTTTTCAACGACAGACATACTAAGTGTTTGTGAAATTGGAATCGTTTCTACACATATTGAAACGATTTATAATCAACTAAATGCAATGCGTCCTATTGCGATTTATGATGGTGGATTTGAACGATTTTGCGCAGTAGGAACTTCCGAAGGTTTATTTATTCTGGTAAATAATATCAAGAAAAAATGGTTCCCAACGCAAGAAGAAGCGCATCCAGCCGACTTTTATATAAAAGGCGACTATAATTTTGCCTTTTTAAACGGAACAATAGTCACAGAAAAAGCGTAATTTTAACAATCAGAAAATAAACAACATACAAATGAAATGAGTCGTAACAATCAGTTCCTATCAACCGATAGGATTATTGGCGAATTCCATTTGACAGCATTCATAAAATAAACAACATACAAATGAAAATTGTAATATCTCCAGCAAAGTCATTAGACTTAGAAAGTAGTATTCCAACAGAAAAATATACCGAAGCTTGTTTTTTAAAAGAAGCAGAACGATTGAGTAAAATCTTAAAAAAGAAATCTCCTAAAAGTTTATCTAAATTGATGAAGATTTCTGATGCATTAGCAGATTTAAACTATCAACGAAATCAAGATTGGGCATTGCCATTTACCATAAAAAATGCACGACCAAGTATCTACACATTTAGTGGTGCAGTTTTTCAAGGATTAAACGCGGTTACACTTCCCGAAGAAAAAATTGATGTATTACAAAATACGTTGCGAATTTTATCAGGACAATATGGATTGCTAAAACCATTAGATTTAATGCAAGCATATCGTTTGGAAATGGGCACAAAACTTCCTGTAGGTAAAAATAAAAACCTATATGAGTTTTGGAAAAAGAAAATTACAACGCAATTAAACAGTGAACTTGAAGACGGCGAATTGTTTGTGAATTTAGCCAGCAACGAATATTACAAAGCAGTTGATGCAAAAGGGTTGAAAGTCCCTGTAATTACGCCTGTTTTTAAAGATTTTAAGAATGGCGAATATAAAACTATCATGACCTATGCAAAACTAGCTAGAGGGTATATGACACGTTTTATTATTGACACAGACGCAAAAACGATTGACGATCTAAAAGGGTTTAACTATGAAGGTTATGGCTTTAGTGAAGAACTATCTAACGGAAACGAATTAGTATTTACACGATAAAATATGATTCGTTTTTTAACACCTGTTTTAATACTTCAAGTATGCTGTTTGTATCATGCATATAAAAATGGTAAAGATTATTTCTGGTATTTAATAATATTAATGCTTCCGCTATTAGGAGCTATTTTATACATTTTAACACAAGTAATAAATAAAACGGATATTGAGAAAGTTACTGAGGAAATAGCAACAGTAATTGCGCCATCACGAAAGGTAAAAGAAGCAGAAAAACGTTTGGCTTTTTCAGATACATTTCAGAATAGAGTAGCATTGGCAGATGCCCATTTTGAAAATCGTGATTATGAAAATGCAAGTATTCAGTATGAAGCGGCTTTGAAAGGAAATTTTCAAAAAGATTTTTATGTCATAACTCAGATGATTAGCGCAATGAGTCAATCTCAAAATTATGAAGAGGTGATTCGTTTGGCAGATCAAATCAAAGATAATCACGAGTTTAAAAATTCTAGATCACAATATATTTATGGTTTGGCATTAGATAAATTAGGACGAATAGAAGAAGCAGAACAAAACTTAAAAAATATTGATCAGCGGTATTCTAATTATGCTGAACGTTTGATATTGGCTAAATTTTACCATAAAAACGGAAAAAAGGGAAAAGCGATCGAAATATTAGATGAAGTCATTACGGAATCGGACCACATGACGCCACAAAATAGGAGAACATATCGACAAGTCGTTACGAATGTGCGTAAATTTCGTGAAGAATTGGACAATCAATACTAGGTATGTTTCTACACAAACATCCATACCAACCTTTTATTCAGCCAGATACTGAAAAACTAATTGTTGGCACATTGCCACCACCGCGATTTTCCACAGGCGAATTACTCGAAAAGGATGTCAACTTCTGTTACGGAAGTTACTATAACTCGTTATGGTTGTTTATTGATGAAATATTCAATTTGAAATTGCGCTATGACAATTCGCAAGAAGCCATTGATCAACGAAAGCAATTCTTTATCAAGCATAAAATTGGCGTTTGCGATATTGTAGACAGTTGCGAACGTCAAAAAATAGATGCATCTGATTTAGGAATGCAAAACATTCAATTACGTGATGTAATAGGATATTTACAGCAATATCCAAGCATTCATACCATTCTCTTCATTGGTGGAAACTCTAAAAATGGTCCAGAATATTTTTTTAGAAAACATATCAAACCGTATAACCTCAAACTCGAAGTTGTTTCGGATACGGTGCCAAGAATTCATCAATTTGATTTGAGCTTAGCTGAAAAAACATGTCATGCTGAACTTGATTCAGCATCTGCTCAACCTTGTCACATCGAGCGCAGTCGAGATGCTGTTAAAATGCAATCGCGAATCATTAAAACCGTTTCCTTAACCTCATCTTCTGGTGCAGCCAATCGTGCTATTGGAAGTATTCCGTTATACAAAACACTCAAAAAGGAAAACCCGAAATTCACAACTTTTGATTTTCGGGTTTTGCAGTATCGCGAGTTTTTTTAAAATAGGTGTAGTATTCCTATAAAATAGATTTCTTATAATCTATTGAAGTATATGTTTTATAAGCTTGGAATATTATAGTTTAGACTTTAAGTGTTTTTCTAACTTTCCTTTTTTCTTTAATTTTTTATAACGCTCTATAGGCTTTATTTTACCTGTTGTTTTTTTGTTAGCGTTATAAAATGCAATCACACTTTCTATTCCACGAACATTTCCTTGTAACTCATTTTTATAGTCTTTATTCTCAATGCAATAGGAAGCCCATCCAGCAAGGTAAATCATAAATGATTCAGGAGATTCTTCCATAAATGTGACAATATCGCTATTGATATTAAAAGTAATATTTGGTGTTCCTTCAAACCATTTGAGTAAAAAAGCATTCACTTTAGCGCGTTTATTCGCTTGAGAGTTGATTGGTGTTTCAATAAGCCATTTTGTTGCCGCAACGACATCTTGTTCATACTTAGCATAATCTTCTGCTTTTTCAAATACATAATTCGGAACTTTAAAATCTTGTGCTTGAATAGTCGCAAAAGTGCAAAGTAGTACTGTTAGGATACATATTTTTTTAATCATAATAAAGGTTTTAATGTACTCAAATATATAAAAACTATCTGATTAAAAAATAGGTGTAAAAAATTATAGTTTTTCAGACTGTTTTTTGAAGATTAAAAAAATGCTTTAAAATCTTAAACCTCTTGTGTTTCCTGTAGTTGCAGCATGCTTAGTGCTAAATATTTCATCACGCGGAAGCGATAAATTATCTTTGTAATAGATAAAAAATAAAGATAAAAATGATGAAAAAAACACTTAAAATTTTAATGGTAATGATCGGTATGTTGTGTGTAAATAGCATATCTGCGAACGCTACTAAAATGAACAAAATGGAATCTGTAACGAATGATTATGCAGTGCTACCATCTAACTTTGATTGGTCGCAAGCAGCATCTTTCTCACCAAATATTGTGTGGGTTATCCGTTCAGATTTTGACTTAGGAGGAATTACGGTAAACATGCCAATAAATGTTACACTTCGATTTGAAGGCGGAATGCTTTCAAATGGAACTTTAAGAGGGAATAATACGAAAATTGAAGCGCCTTTAGGGCAAATTTTTGAAACTTCAATTGTATTATCAAACACTGTTGTATATGATACATTTTATCCAGAATGGTATGGCGCAAAAGGAGATCTTTCGGTAGATGATTACGCAGCGATCAATGCAGCGTGTCAAAATGCCAATCATGTAACCTTAACACAAGACTACGTTATAGGAACTGATACTAAAATTGTAGTAAATAGAGCAGGAGATTTTACATTGATAGGTTATGGAAGCCTACTTACCAACAATACAACAACACATATAAGTTTAGAAATCTTTGATTTTATAGATTTAGACAATCTTACAGTAAAAGGAATTACGGTTGATGGAGATAAAAAAATGGCAAATGCATTTCGAATAGAAAATGTAGATAATGTTACGCTAAGAGATATTACAATATCAAATTTGTTAAATATTAGACATGATTATAGAGCTGCAGGAATACAACTATTTATAGTAGATGGTAGTGTAGTAAACGGTGATAACTTGAGAATCTCAGAAATTAATGGAGGACAAAACGGCGAGATTAACGATGGAGTAGGAATTGCACGCGCATTATTTTATAACATAAATCATACGGATACGATTGTAGCACCTCGAAAAACCAAAGTTACTATGACGAATTCTGTTTTTGAATGGGTTTATGGTGATGATGGCGATATCATTCACATTGTAGATCAAGATTATATTTCTGATGCTGCACATCGTTTTATTTTTGACAATTGTACCATTCGTTATGCTTTTAGAAGATTGGTAAAAGGTTCTGCAAGTGGAATTCAGTATTACAATTGTAAATTTGATACTGCAAGCTTAGATGACTTAAAAGTAAAAATGGGTATAACAGGAGACTTACCATCAGGAATTAAACCTTCAGGCGGCGTGAATTTTAGAAATGAAGATCCAACTGCTAATCCTGATTTCAGGAATATGCATGGAAAAATGATCAATTGTGAATATCGTAACACAGGGAATTTAGTTATTGGCTCTGGAAGTAGACTATTAGCAGCGTATACAGATGGATTAGAACTGAGAGGAAATAATTTTTATGATATGGGAGTTAAACTTCAAAATGGTTCTGGAAATGCTAAAATTGTTGGAAATACATTTCATAATACGAGTGTTCAAATATTTGTAGATGTATGGTATAAAGGAAGAACGTATATCACAGATAATATTGGGTATTATATTTCTCCAGTAACAGGAGATCATCCAGCATTTATAAATATAAAAAGTGATTTTCAAAATGTGACTGTTCGTGGAAATAAGATATTCTCTGATGAGACATTTGTTGAAGGAGTTTCTACGCCTTTTTTCTTAGGGTTAATTAGACATACGCTTGAATCAAATTCTGGAATTCCAACTACAGCTTCTGAGGTATATGTTTCGCAAAATCAAGTTGTCAGAACAAATACGGGGCGAAGTGAGTTAATGTATTCCAATCAGCTTTGGGATAGCACATGTAAAGTTTTCGATAACTTTAATAATAGGACAGGAATAGGAGCTCGCTTTAATTATCTTGGACCAGTTGATACTAGTGGAAATGTCTTTTTTCGCTCATGGGAAAACGTTGATGGTAATGGCGATCCGATTAATAATTAATATCTAGAATAAATACATAAAAAACCTCCAAAATTAACTTTTGGAGGTTTCTGTTTTTATCATCGATTTCCTTTTTCAAAAGGAGGTTTCCAATTCTTGGTCTTCATAATGGCTTTGACTTCTTCGTACGATAACGGATAAAAGTCGTGACAATCAACACCGATATCAAATGATAAAGAAGTATCAATATCAGCTAAGGTTCCGTGTGAATGTCCATACAAATGATATGTTCCCCAATGTGAGGCATTCCATTCGCGCAACGCATAATGAAATAATACAATTAGTTGCTCACCACGTTCAAACTCGTCGTCTTTTACAACCAACTCATAATAGTCTTTAATCCATTCAAAACGTGTATGACAGGCTTGCGCAGATTTTTCGTGGTTTCCATTAATCAAATAGATTTTCCCGTGTAAACGGTCTAAAATCTTTCTTAATTTCCCTGAAGAAGCAAGTCCCACATCACCTAAGTGATATACTTCGTCTTCGGGTTTTATTTTTTCATTCCATCGTTGGATCAATACTTCATCCATTTCATCAACATCCGCAAACGGTCGTTCAGAAAATTTAAGAATGTTTTTATGTCCAAAGTGATGATCTGAAGTAAAAAATATAGTACTCATTTTTTTAATTTTTAATTCAATAGTATTTTTTAAGCTTCGGTTTTAATTGAAATCGAAATTTCAACTTTGGACGCATCAAATTACATTTTTTGAGTTTTAAACATGTTTATGATTTTTAATTTTGAGAAGCAAAAGTAGTGAAAATAACTACTGAACAGTATCTTTTACCTGTTCTTGTTCTTTAAGCTTTTGGATGCGGACGTCTTCTATCTTAACATGGTAAACTAAATCGGCAATCGTAATCAAGTCAATACTTCTATATACGCGTGTATTATAATCGCCAAAAGTTTTAGGGATTTCAGGTTTTCTGCTCTCAGTATTGAAAGTAAAAAGCAATGGAGGAATTGAATAAATTGGAGTAACTCCTGATGCTCTTGTAGAATTGACATATCCCTTTATTTTTAAACTCTTTTCACCAAGTACGTCAAGATACTTCATGTATTTTTTCTCGTACGCCATGTTGATACTTTTAGTAGAATCTTTCAAAACAAAATTAAAGCCTTTATTGTATTGCCAAATGGTATTGAACGTATTTTTATCTATTGTGCTGTATAAATTTTTAATGTCTTCATACGTAAAGGTCTCATTGATATCATTGAAATAATTTTCAAAGTATGTGCCTAAAAATTCTTGATATGCTTTATCAATATCATCTGTCTTAGTTTTTGCTTTCAGTTCTTTTTCAACATACGAAACCAACATTTCAATGTCTTTAATTTCTTGTTCGTTAAAAATTTGTGTCAATTCTGGGCTCGTTCGTGAGTTGTTTTCTTTCTGACAAGAAAAAATTAAAAATAAGCTAGAAATGAGTAGTGTAAACGTGATAACTTTTTTCATAACTATAATGGTTTTAAGACTATCAGAAATTTGTTTGGTAAAGCTTTTCCAATAGCAGTTAATGTTTCTATATACCATTATCAGTATGAAACTTCACCTCATTTGTTACAATTGAAATGTATCTAAGTTTAGAAATTAGTGTTGAAACGACCACACCACAATCCGACTAATCTTATTTCCTTGTCCCATTGGAATCGTTTTTACTGTCTTAGCTTCTACACGTTTTAAAGCATCATAAATTGCGGGTAAATTAGCTTCTTTAGAAACCAACGTCGTAAACCATTGGCACTGTTTTGAAAACTGTTTACTCTCTTTAATCATGTTTTTAATGAACTTCTTTTCGCCACCTTTACACCACAATTCATTGCTTTGACCGCCAAAATTGAGTTCCGTTTTTACAGGTTTCTTACCTTTTAAATTCTGTAATTTTCGTACTGTTCCAGCTGCAGCTTCTTTTGCAGAGGTATGAAAAGGCGGATTGCAAAGTGTAATGGTAATTTTTTCTTTTGGAAGAATGATTCCGTTAAAAATGAACTTCGGATTTTCTTGTTGGCGAATTTCAATACGATTGTGTAAACGTTTGTTTTGAAGAATAATCTCTTTAGCATTCGCAATAGAAACGGTGTCAATGTCTGATGCAACAAATTTCCAATCATATTGGTGCGTTCCAATAATTGGGTAAATGCAATTGGCGCCTGTACCAATATCTAAACAAGTAATTTTTTCTCCTTTCGGAATGTTTCCGTGATTGTGTTCTGCTAGAAACGTCGCTAAATAATGTATATAATCTGCTCTACCAGGAATTGGTGGACACAAATACCGCTCAGGAATATCCCAAAAATCAATCGCGTAAAACTGTTTCAACAATGCTTTATTGAGCATTTTAACCGCTTTCGGATTAAAAAAATCAATTGATTCATCACCAAATTTGTTCAACGCTACAAACTGTTTTAATTCGGGACACGCTTTTATTAGCAAACCAAAATCATAACGTCCTTGATGTATATTTAACGGATGTAATTTAGATTTCTTTACTGTACGCTGCTGTTTTTTTGAATCCATGCATTTATTTTATCTTCCAACAACTGCAACGGAATACAACCTGTACTCAACACTTGATTGTGAAACTCTTTAATATCAAACTTATCACCTAAAGCTTCTGTTGCTTTTGCGCGTAATTCGCGAATTTTTAATTGTCCAATTTTATACGACAACGCTTGCCCCGGATTTGCCATATAACGTTCAATCTCAGAAATAATACTCGCTTCGCTTTCGGCTTCATTATTCAATGAATACTCAATTGCCTGTTCACGTGTCCAACCTTTTGCGTGTAAACCTGTGTCTACAACCAAACGAATGGCGCGGTGCATTTCCATACCCAGCATTCCAAAATACTGATATGGATCTGTGTATAAACCTAATTCTTTTCCTAACGATTCAGTATACAATGCCCAGCCTTCGCCATAGGCACTATACCAAAGTGTTTTTCTAAAATCGGGTAGTTCTCCATTTTCTTGTGTCAGCGAAATTTGATAATGATGTCCCGGAATGGCTTCATGTAAAAACAGCGCTTCATCAGAAAAGACATTATACTTTGTAGCATCAGGAATTGGCGTATAAAAAATACCTGGACGTGTTCCGTCTAAAGAACCTGGATTGTATTCTGCACTGGCAGATGCTTCTCTAAAAGCTTCTGTACGGCGGACTTCAAAAGGAGTTTTTGGTTTTAAATCGAATAACTTTTCAATTTGAGGTTTCATTCTGTCATGAATCGCATTAAAATTATCAATAATCTGTTGTGGTTCTGTATATGGCATTAACTCTTTATGCTCTCGAACATAATTAAAGAACGACTTTAAATCACCTTTAAAACCAACTTGCTTTTTTACGTTCTCCATTTCTGCTAAAATTCGAGCAACTTCTTTCAAACCTAACTCATGAATTTCATCGGCAGTCATATTGGTTGTTGTGTATTCTTTAATCGAATACTCATAATAAGCATCCCCGTAAGGAGTTCCATCAATTCCGCTATTTTCTCTACCTGCGCTGAGGTAATCGGTCTTTAAAAATTGAGACAAATCACCAAATGATGGAATCAGTTTTTCTGTTAAAAATGTCTTGTATGCTTTTGTTATATTTTCTTTGTCTGCATCTGAAAAATCTGCTGGAAAGTTTTTGATCGGCGTATAAAATAAATGATCTTCAAGATTCGTTGAAGCCAAAACTTCAAACTGCGGAATCACTTTTTTGATCAATGATTTAGGCAATACAAACTCTTCTGTAATTCCTTCTTGCATATTTGTTTTCGCCGTTTTTAACCATTCATTATAGCCTTCCAAACGTTTCAACCAATTATTGTAATCTTCAACTGTCTTAAAAGGTTGAGCAGATGCGCCGCTTGCCAATTGACCAACAACTAAGTTTAGAGACCACATTTGATCGATAGGCATCAAACGACCATTTTTAAAGCTTAATTTCCTTAAACTCATATCGCAATCCCAATACAGAATTGCTTTGCTCATTTTTTCACCTTTCTTAAGATTCGTTTCATCAAAGTTTTTCAACGTATCTTTAAATTTACGGTAATATGTTTTTAACTTTTGATGATGCTCTTCTGATAATAAATTTGGAAATTGGTCATTATATCTATGGTCACCAGCAAATGTTGCATTTAGAGGATTGAGAGCCAAACCTTCTTCATAATAAGCTTCTAAAACACCTGCGAGAGATAGTTCACTTTTTGAAATTGGTTCTTCTTTTTTCTTGTCACTTCCACAAGAAACACATATGAGTAAAGAGAGAATAAAAGCGTATTTTTTCATCTGTTCAAATTTTAATAGTTTTTAAAAATACTATTTTTTTAAAGTAACGAAATATCTTTTTGCTGTATTTAACATAGATTGAAAATAAACTGGAAGAATGAGCGAAAGATTGTGATTGAAAACTTTAACTTAAAATTGCCACTTTTTAATTTGATTTTATACGAAATTCATTTAGTTTTAGTTTTTAACTAGATTGATATGAGAAGCTTAAGCTTAGTTAAAGTAGAAATAATAGGAGTTCCTGTTATAGGTAGGTTGTGATACATTCAAGAAAATGGTAAATAACATTAAAAAATCGTCTTTGATTATTCTGTTTTTGATAACATTTAGTTGTCAAAATATAGAGCAGAAACCAATACAATTAATTGAAAAAGAATACGGACTTTTCAAAAATGAAAATGACAGTATTGGAGTTGAATTAAAGCTGAGCGAATTTAATAATTGGAAAGAATTACTAGAACGAACTGAACGAATTGCGTGTAGTGATAGTTTGCCAAAACTTACCTTAAAATCAGCTACAGATCTTAAAACCGTTTATTTTGGAAATCCTTGTTGGGAAGATTTTGGTTGTATATTAATTAAACAGAAAAATACAATTCAAATACACAATGATACAATTAGTAAATCAGACAGGTTTTATTACCCGTTAGATAGTTTAGGAACTGTTTTAAAAAAAGACTTTGAGAATAATGGGAAAATTCCATCTTGGAGTGTTAGTCCAGAAAAACTTATGATTTTCATTTCTTACGACAATGGGAAAATGGAAAAATTCCCAAAAACATTGAGAAGAGTAGTTGATGAATATGAAAAATTAACAGACAGCGTTGTCTTAAAAATATGGTTGAATGAAAAGCTTGCTATTCAGCCTCCACCACCACCTCCGCCACCTCCGCCACCGCCACCGCCTGTGGATTGGAAAGAGGAAACGAAATAAGATTGTGCAAACGGATTCTGCAAATTTGATAACTACTATAAATGGCCAATTCAAATAAAAACATATTACTAACGAGATTAAATGATTTATTTGAAAAACCTGTTTACACGAGTTTGAAAGTATACACAAAGGGAAATAAGATATATGTACTCAAAGATCTAGATTTTCAGACGTATATATTGATCATTCCTCAAGCACCGTTAAATGAAAACCAAAGTAATGCTTTACTAAGTTTAGGATACAAGGAATTGCGGGAAAAGATCAATTATGAGAACTATTTTAATTATTCGGATGCTTCTTCGCGAAATCAACTAATTGATACTATTGATTCAATTTTTACTAAAATTTTTAAGGTTGAATCTGAACGCAAATGGCGGTATAGTTTACATACAGGAATGGCAGCTCTTAAGGACAATAAAACTCCTTTGTTAACAATGTCTGAAAGACTTGAAAGAAACAAAAGGAAAAGGAGACGGTTAAAAATAATATGCAATGACATCACATATTCTTTAGCATTATCAGTAATTATATTTCTTATATTCTTTAATGAAAACCTGATTGATTCTTTAACAATAAAAACAAGTTTAATTGTATTTGGAGTTTCTTTTGGGATCATTAAAATCGGTCAATTTGTGATGAAATTAAAGGTTTCATCTTTTGGGAAGAAACGATTTCTAAGCACAGAGTATTCGAATTATTTTAAGCAAAATGGATTCAATAAAAAGGGCGATAGGTATACAGGACTGATGCAAGGTTTCTCAGTAGAATTAATGTTTTCGGAGTATCATAACTGCATGATAACTGTTTACCATAAAGAGATTGGTTGGGATAACGTTTTAAAAATGCCTAAAGGGAAACGTTTTAGCAGTACTTCATATAATTGGACAGGAAAGTTCTATTCTCAAAAACTGATTAAGCTTAGATTGCCAAAGGAAAAGATATTATATGAAGCAAAAGACTTTGTTGAACTAATAATAAGTCAGGAAATTGAAAAATAACATACCTTTAAAACTCAGTATAAAGCAGTGCAGCAAAATACTGAGTCTAGAAGTAGTTACTTGTTTAGAACGGCTGTAAATTTTAAATTCGTCTTTTAAAATATAAAGTTAGGTTACAATTCCGAATTCAATATCTGTGTTGTAAATTCCTTGATGGACTTAGTTCCGTTTTTTGTCAAATGTTTAATGAAAGCACTTCCAATAATAGCGCCTTTTGCTTTGTTAGTGGCTTGTGTAAATGTTTCATGATTGGAAATTCCGAAACCGACAATTTGCGGATTTTTTAAATTCATGTTTCCAATGCGATCAAAATAAGTTTCTTGTGTATTTCCAAAACTATTTTTAGCACCTGTAGTTCCTGCCGAACTTACCATATAAATAAACCCGTTAGAAATGCTATCGATAAATCGGATGCGTTCCTCAGACGTTTGTGGCGTAATCAAAAACACATTAATCAAACCGTACTTCTCAAAAACTGCTTGAAACTGTTCATGGTATACATCTACTGGCATATCGGGAATAATTAATCCATCAATACCAACTTCTTGACATTTGGCGCAAAATGCTTCAATTCCGTATTGCATCATCGGATTCAAATATCCCATAATAATCAATGGAATAGAAACCGTTTCACGAATGTTTTTTATCTGATCAAACAAAACTTTGCTGGTCATTCCATTTTCCAAAGCTTGTGTAGAACTTGCCTGAATCGTTGGTCCATCTGCCAAAGGATCGCTAAACGGTAAGCCAATTTCGATCATATCGACACCGCTTTTTTCCAACTCTTCAATCACACCAACGGTATCATTCAAACTTGGATATCCTGCGGTAAAATATATAGATAGTAACTTTTTATCTTCTTGTAACTTTTGGTTTATTCTATTCATGCTAATAGTATTGAGTATTGAGTTATTAGTATTGAGGTGTGAGTCTTGTCTCATATCTCATTACTAATTTCTCACTACTATAATTTAAAATAATCAATATACGTATTCAAATCCTTGTCGCCACGACCTGATAAGTTCAACACAACAATTTCGTTTTCTTTGAATTTTCTTGTATCAAAAACGGCTAATGCATGTGAACTTTCAATCGCTGGAATAATTCCTTCCAATTGTGATAATTCCAAGCCAGCAGTCATAGCTTCATCATCAGTAATAGAAATAAATTCGGCACGTTTACTTTCATATAAATGTGCGTGCATTGGTCCAACACCAGGATAATCTAAACCAGCCGAGATTGAATAGGGTTCTGTAATTTGTCCGTCTTTGCTTTGCATCAATAAAGTTCTACTTCCGTGAATAATTCCATCTTCACCCAACACAGAAGTTGCAGCACTTTCACCAGAATGAATTCCTTTTCCAGCAGCTTCCACAGCAATTAAATTGACGCGTTCGTCATCTAAATATTGATAAAAAGCGCCAGCTGCATTACTTCCGCCACCAACACATGCAATCACATGATCTGGATAGGAACGACCTTCTTTTTCTTGTAATTGCCATTCCATTTCCTCCGAAATTACAGCTTGAAAACGCGCTACCATATCTGGATACGGATGCGGTCCAACGACCGAACCAATAATATAATGTGTGTTTATTGGATTGCTAATCCAATCGCGAATAGCTTCATTAGTGGCATCTTTCAACGTTCTACTTCCAGACAATGCTGCACGAACCTCAGCACCTAACATTTTCATACGTGCTACATTTGGTGCTTGTCGTGCAATGTCAATTTCGCCCATATACACAATACATTCCATGCCCATTAATGCACAAACAGTAGCTGTTGCAACACCGTGTTGTCCGGCACCAGTTTCGGCGATAATTCGAGTTTTACCCAAACGTTTTGCCATCAAAATTTGTCCGATGGTGTTATTTACTTTGTGCGCGCCAGTATGGTTTAAATCTTCACGTTTTAAATAAATTTTTGTGTTGTATTTGGCAGACAAACGTTCTGCATAAAATAACGGTGATGGACGCCCAACATAGTCTTTTAGTAATTGTTGAAATTCTTTTTGAAAAGAATCTTCATACATAATCTCCAAATACTTTTGACGCAGTTCTTCTACATTCGGATATAACATTTCAGGAATGTATGCACCTCCGAATGTGCCGTAATATCCTTTTTCGTTCACGTGATAACTCATGATCTTATATATTTTTTAAACGTGTTGCTGTAATTATCTTGATAGGTGATTTTAGTAATCTGTTTTAATTTTTCTTTAATAGGTTCTAGAAGAATACCTTGTGCATTAAAGCGGTTAATTGTAGCATTTTTATTTGAAATTTTTTGAATATGTCCAATAGAAAAATAGCCATGTTTTTCGCGTTCACATTCAACGATAACACATTCTTTTTGTTTTTTTAAGTTCTCGAAAATGGTTTGAAACGAAGTAATATCAATAGCATTGTAACGCTTGATTATTTTCTTGAACCCTTTTGGAGATTCCTTTTTTAAAATCATTTCGAAATATTCATCCGTTTTATTACGTCGAATCTCTGTAATTGTTTGAACAGGAATACAATTAAAACCTGAAAAAGTAAATTCAGCAATGTTTGCAATCATTATAAAGTCGTCAGAATATGCTAGTATATAACCAGTAATGTTATGGAAACTTTCATTTTTGAATCCTCTACTAATTTGTACGTATTCTTTGTTTTTTATATGTGTCGCTATTCTTTTTTTTAATTTTTTGTTGCTCATGATATAGCTTTTTTAAACGTTGTCAATTTCTCAATATCTTTCAACCCTGGAACAATTTCAAATTTACTATTCACATCTAAAGCATAACAGTATTTTGAAGCTTTACTTTTTAAAAATGCTTCCAGTTTTTGAGTCGTTTCTAAACCAATTCCACCACTTAAAAAGAATGGTTTTGTTGATGGATAATCTTCCAATACAGTCCAATCGAATGTAACACCATTTCCGCCAGGTAATTTTCCTTTTGTATCAAACAGAAAATAGTCAACACAATGTTCATACAGTTTCAAAGTCGAAAAGTCAAATTCATTTTTTATCGAAAATACCTTGATGATTTCAACCCGAGCATTGGGCGGAGTCGAAATACGTTTCTTTAATTCAATACAAAACTCAGGGCTTTCGTTCCCGTGTAATTGTACAGCTTGCAAATCATATAATTTTATTTTTTTACAAATATCTTCTATAGATGCATTTACAAAAACACCAGTTTTTTTAATTCCTTTTGGAATTTCTGGAATAACCGTATTAAAAAAACGTGACGATTTTTTATAGAAAATAAAACCCAAATAATCTGGCTGTAATTCGCTTACAGCTTTCATATTGTCTTCATATTTCATTCCGCATATTTTGAGTTTCTTGTGTTTCATTAAATGATTAAAATATTTAAGATTTAGGTGTTAAATTGATACTTTTAATAACTCATAACTCACGAATAAACTCCAAAGCACTTAGCCCTGGGTTTTCAGTCTTCATAAAATTTTCACCAATTAAAAAACCTTGATATCCATACGGTTGTAAATCTTTGATTGCTGCAACAGAACTAATTCCGCTTTCAGATACTTTTACAAAATCATCTGGAATATGTGTTGATAATTCTTTGCTGATGTCTGTGCTAACTTCAAAGGTTTTTAGGTTTCTATTATTAACACCTAACATGTCTAATGACGGCATGATTGATTTTTGCAATTCTTCCAAATTATGTACTTCTAACAATACATCCAATCCTAGGTTTTTTGCTGTTTCCGATAAGGTTTTAATTTCGTCTCTCGTCAACACGGCAGCAATCAATAAAATAACATCTGCACCATACGATTTTGCTTCAATGATTTGATATTCATCAATGATAAATTCTTTTCGTAAAATAGGTAATTGTGCGCTTGCTCTTGCCAACAACACATCGTCTAGTGAACCGCCAAAGTATTTTCCATCTGTCAAAACAGACATTCCACAAACACCTGCGTTTTCATACCCAGAAGCTACATCTTGTACGCTTGCACTTTGGTTAATGACAGCTTTGGATGGCGAACGTCTTTTAAACTCAGAAATGATTCCTGTATCACTAGCTTTTAATGCGGCAGACAAAGAAGAAGTTTCACGACCGAACAATGCCGAACGCTCCAAATGCGACACTGATACGATACTTTTTTTCAGTGAAACCTCTTTGTATTTATCTGCTATAATTTTGTCTAAAATGGTTTTCAATGTTGAAAAATTTTATGTTTATTTTTTATTTGCTCAATTCTTGTAATTTCTTCAATACTTGCAATGCTTTCCCCGAATGCAAGGATTCTTTAGCAATTTCGAAACCTTCTTTGGCTTGTAATCCGTTTACCGTTGCAATTGCCATTCCTGCGTTGGCACAAACAACATTATTTTGCGGATCGGTTCCGTTGCCTTCTAAAATATCTGTAAATATTTTTGCTGCAGATGCTACCGAATCGCCGCCATAAATGGAAGCTTGAGTATGTTGTGGTACGCCAAAATCTGCTGGTGTAAGCATTTCTTCAGAATTGTTTCGAATAGCTTTTGTAGCACCTGTGAGTGAAATTTCATCGTACCCATCCAAAGCATGTAAAATGGTGTAATTTTTATCTGTGTTTTGATATAAATAGCCATACATTCTTGCCAATTCTAAGTTGAATACGCCAACCATTTGATTTTTTGGAAATGAAGGATTTACCATTGGACCAAGCATATTAAAAAATGTTTTGACGCCTAAAGCTCTACGAATGGGCGCTACATTTTTCATAGCTGGGTGAAATAAAGGCGCGTGTAAAACACATATTCCAGCTTTGTCTATAGACTTTTCTAAGAAATCGACATCATTGGTGAATTTGATTCCTAAATGTTCCATTACGTTTGATGAACCACTTACAGAAGAAACTCCGTAATTTCCATGCTTGGCAACTTTTACTCCAGCGCCAGCTGTAATGAAAGAAGCTAAGGTCGAAATGTTGAAGGTATCTTTTCCATCGCCGCCAGTTCCGCATAAATCGATTGCATTGTATGCAGATAAATCTACAGGAATACATAATTCTAACAGCGCATCTCGGAAGCCTTTTAATTCTTCTAACGTAACGCTTCGCATCATAAAAACAGTGAGGAAAGAAGCAATCTGACTTGGATTGTACATGTCTTTCGATATGTTTACAATTACTTGTTTAGCTTCTGCTTCAGTAATGTTTTCTTGATTGATGAGTCTATTTAGTAATTTTTTCATTTTTGTTTTTTTATAGTATTGAGGTTTTAGTAGTTAGTATTGAGACGAGTTCAGATAACATTTATAATTTCACAAGAAACAGATTGTTTCGGCTATCGCCTCGCAAAGACGTTTCAAACAATTTCAATACTCAGTTCTCACAGCTTATATCTATTTTTTTATTTTCATAGTACTTCTCGATACAATTTTCTCCTAAAATTACTCGAAGTGACGTTTGGTACTTCTTTAGCAATTATATTTCTTAGAATATCACTTTTACATTTAAAATTTAGCATTCAACATTTATAATTTCCTAGAAACAACTTGCTTCGGTTATCATTTTAAAAGCAGTTTCAAAGAACTTCACTTTTACATTCAACATTTATAATTTAACCACGTACCCAATTTTCTAAAATTTGTTTTCCGTGTGGCGTCAATACAGATTCTGGATGATATTGTACACCACGAACATCATATTCTCTATGACGCAACGACATAATTTGTCCGTTTTCATCATACGAAGTCGCTTCTAAACTTGCAGGAAGCGGACTTGCCACAATCCATGAATGGTAACGCCCAACTTCGAAATTTTTTGGTAAACCATCAAACAACGATTCGTCATCCACTGAAACTTCTACCTTGGTTGCAACGCCATGATAAACTTCTGCTAAGTTGGACAATGTTCCACCAAAAACTTCTCCAATAGCTTGTTGACCTAAACAAACACCTAAAATGCTTTTTGTAGGCGCATATTTTGCAATTATTGGTTTTAGTAAACCAGCTTCATCTGGAATTCCAGGACCTGGCGAAAGAATGATTTTTTCATAATCTTCAACCTCTTCCAACAAAAGCTGATCGTTTCTTTTTACCGTAACATCACAATCTAAATCTTCCAAATAATGTACAAGATTATATGTGAAGCTATCGTAATTATCTATGACTAGTATTTTTTTCATTTTTTATTGGCTTTTCGCTTCTAGCCTATAGCTATTGGCTTTTTTACTTTTTATTTTCAAAGTACTTCTCGATACTATTTTCTTTTAGAAAATCACTCGAAGTGACGATTTATTTTTTATTTATAGTTTCCAAGAAACAACTTACTTTGGTTGTCGTTTTATAAGAATGTTTCAAAGAGGTTCACTTTTACATTTAGCATTTAAAATTTTACATTTATAATTCCTAAATCGTTTCCGCAATTTCCAACGCCGTATTCAGCGCTCTTAATTTGTTATATACTTCCTGATTTTCGTTTTCTTCATTTGATTTTGCTACAATTCCTGCACCAGCTTGGTAATGTAATTTGTGATTTTTACTTAGGAATGTTCTAATCATAATGGCATGATTAAAGTTTCCATGAAAGTCCATAAAACCAATAGCGCCACCATAAAAATCACGATTAGATGTTTCGTATTTTTCTATCAACTGCATGGCTTTGTGTTTTGGTGCGCCGCTTAATGTTCCTGCGGGAAATGTGTCTGCCACAACTTGCATTGTTGGAACATTTGTATGTTTTTGCGCCGTTACTTTAGATACTAGATGAATAACATGCGAAAAGAATTGCAATTCTTTATAAGTTTCCACTTGTACTTGATTTCCGTTTCGGCTTAAGTCGTTTCGTGCTAAATCTACTAGCATCACGTGTTCTGCATTTTCTTTGGGATCGTCAAAGAGCCTTTTGGCAGATGCTGCATCTTCTTCATCGTTTCCTGTACGTTTAAAAGTTCCTGCGATTGGATGAATTTCTGTGTGATTGTCTTTTACGACCAATTGCGCTTCTGGTGAAGAACCAAATATTTTAAAATCGCCATAATCAAAATAGAAAAGATATGGTGAAGGGTTGATACTTCTTAACGCACGATATACATTGAATTCGTCTCCTTTAAATTTTTGGATGAATCGTCTCGATAAAACCAATTGAAAAACGTCTCCACGATAGCAATGTTTTTTGGCTAATGCAACATTTTGTTTGAACTGCTCATCGTTTAAATTAGATTCGCGTTCACCATCAATTTTAAAGTTATATGTGGTGAAGTTTTTTGAACTCAATAAATGTTCAATCGAAGCAATATTATCTTCTTTTTCATAACAATGCGAAAAGATGTACGCTTCGTTTTTAAAATGATTGAACGCAATGATGTTTTGGTAAATCGCATAGTACATATCTGGAATGTAAAGCGATTGTTCTTTTTTAGAAATTTCTACCGATTCAAAGTAACGAACAGCATCATAAGCAATATAGCCAAACAAACCGTTATTGATAAATTTGAAATCGTTCGTATCTGTTTCAAACTGTTTTGAAAATTCGTGAATTAACGCTGGAACATCGGTTGTTGCTGTAATAGGAGTAGTGTCTGTTGCGCCGTTTGGATATTCGCGCGTAAGCGTTTCATTTTCCACCTTAATACTTGCAATAGGATTGCAACATACATATGAAAAACTGTTTCCGCTGGCGTGATAATCACTACTTTCCAATAGCAAACTGTTTGGGAACTTGTCCCTGATTTTTAGATACACACTTACGGGAGTAATCGTGTCTGCTAATATTTTTTTATAGGTAGTTTTTAATGTGTACATGGTTCAATTTGTTTCAAAAAAAAAAGACTTGTCGTGATCGACAAGTCTTTTTATATATCTATTATTTGTAAATAGGGACTTAGCTCACGATTCTGAAGTTCGTAAGTTCCACCACCAAGTATTTACTAAATTTAATTTCATTTGTTGTTTTGTTATGACAAATATATAGAAATGAATTTTAGAATAAAAAATATTTTAAAATTTTAATTCTACTTGCAAGTCAAATTCGTCGCTAATTGCTTTGTCTTTCAATCCGTCAAAGAAAGAAGCAGAACCGTACTTGATTCCATATTTTGTGCGGTCTACCTTTAATTTTGTTTCTGCAGAATTGCTTTCTAATTCAAGATTAAAAGCTACAGGAGATTTTATTCCTTTAATTGTTAAATTGGCAGCTACTCTGTACACATTATCATCTGTTTCTACTACTTTTCTAAACTTTAAAGTTGCAGTAGGAAATTTTGCTACCCCAAAAAAGTCATCAGATTTTAAGTGACCATCTAAATTACCTTTAGATTCTCCACTTAAATCTGTAGTGTTAATTGTTGTCATATCAATTGTAAACATTCCATCAACTAATTTTCCATCTTTAAATTTTAAAGTTCCCTCTTTAATATTAATGGTTCCTTCGTGTTGACCTATTACTTTATGACCAGTCCAAGTAATCTTACTTTCTTTTACGTTTACTTTCTTCTCTTGTGCAACTGCTGTTGAAATGGTTGCAAATGCAAATAAGGCTACTAATGTTAAAATACGTGTTTTCATTTTTTTGTTTTTAATGTATGTAGATAGTGTTTTTAAGGGCAATTTTATTGGGATTGCGAACCTCTTAATTTTTCTAATAATGTATTTAATGTTTCAGCTTCATTTTTTGTGAGTGGTTCCATTATAGTTTCTTCTAAAGCACTCAGTTTCGGATCGATGGTTTCTAGTAAATCCAATCCGTTTTTTGTAATGATAATTTCTACTTTTCTTCGGTTTTCTGGACAAATAGTTCTTTCAACAAAACCTTTTAAAATTAACTTGTCAATCAAGCGCGTTGTATTGCTATTCTTATGAATCATTCGTTCTTGAATCGTAGCTAAATTTGCAGGCTTTCCTTTTTGACCTCTTAATATGCGTAGCACATTATATTGTTGTCCTGAAATATCATATTGCTTGAAAAATGCTAAATACGCTTCAGCAATAATTTTGTTTGTTATCACAAAATTTAGAGATGTTCTCTTTGCTAATGGTAATTCAACATTACTCTTTAATACTTCTTGAAGCTTCATATTTGTATGTACAATATTTGTATATACAAATGTAATAGTATTTTGAAAATAAAAAAGTGGAGTAGTGTTAAAGTTTGATTAAATTTTGTTTGGGCTTGTTTAACTTTTAGGTTTTTGAAACGTCTCTCATTACTAATTATTCACTTCTTATAAAACTTCAACTTTTCCATTTTTATAAACTTTAAGGTTGTATGTAAATGGACTTATATATCCAATATGCCATTCACCAAATTCAAAATAGAAGTTTAAATGATCGCCAATAAGTTCTTTTTTCTCGTATCTCTTTTTAGGGTTTACTCTTTTGATTTGTAAGCTATCATTGTCTTGCGGAATATAGTCAAAGTCAAATAATTTTTTTGAATTGAGTTCTTTTAGTATAAACTCAGGAAGTAATTCGTCTAGTTGTTCAGAAGGAAACATGGCAAGCCCATCCATTCCACTATCACTAAAACCTACTACGCGATCTAATGTCCAAACATAAAAGATACTTTTAAGATGTTTCGTAGCTTTTGCTAGATTATCTTCACAACTACAAAATCGGATTGTTTTAGATGCTTTACACATTTGTATTTAAAATTGTTTTTATTTAAAACTAGAAGAATTTTAGTTAAGATCAAAATACCAAATTAAACTTTTTCAACGTTTAAGAGTCACACTATACAAATTGATTATTATGACTTTACAAGAAATCGTGCATTTGTACAATAGAGTTGGCTTTGGAATTTCATCTTCGGAAGCAACTAGTTTGAAAAGTCAATCACGTACACAAATTGTTTCGCAATTGTTTGAAGCTTCTCGCAATTTTGAACCTTTATCCATCGATATATCTGAATTAACAACAATTTTAAAAGGGTTGAAGATGAAAGATAGAAAGAAGGCACGTGCACTGTTTAAGGAAAGCGCTAAGAAAATACACGAAATGAATATTGCTTGGCTCTATAAACTTGGAAATACAGAACAATTATTAGTTGAGAAAATGACTCTTTTTTGGGCAAATCATTTTGTGTGTCGTGATGAAAATATTGTTCACTTTCAACAGTATCAAAATATACTTCGCACACATGCACTAGGGAATTTTAAAGATTTTGTGGTTGCTATTTCAAAAGAAGCTTCCATGATGAAGTATTTGAATACAAGGCAAAATAAGAAGCAAAAACCAAATGAAAATTTTGCGCGCGAGTTGATGGAGCTATTTACGCTTGGACGCGATCAATATTCTGAAAAAGATATTAAAGAAGCTGCACGCGCATTTACAGGTTGGAATCATAGTATTATGGGCGATTTTCGTTTTCGTCGTCGTCAACATGATTATGGAGAGAAAACTTTTTTAGGTAAAACAGGTAATTTTGATGGTGACGCTATTATTGAAATCATCTTACAGCAAAAACAATGTGCACAATTTATTTGCGAAAAGGTTTATAGATATTTCGTGAACGATCAATTAGACGATTCCCGCGTAAGCGAAATGACCGAACTTTTTTATAAAGACTACGATATTGGAAATTTAATGCGTTTTGTGTTGACTTCAGATTGGTTTTATGATGCGAAAAATATCGGCACAAAAATAAAATCACCTGTAGAATTCTTGATTGGTGTACATAGAGTCGTACCAATGCGGTTTGAAAAAGAACGTGAATTAGTCTATCTGCAAAAACTATTAGGACAGCATTTATTGTTTCCGCCAAATGTAGCAGGTTGGAAAGGTGGCAGAAATTGGATCAATCCAAACACAATGATGTTACGCTTGCGATTGCCTTCTGTTTTATTGGCAAATGGAGAAATAGAATTGGATGAAAAAGGCGAGTTTGAAGACGATTTTCAACGATTTAATAACAAGCGAAATCGTCAACGGAAATTAAAAGTTGTTCCTGATTGGGAAGCGTTTCTATCACGGGAAAAAAATACATCGACCAAGCAGTTACAGCAAACATTATTGACAAGTGCGCTAAATCGTGGAACAAAAGAATATTTAGAAAAACTAGCAGATCAAGATTTGAAAGAATTCTGTATCCAGCTCATGTCTTTGCCTGAATATCAATTGTGTTAGATGACAAAAAAAGTTAAATGAGATTCCCGTTTTCATGGGAATGCAAAACAAGTTTTGTATGAATAGAAGAAATTTTTTAAAACAAGCTTCCTTAGCAAGTACAGCTATGTTTCTGCCAAAATTCGTTTCAGGATTCAACCTGATCGATAGTGCAGTTGCCACAGGAAAAAAACTCGTTATCATTCAGCTTTCTGGAGGAAATGATGGTTTAAATACGGTTGTGCCATTCAGAAACGATATTTATCACAAAAATCGATTGTCGTTGGCGCAAAAAAAGTCAAACCTCATCGGAATTACAGATGAAATTGGTTTTCATGAAAGTCTCATCGCGCACAGCAATTTATATAATAATGGAGAATTGTGTGTGGTAAACAATGTTGGATATCCAAATCCGAATCGTTCACATTTTCGATCTACGGATATTTGGCATACAGGAAGTGATGCTAACGAACATTTACAATCGGGTTGGGTTGGACGTTATTTAGATGCTACTAAAAATACATCTTTAAACGCTATCGAAGTAGATGATAGTTTGTCGTTACTGTTGAAAGGTGAGCATACAGATGGAATTGCTATGACAGATCCGAAATTATTCTTTCGTACTACACACGATCCGTATTTTAGAAAAGTAGTAGAACATCATGATGCTGCGCATTTAAGCGAACACAATTTGGGCTATTTATACAAAACGATGGTCACAGCTTCGTCGTCGGCAAAATACATTTATGAAACTTCTAAAACGTATACGACTCAAACAACATATCCAAAAAATAAATTTTCAAAACAGCTCAAGCAAGTTGCTCAATTTATCAACTCAGGATTGCAAACCAAAGTATATTACACTTCGCTTGGAGGATTTGACACACATGTAAATCAACTAAACAAACAAAAGCGTTTATTAAAAATATATGATGAAGCGATGGCAGCTTTTATCAAAGATTTAAAACAGCAAGATTCGTTTAAGGATACATTGATTTTGACCTTTTCCGAATTTGGGCGACGCGTACAACAAAATGCTGCTAATGGAACCGATCATGGAACGGCAAATCAAGTGTTTTTGATTGGAAATCAGTTGAAGAAACAAGGTTTTTACAATCCGATGGCAGATTTATCGAATTTAGATTCTAATGGCGATTTAAAATATGATATTGACTTTCGAGAAATCTATACGTCCGTTTTGAACAATTGGTTGGAAGTAGATGCCTCGAAAGTCATTAACAAACCATTTTCAGGTTTAAACATTGTTTAAATGTCTCCACATACAGGAACTTGCCCCGTTTGTGCAGTAGATATGCAAGTGCATGAAGGCGCATAAGTATCATTGTAACATATAACGCATGTATCAGGTCGACCAGACTCTTTTCCTCCTTTTGTGTTTTTTAAATTGGAAATAGATGTTTTGTTTAAGTTTAGATTTTTAAAGTGTCTTTTTTTCATAATATAAAATTTTAATTTGTGTCAATTTACCTAAGTAGTTTTGAATTTATATAAGGTAAAACCGTATTTAACTAGTTGAGAATCTTAAAATTTGTTAAATAAAAAGTGAACCGATAGAGTTTTCGTATTTTTAAGGACAATTATATACCATCATGAAAAAAGTATTATTTATCTTCTGTGTTGCTGCGTTGATTTCGTGTGAAAATGAAACAAAACAAAAAGATGTAGCTACGAATATAAAATCTGAAGTGAAAGCAGAAACAGAGAAATTGTCTGCGGAAGTTTCTGAAATCCCAGTTTTAAATTTTGAAGAGTTTGAAAAATACCTAAAAATTGAAGATGATAATATTCATGTAGTCAATTTTTGGGCAACTTGGTGTGCGCCTTGTGTAAAAGAATTGCCACATTTTGAAGCTGTCAATGAAGAATATAAAGACAAAAATGTAAAAGTGTTGTTGGTAAGTTTGGATTTTAATTTGAAAAAACTGAATTCATTCTTAGCAAAAAACGATTTAAAATCTGAAAAAGTACTTTTAGATGATCCCGATCAAAATGCCTGGATTCCGAAAGTATCTCCAAAATGGTCAGGAGCTATTCCGGCAACGGTTATATACAAAAAAGGAAAACGAAAGTTCTATGAGCATTCTTTTACGAAAGCAGAACTTGAAAGTGAATTGAAAAATTTTATAAACTAATAAAAACCCACTAAAATGAAAACGATAAAATTAGCAGTAATCGCGTTACTTTTTATGACTGTGTCTTGTGCAGAGAAGAAAGAGAAAGACGCAGAAAAGAAGGAAGTAAAAACAATTGCTGAAAACGTAGAAAAACCAAAGAAAGTTGTAACGAACGGTTATCAAGTTGGCGATATTGTAAAAGACTTTTCTTTGAAAAATGTAGATGGGAAAATGGTCTCTATGGCCGATTTTAAAGATGCAAAAGGATTCATTCTTACGTTTACATGCAATACCTGTCCATATTCTGTTGCTTATGAAGATAGATTGATTGCTTTAGATAAAAAATATGCAAGCAAAGGATATCCTGTAATTGCTATAAATCCAAACAGTCCAGAAGCAAGACCAGATGATAGTTTTGAAAAAATGCAGGTGCGCGCTAAAGAAAAAGGATTTACATTTCCATATATGTTGGATGAAGGACAAAAAGTGTATCCAGAATTTGGAGCTACAAGAACGCCACACATGTATGTAATTGCAAAAACACCAAAAGGACACCAAGTAAAATATATTGGAGCTATTGATGATAATTACAAAGATGCTTCTTCGGTGACAAAACGCTATATAGAAGATGCAGTTGACGCATTGTTAGCAGGAAAAGAAGTTGAGGTAAAAACAACAAAAGCAATTGGTTGTTCTATTAAAGTGTAATTTAGACTTGTTAGACTAGCTTAGATTTTTAGACTGACCTAGATTCTGCAATCAATTAAAAAATAAAGTCTCTATCATTTATAAAGAGAAATTTGGAAAAAGCATATTATTGATTTAATATGCTTTTTTCAGTTAATAGATTATCTTTATTAAACTTACAATCAAAAAAGGAACAGTATGTCCAAAGAAGCAATTGATATTTTTTTAGCGCAATTTTCAGAACTTACCGAAAATGAGAAAAAAGAATTGGCAACAAAACTTACTACGAAAAGCTTCAATAAAAAAAATGTTGTACAAGAATTAGGTAAAATTCCTACTCACTGTTTTTTTGTGCTTAAAGGTCTTGTTAGAGAATGTAAAATAGTCGATGGAATAGAAAAAACGGTTGAGTTTTATTCTGAATCGCATCCAGCAATACCTTCTGAATGTTATATGAAAAAAATACCTTCAGATACATTTCTTGAATGTGTTGAAGATTCTCTTTTGTTTATTGGTGATCACGATAATGAATCAAAATCAATAGAAGATATTCCTGCTCTAAAAACTATAATGATGCGAATGGCAGAAGAAGAGTGGATTAAAGCTGCTAAAAAACTAGCTACTTTTAAAATTCAATCTCCCGAAAAACGTTACTTAAGCTTCTTGGAAGAAAGGAGTGATTTAAAAAATAGAGTGTCAGGAATTCATATAGCAAATTACTTAGGGATTACTCCTGAATCTTTTAGTAGGATAAAAAAACGACTCATACAAAAAGAAAAAAAACGATAAATATATTGTTTTAAAAAAAAGACTCTAGTCAAATTAATTTCTTAACAAAAGTCAAGGTTTAACGGATAATCACTTTCATATTTTTGCGATAAATTCAATAAAATGAAGACAAAGAATATGAAAGCGGCTATTTGTACAAAATACGGTGATCCTGAAGTGATCCAAATTCAGATGGTTAAAAAGCCTAGCCCTAAAGAAGATGAAGTGTTAGTAAAAGTTGTAGCAACTACTATTAACTCTGGTGATGTAAGTGTCAGAGGACTTAAAGCTAAAGGGTTAAAAAAACTAGCTATGAAATTTATCTTCGGATTTTCAAAACCAAGAAAACCAATTCTTGGAACGGTATTTTCAGGAGTAATTGAACAAGTTGGAAGTAAAACGAAAAATGTTGTTGTTGGAGATGAGGTTTTTGGGGTTACTGGTTTTAAGTTTGGAACTCATGCTGAGTATTTAACTATTTCGAGTGAAAAATTAATACTAAAAAAACCTTCTAATGCAACACACGTTGAAGCTGCTTCAATTGTTTTTGGTGGACAAACTGCAATTTACTTTCTTCATAAAGCTAAAATTCAAAATAAACAACGTAGCAAGGTTTTAATAATTGGGGCAGCAGGTTCTGTTGGATCGGCAGCAATTCAAATTGCACAATATTACGAGTCTGAAATAACAGCGGTTTGTCATTCAAACGATAAAGAATTTATAAAAGATTTTAAAATTGATCATGCCATATTTTACAATCAGGAAGATTTCACAAAGAATAATTCATCATTTGATATCATATTTGATACATCTGGTAAATTTTCTAAAAAACAATGTAAAAGCTTGTTGAAAAACGGTGGAATCTTTAAAACAGTTGGAGGACTAGAATATGCTACAGAGACTATGGAACAACTTATAATGTTAAGAGAATTGTATGAAAAAGGAAGATACAAAGCTATTATCGATAAAGTGTATCCATTCGATAAAATTATAGAGGCACACAGGCATGTAGACTCGGGAAGAAAAAAAGGTAATACAGTAATAGAAATGTGAAAAAAAGCCTAGCAATTCTATCACAAAAGCTAAATAGTTATAAAATATAGAAGCTTAACAAATAAAAAATAAAGGCATGACTATTGCCTGTAAAAAGCCGAAGTAAAGAACTTCGGCTTTTTTTTGAATAATTTCTAATGAAAAGTTTAACTTTGAATATAAAATTACAAACAACACTATTTTAATTAAGCTATGGCAGATTTAACACAACAAGAATGGCAAGAGCAACTTGCAGCTGATGCAAATGCAGTAATTATAGACGTTCGTACACAAGATGAAGTGGACGAAGGACACATTCCGGATGCAAAGCATATTGATATCTTTTTAGGACAAGGATTTATTGATGAAGTAAAAAAATTAGATACTTCTAAGACTTACTATGTATACTGTCGCTCAGGCGGAAGAAGCGCACAAGCATGTGCTGTAATGAACAGCGTAGGTTTTGATAATACGCACAATTTAATGGGCGGATTTTCAGAGTGGCAAGGTGCTAAAACGAGTTAAAGATGATTCAAAATGCAACCTAAAAAACCAACTCTCGTAATTGGAATGCTGTTTTCAATGTTACTTTTTTTTGGATGTACTCCCGTACTCAAGGAAAATACCATTACTGTAACTGAATTTCATGATCTATTAAGCAATCAAGAAGTAATTTTGTTAGATGTACGTACACCAAAAGAAGTTGCACAAGGGAAAATAAAAAGGAATGCGTTGGAAGCAGACTTTTTTGAAGATGATTTTATTGAAAAAATAACTTCGCAACTTCCCAAAGATAAAGACGTGTATGTGTATTGCAGAAGTGGAAAAAGAAGCGGGAAAACAGTCACCAAATTACGAGAGTTGGGATATTCTAAAATCTATAATGTAGAAGGCGGAATCAAAGCTTGGAAAGCGAAAGGCTTCGAAATAGAATAGTGCCAAGCGAATCAAAAATTATACAGTAAACTGAATAGAAATGTACATGTTGAGTGAAGTCGAAATACTACACATTCGCATCAATAACTTTCAATAAGGCACTTGGCTCTGGGCGAACGCGATAATTGTCTGTTTGATTTACATATACTATTTGTTCGTTGGAATCTGTAATAATAATTGTAGGCATTATGGTATGCGATTTAAAACCAAAAGCTTGAAAGCCGAAAGGCAAACCATTCGCATCAAAAATGTTTAATTGTTTTGCAACTTCACCATTTACATCTACTAAAAACTGAAAATCTAAGGGATATTTCTTTGCTAAATTTTCACTAAAACCATGTGGTTGCGAACTTATAAAAACGGTATTAATGTTTCTATCCGCTAATTCTTCATGATGTGTTACCATTTCCTTGATTTGCGCCATGCAAAACGGACACCAATTACCTCTATAAAACATATAAATACTAGGCGTTCCCGCAAATTTTTCTGAAGTAATTTCTTCTTTCGCAGTATTTTCAAACCGTAACAAAGGCAATGTGTTTCCAACTTTTAAAATGGAATTCTTTGCTGCGTTTCGTTTCTGAAAAAACGAATACCAAAGTAAATACAAAATCCAGCCGACTGTCAATATTATATTACTTACTGTACAAGTAATTCTAAAATTGGTTT
This sequence comes from Kordia sp., assembly GCF_050633145.1. Lineage (GTDB taxonomy): Bacteria > Bacteroidota > Bacteroidia > Flavobacteriales > Flavobacteriaceae > Kordia. The sequence continues at coordinate 12,698 of NZ_JBOEFY010000030.1, read as the reverse complement.
CTTCTTGAAGGTTTTCAGCAAGTAAACTTAGCACGCAACCTAAAAACACGCAAAATGTATATACGATTAAAATATGGTCTGTTCGGGCTATAGGTTTGATAAAAGCTTTAATAAAAAAGAATGTAATAGTTCCTGCTGTAAGAAGATGTGAAACATGTTGCAATGATATTCCTGTTTGGAATATAAACCAACTACTTTCTATTAGTACAACAAGTGCAAAAACAGGAAAAACAAAAATGAAAATTGACTTAGTTAGGGAGTTCATTCATTTAAAAAGTTCAAGTAACGGTAGGTTATTGAATTAATTGTTCTTTACAATTTATAAAATAAAATGTAAAAAAGTGTATTTTTACACTATTAATCTTACGTAGAATAAGAAATCCTTTTCCCTCATTGAGTTTATTAAGAATTTAATAATTATCAATATGACCGTAAGAGAAGATTTCTTGTATTATTTGTGGAAATTTGGAAAACTACAGCTGCAAAATATACAAACAACTAAAGGCGAACTTGTAGAAATTATAAATTTAGGTACACATAATCATCATGCTGGTCCCGACTTTTTTAATGCGCAATTAAAAATAGGAAATCAAATTTGGGCAGGAAATGTAGAAATGCATGTGAAATCGTCTGATTGGTTTGTACATAACCATGAAAATGATCGAAACTATGACAATGTTATTTTGCATGTTGTTTGGGAACATGATATTGAAATTCACAGAAAAGACAATTCGGTTATTCCTACACTAATTCTCAAACACTATAGTAATTCGGTTGTATTGCAACGTTATAGAGACTTGCTCAATTCGCCTGAAGAGTGGATTTCATGCGGAGCAGATTTCCCTGTGTTGAATAATTTTGAATTTGAAAATTGGCTGGAACGTATTTATATTGAACGATTAGAAACCAAAGCCGATGCAATAGAGCAATTAGTTAAAAAAACGGAATACGATTGGGAAGCAGTTTTATTCAGATTACTTGCCAAAGGTTTTGGACTCAAACTCAATAGTGATGCATTTTTTGAAGCAGCGTGTTCGGTTGATTTTACAATTATTCGAAAACTAAGTGCTAAAAGAGGTTCGTTGGAAGCTTTCTTGTTTGGAATCTTTGGATTGCTTTCGCAAGAAGTAACTCAAGAATCATACTATGACGAATTACAACAAGAGTTCAAGTATCTATGTCATAAATTTCAGCATGTAAAAAAGACAACTGTTCCATTGCAATTCTTTAGAACACGCCCTGCAAACTTCCCTACCATTCGCGCTTCTCAATTGGCAACAGTATATCACCAACAGAGCAATCTGTTTTCAAAAATAGTAGCCACCACTTCGTTAGAACAATTATATGATTTGTTGCAAGTGCCAACGAGTTTATTCTGGGAAACGCATTACACATTTGAGAAATCTTCGCCCAAACGCATTAAAAAAGTATCAAAAAAGTTCATCGATGTACTTTTAATCAATAGTATACTGCCACTAAAATATTGTTATGAAAAATATATAGGCAAGCCGAATGTAGAGAATTTGCTAATGCTATTACAAACAATCACACCTGAAAAAAATGCAATCATTCAAAAATTCAAAGCAAAAGAAATAACTATTGAAAATGCTTTACATACACAGGCATTATTAGAATTAAAGAAGAATTATTGTGACAAACAACAATGTTTGCAATGTGCTATAGGAAATCGTTTGATTGTTAAAAAGATTGAATATTAGTGGATTATACAAGTTTTTTGAAAAGGGGTTGTGAGTTTTAACTCGAAAAAGAATATTTTTTTGTAGTAAAAAACTTAATCATAAAACAGTTTTTTATCATTATTAGCTTGAATAATTGTAGTTCAGCGAAAAGCCTCAATTTTTGTAGTAAAAAGCTTCGTTTCTTTCTATGTTTAGAACATTATTAACCAAAAAAGACCAAAAATCTTCAGTATGAAAACCAAAAAACTTTTATCAATGTTAATTGCATTTACAGTTGTATTTGCAGTATTTACAGCATGTCAGTCTGACCAATCTGACGAACCTTTACAGGAAGAGGGAAAAATAAGTCCTGAAATTTTAGCAAAGCTTGATGCAGCTTATTTTGATACTTCAACAGCGTTTGAAACAAACTTCATGGGAGAAGATGGAGTTGCAGTAGAAGACATGTTTTTTACCTACGCACAAATTGACGAACTGCAGCCAGTAGATCCATTGGCAAAGCATTACCGTACGAGAAACATCGTGGATGCATTACCAAGAGTTATTACGATAAGTGTCGATCCAGATTTAGGAACTATAGGTTCTGATGCGCTCGATGAAACTATTCAAATGTATAATGATCTTAACCTTCGCATTTCTTTTACTAGAGTTACTTTTGGGCTAAGAGGAAGAAACAAAGCGGATATTGAGGTAACAGAATTTTACGAATTAGAGTCTGGCGGATTTATCACTTTAGGAAGAGCAGCAGGTTTTCCGTCACGTAGAGGTGATCCAGCAAAAGGATTTGGAATTAACAGTCGTTGGTTTGAATTATCAATTGCACCTAATGTAAGCGAATTGGCAGGAACAATGGTACATGAAATAGGTCATTGTATAGGTCTTCGTCATACAGATTACCAAACACGCGAAAGTTGTGGGGTAAATATAAATGAAGGTAGCGCTGGTGTTGGAGCAATCCATATTGCTGGAACACCAACAGATTCAGACTTTTCATCGATTATGCAATCATGCGGACCAGCAATTGATTTCAACAATAATGACATTACAGCATTGGAAGCACTTTATTAGAAATAATAATGATTATAAAAATCAAAAAGTCACTACTTAGTAGTGGCTTTTTTTGCTAAAAACTTTATCTTGCAAGACCATTAAAAAAATAAAGATGAAGTTTATATACAAACTGCGTTATTTTTTTGAAAAACACGGCTTCGGAGCATTGTCTCGTTTAGCAGAACGCTTAGGAATGCGTGCTAAAAATGTACGCTTATTCTTCATTTACGTAACATTTGCAACTTTGGGGGTTAGTTTTGCATTATATCTTACCCTAGCTTTTATATTAAGATTAAAAGACTTAATTTACACCAAACGAACTTCTGTATTTGACTTATAATATATGTTTAGATTCTTTCGGTCAAAATTTTATATTGCCTTAACGCTACTACTCCTAGTCTTACTTATTGGAGTTATAGGATTTATGTCCATATCAGGAAGTAACTGGATTGATGCTATATACATGACTGTCATAACCATTACTACGGTTGGCTTTAAAGAGGCAGTTGTTTTAGACGATCAAGGGAAATTATTTACGGTATTTCTAATCATTATTAGTGTCTTTGTCTTTGCGTATGCCATTTCTGTAATTACCGAATATATATTAAGTAGAAGTACGCTAAGAAGAATAATACAACGCAAGACCTTAAAAAAAATCAGACGCATGGAAAATCATATCATTATTTGTGGATTTGGACGCAATGGAAAACAAGCTGCTGAAAAATTACAGACACACAATCAAGAATTTGTAATTATAGAAAAAAACAGAAGTGTTATTGAACGATATGAAAACTTAGAGGTATCCTTTGTAGAAGGAAATGCTAGTGAAGATGAGGTGTTGGAAAAAGCTGGAATTCACAATGCAAAATGTTTAATTACGGCGCTTCCAAGTGATGCAGACAACTTATTTGTAGTACTTTCGGCTAGACAAATAAATGGAAAATTGCTTATTATTAGTAGGGCTTCAGAAGAATCTTCATATAAAAAATTAAAACTAGCTGGAGCTGATAATGTAATTATGCCCGATAAAATTGGCGGTGAGCACATGGCTTCGCTTGTTGTAGTTCCAGATTTAGTTGAATTTATAGACAATCTTTCCATCAGTGGGAAAAATACAACCAATGTAGAAGAAATACGTACAGAAGATATAACACCTTCTGGTAAAGAGATTTCACTCAAAGAATTAGACCTACGAAAAGAAACGGGATGTACTGTTATTGGTTATAAAACCCCAGATGGTGAATATATCATTAATCCTGGAGCCGATTTAAAATTAGCCAAAGAATCCAAAATAATCGTCTTAGGTCGCCCAGAGCAAATTGAATTATTAAAACGAAAATACAATCTTTAAAAACGGTTGATAAGCCTATTTAACAAGTGAAAACTTGATTAAGCAATTTTTTTTTAGCATCTTGCTACCTTTAAATTACCCAAAAACAAATATTAACTAACTGAAACAATACCATGAAGAAATATCTTCTTTCATTATTTGCAATTCTATTGCCACTACTAACATTTGCACAGGATGCAGCCGAAAAAGGTCTCGATAAACAAATCGATGAAGCTTTTGGAAGTGCTACAGGCTGGTTTGTGAATTTTATCTTTTATCAAATTCCTTTTACGGATGATATCAAAGTATTTTGGGTATTATTTCCGTTAATTTTAGGAGCACTTTATTTCACTGTATATTTCAAATTTATCAATTTTAGAGGTTTTTTAACTTCTATAAATATTGTTCGAGGGAAGTATGACGATGTAGATCATCATGAATCTATGGTGGCTGCAGGAGATTCAACACCAGGAGGTGATAATATTGAAACAATTGCAATTGAAGGACATGAAGGAGAAGTTTCGCACTTCCAAGCCTTAACAGCAGCGTTATCAGCAACAGTTGGTTTAGGAAACATTGCAGGAGTTGCTATTGCAGTATCTATTGGTGGTGCAGGAGCAACATTTTGGATGATTATAGCTGGTTTCTTGGGAATGGCATCAAAATTTGTAGAATGTACGCTTGGTGTAAAATATAGAGACATTGGAGAAGATGGAACCGTATATGGTGGACCAATGTATTACTTGACAAAAGGACTAAAAGCAAAAGGACTAGCCGGACTAGGAAAAGTATTAGCCGTATTATTTGCCATATTCGTAATTGGAGGTTCATTTGGAGGTGGAAACATGTTCCAAGTTAATCAAGCAGCACAATTATTTGAACACATGACTGGAGGAGAGGAATCTTTTATTCATGGTTATAGATGGGTATTTGGTCTTGTAATGGCTATTTTAGTTGGTATTGTTATTATTGGAGGAATTAAGAAAATAGCGAAAGTAACAGACAAAATTGTTCCTTTTATGGTAGTGATTTATGTCGCAGCTTCTTTATTCGTAATTTTTGCGAATGTAGGTATGGTAGGAGATGCGTTTGTTCAAATATTTGATGGTGCATTTAGTCCTGAAGGAGTTGCTGGTGGAGCTATTGGTGTATTAATTCAAGGATTTAGACGTGCAGCATTTTCGAATGAAGCAGGTATCGGTTCTTCATCAATTGCACATTCAGCAGTAAAAACAAAATATGCAGCAAGTGAAGGAATGGTGGCTTTATTAGAGCCATTTATTGATACAGTTGTAGTATGTACAATGACAGCATTGGTATTAATTATTACTGGTAATGTAACAGCAGCAAATGCAGGTTTAGATGATGCAGGGGCTATTTTATTAACTTCTGGAGCATTTGAAAGTGCAATCAGTTGGTTCCCTTATGTATTAACAATTGCAGTTGTATTATTTGCTTTTAGCACCATGATATCTTGGTCTTATTATGGATACCAAGGTTGGGCATACCTATTTGGAAGAACTAAAAAAATGGAATATGCATATAAAGTATTATTCTGTTTATTTGTTATAGTTGGAGCTGCAATTAGTTTAGGTTCTGTAATTGGATTCTCAGATGCAATGATTTTCGCAATGATGGTTCCAAACATGATCGGATTGGTATTACTAGCGCCAAGAGTAAGAGAAGAACTTTCAAGATATATGAAAGCTATCAAAAAATAATCTATAGATTATCGTAGAATAATAAACACCCAAAATACTCATGTGACGATCACTTAAAACATCGAACACATGAAAAATATAAAATCTCACTTCACGTTTCTCAAAGCAGAACGAAGTGGGATTTTGTGTATTATAGCCCTAATCTTTATAGTGCAAGGAATCTACTTTTACACAAATCCCACAAAAACAGCTACAAAACTATTTTCAGATGCAAAAGTTGTAGCGTATCAACAGCATATTGATTCGTTAAAATTACTTGCACTAAACACGAAGCCAAAACGCTATCCGTTCAATCCAAACTTTATCACCGATTACAAAGGGTTTACTTTAGGTATGTCTACAGAAGAAATAGATAGGCTACACGAATTTAGAGCCACAAATAAATATGTAAACTCAGCAAAGGAGTTTCAAACAATAACAAAGGTTTCTGATTCGCTACTAAACGAAATCAAACCCTATTTCAAATTCCCCGAATGGGTAAAACGTAAAAAACAGAAAGCAACTTATACTAATAAAAAGTACCTTGAAAAAGAAGGAGTTGTTCTGAAAAAGAGCGACATTAATAAAGCTAGCATAGAAGAACTTAGAAAAGTATACGGCATTGGTGAAAAACTCTCTGCGCGAATTGTAAAATACCGAACAAGATTGGGCGGATTTACAACAGAATCACAATTAGAAAAAGTATATGGTTTAAAACCAGAGGTAATCCAGAAAGTTTGGAAGCGTTTTTATATAGGAGAAATAACGATTTCTAAAATAGATATTAATAAAGCTAGCATAGAAGAACTTAGAAAAGTATATGGTATTGGTGAAAAACTCTCTGCACGAATTGTAAAATATAGAACAAAATTAGGTGGATTTGTGACGGAATCACAAATAGACGATGTATACGGACTCAAGCCAGAAGTCATTGAAAAACTATGGAAACGTTTTTATTTAGAAAAACCAACTATTGCAAAAATAAATCTGAACACCTGTACTTTGGAGGAGTTACTGAAAATACCATATATAAATTATGAGGTAGCAGATGAAATTATGAATCAACGAACACTTCGTGAAGGATTTAAAAATTTTGAAGAATTGACAAAAATTCGAAACTTTCCAGCGGATAAAATAGAGATAATTGAAGTATATTTGCATATTCAATAAAAAAACTAAAAAAATTGCCATATATGGAAAGCATGTACTTTAATGAAGAACACCATCTTTTTAGAGAAAGTTTACGAGATTTTTTAAAGAAAGAAGTTGTTCCACACATTGAAAAGTGGGAAAAAACAGGAACCATAGAACGCTTTATTTGGGAGAAGTTTGGTGAAATGGGATTCTTTGGAATTGCTTATCCAGAAGCTTATGGCGGAATGGACTTAGATCTTTTCTATACAGTAATACTTTTAGAAGAACTACAACGTATCAATTCTGGTGGATTTGCAGCAGCTATATGGGCACACGCATATTTAGCAATGACACACATAAATAAAGAAGGAAATCACGATATAAAAGAACGTTACTTAACGCCAAGTATCACAGGTGAAAAAATTGGTTGTTTATGTATAACAGAACCTTTTGGAGGATCGGATGTAGCAGGAATGCGTACTACGGCAGTTAAAAAAGGAGACAAGTACATTATAAATGGTTCAAAAACATTCATTACAAATGGTGTGTATAGTGACTATTTAGTAGTAGCTGCAAAAACAAATCCTGAACTTGGAAACAAAGGAATTAGCATTTTTGTGTTAGATCGTGACATGCCAGGGATTTCAGCAACTAAATTAGACAAACTAGGTTGGAAAGCTTCTGATACTGGCGAAATTGCATTTGACAATGTTGAGGTGCCTGTAGCAAACTTAATGGGAGAGGAAAACATGGGATTCCCTTACATTATGCAGCATTTTGCATTAGAAAGACTCATTATGGGAATCAATGCACATGCTAGAGCAGAATACGCGATTGAATATGCTATACAATACATGTCAGAACGTCAAGCATTTGGTAGAACAATCGACAAATTTCAAGCATTACGCCACACAATTTCAGACTTGGCAGCAGAACTTGAAGTTTGTAAAACCTATAACTATACTGTAGCCTACAGATTAAATAAAAAAGAATATGTAGTAAAAGAAGCTACAATATCTAAATTGCAATCGACTAAAATGGCAGATACTGTTGTGTACCAATGTTTGCAAATGCTAGGTGGATATGGTTATATGGAAGAATACCCAATGGCACGTTTACTTCGTGATAGCCGCTTAGGACCTATCGGTGGCGGAACGTCTGAAATCTTAAGAGAGATTATCGCTAAAATGATTATTGACGGAAAGGACTATAAGCCTGCAACATAGTTAGTTTAAAATCATTTTGCGAAAATTTCAAAAAAAGATTATCGCCAAAATGATTATTGACGGAAAAGACTATAAGCCTGCAACATAGTTAGTTTAAAATCATTTTGCGAAAATTTCAAAAAAAGATTATCGCCAAAATGATTATTGACGGAAAGGACTATAAGCCTGCAACATAAGAGACACTCATGAAAAGCTACACGTCACTTCGAGTGATTTTTTGCACATTGAGCGGAGTCGAAATGAAAGAAAATAGTATCGAGAAGTACTTCGGAAAACAAATCGTAAAATCAAAAGATCACTATAACAAGTGATCTTTTTTTATGGGTTAAAGTGAAGCCCAATACTTACGGTAAAACCATATAAATAAAAAACTTATCAACACGAAAACGTTTGCGTTAAATAGATGATTATAACATGCTGAAATAAATATTTACATTGAAAAAGAATACTAATATTTATAACCAAACCAGACATGAAAAAAAATCAAATTTTCTACTTCTTGTTGATTAGTTTATGTATCATAAGCTGTTCAAAAGACGAAATTGCTTCAGAAAATGAACAAAGCAAAGAACCTACAAAACAAACTATCACGGCAAAAAATAGATCCAATCTAAAACCAATTGGTTCAGGTGTTATGATGCAAGCATTCTATTGGGATGTGCCAGCAGGTGGAACGTGGTGGAATGTTGTAAAAGGAAAAGTAGCCGATTGGAGCAATGCAGGGATCGACGCAATTTGGCTTCCGCCAGCTTCCAAAGCACAAAACGGACCTTTCTCCATGGGATACGATCCATTTGACTACTTTGACTTTGGAGAATACAATCAAATGGGAAGTATAGAAACACGTTTTGGTTCTACAGCCGAATTGCAAAGTCTTATAAATACAGCACACAACAATCGATTAAGTGTCATTGCAGATATCGTCTTAAATCACAACAGTGGAGGAGATAGTGAGTACAATCCATTCAAAGGAACAAACACGTATACAGATTATCAACCGATGTCTGGAATGTTCAACAGAACCTACTATGACTTTCATCCAAATGATTATCATGCCAATGACGAAGGTGTATTTGGCGGGTTTGCAGACTTATGTCATCACAAAACCTATGTGCAAGATTGGCTCTGGAACAATTCAAACTCAGTCGCAAAATACTATAAAAATGTAGTAGGGTTTGATGGTTGGCGTTTCGACTATGTAAAAGGATTTGCACCGTGGGTTGTAAAAGACTTCAAAAATGCTGCTGGCGGATTCTCTGTAGGAGAATATTGGGATGGAAATGCAGCAACACTCGATTGGTGGGCTGGACAAGCGGAATCAAGTGCGTTCGACTTTGCTTGCTATTACAGAATGCGAGATGCTTTTCAAGGAAACAATCTAAACAGACTCAATGATGATATGTTATGGAAGCGTAACGCATCAAAAGCGGTCACCTTTGTAGCAAACCATGATACAGATGAAATTATCAACAACAAAATTCTCGCGTATGCGTACATACTAACGCATGAAGGCTATCCAACACTCTTTTACCGCGACTATGAAGAATGGTTAAACAAAGAGCGCTTAAACAATCTAATATGGATTCACAACAACCTTGCTAGCGGAAACACATCAATCCTATATACAGACAACGACGAATATGTTGCTAGGAGAAATGGATACAATGCCGCAGGTTTAGTTGTGTATATCAACAACTCTAACAACTGGCAAGAGCGTTGGGTAGAAACCAATTGGTCTAATACGCGCATCAAAGACTATACAGGGCATTCCAATTGGGAGCCTGTAACACAAGGAGGAAAATGGGTTAAAATTCAAGCACCACCAAAAAGTTATACCGTTTGGTCTGTAAAATAAATGATGCGGGTTTTGGGTGTTAGGAATTAGTTAGTTTATCAACAATCAATAAATAAACCTACCCACAACAATAAGTAAACAAATTCACAAATGGACGAATGAACAAAAGAGCAATAATGGCATTCCGCAGAAAATGCGGCCGCGCTTTCGGCTATATCTCACGAGAAAATCGTGAGGATGCCGCCTCTATCGCTAATGCAAAATAAATACATAAACTATTTGAAATTAAAAAATAGTCTGTATATTTGCACCCACAAAATCTAAAAGAGAGGAGGTTAAGTACTATGTTAATTATACCAGTAAAAGAAGGAGAAAATATAGACAGAGCGCTGAAACGTTTCAAAAGAAAATTTGATCGTACAGGGGGAATGCGTCAGTTAAGAGCTAGAAAGCATTTCACAAAGCCGTCAGTAGCTCGTAGAGCGCAAATACAAAAAGCGCAATACATACAGCACCTTAGAGATCAAGAAGAAATTTAAGATGCTCTCACAAAACTTAAAAAGGTTTCCATAACGGAAACCTTTTTTTATACCTATAATTTAAATCATAGCATTTAGTTTAGTAACTTTAAATCAACAATCAAAAAAATGTAAAGTTTAAAAGTTTACACTTTGATTTAAAAATTGTATAAACAACTTAACAAACAACAAACAACAAACAACAACAACAAATGCCCTTCACCTCTTTTATAGAATATCTAAAACTTGAAAAGAACTATTCAGTACATACGATAACAGCGTATGAAAACGATTTGTGTTCTTTTTCAGATTTCTGTAAAGAAGAATATGAAGATGACGATATAACAAACATACACTATGTGCAAATTCGAAATTGGATAGTTTCTTTGGTGGAAAGTGGTTTGCAAAACGCGACGATCAATCGAAAAATATCATCGCTTAAAACGTTTTATAAGTACTTACTCAAAACAAAACAAATAGAAATCAATCCGTTAGTAAAACATAAAGCTTTAAAAACAGCTAAAAAAGTACAAGTACCATTCTCAGAAAAGGAAATGGAAACGGTATTGGTTGATATAAGCTTTACAAATGATTATGAGGGAGTAAGAAATAAAACAATTATTGAAATGTTTTATGCTACAGGAATGCGAAAAGCAGAACTAATCAATCTAAAACTATCAGATATAGATTACGCTGCAAAAACAATTCGAATACTAGGTAAAAGAAACAAAGAGCGCATTGTTCCATTATTAGGTAAGCTAGAAAATCAATTAAAAGAATATGATTCATATAGGAAACCAGTTGATGTGCATCAAAAAGAAGAATTATTTTTAACTGGAAAAGGAAATAAAATCTATCCGAATCTTGTATATCGTTTAATAAATGATTATTTTAGTATAGCATCTACGAAAGTAAAAAAGAGTCCGCATATTCTGAGACATACCTTTGCGACTCACTTATTAAATCAAGGTGCAGACTTAAATGCTGTAAAAGAATTACTTGGCCATGCTAGCCTCGCTTCAACACAAGTATATACACATAACAGTTTAGCTGAACTTAAAAATGTATATGCCAAAGCGCATCCTAGAAACAAAAAGTAATCTTTTAAACAAACAGCAAAAACCTAAAATATAACCTATAAAAATGCCGCGTATGAAAGTAAACATGCAGTCCGTAAACTTTACGGTAGATCGTAAGTTAGTAGATTTCATTCAAAGAAAAATGGATAAACTAGAAACATACTATGATAAAATCATAGATGCTGATGTCTATTTGAAGGTAGAAAACACAAGTGCGAAAGAAAATAAAATTGCAGATGTGAGAGTGAATATCCCTGGAGATGATTTAATGGTAAAAAAACAATGCAGAAGCTTTGAAGAAGCCATAGATGAAGCTACAAATACATTACAAAGAGCGCTACTAAAAAGAAAAGAAAAAGTACGAACGCATTGATGAGTAAAAAAAAATTAAAAATAGTTTTGATTAAATAAAATAATCTATACATTTGCAGTCCGTTAGAAATAGCGGGCTTTTTTTATGAGCAAAAGCCGATGTAGCTCAGCTGGCTAGAGCAGCTGATTTGTAATCAGCAGGTCGTGGGTTCGAGTCCCTCCATCGGCTCAAAAAGTAAATAAAAAAAGAAGAGTGAGCTTCTGGCTTATAGCTAAGAAATTTGAAATATTGATAATTTATTGGGGAGATACTCAAGCGGCCAACGAGGGCAGACTGTAAATCTGCTGACTACGTCTTCGCAGGTTCGAATCCTGCTCTCCCCACTAAATAAAAAGCGAAAGTAGCTCAGTTGGTAGAGCGTCAGCCTTCCAAGCTGAATGTCGCCGGTTCGAACCCGGTCTTTCGCTCTATATATTTCTTGCCGGTGTAGCTCAGGGGTAGAGCGTTTCCTTGGTAAGGAAGAGGCCACGGGTTCAAATCCCGTCATTGGCTCATAGAATGTATAAATTGAACACTAATATATAACTAAGATTAAAAAATTATTAAATCATGGCAAAGGAAACTTTTGATCGTTCCAAACCGCACTTAAATATTGGTACTATTGGACACGTAGATCACGGTAAAACTACTTTAACAGCTGCTATTACTAAAGTATTAGCTGATGCTGGTCTTTCTGAGGCAAGAGATTTCGATACTATCGATAACGCTCCTGAGGAAAAAGAAAGAGGTATTACAATTAATACTTCTCACGTAGAGTACCAAACTGCAAATCGTCACTATGCACACGTTGACT
>NZ_JBOEFY010000029.1:0-111772 GCF_050633145.1 Kordia sp. | reverse complement strand
TAGGAATACAATTCGGGTTTGCCTTACAAGGCGGATTCATGTCTAGAATATTTCAAACTCTCGGTGCTGCTAAAGATGACATTCCAATGTTATGGATTGCTGCTCCGCTAACGGGTTTACTAGTACAACCAATTATAGGATATCTAAGTGATCGAACTTGGCATTCCAGATTAGGAAGAAGAAGACCTTATTTCCTTATTGGAGCTATTTTAAGTTCGCTTGCATTATTCTTTGTACCTCATTCACCAGCATTATGGATGGCAGCAGGTTTCTTATGGATTCTTGATGCATCTATCAATGTTTCCATGGAACCATTCAGGGCATTAGTAGCAGATAAACTACCCGAATCGCAACGATCGTATGGTTTTGTAGTGCAAACACTCATCATTGGTATTGGTACTTGGGTTGCCAGTAACTTACCATGGATGATTTCCGAACTCGGTGTCAGTGATTCCGCTGCAACAGGAGTAGTTCCTATGTCCGTAAAAGTAGCATTTGCTATTGGAGCTTTCGTATTCTTAATAAGTATATTATATACAATATTTACAACCTCAGAATATCCTCCTGAAGATATGGAGGAATTCGAAAGAGAGAAAAAACAAAAAAGTAATTTCATATCTGATATCATTGAAAATATTGGGAGCATGCCAACAACGATGAAACGTTTAGGCATCATTCAATTTTTTAGTTGGTTTGCTTTTTTCACGATGTGGAGTATGGCGAATCCTGCATTAACTGAGCATGTATTCAATAATCCTAATCCAACGAAAGAGTTATACGCAAAAGCAGAAAAGAATGATAGTTTCAAAAAACAAAACACAAACGATTTTTTAGCAATTGCAGCAAAAGACAGTGTATTTGTAAAAAATGCAATCAAAGACACATTAATTGTTGATACAGCTATATCTAAAGAAATACTGGCAACGTATACTTCATTACAGAGTGAATCTGAAAAACTAACATACTTAAAAAGTAAAACAAACTCTTTTCAAGATAAGAAAGTATGGTATTGGACAAGCAATGATAAATTTCAAAAAGCATCCAACTTAGTTGGTTCGTACATGGGAACATATGGATTATCATCTATGGTATTTGCATTAATCCTTGTATTTTATACAGCTAGAAGGAGAATTAATAGAAAACTTGTACACATGGTTTCCTTAATTCTTGGTGGAATCGGATTCATCATGATGTATTTTGTTCCTTCTCCAGATTATCTTTTCATTAGTTTCATACTTATTGGTTTTGCTTGGGGAAGTATTCTATCCATGCCATACGCAATGCTATCAAGTTCAGTTGATCCAAAGAAAATGGGTGTCATTATGGGAATCTTCAACATGTTTATTGTAATTCCTCAAATTATTGCCGCTTTGGGTGGAATCAACTTTATCTCAGGGCTTTTTGGCGAAGGTGCCATCAATGCGATGATCTTAGCTGGAGTCAGTTTAATAATTGCTGGATTGTGTAATTTCTTAATCACAAACAAAAACGCTATTAGTTACCAAACAGAAGAATCATAAATATACCAATGAACAAAAAAGGATTTATATTTGATTTAGATGGTGTCATTGTAGATACTGCAAAATACCATTACCTATCTTGGAAATCACTTGCCAATGAACTAGGTTTTGACATCACGCTAGAACAAAACGAACAACTCAAAGGAGTCAGTAGAGTACGTTCCCTAGAAATTATTTTAGGTTGGGGAAACAAAACACTTTCCGAAGAAGCGTTCGCAAAATACATGGCAGAGAAAAACGATAATTACTTATCGCATATTGCACAAATGGATGCAGGAGAAATTCTTCCCGACATTCCAAAAACACTAAACTATTTACAAGAAACACAGCAAGGAATTGCTCTAGGTTCGGCAAGTAAAAATGCTCGTAAAATTCTACAAAAAGTAGGTTTGTTCGATGTTTTTCAAGCCATTGTTGATGGAAACGACGTCAGCAAAGCAAAACCCGATCCAGAAGTATTCTTAATTGCTGCCGAAAAACTAAACAAAACACCAAAAAACTGTATTGTATTTGAAGATTCTGTTGCAGGCGTTACTGCCGCAAATACCGCAGGAATGATTTCCATCGGAATCGGTTCACAAGAAACATTGAGCCATGCAGATTATGTCTTTAAAGACTTTACCGAAATACAAACCAGTTTTATAAACGAATTAATAAATAGATAGCTTGGAATCAGATCGTTTCTCGCTTAAACCCAAAAGCGTTCGCACTGAGCGTAGCCGAAGTGAAGCGACCTAATACCTAACAGCTAATACCAAAGAAAATAATGAATCAGAATTATATACAACCAGATAACTGGTCCATCATAGAAGAAGGATTTGATGTCGAAAGTGTCAAATCTTCCGAAAGCCTCTTTAGCATCGGAAATGGCGCTATGGGACAACGCGCTAATTTTGAAGAACACTACTCTGGAGCAACATTCCAAGGAAGTTATATTGCTGGAGTATATTATCCAGACAAAACAAAAGTTGGTTGGTGGAAAAACGGATATCCTGAATATTTCGCCAAAGTACTCAATGCACCAAATTGGATAGGAATCAATGTAAAAATCAATGATGAAACTTTAGACTTAAACACTTGTAAAAAAGTAGTAGATTTTCGCCGCGAACTCAACATGAAAGAAGGTTGGTACGAACGTACATTCATTGCTACATTACAAAACGATATCGAAATCGCTGTTTCTTCAAAACGATTTCTAAGTTTAGACATTGATGAGGTTGGAGCCATTGCATACAGCATCAAACCATTAAACAACGATGCTACCATACAATATTCGCCATACTTAGATGCTGGAATTGAAAATGAAGATACCAACTGGGAAGAAAAATTCTGGGAAACCATTCAAGTAAAAGCAGAAAACAATCAAGCATTTATCGTTGCCAAAACACTAAAAACTGATTTCCACGCATGTACATTCATGCAAACGGAACTCAAGTTAAACGACAAATTGCTTGACTTGCCAACGAATGTTTCTGAAAAGTCAACAGACATTTCGTTTCATTACACACAAAACGTAAAAGCAAACGAAACGCTTAGCATATACAAATATGGTGGATACACAGTTTGCACAAATCATGATAAAAACGAATTAATTTCTGCCGCAAAAAAAGCATTACAAAATGCTACATCTCAAGGATTTGATGCATTGCTAGAAAACCAAAAAGAAGCTTGGGCAAAAATTTGGGAAATGGCAGACATTACTATTGAAGGTGATGTAAAAGCACAGCAAGGAATTCGTTTCAACATCTTTCAACTCAACCAAACCTATCTTGGAAAAGATTCCCGTCTCAACATTGGTCCAAAAGGATTCACCGGCGAAAAATATGGCGGAAGCACCTATTGGGACACGGAAGCCTATTGCATTCCTTTTTACATGACAACGAAAGATCAGCAAGTAGCTAGAAACCTATTGCAATATCGTTACAATCACTTAGAAAAAGCCATCGAAAACGCACAAAAACTCGGTTTCAACAATGGTGCAGCTTTATATCCAATGGTTACCATGAACGGTGAGGAATGTCACAATGAGTGGGAAATCACCTTTGAAGAAATTCACCGAAATGGCGCCATCTCATTTGCCATCTACAACTACATTCGTTACACAGGCGATTACAGTTACATTCCCGAAATGGGACTCGAAGTCATGATCGGAATTGCACGTTTTTGGCATCAAAGAGCAACATTCTCTACAGCAAAAGACAAATATGTAATTCTTGGAGTTACTGGTCCAAACGAATACGAAAACAACGTAAACAACAATTGGTACACAAACTACATTGCACAATGGTGTATCATATTTGCGCAAGAACACATCAAAAAAGTAAAACAAGAATACGCATCCGATTACGATCGCATCATGCAAAAAGTGCGCTTATCCGAACAAGAAATCTCTTCGTGGATGGAAGTTGCCGAAAACATGTATTTTCCATACAGCGAGCAATACGGTGTGTACTTACAACAAGATGGTTTCTTAGACAAAGATTTAATAAGTGTGGCAGATTTAGACACATCGCAACGACCAATAAATCAAAAATGGAGTTGGGACAGAATCTTACGTTCGCCATACATCAAACAGGCAGATACCTTGCAAGGATTCTACTTCTTTGAAGATCATTTCACCAAACAAGAACTTGAAAAACACTTCAACTTCTACGAACCATTTACGGTGCACGAATCGTCACTTTCACCTTGTGTACACAGTATTCAAGCAGCAAAATTGGACAAAATGGACATGGCGTACACGTTCTATCTCAGAACATCACGACTCGATTTAGACGATTACAACAAAGAAGTTGAAGAAGGCTTGCACATCACGTCCATGGCAGGAACTTGGATGAGTATTGTAGAAGGTTTTGGCGGTATGCGCATGAAAAAAGACACACTTTCCTTTGAACCTCGAATTCCATGGCAATGGAAAGGCTATTCGTTCAAAGTAAACTACCGAAATCACATTCTCAAAATCAATGTCACGCATGAAGGCACTTCATTCGAGCTTGAAAAAGGAGATGATTTAGTGATCTTGGTTGATGGAAAAAAAGTAGCAGTTTCACCAAATGATTTGGTCACTGTTTAAACATAATTTGAAGCTATTTCCTGCTTTCCGCTGTATCTCCCAAGAAAATCGGGAGGATGCCGCTGCAATCAGGGCTAGGAAATAGTAGTGAGTAGTGAGATGTTAGTATTGAGATCGTTTCATAATGTCATTCCTGCAAAGGCAGGAATCCATCGGAATTCAATACTCAAAACGTCAGTTCGAGCGCAGTCGAGAACACTTTGAAACCATAAATGTCAAAACAAACTCGTCTCAATTCTCAATACTAACATCTCAATACTCTAAAAAACAACCAGATGAAAAAAATAATCTTAGTTACACTATTAGCATTTTGCTTCTCTTGTAAAAACAAGGAAGACAAAGCAACAACTATTACTAGCATTTCATCTACAGAAGTCACAGAAATCAAAAACGACATCGAACGTATAGAACCGCCACATTGGTGGACAGGTTTTAAAAATACCAAACTCCAACTACTTGTAAAACATCCTGAAATTGCAAAAGCAACATTCACAATCATATATCCTGGGATCAAAATAGATAACGTGAAAAAAGGAGACAGTCCAAACTATTTATTTATTGATTTAGATATAACAAAACATACAAAACCTGGGAAGTTCAACATTGTTTTCGAATTTAAAAACGGCAACAAACTCACACAAACCTACGAACTCAAAAAACGTACAAAAGCTGCAACAGACTATATCGGATTTGATAGTTCAGACGTTTTGTACTTAATCACTCCAGATCGATTTGCGAATGCAAAACCCGAAAACGATCGATTTGAAAGCATGAACGAAACGACCATTAATCGTTCAGATAATTATGCGCGTCACGGTGGTGATATCAAAGGAATTACAAATCATTTAGAGTATATAGACGATTTAGGGTTCACCGCAATTTGGTCCTGTCCATTACTCACAAACGATATGAAACGCGGTTCGTATCACGGTTATGCCATCACAGATTACTATCAAGTAGATCCACGTTTTGGAACGTTTGCCGAATACAAAGAACTCGCAGACAAAGCCAACAATCGTGGTATGAAACTCATTATGGATCAAATAGCAAATCATTGTGGTTTGGAACATTGGTGGATGAAAGACCTGCCATTTAATGATTGGGTAAACTATCAAAAGGAATTCGAAAACGGTGAAAAAACTACCTATTCAAATCATAGACGCACTTCCAATCAAGATATTTATGCTTCCAAAAGCGATCAAAAAGGAATGACAAATGGTTGGTTTGTAGAAACCATGCCCGATCTCAATCAGCAAAATCCATACATGGCAAACTACATCATTCAAAACAGTATTTGGTGGATTGAGTCTTTAGGGTTAAGCGGAATTCGTCAAGATACCTATCCGTATCCTGACAAGGAATTTATGAGCAAATGGGCAGGTGCAATTATGACCGAATATCCAAACTTTTCTATTGTTGGCGAAGAATGGAGTTACAATCCGTTGTTAATTGGCTATTGGCAAAAAGGCGCAAACAATAAAGATGGTTACAAAAGTAATCTAACATCTACGATGGATTTTGCCATGCAACGCAAAACGGTGGAAGCTTTGACAGAAAAAGAATCGTGGGACAAAGGTTTGGTGAAAATCTATGAAGGTTTGGCAAATGACTTTCATTATGCAAATCCGAAAGACATTATGATTTTCCCAGACAATCACGATATGAGTCGCATCTTTACACAACTCAACGGTGATGTTGTCAACACAAAAATGGCGCTGAGTTATCAATTGGTGTTACCAAGAATTCCACAAATCTATTATGGAACAGAAATCTTGATGAACGACTTTGAAAAACCTGGTGATCACGGATTGATACGAACCGATTTCCCTGGCGGTTGGCAAGGTGATACCGTAAATGCATTTACTGGCGAAGGTTTGACTGCCGATCAAAAAGATATGCAATCGTATCTTAAAAAACTATTGAATTTCCGCAAAACGAGCAAAGTCATTCACGATGGAGAAACAGTGCATTTTGCACCATTTATGGGAACTTATTTTCTATTTAGAACTTTGGGCGACGAAACCGTAGTTCATATCATCAATAAAAATGAACAACCAATTACCATCGACCTCAAACGTTATGCAGAAATGAATTTGACAGGCAAAACCTTGAAAAATGTAATCACAGACGAGAAATTCATCTGGAATGATGCTATAGAATTAAAAGAAAAAGGAAGTATTATATTATATAGTATTGAGAATTGAGATGTTAGTATTGAGTAATCGCTTTGAAACGTCATTGCGAGAAAGTATGACGAAGCAATCCTATTGTTCTAGAGTAAAGTTTTGCTTTGAAGCAAGTAGAATAGTCAAAAAACTTGTCTCAATACTAAAAATCACTTCGAGTGATTTTTTGAAAAAAAATAATATCGAGAAGTACTTTGAAACTAAAAATATCATGAAAACAACATTCATCTTCATACTAATTTCAGTGCTTTTCTTTTCATGCGAAACAGCTAAAAAAGAAAATCATACAACGTCAGTTGCACATACAACTTCAAAAGATACAATTCATCCAAAAGAAGTGAAAACTGTAAAACTAGCAAGTGGAAAACTCATGCGTATTTCTGACTTTCCATCAAACTATATTCGCCCACGAAATGTAGATATTTGGTTGCCTGAAAATTATTCAAAAGACAAAAAATACAGTGTGTTATACATGCACGACGGACAAATGTTATACGATGCTTCTACAACGTGGAACAAGCAAGAATGGCAAGTAGATGAAGTAGCTTCAACGATAATGAATGAAGGCAAAGTTGAAGATTTTATTGTCGTTTCTCCTTGGAATATTTCCGAAATTCGTTGGCAAGATTATTTTCCACAAAAAGCATTTAATTACCTGAATGATGCGGCAAAAAAGTCCTTGCTGGCGAAAGCGAAAGAAAACAATTTTAAAGTTGCTTTTAACGCCGATAAGTATTTAAAGTTCCTTACGGAGGAATTGAAACCGTACATTGACAAAACTTATTCCGTTGAAACTGATCGCGAACATACGCATGTAGCAGGTTCAAGTATGGGCGGATTAATTTCTATGTATGCCATGTGTGAGTATCCAGAAATATTTGGTGCTGCAGCGTGTATTTCTACACATTGGGTTGGCATGTTAACACCAATGGAAAACAATCCGATTCCAAATGCATTTTTTGCATATATGAACGAAAAAGTCCCTTCGCCAAATACACACAGCTTCTATTTTGATTATGGAACCGAAACATTAGATCGACATTATGTGCAATATGCAGAAATTATTGACGCAATTTTTAAGAAAAAAGGATATTCTGAAATTAATTATCGAAATTTAAAATTCGAAGGCGCGGATCATTCAGAAGATTCTTGGCAGAAACGATTGCATATTCCGTTAACCTTTCTATTAAAAAAGTAGCCCATTATTGGGCATTTTATAGACAACGTTAATGCTCATTAATACAACCAAACCAATGAAGACCTTAAAACTATTTTTTATTACATGTATCTGTTGGCAATTTTCGATGGCGCAAAACGCAAATCGAACATTTCAAAGTGTTTCGTTTGATGGAAAAAACATAGTAACGATTCAGGTAAATGATGGAGTGTATCTGCTAAAAGCATACGATTCCAATATTATAGAAACTACTTTTATTCCAAAGGGAGAAGAAGAAATTGAAACATCTCATGCAGTGGTAATGCAGCCTACAGTTCCTAGAATTGTATATGAGGAAAATGCGCAAACAATTATATTTAGAACTACAGGAATTGCAGCAAACATTACAAAATCACCTTTCCAAATTTCATACACATACAAATTCAAACCTGTTATTTCTGAAAAAAATGGCTATCAAAAAATACCCGATGGAGAAGCTATTCAATTCAATTTGACAGAAGATGAAATTTTATTTGGTGGTGGCGCACGCGTTTTAGGTATGAATCGTCGTGGAAACCGTTTGAAACTATACAATAGAGCACATTACGGGTATGAAACACATTCGGAATTGATGAATTTTACCTTACCAATTGTGATTTCATCCAATAAGTACATGATTCATTTTGACAATGCGCCAATTGGTTATTTGGATTTAGACAGTAAAAAAGATAATACACTAAGCTACGAAACCATTTCAGGGCGCAAAACCTATCAAATTATTACAGGAGATTCTTGGGTTGATGTGATTGATAATTATACCGATTTGACAGGAAAACAACCATTGCCGCCACGTTGGGCATTTGGAAATTTTTCGAGCCGATTTGGATACCATTCACAAGCAGAAACTGAAGCAACTATTAAAGCCTTTAAAGATGAAAAAATTCCTGTGGATGCGGTGATTTTAGATTTGTATTGGTTTGGAAAAGATATTTTAGGAACCATGGGGAATTTGCAAGTTTATAAAGATTCGTTTCCCGATGCTAAGCAAATGATCAAGGATTTCAACGATCAAGGTGTGAAAACCATTTTCATCACAGAACCCTTTGTTTTAACAACTTCCAATCGTTGGAATGAAGCTGTCAATAAAAATGTGTTAGCACTAGATTCTATTGGAAATCCATATAAGTTTGACTTCTATTTTGGAAATACGGGCTTGATTGATATTTACAATCCGAAAGGGGAAGAATGGTTTTGGTCAATTTATAAAGAATTAGCCGAATTAGGCGTTGCTGGCGTTTGGGGCGATTTGGGAGAACCAGAAGTACATCCTGAAAAACTACTTCATCACACAGGAACAGCCAACGAGAAACATAATATTTACGGACACGATTGGGCACGATTGGTTTATGAAGGTTATGCCAAAGATTTTCCTAACGTACGACCATTTATTTTAATGCGTGCAGGCTATTCAGGTTCGCAACGCTACGGTTTAATTCCTTGGTCTGGCGATGTAAATAGAACTTGGGGCGGATTGCAATCGCAAACAGAAATTGCACTACAAATGGCAATGCAAGGTTTGGGATATATGCACTCTGATTTAGGTGGTTTTGCTGGCGCGAATTTGAACGATAATTTATACATCCGTTGGTTGCAATACGGCGTTTTTCAACCAATTTATAGACCACATGCGCAAGAAGAAGTTCCGAGTGAACCCGTGTTTCGTTCCGCACGAGCGAAAAAATTAGCGAAAGAAGCTATTGAATTGCGTTATAAATTATTGCCTTACAACTACACTGCTGCCTTTGAAAACAATCAAAAAGGAACTCCATTGATGCGTCCGTTGTTTTTTGAAGAAGAAAATAACAGGCGATTATATACCAATTCATCAACTTATTTATGGGGAAATGATTTCTTGGTGACGCCAATTGTAAAAGACAGCGTACAAACTAAAAAAGTATATTTTCCAGATACGGCAGTTTGGTTTGACTTCTATTCAGGTGAAAAAATAGATGGCGGTCAAACAAAAGAAGTTCGTGTTAGAGAAAATACAATTCCAACCTATGTTCGCGGTGGCGCATTTATTCCAATGGCAAAGCCAATACAAACAACGGCAAATTACGATCAAAATAGATTTGACCTACATTATTATCATGATGGCAGTGTGCGTGAGCATATTAGTCAGCTATATAATGATGATGGTGAAACCAAAAACGCATACGAGAAAGGGAACTATGAATTGTTATCCTTTAGAAGTGATTATAGAACTACACATTTTCACTTTTACTTTTCCGCAGAAAACGGGAATAACTTTTCTCCGAATACAAAAGAAATCAAAGTGATATTACACAATATTGATACAAAACCTAAGAAGATAAAATTTGCGAAAAGAAGAGTCGATTTTGAATGGAATCCATTAGAAAGAACAGTGACTATACCCATTAAATGGAATACTAAAAAAACGAAAGAACTATTCGTAAAACTATACTAAATCAATTTTTAAAATTATTTACAAACCCATATCTAATGAAAAAACTGAGTCTATTTTTTATCTCAACACTGCTGTTTATTTCGTGTAAAACGGAAAAGAAAGAAACTGAAAAAACACCGGAAAAGAAAGAAATTGCTATTGCAGCTGTTTCTGATGGAATGATGGAAAGCGCCGTGATTTATGAAGCAAACATTCGGCAGTATTCAAAAGAAGGTTCTTTTGATGCGTTCACAAAAGATATTCCGCAGTTAAAAGAATTGGGCGTAAAAATTATTTGGCTAATGCCGATTTTTCCTATTTCGGAAACCAAACGTAAAGCCACAGGCGACAAGTTTGCAAGCGATATTGAAGATGCTGAGGAACGTAAAAAATACTTAGGAAGCTATTATGCTGTGTCAGATTTTACAAAGATTAATCCTGAATTCGGAACCATTGAAGATTTTAGAGAATTGATTAAAACTGCGCACAACAATGGCATGTATGTCATTTTGGATTGGGTTCCAAATCATACAGGTTGGGATCATACATGGATTAAAACAAATCCTGATTTTTATACAAAAAATGCAAAAGGTGAAATTACCGATCCGTTAAATGAAGATGGAACACCAGTTGGTTGGGCAGATGTTGCCGATCTGAATTACGAGAATGCAGCATTGCGCAAAGCCATGATTACTGACATGCACTATTGGTTGACCAAAGAAAATGTAGATGGTTTTCGTTGTGATGTAGCAGGTTCTGTACCTACAGATTTTTGGGAAGAAGCAATTCCGAAATTGCGTGCTACCAAAGATATTTTTATGCTAGCAGAAGCTTGGGAACCAGCATTATTGAAAGGTAGATTGTTTGATATGGCGTATGGTTGGGACACACATCATAAGATGAATCATATTGCAAAAGGTGAAGAAACAGTTGTTAATTGGGACAAACGTATGCAACAAATTGATTCTTTATATGAACAAGATGATATTTTGATGAATTTTGTGACCAACCACGATGAAAATTCATGGAACGGAACAATTGAAGAACGCATGGGAAAAGGTGCAGAAGCGTTTACTGCATTAAGTTTTGTAGCACCAGGAATGCCATTAATTTATTCTGGTCAGGAATATGATATGAAACATCGTTTGAAATTCTTTGAGAAAGATGAAATTCCGAAAGAAAAAGGTAACATGTGGCCATTGTTAGCAAAGTTAGGAGCTTTAAAGAATACAAACGCAGCGTTACATGGCGGAAAAAATGCAGCTTCTTACTCCAAATTACAAACGAGTAAAGCGGACAATGTATTGGCTTTTAAACGTGAAAAAGGTGGCAAACAAGTATATTATATTGGAAACTTATCCAACGAAGCTGTGATCACAAAAATTGATCTTACAGGAAGTTTTACAAATGCTATAGATGGAGGCTCAATACTATTTAGAGAAGGACAAGATGTTGCATTGCAACCTTGGCAGTATTTAGTATTGGTTTCTGAGTAAAAGTAAATAGGTTGTCTAAAAAGTTTTGAAGAATATCATTCCAAACTCGATTTGGTTTGACGAAAATTTCACTTTTTAGACAACTTTTTTTTTAAAACCTAAAGCCCAGCTACTTCTTCAATAATGAAACCACCAACAATGAGTTGCGTGTTTTCAATTTGATACTGCGCTAATTCATGTAATGTTTTCATGTGAATGTGTTTTAAAGTTTATAAAATAGGGTTATATACCTCCGTAGTCTTCAACGATTGAACCGCCAACAATAAGTTGTGCATTTTCGATTTGATACTCTTCTAATTGATGTATTGTTTTCATGTGTATGTGTTTTAAAAGTTTATAAAATAAGGTTAAAGACCTCCGGTTTCTTCAATAATAAAACCGCCAACAATAAGTTGTGCGTTTTCAATTTGATACTGTGTTAATTGATTTATTGTTTGCATCTGAATTTGTTTTTAAAATTTATAATTAAGACTATATACCATCATTTTCTTCAATGATAAAACCGCCAATTATAAGTTGTGTGTTTTCAATTTGATACTGTGCTAATTGATCTATTCTTTTCATCTGAATTTGTTTTAAAGTTTATAATTAAGCTAATGCTACTGAAAGAAACTAAACTGCTCCACCTTCTTCAATGATAAAACCACCAACAATGAGTTGCGAGTTTTCAATTTGGTAGTGTGTTAATTCATGTAATGTTTTCATAATAATATGTTTTAAGAATTTATACTAAAGTTAAAAACGAAACGAAGTCTGTTATAGTTGAAAGAAAATATCTCCTGACCATACTCAATTTCGGTTTGCTTATAAAGATTAAATCATATCTGTTTCTTCAACAATGAAGCCACCAACAATCAGTTGTACATTTTCGATTTGATACTGTTCTAATTGATGTATTGTTTTCATACTAAATAAGTTTAAATGATTTATAATGAAACTAAAGTATTAAAGCACAGCGACAGATACTAGTAATGTATCTGACAATTCCGCGAATTATATGAAGTATAGTGTATATAATGAAAACGAAGTAGCAAAAATTAAATTCGCCTTTCAAGCTTTTCTAAGAATTATTTCATCCTAAAAAGAAACGTTGGGAAGAATACTTTGGGATTTCTTTCTGCGAAGGAATCTAATTCAACTTACAGTTTTTAAATACACTCTTAGAGCTTTTTAAAACCGAGTTTCGCTAAATCAAAAAGAGCCTCCTTACGGAAGCTCTTTTCTCTTACCAAAAATTGGTTATTCTTATTTGGGGTCTTAGGGTAATAAGGGAAATAATTTATAACCAATAAATTACTTTAACCATGAAAAAAAGTTAAGTCCAAATATAATATCTCTAATCCATAAAACCCTATATATTAGACAATAACTTATATTCCTTCGACGAACGAATACTTTTGGTAGATGAATGTATGCGTTACTGTCAGATTAGTGTTGCGTATTACTGCTTATTTGCATCTTAAAAAGTTAAAAACAACAGCAGTATGTTACAATTACGGCAGTATATTGTTTTTTTATTGCATTCCAATCAATTTAAAATGAGGAATTGAAATAAACGATTTTATAATCTTGAAAATTGTTGAAAGGTTTGTCTATAAAAAAGAGTACTGATTTCAGTTTTCAGTACTCTTTTTATCACCACCTTATTAAAGCTCTAGTATTTAAGATACTAGACATAAACTATTGCAATTTATAGTTGTGTGTTTCTGTATATTATATTGAAATATACTTGTCACTTTAAAATTGACTTTTAAGAATTGCGGTTGTATTATTAATTGTCTTCTTTTTTTTGATTGTGCTAATGGCCACTTTTTTAAAATAACCATTAGCAGTGTAATCAAAATATAGAAGTCGTAATTACACATATGTCTAGTAATGGTAGCATGTATTGTAATTACAGTATTATAGAGCTAACTACTTCTCTTAATACAACCTCTATTTTTCGTTCTTACTAATTGAACATTATAACTTGTTACGTGTTGTGATTTGATATTATTCGGTTAAATTTCATGATTCTTTTTCTTTTTCAGTTAAATTGTTGTGTAGATTATTCTTGTTTTACAGCGCTAAATAATGACGTTATTCCCTATTTATCAAGAAGTTATTACTGACGTTTATAAATCCCATGCAACGAATTTGTAAATATCACTTGTATATTTTTATGTCAAAACGTTATAATTACTTGCTTTAAGAGTAAGTATTATTATTCTTTCAAAAAATGCTATATTTATAGATATTTGTAACCATTTTATAGTACCATTTTGACCTATATAGCCTAATTGTATTTATTCCCCTACAATTTTAAATGAATTTTAATTATAAAAACGATTTTTTAAAAGCAGTTTTTACATTTGATTCAAAAAAATCAGAAAAAAAGTGAAAAATTATATTCGAAGTCTATCTTCTTTTTTGTCCTTACCTACAACTTTCCATAATAGAAAGATTCATACTTACTTAGTCGTAAGTATTATTTGGACCATTTTTAGCACAAATCTTGTATTTTCACAAGTCAGTTCGGGTACGTTTGAAGATTTAAAATTAGATTTTTATGCTGCTGTAGAAAACCCTACGAAAGCATTTGAGATTGCTACTTCATATTTAAGAAAAGCTAAAGAAGCTAATGATGTCGGACAAATTGTAGCTGGTTATGAATTGTTGGTTTCACATTACAGTCATACAAAAAAGGCAATTTCGTATACAGACAGTATTATTTTGTTAACCAAAAACACGAAACTAGAACATTATCCAGCAGAAGGTTACTTACTGAAAGGAATACAGTTATATTATAATTCTAGATATAATGATGCGTTGACAAATTTTGCAACTGCCAACGACTTAGCAATGATTAATAAGAATTTAAAGCAGCAAATTTCTATTAAACATTATATTGGTTTGCTCAAAAATGTGAGTGAAGAGCGTGAAGAAGCATTAAAGATTTTTCAAGAGAATATTGATTTTATTCATAAAAACGATTTTGAAGAGAAAGATTCAGAGCAATATTTAAAATCGTTATTTGCCTTAGCAGATTCTTACAATAAAAACCGTGTGTTAGATTCTGCCGAAGTTGTTCATCGACGTGGAATTAAAGCAAGTTTACAACATCCTAATAAATATTTATATCCTTGGTTTTTGACTTCTTATGGAATTACTTCTTATTATAAAGAGGATTATGTTAAGGGAATTGATAGTTTGTTGAAAGCTTCTGAGTTTCTAAAGAATAATGAAAAATCGTTATGTTCAAATTACTTGTATATATATAAGTGTTTGGAGAAACAAAGCAAAAACGATGAAGCTATTGGCTATTTATATAAAGTTGATTCTATTTATCAGGAAAAGCCAAAAGTAATTTTTCAGGCAAGAGAAGCATACGAACTTTTAAACAAAGAGCTTAAAGCCGCTAAAAAACCGGAAAAACAATTGACTGCTATTGAAAAACTATTGGTTGTTGATGAGATTATTACGGAGAAATATCAAAATTTAGGAAAAGAGATTGTTCAAAAATATGAAACACCTTTAATGATTTCTGAAAAGGAAGAGTTATTGAGTGAAAAAGAAGAATTGATCAATCAATTGAAAGATGAAAATTTCTTATCGCAAAAAATGGTCGTGATTCTTATCATTGTTTCTGTAATATTATTAGTTATCATTTTTTACTTCTCCAGAAGAAACATCGTTTACAAAAAACGATTCAATGCGTTGATGGAAGAATACGAACAGAAAAAAGCTCAAAAAGAAAAAGAAAAAACAGAGAAAAAGCATGTTCCAGTTACCCAAAAAGTAAAGACTACATCAACTACTGAAAAAGATACTATCGGGTTACCAAAAGAAGTTGTCGATGCTATTTTGGTGAAACTCAAAAAATTTGAAGATACATATCGATTTACTAAAAAGAATTATACCCAAACTAAACTTGCAAGAGAATTAGATACCAATAGTACCTACTTGTCAAAAATTATAAATATGACAAAAGGAATGAACTTTGCAAAGTACATGAACGAGCTACGAATTGATTATGCAATTGAACAATTGAAAGAAAATAAAGTGTTCAGATCATACACAATTAAGGCCATAGCTTTGGAAGTTGGGTTTAACAATGCACAGTCATTTTCGATTGCTTTTCACAAAAAAACAGGCATAAATCCATCTTACTTCCTTAAGCAGCTTGAAAATCAGAACTCAAATTCAAGTATCTGATTTTCAGTATTTTAATTTTAATTTTTCATCGTGATATTTATAAATCCCACTATACTTCATTAGAATTGAGGGGTGTTTTGATATACATTTACATCGTAATCAAAATAACTATAACATCATGAAAAAATCAAGAAGAAACTTAGGGAAACTTACATTATCTAAATTAATGATCGCTCAAATTGGAGAACCTGCAAAAATATCTGGAGGATCAGCTCCTGAAGTCTCAAAATATTGTGACAGTAGAGACGTATGCACATTAATTTGTGGAAGTGACACCATTGACACACAATAATTAAAGAATTTATATTTCTCATTATTATAATTAAAAAATGCTATTTCAAGCTGTTAAACACACTCTTCTTGAAATAGCATTTATATTTTTGAGAAGCAGCGCATCCTAAAAACCTCCTAATGAAACAACGACTATCTCTTTTTTTATTCATCCTCCTCTTATGCTTACAATGTAATACTAGCAAAAAACATCCCCTTTTCGCTGCTAAAAAACCTGTAAACAATACTTATTTTTCTACAACTATTAATGATCCGTACCAATACTTAGAGAATTTAAAAGATACTGCTGTACTTTCCTGGCTTATCTCTCAAAATAATTACACCAAAACAACACTTAAACATATTTCTGGACGCAACCAACTTTTAGAAAAGATTAAAGTGCATGATGAAATGCGTTCGCAAGCTGTTTTTGGCTTAAAGGTACTTTCGTCAAATGCTTATTATTATTTGAAGTACGCTGAAAACCACGAAGCTAATGTGCTGTATTTTAAAGCTGGAATTGATGGCGAAGAAATTGAAATTTTTAATTCGGAACAATATAAATCAAATACAGAAGCAACCTATATTATTAATTATTTTCAGCCAAGCTGGAATGGTCAAAAAATAGCCATTGGTTTTACGAAGAATGATGAAGAATTCTCGGAAATTATTGTATATGATGTTCAAACAAAAACATTTCAGGAAGAAGTGATTGATCATTGCTGGCCTTCTGAGTTAGGTGGAGTAAATTGGTTGGATGACAATTCTGGATTTACCTATTTACATATTCCTGATATTGATACTACATCGCCAAATTATATTTTAGATGCCGCTACAGTTTTGTACCGTTTGGGAACGAACCCGAAAGATTTACATGTTATTTTTTCTCGAAAAACACATCCTGAGTTAAATTTAAAACCTGCCGATTTCCCTATTGTTAATATTTTTGGGAAAGACCAAAAGTATATGTTTGGCAGAGTTGGTGGCATAGGATTTAAAGATTATTATTATGCACCTATAACTGAACTGGAAAAAGAAGCTGTGTCTTGGAAGCCACTTTTTAAGAAGGGACACAAGGTAGAGAAGTTTTTACCTTATAAAGATGAAGTCTATTTTTCAAGTGCGCAAAAAGCATCTAATTTTGGCATTTTTAAAACTTCTTTTTCACAATTGAACTTTGATTCTCCAACAGAGATCGTTCCTGCTACGACAGATGAAATTGTAAAAGATTTTACCATTACTACAAACGGATTGTTTTATACAACAGCTAAAAATGGTGTACAAGCTAGTTTGTATCATATAGAAAAGGAAGAAAGGAAAAAAATTACATTACCAAAAGTATCTGGAAGTATCAATTTGTCTACTATTGGTACACAATCTCCTGAGTTATGGATAGAGATTGAAGGCTGGACTAGCCATAAAAATAGATATCGCTATGATAGTCAAGAGAAGAGATTTACGGAAGAGAATGTAACTCCTGTGGTGAATTATCCAGAATTGGAAGATGTCGTTATAGAAGAGATTGAAATTACGTCTCATGATGGTGTACAGGTTCCTTTGTCTATTATATATAAGAAAGGAATGAAGAAAAATGGTGAAAACCGCATGTTACTTAACGGTTATGGCTGTTATAATTGGATTAATGCGCCTATGTTGTATTCGTATTTGTTGTACTGGATTTCAGAAGGTGGCATTTATGCAGTTGCACACGTACGCGGCGGCGGCGAAAAAGGAGAGCAATGGCATAAAGCTGGTTATAAAAGCACGAAACCGAATACTTGGAAAGATTTTATTGCTTGCACCGAATATTTGATTGACGAAGGGTATACTTCTCCTAAACGATTTGCTGTTTGGGGCGGAAGCGCTGGCGGAATTAATATTGGTCGCGCTATTACGGAACGCCCAGATTTGTACGCTGCCGTGGTGATTAGAGTTGGTTTACTGAATACGGTACGCTCAGAAATTGCACCAAATGGACAGAATAATATTAAAGAGTTTGGCACTGTAAAGGATTCTTTAGAGTTTGAAGCTTTACTCAAAATGGATGCGTATCATCATATTGAAAAAGATGTAGCGTATCCTGCGATGTTTTTGACTTCGGGAATCAACGATTCGAGAGTTGCTGCATGGCAACCCGCAAAGTTTGCAGCACGATTGCAAGCAGCTACAAGTTCAGGAAATCCTATTTTATTGTCGGTCAATTTTTCGGAAGGTCATGGTTTTGATCGCACGCAAAAAAGTAAGCGTGAAGAGTTGGCTGATATTATTTCTTTTGCGTTGTGGCAAACTGGTAGTGAGAAGTATCGGGTGGAGTAGGTTTTGGCTGTTGGCTGTTGGAAAAAATACTTTTTGTTGATTTGTTTTTTTGTTGATACGTCAATTTGATGTTAGAAATTACAGGCTGTTCTTTGAAGTTTATAAACTCCTAAACCTATAAACTAATAAACTATCTAAACATCAATACATTCTCAATAGAAATCAAATTGATCTTTGAAACTTCTCAATACTGAATTCTCAATACAATTTCATAGTACATCTCGACTGCGCTCGATGTGACAGGTGATGGTTTTGGGTGTTGGGTTGCTTTGCTTTTTGGTATTGGGTGTTGGGTCGCTTTGCTTCTTTGTTTTGTGGATTTGTTTTTTTGTTAATTTGTTTATACAAAGTTTCCTCAAGATACAGATTACTTCACTTTTGTTCGTAATGACAAAATTCAAAATATACTTTGCTTTCCTATTATTGATGTTTAAAACTTTATAAACTAAGTAACAATACATTTTCAATAGAATTCGAACTGTGCTTTGAAATTTCTCAATACTGAATTCTCAAAACTATTTAAACAAAAAAAGAGCGCTATTGCTAGCACTCTTTTTTGTATGAAATATATTGTTTCAAGAATCTTACATTCCTGTTACTTTGATATCGTCAATGTGGTATCTTGTTTCAGCTCCACCATCAGCACCTAAATATTTGAATGCTACGTGAACGTCTCCATCTAAACAAGAAATGTTGATGTTTGATCCTACAAAGCTTCCAAATCCGCTTCCTCCTACTGGAATGTTAGCGTCGATTAATGTCCACTCAGTTGTTGTTGGGTCACCTGTATAGTTATCAGTAATGAATGCTTCTAAGATCGTTCCTGTTTCAAAGTTTGCAGAAACTTCGAATGTTAATTCTTCTTGCGTAGTTCCATCTAAGTTAATTGCTGGAGTTACCAACCAAGCTTCTAATGGGCTTTCTCCTGTTCCGAAAGCAGAAATCTTCATGTATCTGTCTCCAGAGAAAGAACTGTCTTCAAAACGCTCAGAACCTCCTGAAACGTTTACGTTAGTCCATCCTAAAGCATCTAATTGCGCTTCGTTTGTAATTGCTTGGAAATCTTCTTCAAATACAGTTACTGCAGTTGAAACTGGTCCTGTACATTCTAATACGTTAGGATCGCAACGAACTGTATCTGTAAAGTTAACATCTGCTAGTGTGTTTATTACTAAAACATTTGCATCGTCACCAAAGTCTCTTGTGAAAACTCCTTGAATTGTTCCTTTGTTTTCGTCAACTGTTAATGATTTGAAGTCAGCAAATGTACTTGTTTGTAATGAAATGATTCCACCTTCAACACATTCTTCAATACTTCTAAATCCGTCAAAGTTATCAGAAGCTTCTCCAGCATACGTTAAACCAACATCATTTCTGCTAAACTGTACATCACTTAATTGAATTACTGTATTTTCGTCTGCTTCAGTTAATTCTCCAACTGTAGTTACTTTTGGAGTAATTTCTGCTACTTGCGTACCACGTACTAAGAATTGTTCTAATTCAAATGGTTGAATTTGATCGATATCGTTTCCATTTGGCTTTCCAATAGCATATACACCATTTTCTAATCCGATAGCTAAACCATTCATTTTGATATATACTTTTCTACCAAATTCGTAGCTGTTGAATAAACCAGATTGGTTAATGTCTAGACGGAAACCTAATCTTGGATCTGCATCAGGGTTTGAAGCGTCTCTTTTGTTTTGAATTACTAATTCTTCGAAGAAGTTTCCAGCTTGGTCACTAGATACTACATATCCTTCAATAATAATTTCTGCTTCATCAGTTGCAATAACAGCGATATCTTCACCATCACCTACAGCTTGTAAATATCTTGCTACCATATTTTGGAAAGTAGCATTTGCAGTTAATCCTGGATCAACAGATGTTGTTCCGTTTGGAATTGCAAATTCATCGTCTTGAACACAAGAAGTAATAACTAACCCCATAGTTAAGACAGCTATTAAACTAAAAATTTTATTTGCTTTCATTTGTTCGATTTTATTTTTCTGCGTCCTCTAAAGATACGCAAATCTTTATTTTTTTGTTTTGTTTAGAATCTAAAATATAAGTTTAAGAAATATGTTCTTCCTCTACCGTACCAATATCTGTTACCAAATACTCTTGTTGGTAGTGCTGAGTCATCTCTTAATTCTCTGAAGTTTGCATTTCTTCCTTGCTCAAAACCTCCAGTTCTGTATTCTTTATCAAATACGTTACTGATACTCGCAAAGAAACCAACAAAGTAGTCTCCTAATTTCCATGATTTTCCACCTACAAGGTTTACAAGCATGTAATCATCAAATTGTTCTTGTCTTAATAATTCACGTGCCAATTCTGGATCGTAATCATTGAAAACTTGTCCGTCAAAATCTGTGTAGAAGTTACTACTTCTTTGTAATGGACTTACATCGATGTAAGCATTTGAAAAGAAGTTAGTTGTTGCTCCAAACCACCAGTAATCTGGATCTCTATATTCAAATCCTGCTGAGAACGCTCTTTGTGGTCCACCAGCAACTCGGTAATCTTTTAATGAAGATTGACCTAAGTATTGTGTTTGTTCAAAGTCTTCTGAAGATAAGTATAAGTCAGGATTGTTATCATACGTATACTGTCCAAGTGATGCAACACCTTTTAGTTTAATCGTAGATGTTACTTGTGCTTCAATTCCAAGTTCTCCACCAATGTGTCTTTTGTCAACACCTTGTAAGATTTCTTGAACGAATGCTTGGTTGTCTCCACCAATACCATCTGCAAAGAAGAAAGAAATTTCGTTTGCATCTTCCATCTTTGTATAGTAACCCGTTAATCTCGCTTTTATGATTGGAGATCTGAAAATATAACTTGCATCAAAAGAAGTAATTTTTTCTTCAGTAATGTTTGGTACAATGCTATGATTTTCTCTTGAGTTAGAATATGTGTTACGAATTGATGGTGCTTTTGTAATATATGCTCCGTGGAAGTCAAATAAGTGACGACCTGTTAACTTATATGTTAATCCAGCTTTTGCACCGATTCCTGTGAAAGATAATTTTTCACCTTCTCCGAATGAGTTTGTTGGGAATCCACCATTTCTGTATAATCCTGTACGTTGGTATGTTGTATTTTTTACACTACCTGATACAAAGAAATCAATTTTTTTGTATTTGAATTGTGCTTGTGCAAAACCTCCAACTGAATTTGATTGAATTTCGAAGTTGTAACGGAAACGATCTCCTTCTCCAACTAATCTATTAGGATTGTTTATATCGTTTTGTACACTTCCTGGATTGTTTACTAAATCATCAGCAAAGTTATCTACATCTAAGTATCCACGTCCACCTAATAAATCTACAACTTCTGCAAAGTTTTCAGATTTTAAAGAAGTGAAAGTTGCTCCAGCATTTACTGTAACATTATCGTTGATTGCAGTATTTAAGATTGTATTTGCAGTTAATTGCTTATCATCAGTTCTATCTTCATATAAAATGTTGATTGCATTTCCTCCTGCTACTAAGTTATTTTGGTTTGCTCTATATAAAGCTACCCAATCAATTTGTCCGTTGTTTACAAAATCTTCTCTTGCTCCGGCAGCTAATGCTGGATTGTCTGGGAAGTTTCTTTGGAAATAACTTGGTAATTTTTGGTAATACGTAGGACTTGGATTTGCTGCGTTTCCAACTGGGAAACCACTTGCATCTAAATCTGTACCTCCAAAATCTAAACGACTTCTTCCTTGTTCACCAAATTGGTATGCTATGTTTGTGTTTAATGTAGTATTTTCTGCAATGTCCCAATAGTGGTTTAACATTAAGATAGGTTCTACTACTCTACGTACTCTTGAGTTACGTTTTTCACCATCTTGGTATCCCCAAAAATCATTGTATTTGATACCTTTTAAATCGAATACTTCTTGCGTATTTGCTGAAGATTGACCTCTTCTGTTTGGTGCATAGATTCCTGTAAAGTTTAAGCTATGCTTGTCGTTTAACACTTTTTCAACAGAAACGAATAAAGAATTTGCGTCGTAGAAAGTACCGTCGTTAAAACCTTCATCTCCCCATCTTCTTCCTGCCGAAACCGTATACGCCCATCCACTTTCAAGTAAACCAGAAGAATATGATCCCATAAGTCTATTGGTATAACTTCTATCAGATGAAGAGTAAGTTACTCTACCACCTTCTCTGTATTGTGAAGCTCTAGTGTTAATGTTTGTTGTTCCTAAAATACCACCAAAAGTATAATCTGAAGCACTTAATCCGTTTGTAAGTTCTTGATTTCTTACAACATCATTTAATCCTCCCCAATTACTCCATTGTGGTCTTCCATTGAACTGTTTGTTCATTTCAATACCATTAATAAGTACTGTTCCATTCTCTGAATCTAATCCTCTTACTCTAAAGAAAGTAGATCCAAATTCAAACGCGGCAGTTCTTAAAAAGATATCTCTTGATGACTGTAGTAGTCCTGAGATGTTGTCTGCTGCTGTAGAATCATCATTTAATTCATCATCGGTCAATGAAATAAGGGTAACATCTTCCTGAACGAATCTTTTTAACAAAATTGTTCCTAGATCAATTGCTTGACCGTCGGTAACGGTAACTGGCATTCTCAAAATTGAGTACCCATCTTTAGTGAATATAATATCCACTTCTCCCGCTGTAACATTTGTTAACTTAAAGACTCCAGATGCATCTGTAACAACTTCTACTTTGTTACCTGCAACCGAAACCAAAACATTTTGAATTGCGTCATCTGTGTTGGCATCAAGTACAATTCCTGTAATTGAGTTTTGTCCACTGACAAACCAAACCGATAGCAATCCAAATAAAAAAATAAGTTTTTTCATACTGTAATTTGCAATTAATTATTATTAAGTTTAAAAAATCTTTAATAACGACGGGCAAATGTACATTATTTATAATTAATAACTACTTTTGGTCTATCTTTTGCATAGATTATTTAAGATAACATAACATTCACTAAATGAAAAACCTTAAATCCCTAGTACTGCTTGTATTTTTACTGGCATTTACCCATGGTTGGGCACAGAAAAAAAAGCAGTTTAAAGTACAAACAATTGCTTTCTATAATGTAGAGAATTTGTTTGATACAATTAACGACCCACTGAAAGATGATGAGAAGAGTCCAATGATGGAAATTCAAAGAGATCGATCGAAGATTTATGAAGATAAAATTTCAAAACTTGCACGTGTTATATCTGATATTGGATATGATGTTGCTAAAACTTCACCTGCAATTTTAGGTGTTGCTGAAATTGAAAATAAGAAAGTTTTGGAGGATTTGGTAAATCATCCTAAGCTGAAAGATTCTGATTATGGTATTATCCATTTCGATTCTCCTGATAAAAGGGGAATTGATGTAGGTTTACTTTATAAGCAAGATGTTTTTCAACCACACAGTTTCTCAAAACATCCTTTATATATATATAATGGTGATAAGAGAGTTTATACAAGAGATCAGTTATTGGTTTCTGGTGTATTGGATGGAGATGAAGTACATATTATTGTAAATCACTGGCCATCGCGTAGTGGTGGAGAAGCTAGAAGTAGACCAAAGCGTGTGAAAGCTGCCGAGTTGAATAAGCGTATTATTGATTCATTACAAGATATTGATAAGAAAGCGAAGATTTTTACTATTGGCGATTTGAACGATGATCCTTTTAACGAAAGTATGAAGAAAGTGCTTAGAACAAAAGATAAGCGTGAAGATGCTAAAGGAAAAGATTTATTTAACCCAATGGAAGCAATGGCAAGAAGCGGAAACGGAACCTTGGCATATAGAGATGGTTGGAATTTGTTTGATCAAATTGTAATGTCTGCTCCATTGTTAAAGAAAGACTATTCTGAGTATCGCTATTATAAAGCTGGTATTTATAATAAAACATATTTATCAAATAAACGTGGACGTTATAAAGGATATCCTTTTAGAAGCTTTGCTGGCGGTTCGTATACAGGTGGTTATAGCGATCATTTCCCTGTGTATGTACATTTGATTAAAGAAGTGAAGTAGCATTTCGACTCCGCTCAATGTGCATTCGGAACGACAAAATACAGATACAAAAAAAATCCTTATCGTAATTGATAAGGATTTTTTTGTTTATAGGATGTTTGTTATCATTCTGAAATGCTGTTTGCAACGCTTTTTAGTCCTGATTGCAGTGGCATTCTTTTTTTGCTTTGTTATATGGCAAAATACAGCTATAACGGAAAGCAGGAAATAACTCCTTATTTTTTATACTGAATTAGATTATAAACCTAACCAAATTTTCCAAGGTAGTCTTGAAAGGATTAATACGAGTCCTATTCCGTAGAAAAGTGCAATTTTTCCAAAAGCTCTTTTGGCTGTTTCTTGTTTTTTGTGTTTAGACCATCCTATGGTAATGAAAACAATGGCTAAGATTCCTATAATTGGATGCTCTAAAGCCATTAATCTTGCAGGTCCCATATCGCCAATTTTTGTACTACTGAATACTTCCCATCCTTTTCCAGAGGTAAAGTATAAAATAATTCCTATAAGCAGTTGCAAGTGTGTAAAGATGAGCGCAAATAAAGAGATGCGTAAGTCTTTAGCTGTAAATTTTCTGTTTGTTGTAAATCCCATTATTGCATTTGCTACTGCTATGATTAGTATTAACAGTACTAAAAATGCCCAATATGAATGTAAATCTTTTATCATGTTTTGAAAGTATTATTTTTTAGTTGATACACAAAGGTACTTATTTTTTAATTGTGTTATTGTTTTACTAAAGTTTAAAAACTGTAGTGATTGTATTGATGATTTCTTATATCGAACTCACAAAATAGGGTGAAAAAATAAGCCTCGTACAATAATGTACGAGGCTTATTTAGTATATGATTTTTTACTTAGAATGAATAACGTACGCTAAAGTTCCACGTTCTTCCAAATCCGAAGAATGCTTTGTTTGCTGTATTGATTCCGTCATACGTATCATCTCCTGGATCTGCAAAAATGTTTGTTTGCGATTCAGCAAGATATGTAGTGTTGAATAAGTTGTTGATGTTTAATCTGAAGTTGATCTTCTGACTTTGTTCTTTTCCAAATAATAATTTGTAAGATACACCACCATCAAATAAGGTATACGCTGGTAATTGTAATGAACCATTGTTATCTGCAGTATCAAAGTCTTCTGCTCTAATGTCTGCATATAAGTCATCTGCTCTAAACCAAGCAATATCAAATTTTAAACGCTCAACAGGCTCTACAATAGCAGCAATACGCATTGTAGTTTGTGCAGCGTTTCCAACTTTTACATCGTCTAAGAATAATGTGTTTTCACCAACTACACGCTGGTTATCACTGTTTATATCAATTGCAGGTCCACTTACAGTTCCTCCATATTCCCAGTTACCAACAGATAACATACCTCTAAAAGTTAAGATATCTAATGGACGGTATGTAGTTTCAATTTCAAGTCCTGTATGAATTTGCTCAAGTCCTACTACATTTGTACGTCCTTGTACTTCTTCCATAGGATCATCAGGATCAGTGAATGTTCCTGTAATTCTTTGGAATCTATCTGTCCAAGAAGTTCTGTATACATTTACGTTTGCGCTTAGTTTTTCAGATTGATATCCGTAACCTAATTCAATTCCAAATACTTTTTCATTTCTGTAATCATCATTCAATTCATTGGTATTATTAAGGTATATTGCATCAAACAAAGGTTGTTTTGAGTAGTATCCTGCATTACCAAATACATTGTGATTTTCATTAATGTTATAGTTTAATCCACCTTTAATAGTTCCACCTAAGATGTTTTCCCAATCTGTACGTTGTCCTTGCTCAGGCGTTAGTAAGAATAGGTCTTCTCTACTGTATGATTGATTTGCTCCAGAGAACTGAACAAATGCAGAAATAGCGTCTTTTTTGTATTCTAATTGACCAAAAAGTCCAATCCAACGCACATATCCGATGTTGTAGTAGTTAATTTTGTCTTCGTTGTCAATGTCTTTAAATACATTTACAATAGAAGAAAAGTCAGAAGAGTATGTGTTTGTTAATGCAACGTTAGGGTTGTTTACATTGCTATTATCTATATATCCATCAGCTCCTAATAGGTTGTCTAGTCTTCTGTAGTGAAAACCTTTGTATGTTCTTGCATCAAAACCAAGATCTAACGTTAAGTTATCGTTTAGTCTTGTGTTTAAGTTTGCTAATAAACCAAACCAGTTGTGTGAGTTTACAGAAGCTCTACGAACAATACCATTACTTCTTGATTCTACAAAATGGTTTCCATTACCATCTGCTTGTGTTAAAGTGATATCATTGTCTCCAGTTCCTGTAAAAGAAGTTGATTGTCCTGCATTCCATTGTGCAATTTCGTCGAATTTTACCAAACCTGTGTTAGGGTCTCTAAAGGCTGAGTTTGATGCAAAAGCAGATCTTCCAGCTCCTGTTCTACCTCTACCAATGTCTCCAGTTCCACCACCACGTCCGAAAGAAGCGTAAGCAACAGATGATAATTTTGTATTGTCAGTTATGTCCCAATCCCAGTTTAATGATAATACTGGCTTGTGATAAAAGTTTCTTCTCCAGTTGAACTCTTCACCGTTTAAAGTACCATTGTTAAAGTTGTACTTGTCACCATATCGTTGGTAATCAGCAATAGTTGCAGCATTAAAGAAACTTGTTGTTCTTTGGTTGTGAACTTGTGGTGCACCTGTTAATGTAAACTGAATGTCATGTGTTCTTTTTTCGTTAGCCCAACCAAATCCTACGAAATAGTTGTATCCTTCGAAAGCAGTTCCATCAATATATCCATCTCCAGCTGTTCTACTGAACAATCCTGTAAATGCAAATCCGTTTTCCATTCTTCCAGTAGAATATGACGCAATTGTTTTAATGTAACTATCGTTACCAACAGTTGATCCTACAAATCCACCTTCGTTTCTTTCTGTAGTTTTTGTTACAATATTTAATGTACCACCTACAGAAGAGATTGCTAATTTTGAAGAACCTAATCCTCTTTGTACTTGAATTGCAGAAGCAACATCGGCTAAACCTGTCCAGTTACTCCAGAAAACAGCTCCGTTTTCCATATCGTTTACTGGAACACCATTTACTAATACAGCAGTATTTCTTTGGTCAAAACCACGAATGTTAATTCTTGAATCTCCAAAACCACCTCCAGATTTTGTAGCATATACAGATGGAGTTGCGTTTAATAATTCAGGAAGTTCTTGGTTTCCTAGTCTTTCAACGATTTCTTCTGCTCTAATGGTAGATACAGCAACAGGAGTTTCACGTTCTTTTGCAATATCAACTACACCTACAATTACTACCTCATCAAGAGAGTTGTCTGAAGCTAAGGTAATTGTTCCTAAATCTTGCGTTCCTCCATTTACATTAAATGCAATTGACTTTGTTCCAAAACCAACATACGATACTTCAATAGTACCTGTAGCACTTTTTACATTTAATTTGAAATTCCCATTAAAATCGGTTGATGTTCCATTAGTTGTCCCTTTTACTGCAATACTTGCTCCTGGTAAAGGACCAGTTTCATCTACTATTTTTCCAGTAATTGTTCCTTGGGAAAAAGCAACTGATGTTATAAAGAACATCGCTACTGCAAAAAATAAATTGTACTTTTTTTTCATATAATAATTTAGTTTATGTATTCCTTTAACTATAAATCAGTTAAAAGCACTAAAAAAGCCGAACCAATATGTATGGTTTGACTTTTTTAGTATTGAGACAATTCTAAGTTGAACATAGAATTGTATTCTTTTTTCTCTTTTAGAAATTATATCTTAAAGATGTATTGAATGTACGTCCAGTAATTGGGAAAGATCCAAATACGTCAGTATCTTGAATTCCTCTCTTATCAAATACATTGAAAACGTTTCCTCTAAAAGTAAGTTTGTTATCTCCAATAGTGAAATTGTATGTAAGACCAAAGTCAACTAATTCAAAACTATCTAAAGTTGGGAAGTTTCTAGTTTGTGGTGTTCCATCAAAATCTCTATCATTTGTATAGTGATTACCGTAGTGTTTAGCGTTGGCATCAATAGACAATCCTTTGATAATTCTAGCTTTAGCAGTAAGACCAGCTGTAAACTGAGGTGCAGTAGTTATTTTAACACCATCTCTGTTAACTCCTTCAATTGAAGAGATCAATACGTTAGTATCGTCATTGTATATTTGTCTGTTGCTAGTTCCTTTAAATTCCCAGCTACCTGCAGAAACAAATCCTCTTAAATCTAACCAATCAGTTGGTCTTGCATCTAATTCTAATTCAACTCCTCTGTGTACTTGACGAACACCTCTATCAAAAATATTGATGTTTGTTTCTACACCACCGCTTATTAATGTACCTCCAGATAATAATACTCTGTTATCCCAATCAGTATGGTAGAAGTTAAAAACTGCTCTAAATACGCCATCAACTTCGAATTGGTAACCAGCTTCAAATCCAGTAATTTCTTCGTTATCAACTTCTGGCTGTACAAATTCGTTAGATCTACGAATGTTTGTAAATACATTATCTAAATAAGGTTGTCTTGAGTAGTAACCTGTGTTGAAATAAATTTTATGATCTTTAGCAAATTCATATCCTAAACCAGCTTTTAAGTTGTATCCTACTTTACTTAATTTATCAGATTTTCCTAAATCTCCTGCAAAACGACCTTCTCTTTGGTACGATTGATTAGAAATTGCTCCTTGGAAGAATGCAGAAAATTTATCAGTAGCGTACTCACCTTGAGCAAATAACCCTTGGTATGTAATTGTTTCTGAGTAGTCATAATCCAATCTATCACCTTCATCAGCAAAGTTAAATAATGCTGCCCATGGATCTGGATTGTATTCAGTAGTATATGATTGTCCATCTTCTTGCCAAGCTGTTAAACCATATAAGTTTGCTACTTGACGGAAGTGATCTCCAACATAATATCTTAAATCTGTACCTACATTGAATGAGAAGTTTTCATTTACTTCATGGTTGAAGTTAGATACAATTCCGTACCAAGCGTGGTTGTTCATAGAAGCTCTACGAATATAACCGCTAGTTGCGTTATCAAATCCACCGTTTCCGATAGCTGCGTTTGACTGCTCAATAGCGAAGTAATCTAACTGACCATCGTCAGTTCTAATTCTACTACCTCTAGGACCAGTTCCACCACCACGTCCCCATGATGCGTATAATACAGTAGATAATTCTGATTTTTCACTAATTGTCCAATCCCAGTTGATGTTCATTACTGGTTTGTGGTAAAAGTTTCTTCTTTCAGAATCAATGTTATTTCTATATTGTCCTCCAGATAAACCTTCTGTGAATCCCCAGTGTTGGTTAAATTTAGGATCGTCTAATGTTGTTTGAACATTTTGAGACCATTTGTTACCGTGGTACTGTGGCGCACCAGTAATTAAGAAGTTAAAGCTATGTCTGTCATTTGGTTTGTATCCAGCAGCGAAGAAATAGTTTTGTCCTTGTCCAAAAGTACCTCTTGCCCATTTTCTATGTGCTTGCCAGTGGTCAATTAAAACAGAGAATGCCCATCCTTTTTCGTTTACACCTGTATTGTATTCTGCAGTTCCTTTAAAGTAACTATCATTACCAGTTAAGAAACGAATAGATCCACCTTTTTTCTTTTCAGCAGCTTTCATCACAATGTTAACAGTTCCTCCTACAGAAGAAATTGCTAATTTAGAAGCTCCTAAACCACGTTGTACCTGAACTGCGTTTGCAATATCAGCCATTCCTGCCCAGTTACTCCAAAATACACGACCATCTTCTTGCGCGTTGATTGGCTGACCATTTAAAAGTACCGCTGTATTCGTATCATCAAATCCTCTTACTAATAATCGTCCATCACCAAATCCTGTTTGTCTAGAAACGAATACAGAAGGAGTAAATTTAATAATCTCTGGTAATTCAACATTACCAACAGCTCTTTCTTGAATTTCTCTTTTCTTAATTGTTGTAGCTGCAATAGGAGTTTTTCTATCTTCAGCTAAATCAATAATTCCACTACCTACAATAACGACTTCATCAAGAGAGTTGTTAGAAGTTAATGTGATAGTACCTAGATCTTTTGTTCCATTTACTTGGAAAGAAACGGTTTTTGTGTCATACCCTACATAAGATATTTCGAGTTTACCTGATGCAGAATTTACGTTTAATGAAAATTTTCCATTAAAATCGGTTGATGTTCCATTGGTTGTCCCTTTTACAACTACACTAGCACCGGGAAGTGGTCCTGAATCAGCATCCACTACTGTACCTGTAATTGTTCCCTGAGAGAAAGCAACTGATGTTACAAAGAACATAGTCACTACAAAAAACAAATTGTTAAACGTCTTCATAAGTTTTATTAGTTTATTTAATGCCGCAAAAATCGTGTTTATTGTGCATGCATATATTAAGTGAATGTTAAATGTTTTAACATTATACCAAATTAACGTTTTTAACCTATTTATTTGTTTTGCAGTGAATTAAGATATAAACCGAATTATTAACATCTATTTCCTGCTTTTTTTGAAATATTTTAAAAGATTTGAGGTTGAAGCGTCATGTTTCGCAATCTCAGGATTTTTAATGTCTGCTAAAATTTTTG
Source organism: Kordia sp. (assembly GCF_050633145.1). Classification (GTDB taxonomy): domain Bacteria; phylum Bacteroidota; class Bacteroidia; order Flavobacteriales; family Flavobacteriaceae; genus Kordia. The sequence goes on along the minus strand of NZ_JBOEFY010000029.1, from coordinate 80,513 downwards.
TTGCGAGTTGTTTTCCTAGTTCAACTCCCCATTGATCGTAACTAAATATGTTCCAAATAACACCTTGTACAAATATTTTATGTTCGTATAAAGCTATTAATGCGCCTAAACTTTCTGGAGTTAGTTTGTCAATTAAAATAGTGTTTGTTGGTTTGTTACCTTCAAATATTTTATACGGAAGTAGTTTTTCTATTTCAGAAGTTTCCATTCCTTTAGCAGTCAATTCTGCAATAACTTCTTCGTTTGTTTTACCGTTTAATAAAGCTTCTGTTTGTGCAAAGAAGTTTGCCATTAATTTTTCGTGATGCTCTTCATTTCCATTTAACGAATGTACATAACCAATAAAATCGGCTGGAATTAATTTTGTTCCTTGATGAATTAGTTGAAAGAAGGCATGTTGTGAGTTTGTTCCTGGTTCTCCCCAAATTAATGTTCCGGTTTGATAGTTGACACGATTTCCTTTTCTATCAACACTTTTCCCATTACTTTCCATGATACCTTGTTGCAAGTATGCCGCAAAACGATGTAAGTATTGTGTGTATGGAATGATTGCCTCACTTTCTGCACCATAAAAATTATTGTACCATACGCTTAGTAATGCCAACACTACAGGAATATTTTGATCAAGTGGAGCTGTTTTGAAATGTGTATCCATTTCATGTGCGCCAACTAATAATTTGTCAAAATTGTCATAACCTGTCGATAAACTGATAGATAAACCAACGGCACTCCATAATGAGAAACGTCCTCCAACCCAATTCCACATTGGAAATACGTTTTCTGACGCAATACCAAATTCGTTAATTTTTTCCAAGTTGGTAGAAACAGCTACAAAATGTTTTGCAACAGCTTCTGCTGGCGCGTGTGTTAAAAACCATTCGCGAATGGTCATTGCATTGGTTAACGTTTCTTGCGTTGTAAATGTTTTTGAAACAATGACAAATAATGTAGTTTCTGGATCTAATTTTTTAATTACTTCTTGCACATGATCGCCATCTACATTAGATACAAAATGTACATTTAAGTGATTTTTGTAATGTTGTAATGCTTCCGTCACCATGGCTGGCCCTAAGTCGGAACCACCAATTCCAATATTAACAACATCAGTAAAGGCTTTTCCTGTATGTCCTTTTTGAGCTCCAGAAATGATTGCTTCTGAAAACTGTTTTATTTTCTGCTTGACTTCATATACTTCTGGAATGATGTTTTTTCCATCTACATATACTTTGCTACTTTCTTTTTCGCGCAAAGCAGTATGTAATACAGCTCTACCTTCAGTTTCATTGATGATATCGCCGTCAAAGTATTTTTCAATGTTTTCTTTGAGATTTACCTCAGCTGCCAATTCCAATAATAAATCCATGGTTTCCTGAGAGATATTATTTTTTGAATAGTCAACATAGAAGTTTTTCCATTGAATGGTAAAACGGTCAGCTCTTTCTGAATCTGTTGTAAAATAATCTTGTAGCGCAAACGATTTCGTTGCATAGAAATGCTCCTGAAGTCTTTTCCAAACTTCAGTTTCTGTAGGGTTTATGTTTGTCAACATGTCTTGTTAGTTTATTGCAGTTATTGGTGCTTCTTCTTGTGGAAGCTTTACTTCAATACCATCAACTTGAATTTTTAATGGTTTGATGTGTTTTAAATAAGATTCTTTTAATGTCGAGTCAATAGGATCGGCATCTGGTAGTTTTTGTTTGAAAGGATCTACCTGGCGCCCATTTTTCCAAAAACGGTAACATACGTGCGGACCAGACGTGTTTCCTGTCATTCCTACCCAACCAATGACATCACCTTGTTTTACAAATTCGCCCACTTTTACTTTACGTTTTTTCATGTGTAAGTATTGTGTGGAATATGTACTGTTGTGCTTTATTTTGACATAGTTTCCGTTTCCGCCTCTACGGGCAGATTCAACCACAACTCCATTGGCTGTTGATATAATTGCTGTTCCGCGTGGTGCAGCAAAATCGGTTCCTTTGTGTGCTCTGATTCGGTTTCCGTATAGTTTGATGCGTCTTCGTAAGTTGTAACGTGATGAGATGCGTACATTTTTAAATACAACTGGCGCTTTTAAGAAAGCACGACGTAAGTTTTTAGCATTTTCATCGTAGTAATCTACAATTTGCTTTACGCTATCGGTTTCAAACTCGAAGGCATAAAACGGTTCGCCATTGTGTTTGAAGTATGCAGCTTTTATTTTGTCAACTCCCACGAAAGTGGTATCGTTTATATATTTTTCAGTAAAAACTAGTTTGTATTGATCGCCTTTTTGCAAACGAAAGAAATCAATAGTCCAAGCGTAAATATCTGACATATCTGCTACTAATTTTTGACTTAACCCAGCTTCATCAATAGCGCCCGATAGTGAACTTGTAATTACACCAGACGTTTCTCTTTCTACAATTTTTACAGGTTTGCTTTCCGTGTATGCATTGATAGAATCTTTAAATTTTATCACGACATAATCAATACTATTTGGTTGATAGATAAAGCATTCTGGTCGCTGTAACGAATCGCCTTTTGTACATAATAAGGTGTATGGTTTTCCAGCTACAAGTCTACGAATGTCAAACGTATCTTTTGTTTTTTCTGCAATTTGAAAGATTTTAGAGTAGCCAATATTGTTTTTTTGTAGAATTTCACCAAAGCTATCGCCATTTCTCACCGTGTCTTTTATAACTACATAGTCATTTAGATGAAAGCCAAATTCCATCGGATCTGGAGCAGGCGCTTGTATTAGTACCGTTTCTTTTTCTTTTTTTGCATCGCTGTTACATGCGTAGAAACCTACTAATAGTAGTGTAAGCAATATAATTTTCCCTATTCTCATTGTTTTCTTTCTGTGTTAAAGATATGGTCTACCCATTCTTTTCCCCATTCACTTTTTTCATTTTCGCTCCAAATCTCGGGAAAAAAGATCACTTTCTGAAAACTTGGAGGCAAGTATTCTTTCCAATTTGTTCCTCCAGTCGCTTTTATCGCCTTTTTTTCACGTCTTAAATAGCGATATGCTGAACCCATATGCATAAGTGGCCAATTGACATTTGCATTGAGATCGAGCCTTTTGAGCGCTTCAATAAGATTTTTGTTTTGTTTTACTTCTTTAGGCAACGCTAAATAGCGGTGATATATTGTACTGTGTTGTACTTCTGTGGCAATTCGCATGAAACGCGGCGTATACCGATATTCAAATTGTTTGAGTGTTAAGGTTTTTTCACCTGTTTCGCTATCGGTTGCGCCTTTTTTCCAGTAGATATTTTCGTAGAGGTCGTCTAAACTGTCTTTGGCAGAAAATTGATTGCGCACTGTATGATGCACTAAGTTTTCCATTGGTGTGGAATATAATTCAATCATTCTGTATTGTGCCGATTGAAATCCGCTTGCCGGCAATAAAGACATTCGGTAGTTTAAGAATTGTTTTCTTTCCATACCGTTAATCATGATTTCAAAAGAAGAAATCAATGCCTTAAAGTAGTTGTTGATTCTATGAATGCGCTGCGTAAAGAATGCTGCCGTTTGATCTTTGTCGTCAATGATTTGCTTTTGCTCATGTATGATGAGCTTAAAGTATAGTTCTGTAATTTGATGATACATGATGAAGATTTCTTCATCAGGAAAAAAAGTACGTGGTATTTGTAAACTTAGCAGCGTATCTAGGTGAATGTATTCCCAATAGGTAAGGTATCTTTGGTGTAATAATCCGTCGAGATACGAACCTAAATCTTGCCCAGAGTTTGTATATTTCTTGTCTAATTTTTCAATTCGTTCTGCAATTTCTGGGGGAATTTTCATCTTCTTATTTTTATTTTAAGAATTCTGTCTGATGAAATTTGCCAATAACTATATCAGTTGTTATGGCTTATTTCATACTAGTCTACAATTATTTTAAACGGATGTTTGAGTCCTTTGAAAGCATCTAAATCTGCTTTTAATGAACCTACCATTAATTTTGCTTTGATACGAATTGGCACTCTATTTTCATCATCAGAAACCCATAATGTTAGACTTTCGCTTTCTTTGAATACACGTCCTGCTTGCACATACGGTCTGAATTTTAAACAAGGAACTTTACCAAATTTCGTTTTCATTGTTTCTCTTCCTAAGAATTTTAACTTGAATTTGAAGTTTTCTTTATCAAAAAACATATTTAACACAACTTCTTCACCTACTTTGATATTTGACACATCATAGTTGTTACGCAAATAGTAAAACGCAGAAACCATGTCTTGCACATTTTTTTCAATGTCGTACTCCGTTTTTGTGTTGTGCTTTTTGTTGTTTACAAGCGCCTTCTTCTTTTTATAATTGAAATCGATTTCCACATTCTTTGTGTGTCCACCTTCATCAATGTTTCGAATAAATTTATATGGCTTTCCTGTTTCTTTGTCAAAATAACTTTCGTAGTTGTCGTTTACTTTGAAAAAGATACTAGCAAAACCCGTAGTTTTTCCATTTCCAACCACGTGATATACGCTTTTTCCGTTTAGGTAATCGTCTTTTACTTCGAGCGTAGCATAGCTTGCATTTATAATTCCATAGTGAATTCTAAATTTAAACCATTCGCCCGTTTCAAATGCGGCTTCTTTTTTTTGTGCTTGTCCTACAAAGCAAGCTAGTAGGAAGATTATAGTAAGTATACGTTTCATGTTTGATGTAAAGGTTTGTAAAAATAATAAAATACTTTATTACTTTTTGTTAATTTATGTTAGCATTACAATTACTATTCCAAAAAATAATTTAATTTTTAGATAGAAGTATCATAAAACTGTCTTTTTAGTAGTGTTTTCCCTTTTTAAACTATTGATTTTTTTATTTATTTTCTGTTTGTGTTGAAGCAAATTGTAACTATTAAAAATATCGGGCGACACATAAATTGTATTCAATTTTATATTGTATATTTCTGATCACTTTTTGAGCCGACTTCTTACAAACTAGCACTATCATGAAAAGCATTGTTTGCATACTATCTATTACACGAATTCAGGCACGATATTTAAGCTTGTTTTGTTTGTTATTGCTTGCTTCTAATTTAGCAATAGCACAAAAAAACAACAAAGCACGCGATACGATTATCTCAGAAAAGATGCGACAGTATATTTCAGAATCTGATTCTATCGATAAGATTGAAGAGTTAATTCAAGATACTTTCGATCAAGAAAAAGACACTGTTTTAGGCTTAGCATATTGCAAAATATATTCTGAAAGAGGGAAGAAAGAAGAAAATGACGCTATCCAACTTTTCTCTAATTATCAAATGGCTTACATTTCGTTTCTACAATCTAATCATAACGAAACCTTAAAGCGCGCCTATATTTCTACCAAGCTTGCCGAGAAAATGAAAGATACAGGAAGCATTATAAGTAGTAATGTGCTGTTAGGAAGTACTTGGTATGTATTAGGTGTGTATGACGATGCATTGACACCTTTTCTTGTTGCCAAAGAATTAGCAACAGTGACACAAAATGTTTCACATGAAGTTTTGTGTTTAAATAATATCGCCAATATTCGCGCTAAGCTAAACCGATATGAAAATGCATTGAATAGTTATAATTCTGTCCTAGAAATAATTGATAAAAAAGAAAAACCTCTCTCCAAACAAGATAATGCAACACGTTTAAGTGCACTTGTTGGAAAAGTATCATGTCTTGCCGAATTGAAACGATTTAATGAAGCTGAAGAAACTTTTCGCTTAGGTAATGATATTGCTGAAACAAAAAAGGATACAATTTCTCAGGGACGTTTTAAAATTAACCTAGGAAAAGTATATTATGAAAAAGGTGAATACCATACTGCTTTAGGTTTTTTTAAGCAAGGGAAAGATATGCTCAAAGCTGCTGGCTTGCAAAACAACTTATACATTACCGATTTTTATATTGCCCGAAGTTTAAAGAAACAGGAAAAATACGAAGAAGCTTTATCATTACTTGATGACATTTTTGAACGTGTAGGTCTTGATACCTATACTGATAAAATTAAAGATATGTATGATTTGGCAATTGAAATTTCGAGCATTCAAGAAAATACTACACAAGAGGTTGAGTATTTAAGAAGATCAAAAAAAATCATTACAGCAAAAAATGAAAAAGAGACGGCAGCAAGACAGTTATTATTTAAAGATGATTTGAATGATTTTGCAATTGAAAATAAAAAATTAGCCAATGAGAATACACAAAGTCTAGTTGATAAGAAAATTATCACGGCTGTTTCTATATTATTGGTTTCAATCTTGCTATTAATTTTCTTATCCTATCACAGAAAAGCCAAATTGAAAGAACAGAAGTTTTTAGCAATTATTGAAGATATTTCTAAAAAGACAATTCCACAAAAAACGAAAAAACCACAAAAAACTTCTCAAAGTTCTGCTATAAAAGATGAAAAATCGAATGCTATTTTAGAAGAGTTGGAAACTTTAGAAAGTACACATTTTTATCTTTCGCCAGATGTTACTTTGCATACCACAGCAAAATTGCTTCATACAAATACCACTTATTTATCCAAAGCATTAAATGCCGTAAAAAAACAGTCGTTTAGTCAATACTTAAATAAGCTTCGAATTGACTATGTTTTGGTAAAATTGAAAGAAGATGCCGTATTTAGATCTTATACCATTCATGCAATTTCTAAAGAAATCGGTTATAAAAGTGCCACGACCTTCATTAAAGAGTTTAAAAGCAAAACTGGCTTAAACCCATCGTATTACATCAAGAAAATTGAGAGTTAAGGCGTTTATTTTGTTTAAATTTATAAATATGAACACGTACCTGTTGTAGTGAACATTGAAATATTCATACTTTACTTAAGTATAACTTAAAACTATATTGTTATGAATTCAAGAATTTTCACACTCACGACCCTGCTCTTATTTTTTGTCGTAAAAATAAGTGCCCAAACTCCTGTAGTTCCAACTTCTAATATTCCAATAAGTAATCAATTAGACTTTACGATATTGGTAGAAGGTGAGCGAGGACAACAACAAATCAGTTTACTGGCAGACGACATGTATTATGTATTACCGCATAATGATCTCTTTTTTAATTTAGAACTCGCCTACTTACCTGACAGCGATAATGTTACTTTCTTTAGATTGAGATGTGATTTTAGCCCATCAGGTTTCGGTGAACCTATAGATCCTGCTTTTTTTGGAATTACCAATCCGGTAATTATTCCTCCTGTTAGAAAGAAAAACGGAGGCTCTGTTGAACCTCAATCATTTACAGATAGACCTATTGGAATCTACCCTTATAAAGTAAAAGCAGAATATGTTATACGGCCAACCATATACCGTGCTACTGTTGAGTTATTAAAGTATGAAACGTTTGCCGATTATATAAATAACTCTCCTAATTTCACGATTGGTCCTACAGCAACTTTTATTATACATGCGCAAAATACTCCTACTCCGGTTATGGAAAGTACCACTACAAATTCTTTTTCCGTACTAACATTTCCAAACCCAAGTACAAATCATGTAACGTTTGAATATACACGTGAAGCCACAGAAAATGCTATTTCACAACAGCTTCCACTTGGTGTTACTATTTTTAATGATAAAGGAGTACAGCTAAGTCAGCATACATTGACGAGTACTAATGTAAAACCAAATAGTACTTCCTATAATTTAGATACTTCACATTTACAAAAAGGAACCTATTACTTTCAACTTTCACATGGAAGCAAAACTCAGGTCAAAACTATTATAAAAGAATAATCTTATTTACTTCTAACTGAAAGTCATCTATTAATTAGGTGACTTTTTTAAACACAATTGCTATGAAATTAAAAACTTTTACACTTACAGCGCTGTTCTTATTTTTCTTAATTAAAATAAACGCGCAAAACCCTTATGCGTCTACAGATAATATCGTTGATATTAATTTTTTGGTTACCGATGGTATTAGTGGGCAAAATTATGAAATTACTTCTGAAAACGAGCATTATGTACCTAGTGGATCAAACTTTATATTCAGGATAAATCTTGACAATTCGTCTATTGAAGATTCTGTTAATTATTTTGGAATACAGTATACGCTTACTAAACTATTATCTGATGGAACTCCAGGAGAAATTTTAAGAGGTATTACCGCTCCTGTATTAATTCCTCCTGTTAAAAAAAAGAAAGCAAGAGAAGGCATTAGACCCGAAGAATACCCGTTTTTAATTCATGGAAAACATACATTATTAAATATAAGATATGAAGTAAAAATGAATTTGGTAAAGTATCGATCAAGATATGATTACCTGAATGAAACCAATGGTTATGATCGTTTATTACCAGGAATTACTTTTTATTTAAACGCAAGCTTTAGCTCTGCTGCTTTTGAAAATTCGTCTGATTCTTTTTCCGTTCTAACATATCCCAATCCAAGTACAAATTTTGTAACGTTTGACTATACATACGAAACAACAGCAAATGCAGTTTTACAACAACGTCCGCTTGATGTTACTATTTTTAACGATAAAGGAATTAAGGTGAGTCAGTATAGTTTGGCTAGTTCTAGCACAAAAACAAATAGAGTTTCCTATAGTTTAAACATTTCTCATTTACCAAAAGGAAGGTATTACTTTCAACTTTTACATGAAGGAAAAACTCAGATCAAAACGATTCTAAAAAAATAATCTTATTTAATTTTTAACAGAAAGCCATCTGTATGATTCATATAGATGGCTTTTTTTAAACTCAATTGTTATGAATATAAAAACTATTACATTTTCGACATTATTCTTGTTTTTCATAGTAATCACAAGGGCACAAACCAGCTCATTTTCTACGGACAATATCGTAGATGTCTCTATAGTGGTAAAAGATTCTTCTAGTACTCGAGAAGTGAATCAAAATTTAATCTAGATGCTCCAACAAATCAAGAGACAAACCAAAATAGCAGGATTAGTTTAAGGATAAACCTTGAGTATAAATCCGATCTAGACAGAACCAGTTATTTTAGATTATTTTACACAATTAAGTCTCAAACTAATGGATTTGTAATTATACACCAAGGAATTACCGTGCCTGTAATAATACCCCCTATAAAAAAGGATTCAGTAGCTGCTAGTTTAGAAAGTTATCACGCTAATAATTATCCACATATTATAACTACAAATTATACACCATCAGAAACAAATTACATGGTACAAATTGATTTGGTAAAATATGATAATGAACATGATTATATCAATGATTTTGACAATTATACAACTGGTCCTTCCTTAACAATACACTTAACTACGAGTACCAACAGTTCATTTTCTCCTGAAGATTCTACGGATTCTTTTTCTGTAACTACACACCCAAACCCTAGTACAAATCATATTGTTTTTGAGTATCCAAATACATCTGATAGAAATTCAATTTCAAAACAGCTTCCTCTTGACGTTATTATTTTTAATAATAAAGGAGTTAAAATGAATCAATATAGCTTGACTAGCACTAGTTCAAAGACGAATAACATCTCTTATAATTTAAATATTTCACATTTACAGAAAGGACGATATTACTTTCAACTTTCTCGTGAAGGCAAAACCCAAGTCAAAATCATCCAAAAAGAATGACTTTTTTAATTTCTAACAGAGATTCCTATCTGTAATCTGTACAAATGCTTTTGTTTTTATGTAAATGTATTCAATTTTATAAATCTGAAAATACTTCGTTTGTTTTGAGAGACTTAGCTACATAACTTTGAATTGTTCTTGATCGAGATAAGGTCGAATCCGAAAAACCTAAATAGAGTAGGAAACAATTCAAAATTATAAATGCTATGAAACAATTCATTTTTAAATCACGCCATTTTATACTTGCATTTTCATTAATTGTAGGTTCTTTATATTTAATTGGTTGTCAAACCGACGAAGTTACTTCTGAAGAAGACATTATTACCAATACAGAAAGTACAACTAGTAAAAGTATTCCTTTAAATCCAGACTTTAGACCTCCAAGAATACCTAATCAATTTATTGACGATCATTGTGTGGTAAGGCTTGCATATTTATCTTACTTGGAGCGTTGTCCAGAAAACGCAAGTGTCGTTGCTTACTGGATTAATGTTAGAAGAACGCAAGGATTTGAAGGTTTAGCTAAAGGATTCATTACATCATCTGAAGCAAGTCAACGTTGGAACTCTAGATATCACAGCTTTTTAAACAGAAATAATATTACGAGTTCTCAAATTCATAAAAAGGTATATATCGCATACAGGGGTTTATTACTAAGAGAACCTGATGTAAATGGAGGAATTTACTGGACTAATATTTTAAATACAAGAGGAATTCTTGACGTTGCTAGAGGTATTGGAAATTCTCCAGAATTCAGAGCAAGACAAAGTGGATTTCCAACAGAATGTTCAAACGCGGCAAATCAGTGTACTTTTTAAAAAAGATAAAAAACAGCAACTGAACTGTCTGTCTACCATAACATTTGGATAGTATTAATAGATTTTTTACATCAATCAAAAATCGAATTCATCATCAAATTACGAACAGTTGCCTTATAGCGGAATCCGAAAAGCTTATAGAGTAGGAATAGTTTTTAATATTTATCAATCATGAAAAAACGAAAAATTCAAAAATTGGGAATCAACAAAGCAACAGTTTCTCAACTAACGCAAGACTTATTGACTGGTGGTGGTACAAATACGTGTCACGGTCATTCGTGTTGTCCAACAGAAGCGCCAACATGTGCTAATACGTGTGCCAATACATGTCATGTTTTATGTGGAACAATCTCTCCTACAGATATCTGCCCAGAAAGTAGATATTGTCCAGCTTAATGCTTAGGCAATTTATCAAAAATAAAAAAGGAGTTAAGACTATGCTATAGTTTTAATTATGTCAATTTTTTATTTCAATCAAACACATCAAATTACGAACAGTTGCTTTAAAGCGGAATCCGAAAAGCTTATAGAGTAGGAATAATTTTCAATATTTATCAATCATGAAAAAACGAAAAATTCAAAAGTTAGACATTAACAAGTCTACAGTTTCTCAATTAACTCAAAATTTATTACAAGGAGGAGGAACAAATACCTGTCATGGAAATTCGTGTTGTCCAACAGAAGCTGCTACATGTGCTAACACTTGTGCTGCTACATGTGCTGCTGGTTGTGGTGTTACAAACGATTGTGGACCAACAGCTGGTTGTACTGCCGGAGGACGAACTAGATGTATTTGTCCGACGATACAACTTCCATAAATTGATTTATTAATAACGGTTGAATGATTTTTAAAGACTGTCAATGTATGTTGGCAGTCTTTTTTGTATCCTACAATAAACACAGAATAGATTGCATAAAAAAACTCGATCTTACGACCGAGTTCTTTTTATTATTAACCAACCAAAACTTTAAATTATGAAAATCTTTGTTTAAAGTTGCAAAAGGAAACCACTCGCTTTTGCACTGCAAATATAAAGCGACATTTTTATTATGCAAGCATAGTATTTTACTTTAACAGTATTTTTACACTCACAACTGTACTTCGCTGATATTTAGTATTAAATGTTTAGTAAAACACATTATCTATTGTGAAATTCTTAATATTTTATCAATTCTAATTAAAAAGATCCCATAAAAAAAGCCCGATCATAGGATCGAGCTTCTCTTTATTTATTAACCAACCAAAACTTTAAATTATGAAAATTTCTTTTCTTAAAGTCGCAAAAGGAAACCACTCGCTTTTGCACTGCAAATATATGTCGAGAATGATGTTATGCAAGCACAGTGTTTGACTTTAACACAATTTTTATATTCACAGCTGCACTTTATCGATGTTCATTATTGAATATTCAATCTTTTTTTGCATTTACTGAGAAATACTCAACATTTTGACTCTTTTTAGTTTTGGGATTTTTAGCTATTTTAAGGTTTTATAGCCTTCCAAATTGGTAATTCCCCAATTTTTAAGCTCCTCTTCGCTCCAAAGTTCTGGAAAGAAGATTCTTTTTTGATATTTTGGATGCATATACTTTTGCCAATCGCTTCCACCTGTAGCTTCCGCATTGCCTTTTTCTGAGTTTATATATTTCGCTGCAGCGTGATAATGATGCATTACCCAACTAATATTTACGGTATGATCGTAATGACGCATCGCATTGATTAAATCTGTATCATTTTGATAGTCTCTAGGCAATTGTTTGAATTTTGTCCAAAGATTGATGGTATTGTATTCCTTCATCCATGCGATGAGTTCTTTTTTATACTTACCATCGAAATTCACCATCAATTTACTGCGTTTTCCAGTTTTATGGTCATGTCCAGCCACTTGCCAGTACATATTGTTATACGCATGTAGATATGGTGTTTCACGATCAATTGTGGCTCTAAACCTATAATCAATTAGGTTGATGAGTTCTGTAGAAGCAATTTCTATTTTTCGGTATTGCGCCGATTGAAAACCGCTGGCAGGTGTTAAGGTGTCACGGAATTTCATGTATTGTTCTACTTCCATTCCATCGCCCATAATATCGAAAGAGTTGGAAAGCAAATCAAAATAACGACTGATACGCATTAGGTGCATGATAAATTTTTCTGGCAAAATGCTTTCTGTGAATGCTATTTGTTGCATTTCCCACAGAATCATTTTAAAGATCAATTCATTTACTTGATGATATATTAAAAACACCATTTCATCAGGCAATTGCGTACGTTGCGTTTGCAACCCTAAGAGTGCATCTACCTGAACAAAATCCCAATACTTCATAGGTTCGGCATGCAATAATCCTGAAAGATGTACATCAGGATCTTGTCCCATATCTAAATATTTTTTATCTATGGCGGCGAGTAATTCTTCTCTGGTCATGTTGTTGTTTTTTGGAGAGAATGATTTTATTATAATTCAGATTGTCATTTCGAGCGCAGTCGAGAACTAAAAAACTTATCTGTTTAATAAGCATTTCGACTGCGCTCAATGTGACATATTATATTTTATCAAAAGATTTATAAAGTTCCGCGTGCAGCTTGCTCTCTTTCAATCGCTTCAAATAAAGCTTTAAAGTTTCCTACACCGAATGATTGTGCTCCTTTACGCTGAATGACTTCAAAGAACATTGTTGGTCTGTCTACAATCGTTTTTGTAAAGATTTGCAATAAATATCCTTCTTCATCACGGTCAATTAAGATTCCGTGTTTTCTAAGTTCTTCTACATCTTCATCAATGTCACCAACTCTTTCTAGTAAGTCATCATAATAGGTTTCTGGAACATATAAGAATTCAACTCCGCGTTTGCGCATTTGCGAAACCGTTTCAATGATATTATCGGTAGCAACAGCGATATGTTGCACACCTGGACCATTGTAAAAGTCTAAATACTCTTCTATTTGCGATTTCTTTTTCCCTTCTGCTGGCTCGTTGATTGGAAATTTAATTCTACCATTCCCATTACTCATTACTTTACTCATTAATGCAGTAAACTCAGTAGAGATATCATCATCCGTAAAGGAAATAATTTGTGCAAAGCCCATTACTCTTGCATAGAATTCACACCATTCTTTCATTTCTCCCCAACCAACATTTCCTACCATGTGATCGATGAATTTTAAACCAACTGGCTCTGGATTGTAGTGAGACTCCCATTTTTTGTAACCTGGTAAAAAGATTCCGTTGTAGTTTTTACGCTCTACAAAGATGTGAACCGTTTCTCCGTACGTATAAATTCCTGAACGTACTACATAGCCATTTTCATCTTCTTCCTTTGTAGGTTCCATGTATGGTTTTGCGCCTCTTTTGGTCGTTTCTTCAAATGCTTTTGTTGCATCATCTACCCAAAGTGCTACTACTTTTACACCATCACCGTGTAAATCGATATGCTCATTCAGTTCACCACCTTTACCAAGTGGAGTTGTTAAGACCAATCGAATTTTATCTTGTTTTAATACGTATGAAACTCTGTCTTTCATTCCTGTTTCCAGCCCTGCATACGCTTCCGATTGAAAACCGAATGCTGTTTTGTAGAAGTGTGCTGATTGTTTTGCATTCCCAACATATAATTCTACATAATCAGTTCCTAGTAACGGAAGAAAATCTTGTGCGTCGTCAAATAATTTTTTGAGTCCGTATTCTGTATTTTGTAAATCTTTTAAGTTTTTTATTTCTGCTGCCATCTTTTAAGTTTTTTATGCGTTTGCAATTCGTTTTTGTGTTTTTTATTGTGTAAATAATTAATATTATTTACCACATAGCGCGAATTTGCGTTGCAATGTTGGTTGTGTGTTGTGTCATCAGTCTTGTGTTTATTCTAACCAAGATTTATAATAATCTTCATCGGCAATTTTCATTGCTTCTTCTGTTACTTGCAATGGCTTGAATGTATCTACCATGACCGCAAGTTCTTCAGTTTCTGTTTTTCCAATACTTCTTTCGGCTGCACCAGGGTGTGGTCCGTGTGGAATTCCTGCTGGATGTAATGAAATATGTCCTGCATCAATATCGTTTCTACTCATAAAGTCTCCATCTACATAGTATAAAACCTCATCGCTATCAATATTACTATGATTGTATGGTGCTGGGATACTTTGTGGATGATAATCGTACAATCTTGGCACAAATGAACAGATTACAAAAGCATCTGTTTCAAAAGTTTGATGTACTGGTGGTGGCTGGTGAATTCGTCCTGTAATTGGTTCAAAGTCATGAATTGAAAATGCATACGGATAGTTGTACCCATCATACCCAATAACATCAAAAGGATGCGTTGCGTAGATCATTTCAAAAATGTCACCTTGTTTTTTCACCTTGATAAGGAATTCTCCTTTTTCGTCATAGGTTTCTAATTCTTCTGGCCTTCTTAGATCGCGTTCGCAAAATGGTGAATGTTCTAAGAGTTGCCCGAACCAGTTTCTATAGCGTTTTGGCGTATATATTGGTCGGTACGATTCTACGATGAATAATCGGTTGTCGTCTGTATCAAAATCCAGTTTGTAAATGATTCCTCGTGGGATGAGTAAATAGTCACCATATTTGAAATCAAGATTTCCGAGCATTGTGCGGAGTTTTCCTGTTCCTTTATGGATAAAAATTAATTCGTCTGCATCTGTATTTTTATAGAAATAATCGCGAGTAGATTCTTGTGGCGCAGATAAGATGATGTTGCAATCACTGTTAGTTAAGACTACTTTTCTACTTTCTAAATAGTCTGCTTCTGGCGGCACTTGAAATCCGCGGAAGCGATACGACTGCATATTATTAGCTTTAGCAATTTTAGGTTTTACGCTGTATTGCTTACGTATTTCTTTTACTTGTGTTGGTCTGTGTTCGTGGTAACTATTTGTGGACATTCCGTCAAAACCAATCGTTCCAAAAAGTTGTTCGTAGTATAAATTGCCGTTTGGCTTTCTGAATATTGTGTGACGTTTTGGTGGAATATTTCCTAATTTATGATAAAAAGGCATATTGTTATTTTTTTATAATCGTAAAAATGATGTGATAAGATATAGAAAAATGCGAAGAGTTAAGCTCACATTTAGCAAAAAAACAACGCTATCTTATTCAGGGTTTCGCTTGATAAGATAGTGTAAATGCGCTAGTAAGTCGTTCCAAAAAGGTTTCACTTGTATAAATTTAGCAAATGATTTTTTTTCATCTGCACACAAATATCGTAATTATTTATAAATTTTTTATGATTGAAGTTGTTTTAAATTTGTATTTCATTATTTATTGAGTACTTCATTTTCTTCATTAGTTAATAGCCTTGAATGAATTAGAAAACGAAGTCCTAAAGGAATTTCTAAAGAAAAACTTGCACCACGACCTTCTGTAATATCAACCGTTAAATGTGTGTGTTTCCAATATTCAAATTGATCTTGATTCATGTAAAAGTTAACATTATTAAGCGCTCCTAAGAGAATGTCGCTTTCATCTAAATACATATCGCCTTTTTCAAATAACATCGGTGCAGAACCATCACAACAGCCACCGCTTTGATGAAAAATTAAGTCGCCATGTTTCTCCTTTAGTTGTTCTAAAATTTTTGCAGCTTCTTGAGTAATTGCAATTCTTTCCATAATTTTAAAGGTATTAAAAAAGGCTGAAATACATTGTAAATCAGCCTTTTTACTAAATTATTCTTGATTTTTTCTATTTGATTTCTATTAAAAGAAACCTAATTTATTTTTATCATACGAGATGAGCATGTTTTTGGTTTGACGATAGTAATTGAGCATCATTACATGATTTTCTCTACCAAAACCAGATTTTTTGTAACCTCCAAATGGTGCATGTGCAGGATATGCATGGTAACAGTTTACCCAAACACGACCAGCTTTTATAGCTCTTGGTATTTGATATAATTGATGCGCATCTCGTGTCCAAACTCCAGCTCCAAGTCCGTAAAGTGTGTCGTTTGCAATTTCTACTGCTTCGGCTTCATCTTTAAATTTCGTGACACACGCAACAGGTCCAAAAATTTCTTCTTGAAAGACTCTCATTTTGTTGTGACCTTCAAGTATTGTTGGTTTGATGTAAAAACCGTTTGCCAGATTGCCGCTTAGTTTATTGGCTTCTCCACCAGTTAGTACTTTGGCGCCTTCGTCTTTCCCAATTTTGAAGTAAGATTGTATTTTTTCGTATTGATCGTTAGATGCTTGCGCGCCAACCATGGTAGCTACATCATAAGGATTGTCTTGAATGATAGCATTTGTGCGTTCAATGACACGCTTCATGAATGCATCGTAAATATCTTCTTGCACTAAAATTCTTGAAGGGCAAGTACAAACTTCTCCTTGATTAAAAGCAAATAAAACAGCTCCTTCTATAGCCTTGTCTAAGTATGCATCGTCCGCATCCATTACAGAGTTAAAGAAAATATTGGGCGATTTTCCGCCTAATTCCATCGTTACTGGATTTAGGTTTTTAGACGCGTATTGCATGATCAATTGTCCTGTTGTCGTTTCGCCAGTAAAGGCAACTTTATCTACTTTAGCACTTGACGCTAATGGTTTTCCTGCTTCTGGGCCAAAACCATGTACAATGTTTACAACTCCTGGAGGAAATACTTCTGCAATTTTTTCCATGAGTAAGGTTGCTGAAGATGGTGTTTGTTCGGCAGGTTTTAACACCACACAGTTACCCGTTACCAACGCTGGTGGTAATTTCCATGATAACATTAGTAATGGAAAATTCCATGGAATGATTTGACCAATAACACCTAACGGTTCTTTTATATTCATGGATAGCGTGTGCTGATCTAGTTCTGTAGCGCTGCCTTCTTCTGAGCGAATACACGCTGCAAAGTAACGCCAATGATCTACTGCTAAAGGAATGTCTGCATTTAAGGTTTCGCGAATGGGTTTTCCATTATCGCAAGTTTCAACGAGTGCAAATTCTTCTAGGTTTGCTTCAATAATGTCTGCAACTTTGTTTAGTAGTGTTGCTCTTTCTGTTGCTGACGTGTTTCCCCAAGCCTCTTTTGCGACATTTGCAGCATCTAAAGCCAATTCCACATCTTCTTTTTGAGAACGAGGATATTTTGCAATTAAGCTATTATCAATTGGCGATGTATTGTCAAAATATTGTCCTCCTAACGGTTCAATAAATTTTCCGTTTATAAAATTGCCATATTTCTCTTTAAATTTCGGTTTCGAATAACGCATATAATTTCTTATTTTATTAGTAATTAGTTAGTTTTTTAAACTAAAAAATAAATTCTATTCAATTTTTATAAAAGTATTTTATCATATTCTAATTCTCTTGAACATATTTATTATATTCATGAACATATCTATTATTTAGTCATTTGCGTATTAATTTTTTGTAATATTGAGTATGAAGTCTATATTAGATCAACATAAAAACAACCGAAAACTGACCACTTTGGTGGAAAACAGAACGACGTATAGTGCTGATTACGCAGAACTTAATATTTACGAAACGCATGCTTTTGCCGAAAAGGTTTCATTAACGTTCAATTTTCCAATTATAGCCAGTATGTTAACAGGGAAAAAAGTTATGCATCTTGAGGATTTTGAAGCTTTTGATTTTTTCCCTGGCGAATCTGTAGTTATGCCAACGAATAAGGAAATGGTTATCGATTTCCCTTTGGCTACAAAAGATAATCCTACACAATGTTTAGCACTTGGCATTGATGCTTTTAAGATTGATGAAGTTGTTGAAAAATTTAATCAACATGTTGCTATTGATAACGAGAATAATAATTGGGATTTAGAGAAAACAACGTCACATTTAATTAATAATGCAGATGTAAGTCATTTAATTGAACGATTGACATATACGTTTACGAATAATAATAAATCGAAAGATGTATTGTTAGATTTAATGATACAAGAGTTAATTGTGAGGCTTTTACAAACCAAAGCCAAGTCATTGATTATAAACGATGCGCACCAAATATTTAATGATACACGAATTGGAACTGTTATTAAGTATATCAAAGATAACTTAACCAATAAAGATATTTCTGTGGATTTGTTGGCAAAGAAAGCTTATATGAGTGTTTCACATTTTCATAAACAGTTTAAAAATACCTTAGGTGTTTCTCCTATTGATTATATAAATTCTGAAAAGATTAAATTTTCAAAGAAACTTATCAAAGAGTCTCAAGATTTTAGAATGTCTGAAATTGCGTTTAAATCTGGATTTAATAATACAAGTTATTTTAACCGACAGTTTAAGAAGATTGAAATGATGACACCTCAACAATTTAAAAAGTCTATTTCAATATAAAATTAATTTTTATCGTTTTTATAAATAGACAATTACATATATTAAAACCAAAAACCAAAACTAAAGTACATTTGGTCTTTTTCTACATCTGGTGACCAGGCATATTTGACTTGCAGTGGACCAAAAAATGTTTCTAAACCGTAACCAACTGCATACCCATTAAAATCTGGAGTAGAAAACCATTCGCCATGATCAAAAATATTGTTTCCAGCATTGGCGTAGTTTGCCGTGAAGTTTAAGTGATGTTTGATCAAGAAGTTATAATCTAGCGTAAGCGTACCTTTTACAAAACTATCACCTGAAAAACTTAGAAAGTCATACCCTAAAAAGGCAATATAATTGTTGATAAAATTGTTTCCATATCCACCTAAAACATAGTCTAAAGAGTTTGTGCCAGGTTCTCCAATTTTAAAACCACCTTCCGATGAAATATTTAACGATACATTATCAAATAACGGTGTAGCGTAGCCAATTTTAGCTCTTGCCAATGAGAATGGCTCAAAGTTTTTGTTGTAATCTGAGGAATACAGATACCAGTGAAAATCTCCTGAAAAGAACAATCCATCTGAAGGGAAATATTTGTTATTGTATGTATCTAATTTTAAAAATCCGAACGGACTTAGAAAGTCACTTCGTTCAAAGACAGTTTCTTCTCCATCATTTTCACCAATGGTTTCTGAATCAATTGTTAAACGTTTGTGTTCAGCTCCAATACCAAATACAAATTCTTCTCGAACAACTGTTTGAATGTAAAATTGATTGGTAAAATCGGAAACTTCAATATCAATTCTGTTTATATTCGGATTGGAAGTATCGTCTGTAAATGAGTCAAAGTTAACACCGCGTTCAAACGTATTGAAACGTGATTTTACTCCAATACTCCAATAATATCCTTTGTCAATATAGTATTCAAAATTATAGCGAATGTTGTCGCCAATGATAAAATCGAATGAAGCAACATCGTTTTTAAAGAATAGTTTTTTCTTCGTTACATTGATTAATCCTGCTGTTTTGTATACATCATCGTAATGTGCAGCCAAACGTAAAAACATGGTATTGGGTTTTTCTCTAAGGTTGAGAATCATATCATCTTTGCCTTCACTACTTTTCACTCTTTTGTATCGAATTCCTGTAAAGTTTCCAGTTGCCGCTAAGTTTCCGATACCTTCCGTAAATTTTTTGAACGGTATTTTTGTTGGTGTTTTAAAACGCAGTTTTCCTCTTACATACGAACGCGGCACATTTTTGGTCCCACGTAAGTGGATATAATTAATGTCAATAGAATCTTTTGCTTTTACAGGCTGCAAGTTTCGTTTTTGTTGTTGCTGTGCGGCAATTTCCTGCAGTGCTTTTAACTGATCTCTTCCTCCAATTTCTCCTTTATCAATGAGTTCGCGTCCTTTGTCGAAAGCAATTACCGAATATCCTTTAATGTTTGGACGAATGTAGACATCCGTTTTTTTGCTTTTTATTTTCATATCATTGATGGTACGAAAGTTATTTATTTGCACCAAAATCCCAGTTGCAGATTGGAGTTTTTCTCTATCTGCCAAACCATCTTGGACATCTACACCAATGATGATATCTATATTTTTTGCTTTTATTTCGTCAATCGGATAGTTGTTTGTTACACCACCATCAATCAATAAACGTTCTCCCATAGGAATGGGTTCAAATAGTGATGGAAATGCACCACTAGCTGTAATTGCATCAGGTAAATATCCTTTTTCTAGCACAACTTGTTCGCCTCTCTCTATATCGGATGCAATACAGAGAAATGGAATTGGCAATTTGCTAAAATCATCTACATGCTCTACATGCAATAGTACTTCTGCTAATTTGTTGTATACATTTTGTCCTTTGGAGATTGACGCAGGAACAGTAACTTTAAAACTATCAAATGGTAAGGTAATCGCATAACGTTCGGCATCTTCTTTTTCGTAAAACGTTTTTGCTGAACGCGGCAATTCATCCTGAATTAATACTTCAAAGTCTATCGTATTAAAGATGGAATCAATTTGTTTTCCCGTGTAACCAGAAGCGTATAATGAGCCAACAATTGCACCCATACTTGTTCCGCCTACATAATCGACACGAATTCCTAAGCTATCAATTATTTTGAGCGCTCCAATGTGTGCCAACCCTTTTGCACCGCCACCACTAAGCACCAAACCGACTCTTAGGTCTCGCTTTTTTTCTGAATTTTGCGCGAAAACCGTACTAATACTAAAAATTGCTATGCAGATGAATATCCATCGCTTCATGGCTGACTCCTTATTTTTTATGAAAGTTATCGTATATTTTTTTTGCTCTACTATTGCCTACAACTGTCGAAATTTCTTCGAGTGATGCTTCTGAAATTCGCTTAACCGATTTGAATTTTTTTAGAAGTTCTACGATTGTTTTTTCACCAATTCCAGCAATGGTTTCTAACTCTGAATTTAACGCTGCATTGCTTCTTTTATTTCGATGGAACGTAATTCCGAATCGGTGTGCTTCATTTCGCAAATGCTGTATAATTTTGAGCGACTCACTTTTTTTATCTAAATATAACGGAATAGAATCGCCTGGATAGTATATTTCCTCCAAACGTTTTGCAATTCCGATGATTGCTATTTTTCCTCGTAAACCTAAAGCATCTAAACTTTTTAACGAAGATGATAGTTGTCCCTTCCCACCATCAATGACAATTAATTGTGGTAAAGGTTGCTTTTCGTCTAATAATCTTTTGTATCTACGGTAAACAACTTCTTCCATAGAAGCAAAATCGTCTGGACCAACTACGGTTTTTATATTGAAATGGCGGTATTCTTTTTTGCTCGGTTTTCCGTTCTTAAATACTACACAAGCCGCCACAGGATTGGTTCCTTGAATGTTGGAATTGTCAAAACACTCAATATGTCTTGGCTCTGTAGAAAGACGCAAATCCTTTTTCATTTGTGACATGATTCTGTTTACATGTTTATCAGGATCAGTCAATTTTATTTGTTTGAAACGTTCCATTCTGTGATATTTCGCGTTTCGTAACGATAAGTCTAAGATATGCTTTTTGTCTCCTAGTTTTGGAATGGTAATTTTGAATTTTTCACCAACTTCAACTTCAAAAGGTACATAGAGTTCTTTGGAATTGGTTTGGAAACGTTGGTGAATTTCTGTGATTGCCAATTCTAGTAGTTCTTTGTCTGTTTCTTCTAATTTTTTCTTAATTTCCATTGTATGCGAACGCACAATTGAACCTAACGAAAGTTGCAAGAAATTGATGTACCCAAAGCTTTCATCAGAGATTATTGAAAATACATCTACATTGTTAATTTTCGGATTGACAATGGTCGATTTTGCTTGATAGTTTTCTAAGATTTCTACTTTTTCCTTGACTTTTTGCGCTTCTTCGAATTCCATTGCTTCCGCATGCGCTTTCATTTGCGTTTTGAATTGATGCAAAGAATCTTTGAAATTTCCTTTTAGTATTTTGCGAATGGCAACAATTTGCTCATCATAACTTTTTACTGTTTGATAACTTTCGCACGGACCTAAACAGTTGCCCAAGTGATATTCGAGACAGACTTTGTATTTGCCTGCGTTTATTTTTTCTTGTGATAAATCGTAATTGCAGGTTCGCAACGGATAGAGTCCTTTGATGAGATCTAATAGTGTTCGAACCGTTTTTACACTTGTGTACGGACCAAAGTATTCCGAACCATCTTTAATGACTCTACGTGTTTGAAATACTCTTGGAAAACGTTCTTTTTTGATACAAATCCATGGATACGATTTGTCGTCTTTTAATAATACGTTGTATCGCGGTTGGTATTTTTTGATGAGATTGTTTTCTAGCAACAATGCATCTGTTTCCGTCTCAACAACAATATGTTTTATGGAAGCAATCTTTTTAACGAGTACTCTCGTTTTTCCATAGTCATGATTTTTGTTGAAGTATGACAACACCCGTTTTTTCAGATTTTTAGCTTTTCCTACATACAACAATTTTCCATCTACATCATAGTATTGATAGACACCAGGATTGGTGGGAATTGTTTTGAGTTGTAGTTTTAGGGCTTCGGTCATTGTTGGGTGTTGGCTCTTAGGTCGCTTCGCTTTTGGGATTTTTTACTCTTTGCTAAACAAAGTTACTCGCAATTATTCCAAAAACAAAAGCTTATCTAAGTTACAATTTTTATTTTTGTGTTAAAATTGAATTCATGTCAAAATCTGCTTTACGAAAGAAGTACAAAGCGTTACGAAATAACCTGACACACCAAGAGTTAGACGATTTTAGCGTAGCAATTGCCAATAAGTTATTGAAACTTCCTATTTGGGAAGAACGTTATTATCATTTGTTTCTGACTATTGCAGAATATAAAGAGATTGATACTGAGTTTATTTTAAATATTCTCGCAGGAAAAGATAAAGATATTATCATTCCTAAAACTAATTTTAAAGATAGTTCGCTAACACATTTTCTTCTTACAGATAACACAAAAATTAAAAAGAGCACTTATAATGTTCCTGAACCTGTTGATGGCATTGAAGTTCCTTCAAGCAAAATTGATGTGGTTTTTGTGCCTTTGTTAGCATACGATTCTAAAGGAAATAGAATTGGTTATGGAAAGGGTTTTTACGACCGATTTTTAGCAGAATGCAAACCAGATGTGATTAAGATTGGCTTGTCTTTTTTCCCACCAGAAACAACTGATATTGAAACAAATTCAACTGATATTAGATTGGATTTTTGTGTGACGCCTAATGATGTTTTTCATTTTGACTCCGCTCAATGACATAAGGAATGTTTCTCGATACTATTTTTCATGTCCTGATTTTCGTCTAATATGAAAAATCATTCAAAATGACGTGTCAATACAGTAAATAAAAATTAAGCTCTATTAGGGTCTACTTCCACAACTTCTTTGACTACTTCTCTTTTGTTTTCCTTTTTCTTTTTAGGAAATGCTCTTTTGTTGAAGATGATTAATAAGGCAACCCCGACAGTAATTGCAGAATCGGCAATGTTAAATACAGGATCAAAGAAACTTAAGCGATCTCCGCCAAGCCATGGCACCCATTCTGGCCAAGTTGTATCGACCATAGGAAAATAGAGCATGTCTACAACGCGACCGTGAAATACAGACGCATATCCGCCTTCGTCTGGTAAAAAAGTAGCTACTTGTCCTTCACTTCCATTAAAAATGATTCCGTAAAATACAGAATCAATAATGTTTCCTAAAGCGCCGGCAAAGATCAATGCGATAGATACGATAAGAATACGTGAACTGTGTTTTTTTACGGCATCGTATAACCAATACCCGATTGCAGTAATCGCGAATAAGCGGAATAGTGTTAGGAATAGTTTTCCGTAAGTACCTGGAAGCTCCACGCCCCAAGCCATTCCTTTGTTTTCTACAAATAGAATTTTGAACCAACCAAAAACATCAACACTGTCTCTTAGTTGAAAATTTGTTTTAATATATATTTTACTGATTTGATCGATGAGTAAGACCAAAACAATGATTCCAATAGCTTTTTTTAATGACATTTGTCGTACAATTTTCGTTTGAAAATTAATTGCCCGCTAAAATAAGAATATTTTATCCTTTATTAGCAGAATACGTAATCTTTCCGTTATCAGCTTTCAATTCTACTTTTTTTCCTTTTTCATAGAATATGATTTGTTGATCTGATACGGTTTCAAATGTTGGCAATTTTTGTTTTTTGTAATGAATGTTTCCTTTTTTGGTTTGAATTTTGGCTTCAGCTTCCAATTCGTTTAATGTAAAGTTTCCTGAGATTAATATTCCCCAGAATTTTTTATAATTTCCTTTGATATATACTTGAGTTTCGTCGCCTTCTAATTGTACTTTGAGTTGTTTGGGAATGTACAAATTCATCGTGATCGAAAATACTTTGTGTGCGCTCAGTTTGTCATTTGGCAGCTCAAAACCTTCGGCAAGCTCGCAAGAAAGTTGTAATTGTTTGTTTTTTGTTGCAGTAATCACATTTACATCCCGATAGTATTCACCTTCCATTCGGGTTTCAACCTTAATTACATTTTCATTGGTACTATAAATATTCAGTTGAAATATTTTTTCCGTGTCGATGCGAATTTCTTCTACTTCATAGATAGCAATGCTTTGTTGCGTTATTTTTTGCGCAAAGCATACTGTAGTCATCAGTACTAGAATATAGGTTATGTATATAGGTTTTTGCATTTTGTAATGACCGCTAAAGGTTTGCATCTCGACTGCGTTCGATATGACAGTTGTTGCTTGATTTGTTGATCGTTTTTTATTCAGCAAACACCTCATAGTGAGTTACTTTTTCTTCAAATTCAAGCAAATATTTTTCATCTTCAGGATAATATTTAGCAGTTTCATAGGTATTCCCTGCAAAGTTTTTGATGACTTCTATATTTTTCCAAAAGGTTATTAAATTGAAGTGAGCAACATCTCCTTCTATACGTCTTAGAAAAGTTAGTTTTACAAAGCCTTCTGTTTTTTCATAATCAGGAATCGCTCGACTTTTCATGAAATCGGTATATTCTTCATAATGTTCTAGCTTCGTTTTTCCGTGCCAAATTCTTGCTATCATATTTTGATTGGTAAAACTAAAAAAAGCGCTCAATGAGCGCTTTTAGTGAATTATTTGTGTTTTTATTTTTGCATGTTTTTTGCCTCAATACTTAATGTAGCATGTGGAACAAGTTTTAAACGCTCTGGATTGATTAATTTTCCAGTAATTCTACATATTCCGTATGTTTTGTTTTCAATACGAATAGTAGCATTTTTAAGATCTCGAATGAACTTTTCTTGACGAATTGCTAATTGCATATTCTTTTCTTTAGACATTGTCGCCGATCCTTCTTCAAATGCTTTGAATGTTGGCGAAGTATCATCAGTACCATTATTATGGTCGTTCATATAAGCACTTTTTAATAATGCTAAATCTTTTTGTGCTTGCTCAATTTTATCTTGAATGATTACTTTGAATTCTTCAAGTTGCTTGTCAGAGTATCTTATTTTTGTGTCTTCCATGTTTCTACATTTTTTTAATAAACAATACGGTATTCACTTCATCGAAAGCAATTTCCGTTCCATTTTCAAGTTTGTCTACAAATTCTAATTTAGCTGTCAACGTTTCTGCTGTCAGATAGTCTAAATTCGTATTGATAGCATCAACTAAATGTTCGTCTTTTTGTAGTGTTACATGGATTTTGTCCGTGACTTCAAACCCTGAATCTTTACGTACATTTTGAATTCTGTTTACAAGTTCTCTTGTAATTCCTTCTTTTCGCAAGTCTTCAGTTATGGTAACGTCTAACGCTACGGTAATTCCTCCCGAATTGGCTACTAACCAACCTTCTATATCTTGAGAAGTGATTTCCACTTCTGTAATCTCTAATGTACTACTTTTTCCGTTAATTTCTACAGGGATTTTTCCTGTTTTTTCAATTTCTGCAATTTCTTCTTGTCCAAACTGCATTATTACTGCCGCAGCCGCCTTCATATCTTTCCCAAATTTTGGGCCTAAGACTTTGAAATTTGGCTTTATTTGCTTGACTAATATCCCTGAAGCATCGTCTAAGAGTTCTACTTCTTTTACGTTTACTTCCGATTTGATTAATTCCGCAACAGCTATAATTTCAGCTTTTGTTTCTGCATCCAATACAGGAATCATAATGCGTTGTAACGGTTGGCGTACTTTTATCTTTTCTTTAGCTCTTAACGATAATACTAAGGAAGATATTGTTTGCGCCTTTTCCATTTTGCGTTCTAACGACTTGTCAATGAACGATTCGTCATACACTGGAAATTGTGCTAAATGTACACTTTCAAAGTTTTCTTTACCTGTAGCTTTTGTTAAATCTTTGTAAAGTCTGTCCATAAAGAAAGGTGCAATTGGCGCTCCTAACTTGGCAACATTTAACATACATGTATATAATGTTTGGTATGCAGATATTTTATCGTGCTGATAATCGCCTTTCCAA
This sequence comes from Kordia sp., assembly GCF_050633145.1. Lineage (GTDB taxonomy): Bacteria > Bacteroidota > Bacteroidia > Flavobacteriales > Flavobacteriaceae > Kordia. Next base: position 53,869 of record NZ_JBOEFY010000029.1, on the reverse strand, counting down.
AATCTTCTTCTACTTAAACGCACAAACCAGTTACTTAGGTTTTCTTGTACAAACTCTGAGATGGCTCTTGCAGCTCTTGTTGGCTCATATTCTGCATAGAACTGATCTACGTTTTTGATCAACGTATGTAGCTCAGAAAGTATCCAACGATCTATTTCTGGACGATCCGTTAATGGAATTTCATCTTCGCTATAGCTAAAGTTGTCAATATTCGCATATAAACAGAAGAATGAATACGTGTTGTATAAGGTTCCAAAGAATTTACGACGTACTTCTTCTATTCCTGGGGAATATTCTGCAAAGTCTTCTCCTTTTTCAAGATCTGGCTTTTCCCAAGAGAATTTTAAGTTATCCCAAGGATTCGCATTCGAAATCATGTACCAACGTGTTGCATCTGGTCCATATTTTTCTAGCGTATAAAATGGATCAACTGTGTTGCCCAAACGTTTTGACATTTTTTGACCTTCTTTGTCTAGTACTAAACCATTTGATACTACATTTTTGTAGGCAACCGAATCAAATACCATTGAACCTATCGCGTGAAGCGTATAGAACCAACCACGAGTTTGATCGACTCCTTCCGCAATAAAGTTTGCTGGATAGTTTTCATTAGTGTCTATTAGTTCTTTGTTTTCAAAGGGATAATGCCATTGTGCATACGGCATAGAACCTGAGTCAAACCACACATCAATTAAGTCACTTTCACGCTTCATCGGTTTCCCTGATGGCGATACTAAAGTAATTGTATCAACAATGTGTTTATGCAAGTCTACTTTGTCATAGTTTTCTTCAGACATGTTTCCAGCTTCAAAAGAAGCGTATACATCTTTTGTTTCTACGCCAGCATCTATTGCTTTTTTGATTTCAGCTTTTAATTCCGCCAAAGAACCAACCATTAGTTCTTCTTTTCCGTCTTCTGTACGCCATATTGGTAATGGAATTCCCCAAAAACGTGACCTGGATAAGTTCCAATCATTCGCGCCAGCAATCCAGTTTCCAAAACGACCTTCTCCTGTCGATTTTGGTTTCCAGTTAATGGTTTGGTTTAATTCGTGCATTCTACCTTTTACATCCGTGATTTTTATAAACCATGAATCTAATGGATAGTATAATATTGGTTTGTCTGTACGCCAACAGTGTGGATAACTATGGACATATTTTTCAACTTTAAATGCTTTGTTTTCTGTTTTTAGCTTGATGGCCAATTCTACATCTATCGATTTTTCTGGAGCTTCACCATCTGCATAGTATTCATTTTTTACATATTTTCCTCCAAACTCGCCCATTTCAGGTCTAAAACGTCCTTGCAAATCTACTAGAGGTGCAGGGTTTCCTTCTTCATCTAAGACTAATAATGGCGGAACTTCTGGTGTTGCTTCTTTGGCAACCTTGGCATCATCTGCTCCAAATGTTGGTGATGTATGTACGATTCCTGTTCCATCTTCTGTTGTCACAAAATCTCCAGAAATTACTCTAAATGCATTTTCAGGATTTTGATACGGTAATGCGTAATCTAATAACTGTTCATACTTGATTCCTACTAAGTCTTTTCCTTTATGCTCACTAGCTATTAAGTATGGTATTTTTTTATCTCCTTGTTTGTATGCTGCTAATTCTTCTTGTGTTTTTACTTCCGTAGATTTTTTACCAGCGAATTGTTTCCCAACTAAGTTTTTTGCCAATACTACATTGATTGGTTCAAATGTGTATTGATTGTATGATTTTACAACGACATAATCGATTTTTGGTCCAACCGTTAATGCTGTGTTTGAAGGCAATGTCCAAGGAGTTGTTGTCCATGCTAAGAAATGTACATCGCCATCTACGTTTTGTAGTGTTTCTGGCAAGGTTTCTTTGATTGCTTTAAACTGCGCAACTATAGTTGTATCTGTTACATCTTGATATGCTCCAGGCTGATTTACTTCATGCGAACTTAACCCAGTTCCTGCTTTTGGCGAATATGGCTGAATTGTGTAGCCTTTGTACATTAAGCCTTTGTCATAGATTTGTTTTAGTAACCACCAAACACTTTCCATGTATTTAGGCTTGTAGGTAATGTATGGATCGTCCATATTTACCCAATACCCAGCTTTTCTGGTCATATTGTTCCAGATATCAGTATAACGCATTACTGCTTCTTTACAAGCTTCATTATACTCATCTACAGATATTTTTCCGCCAATATCTTCTTTGGTAATACCAAGTTCTGTTTCAACTTTAAGTTCTACAGGAAGTCCGTGTGTATCCCAACCTGCTTTACGCTTTACTAGATATCCTTTTTGTGTTTTGTAACGGCAAAAAATATCTTTAATAGCCCTACCTAATACATGGTGAATACCTGGTAATCCGTTTGCTGAAGGTGGTCCTTCAAAAAACACGAATGATTCAGCACCTTCACGTGAGGTTATACTTTTTTCAAAGATGTCGTTTTCTTCCCAGTAGTTAAGTATTTCTTCTGCTACTACAGGTAAATCTAGTCCTTTATATTCTGTAAATTTATGAGCCATTTTTTCTGCTGTATATTGAATTTGCGAAATTAGTGAATTTCATTGAATTGTAATGTTTTAAATAAAAAAAGACCACTTGGTTTTCAAGTGGTCTTTGTATTGTATGTGATTCTGTGTTATTGAATTACTAGTTTTTTACTAATTTTTCCTTTTTCAGAATAAATACTTATGACGTATATACCACTTGCTACATTGTCAATAGGAATTCGAATGGTCTTTTCCTCGATACCTTCTTTGATCGTAATTATTTGTTGACCAAGAATGGTATGCATATCAATACCTTCGAGTTTGAAGTTTGTATTGTTTGTAATTACAATTTCTTCTGTTTTTGTATCTGAGTACATTATAATACCATCTTCCAAGACAGCACTGTTAGTGCTTAATATATTTTCTGGCTTGAATACTAATGAGTATTTGTCATTTGTTTCTCCAGAAGGAATATCTACTTGGAAATTACTTTCTCTTATATTATGAGTTGCTCCTGTAATGTTGTTTTTAATATATATACCTATATCGTCTCCTATGTTTTCAAGCGCATCTAGCGTAATCATTCCTCCACCAGCTACATCTGAAACTAAACCGATTGCAACTTCTCTATCGTCATATAGATTTTCTACTGCTTGAATTACATATTTTTCACTTTCTAGTGCCCAGTACATATCATCTTCTGTAACTCCAATTGATTTCCCTTCGTATCCTAAGTCTATTCCGTCAGTTGTTTTTCTGTCGAATGTTAATAGGATTTGGCGGTGGAATCCTTCTGGAGTTGTGTATCCTAAACGAATCTTTTTTCTGTTATCTTTTCGAATGTTCCCTGGTATAGGATTTTGATCATTTTCTACATTTATAAATTCTGTAGTACTCTCAAACATTCCTGGATCTATTGTTTCATCTCCATCATCTCTTAGAAAGATAGATAAGGTAGAGCTTGGATTTTCAGCTACTAACCCAGCTGAGTTTCCACGTTGTGTATTGTTAAATTCTACCGTTGTCGTTACTCCGTTCCCTGCGTTAGAATCTCCTTGCACAAAGAAACCTTGTCCTACAGGAACAAATCGTCTAGGTGTTTTTGTACCCGATCCTGTTTGATCTACTGTTGGGTGTGACATTGCTGGTGTTCCTCCACTTAAGGTATAAGTAGCATATCCTCCTTGATAATCTAAAAGTGCATGCGTTCCTCCACCCCAGTGTTCCCAGAAAAATAAAGTTCCTGAAGTAGCATCGTTTGCAATATTATCATTGATAAACTCATTAGCATCTAAAGAAGTTGGATATGGATTTCCTACCAAGTATAGATTTCCATCATCTAAAGGACCAACTGTAATAACTCCATTATTTGGCTTTCCTCTAAACACATAGTTTTGTTCTTCTAATACATCTCCTCCAGCATCAACACCTTTCATCGTATATCCTTCTCCTGGAGATATAGTCCCTGTATTTCCTGTATATACCCAAGCCTCATAATCTTCATCTGCTCCATTTACATATTTGTACAACCAACGTGTACTAATTGTAAACGGCGATGTAGATCCATCAGCATCGGCAAGAACTGTCCATGCAATTGGTCCTGGAGAAGCTACGCTTGTTCCATCTAACAATATATCTTGTAAAGCAAAATTTTGATTATTTGCAGTTGCATTTATATCTCCTACTGGAGATGACCAATAATTGTATGTAAAATTGTTTGCTGTTCCTTGCTGATCTCTTTCTAAATAACCAGCACTTGTAACTGCTAAATCACTACGTTCAGTTTGTCGGAACTGACTTTCTCCTTGCAGATCGATAATTCCATCTAATTCTGTGTACCACGTGTTTATGAGTTCAAACCCTGTACCATTAGTTATTGATAAAGGTCCTACTGTTACTACAGGATTGGTTCCTGTAAATGTTAGTCTAGCTCCACTATCAACCGTTAATCCTAATGTAGAATAGTGCGCGCTTGCAGTTACATTGTTTCGTATTTGAACAATAGACCAATTGATACTGTTTGCAGAAGGTGTGTCCCAAACTGTTCCAAACTCCCATGTAGCATCATCTGTCCAACTACCGTCAGCAACACTTATGTATGGCATTGGTGCTGTTTGCGGCGCAATGGTAGACATATTTTTTATGTACAAGGTATTATTATTACCTGTTTGATCGAGAACACGGTTACCTTCAATAGAAGACATATCGTAGTATGCAGTCAATGATGACCAAGCAACATTAGCTCCAGATGTAAAATCTTCAATATCTTTCGGAATTACTGAACCTCTAACATTTGATCCATTTTGTTCAATTTCTTGATGTACCATTTCTCTAAGTTGATCTTCAGTTAGCGCAATATCAAATACTCTAACCTCATCAATGAATCCTGTAAAAAAGTTGAGATCATCAAATGTTCCCATTCGAAATGGATTTGGATTTGATCCTAATGGATCTATTCCTCCACCACCAATTAGGAAACCATTAAGGTAGAAATTTGCTCTTCCTGCTCCTGTATCTACAACTATAGCATAATGTACCCAATCAGTAAGTGTACCTGTTCCTGCTCTTGGAACTCCTCCAGTTTGTCCTTCTTGAATTGCAAGTAGTCCACCACTCAAGTAAAATCTAAATTGACCTTCAACTCCTAATATATCTCTATCTGCAGTTGGAATAGATTGACCTGGATTTCTAATCCACCCCATTACAGTATAATCTGTTAATCCAAGTGTTGTAGATGATTTTTCTTCAGCATAGTCATCAACACCATCAAAAAATAGTGCACTTGTTCCTGTTACTGTTTGCGGTTCTGCCAATGTAAAAAACTGTCCATCTTCTAGGTTTATTCCTGTAAAAGTTAGTACACCACCAACATTTGTTCCTTGAAAGTTTTCGTATGCTGCAAAAGTAGCATCATCGGCAATATATAATTCTATATCGTTAAGATTTGACAATCCGCTACTACTCATATCGAATTCTAATTCGACAGTACCAACATCTGTAGCACTTTCACGAGCCGTCCATATTTTATTTAACATTCCTACAGTACGCTGAGGCAATGTTGTTGTTTGAATTGTTTCTGCTAATCCGTTATTTCCAACGATTAAGTAGCTTAAATTTGAAGCAAATGATCCTGATTCTTTTCGCATCGTCAATACATCTGCAGGTGTAACATTTACACTACTTGATTCTGTTTGTGACAATTGAGAGTTATCGTCTCTTGCTATTCCAAATACATTATATCCATATCCTGCATTTACAGAACCATCCCAAATAACACTTCCATTTGAATCTATATAATCTTCACTAGTTCCTGCATATCCAAATGGTGATGAAGTATTTGTATTACTATCCCAATTTGCATCATTAAACCCTAAAGTAATTCCATATTTTAATGCTAAATACGACTCAACTCTTTGAATTTCCGTTGCTGTTAATGCTCTGTCATACATGATAACTTCTGCTATATCTCCATTATACAGATATCCAGAATCTGCATTATACCCTGCATTTCCAAAAGTATCTTCATCTCTACGTGCACCAATTAAGACATCTACATTATTACTACCACTATTGATTCCGTTATTAGCAAATGCTGGATCATTAATACCATTTACATTCGTTGATAAACGCAACAAAGGGTCTGCATTTGTAGCAACAACACCTGTTGTGATTTTAGGTTCATTTAAGGCGTAAACTGTACCAAATCTTTCTGAGGTTAAAACATTATCAGGTCTTCCCAATGTGTAATGTATAACTCTGTCAGTAGTTCCTAACCATAATTGATAGTTTCGTATACTATTAGTTCCTTTCGAAATTACAGTCCCTGTACTTCCTCCTCCTGAAATAATTACAGACATTATAGTCATTTCTTCTGTTAATGGGTCGATATCTAATGCTGCAGGGTTTCCTAAGCTTAAATACTCAGCTCCTGCAAAACGTATTATAGGATTAAAGTTTAAACCATTTGTAATGAGTTGTGCATCTGTTACACCTCCGGATGTTGCTGTAAATCCGTTTGGCGATTGATCTGCCCAACTATCTACATCTGATCCTGTAAGCGTAGTTCCTACATTTGCTTTCATCCACAATTGTAAATTTGTAGATATGTTTCCTGGACTCGGTACAGGAACAATTCCTGTTCCTGCTATATTGAAACTATATAATTGTTCTGCTATGTCGGGGTCATTATTTGAAATAATGATTTCACCAGAAGAAGCGCCTGCTACTGTAGGTGCATATTGCACAGTAAACGTTGTTGTTTCACTAGGCGCAAGAGATAAATCTGCTGGTTGTGTTAGTATTGTAAAGGCAGCATCGGTACCCACACCAAAACTAACAGGATTACTTGGTAATGTTAAGTCGGTTGTGGTTCCTACATTTTGTATAGTGAATGTGCGGACAACCATTCCACTAGATATTGTAGCATTTCCAAAGTCTGTATGATCTGTTGTTGAAGGTACATTTACAGAGCCATCAAGTATTTCTACTGAGTTACCAGATACAAAGATATCTGGCGGTAACGAAGAACTTGTAATGTTAACCGTATAATCTTCAACTTCTCCATAGTCATATCCAGTTCCTACCACGTCACAAGGGTCATTTACTGAGTTATCTCCTTGCATTTGTACACGCATTCGTGTATTTCCAAGAGTTGCTCCAAGTGGTATAGTAAAGTTTCCTGTTACAGGTGTAGTTGTATTGGGTGTATCGTTGTAAACAAATTCTCCAGCATCAAAGAAGTCTCCATCTTGATTATAATCAATCCAAACTCCAATTCCTTCATTGTAAGGACCACCACCACCTGCTGGCCAAAATTTTGTGATTGTTATTGAATACGAAGTACTTATTTCTAAATCTGTTGGAGTAACTCCTGTAAAATCTGTGTATCCAGTTACTGGAGCTGTGGCACTCGAATTGTCCAAGGTATTTAACTGGACTCTACTTATAAATTCTGCGCTAGGATCGCCACCCGCAGAAGTACAATATTGCGCACTTGCATAGGTAAAGGATAGCAACAAAGCTAATAGTGAGTAGGTTTTTTTCATAATCTTAAAGCATTTAAGGCAAGGTAAATTTATTCAATGTTAACTTTTTTTATAGTTTCATGGTATAATAATCCCTTAATTTAGATGAAAACTATGAATTAGTCGATATAAATATCGTAAAATTTCTAAAGCCTTTAAATTTCGTAGTTATTTTCTTTATTTTTTAATCTTAAAAGTTGTAGTTTAATCCTAAAATTACATTTCTACCTGGCGCAGAAATTCCAGACGAATACACTCTGTAGCGTTGATCTGTGATGTTTTCAAGTGAAGCTGTTAAATTAATTTTTTCTGTAATTTCAAAGTTTGATTTTGCATTGATTGTGAACCAAGAAGGTGAATATGGATTTCCATCTGCATCCGTTGCATATAAGTAAGCTTTGCTACGTTCGGATGGCGCTAAATTATCATACGTTATTGATCCATTAAAGTTCGCAAAAAGATCAAATTTTAATCTTTCAGTTTTATAAATAAAGTGGAAATTTCCAAAAATAGGCGATATATGTCGTAAAGGAACTGTTGTCCCATCAGCTTGTTCTTCTTCGCCACGAGGAATCGTTAAATCGGCCGTAATTTTTGTTTTCTTGTCAAATTTTGCTGCAAAACCAAATTCAAACCCATAAGTGAATACTTTTGAAGCATTTTGAATTGCTTGCACATTGCTCAACTCGCCATTATATATAATTTCGGTTTCTCCATTTAGGTTAAAATCTTCACGAATAAGTGCATCATCCAATAATGTATAAAAAGCTGTAAAGTTTATGTCAAAACTACTTCCAATGTTTTTTTGAATTCCAAATTCTGCACTATACGCATGTTCTGGAGTTAGATTAGGATTTGGCACAACGACCGAACCTGGCTCAGAATCGAATACTTTTCCAATATCATCAATGTTTGGCGCTCTAAAGGCAGTTCCAATATTTGCGGTAATTTGCCATTTGTTAGGCAACCAGCTAAAACCAATACTTCCTGTAAATGCTCCTGTATTTGTACTTGCTTCCGTAAATGGAAATGGAAAAAATGTGGTGTCAAAATCTGTATCTATCAGAATATGATTATAGCGCAATCCTGATTGAACCGTAAACCTAGGATTTGGTTTGTATTCTAAACTTGCATACGCTGCCATTGATTGCCATGTAGCACCATCTGGATAACGAGAAGCGGCATCAGTAATTTCGCCAGTACTAATGTTTCTATCAAATCCGTCTGAGTGTACCTTATTGTACACATATTCTAAGCCGTAAAATGTTTTTATTTTTGGGTTGAATCTTTTTTCAAAATCCAAACTTGAAGAAATAGCATCTACTTTTTCTTTTGTAACATTTAGAATTACATCTTGAAAGTTACGTTTGTTTCTACTTTCTTCAGATCGTTGGTACGCATTGGTAAATTTCACATTATCATAATACGTATTGTTTCCTTTTTTCTGTATTTGAAAGTTCCCCATGAACCATTTTTGCGGACCATAAAACCAGTCTCCATAACGCAAAGATCCATTTCTGTATTGTATTAGACGATCGTAACGCGGTACATCTGAAGTAGCTGAATAGTGCAGACCTAAGTCAAATTCCCATATATCATCTGACACTAGTTTTATTCGCTGTGCTAAGTTTATTTGACTGTATCCTGTAAAGCGTTGATTGATTGGATTTGCATTGGTAACTACAGCATCTTCTCCGTTGATCACAGACACAAATTCTGGTCGTAAATACGTATCATTACCTCTTTTTCCCATACGTAAATCATCAAAATCACTGTAACTTACACTTGTGAGAAATGCCCATTTTTTTAGTCCAACATTAATATCAAAATGTCCTGTTTTTTCAGTATTTGCAGATGCATAACGTATGTTTGCATTTCCTGAGACAATCTTTTTTTCGTTCCAAGAGAGCTTTGGTGTTTTTGTATAAAAATTCATTACACCTCCAATAGCATCACTTCCGTAGATAACTGAACCTGGGCCTAATATTATTTCTGTATTATTTATATTGAATGGATCGATAGATATAACACTTTGAACATTTCCTCCACGAAAAATAGCATTGTTCATACGTACACCATCTACCGAAAGTAGCAATCTATTTGTAGAAAACCCCCTAATTATAGGACTTCCGCCACCTAATTGGCTTTTTTGCACAAATACTTTTCCACTTTTTTCTAGTAAGTCAGCAGCTGTTTGCGGAGAAGTAAATGCAATTTCTTTGCTATCTATACTTACAATTTTTTTAGGCACTTCTTTTTTATTCTGTTGCCATTTGAAGACCGAAATCACAATTTCAGATAACTCAGAAGTTATTTTGTCTAAGTAAACTATGTTCTTGTTTTCTAGAATTTGTTGCTTGGTCAGTGTAACTGGTAAATACGAGATATGACGAAACGTAATTTTTTCGCCTTCTTCGAAGATCGATATATTTATTTTACCTCTCGCATTTGTAATTCCGCCTTTAGATTGGTCTGAATTGTATACATTAACATTAGAAATATTTCTATCATTAACAATATCTTTTACTTGAATTTCTTGACTAAAAAGAACTTGGGTAAAAATAAAAGAAATTATACCGAGAATGCCTTTTATTTTATTTGAATACTTCATGTAACACTTCCATTGATTTTGGTTCCCTAAATCCTTGCAAATGTAATTTAAAATATTGAATGAATATTGCAAGAATTTCATTTCTTCTTAACGAAGATAACATTATAGTATTTTGCTCATCAAATTTTATGCCTAATAGCTGTTTAAAATACGTTAAATTTTCACCTGTAATACATTCGTTCATGGTACTATGATCAAAAAACTGACCTTCTTGCAAATCAAAATGTTCTTTGTGTATGTGTTTTGTTTCTGGGTAAAACCCAAAATACTTTGTCAAATTAGTCAAAAAGACAAGATGAAAGTTCGCAATTTCATCATTCATATCAAGCCATTGCAATGCATTTTCTATAAATTGGAATAACGCATCATTTTTTTCTTCTTCTTGAATGGAGTAGTTTAATATTTCCGATAAGAATAATACAATAGCACTTTTGGCAATTTGTGTATGAATTGAAGTATACGGATATACCGTTTTCACATCTTTTATATACTCTAAACTGCCTTTGTTTTTATGATTGGCAACTATTTCAAGCTGCATCAAGGGTTGAAAGTATGCAATTTTTAGCTTTCCTTTTTTTGACTTAAGAATTCCGCGAAGTAAATAACTTTTTATTCCATCAGAAGCTGTAAAACATTTTGCAATAACACCTGCATCACCATATTTTATGGTTGATATTACAATGGCTTTTGTTGTAACTAGCATTTAGCGAACTATCATCACTTTTGTGACTTTGGTTTCTGTTCCATCCTCGCTTGCAATTAAAATAAGATATACACCCGAAGCAACTTTATGTCTTCCAAAAGCAGTTAAATCCCAAAGTAAGGTTCCACCTTCTGTAGTTGTTTCAAACACTAGATTTCCTTCGATATCTGTTATTTTTACGTTTGCATTGTTTGTTAAACCTGTAATTGTTAGGTTTCCATTAAATCCTGGTCGTACAGGGTTTGGATATGCAAATACGTTTTCCAACGTTTCTTTTGGAGCAGTTGCTGTTCCTTGAAAAGATAGTAATCCTTTAGCTGTAGCAATGTATACACGCCCAGACTCTGAATCAATTTCTATATTGTTGACTGTATTTGTTGGCAGTGGCGAATTATCTTTTGTAAAGTGCGCTAGTGTTTCGGTAGCATCTGGCGACATGTAAAATACTCCCGAAGCTGAAGTTGCAATCCATTTGTTGTTAGATCCATCTACTTCAATATCAGTCACTGTTTGCTCAAATAGCAATTCTTTTGGCACGCCGTCTTCATCTACAATAATAATATCATCTGATTGCGGGTCATCATCATCAAAAATACCTGCTGCACCAAAGTATACTCGAATTCCTTTTACCGTTCCAATCCAAAGATTTCCTGATTTATCGATACGTACTGCTCGTACATCTGTTGTTGGTAAGTTTCCTGATTCTTCTTCACTAATAGAAGTAAAACGAGAACCGTCACTTCGTGTTTCATCAAAGGCTAATACTCCATGAGATTGTGTTGCAATAAATTTTATATTATTGTCACTTATTTCCACTTTAGAGAGCGCATTTTCACCAAAGACAAAATCACTAATTACTTCCAATACTGAATATGATTCCCATTGCCCACTACTTCTTAGTACTTTGATTCCATGTTCAATTTTTGAATTTAACACCCAAAGATCACCATTGTCATCATATTTTGTTTCTCCGATTCGAATGTCAATATAGGTTGGAATTCCAATATCTAATGATTCAAGATCGCTATTCGTTGTATTTAAAATTTCGACAGCTTCATTATTTTCTATTTTTAATATTCCTGAGAAGAATGAACTTAATAATACTTCGTTTACGTTTGATGGATTTATTGTAGCATGTACAATACTTTTTGCGTCAAAATCTGGCGAGTACGGAATGTTTGTCCAAGCCATATCTTCCAAGTGACTTACACCTCTATTATCTAATGGATACGGATCATATCCTGCGGTATAATCTCCATATACAACCCAAAGTTGATTTGGCGCTGCCGTAATAGAAAAAGTATCATTTAATAAAGGACCATCTGGTAATATTTGATTTGCAGCACTTGGCATAGGAAATGATGTTTCTAAAATTCCTTCTGTTTCCGTACCTAAGTATAATTTGTCTCCTAAGAGCAATGCTGAATTGAATTCAAGTTCTGGATATTCTTCTAAAGATTGAATACCAACAACTTCATTGAGTTCTGCATCGTATATGTGTACTTCTTGATCGTGTGCAACAATCATGTAGTTATCCGTTACTTTCAAATCTTCTATAAACGTTGCAAATTGTGGGACTTGAGATACAAACGAAAAACCAGTTCCATTAAATCTGAAGACTCTTCTTGTCAAAGAAATCGCGTATAATTCTTCTCCAAAAGCAATTATTCCTCGCCAGTTAGACGAGTTGAGACGTTCCCATTCTGCAAAATCAATTAAATTGTCATTATCAACAACAGCTCTAAATACACCTATTTCGGTAGCTGCGTATATATATTCTCCAAAAATAGTGGTTTGACGTACTTCTATTTGACTTCCATTAGGTCCAATAAAATACGTGTCTCCAAACTCCAAAGCATTGACATCGTATAGTGAAATCCCAAAATCGGTAGAAAGGTATAAGATGTTATTGTACTCTAAGATGTGATTAATTTTTTTTTCGTTTGGCGGAATTGTTGGTTTATCTACAATATCTACTACTTTGTTTATTTCCTCCGTAGTTGGATCAAATACTTCCAAAAGCCCATTATTGTAACCAAGTACATATTTATCACCTGATTGACTGTAAAAAGCAGTACTTATTTCTTCTCCTGCAAGGCCGTTTATTGTAGAATACTTAGCAATTTCATTTGTTTGCAAGTCGTATGTAAAAAATGAATTATCACAAGCTCCATAAATTTTATCTGAGCTCTGCGATATATCAATCACATTATTATAGGAATAATGACCTAACCATGTATTGTTAGCAGATTGTCCATGTACCGAAATATAACATATAAGTAGTAGTAAATACAAACTTTTCTTCATCTGTCTATTTTTATTTTTAATGCTGTTTTAATAGAACTTACGCATTTATTTCTAAATAATTTACCACAACTAATGTTTTGGTAGCTTCTCGTTTTTAGAATATTTCACCAAATATATTTAATAATAACGTAAATGAATTGGTTATCATATATTATTGTCATAAAAAAAGCTTCCTACTATACTAGCAGGAAGCTTTTCGATATCATTTTTAAGATCTTTTTTAATTACACAACTCCTTGTGCAATCATTGCATCGGCTACTTTTACAAAACCAGCAATGTTGGCTCCTTTTACATAGTCGATAAATCCGTTTTCATCTTTTCCGTATTCTTCACAAGCTTGGTGAATTTCGCTCATGATTTGCTTTAATTTAGCATCTACTTCTTCACGTGTCCAGTTGTAACGCAATGAGTTTTGCGTCATTTCTAATCCAGAAGTTGCAACTCCACCAGCGTTTGACGCTTTTCCAGGAGCAAATAATATCTTATTATTTAAGAATACTTCAATTGCTTCTGGTGTAGAAGGCATGTTTGCTCCTTCACTCACACAAATACAACCATTACCAACTAATGTTTGTGCTTCATAACCGTTTAACTCATTTTGAGTTGCACATGGTAAAGCTACATCACATGCTACACTCCAAGGTCTTTCTCCTTTGTGGAATGTTGCAGAAGGATATGCATCAACATATTCGTTAATTCTTCCTCTTTTCACATTTTTAAGCTCCATGATGAAGGCTAATTTCTCAGCGTCAATTCCATCTGCATCGTGAATGTATCCTGAAGAATCAGACATTGTTACAACTTTTCCACCTAATTCTGTTGCTTTTTCAGCAGCGTATTGCGCTACGTTTCCAGCACCAGAGATTGAAACTGTTTTTCCTTCAAAAGAAGTTCCTGTTGTTCCTAACATACTTTGTGCAAAATATACATTTCCGTATCCAGTAGCTTCAGGACGAATTAACGATCCTCCCCAAGTGATTCCTTTTCCAGTAAGAACTCCAGTAAATTCGTTTCTTAATTTCTTGTACATTCCAAACATATATCCAATCTCGCGACCACCAACTCCGATGTCTCCCGCAGGAACATCAGTATTTGGTCCAATATGTCTAAACAACTCTGACATGAAAGCTTGACAGAAACGCATAATTTCTACATCAGATTTTCCTTTTGGATTAAAATCCGATCCTCCTTTTCCACCACCCATAGGAAGTGTTGTTAAGCTATTTTTAAATACTTGTTCAAATGCTAAGAATTTAAGAATACTTAGGTTTACACTTGGATGAAAACGCAATCCTCCTTTATAAGGTCCAATAGCAGAATTCATTTCAATTCTGTATCCACGATTTACTTGAGTTTCTCCACTATCATCTACCCATGGAACTCTAAACATAAGTACACGCTCAGGTTCTACCATTCTCTCAAGAATCTTTGTTCCGTTATATTTTTCCTTACCTTCTATATAAGGGATTACAGCTTCCGCAACTTCTTGAACCGCTTGTAAAAATTCCGATTCATGTCCGTTTGTTTGCTTTACCAAGTCTAAAAAGTCTTTTACTTTTGCTTCCATAAACGAAGTTTTATTAACAATTTTTTATTAATATCATTATTTGACCGTACAAATATACATTTAATTAAAAAAAAATGTTCTTTTTTTTATAATTTGATAATACGAATACGTTTTCGGTTAAATATGACGTTATTCATACAAACATCTTACAACTTACATTGATAAAGAATAGTTAATACACTTTTTATTTTTTTGTATTGAGGGTTTTTATATATTTGCTGTATAGCCTCATATAAATACTGGTATATAACATGTTAAATAGAATTAGCCCTATCTTCCTACTTTTCATGCTGATGTGTGTCGGAACCGTTAATGCTCAATTCGGATTTTCTCACGAAATTGGCTTTATTGTTGGACCGAATGCATTCCAGTCTGATTACGGTGAACGTAACGACTTTGAAACCAATATAGGAAACGTTGGACTCGAATTCGGTATTGTTCATTATCTAAATTTCTCTTATCGTGCAGAGTGTAACTGTTTTACACGATATACTTTCTTCAACGATCACTTTAAAGTAAGAAATGAGTTAACGTACACAACTGTAAAACTTGAACATTTTGGTCGATATGTAGGCGATGATAAGGTTTCTTTAACAGCCGATCAGTTGCGCGCAATGAATGGAAACACGCGTGTGCTAAACCTAGGAACACAGTTGGAATATTTTCCAAGAAGTATTCGTTCGTTTGAAAGTGGCGGTTATTTATTAGCCCCTTATGCAGCTTTAGGAGTCCAATACCACTATTATATACCAACAGTAGAATCTGATTTAGGACGATTGACTGATCCTGGTGTATTGCCTGTAAAATATCAAGATGCTTATAGAAACGAATCTGGCTCTACATGGTCAGTTGTAGCAAGTGTTGGTACACGATATAAGTTTACAGAAACATCCGATTTATTATTTGATTTACGTTGGAGATATTATTTTTCTAACTGGGTCGATGGATTGAATCCAGATGAAAATCTATATCCAGAAAACAAAGCCAACGATTGGAGTTTTGTAATTAGTGTAGGATATATTTATTATTTAAATTTTTAAGAGATAACAATCATATATAGTAAAAGCCATTCTTTCAGGAATGGCTTTTTTTATGACTACGTTTTAGATATCTATTATTTTTCTAGTGCTTGCGCTAAATCTGCTATTAAATCATCAACATCTTCAATTCCTACGCTTAGGCGGATTAACGCATCAACAACACCAACTTTTTCCCTAGTAGCTTTCGGAATACTTGCATGCGTCATACTTGCAGGATGACCAGCCAATGATTCTACACCTCCTAAGGATTCTGCCAAGGTGAATATTTTTAAATTTTCTACAATTTTAATTGCTTGATTATAATCGTTTCCTTTTGCTACAAAAGAAATCATACCACCAAAATCATTCATTTGTTTTTTGGCTATGTCATGATTTGGATGGCTTGAAAACCCAGGCCAATATACTTTTTCTACTTTTGGATGCTTTGCTAAATACTCAGCAATTGCTTTTCCGTTTTCGCAATGTCGTTGCATACGCACATGTAAGGTTTTAATCCCTCTTAATGCCAAAAAACTATCCATTGGACCGCAAATAGCGCCACTTGCATTTTGTATAAAATATAATTTATCTGCAATTGTTTTGTCTTTTACGACCAAAGCTCCCATCACCAAATCACTATGTCCGCCAATGTATTTGGTAGCAGAATGCATCACAATATCAGCACCTAAATCCAATGGTCTTTGCAAATAAGGTGTTGCAAACGTATTGTCAACCGCCACTAGCACTTTGTGTTTTTTGGCAATTGCTGCAGTTGCTTCAATATCAATAATATTCATCATCGGATTGGTTGGTGTTTCAACCCAAATAAGCTTCGTGTTTTCATTAATATACGATTCAATATTGGCAGCATTTTCCATTCCAATGAAGTGAAACTTGATTCCATACCCTTCAAATATCTTTGTAAACAATCGATAAGTTCCGCCATACAAATCATTTGTAGAAATGACCTCATCACCCGATTTTAATAATTTTAATACAGCATCAATCGCCGCCAAACCAGAGCCAAAAGCCAAACCGTAATTTCCATTTTCTAAGCTTGCCAAACCATTTTCTAGTGCATTTCGTGTTGGATTGTGCGTTCGTCCATATTCATATCCTTTGTGTCCGCCTGGTGTACTTTGTGCAAAGGTTGATGTTTGGTATATTGGCGGCATTACAGCTCCATAAGCTTTGTCTGGTTCTTGTCCGCCATGTATGGTTTTAGTGTTGAATTTCATGTGCTCGTTTTATTTTCAGATGTTGGTCACATGTGACCTTCTCTATCGCTTCTACAAATTTAACTTTTCATTTATTAGTTTTCAGATTATAGCTGTACCTTTATCGGTACTTAACTTTTTAGTCGAAATGAAGCATAAAAATAACAATTTCTCAGCATGTCTTCTTCTTGTGTTTGCGTTTACCAGTTTGCAAGCCTTTTCTCAAAATTTTACAAAGCAAGATAGTTTACGTGGTTCCATCACACCAGAACGTGCTTGGTGGGATTTGACACATTATCATTTGGATATTACGGTTGATCCGAGCGAAAAAACAATCGCGGGAAGCAATACAATTCAATATAGAGTAGTTAAAAAAGGACAACAAACGCTTCAAATAGATTTGCAGCCGCCATTACAAATGACGAAAGCAGTTCAAGACGGTGCCGAATTGGAAATTGTACATGAAGGAAATGCACATTTTATTCAACTCAAAAAAAGACAACGATTAGGAGAAACATATAGTGTACAGGTTTTTTACGAAGGAAAACCAAAAGTAGCAAAACGTCCACCATGGGATGGCGGAATTACGTGGTCTAAAGACGATAACGGATTGCCTTTTATAGCTTCTTCCTGTCAAGGACTTGGTGCAAGTGTTTGGTGGCCGTGCAAAGATCATATGTACGACGAAGTAGATAGCATGAAAATTAGCGTGAATGTTCCTAAGAATTTGATGAATGTTTCTAACGGACGCTTAGTTAAAGTAGAAGAAAAAGATAACGATACAAAAACGTATCATTGGAATGTTGTGAATCCGATTAATAATTATGGCGTAAATATTAATATTGGCGATTATGTGCATTTTGGCGAAAAGTACGCTGGAGAAAATGGCGAACTGGATATGGATTATTATGTGTTGCGAGATAATTTAGACAAAGCAAAAAAACAGTTTAAAGATGCCACACGAACTATGGAAGCTTTTGAGCATTGGTTTGGACCGTATCCGTTTTATGAAGATAGTTATAAGCTTGTAGAAGCTCCTTATTTGGGCATGGAACACCAAAGTTCGGTTACGTATGGAAACGGTTATAAAAATGGTTATCGCGGTAGAGATTTGAGTCGCACTGGCTGGGGAATGAAGTTTGATTTTATCATTATTCACGAATCAGGACATGAATGGTTTGCCAATAATATTACCAATATTGACATTGCCGATATGTGGATTCATGAAAGCTTTACAGCCTATTCTGAGAATTTATTTTTGAATTATTTCTACGGAAAACAAGCAAGTGCCGAATATGTAATTGGAACGCGTAGCAGTGTTGCAAACGACCGTCCAATTATTGGAATTTATGATGTAAACCATGAAGGTTCGGGCGATATGTATTATAAAGGTGCAAACATGTTACATACCATTCGTCAGTTGATTGATGATGATGCAAAATGGCGCAGTATTTTACGAGGCTTGAATAAAGATTTTTACCATCAAACGGTGAATACACAACAGATTGAAAGTTATATTAGTGAGAAATCGGGAATTGATTTGTCTGCTGTGTTTGATCAATATTTACGAACTACAGATATTCCAGCACTACGTTATAAGAAAGATGGTAATACGTTTGCGTTTCGCTGGGAAAATTCAATAGCTACTTTTGACATGCCAGTTAGAGTTGCAATTAATGGAGAATTCGTATGGATTGCACCCACAACTGATTGGCAAACCAAAAAAATGAAGGATACAGTTTCTACTATTCAACTAGATCCTAATTTTTATGTGACTTTGAAGGAAGGGAAATAGGTTTTTAGATCGTTAGACTTGCTTTGCTTTTAGATTTTTAGACACACTTCATTTCGATAGCTTCGCTAGGTATTTTCAACTAAAAAATATTTTAGTCTCAATAATACTCAATGCAAATACTGTTGGTATTTTAGTACATATCGAAATTTGATCAACTCACGTCTGATCGAGTGGAATTCTGAAAGAATTTTGTATCGAGATCTACTTTGATTTTCTAAGTACTTCTCGATACTATTTTTCTACATTTCGACAAGCTCAATATCAGAAAAATGACTCGAAGTGACGTTTGGAGTTTCTAACGAATCAACAAAAAACAAATTGACAAAAAACCTGAGCAAAGCGAAACTAAATCTCCTCAACAAAATCTAAGAAAACCTCTTCATGTTTTTCCAAATCCATGTTTGGAGAAAGCGCTACACGTGCAATATAATCCTTGTCACCTTCTTTGGTCGTTCCTTGCGTAGATGTCGCAGGAATCGTCCAATAACAACCTTTTAATTGTCCGTAACTTACACAGTATTTGCTTTCGTCTGGAATTTCGGTAATCATCATTTTGATGAGCTTGTGATTTAATTCGCGTTTGTATGTTTCTCGCTCTTCATCTGTTTCTCCTTTTGTCGGAAGATCTAATGAAAATACTGATGGCGTAAATCCTTGTGCTGCCAATTCTTCTGAAACAAAATTGATTTTTGCAGTTGGCAAAGTAGTTTCTATAAAGCTTACAAATTGACGTGTGTTTTTATATGCATCTGCAATTCTTTGGTTCATAGAAGGCATTTGTTGCGCTAGAATTTCATATTGCAAATCGGTCGCTTCATTGTCGCAAAGAATCAAGTGCTTTTCTATTGCATCTAACAATGTTGCTGCTTTTTCATTTCCTATACAGTATCCGGCAGTACATAAACCGCCACTTGGAAATTTCGATCCGCTCGAATACGAAATTGCGCGTACCGTTGATAGCGTTTCGCCTTCACCTAAAAAGTGCACATTCGGACAAAAAGTTTGATCTAAAATAAAAACAGGAGCAATTGCTGTTTCACCAGTTACCGTTGTACGTTTTTTACCTAAGGTTTCTTTTAGTTGAATTAAATCGGGAACTTCCACTCGTGGATTTGTTGGAATTTCAGCAATGATATAAGGAATAGCATCTTCCTGAGCGATTTTACTTAAAACCAATTCCACACTTTTTACCATATCATTATCACCATCTACAGGTAAATCTACTACTTCAACATTGTCAATACAAGCAGCTACACGTCTTGCTTGATCGTTTGTTCCACCATAACAGTTTGGCGGCACCACAAATTTGATTGCTTTTCCAGGATGGTTTTCAAGTGCATCGTCCACAAGTCCCATCATAATAGCATATTGAATGGACAATCCGCTAGAACCTGCCAATGCTTTTGTGTTTACATTGGTAATTTCTCGAATGGTATCTGTAACTATTTTTTTATCGTTTGCTCTGGCACTTTCCTTTTCTTCTGAAGAAATAGCTGTCAATTCATTCAAAACCACCAAGCAATTGGCTGGCGTCATTGCTACCGTTTCTCTTCTTCGTACGTGTTGTATTTCTGAAATATAGCTTTCGTCTTGTTGATTATTTGCAGCTAAGACACTTCCTAATTTCGAATGCATATTGACAATAAAATCAATATTTGACGTAAAATCTACAATGTGAATTTCATCTTCTTGTGATACAAAAACAGTGCTTCCGTCAAATGCTGAAACGTCTGTTATTTTTTCAACCTTTTGCAATTCAAAATTATAATTGTAGACACGTTTTAATATATCTGAATTAAAAATTTCTGGTAATTCGTCTGTATACACAATTCGTGTATTTCTATTTGCTATCAAGTTTTTTCGTAAAATTCCCATCACAGGAATGGTAGCCGATTGAAAACTAATTACATTTTCTGGTTTTAGATCGTTCAATTTTGCAATTCCCCATTCCAACACACATGATAATGGATGTCCTAAACGGATATAATCGTACGCAGTTGGCAATTCGCTCAATGCAGATTTTTCGAAATTATTGTCGTTATATAAATTTTTAAACTGTTCTAAAAATTGAACTTTCGCCAGTTTTTCAATGTAAATATCTAATCGATGCGTAGTTAAGCGCAACCAACTAGCGGGCATGTTTTCTAAGACATTTTGTATATATGTGAGTGCTTTCTTGCCTTCCATTATTTTTACTTTAAATAGCTCGTAAATATACGATAATTGATTTTTTTTAAGATAATATGAGTCGCTTTAAAGTTTGTATACTTTCTAAAAGTGATGTTAAAAAACACTCAACATTTTAAGTTATAATCAATGGTATTCAATAGTTATTCTTTCTTCAATTTTTTTACCAATTTTCCAACAGTTAATCCTTGAATCAAAATTGAAAATATAACTACAACATAAGTAATTACCAAGAATAAATCGCGGTGCATTTCAGCAGTTAATCCTAGCGCAAGTGCAATAGAAATTCCGCCACGCAATCCACCCCAAGTCATAATAAGATTGGTTTTAGGCACAAAATCGAGTCGTTTTTCAAAGAATTTAATTGGGAGCAATAAGGATATGTATCTACAAGCAAGCACAATAGGAATTGCTATTAATCCTGCAACAATGTATTTTACTTCAAAGGCAATGACAAGCATTTCCATTCCGATCAATACAAATAAAATTGTGTTTAATAATATATCAATCAGTTCCCAAAATTTATCTACATAGGTTTCTGTGACTTTAGACATTGCAGTTCCACGTACGGTATCATTTCCAACAATTAATCCCGCAGTTACCACCGCTAATGGTGCCGATACATGTAGTTTGTGCGCAATAGCCGTTCCTGCCATAACCGCCGCCAATGTGATGATGACTTCAATATCATAATCATCAATTGATTTTAATAGCCTATAGGTAATCCAACCAAGTAAAGCACCAAGTGCAATTCCGCCAATAACTTCCAATCCGAATAGTTTTGCAATGCCTGCGATGCCTGTATTTTCAGAACCTGAATTTGCAATTTGAAATATGGTCAAGAAAATTACAACGCCAACTCCATCATTAAACAAAGATTCGCCTACAATTTTGGCTTCTAGCTTTTTAGGAACTCCTGCTTTTTTTAAGATTCCTAATACCGCAATTGGATCTGTTGGAGAAATCAACGCTCCAAAGAGTAAACAATAAATAAAGTCTACATTTAATCCTGTTAGTTGTAATACATAATACATTACAATTCCGACTAAAAACGTAGAGAGTAACACGCCAAAAGTTGCAAAGACCAATACTGGCCAACGTTGTACTTTGAGCTGTTCAAAGTTTGTATGCAATGCACCTGCAAAAAGTAAAAAACTCAGCATAATATCGAGTAATACACTTCTAAAATCAATTTGTGTAATGATATATTTTTCGGCATTTAGCAAGGTAGCATCTACATAACTCAATGCAAAAACAGCAAGCGTAAAAACAATTGTAATGAGCATTAAGCCAATTGTGTTTGGCAATTTTAAAAATCGCACATTTATATATCCAAAAACAGCCGCTAAGGATACAAGTATTGTAATTATTAAAAAATAGTCCATGTCTTAAATTGCTTTTTTTAATGCTAAAATATATCCGTAATGAATACCTTCATGTATGTTATTAAATTCTATTGCTTCATGCACATTACTTAACGTAGTTCCTAAACTGAGTGTGTATTCAGTATAGTTTTTAAAAACTTCTGCAGTTAAATCTTCTTCTGTTTTTACCAATAAGCTATCTAGTAAACCATATATTTCGTCTACTTCTTGTTGCGTAACATCGCCTTCTGGTTTTGTTTTGTTTCTATATTTTGAAACGAGTTCGTCCGAAATATGCATAGGCAAACCTGACAATTTATATACTAACAATTGTTGTATAACCACAATGTGTCCAATATTCCAAATAATGTTGTTTGAAAACCCTGCTGGAACTGTGTTTAAATCTTTTAAACTTGTTTCTTTTAAAATTCGTTTTATAACATTTCTGTTATTCTGAGTAACGGTTCTTGTAAAATTCATTTTCTATATTTCACTATATTTTCATTAAAAGTATTCATTTTTGATGGAAATGAATTTTCTTTGTAAAACTTATAACAACGAATATAAACTAACTTCTTTTTAAAACTCGAAACCCGTGAAAAAAATATATCATTTAAAGACTTGTAATACGTGTCAACGAATTATTAAAGAGATTCAACCAACTCCCGATTTTATTTTACAAGGAATTAAAGAAGAGGAAATTACCGTAAAGCAACTGGAAGAAATGCATGCACTTTCAGGAAGTTATGAAGCATTGTTTAGTAAGCGCGCAAAGCTTTACAAAGAAATGGATTTAAAAAACCAGGAGTTGAGCGAGCAAGATTACAAACAGTATATTTTAGAACATTACACGTTTTTAAAACGTCCTGTAATTATTGTAGATGATCAAATTTTTATTGGAAATTCTAAAAAAACAGTCGCTGCTGCTAAAGAAGCAATCGCTTAATCATGTCTAAAAAAACCTATGCGTTTATTGCTGCCTTTATGGTGCAAGTTTTTTATGGCGTTACTTTTACATTTGCATCTGATGTAATAAAAGGTGGCTACGTAAAACCTTTCGGATTTATATTACTACGTGTAGCTGGAGCTGGTTTGTTATTTTGGCTATTTAGCTTTTTAGGACCGAAAGAAAAGATTGAACGCAAAGATTTTTTTACAATCTTTTTGGGAGCCGTTTTTGGTATTGCCATCAACATGCTTTGTTTTTTTAAAGGATTCGAATATACAACTCCAATTCACGCTTCGGTAATTATGGTGGTTGTACCAATTATAGTACTAATATTGTCTACCATTTTTTTGAAAGAAAAAGTAATTCCCACCAAAATTATTGGAATTATTTTAGGACTTTCGGGCGCAGTTGTACTCAGTCTTTATGGGAAACCTACTGAAAATTCGGCAAACATTCCGCTTGGAAACTTATTAGTGTTTATCAATGCGGTCTCTTATAGTATTTACATCATTATCACTAAAAAATTAACTTCTAAATATCATCCTTTTACATTTATTAAATGGTTGTTTTTGTTTGGAGCAATCTTAGTTTTTCCGTTCGGATTTCCACAATTAGAAACTGTAGATTGGGGCACTTTTACACCTTATGTATTTTTTGAAGCTGGATTTGTAATTGTAGGTGCCACTTTTACTACTTATTTACTAAACCTTTTTGCATTGCGCGAACTAAAAGCTTCAACTGTAACCACATTTTTATATCTTCAACCTGTAATTGCAGGGATTTTTGCTATGATCGTAGGTAGTGATTCACTTGATTTGATTAAAATTGTAGCTGCAATTCTAATTTTTGCCGGAGTATATCTGGTTACATTAAATAAAGTCAAAAAAAGCGCATGAGTTATGCTCCGCCTATTTTTTATAATACTATAAACGATATTCCTTCTACATATTGGGAACAGTTAGGTTGTGGAACAAATACATATTATACACCCGAATTTTTACGCGCTTATGAAGTAGCCAATGATGATATTGTGTTTCGATATATTGTGATTGTAAATGCCCAGAAAGAAGCCGTTGCATTTGCTGCGACACAAGTGGTGACAATTCCGATAGAAACCATCACACAAAATATCAAAATTTCGGAGCGACTTAAAAAAATGATCAACCGTTTATTCTGTAATAACTCACTTAAAATTATGTTTTGCGGAAATATCTTTTTAAGTGGTGAATACGGAACATTCATTAAAGAAGGAGAAGACACAAATGCTGTATTTCATGAATTGGTAGCAGCATTGAAAATTGTAATGAAAGAAACAAAAAAGCTGCATGCCGTTTTTGTGAAAGATTTTAAAGAAAAGTCGCTTCCGCTAACCGATCAATTGAAAGACTATCAATATGCACCTATGAAGGTAGAGCCAAATATGATTATTACGCTCAAACCCGAATGGAAATCCTTCGATGATTATAAAGACGCGCTCAAATCTAAATACAGAGTGAAGGCAAATAGAGCGGATAGCAAGAGCTCCGATTTAGTTGCAAAAGAATTTACGTATCAAGAAATTGATCAGCATAAAAGTGAGTTACAGGCTTTGTATGAAAACACTATTGCCAATGCAAATTTTAATGCACAAATTCTCGATTTAGACACGTATATAATACTTAAAAAAACCTTTGGCGATCAGTTTATTGTGAAAGGGTATTTTTTAAATGATCAATTGGTTGGATTTTTATCTGCCATGCGCAACGGAGGTAATTTAGATGCACATTTTATCGGTTTAAATTATGGTTTAAATAAAGACTATTCTATTTACCCTCGAATTTTAAATGATTATGTTCGTTTCGGAATTTTATACGGAGCAAAGCGCATCAACTTAGGAAGAACTGCTTCCGAAATTAAAAGTACATTAGGCGCCAAACCACAAGATCTAACTTGCTATACACGACACAAAAGACCGTTTCTAAACAGTATACTGAAACCTTTTATTGGCAAAATTAAAATTAAGTCTTTTAAAGAACATGCTCCTTTTAAGAAATAATTTATACTTGCTTCACTCTTAGACTTCTTAGATTATTAGACGCGCTTTGCTGTTAGACGCGGCTTTGCCTCTTAGTATTTCGAATTCAATTTCAAGTTCAGCTTCAATTTCCCAAACGTCACTTCGAGTGTTTTATCGAAATAAAATGGAGATAAAATGTATCGAGAACTACTTTGATTTAGACGCGCTTTGCGCTTGGATCGCTGATGCTTTTAGATCGCTTCGCTCTTGGTATTTTGATAAGCAAACTTTTGCATGAAACTTCTTTTTCAAATTAACGAATTACCAAATTGAATTAGATTCGCTTCACTCTTAGACTTCTTAGATTTATTAGAAACGTCTTTGCGAGCGTTTTGATAAAAACGCGTGGCAATCTGTCTCTTGTGCATCAAAAGCATTATTTCGAGTGTTTTTTCATAGGAGATCTCGATACAAAAAATGTGTTCACATTTTCCACTCGATCAGACGATTTGAGTTCTTAAAATTCTTCTTATCTACACTTTATCGTTATGCACTTAAAAATTGCTCTCATAGCAAAATATATTTGCTTCATGGTATTTTCTTAAAAATCAATGCATTATTTCCTCAATTTTGAATTGAAATCAAAAACAAACAATTCGATTTAGTAGCTACCTATTGTTTTTGTTTTTTAGGCGCAATCCGAAAAGCCATTATTAAATAGAGTAGGAATTATTTAACAACAAATATCATGGCAAATGCAACCGCATCATCTAAAGATGGAGTATGCACTATTACATTACCTTCAAATGTATCAAACATAGTTTTACAACCGAAAACAAGTGGCACAACACAGTGGACAAATTATTGTGTTTGGACTGGGAAATGGAGTCTATCCGAACCTACTGCTACACCTCATCATCATCCACTTGGGGAATGGTATGCGCATCAAACAACTCTAGATATAGTATCAAACCATTTTAAATTGATCAATAGTACAACCAAACATGGAACTATAACAACAGGTACAAATCCTTCAACAGCAAATATGACAAGTATGGAGTTGGCCTTTACGCATCAAAAAGATCCTTCAAAAACTATATTAACAGACAAGCTAAATATTGATACAGATAATGTAAATGATGATCTCACTGTAATTACAATTATGGCAGAAGATGGAGGAGATCAAAATTATTTAGATTTTCAAATGATAATCACTATCACAGATAATTAAAAACGCAAAAGTTTTAGTAATTAAATGTAAAAGTTTCCTTCAAAGAACTAACCTTGAAGGAAACTTTACAACATAAAAAGTCTTTATAAAATATAATCTGTACTCACGAAATTAGAAGCTCTGGCTTGTAATAATTCCGTTAAGATTGCATTGTTATAATCATTGTCTTTAGAAGCGACAAACGTTCTTATAGAGAACGAACGCAATGCATCATGCACACTTAAAGTTGCCACTGCAGAATCTTTTCTTCCCGTAAACGGATATACATCTGGTCCACGTTGACACGAACTGTTTAGGTTTACACGACATACTAAATTTACCAACGTATCAATTAATGGCGCTAAGGTATTGATGTCTTTTCCAAACAAACTTACTTGTTGTCCATAATTTGAAGCTGCCATATCATCCAAAGGCTCTTCAATATCTGAGAATGGAATTATTGGAATTACTGGTCCAAATTGCTCTTCTTTATATACACGCATATCTTTCGTTACAGGATATAAAACTGCTGGGAAAATATAATTATCGGTCGTTTCTCCACCTTTTTTATTGATGATTTTTGCACCTTTTTCAGAAGCATCATCTATCAATTCCTGAATATATGCCGGCTTATCTGGTTCAGGTAATGGCGTTAATTTTGCACCAGCTTCCCAAGGGTTTCCAAATTGTAACGCATCTACTTTTTCAGAGAAACGTTTGTTAAATTCGTCCACAACATCCTCATGCACATATAATACTTTCAGTGCTGTACAACGTTGACCATTAAAAGAAGTTGATCCTGCAATACATTCGTTAATCGCCAAGTCTAAGTCTGCATCTTTCAACACAATAGCTGGATTTTTAGCTTCCAAACCTAATACCATTCGCAAACGGTTACTTTTTGGATGCACACTTTGTAACGCATTGGCAGATTTACTATTTCCAATCAAAGCCAACACATCAACTCTACCATCTTTCATAATTGGTGTAGCAATGGTTCTTCCACGTCCGTAGATAATGTTTACAACACCTTTTGGAAAGCTATTTTGAAATGCTTCTAGTAATGGCGATAGTAATAAAACGCCAAATTTTGCAGGTTTGAAAATTGCCGTATTTCCCATGATTAATGCTGGAATTAACAAAGCAAATGTTTCGTTTAGCGGATAATTATACGGTCCGAGGCATAGAATTACACCAAGAGGTCCACGACGAATATGTGCATTTACGCCGCCGTATTTTTCAAACTTCGCGCTATCACGATCCATTTGTGTATAATCTTCAATGGTATCGTAAATATATTCGACTGTTCTGTCAAATTCTTTTTCAGAATCTGCTAAGTTTTTACCTATTTCCCACATCAATAATTTTACTACTTCATCACGCTTGGTTTTCATTTGTGTTACAAACTTTTCCATACACGCAATTCGGTCAACAACTTTCATCGTTGGCCACGAACCTTGCCCTTTGTTATACGCAAGTACAGCAGAATCTAAAGCTTCTATAGCTTCTGTTTCGCCTAGCGTTGGAATGGTTCCTAGTAATGTTGGTTGATATGTTTCTGTGGAAGAAATAGTAGAATATACTTCGGATGTTTGTCCTTTCCATTCTTTTAATTCGCCACCTACTAAATATGTATTTTGAGTTATTGTTTTTTTAATTTGATACTGTTCGGGAATCTTCATAATATGTTTTATTTAAACTAAAAATTGAAATAAATCAGGTTTATCATTTAGGTAGTCGCCATAAAAGTTCCTTAATTTCATTTTAGTAATCAATGCTTCTAAATCTTCAGCATTTTTTAATTGCAATCCTACGACTGCTGCACCGTTTTCACGATTGGTTTTTTTGGTATATTCAAAATGAGTAATATCATCTGTAGGTCCTAAAATTTCCGCTACAAATTCGCGCAAAGCTCCTGCACGTTGTGGAAATTTGATAATGAAGTAGTGTTTTAAATTTGCATATAATAATGCACGTTCTTTAATTTCTGCAGTTCGTGTAATGTCATTGTTACTTCCACTTACTACACATACTACATTTTTTCCTTGTATTTCAGTTGCATATTGCGATAATGCACTAATACTTAGAGCTCCTGCAGGTTCAACCACAATTGCCTGTCGGTTGTATAAATCTAAAATAGTTTGACATACATTGCCTTCATCTACCGTAATCATTTGGTGTAAATTTTCTTTACAGATGGCAAAGTTTAAATCACCAACACGTTTTACCGCCGCACCATCCACAAAGTTTTCAATACTTTTTAAGGTTGTATTTCTTTCTTTTTGAATAGATGTTGACATAGAAGGCGCACCTTTTGGTTCTACACCAATAATCTTTGTTGTTGGAGACAACATTTTGAACACAGAAGACAATCCTGCGGACAATCCGCCACCGCCAACAGGCACAAATACATAATCAATTGGAGTTTCAAGTTGATTTAAAATTTCCAATCCGATGGTTGCTTGTCCTTCAATGACTTTTTCGTCATTAAATGGATGGATGAATGTTTTGTTTAAACGTTCTGATTGCTCTATTGCTGCATGATACGCATCGTCAAAAGTATCGCCAATTAATACAACCTCAACATATTCTTCACCAAACATTTTGACTTGTTCAATCTTTTGGTTTGGCGTTGGAGTTGGCATAAATATCGTGCCTTTTATTTGTAAAAGTTTACACGACAAAGCTACACCTTGCGCATGATTTCCAGCACTTGCACACACAATTTCATTTTCTATTTGTGTAGCAGTTAGTGATGAAATTTTATTATACGCACCACGAATTTTATAGGAACGCACTTGTTGTAAATCTTCTCGTTTTAAGTAGACATTACAATTCCATTGTTTTGAATAATAATCATTGTAACTCAAAGGCGTTACCGAAGCAATGCCTTTGAGTGTTTTCGCAGCCGTTTTAATTGCTGCTAACGTTGGAGCGTATGTTTTTGTGGGTGTTTGCAAAATGTTTTTTTAATTAAGTTTTCTGAGCTGTTCTCGATACAATTTTTATCTTCTTGACCTTGTCAATCTGACAAAAACCACTCGAACTGACGTTTACGTATTTTGAATATCTAAGCGTCACTTCGAGTGAAATCCTGGAAGAATTTAGTATCGAGAAGCTCTTTGATACTAGTATTTTTTTTGACTAAACCGCAACTGGTTTTTCATTTTTAGCCGTTGTTTTGATCGTTTTCATTGCCGTCATTGCAGCTCTGAGTCGTTTTCCAACCGCTTCAATTGGGTGATTTCTTATGGAATCATTTACTGCAATTAAATCTAGATTGTCTACTCCATTTGATGCTGAAAATGATTTTCCGATCACAGAAGTATCAACCGTTTCCATAAAGCTTGTTAACAATGGTTTGCATGCATGGTCAAATAAGTAACAACCGTATTCAGCAGTGTCAGAAATTACTCGATTCATTTCAAACAGTTTTTTTCTAGCAACCGTATTTGCGATTAATGGTAATTCGTGTAATGATTCGTAATAAGCAGAATCTTCAATAATTCCAGCATTTACCATTGTTTCAAACGCCAATTCTACACCCGATTTTACAAAAGCGACCAATAACACACCATGATCAAAATACTCTTGTTCTGAAATATGATCCGTTGTTAAGGCAGTTTTTTCAAAAGCAGTTTCGCCTGTTGCTGCACGCCATGTTAGTAAGTTTTTATCATCGTTTGCCCAATCTTCCATCATTGTTTTTGAAAAATGTCCCGAAATAATATCGTCCATGTGCTTCTCAAATAATGGCTTCATGATACCTTTTAATTGTTCTGACAATCCAAATGCTTTAATTTTTGCAGGGTTTGACAAACGATCCATCATGTTGGTAATTCCTCCATGTTTTAAGGCTTCTGTAATTGTTTCCCAACCTAATTGAATGAGTTTTGCAGCATAATTTGCATCAACTCCATCTGCGACCATTTTATCAAAAGCCAAAATAGAACCTGTTTGCAACACACCACATAAAATAGTTTGCTCGCCCATTAAATCACTTTTTACTTCTGCAATAAATGACGATTCTAATACACCTGCTTTGTGTCCTCCTGTTGCAACAGCATAGGCTTTTGCTTGATCCCAACCTTTGTTTTCTGGATCATTTTCTGGGTGTACTGCAATTAATGTTGGTACTCCAAAACCACGCTTATATTCTTCACGAACTTCCGTTCCTGGGCATTTTGGCGCTACCATGATTACGGTGATATCTTCACGAATTTGTGTACCTTCTTCTACGATATTAAAACCATGTGAATAACTTAAAGTTGCGCCTTCTTTCATTAAAGGCATCACTGATTTTACAACGTTTGTATGTTGTTTGTCTGGCGTAAGATTTAATACTAAATCTGCCGTTGGAATCAAATTAGCATACGTTCCTACTTTGAAACCATGAGATGTTGCGTTTTTATATGAATTGCGCTCTTCATCGATTGCAGCTTGACGTAATGCGTACGAGATATCCAATCCTGAATCGCGCATATTTAATCCTTGGTTCAGACCTTGGGCTCCACAACCAACAATTACAATTTTCTTTCCTTTCAATGCATTTACGCCATCTTCAAACTCTGAAGCATTCATAAATCTACATTTTCCTAATTGTGCTAGTTGTTCTCTTAATGGTAATGTATTAAAGTAATTTGACATGATTTCCTTTTTTTTGAAGTAAGAGTCAAGACTTTCTTACTCTTATGTTTGTTGTTTGTTTTAATTAAATTTCTCTAGAATCAAAATTCTAGCATCTAATATCTTTTTTAGTTGTTGATTGCTTTAAGCATGTTTGATATTTTCATTTCTTCTTTGGAAACTGCAATTCTTCCTGAACGCGTAAATTGCATGATTCCAAAGGCACTAAGTTCTCTATGTAATAATTCTATTTCTTCTTTTCGTCCTGATTTTTCTATGACAAAAAACTGCTTGTTTACTGTCACAATTCGGGCATTGCTATCTTTTATAATATTTTGAATTTGACGCTCATCAAACAGTAAATCGGATTTCATTTTAAAGATGCAAGATTCTTGATAAATGATTTCTTCTTCTGTGTGATAATACGCTTTGATAACTTCTACTTGTTTTTCGATTTGCCCAATGATTTTCTTAACCTTTTCTTCGGTCATAATTACAACAATGGTAAATCTAGAAACACCTTCAATTTCGGAAACAGAGATATTCATGCTTTCGATATTGATATGCCTTCGCTGAAAGATCGCTGAAATTCTATTCAACAATCCGATGTTATTTTCGGTATATACCGAAATCGTAAATTGTTTGCTTTCTTGTTCCATAATTACGCTAATCTTATGTCTGAAACCGATGCTCCTGTTGGAATCATTGGAAATACGTTATCTTCTTTTTCTACACAAACTTCTAGGAAGTATGCTTCTTTACTTTCCATCATTTCTTTTATCGCTTCCGCTAACTCTGAACGTTTTGTTACACGTCGAGCGTTTAAGTGATATCCTTTTGCAATTGCTACAAAATCGGGATTGGTCATTTCTGTTGAAGCGTAACGCTTGTCAAAAAATAATTGTTGCCATTGACGTACCATTCCTAAGAAATCATTGTTTAACACCACAATTTTAACTGCTGCTTTTTGCTGAAAAATGGTTCCTAATTCCTGAATTGTCATTTGATAACCACCATCACCACAAACACAAACTACTTCGCGTTCTGGCGCAGCCATTTTTGCACCAATTGCAGCAGGTAAACCAAATCCCATCGTTCCTAATCCGCCAGAAGTAATGTTACTTTTAGTCTGATTGAAGTTTGCATAACGACAGGCAATCATTTGATGTTGACCAACATCTGAAACAATGGCTGCTTCACCTTTGCTTTGCGTGTTGATTTCTTTCATCACTTCACCCATTGTCAATCCTTCTTTCGTTGGGTGCAAATCATTTTTGATGACTTTTTCATACTCAATCGCATATAAATCCTTGAATTTTTGATGCCATTCTGTATGTGAATTTTTATGTATGAATGGAAGAATTGTTTCTAAGCTTGCTTTTGCATCACCTAAAACCGCCACATCTGTTTTTACATTTTTATCAATTTCCGCAGGATCAATTTCGAAGTGAATCACTTTTGCTTGTTTGGCATACGTTTCTAGATTACCTGTTACACGATCATCAAAACGCATTCCGATAGCAATTAACAAGTCGCATTCGTTTGTTAATACATTTGGTGCATAGTTTCCGTGCATACCAACCATTCCTACATTTAATGGATGCTCTGTTGGAATTGCAGAAGCTCCTAAAATTGTCCATGCTGATGGAATTCCTGCTTTTTCAATGAATGCTTTAAATTCAGCTTCAGCTTGACTCAAAATCACGCCTTGTCCCCAAACTACCATTGGTTTTTTAGCGTTATTGATCAATTCTGCAGCAGCGCTAATAGCATTTTTATCCGTTTCAGGCACAGCTTTGTAACTGCGAACTCCTGTGCATTTTTCGTATGCAAAGTCAAATTCTTCAAATTGCGCATCTTTTGTAATGTCAATCAACACAGGACCTGGACGACCACTTCTGGCAATGTAAAATGCTTTTGCCATGACTTCTGGAATTTCAGAAGCTTTCGTTATTTGATGATTCCACTTTGTTACTGGTGTAGAAATTCCAACAATATCCGTTTCTTGAAATGCATCACTTCCTAGTAAATGTGAACCTACTTGTCCAGTAATACACACCATTGGTGTTGAATCGATTTGCGCATCAGCAATTCCTGTAATTAAGTTGGTAGCTCCTGGACCAGATGTTGCAATTGCGACACCAACTTCTCCAGAGATTCGTGCATATCCTTGAGCGGCATGTGTAGCACCTTGCTCGTGACGTGTTAATACATGATGAATTTGATCTTGATACTTGTATAATTCGTCATATACTGGCATAATTGCTCCGCCAGGATATCCGTATAATGTGTTTACGCCTTCAGCTAATAAGCAACGTACAATAGCTTCGCTTCCTGAGATACGATCTGTTTGTTGAAGTGTTTGTTTTGTTTTTTGTATGGTTTTTGTTTCCATAATTGTGTGTTTATAAGGTTCCCGTTTTCATTTCGACTCCGCTTAATGAGCGTGCAGGAACGAAAAAGGATTATTTAGAATTCATCCGTTACGCAACCTTTTGATGCGGATGAAACAGTTTTTGCATATTTATATAATACACCGCGTTCAAATTTGAGTTCTGGTGCTTTCCATTGTTTTCTACGTTCTTGAAGTTCTTCTTCATAGACTTCCAATCGTATTGTGTTCGTTTCTGCATCAATTGTGATGATATCACCATCTTTTACCAATGCTAGCGTTCCGCCTTCTTGTGCTTCTGGAGTAATGTGTCCGACGACAAAACCATGTGTTCCGCCTGAAAAACGTCCATCTGTAATTAGTGCAACATCTTTTCCTAAACCAGCACCCATAATTGCGGCAGTTGGCTTTAGCATTTCTGGCATTCCTGGTCCGCCTTTTGGTCCTTCATAACGAATGACGACAACATCTCCTTTTTCTACTTTACCATCACGAATTCCATCATTTGCTTCGTATTCACCTTCAAATACTTTTGCTTTTCCAGAGAATTTTAAGCCTTCTTTTCCTGTGATTTTCGCAACACTTCCATCACTTGCTAAGTTTCCGTATAACATGCGCAAGTGTCCTGATATTTTTATTGGATTTTCAATTGGCTTGATGACATCTTGACCTTCCGTTAAATCATCAACATCTAATAAGTTTTCTGCAATTGTTTTTCCTGTTACAGTCATACAATCGCCATGTAACAATCCTTTTTTTAATAGATATTTTAATACTGCAGGAATTCCTCCAACCGCATGCACATCTTCCATAAGATATTTTCCACTTGGTTTTAAGTCTGCTAAGAATGGTGTTGTGTCACTTATTTTTTGAAAGTCTTTTAGTGTAAAGTCTATTTGTGCAGCTCTTGCAATTGCTAAGAAGTGTAATACTGCATTGGTTGATCCGCCAAGAATCGTTACCAAACGCACTGCATTTTCTAAAGATTTACGCGTGATGATATCCGATGGTTTGATATCTTTTTCTAGTAATACACGCATTGCTTCACCAGCCGCAATTGATTCTTGCTTTTTTGCATCACTCAACGCAGGATTTGACGAATTGAATGGTAATGTCATTCCCAATGCTTCTATTGCAGATGCCATTGTGTTTGCTGTGTACATTCCGCCACAAGCGCCAGCACCAGGACATGCTTTTTCAACAATGTTTTGGTATTCTGTTTCGTCCATCGTGCCAGCAACTTTACTTCCCCATGCTTCAAATGCTGAAACGACATCTAGTTTTTTTCCATTGTGACAACCAGAATCAATGGTTCCTCCATATACGAGAATGCTTGGACGATTTAGGCGAATCATTGCCATTAATGCACCAGGCATATTTTTATCACAACCAACAACCGTGATGAGTCCATCATAACTCATTGCTTGCACCACCGTTTCCATAGAATCGGCAATGATATCACGTGAAGGCAACGAATAACGCATTCCAGGTGTTCCCATAGAGATTCCGTCACTTACGCCAATTGTGTTGAATATTAATCCAATTACATCTTCGTTTTTTGTTCCTTGTTTTGCCAGCTTTGCCAAATCGTTTAAGTGCATGTTACATGGATTTCCTTCGTATCCAGTACTTGCAATTCCGATAATGGGTTTAAAAAAGTCTTCTTTCGTTAATCCAATTGCATGTAGCATGGCTTGCGCCGCTGGTTGCGTAGGATCTTGCGTGACTGTTTTGCTGTATTTATTTAAGTTGTTCATCCTGCTTTTGATAAATTTTTAGAGCGCTCACAAAGCACTTCTTGCTTATATAGTTTCATCAGTTTGTAACCAAGTGACGATTCCCACGAAAGTGGAAATTTATATTCGTCCAACGATTCCAAACCAACAACTTCAGCGGCAGTTCCTGTAAAGAATGCGCTGTCTGCTTGCTTTAATTCGTCTAGTGTAAAATGTTTTTCTTCTATTGAAAATCCTGCTTCTTTACAGATTTCAATAATCGTAGAACGCGTAATTCCTGCCATGATGTGTCCGCGTTTTGGCGTATAGAGCTTGCCATCTTTTTCCATGAATATGTTAGCACCAGAACATTCTGCTACATTTCCGTTCATGTCTAACAATAAGGCTTCATCATATCCTGCATTTTTAGCTTCGTTGGTAGATAGGATTGAGTTGATGTAATGCCCTGTAACTTTTGCTTCTACAAAACACGATTTTGGATTTGGTCTTTGAAATTGAGATGTCTTTACTTTTAAGAGTTTGTCTCCCATATATTTTCCCCATTCCCAACATTGGATTGTAAGTATTGATTCATCAGATGTCAATAAACTCATGTTTGCGCCTGTGGTTATAATAGGTCTTATGTATGCGTCTTGTAAGTTGTTTTTTTCTAGTAGTTTGTATGTGATATCAACGAGTTCTTCGATAGGATAGTCGCACGAAATTCCCATGACCTCAGCGCCATATTTTAGACGTTTGTAATGGGCTTCTGCTTTGAAGATTTTTGCACCAAATTTGGTTTTGTATGCTCTGATCCCTTCAAAAACACCATTCCCGTAGTGCAATGCTTGACTGTACATGTTTCCAGAAGCCTTTTCTGGATGCATGTATGTACCGTTATGGTAGATGATA
The DNA here is from genome assembly GCF_050633145.1 of Kordia sp. Classification (GTDB taxonomy): domain Bacteria; phylum Bacteroidota; class Bacteroidia; order Flavobacteriales; family Flavobacteriaceae; genus Kordia. The sequence goes on along the minus strand of NZ_JBOEFY010000029.1, from coordinate 17,800 downwards.
CTGTCTTCTTTGTAATACATTTTTATAGTTATTATGATTCGAAATTAATTTTATTGTATTGTTTTCTATGTTCAGTTTTGGTTATTTCACTAAAACCAATTGTTAAATTTTTGATTTAAATTATTGTTTTTCAGTATTTTACATGTTATCAAATACAACACTCAACACCTCATTTTTATTTGTGATTTGCACCCATTTTTTTGATTTCACCTCCTAGTTTTCATATAATGAGATTTTGATCTTCATCAGAATTAATTCAGCTTACAGTTTTGTGTTCACCATTCTGGCTTCTCAAAACCGAGTTTCACAAAAAAAAGCCTGTATCACGATTGATACAGGCTTTTTGTTTTTATATAGCAAATCGTATCAACTCAGGAGGAGTTCATAATAATAATGACGATGATGATAATGCTAGTTTGGTTCATTGTTGTTTGTTGTTTGTTGTTTGTTGTTTGTTGTTTGTTGTTTGTTGTTTGTTGTTTGTTGTTTGTTGTTTTGACTGCATCCTTCGGATTTGTCAAAACAGAGTTTCACTAAATAAAAAAAGCCTTCCCGATGAAGGAAGGCTTGTAAATTTTATAGTGAAATTTTAAATAGCGTTCCTTATCGTTGTGAGCGAATCACAATGACATTGATAGAAATGATATTTATAATTTGTTTGTTCATTTGTTAGATCAAATATTATAAAAGTTTTTTTAGAATCCTAATTTAATATTGAAAAATGTTGTTGTTGTTTTCTGTCTTTGCAGAGAAATGGGTTTGTTTTTAGTGTTTAATTCTTCCGTATGATTTTAAGATTTTTAACGTCCAGAGCGTCTGTATACCAGCCCATTCTAATTTTGTCCCTTCACTAATTCCATACCAAGTGTCCCACCTTCCATCATTTTTTTGTTTATCAATTAAACCTTTTATATCTGACTCAATCGTTTCTTTAGAAAAGATAGGATTCAAGATATTTTCAGTATATGGAAAATAGCTTAAACTGTGAGGTTTTCCATAAAGTCCCCAACCATCATCCAATCTGTCTTGACTTAATACTCCGTCAGCAGCTATCCATGTTTTTAAATTGTTAATGGCTATTGCTGCTTTTTTTCTATTTTTTGTGTGTTCTAAAAAGTGCAATCGCCTAGGAATACAGAGGTGACAAAAAACATGTTTTTCTTGTATTCTGTCAATTTCTGACCAAACAAATTTTTCAGCATTTTTCATCCAAGGAATGTCTATTTTGTGTTTTTCAAGTATTCCTAATAGTGATGAAGTTGTACTTAAAGCCGCCCATTCTTTGACTGTTTTAAAGTGTCCGCCGCATGGATATTCGCTTTTAGGTCTAAACATCCAAGGAATTCCCCCTTTATCAGTTGTTATACTTTCAAAATACGGCATGAAATCTTTTAGGATTAATTCTTGATTTAGATAGTTGACTTCATCTAAGATTTCGAGTGCCATAATGCTAAAAAGAGGTTGACTTTCGGGCGAAGCTGTATCAGGTTCCATTCCAAAACCAAAACCTCCATCATTATTTCGATATGCGTACACTGAATGAAAAACTCCAGTTGCAGAACCTCCATTAAAGTGGAAATCATACAGTCTTCGTTCTATCATTCTTGCATTTGCTAAGATAAAATCTCTCGCTTTATCAAAATTCTCCTTGCTGAGTTCCATATGTATTAGATCGTTTTTAAGTAAACTTGTCCGAAGTTAAAGCTAAATGAATCTTATGTGAAATCAAAGTGTTAATCTAATTTTTAATACTTGCTGTATGTTTTGAGAATTTTAACCTACACTCTCGGCAAATCGCTATCATCTTTTAATGGAAGACTTGATTTCCCCATTAAATACGCATCTACATGATGTGCCGCTTGGCGACCTTCTGAGATTGCCCAAACAATTAATGATTGTCCTCTACGCATATCACCAGCCGTAAAAATTCCCGATTGGTTGGTTGCATAGTTTTTTGTGGTTGCTTTGATATTACTTCTGAAATCCATTTCGAGTTCAAATGCTTCTGCCAATGTTTTTTCTGCACCTGTAAAACCTAACGCGAGCAATACTAAATCGCAATCCCAATGTTTTTCTGTGTTTGGAATTTCTTTGAGTTGTGGACGTTCTCCTTCTTTAAAAATCCATTCTACTTCCACCGTTTTTAAACCTGTGAGATTTCCGTTGGCATCACTTATAAATTTCTTTGTAGAGATACTAAAAAAACGCTCCACACCTTCTTGATGTGATGATGTTTCTTTGAGTTTCATCGGCCAATACGGCCACGGTTGATGTGCAGGACGACCAATAGTTGGTTTGCTTAATATTTCAAAATTTGTGACCGAAGTTGCACCATGACGATTGCTGGTTCCGATACAATCTGAACCTGTATCACCACCACCAATGACAATTACTTTTTTGTCTTTCGCTGAAATGATTTCATCAAAATTCAACAAACCATCTACATATTGATTGTTTTGTTTTAAGAAATCCATTGCTTGATGTACACCTTTTGCATCTGCACCATCAATAGGAATGCTTCTTCGAACAGTTGCACCGCCGCAAAGCAAAATCGCATCAAAGTCTTCTTTTAGTTGATTCGCTTTTACATTTACACCAACATGTGCATTTGTTTTGAATGTAATTCCTTCTTTTTCTAGAACTTCTACACGCCTGTCTATAACCTGTTTTTCCATTTTGAAATCTGGAATTCCGTAGCGTAGTAAACCACCAACTTTTCCATCACGTTCAAAAACAGTTACAGTATGACCTGCGCGATTGAGTTGTTGTGCTGCTGCTAAACCTGCTGGTCCAGAACCAATGACAGCAACTGATTTTTCGGTTCGTACTTTTGGTGGTTTTGCTACTATCCATCCTTCCGCAAAAGCGGTTTCCACAATATTTTTTTCAATGTTTTCAATACTTACCGGATCTTCATTGATTCCTAATACACAAGCTTCTTCACATGGAGCAGGACATAAACGACCTGTGAACTCTGGAAAGTTATTGGTGGAATGTAATATTTCTGCCGCTTCTTTCCATTTTCCTCGATAGACTTTATCATTAAAATCTGGAATTAGGTTTCCGAGCGGACAACCACTGTGACAAAACGGAATTCCGCAATCCATACAGCGCGCACCTTGTTCTTGAAGTTTCTCTGTTTTAAGTGCAATTGTAAATTCTTTGTAATTTTTGATACGTTCAGCTGGAACTTCATAGGCTTCATCCTGACGTTTGTGTTCTAAAAATCCTGTTACTTTTCCCATGTGTTACGCTGTTTGAAGTTTTTCTTGTTCTAATCGTACTAATGCTTTTCTATATTCTTCTGGCAATACTTTTATGAATTTTGGTAGATAGTCTTCCCAATTTTCTAGGATTCGTTTTGCCAATGGACTTGACGTAGCTTTATAATGATTTTCAATAAGTTGTTTTAACTGTGTTTTGTCTTCTTCCAATTCTATCAAATCAACGTTTAAGCTCTCCGAATTACAGTTTTTGAAAAATGTATTGTCTTCTGCTAAAACATATGCGATTCCTCCACTCATTCCTGCGCCAAAATTACGCCCTACTTTTCCAAGAATTACTGCAACTCCGCCAGTCATATATTCGCATCCGTGATCGCCAATTCCTTCTACAACCGCTTTTGCACCTGAGTTTCGCACACAAAAACGCTCACCAGCTTTTCCATTGATGTATACTTCTCCTGAAGTTGCTCCATATAAGGTTACATTTCCTGTGATAACATTGTCTTCTGGAATAATGGTCGATGCAGATGGAACTTTGATTATTAGCTTTGCGCCCGATAATCCTTTGCCCAAGTAATCGTTTGTGTTTCCGTGGACTGTCATGCTGATTCCTTTTGTGGCAAATGCACCAAAACTTTGTCCTGCAGCACCTTTAAAGTCTATGTTGATCGTATCTTCAGGCAAACCTTCTGCGCCATATATTTTTGAAATTTCGTTACTTACAATTGCGCCAACAGCTCTATCAATATTAGTAATATTCATTTGCAAATCCGTTCGTTGTCTTCTGAACAATGCTTGATGCGCTTGCTTGATTATTTTGAAATCTAAATGTGTTTCTAAGTTATGATCTTGTTTTTCCGTATTGTATAGCTTGACATCGTCTGAAACTTCTACTTTGTGTAGAATTGGTGTTAAATCGATTCCCGAAGCTTTGTAATGTTCGATCGCTTTGTTTCTGTTGAGTTTTTGCACTTGTCCAACCATTTCGTTCACCGTTTTGAATCCGAGTTTTGCCATAATTTCTCGTAATTCTTGCGCTACGAAATACATGTAATTCACTACATGTTCTGGCTTTCCTTTGAATTTTTTTCGCAATTCAGGATTCTGCGTTGCAATTCCGACAGGACAGGTATTTAAGTGACACACACGCATCATAATACAACCCGAAGCCACTAACGGTGCCGTTGCAAAACCGAATTCTTCTGCGCCAAGCAAACAGGCAATCGCAACATCGCGACCTGTTTTTAATTGTCCGTCACATTCTAAGACAATTCGGTTACGCAAATCGTTCATGACTAAGGTTTGTTGCGCTTCTGCGATTCCTAACTCCCAAGGCAATCCTGCATGTTTTAATGATGTTAACGGAGAAGCTCCTGTTCCGCCATCAAAACCAGAAATTAAAACGACATCGGCTTTTGCTTTGGCAACTCCAGCCGCGACTGTTCCGACACCAACTTCAGAAACCAATTTTACATTGATTCGCGCTTCTCGATTGGCAGATTTTACATCATAAATCAATTGCGATAAATCTTCAATGGAATAAATATCGTGATGTGGTGGTGGCGAAATGAGTCCGACATACGGCGTTGAGTTTCGTGTTTTTGCTATTTGCGGATTTACTTTTGGACCTGGTAATTGTCCACCTTCACCAGGTTTTGCACCTTGTGCTATTTTGATTTGAATTTCGTTTGCGCTTGTGAGATAGTTTGAAGTCACACCAAAACGTCCAGAAGCCACTTGTTTGATAGCTGAATTTTTCCAGTCACCTTGCGAACTTTTATAGAAACGCTCTTGATCTTCTCCACCTTCACCAGAATTCGATTTTCCTCCAATTCTGTTCATCGCAATGGCTAAATTTTCATGCGCTTCTTTACTGATAGAACCGTACGACATGGCGCCCGTTTTGAAACGTTTTACAATTGCTGTCCAAGGCTCTACTTCTTCTAGCGGAATTGGATCGTATTGATCGAATTCAAACAAACCTCTAATTGTCATTAAACTTTTAGATTGATTGTTTACTAATGCCGAATATTCCTTAAAAGTAGAGGCTTTATTGGTTCTTACCGATTCTTGCAATTTTGCTACCGTTAACGGATTGAACACATGTTTTTCTTGTCCGCGTCGCCATCTGTATTCACCACCAACTTCAATATCTGCATTGACTTCGTTTACTTGGAATGCTTTTTTGTGACGTTTTACAATTTCTTGTTCTATTTCGCGCAAGCCAATTCCTTGAATTCGTGTTGGTGTGTTTGGAAAATATTTTTTGACTGTGTTCGAATTGATTCCGATACATTCAAATAGTTGTGATCCGCGATAGGAATTTAGTGTTGAGATTCCGATTTTGTTCATCACTTTTAGAATCCCTTTTCCAACCGCTTTGTTGTAGTTTTTGATTGCGGCTAAATATTCTAACTCTGTAATATCACCATCTAACACTTGCTTTTCAACAATTTCATTTACGATATACGGATTTACCGCACTTGCTCCAAAACCAAATAGTAAGGCAAAATGATGTACTTCACGTGGTTCAGCAGATTCAATGATCAGACTTATTTTTGAACGTTTTTTGAGTTTGTGCAACGCATGATTTAAATACGAACATGCCAATAATGCTGGAATTGGCGCATGCTTTTCATCTACATATCTATCCGAAAGGATAATAATATTAGCACCATTATCAATTGCTTTTGACGCTTTGTGCTTCAAGTTTTCTAGCGCAATTTCTAATTCGTTCAACCCTCTATTTACTTCATATAACATCGAAATAGATTCTACCTTGAAATTAGGATTGCTATCATAGTTTCTAATTTTGTCTAAATCGTGTTTTGAAATGACTGGGTTTTGAATTTTTAGTTTTTTACAGTGTTCCGCATTGATATCGAAAAGATTTACATCGCTTCCTAAAGTAAGACTGATATCTGTAATTAATTCTTCTCGAACACCATCTAACGGCGGATTTGTCACCTGCGCGAATAGTTGCTTGAAGTAGTTATAGATTAATTGCGGTCTTTCCGACAGAATGGCAATTGGCGTGTCGCTTCCCATAGATCCAATTGGTTCTTTTGCCAATTGTGCCATTGGGCGAATGATGGTGTTTAAATCTTCTTGCGTATAGCCAAAAACTACTTCACGTTTTTTGAGTTCAATTTCGTCATATTTGATCGGTCCTTTTTTTGCTGAAATATCTCGTAAGTGAACCAAGTTTTCATTCAACCATTTTCTGTACGGATGTTTTGCTGCGATGGATTCTTTAAGTTCTTCATCGTTTACAATTCGTCCTTCATTCATATTTACTAAGAACATTTTCCCAGGTTCTAATCGCCCGTGAAATGCTACATTTTCTGGTTTTATATCCACAACACCAGTTTCCGAAGACATGATTACATTTCCATGCTTTGTTACTGTATATCGTGATGGACGCAATCCGTTTCTATCCAAAACGGCTCCAATATAATTACCATCTGTAAACGGAATTGAAGCTGGTCCGTCCCAAGGTTCCATTAAACAAGAATTGTATTCGTAAAACGCTTTTTTAGCATCAGACATGTTTGGGTTTTTCTCCCAAGCTTCTGGCACTAACATCATCATTGTTTCTGGCAATGAGCGACCTGTCATGAGTAATAATTCCACGACCATATCTAAGGTTGCTGAATCTGATTTTCCTTTTAAGATTGTTGGAATTATTTTTTTAATGTCTTCGCCGAATAAAGGACTTTCCATGATTTCTTCGCGAGAAAACATACGTGAAACATTTCCACGAAGTGTATTTATTTCTCCATTATGACAGATGTATCTGAAAGGTTGTGCTAAATCCCAGGTTGGAAATGTGTTGGTTGAAAAACGCTGATGCACTAACGCCAAACGCGTATCTAAATCAGTATCAAATAAATCTAAGTAATATTCATTGATGTGTTCTGGTTTTAGCAATCCTTTAAAAATGATAATCTTTGTGGATAAGCTCGGCACATAAAAGAACTTTGATTCCGATAGTTTAGAATTATATATTGTGTGTTCCGTTATTTTACGAGCTGCAAATAGTTTTAGGTTGAAATCTTGATCCGATTGTTTTGCATTAGATTTCCCTATAAATAGTTGTTTTACAAAAGGTTCTGTTTCTTTTGCTATTTCACCTAGTATTTTACTATTTACAGGTACATTTCTCCATCCAATAAGTGTAAGACCTTGGTTTTTTATTTCCTTTTCAAAAACATCGATACAATACGCACGTTGATTGTCTTTTTGCGGAAGAAATACATTACTTACCGCATACTCACCTGAGTTTGGTAATTTAAAATCACACGATTTCTCAAAAAATGTATGTGGAATGTCTATTAAAATACCTGCGCCATCACCAGTGACACCATCGGAACTTACAGCTCCACGATGTTCTAGTTTCACTAAAATCTCAAGTGCTTTATGAATAATATCGTTTGAACGTTTTCCTGTTAAACTACATATAAATCCTGCTCCGCAATTGTCATGTTCAAATTCTGGTAAATAGAGTCCTTGTTTCTTCAACATTATCAAATAATTTTCGGGGTTTTTTACACCTTATTTATTGTCTAATATAGGATCAAGAATTTTATAATAAAAAAAGAAGAAACACTTTTCACAAATCGATAATTAAAGGCTCTCTAAATGAAAAATTAGCAATTTTTAGCACAAAAACTACCAATAATACATTTAAAATAATCGCTCCGTAAAATGGTAAAAATTACGAAAACGTTTGCGAAAAAACTGTTTTATTAAAAATACATTATTGATTTTCTTAAAATAATGATGATTCCTCAAAATTCGTATTATCGAATTATTAAAAAAACATAAAAAAAAGAGTATACCCTAAAAAAATAAGGGTGTAAATTTTCATATTGATAAAAATTTACTTTTTACCCCTGTTTTTTTTAGGGTCTAGATAAAGTTTACATAGATTTGATGGTGACTAATCAAAAACAATAAACTTTATGAAACGTTTTTTTACACTAACATTACTTCTAACAACTTTAGTTATGAGTTCACAAGAAAACTCCGATGTTCCTCAAAAAAAATTCTCTTTTGAAGGAAGCGTTGATGCGTACCACAGAACAAACCTTACTGCCCCTAATGACGCAGATCAAATTGCACCTGCAACTTCTTTTGCAGACACAGCTGGTTTTTCACTGGGCATGGCTAATATTATAGCTGCTTATGAGAAAGGCAAAGTTGGTGGTGTTGCCGATTTAGTTTTCGGTCCAAGAGGAGAAGCCGCAAGTGCTACAGTACTAAATCAGTTATTTGCCTATTACAACATAAGCGAAAACACAAAACTAACTATTGGTAAATTCAACACCTTTTTAGGGTATGAAGTTATTTCTCCAACTGGAAACTTCAATTACAGTACTTCTTATTTGTTTTCAAACGGTCCTTTTTCACATACTGGTTTGAAAGCTGATTTTACACTTTCGGAAGATTTTAGCTTGATGTTAGGTGTTTTTAATCAAACAGATGTTACAGAGTTTAATCCTGACGGAAGTTATGCTGTTGGTGCACAAGTAGGTTATAAAAGTCAATTCTTAAATCTCCTTTATGACAAAGCTGGATTGGGTTTTGAAATAGATTACACAGGTGGTTTTGACGCTTCCGCAGATTTCTACATTGGAATTAATGCCGCTTTCGCAGACAATGAAGGTGAAGGATTTTATGGCGTAGACATTTATCCTCAATATAGTGCAAACGAATCCCTAACAATCGGTTTGCGAGGAGAATATTTTCAAACACAAAGCGATGCTGTAAGTGATGATCCTAGTGTCTTTTCAGTAACACTTACAGGAAGTTATGTTGTTGACGAAGATTTAATTATCAAACCTGAATTTCGATTTGATAGTGGGTCAGAAGACATCTTTATTGACACAGATTTAATGGCTACTAAAAGCTTAGGTTCTTTCGTTTTAGCCGCTATCTACAAATTTTAATTAAGCAATAACTAATCATAAATACAATGAAAAAAATTGAAGCCATTATTAGAAAATCTAAATTTTCTAAAGTAAAAAAAGCACTGCACGAAGTAGGTGTGAATTTCTTTACCTATTGGGATGTTACAGGCTTAGGAAATGAAAAAGAAGGTCATGTATACAGAGGTGTTTCTTATAGCACTAGCGACATACAAAGGCGCTATTTATCCATAGTTGTTAACAACGATTTTGAAGAAGTTACCATAAAAGCTATTCTAGAAGCTGCCGCTACAGGTGAAGTTGGTGATGGTAAAATATTCGTTTCACACATCGAAGAAGTTTACAGAATACGAACAGGAGAAAAGGGCGGAAACACACTAAAATAAATTACAAAATTAGAATTATGGAATTATTAACTATCAATAATGTATGGATGATGATCTGTACAGCACTTGTTTTCTTTATGCATTTAGGATTTGCATTTTTAGAGATAGGATTGACAAGACAAAAAAACACAATAAACATTCTATTCAAAAACATATTTATCATTACGATTGGTTTATTACTCTACTATATAGTTGGGTTTAACTTAATGTACCCTGGAGAGTTTAATGGATTCATTGGTTTTGCTGGTTTTGGATTAGATGCTCCTTTAACCGAAGGCACTTTAGACCTTGCATACAATCAAGGATATACATATTGGACTGACTTTTTATTTCAAGGAATGTTTGCAGCCACAGCAGCTACTATTGTTTCTGGTGCAGTTGCTGAGCGAATGAAAATTGGTCCTTTTATGATTTTTACAATTTTATATGTAGGATTTATTTATCCAATTGCTGGTTCGTGGAAATGGGGCGGTGGATTTTTACAAACTTTAGATACTCCATTTTATGATTTTGCTGGTTCAACTTTAGTACATTCTGTTGGTGGCTGGGCTGCTTTGGTAGCAGTTTGTTTATTAGGCTCCAGAATTGGGAAATTTAAAGAAGGGAAAATACAAGCTATTCCTGGACATAATATTCCATTAGCAACTGCCGGAGTGTTAATTCTTTGGTTAGGTTGGTTTGGGTTTAATGGCGGTTCTGTTTTATCTGCAGATCCTGCTGCTACATCTTTAACTTTAACAACAACTTGTTTGGCAGCTGCAGCTGGTGGTGTTGTGGCAGCTTTAGTATCTACCTTAAAGTTTAAGAACCTAGACTTAACTATGTTTTTAAATGGTATTTTAGGAGGATTGGTAGGAATTACTGCTGGTGCTGACCAAATGAGTCCAACTGACGCTATTATTATTGGAGCAATAGCGGGTGCAATTATTGTATTTGCAGTATCGCTTATTGATCGATTAAAGTTAGATGACCCTGTTGGAGCTATTGCTGTACATTTAGTTTGTGGAATATGGGGAACTTTAGCTGTTGGAATCTTTGGAAACTTAGCAGGTGGCGCACAATTTTTAAGTCAATTAATTGGTGTAGCATCGTATGCAGGAATATGTTTGGTTTCTTCCTTTTTAATCATATTTGTCTTGAAAAAAACAATAGGTATTCGAGTTTCCGAAAAAGAAGAATTAGAAGGTCTTGATGCACACGAACATAGAATGGATGCTTATCCAGATTTTAGATTGAACGAACATTAAGAATCATTGTTCAATTTATAGTATAACAACTACAAAAAAGCCTTTGAAATACGTATTTCAAAGGCTTTTTTTACATTGTAATTCGTCAATCGTTCATGAATGGCATTAAATTTGTATTTTTAGATGCAACCTTTAATAATTTTATAATGAAAAAAATTACGTGTCTACTCGTTTTATCATTGTTTTGTTTTACTGCTGTAAATGCACAATCTTGGAAACAACTTCGCGGTGGCGGAAAAGGACAAGCTATTTCTAATGACAACGGAACCGTTTGGGTGATTGGTATAGGAAATAGTGTTTTCTCGCATAATGGTCGTTTATGGAGAGAATATCCTGGTGGAGGAAAAGCCTTAGATATTGCCGTACACAATGGAACACCTTATATTATTGGGTTGAATAACGGAATTTGGAAAGGAACTGGCTCAGGTTGGGTTCCGATGCCTGGCAATGGACTCGGAAAAAAGATTTACAGTGACAACGGTCAGTTGTGGATAATTGGAGTTAATAATAATGTGTTTTCGTTTGATGGTCGCAACTGGAATTTATATCCTGGTGGCGGAAAAGCAGTTGATATTGCAGCACATCGAGGAGTTCCATATATCATAGGAGAAGATGGAAGTATTTGGCGTGGAAATGGAATGGGCTGGATGCAACTTCGCGGAGGAGGAATTGGACAAAAAATAGCGACCGACCGAGATGGAACCGTTTGGGTTATTGGAGTTAATAATGGAATCTTTCGCTACAGATATAATCGTTGGGTTGAATATCGTGGTGGCGGAAAAGGATTAGATATTACAGTGCATCAGGGTATTCCATTTATTATTGGACTCCAGGGCTCTGTTTGGAAAGGATAATTAGATACTTTTATGAAATAAAAAAAGAGGTTCAGTTGAACCTCTTTTTTGTGTTTTTATATTTTATTTTTAGACCCAAGCATTGACAATTCCGCCCATAATGGCAAAAGTAACAATCCAATAACCGACATTAATCAGTATATATTTGAATGATTTTTGCTCAAAGAGTGCATTGGTTACTAAAACTGGCATTGCAACAAATAAAGCAGTCATGATTCCGTGTACAACACCATGACCAAATGTGTGAAATTTAGTGACTTCAACGCCGTGTAAATCTGGAGGCATTCCTCCGCTTATTACTGAATTTGCGTAGATAAAGAATACCGCTATAAAAGCTAATACAACGCTTATACTAAAACGTAATATCATTCCTTTTTGTGCCTTTTCTTCAGTAATTCCTGTTTCTTTCATCCAAGCTTTTCCGAATAACGGTCCATACCATAGAAATCCAATGACAAGTGTAGATAATGCAGCTACAATGAGCGCAATCCAATTAACGTTTTCCATAATTTTGATGTTAGTTAATAAAGTTTTTTAGGTGTCTTAAATGTACCTTTTTTTCACTAACAATCAAATAGTTACTCTAAATTTTCAGGTTTTTTACCAAATCGGCGCGTGTCTTCTTTGGTTAATATTTTGAACGTTTTTGCTCGTGGTACATTGCGTAAAGCTTCATTGAATTGTGCTGGCAAACCTATTAATTGACGTGTTTTTAAATCGATCCAAGCGCCCATCATTTCACAGCTTGCAAAGTTTTTTCCGTTCGCATCATAAAAATTATGAAGAAATTCAAAGAACATTCCATCTTCACTTAATCCGGCAACTTCTAACGAGACTTTTACAGGCTTCCCTGAAAATGCTTCTTTAAAATAATACATGTGCTCATAAAACACTACAGGGCCAATATTATTTTTAGCTAATTCTCTCTGTGTGAATCCGTTTTCAATCAAAAATCCCATACGTGTATGGCTCATAAAATTGATATATGCAGAGTTTGCTAAATGACGATTTGCATCTAAATCGCTCCAACGGATGTCAAATTCTTTAAAATACATTATATTTATTTTTTATTTTCAAAAATAGCATGCCAATAGTTAAAAGTCATTACAATCCACCTCTTATTTTTAAAAATGGTCATTTTTCTACTATTCACTCTGGTCTTTACAGAAATGTTTCAGGTGTGTATCAGAAGCGGGAACGCATTACGTTAAGTGATCAAGATTTTTTAGATTTAGATTGGAGTTACGCTGCCTACCATAAAAATGTATCTAAACTTATTATTATTTTACATGGTTTGGAAGGCAATGCACAACGCTCGTATATTAAAGGAACCGCAAAGATTTTTAATCGTAATGGATATGATGCCATTGGAATAAATCTTAGAAGTTGTAGCGGAGAACCAAACCGATTATACAGAGCTTACAATGCAGGTGCTTCCGAAGATTTAAGAGAAGTTATTGAATATATTTTGACCAACTACCCACAATATTCTCATATTGTTTTGAAAGGATTTAGTATGGGTGGAAACCTGTTATTGAAGTATTTGGGTGAACCTATTCGAGTTCCGAAAGAAGTAAAAGCTGCCATTGCGATTTCTGTTCCATGTCAATTAGAAGGTTCTTTGAAGCAGATGGGACGTGTAGAAAACTATATGTATAACCGAATGTTTGTTAAAAGTTTACGAGAGAAATTAGTAGATAAACATAGTGCTTTTCCTAGTTTGATTAAATTAGAAGATATTAAAAACGCAAATTCGATGTTACGCATTGACAATTTGTACACCTCTAAAGCGCATGGTTATAAAGATGCTGCCGATTATTATAAAAAGTGTTCATCCAAACAGTTTATTCCAAATATTAAGATTCCAACCTTATTAATCAGCGCAAAAAACGATTCATTTTTATCTAAAAGCTGCTATCCTATAGAGGAAGCCGAACAAAATGAAAACTTTTATTTTGAAATGCCTAAATACGGCGGACATGTTGGTTTTTTTAATAGAGGCGACGTCTATTATACCGAAAAAAGAGCCTTTGATTTTGCTACTTTGGCTTAAAATGTGAATTTCGTTGATGAATCCATATGGCTTTTTGTGATAGCAATATTCCAATTGCCAATGACACGAATGCACCAATAGAAATACCTGGAATATACTTGATAAAGAGAAAGAAATCATAGGTTCCGTGGAAACAAGTAGCCAATGCCAATCCTAAAAGATTGTATTTTACACGATTTCTGGAAAATTTGGCTTTCCCCATATAATATCCCATAATAATTCCAAAAGTAGCATGCGCAGGAACTGCTGTAAATGCTCTGTATATAGCAATTTCAATTCCGTCTTGAAATGCGTATGCTAAGTTTTCGGTTACTGCAAAGCCCATGGAAACCATAATTGCGTACATGATACCATCATACGGCTCATCAAACTCCTTATGTCGCTGCGCAAAATAACGTACAAAAATATATTTACTAAATTCTTCTACCAACGCTACTACTATAAATGCTTTACAGAATTGAACCCACCAAATCTTCATTTCCAATTCTGGAAAATATCGTGATGTAACAAAGTGGGAAACTGATGATATTAAAATACTACCAATAGCTCCTAATAAAAAACAGATCATTAGGAGGTGTCGCGGTTCTTTATCATATTTATCACTATAATAAATATAGAGTATAATTAACAGCGCAGGTGCAATGGATATTAATATTAATGGCATTAGGCAGTTTTGTCAAAAATAAAAAAATAAAAGATATGAAAGCTCAAGAGAAAGCTTAACTTAAAAAATGATGCGTTTCTATTGGCAAATCATATAAATTACAACTGAAAAATTTGGCGGAATCCAACAAATAATTTTGATAAATGTCTTGAAAACACACAGAATAGCAACTCACAAATTCAAGCTTTGTCACTAATTTTACTATTTTTGCCGTATGATAAAATCTATGACAGGATTCGGAAAGTCTGTAGAACAACTTCCGACTAAAAAAATAACGATTGAGTTAAAATCACTCAACAGCAAGAGTTTGGATTTGAATGCGCGAATTCCTTCGTATTATCGAGAAAAAGAATTGATGATGCGCAAAACAATTGCCAAGACGTTATTACGTGGAAAGGTAGATTTTTCTTTGTATTTGGAAATGACCGCAGAAGAAACCTCAACGGTAATTAATAAAGCTGTTGTGAAAGAATACATGAATCAGCTTCGTGAAATTGAACCTAATGCAGATGATGTAGAATTGTTGAAAATGGTGGTACGAATGCCAGATTCATTAAAAACTGAGCGTGAAGAGATTGACGAAAAAGAATTTGATGTAATTTCAAAAGCATTGCAACACGCTATCTCACAATTGGACGAATACCGACTTGCAGAAGGAAAAGTACTAGAGAAAGACTTTTTATTTCGCATAGAAAATATTTCTACATTGCTTCAAAAAGTAATTGATATGGATGATGAGCGTATGACTTCTGTGAAAGTACGTTTGCGTCGTGCCTTAGATGATTTGAAAGAGCAAGTAGACGAAAATCGTTTTGAGCAAGAATTAATTTACTACTTAGAAAAATTTGATATCACAGAAGAAAAAGTACGTCTAGCAAATCACTTAGATTATTTTTCAAAATCTATAAATTCTTCAGATTCTAATGGAAAAAAGCTTGGTTTCATCACACAAGAAATTGGTCGTGAAATCAATACCATTGGTTCTAAATCTAATTACGCACCTATGCAGCAATTGGTTGTGCAAATGAAAGACGAGTTGGAGAAAATTAAGGAACAACTTTTAAACGTGTTGTAAAATGAAAAGAGGGAAGTTAATTGTATTCGCTGCACCTTCTGGCGCAGGAAAAACCACTATTGTTCACCATTTATTAGGTATTCCTGAATTAAATTTAGAGTTTTCTATTTCGGCAGCTTCTCGCGAAAGACGAGGAGAGGAAGTTGATGGAAAAGATTATTATTTTTTGTCTCCGAAAGATTTTAGACAGAAAATTAAAAATAAAGAGTTTTTAGAGTGGGAAGAAGTGTATCCTGAAAATTATTATGGAACGTTACAAACAGAAGTAGATCGTATTTGTGATTCTGGAAAGAATGTCATTTTTGATATTGATGTCGTTGGCGCTTTACGAATTAAAGGAAAATTTCCAGAAGAAACTTTAACTGTTTTTGTTGAACCGCCACATATCAATGAATTGATTGTTCGCCTAAAAAACAGAAAAACGGAAAGTCAAGAAAAAATTAATATGCGCATTGCCAAAGCTCCTGCAGAAATGGCAAACGCACCACAGTTTGATGTTAGAATTATGAATGACGATTTGGAAACAGCAAAAGCTGAAGCTGAAAAAGTAGTTGCTCATTTTATTGGACTCGAAAAAAGTAACTAAATAAAGGTATACGGATGAAAGTTGGTTTGTATTTTGGCACGTTCAATCCTATTCATATTGGACATTTATCAATTGCCAACCACATGGCAGAATATAGTGACTTAGACGCTATTTGGATGGTTGTTACGCCACATAATCCATTTAAGAAGAAAAGTTCTTTGCTAGACAATCATCATCGCTATGAAATGGTGATGATAGCTACTGAAGAGTATCCAAAAATTAAACCTAGTAAAATAGAGTTTAACTTACCGCAGCCAAATTATACTGTAAATACCTTAGCGCATTTAAAAGAAAAGTATCCGAAAGATGAGTTTTGCCTTATTATGGGTGAAGATAACTTGAAGAGTTTGCACAAGTGGAAAAATTACGAAGTGATTTTAGCAAACCATGATGTATATGTATATCCGCGTATTTCAGAAGGAACGGCGGAACATCAATTTACGGATCACCCGAAAATTCATAAAGTTGCCGCACCAATTATGGAGATTTCTTCTACGTTTATTCGTAATGCGATTAAAGATAAAAAGAATATCAAGCCTTTGTTACCAAACGATGTTTGGAAATATGTGGATGAAATGAATTTTTATAAGAAATAGACTCGCTTCACTTCGGCAGGCTCAGTGTGAATGCTGCTAGAACGTGCTGTTGCTCTTTTAAACTTTTCTTACTATTGCGAGATGTTTTTTGAATTATAAGCTCTTGAAAAGTTTATAAACGTTATTTCGAGTAATTTTTCAATTAAAAACTAATACACTTTCGTGTACAAATGCTCTTCGTTATTTTCCATATCTACCAACACTAAAATGTCATCATCTTGATTGTCGGCATCTTTAACTTCATAACATTTTGAAGAATTTGCTTCATCATCAACAATCTTTACAAATAACGAGCTGTATTCGCTGTTCTCATCACATTGTGTAGAAACGGTGTAATGATAAGGTTTGCTTTCTTTGTTTTCGGAGTACAATGTACCTATACCATTTTGATGAAATTCCAATTTGTTTGCTGGATTTTCTTGAGATACCCAAGCGCCAAGAATTTCCTTTTTTGGCGTCACAAAAGATGTAACAACCATTAATATCAATAATAAGATAGAGAGCGGAATAATTATTAAAGGGCGATAACTTCTCATAGTACTGACTATTTAGACAGCAATATTAGGAAGTTTTCAAGATACGACACAAGGGGACTTTTCCCCTTTTTTATAGTTTTTTCACTAAAGTCTACCTATAAATTCTTTACAAAAATGGTTTTTAAGCTTTGTTAATCGTCTAATGTAGGAATTCGGAGTACTTGTCCAGGATAAATTCGGTCTGGATCTTTTAGCATGGGTTTGTTGGCTTCAAAGATTTCTGGGTATTTCATGGCGTTTCCATAATATTGCTTTGCGATTTTTCCAAGTGTATCGCCTTTCGCTACTGTATGAAATTGCGCTTCTGGCGCTTGTACTTCAACATCCATTTGATCTTCTACCATTGCGATTCCCATTGTATTTCCGACAACTAATATTACTTTTTCTTTGGTAGATTGATCTATTGCTTTTCCAAAAATAATTGCCGTATCTCCATCTAGAGAAACACATAAATTTTCGACTTGCAAGTCTAAATCATATATAGTTTCAGTAATTGCACTTTCTGCTTTTGCTTTTTCATCAACCGCAGATTCAGTTACTTCTACTGTATTATCAGAGGTGTCTTCAGTAGACTTCCTGCCAAATATTTTATCTCCTACATCTTTTATAAAGGCAAATAAGCTCATATTGTTTGGTGTTTGGTGTTTGG
>NZ_JBOEFY010000028.1:0-58714 GCF_050633145.1 Kordia sp. | reverse complement strand
GAATTACACGAATACATTGCTGATGCAGCAATTGTTCAAGACAAAAATAAATCCGATTATTATGAAAAATTGTTAGCTGAAGTCTTTCAAACACAACAATTTTCGTTTACCAATCAGTTCTTTAAACATTCACTAATAAAAAAACGAATCATTATGTTAACAAAACAAAAATCCCGTCAAATTTTAAAACTAAAATACCTAGTATTAATTCCTGTTTTAATTGGATCACTCTTATACACTTCTTGTGAGGATACTACGATTGTAGACGAAGACGACAAAACAGCAGTTGTTGATCAAAAACTTAGCGTAGAACATTTGAAAGACTTGTTGCGAGAGTTTAATGCATTGAATGTAAATCTTGGGAAAAACCAAATATTGACAAGAGATCAGTACGAAAAACAAACAGAATTACTAAAAGAAATTACACAATTAATGCAAGATAGTGATGGAAAACTCACTTCTATAGATATGGGAAAAGCTCGTTCGTATGAAGCATATGTAGCAGCACGCAAAGAAAGCATAGCAGAAGGAAAAGAGTATAGTGAGCTTGAAAACGAAGCGATTGCATTTACTTTAATCGACGAAGCGCCTGTTTTTCCAGGTTGTGAAGACGCAGGAACTTTAGAAGAAATAAAGAAATGTTTTAGTAAAAACTTGCAAATGCATGTGAATAGAGGTTTTGACACCAAAAAAGCAAGTGAATTAAACTTAGTAGGTGTGCAAAGAATTTTTGTAAAATTCATAGTAAATAAAAATGGAGAAATCGCTGAAATAGATGTGCGAGCGCCACATCCATTACTTGAAGAAGAAACGGAGCGTGTCATAAATTCGCTGCCAAAATTTACACCAGCAATGAAAGATGGCAAACCTGTAAGTCTAAAATATGTATTGCCAATTGCGTTTACAATACAAGAATAAAATCTGTCAAAAAACTAGTTTTAGCACGATACTACACAAAGTCGGAGCGCAATTTTCGACTTTGGATACTGTAAATAGTTAAAAAGTTTATGCCAATACAGTGGAATTTCAATAAACACGAAAAATAATAAAAAAATAACTAGAAATCATGATTGTATACTTTATTGAAGTCGTTGCTTTTCAGCTTTTATTTTTATTGAGTTATGATTTATTTCTCAAAAAAGAAACCTTCTTCAATTGGAATAGAGTATACCTTATATTTTCTTCCTTAATCTCGTTTGTAATACCATTTATTACAATTGAAAGCTTTCAGAATGCAGTACCACAAGAATATATTGTACTGTTGCCAGAAATTATGCTAACTCCACAAAAAGCAGTTGCTGGTATTGAACCTACTTGGAATTGGTTTTTAATTATTGGAATCACCATCAGTAGTTTGCTTTTTATCTATAAAATTACACAATTAGTAAAACTCCGTTTCAAAGGACGCTTTGTAAAACGTGAAAATTATACCATGGTTATCATACCAAAAAGTACAGTGGCATTTTCTATTTTTAGGTATGTCTTTATGGGAGAAGATATTCATGAAGAAAAACTAGAAGATATTCTTTCGCACGAATTGGTACACATTCGCGAAAAGCATTCGCTAGACTTGCTGTATTTTGAGCTTTTACGCATCTTATGCTGGTTCAATCCGCTTGTATACATCTATCAAAAACGAATTTCAGAAGTACACGAATACATTGCTGATGCAGCAATTGTACAAGACAAAAATAAATCCGATTATTATGAAAAATTGTTAGCTGAAGTCTTTCAAACACAACAATTTTCGTTTACCAATCAATTTTTTAAACACTCACTAATTAAAAAACGAATCATTATGTTAACAAAACAAAAATCCCGTCAAACTTTAAAACTAAAATACTTAGTATTTGTTCCTTTAGTAATTATTTCATTAGTATGTACTTCTTGGGAAAGTGCTACACTTACAGACAGTGATAAGGATACTGTAAAGAATCTTGATAAAGAAGATCTTTTACAAGAGAGCGGAATTAAGTATGATTTTGCATCTTTCTTGTTAAAGGATATTGTTGATTCAGATAAAGTTTATCTTTTTGCTGATGTAGATAAATTACCAATACATCCAGAATGTAAGACTTTAGAAGGTGAAGAAGAAATAAAAAAATGCCTTACGATAAATATACAGAAACATGTGGCGCATAACTTTAATATGAAGTTGGCAGAGGAATCTGGATTGGTAGGTAGACAAAAAATTGAGGCAAGATTTATTATAGAAAAAAATGGAAAAGTAACAGTGCCTGAGGCAAAAGCACCAAATGCAGTTTTATCAAAAGAAACAAAACGTGTTTTAAAATCATTGCCAACATTTACTCCAGGTCAAAAAGATGGAAAACCAGTAAGAGTAAGTTATGTACTGCCAATTGCATTCCAAATACAAGAATAAATTTTCATGAATAAAATTATCAATATCTGCATATTTCTAATTGCTATACACAAAGTCGGAGCGCAATCTTCGACTTTGGCTGTTGCAGATAGTTTGTATACTTTCGGAAACTACTCAAAAGCAATAAAAATCTATCAAGAACTCAAAAAGAGCAGCTATGTAAACACGCAAATTGCAAAAGCACACAAAGCGCTCGGAAATAGTAAAAAAGCCATAGAAAGCTATGAAAATGTGTTAAAAGTAGATTCATTAAATGTACTTGTATTGTATGATTATGGAAAACTATTATTTACGACTGGAAAGTTTGAAAAATCGCTTGTAATTTTTGAAAAACTAAAAGCAAAAGATACACTCAATCCAAACTTTCATTATCAAATAGGTTTGTCTAAAGAAGCTTTGCAAGATGAAAACTATATACAATCATACAAAACAGCTTTTACCTTAGATGCGCAACATCAAAAAAGTATTTACAAACTCATTAAAAATTACATAGAAACCAAAGATTTTGAGAAGGCAGAAAGTGTAATTAAAGTCGGTTTAAAAAACAATGAAGACGATGTGAAAATCATCAGTTTTAATGCGCAACTTTTTTATGCGAATAAACAACACAGAAAAGCTTTGTTGTGGTTTGAAAAGCTAATCAATCGAAAAAAAGCAACACGATATATATATGAAAAAGCTGCTTTTTCTGCGTATCGTGTAGGGCGAATTTTAAAAGCAATTGATTATTATGAAGAAGCGTTAAAGCGCGATAAAGGAAACTATTTTTACCATTCGCAATTGGCAAAACTATATTATCAAGATGGAGTTAATGACAAAGCTGAGCATCATGCATCGCAAGCTATTGTGGGAAAAATGACAGATCCATCGGGTGATTACTATATTCTTGGAATGGTTCATTTGGATCGGAAAGAACACCGAAAAGCTATGAAACTCTTTAACATGGCATTGGAAGAAAATCCAGACTATGAATTGGCACAATTACGATTGGCACAATGTGCAGACAATTACTATTCTAATCCGAAAGAAAAACTGAAAATGTACGAGCGTTTCTCGAAAAAATTTCCAAAAGCCAAAATCGAAATTAAAAAGATTGTAAACACACGAATTCGTGAATTAAAAGAGGAAATTCACTTAAAATCAGAATAAAAGAATCAAAAACTACGGCAAAATGTCGAAAAGTTGTATTTTTCATGATATTTGTATTGATGAAACAACTTTGGACATATTGCCTTATTTTTTTTATATGCGTGTCTTGTGACTTTTTTAAAAAACCTGTAGTCACGGAAGAAGTGCTTGTAGCACAAGAAAAAGAAAGTATCAATTTGAATACAGTAGATATATTTCCATCATTTTCAAACTGTGATACATTGGAAAAAGAATTGCAAAAAACATGCTTCTTTCAAACCTTAACAGATCAAATTTACAATCAGTTAACTCAAAATAATTTACTTGTTACAAAAACCATTCAAGATACAATTCAGGTAGAATTACATATTGACACTTTAGGAATTATTAAAGTCTTTCAAATTCAAAAAAACGCTGATACAGCCAAATATATTCCAACTTTAGACAGTTTAATAAGAGTGAGTGCAGAGAACTTGCCAAAAGCTTCACCAGCCTACAAAAGAGGCATTCCGGTAAAAACGAAGTTTATCTTACCAATCATTTTAAATGTAGAAGAGCAGAAGCTTGATGATTAGAAGTGTTTAAAATCGTATCGCTAACTTTTTTAGCAATCGCAACACTTCTACATACAGCCAAATAATTGTCACTAACAATCCCCAAGTGGCAAACCATTCGTACTGTTTTTTGGCGCGACCAATATAGCGATCCATAAAATCAAAATCGAGCAATAAACTCAATGAAGCAAAAATGGCCACAACAACATTAAAAGCAATCGCATACCATGAACTATCCCAAAGAAAGGAAAAGTGAATATCAAAAAAGCGCAGAATAAAAGCCGTAATATAAATCAAGAAAATAACAGAAATGACTGTAATTACAATGCTTCTAAATTTTTTAGTAACCTTTATTATTCCTGTCATATAGAATAATAACATCACTAAAAAAGTAATCAAAGTGACTATAACTGCTTGAAAAGGTAAATACGGAAAGGTTTTATGAATATACGCACTAAATCCACCAACAAAAAGCCCTTTTGCTATCGCATAAATTAAAGTAAGTGGCATAGTCCATTCGCGTCTTACAGAAATAACAATGCTACACACAAGTGCTACAATAATTCCGCCTGTAGTATACCATTGAATGTCTGCACCGTCAAAAAATAACTTCCAAGTATAAGCAGCACTCAATGTAACTAATATCAAACAAAAAATAGACTTTAAAATAACGCCACTTAGTGTCATCTTATTATGAGTTTGCTTGGCATTAGAACGATTCCAAAAATAATTGGTAAACGCTGGATTTGAGGTATTTAATCCGAATAAGCTCATTTGTTGATTTTTGTTAAAAATAATAAAAAAAGACACTTTAATAAGGCTATCTCGTATAATATTTGTAATTTTACACAATGTACTAGGTAAAAATACTAAAATATGGAAGCTTTAACCCTAACGAGCTATATCGATAACCGAAACGACTCGCCACAAAATAAACTAAAAATTATCCACGCCACAAGAAGCGGCGTAACACGTTCACAATTAAAAAAGTTTAGCATGCGCATTGCGTTGCCGCTGACAAAAATATCAGAAATAGTTCCAGCTTCTTACTCTACATTATCAAAAAAAAACAGCTACGACAAAGAAGTTAGTGAACGCTTGTTTGAAATTGCTGAAGTATATTCAAAAGGCTTTGAGGTTTTTGGAGATGAAAAAAAATTTACTCGATGGCTCAACAAAAGAAGCAAAGTTTTAGGAGGACAAACACCTTTTTCTCTTCTTGATACAAGTTATGGTGTAAAATTAGTTATTGACGAAATAAGACGTATTGATTACGGAATTTTTGCTTGATGATTGTTTACAGAATTGACAGAGCCAAACGAAAGAATAACTTACTTTCGGGAATTGGTGCGGAAAAAATCGGTGGCCGTTGGAACGAAATCGGAACACGCGCCGTATACACTTCACAACACATTTCATTATCTTATTTGGAAGTTGTAATGCACTTAGACATTACAGAAGATTTACCTAGTGATCGTATTTTAGTACATGTTGACATACCAGATGAAGTTAAGATTCACGAACTTCAAAAACTCCCCAAAAATTGGAATACCTTTCCATACAACAGTAAAACACAAGAAATATTTACCCGATTTGTAGAAGAAAACAAATGCGCAGTTTTAAAAGTACCTTCTGCCATTGTAAAAGATGAATTCAATTATATTTTGAACCCAATGCACCTTGACTTTCACAAAATAAGCGTTGTCAAAATTCAAAAATTCAGTTTTGATTCTCGTTTGTATCACGAAAGGTAACACAGGTTTTTTATAAAAGTTAATTGATTACTATTCATGAATGCATGAGTGTGTTTTGGTTTAATTTTTGAGATATTTTTTATCACTATTAATTTAAAACCATTTATTATGAAAAAAAGAAATCTTAGAATCTTAAAATTGGAAAAAAAGTCAATCTCTATTTTTAAAACCCATAATATAAAAGGAGGTAATTTATGTACATGTAAATCATTTTGCGGCAGTTGTGATAACACTGGAGGTGTTAATTCAGGCACTGATGGTGATTTATAAATATGACTAGCGAACTTTAAAGTTCGCTTTTTTTTGTTAGCATTTTAACGATTATAAGGTCGTTCATTAATCCAATGAAACCCTCTATTAATTAGTTTAAACTTTTTTAAATCATATTGTTTCGCTTTTATCAATAAAGTATCCGATAAATGCGTGCCATTTAAAGTGAGAATACTATCTCTTAAAGTATATTTAAAATTGTAAATGTCAGTTGAATCACGTCTATTAGTCAACTTTATAGATTTTTCTATAGTATCTAACTTTGCTCTAAAAATAGTACGCGCATCGTCCATTTTATAAATTCGAAGAGAATTTTTTCGTTGTATCAAAATTCGTTTCCATATATCGGTATCTGTAATCAATAATGGAATAGTATCTTTATTTTTTTCAATATGAGTAATGTCATAAATTCCATACATGTGTGGTTTTGGTAAGTGCGGTCCATACTGAGCATAACTACTTATAGCGTCAAACAAACTTGCATATAAAAAAACACCAAGAATTACAAGCTTTAAAACAATAGCAGAAATAGTGAATTTTTGGTTTTTAAAATACTTAGGAAAGCTTCTTGGAGTTGTGGAGGCTTTTGTTAAGAATACAGCAAAAATTCGTTTCCAATCTTGCATAAAAATAAAGAATGCAAAAAATAGTAAATGAAACGAATAGGTTTTTACAGGAATATCATAACACATATTCATCATAAAAACATTCAACATTACACCAAAAGCGACTAATCCACCTAAAGTGCGTGTGCGTCTAAATATCAATAATACACCAGCAATTACTTCTGCAAAACCTGAAAAAACTGTATATGCTTTAGAGGCGCCCATAAATGTCCAGGCAATTCCCATAGGAGACGAATGTCCATAAGGTTGTATTAATCGCCCTAAAGATGGTGAAGAAAATTGAAGCGGATATATTTTATAAAAACCATATAAAAACATTGAATAAAGGACATAATACGCCATGTATATAACCAATAACCGAAGTAGTTTTACATAGTTTTTACGCTTACGGTCAATTATACTCCAAATTACAGCCCCAAAAGTAGCAATGAATACACAAGCAAATAAATGTATATAATCGTATGTCATATCACCGCTTCCAGTGGAAGTTCGTTGACTTGGCACTTCAATATCAAAAAACAGATCTCCGAAAAACGGAAGTATATTTCCCCAAACAAATTCAGGTAAAACAGTAACTATATTCACTTGTAAATACTGAAGAGCATCTAGTGGGAATGGAAATACATATAGTAAAACATAAATAAAGAAAAAACGAAATCCTATTTTTTGGAAAATATTCCAAGAACTATCGGTTTGCATGTGGCGGTATGTTGGTTATGAATTTAAAGTTAGAAAAAAATAGTGCGTAACAAGCTTTTTTTTGAGAAAATTAAGATAATTCTATTACTTTTTAAATGTTCTATTTTTCCAAGTATAAGTTGAAAATAACGACGTAAAGAAAATAAAAACGGTAACGTATGGATATACAATTCCACTTAAAATTAAATAAAGTAGATTTACTTTTTGCTGTGTAAAATGCAATGTTTGAAGCAATAAGATGCTATCAATTGCAATTTTTGAAATGAAGATACTCAGTAGTAGTTTCCACGAAAGTGATGTTAGCAATAACGCAGGAAGCAAACAAAAAAGTAAATTCATCAGTAGAACAATAATGCCAATTAGTTTTCCTGTGTGCAAGTTGTAATTTGCGCTTTTAGAAGCCCAGCGAACACGTTGTGAAACGAATTCTTGAAATGAATTGACTGAAAATGTTCTCACTAAAGCATTTTTTGATTTAAGATAGATTACTTTTTTTGGCCATTTTTGAATGAATTTTTCTAATAAAAAAACATCATCGCCACTGGCAATACGATTATTTCCTGAAAAACCTTGCACGTCTATAAATGCTTCTTTCCCATAAGCTAAATTGGCGCCGTTGCACATAAAAGGAATTCGCAACCCAAAACTTCCAATTGTTGTTCCTTGCAAACTCAAGAAATCGAGCAATTGAAACGCACTAAAAAATGAAGTTTCTTCTTTATATGTAACTGGCGCAGCAATCATTTTAGGTTGTTGTTGTATAATTTCTTGATTCAAAAGTGTGAGCCAATCTTTTGGAAGTATACAATCGGCGTCAGTTGTTACAATCCAATCGCTCTGTATTTGTGAAATTGCGGTTGTTATAGCGTCTTTTTTTGGCGAATTGGAAACACGCTTGTTTTGTAAAATATGTATGATGTGTGTTGGATGTTCCTTGCAGAATTTTTCTATGATTTTGATTGAATCATCTTCAGAAGCATCATTGACAAGCCAAAACGAAACTTTCGATTTCGGATATTGAAGCGCGGCAATTGAAGCTAATAGATTAGGTAAATTCTCTGCTTCATCCCGAAAAGGAATAATTACTGAAAATTCGGTAGATGCTGCTGTGTTTTGTAGCTTGATCGTTGGTAACTTCCAAAAACCATACACCAAACTTAGAATTAACAAAGCGTAACTTATACAAATGCAACAAAGAAGAATCAGTATCATGAAACAATCGATTTTTCTTTGGTTCGTACAGGTGTAAAATTCAACACAAAATAACTTCCTACAATACTTGGCAACACAAAATTGAGAATCCACATCAGAGAAACAACCGAAAGAATGTTTAATTCTGAAAGACCTAGATAACCAAACAGCCAAACGGCAACGCTTCCTTTGACAACCACATCAAAAATAAACAACATCGGAATCAAAGAAGTAATTAAATACATGGATGTTATAGCACTCATGGCAGTTATATAGGATGTGTTCAATCCGAAAAACAGCAATAACACATAAAACTGATGTGAAAAAATGGCATAACGAAGTATTGACAAACTAAGATTTTTCAAATGAATTCTCCCAGAAACATTCCGCATAAAACCACGAGCACGCTTCCATGAAAAACCTTTTATCTGAAATCGTTTTTGTTTAGCTCCAACAAGAAAAAAAATGCCTAAAACCAATACAAAAGCGCTAATTCGTGCAATTCTATACCAAGGCAATTCAATTCCAAATTGAATCACAAAAAAGACAAATCCGATGAGCCCAAAAACTACGGTAGCAATCAACTGTGCTATATTCCCGAGAAAATTTAAACCTACAACGCGTTTTCGTTCAAACTTCGAAAAATACAAAGCTTTTGCGCCATATTCGCCCACACGATTTGGTGTAAATAGTGAAGCTGTCAATCCGCCTAAAGTATGTGCGGTACTTTCCAAAAGTGAAATTGATTTAATAGAGCTCACCAATGTTTTCCATTTTACAATTTCTAAAAACCAATTCAAAAAAGTAGTTAGCACAAGTCCAAAAATGACTAAGGGTTCTAAAAGCTGAGAAGTTTCAAGCTGATTCCAAAAAGCATCAAAATCTAATTGTGTATTGTGCGCTAATTTGTCATAAATAAAATAGGCAGCGCCAATAAGTATCGCTACTTTTATTGCGAACGTTAAGAATTGCTTAGTTTTGTGTGATGCCGAAATCTGCATGCTACAAAGTAAAGCATTTCGGAATACAAATCTATCATGGAGTTTGTTTTCATGCTAGCGACAGCCATTGAATGATATGAATCAAGAGAAAAAGCCGATAAAAACAGAAAAAATCATATTAGGAATTGATCCTGGAACTACGATTATGGGTTTTGGATTGATAAAAGTGGTGGGGAAAAAAATGCACTTTTTACAGCTCAACGAATTGCAGCTTCAAAAATACAAAGATCATTACTTAAAATTGAAACTGATCTTTGAACGTACCATCGAATTAATTGATACGTATAATCCAGATGAAATTGCGATTGAAGCACCATTTTTTGGTAAAAACGTACAATCGATGTTAAAGCTTGGGCGCGCTCAAGGTGTTGCAATGGCAGCAGGTTTATCACGTGAAATACCAATTACAGAATATGCTCCCAAAAAAATTAAAATGGCAATTACTGGAAATGGAAATGCTAGCAAAGAGCAAGTTGCTAGAATGTTGCAAAGCTTATTAAATTTAAAAACACTTCCCAAAAACCTAGATTCTACAGATGGTTTGGCGGCGGCAGTTTGTCACTTTTACAATTCGGGTAAAGTAGAAGTAGGGAAAGGATATTCTGGTTGGGCAAGTTTTGTAAAACAAAATGAAAAGCGAGTTAAAAAGTAAAATGGCACATTTTTTCAAGACACTTGTAGTTGGATTTTTTTCAATTTTGATGGTTTCCTGCGGGAATTTCCTCAGTGATGAAGAACTTCAAGAACGATTTCAAAAAGCGGTAGAAGCTAAAAACTGGAAAGCTTCAAAAGACTTATTAGATGAATATCTGGAACGAAAACCAGAAGATATTGAAGCCTATTTTTCAAGAGCCAGAATTGCTACAAATGTTACTCCGTTAGATGCAAAAGGTATTATTGCTGATTTAAATACGTATATCGATAAAGCTCCAGAAAACTCAGTAGCCATTATGTTTCGATTTCAAGCCTATTTGCAAGCTGGTGAATTTGAAAAAGCATTGACAGATATTGAAACCATAATTCAGAAACATGGAAAAAATCCTTTTTTATTGTCCTGGAAAGGAAATGCTGCCTTTTTAGCTAAAAAGTTTGATGTAGCGGCAAAAGTGTATGAACAACGTACTAAAATGCCAGGAACGTATGAAGACATTCGAAACAACTATTATTACATGATTTTCTCAAAACATTTTGGAAACAATAAAGAAGGCGCTATTTGGGATACTGCTTTTTTGGATAATCGTGGGTTTGAGCAAGATTCCATTCTAATGAGAAAATTGATGAAAAATCAAATAAAACTTGAAGAAGTCGCGAATTTTAAATTACCAAAATTAAGCGTTGAAGAATTGGAAAATGTAATTAAAAATGAGTGTCATGAATTCGATTTGTTTCCCGATAAAGACTATCGTCGTGCGGAAATAATGAATGAAATTGCTAGAGAGCCAAGAACTGAAGATTTAGAAGCATTATTACCAAAAAAAGAGGAAGTGTACATATTAAATCTTGCAGCGAATGGATACAAAGAACTTCCAAAAACGCTATTAAAATTTAAAAATGTACAAATCTTAAATCTATCAGCAAATCAATTTACAGATATAGAAAAAACGATAGAAAACCTAAGTCAACTTCCAAATTTAAGAATACTCATATTGAATAGTTGCGGAATTAAGAAATTACCAGAAAACATACAACTCTTAGATCAATTACTGATTTTAAGTTTGTATAGAAATGGTTTTGCAAAATTGCCAGAATCTATTGGAGAATTGCGAAACTTAAAAATGTTAGATGTTGGTAATAACAGAAAATTGACAACACTTCCAAAAAGCATTCAAAATTTACAATGTCTGCAAATATTAAAAATTTCGCAAATAAAATTAACACATTTGCCAGCTGAGGTTGCACTCTGTTCACAGCTTGTTATTTTGGAGGCAAATCGCAGTCATATTGAAACCTTGCCTGAAAATATTGGAGACCTAATCAATCTTAAAAATTTTAGCCTTCATAACAATAAAATTGAAAAACTACCGCAATCTACCGGAAAATTGGAGGCTATAAAATACTTTAATTTGAGTTCAAATCGACTGAAAGGCTTGCCAAAATCGTTTAAAAACTTAGACAATTTAGGGCGCATATCTTTAGATGGAAATCGTTTTGAAATCTTCCCGAAAGAATTGGAATCTTTGCAAAGTGTATTCAGTATTATTGTGCATAATACACCAATAAAAAGCATTCCGTATACAATTGCGAACAAGCCAAGTTTAGAACGCCTCATTATAAATCCGAAATACATTTCACAAAAAAATATAGATTCGCTTAAAGCAATCAATCCTGAATTATATGTGATTCCGCAAAGGTAATCATCACAAAAACAACCATTTTTATGAATGATAAAATAGAATTTTGTAAAACCTGTACGAACAGATCATTTTCCTCATCGAAAGGAATTGTCTGTGGTTTAACAAATGAAAAGCCGAACTTTGTATTGAGTTGTTCCGATTATGAAAGAGATATCAAAGAAGAAAAGAAAATTGCGGATCGTCAGGCAATAATAGATGCAGGAGAAATATATGATGATAAAGGAAAACCGATGCCAACATGGCGAATTGTGTTGAGTGTAATCATTTTTCTTATAGTTATAGCGCGTCTTGCAATGCGTTGTTCTAAACTCTAAAATGTCAAAGTTATCGCTGGAATTTATATACATATCCCGTTTTGTAAGCAAGCATGTCACTATTGCGATTTTCATTTTTCTACGTCTTTAGCGAAGAAAGATACCATGATTAGTGCTATACAGAAAGAATTGCAACTACGTCAAGCGGAATTGTCTCATACAACCATTGAAACTATTTACTTTGGAGGCGGAACACCAAGTGTACTTTCGTTAGAAGAAATCAATCAAATTTTAGAAACGGTTCATGTGAATTATACAGTTTCCGAAACCCCAGAAATTACCTTAGAAGCCAATCCAGATGATTTAACGGAAGCTAAAATTCTAGAATTATCCAAGTCGCAAATAAATCGATTAAGTATTGGAATTCAGTCGTTTTATGATGAACATTTATCGATGATGAATCGCGCGCATAATAGCACAGAAGCTAAAAAATGCCTAGAATTTGCCACGCAGTATTTTGACAACATTACGATTGATTTGATTTACGGTGTGCCAAATATGACAATGGAACAATGGGAAACCAATTTGGAAACTGTTTTTAACTTTGGAATCAATCACATCTCAAGTTATGCCCTTACGGTAGAACCGAAAACTGCGTTGGAAAAATTCATCCGACAAGGAAAGTTTGCAGCCATTTCTGAAGAAGAATCACTGGCGCATTTTAACGTATTGGTGGAAGCAACTCAAAAACAAGGATTCATACATTACGAAATTTCTAATTTTGGCAAACCTGACTACTTTTCCAAGCACAACACTTCGTATTGGAAAGGCGCAAGCTATCTTGGTATTGGACCAAGCGCACATTCGTTTCAAAAAGGCAGTAGAAGCTGGAATGTTTCAAACAATATAAAATACATAAAAAGTATAGAAGAAAACATACTTCCAATCACCACAGAGCAACTTTCTAAGGACGATCAATACAACGAATATGTTATGACAGGCTTGCGTACCATTTGGGGAATTTCAATGGTATATATTCAGGATAAATTCGGCGAAAGCTATCTGCATCACACAAAAAAAATAGCAGCAACACATTTACAAGAAAAAACAATTCAAGTTGTTGAAAACACAATAAAAACTACACAAAAGGGAAAATTTTTATGCGACGGAATCGCTGCAGATTTCTTTAAGGTTTAATCTTGCCCTGTATATAAAACGGCAATCAATAAAATAACATTCAGTGGTAAGCCAATAAAAAGAAAGACATATAAGTCCCAAGTTCCGTTTTCTTGTAGTAGCCAAATGGAAAATACCAATGACATAACAAAAAGAATGAATGTAAAGAGAAAACTTTTTTTATGGAAAAGGCGGTTTTTCATAATCATTATAAAGATATGAAAAATCAATTCGTATTTTTGCGCTATGATTTGTACCATTCAACGTAAAACAACCAAACACCAAATAGATTTATCAAAACCGCTAGACATTTCCATTCCGTTACGTGCTGCCAAAGATAACGTAAACGCATGGTATTTAGAAGAGCCAAAAATAGAACCTGTTCGCGCAGATGATTGGGTTGGTTCTGTAAAAGAAGGCGGTGATGTTAACTTTAATAATATTTTTTTCAATCCGCATTCACACGGAACGCATACAGAATGTGTTGGACATATTACGGAAGAAGTACATTCTATAAATGAAAACCTAAAACAATTTTTCTTTCATGCAGAACTCGTCACAGTAGTTCCTGAGAAAAAGGGAGAAAATGATTATATCATTTCAAAAAAGCAATTACAACATAGTATCGGAAATAAAAAACGAGAAGCAATTGTGATACGTACGTTGCCAAATTTTGAAGAAAAACGTCAAAGACAATATTCGCATACAAATCCGCCATACATAGAAGAAGAAGCGGCAATTTATCTTCGTGAAAAAGGAATAAAACATTTACTAATTGATTTGCCAAGTGTAGACAAGGAAAAGGATGGTGGGGAATTGTTAGCGCACAATGCTTTTTGGAATACCGCAGGAGATATTCGCATGGATGCAACAATTACAGAG
Source organism: Kordia sp. (assembly GCF_050633145.1). Taxonomy (GTDB): domain Bacteria; phylum Bacteroidota; class Bacteroidia; order Flavobacteriales; family Flavobacteriaceae; genus Kordia. Next base: position 44,442 of record NZ_JBOEFY010000028.1, on the reverse strand, counting down.
TTTATATATGTGGCAAATGCTATTGAAGATGGCGCGTATTATGTAAACATTCAAATTGCACCTTTTGAAAATGATGCTTCTCCGAGTAAGCCAGTTTTGTATAAAATAATGAAGTAATCAATCACCGCGAAGATTCTTCTGAATCTCTTTGCTAATTTGATCTAAGGTTGGAAAAGACTCTAGTTTATCGCTGAATTCTTTCAATTGATCTTGTACAATGCGCTTAATTTTATTCTCTAGAATTTCATCAATGGTTTCTCCGTAATCGGGAAGTGGCTCATCAGATTTTCGAATAGGAATAGTCATGTCACCTTTCCCAGTAATTAGCCAAAGCGGATTTAAGTCTGGATACGTATCAATTATTCTCTCTAAAACATCACTTCCGATGGAAGCACCCGATTTTGATTGTTTACTTGTATAGCCATTACCTACTTTTATTGAGATGTCAAAAGCACGCATGCTCATATTTTTATGCTTAATGAATTCAATGATTCTATCGATTATTTTCATTTTATATAGAAATTGAACTATGAAAAATCATTTTTCATAGAGAATAGTTATTTTAAATTAAAAAAACGTCACTTAAACTGACAGTAAATCAGCACAAATATGTGAACTAGTAAATATACACAATTTTGTGTGAGATATAGAAATTTTTCGGAAAAGACAGGAATTGTATACTGTTGATTCTCAATAATTGTAAAAACGGAACTTATTTTTTTTGTAGAATTGCAGGTTTTAATGAAATTCTAAATACATTAATTACCTTTTAAATTTTTCTTAATCTCTTTACTGATTTCTTCGATGGTTGGAAAATTTTCAAGTTTATCACCAAAGGCTTTCAGTTGTTGTTTGACTATACGTTCAATTTTAAACTCAATAATTTCGTCAATAGAATTGTTATACTCAGGTTGAGGTTCGTTGATTTTATCTTTCTCTTCGTCAGTATGCAATTCAATAATCATATCGCCTTTTCCTGTAAGTAACCAAAGCGGACTCAATTCTGGATATACGTCGATTATTTTCTCTAGAACATCACTGCCTACAGAAGCACTTGATTTAGATTGCTTGCTAGTATAGCCATTTCCTACGTTTATTGACTTATCAAACGCGCGCATGCTTAGATTTTTGCGCTTAATGAAGAGGATTATTCTGTCGATTATTTTCATTGTTTTATGAAATATTTCTACATAAAACTTCTTTATATAGAAAATAGTTTGTAATATTATACTGTCAGTTCTATAACCTGTGTCATAAAATCGACACAAATATAGCAATTTACTAATTATATAAACATAGGTATACGTATGATACGAAAGAAACAACGTGAAAAAATTAAAGAAGTGTTGGGATATCATTACACAGATGGTGTGCTAAAAATTTTAAAGGAAAACAAGGTTACAAGTAGAAATGGAAAGCCTTATGGCTCATCAATGATTCGAAATGTATTCAATGGTTTAAACGAAAATGAGGATATTGAAAATGCTATTATAGAGTTATTTATTCGAACGCAAGAAGATATCAGAGAAACAGAAGAAACTAGAAATAGAATATTAGGTATATCGTAAGTTCTTTTTGTCATATTTTACATATAGTCGCTGTTTTTGAAAACACGATCATTAAAAATTACAGTACATTTACACGCACATGAAAATCAGGAATGGTTTTTGTAAATCGCTTGTATATGGATATAGTATTAGCAGTATTGATAGGAGGTATAGTGTCGTATTTTGTATATGATTTCATCGGGAAAAGACAGTCAGAGAAACGTATAACGCACCAATCACATTTACTACTCGACAAAATTAAAAGTGTTTGTAAGCTTACAACTGTCGAAGGTGATTTTAGCGAAATTTACCATTACGAAGACAAATCAGAACATTTTTTACGTATGATTTCTAGTAAAAAACGAGCGCTTATTGTTGTCAAGGCAAAAGCAAGTGTTGGGTACGACTTGAAAAAAATGCAATTACAAGCCGATAAAGACAATAAAAAAATACAAATTGTTCATTTTCCGAAGCCTGAAATTTTAACTGTAGAAACCGATTTTACATATTATGATATAAAAGATGGTTTACTCAATAAATTTAATGCAGACGATTTAACAAAACTCAACAAAGATGCTAAGCAACACATTATGGATAAAGTACCTGAAAGTGGTTTGCTAACAACTGCAAAACAAGAAGCTTTAAATGCTATTTTGGTCATAGAAAAAATTGTAGAAACGATAGGTTGGGAATTGGACTATTCACAAATTACACTTCTAGAAAATGATAGTAATCATTTAAAAGAAAGCTAAAAATATAATCTATCTTGTAAGTGTTTGAAATTCATGTTTTTGAAGTAAAAATCCTATTTGTCTAGTATTTTTGTAGGCTATCAACCAGAGAATAATGCATTTTATCGAAATTTTGTATTGATTTAAAGAAAAGCTAACCTGTTTTTAAACATTCTTACTGTATATTTGTACCAACCTAAAAATAACAATAAGATGTCACTAATTGATAAAGTAGTTTATTATCTAAATGATGTTCTTGTAAGCTTAGATATTGCGCCTATTCAAAAGACTATAGCTAAGCAAAAAAGTAAAACAAAAGAAGTGTCTGATCGTACTGATATCAGCGCATAAACTTTTCATCATTTCCTATACAGCAATCTATTGCCAAGATTTTTATATCTTGTTAGCAAATAGAGTTTATGAATATAGAATTACTTCGCGAATATTGTATAAAAAAACCTGCTGTCACAGAAGAATTTCCTTTTGATCAAGATACATTAGTTTTTAAAGTATTGGGTAAAATGTTTGCATTAACTTCCTTAAAAAGATGGGAAGAAGGTAATCCTTCAGTCAACCTAAAATGCGATCCAGAAAAAGCAGAAGAGCTTCGTGGTGAATATGAAAGCATCAAGCCAGGTTTTCACATGAGTAAAAAACATTGGAATACTATTGAATTATTTCAAAATGAATTGTCAAATGACTTTATTCAAAAAATGATTGATGATTCATATCAGTTGGTAATAAAAGGAATGACAAAAAAACAACAAGCTGAATTGGCAACATATCAATAAAAAAATACAATGTTAGAAATTCGTCCAAATTGCGAGCATTGTAATACAGATTTACCTTTTGATGCTCAAGATGCAATGATTTGTACTTTTGAATGTACGTATTGTGAAAATTGCGTAACAAATGTTTTAAAAAGTATATGTCCTAATTGTGGCGGAAACTTTAGCAAACGTCCTATTCGACCAAAAAAGCTATTAGAAAAATATCCTATAAGTAATAAACGCGTACACAACCCTACAGATTTGAAAGTACATTATAAGAAAATAGTTGATAGAGAGAAGGAAGCAGCTGAAAAAAAGCCGAAAAATCAAAACCGTTAATCTATTCAAAAAGACCATTCAACCTACATAGAAATCCCTTTAGTCGAAAGAACTACACTATCTCGCATATAAAGAGGAAATTTACGTTTTAATTGCTGAAAATATAAGTATATATCAAATGATAGAAAATCTTTCATTTTTATTTATCGAAGATGACGAGATAGAGGTGTTGAAATTTAAAAAATCCTTAAAAAAGCTAGGATTTACACATCGAATACTCGAAGCTAAGAACGGTGAGGAAGCACTTGATGTCTTGAGAAAGAAACAAGAGCTACCCAACGTGATCTTGTTAGATTTGAATATGCCAAAAATGAACGGACTTGAATTCCTTAAAGAACTTAAGGAAGATCCATATTTACGTTACATTCCAGCAATTATTGTAACAACTTCAAACAATCACCAAGATATGTTAGAAAGTTACAAATTAGGTATTGCAGGTTACATCATTAAACCACTACGTTACGAAGATTATATTAAAAAAATACAACGTGTGGTTGATTATTGGATGGTGAACGAAGTCATTGAATTCTAACAATATCTCTCAAATTTCTCTTATCTACTTAAAGACTCAAAAGTGCAGTTCGTCGGTTAATTATGTTTATTGACCGAAAATTATTTGGAATTTACTATCTTCAAACGCAAAAATCCCTCGAAACTAGATTTGCGTTCAATGAAAGATAAGATTAAAACCTTAGAACTAGCCCTTCAGAACGAAAAAAGAGCCCGTGAAAAATCGGAAGAATTGCTCTTGAATCGCACTAGCGAATTGCTAGAAACCCGTGAAGCTCTCAAAGCGAAAACACATGAATATAATGTGTTCTTCGAAAATATACTCGACTCTTTTATTGTCATGGATACCATGGGCAATGTCATCAAGATGAATGAAGCTGCGGTGAAATTATTAGGTTATGACATTAAAGAAGAAGCAATCAATGTAGTCAATCTGATTTATAGTAAAGACTTTGAATATGCAATGAATTCTTTTGCAAAACTCATTGAAGAAGGTTCTTTCTCAAATTATGAAGCCAGAGTTTTTACAAAAAATAGAGATATAAAATGGGTTCAAATCAACGCGAGCTTAATTTATAATGAAGAAGGAAAAATAATAGCTGCACAAGGTATTGTAAGAGATATTACGGCTGCCAAAGAAAATGCTAACAATTTTGAAGAGCAGCAAGAACAACTGGCTGCAATTGTCGATAATTCTACCTTAGGAATTGTACTAGCGCAAGATCGAAAAATCATCAAAACGAATAATGCTTTTCAGAAACTCACTCAGTATACTGAAGAAGAGCTTATTGGAACTTCTGTAGAAGCACTTTCTTATGAAGATGCACATGAAGAATCGAGAAAATTGTACGGTCGAATGGTTGCTAACGAAATTGATCATTATAGTTTAACAGAACGTTATAAGCGAAAAGATGAAACTACATTTTTATCTAAAACAAGTGTCACCAGTGTTCGCGATAGTGAAAGGAAAATAAAATATCAATTAGCATTTGTAGAAGATGTTTCTGTAAAGTATAAAAGACGTTTAATGCTTAATACATTAAATAGTTTAACGCGCTCTTTTATTGGAAAACTAAACATTCATGACATTGCTTGGGAAATTGCCAATGTAACTGCTCGCGATTTAGAGTTTGAAGATTGCGTAGTGTATTTGGTCAACAAAGAAGAAAATGTGTTGGAGCAGATTGCAGGATATGGAGCTAAAGTAGATAAGAATAAAGAAATTATAGATAAACTATACATTCCATTTGGTAAAGGAATTGTTGGTCATGTAGCGCAAACAGGAAAAGCAGAGTTGATTCATGACACTTCAAAAGATGAACGTTATGTCGTAGATGACATAAGACGGTATTCAGAAATTTCAGTTCCAATCATTATTAAAGGTGAAGTAGTAGGAGTTATTGATTCTGAAAATTCAGCAAAAAACTTTTTCACCAAAGAACATTTACGCTTGCTAAAAAATGTGGCAAACTTAGTTTCAATACAGCTAACAAATGCAGTAAATTTAGAACGAAGAATAGCTGCTGAAAGTGAAAATAAAGAACTCCTCGAAAACTTAAAACGCAGTAACAAAGAATTGCGTGATTTTGCACATATAGTTTCACACGATTTAAAATCGCCTTTACGAAGTATAAATGCTTTAATCTCTTGGTTTCAGGAAGATTATGAACATGTTTTGGACGAAGGTGCTAACGATACTTTTGATAAGTTAAATAATAAATTAGAGCAAATGGATGCGCTAATTGATGGAATTTTACGCTATTCGAGTGTGAATGATAGAAACATTATTACCACTCAAAAAATAAGCGTAAGGGAAGTGTTGGAAGAAATAGGAACAATATTATATATACCAGAACATATCAAATTTACCTTCCCCGATAAAATGCCTATGATTAATGCTGATAAAACACGTATTAAACAGTTGTTTCAAAATTTAATCAGTAATGCTATTAATTATATTGACAAAGAAGAAGGGAAAATAGAAGTAAAATTCACTGAATTGAAACACTATTGGAAATTTTCGATCTCCGATAATGGTGTCGGAATAGCAAAAGCATATCACGACAAAATCTTTAAAATCTTTCAAACTTTAGACAAAAAAGGAAAATCTACAGGAATAGGATTATCAATTGTGAAAAAAATTATAGAACTTTATAAAGGCACAATTACTTTAGAATCAGAAGAAGGAAAAGGCACAACATTTTTCTTTAAATTAAAAAAATAATATGCAATTAGACAGTCCCAATTTATCCTACATAAAAGAGCTTTCAGATGGAGATACTGAGTTTGAAGCAAACTTAATTGCGATATTAAAAAAAGAGCTTCCCAAAGAAAAAGAAGCCTTTATAGAGAGTGTTCGCGTGAAAAACTATCAAAATTCCGCCGAACATGTACATAAAATTAAACATAAAATTAGTATTTTGGGACTCGAAAAAAGTTATGACTTTGCAATTGCTTTTGAGGAAGAACTGAAAAATGACAATCCCAAGCGTTATGAAACGTTTCTTGAAATTTTGCAAAACATGGAAGAATTTTTAATGACTATTTAAGCCTACCTACTTATGAAATGTATAATTGTAGACGATGAAGCAGCCGCAAGAGCTATAACCAAACAATTGAGCAAGAAGATTGAAGAATTGACCATTGCTGAAGAATTTGAAAATGCTATTGATGCAATTAAATATCTAAATGGGAACACGGTTGATTTGATCTTTTTAGATATTCACATGCCTACGTTTTCTGGATTTGACTTTATTCAAACCTTAAAGAATCCACCATTAATTATTCTTACAACTTCCGATAAAAACTTTGCATTAGATGCTTTTGAGTATGATTGTGTTGTTGATTACTTAGTAAAACCAATTACGCCAGAGCGTTTTGCAAAAGCAGTAGCACGTATTAAAGAAAGAGTTGTTGTTAGTAAAGTAGAAGAAGAGCCTGTGACATCAAATTCTGAAGAAACTTCAACTGTTGGAAATGATTTATATGTAAACATTGATCGCCGTTTGGTAAAAATTAATGTACCCGATATTTGTGTAATTGAAGCCAAAGGTGATTACATTAAAATAAAAGCAGAAGACAAAAACTATGTAGTACACTCTACACTCAAAAAAATAGAAGAAAAACTTCCAAGTCATTTATTCTTAAAAGTACATAGATCGTATATTATCAATACAACTAAAATTGTAGATATAGAAGATAATAGTGTATTAATAAAACAAGACGTAATTCCGGTAAGTAGAGCCAACCGAAAAGAGTTGATGCAACGCTTAAACTTATTATAGTTTAGAACATTCGTCGAAGCTTTTAGATACACTCACCTGACCTTTAGAACATTTCGTATTATTATTTAAAATTATTTCAGATAAATTTCATACTTTTTCATTTCAAAAAAATACTAGTTAGATTCATGAGATGGAAAGGAAATAAAAAATTCAAAGAAGTCATCACTGAAGATGGCTATCACCTCAAGGCTGAATATATACAAGACAGCAAATATTGGTGGATTGTTTATAAAAATGGTGAAGTTCTATATAGAGCTATTACCGAAAGTGAATTTGCGAGTAGTTTGCAAACAGCACAAGCAAAAGCACAACAACGCATGATTAAACACCTTAAAAGTATAACCAACTAAAATTGTTTTTTCTGTAAACTGAAAAAAGCATCTGCTTGCAATTGCATTGACTCACGTGCTTTTTTGCGTTTGTAATTATATAATTCTTCTTCTTTAGCAAGATCCGAATATACTTTCTTGTTCAAAGACATATCTGTTTGTAGTACTATTTTTCGTTGATGAACTTTCTGTGTAACCCACGTTTTTACAGCGTCTTCTGTATCCTGAAGTTTAAAATCATATTCTCCTTTAGCCGTAAATAATTTTGCGAATATTGGAGCAGTTTCAATTGCTAGAAACAATAAAAAGATAAAAAACGAAGGTAACCAAGGTAATTTGTTTAATGCGTTTACACGTGCCATTAAGCCGTCAAAGCCATCAATAATAGGTTGTGTGTCTGATTCTTTTGTTTTTTGCTGTGTAAGTAAACTTTGAATTGCAGCTTCTTTGGTTGTAATCTTTTCTGCATTCGTTGTGCGCAGTGTTTGTAATTCTTGCAATGCAGTATCATGTTTTTCGCGCTTCTCTTTGTATACAGGTCCTTTTCCAATCAGTTCAGTTCCTTTCCTACCTTCTGCTTCAGCAATATAAGTTTCGTATAAATCGTTTACCTCACTTTCTTTAGTAGTAACTTCAGTTTTTAAAGTATTGATTTCTTGATTGATTTGCTCAATTTCTGGGGTGTATTGTGCAGCAATTTGTGATTTGTTTGAAAGTGTCAGGTCATTTTTTTGTTCTAGCAAAACTTGATTGATTTCTTTTTCGAAAATTTTCATTTCCAAAGGTTTCGAAATAACAACCGCAATTATTACTGCTAAAATGATTCTTGGAGTAGCTTGCAGAAACTCAGAAAATTTGGATTCTTTTTTTCGAAGTGTTGAAACAATGAATCGATCTAAATTAAAAATTAATAATCCCCAAATAATTCCAAAACCTATAGCGGCATAAACGGTGTCAAAAATGGTGTATAAAGCATACGCACTGGCAATAAAGGCCATTAATGCGGTAAAAAAAACGGTGGCGCCAATACTTGCGTACTTGGTTTGTTCGCCAGCGCTACATTCGCGTATAAGATCGCGATCAACGCCCGAACAGACGAGAAAAAATTGTTGTAACATAAAATTATTTTTTGATTGATGATGTCTATAAGAACGCAAAACGCCTATAAATGTTACAAAAAAAGCAGCTTATTTTAAATTCATAAGCTGCTTTTTCATATTTCATAACATACATACCACAATGTTTTAGTATTGGCAGTTATGTATCTGAATTCTCTATTGATAAGATTATAGCTGTTTCTCCTTCAACTTTTTCTTAGGAACTTCTTTTACTTCAATCACTTTCGGTACAACTTTCTTAGTATCTTTTGCCTTGTTCTTAGCTTTAGCTTTTTTCTTTGCTTTATTCTTGTTCTTGTTTTTGACCTTTATTTCTTTTACTTGTGGCTTTTTTGCTCGTGGTGGCGGAGGTGGAAGTAATTCTCCTTTTTCATTGACCAATCGACTATCTTCATTAAAAATATATTTTCGCCCATTCTTTAGTACATAATAATGCTTCTTACCATTAATCATCATTGTCTCCAACTTCTTACCTTTTATGATTTTGTGCATAATGTTAATATATTTCGCATCTTGTTCTGATACATTTGGTCCAGAAGCATCATCTCCACTTATTTCTTTAAGCATAGGTTTTTTTACCGGTGGAGCTGGTGGTGGCGGTGGTGGCGGTGGAATTTCAAGTCCATAAGAAAAAATAGTGCGGATTTCGGTAATATTATTTCGCTCAAGAATTAGTTTTATTTTAGCGATCAAATCTTTCGCTTTATCATCATTCGTATCATACACAATCGCTGCAGTTACAGGTGACTTCTTATTTTTCATAGAAGACAATATCGCTTTGATTCTAGGAGAAAGTCCATTAATTGATTTAATAACCACTTCATTTACGGAGATCCTATGTTTTTTATCAAAACGAATTATAATATCATGAAGCCTATTGATATCTTTCACTTTAATAATAGTTCTAGGAATATCTTTTTCGTACGTCACTTTTTTACCTTTCTTATGTGCCGTTTTGATTCTTAATTTTGAACCTTTAGGCAATTCTTTCCCAATATTATTTCTATAAGAATTGAATCCTTCTTGGGTGTATAAGCTCATTTGGTACGATTGCGGAAACGAATTGCTTCTGGCATTTTTATGAACAAAACTTTCGGTATAATGTACTATTTCTTTGCCTGCTATTGCGGTGTTAGGAACGTGTTTTCCATCGATCCAAATAGCATATTTGCTACTGTCTTTCCAATTGTTTAAAAGTGTATTTGTTGGACGTGTAGCAGTAGGAATTTTAGGAACAGGAAGCAGTGCATCTTGTTGTTCAGGCGTTAATTCATCATACTTTTTAGAAATGCTCTTCCCATTTTTGGTAGAAATGTATATAGTTGCATTTTTATAATAATCGGCTTTTGTATTTTGTTTTGGAACTTCTTTCAAGACCGTTTGTGTCTTAGAAACTTTATTTGTTTTTGTTTCTTGGGCTACTACTTTCGTGCTAAATAAAAACAGTGCGCCTATAAAAATCGGAATCGTGAGCGTGGCAATAATCCAAACGCGTACACGAGTTGTATGTTTTGTCATCATTTGTAATCTCTTTTTAGTTACGGAAAAATTCAAATTACTGGCCAAATGTAAGTTGTTGTTCCAATGTGCATTTTCTAACAATAAATGTTGATATGCAGGAATTTGTGTGTTTGATTTTAATACAGCATCATCTGCTAAAAATTCGTGATTGAGCTGCATGGCCTTTTTATAATAAATTAGTAATGGATTGAACCAAAATACAATCTGGATCAACTCAATTAAAATAATATCTAACGAATGTTTTTGAGTTACATGCGCAAGTTCATGTGTATACAATTCTTCTGCGATGTCATGTGTATCGTAGGCATCTTTTTCTAAAAAAATGTAATGTAAAAATGTATGTGGTAATATGTTTTCTTTTAATAAAACTAACGATGCGGTTTTATAACGAACACGTACACTTTTAATAATCTTGTAAAAAATTCTGTAGATGTTTCTTGTAAAACGAAAGAAGAAAAGCAAATACCCTAAAATGTACATACTAATAGTTACATACATCCATGCAGGAATGCCGCTAGGCGAGCTCTCCATTGGTAATGCAGCATCAAACGCGGGCAAATGATCAGTAGTATTTCCTGAATTCAGATTTTCCACGATAGGAGCTTCTACAATAGTTTCCATTGTTACAAATGGAACCAGGAGCGAAAAGCACAATCCGAAAAGTAAATAATACCTATTGAACACGTACATGCGTTCACGCGCTAAAAATACTTTATAAACTAAAAGTATCAATGCTAAGCACAATCCAGATTTTAAAAGATATGCGATCATTTGTTATTGTCTTTTATTTGTTGATCTATAATCTTTCGTAATTCCTTTAATTCGTTATCAGATAAATTCGTCTCTTTTGTAAAGAAAGAAGCAAATTGCGAAGCAGAATCATTAAAGAAATGCTTGATCAGTCCATTTAAATGATTCGAGAAATAATCCGCTTTTTTAATGAGTGGGTAATATTCTCTCGATTTTCCAAACGTTGCATACGCTACATACCCTTTATCAGTCATACGTTTCAATAAAGTTGCAATGGTCGTTGTTGCAGGTTTTGGCTCATTATATTGTTCCAAAATATCTTTCATGAATGCTTTTTCAAGCTTCCATAAATGTTGCATCAATTGTTCTTCTGTTTTTGATAGTTTCACACGTCAAAATTTTAAGTATTGTTTGATTGCTTTTTTAAAATGAATTGTTTTTATTTCGGTCGACATCAAAATAAAAACAGCTCATTTTATACCAATCACTGTAATATTACTCTACAAATGTAGAAGATAAATTTTAATTCTACAAGTGTAGAGGTAAAATAATTTTAAAAGTCATATTGAAATCGGGTATCTGCACAATGTTGTACCAAAGTATGAATATCATAGTATTTATGTGTGAAAAACACCTGATTTCCTTGAGTTGTATAGTTTTTGTATAGGTGGAAAAAATGCTTTCTTAGGTTGTAACATGTAAATTTGAAGAAATTTGACTTATATGAAAAATCATTACTATAAAGTTTTTGCAATATTATTACTGATTTCACAATCTGCTTTATCACAGCAATTGCCAATTGATTTTTCATATAGTTCACATAATTTTAATGTTTGGGGAGGAAGTACATTTGCTATCATACCATCTCCAACAGATTCAAATAATCAAGTCGGACAGTTTTTTCGTTCTAACTCTTCAACGGAACAAGGACATTATATAGATTTAAACCAAGCGATTGATTTAGATGTTGAAGATGAAATTACGTTACAATTTTATGCGTTTGATCCAAATTCACATACAATTGTAGTAAAGCTTGAAAATGGCACAAATCCCAATATTGAAGTAGGTGTAAGTACATCTTCACAAAATAATTGGACTGAATTAACTTTTGATTTTTCTACCGTGAGCGGAAGTGGACAATACAGCAGATTAACCGTAAGAATTGATGATGGCAGTACCGTGCCAGGAACTTTTTTAATTGATGATATAAATGATGGTTCTATCCCAGTAGATCCTAATGTGTTAGATGTAATCTATACAGATTTAGTTTGGTCTGATGATTTCAATGAAAGTGGGCCGATAAATTCAGCGAAATGGTATCATCAAACACAATTGCCTACTGGCGGAAACGGAAGTTGGTTTAATGGAGAACAACAACATTATACAAATCGTATAGAAAATTCGTTTGTTGGAAATGGATTTTTAAATATTGTAGCGATTAAAGAAGCATTTACCGATCAAGGAGAAACTAAACAATATACTTCTGCACGATTAAATTCTAAGTTTGCATTTATGTACGGAAGGGTAGATGTAAGAGCTAAATTGCCAAGTGGAGATGGTACGTGGCCAGCAATTTGGACCTTGGGTAAAAATATCAACGAAGATGGTGCGTATTGGGATAATGAAGGTTTTGGAACAGCTACTTGGCCAGCATGTGGAGAAATAGATATTATGGAACACGGACTTGGAGCTGTAAATCATACATCGAGTGCCATACATACACCTTCTAGCTTTGGAAATACAGTAAATGTGGCTTCTCAATTAATTAGCGATGTAGCAAATGATTTTCATGTATATTCTGTGAACTGGTCTCCAAATCAAATTACATTTTTAGTTGATGAAGTAGCTTTCTATACATACAATCCGGCTGTAAAAAACGCTAGTACATGGCCATTTGATTTAGAACAGTATCTCATATTAAACATAGCAATGGGCGGTATTGCAGGATCTATTGATTCTAACTTTACTCAAAGTTCTATGGTTATTGATTATGTGAGAGTGTATCAAAACGTATTAAGTACTGATGAGTTTGATAAAAATAGTTTCAGAATATATCCAAATCCCGCTTCAGATAGTGTTTTTATTGATTCTAAAATAACAATTGATACTGTAGAAGTTTATAATACCATTGGTCAATTAGTTTTAAGTACTGAGAATATTAAAAATACTATTGATGTTTCAAGTTTGAATGCAGGATTATATGTGTTGAAAGTATATTCTGGAGAAAAATCAGTAGTAAAAAAACTTGTGGTAAAATAATAAGTATAAAAAAATCCGCACGAAGCGGATTTTAAAGTTGTTATATTTTTTACTTAGAAAGTTCTGTAAAGTACTTATAGAACAATGGAATGGTTTCAATTCCTTTGAGGTAATTAAAGATACCGAAATGTTCGTTTGGCGAATGAATAGCATCACTATCAAGTCCGAATCCCATTAAAATAGTTTTACTTTTCAATTCTTTTTCGAATAGAGAAACAATTGGAATACTACCTCCAGAGCGTTGTGGAATCGGTGTTTTTCCAAATGTATCTTCGTAGGCTTTACTAGCCGCTTTATACCCAATACTGTCAATTGGAGTTACATATCCTTGTCCTCCATGATGAGGTGTCACTTTAACGGTTGCGCCTTCTGGTACGATATTTTCAAAATGTGTTTTAAACAATTCTGTAATTTCTCTCCACTCTTGGTTTGGAACCAAACGCATTGAAATTTTAGCATACGCTTTGCTTGCAATAACTGTTTTGGCACCTTCGCCAGTATATCCGCCCCAAATTCCGTTAACGTCTAAGGTTGGACGAATAGAATTGCGTTCGTTGGTTGTATAGCTTGCTTCACCATAAACTGCATCAATATCTAATGCATTTTTATATTCTTCTAAAGAAAAAGGTGCTTTTGCCATTTCGGCGCGTTCTTCTTTTGATAATTCTTCTACTTTATCGTAAAACCCTGGAATGGTAATATGATTGTTTTCATCATGCAATGAAGCAATCATTTTTGCTAATATATTAATCGGATTCGCCACAGCACCACCATACAATCCTGAATGTAAATCACGATTTGGTCCAGTGACTTCAACTTCTACATAACTTAGTCCACGCAAACCTGTTGTGATAGATGGTTGTGTGTTGCTAATCATTCCTGTATCAGAAATCAAAATAACATCATTTGCTAGTTTTTCTTGATTGCGTTCAACAAACCAAGCTAAACTTTCAGAACCGACTTCTTCTTCACCTTCAATCATGAATTTTACATTGCATGGTAATTGATCGGTTTCGTTCATCAACTCTAATGCTTTTACATGCATGTACATTTGTCCTTTATCATCACATGCACCACGTGCAAAAATGGCACCTTCTGGATGAATGTCTGTTTTTTTGATGATGGGTTCAAACGGTCCGCTTTCCCAAAGATCTAACGGATCTGGTGGTTGTACATCATAATGCCCATAAACAAGAACCGTTGGCAAATCATCTGAAATATGTTTGTGTCCGTATACAATAGGATATCCTGGTGTTTCACAAATTTCTACATGATCGCAGCCAGCTTTTTCTAAACTAGCTTTTACAGCAGTTGAAGTATCAATAACATCTTGTGTATATGCTGGATCAGCGCTTATTGAGGGTATTTTTAAAAGTTCGATGAGTTCATCAATGAAACGATTTTTATGCGCTTCAATATAGGATTTTATAGTATTCATGAAGTGTATTGAATTTTCTAGATACTCAAATGTACTAAAAAAAGAAAGAAAAATACGTTTGACATCCTTTGAATATTAAAAATGTTCTTTATATTTGCAGCCACATTTGCGGGTGTGGTGAAATTGGTAGACACGCTAGACTTAGGATCTAGTGCCTCACGGTGTGAAGGTTCGAGTCCTTTCACCCGCACAATAAGTAAAAGCCGAAGTTGAAAGACTTCGGCTTTTTTGTTTCCATATAATACATAGCTTTCCTAGTTTCCCATAACTATTACTTCAAAGAGTACTTTGTCAAATAAATTATAAATGTTTGATACAGAGTGTATTTTACGGTTATACCGTAATTTTGTTTAATCTTTTTGCAATATCTTTAAACAAAACTAATTAAAACTATTTAACATGAAAAAAAATATTTTATTACTAGCATTATTTTTTGTGACAATGACTTTTGCGCAAAACCAATCTTCAGGATCTGTTTTTTCTTCAATTTTTAATCCAATACCACAACAATTTGGTGGACAAGAAATTTTTAGATTTCAGCCAGGTTTAATAACACAACTAGATGCAGGAACTGCTTTTGACTTCAATGCGAGTCAGTGGTTTTCTATTGGTAAATTAAATACAGGAAGTCAAGAAGTATTCGGTTTACGCTTTCAATTAAAGAATAGAGCGCTAACTATGGGATATCAAGATACTGGTGATATCAACCCAAG
Source organism: Kordia sp. (assembly GCF_050633145.1). Taxonomy (GTDB): domain Bacteria; phylum Bacteroidota; class Bacteroidia; order Flavobacteriales; family Flavobacteriaceae; genus Kordia. The sequence goes on along the minus strand of NZ_JBOEFY010000028.1, from coordinate 29,133 downwards.
AATACAGTGGATCGGTGATGGATTCGCTGCTAGCACAGATTTAGAGTTTAGAGTATCTAATAGTTTTATATCTACATCTTCAACATTAGTTTCTACTATGACTAATGATGGGAAAACTTATTTTGGAACTCCGCTTACGTCTAACGAACCGAAAGTTGGTATTGATTACAGTGATAGTCCAACTAGTACAAAAACGGGACTTATTGTTCAAAATAATACGAATACAGGAAGTTATTTTACGGGTATCAAAGCTATTAACAATCAAACGGGATATGTAAAAACAGGAATCGATGTTCAAAGTAACGGTTCATCTTATGGAAATACAGGTGTTAACGTTCGTGTTAGCGAGGGATATTATAGCACTGGAGTTAGTTCGTATGTTACAAGTACATCTAGTGGTAGTGCATACGGAGTTCGTGGAACAATTGTAGGGCCATCTGGTACTACGCCAACTGGTTTTGGAGCAGCTATTCACGGTACTTCAGCTACAACTTCAAATCGATATGCAGGATATTTTAATGGAAACGTTTTTGTAAGTGGAACTTTTACAGTTTCCGACAAAAAATTAAAAGAAAACATTAAAGAGGAAGAAAATGTATTGGAGAAGATAGCTCAGTTAGATGCGGTAACGTATACGTTTAAGGAAAGTGAAGAACTAAATTTACCACAAGGATTGCAGCATGGATTTTTAGCTCAGAATCTTGAGGAGGTTTTTCCGGAGTTGGTAACTACAATTAATAAACCAATTTTTGATAAAGAAAACAAAGAAGATGGTAGTTATGAATACAAAGCAGTAAATTATGTAGGAATGATTTCAGTACTTACATCAAGTTTAAAAGAAATGAACGAGAAAGTTACATATTTAGAAAGCGAAATAGAAAATTTAAAAAGAGAAAATTTAGCTAAGAAAGAAGACGATATTAAGGAAATTGGTTTTTCAATGGATCAAAATAGACCAAATCCTTTTACCAATCAAACTACAATTAATTATACATTACCAAGCAATGCAAAAGCAACAATTTCTGTCTTTGATATGTCTGGGAAGTTTATAAGAGATTATAATTTATCAAGTGATAAAGGGCAAGTGGTAATTAGCTCAAATGAAATTGGGAAAGGAATGTTTATTTACAGCTTAGTTTCAAATGGAGAAATTATGGTTTCTAAAAAAATGATTGTGAAGTAAACCTACGATGCTTAGATGCCAAAAAGGCAATTGATATGTTATGTATTGATTGCCTTTTTTTATGAAAAATTATTTTACAAACAGTTAATAAACGTGAGTTCGATATAAAAATCACGAATATTACACCTGAAACATTCAAAATTAAATACTTGTCAGTTCAAGCACAGTCAAGAATACTATAAAACTATGCTTTTTAATTGAATCTAGTCTGTGCTCGATTTGATAATTTAATTAATAAATTAAAAATCAGACACATAAAACAGAAGTTCTATCGAACTCACGTTAATAATGTTAAAAACCTTTAAATACAAGGTGTTATTTCTTACTTTTAAAATTCATCAAAAACACACTTTTATCATGAAAAAAAAGAGTATCAAAAATTTATCACTAAACAAAAAGTCAATTTCTAACTTACACGCAAGTCAAGGAATTGTCGGAGGAGAAAATTCAGTTAAAGTTTGTATCCGTACTATTGTAGATATAAATGGAAACAACCTTTGTTTAAGAACCGTTTTTAACTGCCAACGTACATGGCAACCAGGTTGTGTATTCACAAATGAAGTAGATGCAAATACATTGGCTATTTGTTAAAAAGTACACAAATTAGTACTTAAAGAAAAAGCTTCTCCAATGGGAGAAGCTTTTCATTTTATATAAGGGATACTTTTTCTTAGTTTCCTCCTACTTTATTCATTTTATCAGCAGCCGCTTTCTTTGCGTCTTCCATTTTCTTGTTAGCAGCGTCTTTTGCTTCATCCATCTTGCTTTTGGCAGCATCTTTAGCAGCGTCCATTTTACCTTTAGCAGCATCCTTTACGTCTTCAACAGCTTTCTCAGCTCCTTCTTTTACGTCGTTAGCCATGTCTTTTACACCTTCTTTTGCATTTTCAAGAGCGTTCTCTGCACCTTCCTTTACATCATTAGCCATTTCCGTTCCAGCTTCCTTAACATCATTAGCAGTATTCTTTACAGCTTCTTTGGTGTCTTTGACCATTTCTTTTCCAGTTTCTTTAGCCTTTTCACCTTCTTTTTTTACTTCTTCACAAGAAGTCATTCCAATCATTAAAGCAACAACTAATGAAGCTTTTAAAACTAATTTTTTCATCTCTTTATCTATTTATTGTTAATTGTACAACAATGTTAAGATTTCTTTTACGGATTCACAAAGAATGTTTTAACATCTTTTTAACATTCTGTAAAATTGTCAATTTAATAGTTAAAAGGTATTTTCATTACAAGCTGCTATATTTTAGACAGATATTCTATAATGATTTTACTTGCATTTCCATTGGCGTGAACGTAATTGTGATTTATTTTACCGACAGAAACTTTAAAATTAGCATCTTCAAGTAAGCGTGTTATTGTATGCTCAAATTCTGTTTTAGATTTTACAGAAAGTACACCGCCAAGTTTTACTAAATCTTGAGCTTCTTTAAAACCAGCGTAGCTTTTTCCAATCACAACAGGAATTCCAAAAACAGCAGGTTCTAAAGTGTTATGTAAACCTGTGTTTCCCATGCCGCCGCCAACATACGCAATGTCTGCATAACTATACACTTTGGTCAAAATGCCAATAGTATCTACAATAAAAACATCAAACTTACTTAGGTCTGTATGTTGCTCTAATTCTGAAAATAAAACAGTCGATTTTGAGATGCTTTTTTTTAGTTTTTCAATTTCTTGAGATTTAATATTGTGTGGCGCAATGATGTATTTGCAGTTTTTGATTGATGCATTAATGAATGGAACAAAAATCGATTCATCTTCTGGCCAACTACTTCCAATGACAATACTGGTGGCATTATTTTTAAATTCTTCTATGAAAGAAAGCGAATTGTCTCGTTCCAAAATTTCTAAGACTCTATCAAAACGCGTATCGCCACTTATGGTTACATCTGTATAATTAATATCTTTTAATAGTTGTTGAGACGTTTCATCCTGTACAAAAATATGATTGAATGCATGGAGAGACTTTCGCATCCATCCACCATAAAACTTAAAAAATACTTGCGAACTTCTAAAAATGGTCGAAATAGAAATTGTGTGAATATGTTGTTTTTTTAGTTCGGCTAAATAATTCGGCCAAAACTCATATTTCACAAAAACAACCAACTCAGGATGTACAAGTTTGAGAAATTTTCTAGCGTTAGCTTTTGTATCTAAAGGTAAATACGTGATTACATCCGCCACAGCGCTATCTTTTTTAACTTCATATCCTGAAGGCGAAAAAAAGGTCAATACAAATTTATGATTCGGGTATTTCTCTTTTAAAGCTTCTAACACAGGTAAGCCTTGTTCATATTCTCCTAAAGATGCTGTGTGAAACCAAATGACTTTATCGGTTGACGAAATTTGAGTAGATAAAGTGTGAAAAACTGTCTTTCTGCCCTGTACAAAAAGTCCAAGTTTGGGATTAAATTTTGCAATGATTCTAAGAAAGAAACTCGCAATGTAGACCAATATGTTGTAGATAAAATACAAAAGCAATGAGTTTGATGCTAAAATACATTCTTTCACTTAAATTCATTGGGTATCGTTGTACAATTTTGTAATATTGTTAGAACAAAAGAAAGATACGAATGAAGAAAATCCAAATGGTCGACCTTAAAGGTCAATACGCACAAATTAAAGACCAAGTTGATCAATCCGTATTAGATGTTATTGCATCTTCAGCATTCATAAACGGACCCGAAGTACACGCATTTCAGAAAGAACTAGAAGAATATTTAGACGTAAAACATGTAATTCCATGTGCCAACGGAACAGATGCATTGCAAATTGCGATGATGGGACTTGGTTTGAAACCAGGAGACGAAGTAATTACTGCCGATTTTACGTTTGCAGCAACCGTTGAGGTAATCGCCTTATTACAATTAACACCTGTATTAGTTGATGTAGAAAAAGATTCATTCAATATTGACCCTGAAGCAGTTCGTAAAGCAATTACACCAAAAACAAAAGCAATTGTTCCTGTGCATTTATTTGGACAATGTGCCAATATGGACGCAATTATGGAAATTGCCAAGGAGCACGATTTATATATAATTGAAGATAACGCACAAGCCATTGGAGCCGATTATACATTTGCTGATGGAAGTACGAAAAAAGCAGGAGGAATTGGACATGTAGCTTCCACTTCTTTCTTTCCGTCAAAAAACTTAGGATGTTATGGAGACGGTGGCGCTATTTTTACCAACGACGACGATTTAGCACATACAATCAGAGGAATTGTAAACCACGGAATGTACAAACGGTATCACCATGATGTTGTTGGTGTAAACTCTCGATTAGATTCTATTCAGGCTGCTGTATTAAGAGCTAAACTTCCAAATTTGGATGCATACAATGCTGCACGTCAAATAGCCGCACATAAATACACAGAAGCTTTAAAAGGAAGCGATAAAATTATTACGCCACAAACAACAAAGCTGTGTGGAAATCCAGGAGAAGGAAATTGCAATTGTCATGTATATCATCAATACACATTACGTGTAGTAGGTGTTGATAGAGACGCATTGGCAAAACACTTAAATGAAAATGGAATTCCTTGTGGAGTCTATTACCCAATTCCATTGCACTTACAAAAAGCATACAAAGACGAACGATACAACGAAGCAGATTTCCCTATAACAAATCAGTTGGTAAAAGAAGTGATTTCATTGCCAATGCACACGGAATTGGATGATGAGCAAATTGCATTTATAACGAAAACTGTTTTAGATTTTGTAAACGGATAAGTTTGTAGGTAAAGAATGTTAATGACTAAAAAGATACTTTTAAGAGTCAAAAACAATGAAGTTTAAAGGTTTATAAGTTTAAGAGTTTATACTTTGAAAGGACGAAGGCAGTAAAGAATTTAACCCAAAACCCAAAACCCAAAACCCAAAACCCAAAACCCAAAACAAATAAGTTTGAAAAAAATATTAGTAACTGGCGGATTAGGTTATATTGGCTCACACACAGTTGTAGAGTTGCAATTGGCAGGGTTTGAAGTTATAATTATTGATAATTTATCAAATTCTTCGAAAGAAGTAATACACGGAATAAAAAATATTACAGGTGTTGAACCAACTTTTGAAGAGCTAGATTTACGCGACAAAGAAGCAACGATTTCATTCTTTAAAAAACATTCAGCTATTAGCGGAATTATTCACTTTGCAGCGAGTAAAGCCGTTGGAGAAAGTGTAACGAATCCGTTGTTGTATTATGAAAACAATCTGTCGACGTTAATTACGATTTTACAGCAAATTCAACACAAAGAAAACATTTCGTTTATTTTTAGTTCTTCGTGCACGGTGTACGGTCAAGCAGAAACAATGCCTATCTCTGAAAAAGCACCAGTACAACAAGCCATTTCACCGTATGGAAACACGAAACAAATTGGTGAAGAAATATTGCAAGACACTGCAAAAATAGCAGAAGGTTTGCAAGTAATCTCGTTGCGATATTTTAATCCGATAGGCGCACATTCAAGTACTGAAATTGGTGAGTTGCCAGATGGCGTTCCGCAAAACTTAGTGCCTTTTATTACGCAAACAGCGATTGGATTGCGACAAGAATTAGCCGTTTTTGGGAATGATTATCCTACGGAAGATGGTACTTGCATACGAGATTATATTCATGTAGTTGATCTCGCGAAAGCGCACGTAACCGCATTGAAAAGATTACTTGATGAAAAGCATGAAACTTCGTTTGAAGTATTCAATATTGGTACAGGAAAAGGAAGTTCTGTACTGGAAGTAATTGAAAGTTTTGAACGTGTTAGCAAGCAGTCATTAAACTATAAAATTGTAGGTAGGAGAGAAGGAGATGTAATTTCTGTCTATGCAGATACGACTAAGGCTAATACTATTTTAGGTTGGAAAGCAACATCAACGCTAGATGAAGCAATGCTTTCTGCTTGGGAATGGGAACAGAAAGTTAGAAAAACCAAATAAAAACCAACCAAATGAAAAAACTACTCATCTTATGCTTGAGTATTTTGTGTACAACCATTATGATGGCACAAGATACCTATTTGCATTGCGGAAAAATTATTGATACTGAAAGTGGAAAAGTGCTTACAGAAAAAACAATTATTGTTTCTGGAAATAAAATTACTGGTATTGCAAATGGTTATTTACAACCAAAAAAAGCAAATATTACCATGATTGACTTAAAGTCAAAAACGGTTATGCCAGGATTGATTGATATGCACGTTCACATAGAAAGTGAAACCAATCCGAAAGCATATATAGAAAAATATACACTAAATGATGCTGATGTTGCTTTTCGTTCTGTAGGTTTTGCAGATGCAACCTTGCAAGCAGGATTTACAACAGTACGCGATTTAGGTGGATCTGGTGTAAATATCTCTTTGCGAAATGCTATTAATCAAGGAAAAGTGGATGGTCCAAGAATATTTACAGCTGGGAAAGCATTGGCAACTACTGGCGGACATGCCGATCCGACAAACGGAAATCGCAAAGAAATTAGTGGCGATCCAGGACCAAAAGAAGGTGTTGTAAATAATGTGAGCGATGCAAAAAAAGCAGTACGTCAACGTTATAAAAATGGCGCAGATGTAATTAAAATTACAGCCACTGGTGGAGTTTTGAGTGTTGCAAAAAGTGGAAGTAATCCACAATTTACGATTGAAGAAGTAAAAGTAATTTGTGAGACAGCTAAAGATTATGGAATGCATGTAGCAGCGCACGCACATGGTGACGAAGGAATGCAACGAGCTATAATTGGTGGTGTAAAAACCATTGAACATGGAACGTATATGAGTGACGAAACGATGGAACTCATGAAAAAGCACGATGCATATTTAGTGCCAACGATTACAGCTGGAAAAGAAGTAGTTTCTAAAGCGAAAATTAAAGGATATTATCCAGAGATTATTGTTCCAAAGGCATTAGCAGTTGGACCAAAAATTCAAGGAACATTTGCAAGAGCATATAAAAAAGGTGTTGGTATTGCTTTTGGAACAGACGCAGGAGTGTATGCACATGGTCAAAACGGAAAAGAATTTGGTTTTATGGTAGAAGGTGGAATGCCAGCGATGGAAACCATTCAAGCTGCTACAGTAACGAATGCTAAAATTTTAGGCATGGAAGATCAATTAGGACAATTGAAAGAAGGTTTCTTAGCAGATATTGTAGCGGTTGATCAAGATCCTACAAAAAATATCAATACGATGGAAAATGTTACGTTTGTGATGAAAAACGGAAAGATATACAAGCAATAATTGAATTTCTTACAATTAGATTTAAAAAAACATAAGTTTTCAAAAGCGGGAATAAAATCCCGCTTTTTTTAGTTATAAATTCAAATGATAAATGGTATTATACGCATCCAATTAATGATTGACAAGGATAGTTAAATGTTTCGCATTTGTTGTTTAATGTCTGACAATTGACTTCAAATGTTATTGGGCAATTTGCTTGAAATGTGCATGCTAGTGCAGATGGACATGCGTCAATTTGTGAGCCACACTGATTAATTCTTGTAATTGGAATAGCGATTCCTCCTTTAGTACCTTCACTTAAGTTTGAAATTGAACTCTTACGAAGCTTCAATGATTTTAAATTCTTTTTTTTCATGACTTTAGGTTTTTTAGTTTGTGAAAATTATTAAGGTAACACACATAATGTTGGAACGTCTGTTGGACATACCCAAGCTGATGGACAGGCATCAATAAATGATGTGCATGGTGGATTTTGTAATGTCGGACATTTAAAGAAGGAATTTGCTCCACCTTTCACATTTTCATTACTTAAATTTGAAACAGAACTTTTGTGAAGTTTCAATGATTTTACGTTTCTTTTTTTCATGATTTTAAGTTTTTCTGGTTAAGAATAACCTTAAATTATAAAAACAATAAAGAATTTTGGTATGGGAATACCGTAGTTAACATTTTTATGATTATGTAATGTATTCAGCTTAATTATTGTTGTTTAATATAAATATTTTTAATAAAGAAAGTAAATCCTTATATTTATATGAGTATTTTTCAACTTATTATTAGCGAAATGAGCGATCCAATGACCTTAAAATTAATTCAAATGATACTAGCAACTCTCGTAGGGGCAGGTACAATCTATATAGGTTATCTTTTATTCCTAAAAGGAATACGAGGGAAAATAGATTTCGAAATTGGAAATGATAAAATAAATGCAAAGATGGTTAATGTAGCACCAGGAGCTATTGTAATAATGATTGGTGCCTTAATAATTTATTGGGCATTAAACTCAGGTGCATCGTCAAAAGAAATAATTACTACAACTAGTAATAATAATATAGAAGAAAAATGGCTAGATAATGTAAAAAAAATAAATAAATCTGATTATTACACAGACATTGTTTTCAAGTTGTTTGAAGATGATAATGTGAAAAGTAAGATGTATCAGTTGAAGTCAGATAGGACTTTGTTAAGTTTGTCAGAAGAATTTTATAATAATCCAAAATATTGGCAGTTAATAGCATTAGTGAATAGGGGTAGAGGTTATTATAATTATGACTCTATTTCTGAAAATACGATTTTAAAGACAGGTGTTTTTATAGAGTATTTTATTGCATCAAAATATAATACACCAAATACTTCAAAGGAGAAGTTTGTACAAGTTAGAGGAAATGATTTAAACGCTGGATATGAGTACTTACTTAAATATTCAGAATCGCGTGAATTTAATGACAAAGCCTTTGAAGAGTTAAATAGTTATTTCAAAAATGAATATGAATTCAGCCCAGTTTTGACAACTTATGTTGTATCAGAGGATACTAAATGGGATGAAATCAGTTTAATTTATTATAGAAATAAAAAGTATTCAAGTTTGATTAAATGGGTGAATAAAGGAGAATTAGAAAAAGGGATATTAGAAAAAAATATAATACCTAAAGGAAATACTGTGCTGATTTTAACATTTGTACCATAATAAACTTTTGCTGAATAAAAAAAACCTAGCGTTCACTAGGTTTTTTATTTATGATAAAGAAATTTCTTTTCGCTTGATAAAGGATAGAATCAGCAATCCTGTTCCGAGCATGACGGAGACATCTGCCATATTGAAAATTCCTGTTTTAAATACTCCGCCCAAATCTATATGCATAAAATCGGTTACAGAGCGATATAAGATACGATCGTATAGGTTTCCAATTCCGCCACCAATAATGCAGCATAAACCAAAAATCATATAGCGATCTAGGTTTTTATCTATAATAATCATTCGCAGAATAAAGAATAATACAGCAATTGGAAGTATGATTAAGAAGATACTTTTTAAAATCGGATTTTCCATAGAAGACATAAATCCTAAAAAAGCACCTTTGTTTTCAGTCTTCATCAATACTACATATTCACCAATTACTGAAATACGTTCAGTTTCATCAATATGATTCCTTGCAACTGATTTTGAAACTTGATCGCAACCAACGTTTATCAAAATTAGCCCAAAGATTAATAGCATTCGCAGTGAATTGGATATCTTCATTTTGTGTTTATTATTCGTTTCCGAAAGTAGCACCTTCAGCAGTTACAGAACGGTCAATTTTACGCAACAATCCTTGTAATACTTTTCCAGGTCCAACTTCTGTAAAATGTGTAGCACCATCTGCAATCATTTGTTGTACAGATTGCGTCCATTTTACTGGAGCAGTCAATTGAGAAATTAAGTTCTTTTTAATTTCACTTGGATCTGTTACCGCAGTAGTTGTTACATTTTGATAAATTGGGCAATTTGGCGTGCTAAATACTGTACTTTCAATAGCAGCAGCCAATTCTTCACGTGCAGGTTCCATCAAAGGAGAATGAAAAGCTCCACCAACAGGTAATACCAATGCGCGTCTTGCACCTGCTTCTTTTAACGTTTCACAAGCAGTATTAATTGCCTTAACTTCTCCAGAAATTACAATTTGTCCTGGACAGTTATAATTAGCAGCAACTACAATTCCGGCAGTTTCATTACATACTTTTTCAACTACTTCGTTGTCTAACCCTAAAACAGCAGCCATTGTACTTGGTTGAATTTCACATGCCTTTTGCATTGCTAAAGCACGTTGTGAAACCAATCTTAAACCATCTTCAAAAGTTAATGTTCCATTGGCAACTAAAGCAGAAAGTTCTCCTAATGAGTGTCCTGCTACCATTTCTGGTTGAAATTTGTCTCCAAGAACCTTACTTAAGATAACAGAATGTAAAAAGATGGCTGGTTGCGTTACTTTCGTTTGTTTTAAATCTTCCGCAGAACCTTCAAACATTACATCTGTAATATGAAATCCTAGAATGCTATTGGCATCTTCAAAAAGGTGTTGTGCTACATCAGAACTTTCGTAAAGATCTAATCCCATTCCTGTAAATTGAGCGCCTTGCCCTGGAAATATGTATGCTTTCATTATATAAGTCTTTAAAACTTTCTTATAAATTAAGAAAAAGTGTTATAAATTAATGTTTGGCAAAAGTAAAGAATTTTCCGAGAACAGGAATTTGTTCCTAAATTTTCTGTATTGTTTACTTAATCAATTTTCTTTTTCTTCTCTAGCTGTATGTTTGGTTCTGGTGGAATTCTCTTTTTAAGAAATAATATTTGTCCCAAATGACTTGATTGATGTTCCATCACATGAAACCAGTGAGAATGATTGTTGTCAGATGTTCCTGGGCGTATTTCAGCAAGCCAATTATCATCTCGTTTTTTTAGCTCTTCAAGTGTTTTAGCTCTAACTTCTTTATAAATCTTCAAATAGTGTTCGACATCATGACCTTTGTAGGTTTCTCTTCCAGCATCATCAAGATTCAGAGCTGGTCCCCAATATTTTTCTTCTTCTTCGTTAAAGCCTCTGTTTTCAAAAGTGTATAATTGATAATATTTTTCAGCAGCAGCTAAGTGCATAATAAGTGCTCCAATAGAGTTTGCTTTTTCATCGTGTAAATGGTCTAGCTCTCTTTGGTCTAAATATTTTACAGCGTTTTCTACACGTGAACTTAAATTGTTTAGCATAGAAACTAGAGTTCCTACTTGTAATGTATAGTCTTCTCGCTCACCTATAATATTGGTTTTGTCAAGTTCAATATTTTTTCCTGTAATACAAAGTGAACGATTTTTAGAAGGATCGTCTTTTACTAGTTTAAAATTATATTTATCATTTACAGGATTATATAGATTAGGACCATTATAATCCCAGCCTGGAACCTTTCCATCTACAATCTCTTTTTCAAAATCGTAGTTCTCTAGTTCTATTTCTTCTAATTCTTTTGAGTTCTTATTTTCAACATATAATTTAATATTATCAAAATAAAATTTACCATTATATACGCAAAGTCCACCAAAATTTATTGATTCTGTATTTTTATCAATAAAGCCATTGATTTCATACGTTTTCCATTCATCAGATAACACAGGTCGATTTCCCATATTATCGACAAAGCCATATTCTTCATTGTTATTATCAACTCTTACCCATATACCAGACCAAGCAGACTGATCATCCGTCACCGTTTTCATCGAAGCAGTGAGTTTAAATTTTAATTTTACATCTGTAGTCATTTTAATAGACTTTGCGAATAATGTCCATTTTTGATCTTGTGAGTACAAGTTGTTGATTGTAAGAAAGCCTATGATTAAAAAGCACATTGTATGCTTTCTTGAAAAGAAATTAAGGAAATTCATTGATTAGGTTATTGCTGTGAATTTAAACTCTTTCATACGTAAGGAAAGAGAACTCGTATTCGTGTTTGTCGTCTTTTTTGTGGAATTTATTCGCAATTTCTTTCCAGTCTTTCATTTCAATTTCTGGAAAATGAGTATCGCCTTCAAATTCGTGATGCACACGTGTTAATTCAATTTTTGTCGCAAACGGAATGGCTTGTTTGTATATTTCGCCACCACCAATTACATACGGTTCTGCATCAGCAATCGTAGCAACGCTTACCGCTTCTTTCATTGTGTGTACCACAATAACACCTCTAGGTGCTTTGTAATTTTTTTGTCGTGTGATGACAATATGTGTTCTGTTTGGAAGTGGTTTTGGAAAGCTTTCAAAGGTTTTACGTCCCATGATGATATGATGTCCCGAGGTAAGCTTTTTAAAGCGTTTCAAGTCATCACTCAAATGCCAAATTAATTGGTTGTCTTTTCCAATCACATTATTTTCTGAAGCAGCCACAATAATTGTTAAGCAACTACGATCAATAACTTCAGGTTCTGGTTCATTTGCTATTTCTGCTTTGGCTTTTACTTCAGCAACTTTCGTTTCCTGATCTAAAAATTTTTGTTTTAATGTAGCAATGCGTTCTTCTTGTTGTGCAACTAGGGTTTCCAGTTGTTTGGCTTCCCATTCTTTGCCCATGAATTTGTTTGTAACATATACATCAAAGGCATGAAATAGAAAGGCGAATAACCATAAGAATACAGCCCAAACAAACCATTTTGTGCCAAATAAGGTAACGTCTTCTCCAAGACCCAATACAACATTTATAAGCACGAGTAATGCAGACCCAATTATGAAAACTACAAGATGATAGTATAAACGTTTTTTTTGTTTGATACGTTTTTGCGCAGTTTCAATAATTGCTAATTGTTCTTGGTCGATTTGTGTAGTAGGTTGATTTTTTTTACCGAACATGTATGCGAATTTTCTAGTTCTTTACAGCATTTCTAAGTAATCTGTCTGCTTGAAGCATTACTGCATACGAAACATTTACAGGTGTTCCTTGATAGGTTCCACGAGAAAAAGAAGGCAATGTTTTTACAATTCTCTCTACTTCTTTTTTCATAGCAGTATTGTTTGTACGAACACCAACATTTTCTATAGCTCCTTGAGTATTTACGATGAAACGAATATACACTGAGTTATTGGCACTATTGTTAGATATTGAGCGTGCAACATCTTTGTTGAATGCTTGCTGTATGAATGCTTCTATTTTCTCAGAAGTACATTTATTTTGTTGCTTTATAGTACCAGTATTTTCGCAACCAGAAAATTGTGGTGCGTTGTCCATGACAGCAAAGTTAATTGTTCCGTTTGGAGAAACTTTTAAAGTAGACGTATCAGTAGCTTTTTGAGAAAAACCAAACTGTACAATCAAGCAAAATAATGCAGGTATAATAATTTTTTTCATTTTCAAATTATTTTAATGACCTAAAGATACTTTTCTTTTTTGAATAGTACATTCTGTTCATAAAAAAAATACAGTTTTACCATGAAATGCATTTTTTTTAGATGAATGTAGTTTGTTTTGTAATGTGAAATTTTTAAAAATAGCAGTGAATGTAGTTGATAATCAGGCTTGAAAGATATGAGAAGGTGGTAATAATTCTTTACAACTTCTTCATCAATTCACGTTTCACACGACTAAACCATTCATAGCGTAGTATGCTCAGTACAATACTGTCGCGTCTACCATCTACGGCAGCGCAATTACTACGTAAAACACCTTCCTCAGTACAACCAATACTTTTCATAGCGGCAATACTTCGTTTATTATTGTTGTCTGCTCTAAACTCTACACGTTGAACTTTCATGTGTTCAAAAGCAAATTGAAGCATCAAAAACTTGCAATTTTTATTTATACCAGTTCCTTGAAAATCTGTTCCGTACCAAGTATATCCTAGCGAAACTGTTTGATGTGTTTGACTAAAATCGTAAAATCGGGTAGAACCTGCGTAGGTGTTAAAACGTTTGTCAAAGACAATAAAAGGATAAGCAGTTTCTTCGACTCTTCCTTCGGTAGCTTGCGCAATATATTTTCTTAGATTATTTTCTCCATTTGCAGGTGTTAACGAATATTTCCACAATTCAGGTTCTTTTACTGAATACGATAATAAATGTTTAAAATCGTCAGCTTGTAAAGGTCGTAATTGTACAAATCCATTGTCTAATACGTAATTTTTTTTGAAGTCTAGTAAAATCATATTCCATTCTCTCTTTCTTGCTGCTTCAAGCAAATATTTATTCCTGTAAATGTACACAAATCTATTAGAGTTTGTATAGCTATTTTATTGAAAATAGCTACGATAAGATTGTTATTCAACAATGAAATTAAAAGGAATCCGTACTGGAGTATTTTTTGGCATTCCGTCTACAATAGAAGGCTTTAAATTGGGTACTAATTTTAATGCATGTTCTATGCTTTTTACAAGCTGTGGATTTGGTGTTGTGATGCGTAAATTTTTTATAGAACCATTTTTTGCTACTGAAAAGTTAATTTTAATATTAAACTTTTCTTTTAAACCTAAATCGATTAGTCTATCTCTATTAAAATATTTAGAAAGATGGAGTATCATTTTTTTTTCAAAACAACGCATTTGATCTTGGCGTGTGGTCATTTCTTCACATCCTGGGAAAATAACATACGAATCAGGTTTGCTAAATGGTAACACACTAGGAACATGGTTGTACAATGGTTCTAGCGTTTTTTTTGATCTATTAATTTTGAAGTATACAATTTCTTTAAGCGCTGGTGAAGTATTCTTTCTTGTAGGCTTTTCTATTGTAAAGTCAAGTTGTGGAATTTTACCATATAAATTTAGTCTTAATGGAGTGTTTTCATCTTCGTAAAAACGAATAGAAGATGCTAAAAATTTTGGTTTTCCTGTTTGATGATATATTAAACTAATACGTGCAAAAATCAAGTCATTCTTAGCATCATTTACAAACTTTTCTATGTCAGTTTTATCTAATATGGTTAAAAGTGCTTCGTGTATTTTCTTTTTTGTGCATTCCTTATCGGAAGTATCTTGACAACCAACAGCGACTACATTTGACATGTTTACATTCTGAGAAAAGCCATTGCAAACGAGCAAAATGAAGCTTATTAAAATGTAATTCTTTTTGAAGTTTAGTATAATCATAGATATATATTACTTTTTATAAAATACAAATCATTCTTGTAAAGAATATCGTATTTAGATAGAAATATAAGTTATCGAACTTTAAAAACAATAGGAAGCGTGTAATTTATATCTATCGGAGTATTTTCTATTTCTCCAGGTTTCATGTTAGGAAGTAATTTTATTACTCTTTTTGCTTCTTCAGTGAGTTTTTGATGTGGAGCTCTAACTCTTGTTTTGGTAACATTTCCATCTTTGCTAATAGTAAATACCACATAAATTTTTTGAACTCCACGTAAGTTTAGTGTAGTCGCAAGTTCAGCGTTAAAGTTTTCGCCAACATGCTTACTGATGTTGGTTGACATACATTTTTTTAAGTCTTTATTGGTAGTTTTAGATTCACACCCTGGATATACAATATATTTTTCTGGACCACTAAAAGGAATTCTTTTAGGTTCGTAATTTGGTAAGGGAATTAATTTTTTGTTATCTCTGTCAATCTTTAAATATAAATAGTCATTGAAAATAGATTTATTACGAGTTAATTTTGGACTTGGTTTAAAAGGTAAGTCTTCCAACGAAAAACTCAAATCTATCTCAAAAAACTTCAATTCTGTTTCGTGAAATTTTAAAAAAGATTTTTCTGTGTCCAGATTTCTATCTCGAAAAAATAATTTAGTATCCATGAAGATAATATCTTGTTTGGTATGCTGCATTACCTTTTCTATATCGGAAGTTGATAACGCTTCAAAAGCAGCATTTAGTAGCTTTTCATTCGAACATTTATAACGACTTTCGGCATCTTCGCAACCTTCAGCATACTCAGAATCTGGAGTTGCCATTGATTGTTGAGTATAAATGAGTTCGCCATCTTGGGCTTTACAAATAAATGTTGTCACACATACTAATGCTGTGAAAAAAACTTTTTTCATATTGTTTATGGATTTTCGTATAATTTGAGAATGAAAATTAAATCGCAACGGCACCTTTAATACGCGGATGATGCTTATAATTCACCAATTCGAAATCTTCAAAAGTAAAGTCGAAAATACTCTTAATTTCTGGATTTATTTTCATGGTCGGAAGCGGATGCGGTTCACGCGTCAATTGTAATTCTACTTGCTCAAAATGATTGCTGTAAATATGCGCATCACCAAACGTATGTATAAAGTCTCCGTATTCGTATCCGCAAACTTTTGCCATCATCATCGTTAATAACGCATACGAAGCAATATTAAAAGGAACACCTAAAAATACATCGGCACTTCGTTGGTATAATTGACATGATAATTTCCCGTCAGCTACATAAAATTGAAAAAAAGCATGACATGGAGGCAAAGCTGCTTTTCCATTTGCTACGTTTTCACTGAATGAAATTTTGGTATTTGGTAGCACACTTGGATTCCATGCAGAAACCATCATACGTCTGCTATTTGGATTGTTTTTTAAAGTTTCAATCACTTCTGAGAGTTGATCGATACTTTCACTATTCCAATTACGCCATTGATGCCCGTATACAGGACCTAAATCGCCATTTTCATCTGCCCATTCATTCCAAATACGTACGCCATTATCTTGAAGATATTTGATGTTTGTATCACCTTTTATAAACCATAACAATTCATGAATGATTGACTTTAAGTGCAGTTTCTTCGTAGTCACCATAGGAAAACCTTCGCTGAGGTCGAAACGCATTTGATAGCCAAACACACTTTTTGTTCCAGTTCCTGTACGATCTCCTTTTTCATTTCCTTCTGCTAATACGTGCTTTACAAGATCTAAATATTGTCTCATGATGATTTCTGTTTTATAGTGATGCTATACAAATTTGTAGTGAACTCGTGTAAACGAGTTTGGATTGTAAAAATAAAAAAAACGCTTTGATTCTACACCAAAGCGTTTGTATTTTATCAATAGGTTATTAACTATACTTAGCCAATAATCATTCCTGCTATTGTTGCGGAAATTAGTGAAGCAATTGTTCCTCCAATTAAAGCTTTCATTCCAAATTCGGACAATGTTTTCCGTTGCCCTGGAGCGAGCGAACCAATTCCACCAATTTGAATTCCAATAGAAGCAAAGTTAGCAAAACCACATAACATATAGGTTGCCATAATAATAGATTTGTTATATACTAAGTGTCCTGCATTTTCAGGGTTTATCATGCCAGATAACTGAATGTATCCTATAAATTCACTTGCGGCTAGTTTTACACCTAATAGTTGTCCCATTTGCATCATATCTTCCGTAGCAACACCAATCAACCACATTAATGGTGAAAATATAGTTCCTAGTATGGCTTCTAATGAAAATCGTGTGTATGATGTATGTTCAGCCATCCAACTATTCAATGAAGTTACATCGCCAATCCATCCAAAGATTCCATTAATCATAGCGATAAACGCTACAAATACCAATAACATGGCACCAACATTTACAGCTAGTTTTAAACCTTCTGTCGTTCCGTTAGAAATAGCATCTAAAATATTAGAACCAATCTTTTCTTGTGATACTTCAACGTCATTGTTAATTTTTTCTGTTTGCGGATATAGTATTTTAGAAATTACAATCGCGCCTGGTGCTGCCATTACAGAAGCTGCCAACAAGTGTTTTGCATAGAAAAGTCGTTCTACAGGATCATCACCACCTAAAAAGCCAATATACGCAGCTAATACGGCACCGGCAACAGTTGCCATTCCACCAACCATGACGAGTAAAATTTCCGAACGCGTCATTTTTTCTAAATAGGCTTTTATTAATAATGGAGCTTCTGTTTGTCCTAAAAAGATATTTCCGGCAACGGATAAACTTTCTGCACCAGAAATTCCTAAGATTTTAGTCAACACCATTGCCATTCCTTTTACAATCTTTTGAATGATTCCTAAGTAGAATAATACAGAAGATAAAGCAGAGAAAAATATGATGGTTGGCAATACTTGAAACGCAAAGATGAATCCGTACGAACTTACGTCCATCACACCGCTGAATAGAAATTCACTTCCAGCTCTTGTATAGTCGAGAATGTTGATGAATACTTGTCCAACACTTTCAAAAACGGTTTGTACAAAACCAACTTTTAGTACCGCAATGGCAATTAATAATTGAACCGCCAATCCAATACCAACGGTTTTCCAATTGATGGCTTTTCTATTGTTACTAAATAAAAATGAAATTAAAATAAGTGAAAGCATTCCTAAAATTCCACGCCAAATACTTGAAAATGAAAATCCTTGACTGGCTTTAATTTCACTTTTTACTTTGTCTAGCGAAACGTAGTCTGGATGCGTTGAGTTGATGAATTTATAGATTTGATTTCCGCCTTTTTTTAGTGTGAGTACTTGAGGTGTTTCTTCAATAACCTCAAAGTAAACATCAATATTTTGAGGAGCTTTTTGTTTAAATACAATTAAATTATTGTTTCGTAACCAATATCCTTTGTTGTAATTACCATCAAAGATATTCTCATACGATCCATTATCATTTAAAGATAGAAAGTCTTTTCCTTTGGTAAATTCTACTACTTGCTTGATGCTGTCAGGAAACTTTGCAAGGTCTTCATAAATTGTATTGCTAGAAAGTTGCCAATTAGCACCTGTAGTTTTTTCGACTGTTTCTTTTGTAAAATGATATGAAATACCTTTTTCTTTAAAAACTAATGTAGAATCGGTAAGCGAAGTAATTTTGTATTTACGAATCGTGTCTGTTGGCTGATTGTAATAAAAAACCAATAAATTGTTTTGATGAATATAATCTCCGCTGGCGTTTAAGTTATTTTTTGCTGCAAGTTGATATTGAAACTCTCCTGCATGTAACGTAAGTTTGTCAGCATTTGTGATGGGAATAATACTGTTGCTTTGCGCATTTTGGATGCTGCTAAAATTCCATTGTCCATCAATTCCAGTCTCTTGAGCGCTTAAACTAAAAAGCACACAAAATACTGCGATAATACTTGCTACAAATTTCTGCATTTTAATAGGTGTTTTATTTTTTGTCTTCCTCTCTGTTAGAGATTTCATCTCGAAGTCTGGCTGCTTTTTCGTAATCTTCATCCGCCACAGCACCATCTAGCATATTGTATAGTTCTTGAAGCGACAGCGATGTTAACGTATTATCAGCAGGACTTTCGACCATGTCCATATCTTCGTCAGTATCATCTGTAAACAATTCGTCTACTACAATACTTTCTTTTTCGGTTTCTTCTTCCTCTTCTTTTGAAGTCAATTTCAAGAAAATACCTGCTTTGTCTAGAATCGTTTTATACGTAAAAATAGGTGCGTCAAAACGAAGTGCTAAAGCTATGGCATCGGAAGTACGTGCATCAATAATTTCTTCTATTTTATCGCGTTCGCAGATAATACTTGAGTAAAATACGCCATCCACAAGTTTGTGGATAATGACTTGTTTTACAACCACATCAAACCGATCGGCGAAATTTTTGAAAAGATCGTGCGTTAATGGTCTTGGTGGTTTGATCTCTTTTTCGAGTGCAATGGCAATTGATTGTGCTTCAAAAGCGCCAATTACTATTGGTAATTTACGGTCTCCATCAACTTCATTCAAAATCAACGCGTAGGCTCCGTTTTGTGTTTGGCTGTATGAAATCCCCTTTATATTTAGTTTTACTAAACTCATTTGTTTCTGAAATGCATTCACATAAAAAAAGGCTGTCTAAAAAGGGTTTACCGATTTTAGACAGCCCTTAGTTGGGCACAATTTAGCAAAAATTATGCGTTATTTGCTTTAAATTCTTTCAATTTTTCGATTAGCTGTGGAACTACTTCAAAAGCGTCTCCTACAACACCGTAATCTGCTGCTTTGAAGAAAGGAGCTTCTGGATCTGTATTGATAACAACTTTTACTTTAGAAGCGTTGATTCCAGCTAAATGCTGAATAGCTCCAGAGATTCCGATAGCAATATATAAGTTAGATGCTACTGGCTTTCCTGTTTGTCCAACGTGTTCTGCATGTGGTCTCCACCCTAAGTCAGAAACTGGTTTAGAACATGCAGTTGCAGCGCCTAAAACATCTGCTAACTCTTCTACCATTCCCCAGTTTTCTGGACCTTTTAATCCTCTACCAGCAGAAACTACTACATCTGCATCGGCGATTGTTACTTTTCCAGTTACTTTATCAACTGAATCTACTTTTACACCAAATAATGAATCGTCTAAATTTGGAGCAAAAGCTTCTGCAGCAGCGGCACCAGAATTTTCAACCAATCCGAATGCATTATTAGAAACACCCACAACTTTTACGTCTGAGTTGATTTCTGTCATATTGAATGCTTTGTTTGTAAAAGCTGTTCTTTTTACTGTAAAAGGACTTGTGCTTGTTGGAGCAGTTACAACATTAGAAGCATAACCTGCCTGTAAGTTTACAGCCAAAATTGGCGCTAATGTTTTGCTATCTGCGCTTGAGCTTACAATAATAACTTTAGCTTCTTCGTTAGTTGCTGCTTGATGTAGTGTAGATGCATACGCTTTTGCGTTGAAATCTTTTAGAGAATCTGCAGATACATTTAATACCTTATCAACTCCATAGTTTCCTAACTCGGCAGTATCATCTGCGTTAATAGCAACAGCTGTTACTGTTGTTCCTAATTGATTTGCAACTTCTTTTGCATACGAAGCAACTTCAAAAGCTGTTTTTTTAAATTTTCCTTGATCTGATTCTGTATATACTAAAACTGACATAATTTTTCTTTAAAATTTTTCCTGAATTTGATTCAGGATCTGAATTAAATAATTGAAATATTAATAGATGATTAAATTACTTTTGCTTCGTTGTGCAATAAGTTAACTAGTTCATCAATATTTCCTGCATCTACTAACTTAACAGCTCCTTTTGGTGCAGGTTTTTCAAATTTTACAGCCGAAGTTTCTTTAGCTGCATCTACAGCGTCAATTACATTTAGCGGTTTTTTACGCGCCATCATAATTCCTCTCATGTTTGGAATACGAAGATCACTTTCTTCTACCAAACCTTTTTGTCCAGCAATCACTAATGGAAGTACTGTTTTTGAAGTTTCTTTTCCACCATCAATTTCTCGCATAGCGGTTGCAGCAGTTCCTTCAATTTCTAGACCGATACAATTATTAATAAAATTAGCGCTTGTTAATTCTGCTAACATTCCAGGAACCATTCCTCCATTATAATCAATAGATTCTCTTCCTGCAATCACTAAATCGTATCCACCACTTTCTACAACAGCAGCCAATTGTTTAGCAACAAAAAATCCGTCTGTTGCTTCTGCGTTCACACGGATTGCTTTATCAGCTCCAATAGCTAATGCTTTACGTAATGTTGGTTCAGTTTCTGCGCCTCCTACATTTACTACATCTACAGATGCGCCTTGCTTTTCTTTGAACCACATAGCACGTGTTAATCCAAACTCATCATTTGGGTTAATTACAAATTGTACACCAGTGGTATCAAACTTAGTATCTCCTTCAGTAAAATTGATCTTTGAAGTAGTGTCAGGAACATGACTAATACATACTAATATCTTCATCGGTATTATATATTTTTAGTGTTTTTTTAAATTTTTTACGAAGATACATATAATTTCTATAAAAGTACTATGCATGCATAGTAAAATTTAATTATTTTTTATTTTTTGATTATTTTCTTGAATTATTCATAATCTAAAAGCGTTTTGAAGTATAATTATTCACATTTTTATAATAAACAGTGCTAATGTCTTTTTTTAATTTGATTGAAATTTCTTTCAGACATAATTTTGATTCAATTTTATCCATAAATAAAAGTTGAAAAGCAATAACTTTTTTCGTGTTGAAAACATAGAAGATTTTCAAAGAGTTCATGGTTTTGCTAAAGAAATCATAAAAAAGGACGTCTTTATGAAATGTTTGATACTGTAAACCTCATTTTTAGAATTAATTGTTATTTTTGTTTTTCACTTTTTTAAAATAATAATAATTGTATGAAAACAATACAGTTTAGAGAAGCGGTAGCTGAAGCTATGAGCGAGGAAATGCGAACAGACGAAAGCATTTACTTAATGGGAGAAGAAGTTGCCGAATATAATGGAGCATACAAAGCTTCAAAAGGTATGCTTGATGAGTTTGGAGCTGATAGAGTTATCGATACTCCAATTGCAGAGCTAGGTTTTGCTGGTATTGGTGTGGGTTCTGCTATGGGAGGAAACAGACCAATTATTGAATTCATGACCTTTAACTTTGCATTGGTAGGAATAGATCAAATCATAAATAATGCTGCGAAAATGCGTCAAATGTCTGGAGGACAATTAAATATTCCAATTGTATTTCGTGGGCCTACAGCTTCTGCTGGACAATTAGCAGCAACGCATTCACAAGCATTTGAAAGCTGGTTTGCAAATTGCCCAGGTCTAAAAGTTGTTGTTCCTTCAAATGTATACGATGCAAAAGGATTATTAAAAACTGCAATTAGAGATGACGATCCAGTAATTTTTATGGAGTCTGAGCAAATGTATGGAGATAAAGGTGAAGTACCAGAAGGAGAATATACCATTCCATTAGGTGTTGCAGATATTAAGAGAGAAGGAACAGATGTAACAGTTGTTTCTTTTGGGAAAATTATCAAAGAAGCTTACAAAGCAGCAGACGAATTAGCAAAAGTAGGAATTTCTTGTGAAGTTATTGATTTACGTACGATTCGTCCAATGGATCACGACGCCATTATAAATTCAGTAAAGAAAACAAATAGATTGGTAATCTTAGAAGAAGCATGGCCGTTTGGAAATGTTTCTACAGAAATTGTATACCAAGTACAAGCGCAAGCGTTTGACTACTTAGATGCACCAATTCAAAAAATAAATACAGCAGATACACCAGCGCCATATTCTCCAGTATTATTGGAAGAATGGTTGCCAAATAAAAATGATGTTATCAACGCTGTAAAGAAAGTTATGTACAAGTAAATTTGTACATTTAACATCATAAAAACTTCATCGGCATGTTTGTTGATGAAGTTTTTGTTTTTAAAAAGATAAAAATTTGAAGACTACAGTATATTGTTTTTTAGCCATTTTATTCTGTTACACAGGTTTTGCCCAAACTAAAGTAAGCGGAGTAATTAAAGATTCATCAGGCGAGCCAGTACCTTTCGCCAATGTGGTATTTAAAAATTCCATTGAAGGAACTATAAGTAATGAAGACGGTCGATTTTATTTAGAGTCAGACAAAACTTATAAAGTAGTCGTCTTTTCTTTTGTAGGATATGCCACAAAAGAAGTGAATCTGACCAAAAAGGTCAATTATAAAATGGAAATCACCTTAGAAGAAGGTGAGAAGTTGAAAGCTGTTGTAATTGTTTCAGGGAAGCAACCCAAAAAGAACAATCCTGCAATCGATATTCTTCGTAAAATTTGGAAACGAAAGCGGTTCAATGGTGTTCGACAATTCAAACAATATGCGTACGATAAGTACGAAAAAGTAGAGTTTGATTTAAATACAATTGATAGCGCTATGATGAAAAGTAGGCTATTTAGAGGTATGGAATTCATCTTCAAAGAAATTGATACTTCAAGAATTACAGGAAAGACGTATTTGCCAATTTTTATCAATGAAGCAGTTTCAAAAGTATACGGAGATAACGTCAGAAATAAGCAAAAAGAAGATTTAATAGGAAATAGAAATTCTGGTTTTAGTAGCAACGAAACCATTACTTCTTTTATCAAAGATTTATATGCTGAGTATGATATTTATGATAACTATTTAAAGTTCTTTGATAAGAGTTTTACAAGTCCATTATCGCGTACAGGAATTAATACATACAACTATGTTTTAGCAGATACAGCTTATATTGATAACAAACTTTGTTATAATATTATTTACTACCCAAGGCGAAAAAACGAACTGACTTTTAAAGGTGATTTTTGGGTGAACGATTCTACATTTGCTATTAAAAAAATAAACCTTCAAGCTAGTAAAAGCGCCAATATTAACTGGGTAAAAGAAATTTATATAGAACAAGAGTTTGACGTGTTAAATGATTCAGTTTTCTTGCTGAAACGTGATTATATGTTATCTGATTTTGCTCTAAACAAAAAAGAAAAATCGAAAGGTGTTTACGGAAAACGAACAACACTTTATGATAATTATGTATTTGACGAAGAGAAACCTTCTGATTTTTATAGCAAAGAGATCAATCCGTTTAATGAAGAAATTTATGAACGCGACGATGAATTTTGGGATGCAAACCGAATGGAAAAGCTGAACAAGGACGAGAAAGGTGTCTATAAAATGTTGGATACACTTAAAACGGTTCCAAAGTTTAAACGTTTGTATAGTTTAGCGTCTATCTTGGCTTCTGGTTATGTAGAATTTGATAAATACAATATTGACTACGGACCAATTTTTTCTACGTTCGGATTTAATGATGTAGAAGGTATTAGACTTCGTGCAGGTGGAAGAACGTATTTTGGACCAAACGATAAATGGCGTGTTGAAGGTTATGGAGCATATGGTTTTAAAGACAACAAGTTCAAATATGGAATCTCTGGAAAGTGGTTACTCAATCCCAAAAATAGATTAATTATCTCTGCAGGAAACCGTAGGGATGTTGAACAAACAGGTGTAAGCTTAACAACCAATGATGACGTTTTAGGGAGAAGTTTTGCTTCATCGGCATTATTTGCTAATGGAAATAGTGATCGATTAACAAACATAAACTTAACCACATTTGGCTTGCAAATGGAGCCTTGGAAAAATGTAACCTTAAGTTTAGGAAGTTCATATAAAACAACAAGATCTGCTTCTCCAAATACATTTAGTTTATCATATATTGATCCAGAATCTCCAACAGGAATTGCAGATGAATTACGACAGTCGGAAATAAATTTTGCAATTGATATTACACCAGGTAGAAAAACGATTCGCCATGGTGTAGAACGTAAAATTGTAAATGATGATTTCCCTCGAATTTTCTTAAAATACAGTAGAGGTGTAGAAGGATTATTGAGTAGTGATTTCAATTATTCAAGAGTTCAGTTATTCTACAGACAACCATTTCAGTTAGGTGGTTTTGGACGCACATTTGCAACCTTAGAAGCAGGAAAAACTTATGGCGATGTTCCTCTTAGTTTATTGAGTGTAGTACCAGGAAATCAAGCGTATTTTTCTATTTATAATGCATTCTCGCAATTAAACTATTATGAGTTTGTTACTGATACGTATGCATCACTTCATATTGAACATAATTTTAACGGACGGATCTTTTCAAGAATTCCATTATTACGTAAACTTAATTTAAGAGAAATTGTTGGAATTCGTGGTGTTTGGGGAGAAATCTCTAATGAAAATGTAGCTTTAAATGTACCCGCATTTCAAAGCCTGCCATTTAGTAGTATTACACCAAATGGAATTGCGCCTAATAAAGAAATCTATTGGGAATATTCACTTGGTATAGGAAATATTTTTAAAGTCTTTAGAATTGATTTTAACTTTAGAGGAAACTACAAAAATAATATAGACGCGCGACAATTTGGAGTCACAGGCGCATTCGGATTCCATTTTTAGATACTACAATACATTTATAAAATATTTAAACGGTCATAATTGTAAAATTATGACCGTTTTTTGGTTTTTAGTATGAAACGTTTCATACTAAAGAGACTGAAAACTACAAATGATCTATTTTAAACTAGGAAAGAAGAATAGAGGTTTAATTGATTGAAAACTAAGTGTTTTGAGTTGTGTTCTTTTGGTTAGATTGAAGTCGTTTTTGCGCAATCACGACTTTTTACTGTTGGAAAAGCATGATTTGACTGATACATTTGGATCATTATTAATTTTAAAATTTAAACATTATGAAGAAAAGAAACCTTAAAAGTTTAAAGCTTAACAAGAAACCGATTTCTAACCTTAAAGGAGGTCGTCCTCTAGCACAAACAAATGAAGCTCCTTCATGTGGAGGAGGATGTGTAAGCGGATTTGATATACAAACTGTATGTTATGTTGAATGTTGGGGGTAAAAAAATCCTGCATATTTTAAGAAGCCATTTCAAAACTCATTGAAATGGTTTTTTTATTGAAACAGAAGTCGTTTTTGCGCAATCACGACTTTTCATTGTTGGAAAAGCATGATTTGACTGATACATTTGGATCATTATTAATTTGAAATTTAAACATTATGAAGAAAAGAAAAGTAAATGCATTGTCGTTAAACAAGAAGATGGTTTCTAACTTAAGTAGAAATGAAGTAACAGGTGGTTGGTTTTCATATTTCTGCCCAGGAACTAATGATACAAATTGTGATACAGGTTCACAATCTTGTGATGTAGAATGTGGAGGTGCAAGTAACATTTGTCCAACAGATATATTAGGGCAATGTGGAGCGTCTCAAAAAAACACTTGTGGAGAAACTTGTGTGTTTTGTCAGTAGTAACTCAATAAAAAAGTAAAAGAGACTGAATCTAATGACTGCTATTTAGATTCAGTCTCTTTATTTTATATTACTAATTATTTTGTAGTGAATCGCCTGTACGTGTTTCTACAGTATTAGTTGGTGTGCAAGTGTTAAATTCGTCAGTTCGATTATAACATTCAGTATTGGCACACGAATTAGGACCTATAGTTACATCATTGATTTCAGTAGTAACTACTCCACAAGCGTTATCATTTGTAATAACACCACCTTTAATGCTAAGTGTATGTGCCAATTTTGCAACTTTAAACTTTTTAAGATCTAATTTTTTATATTTTTTCATGAGTGATATGTATAATTTATGTGATTAAAAATTAATTTTAAATAGTGCGTGATACATAGGTTTCTATATCGTCTTTGCGCAATCACGACTTACTTTCATTGTTTTTATTAGTGCTTTTTTCTTCATTTGAATCATTATTAATTCTAAAATTTAATCATTATGTTAAAAAGTATTTCGAACATCAAAGGTGTAAAAACACTTGACAAGTCTGAACAAAAAGAAGTAAACGGAGGTTGGGTTTCATATCCAGGAGATTCTTGGGGAGATGAATGCCCGTGGAATATGACAATGAATTGTTTTGGAAGGTGTACAATGTTTCCAGTTTGTTAAAAAATAAATTAAAGCTTAACTAAGGTCGGAATTCTTTTCGACCTTTTTTTCAAATTTGAAAAATAGATTAGAATTAGTAATATGTGTACAAGAGTAGAATTTATTCATTCTAACTTAACTAATAGAGATTTTGTTTTACGTATTATCAGTGAATCTTATTAATGAATCACCAGTACGTGTTTCTATAGTACCTTGATTTTGACAAGTCTCAAATTCGTAAGTTTGATTATTACATACTCCATTATCACATGAATACAAACCAATAGTTATACATGGAGTTCCTTCTGTATTAAGAAATTCACAACTAACATTTGTTGTTATAATGCCTCCTATAAGATGTACGGTGTCTGTAAGTTTGACAATACTTAGTTTTTTAAGGTTTAATTTTTTATGCTTTTTCATATAATATATTTACAGTTTATATACTTTAAAACTAGCTTTAAATATTAAGCGACACAAAATATTATAAGTCGTAATTGCGCAAATACGACTTGTAAACTAAGTTGTTAACTATTTAATTTATTTAAGTTTTTGATATAAAAAGAAGGGTAAATGCCTGTGCGTTTTTTAAAAGCTTTAGCGAAAGATTCGGAAGTATTGAATCCTAACTCTTCTGCAATTGATTTAATATCGTATGCTCTAAATTTAGAATCATTTTTTAATTGTACCAAGGCATAATCAATTCTTAGATCTGTAATATATTGTACAAACTTTTTCTTCTTATGAACTTGTAGTGTTTTGGATAAATACGTTTTGTTTGTGTGTGTTTTCTTAGCAACAAAATTAATATTGCAATTTTTATGTAGAAACAGTTTTTTCTCTTCAAACTTCTGTAAACCAAGTAAAATTTTCTCAACAGTTTCGTCATTAATAGTAGTAGGTTTTGCAGTACGCTTTTCTTCAACTGTGTTTTCTTCTTTTTTTAATTCTTCTAAAATAGTATCGAAACTCTTTTTGTTTTTTTGGATGCGTCTTCTATACAAGAAAATGCTTAAAATCAATAACGCAATTAAGCCTATACTTATAAAAAGTAAGGTCTTTGATAATTGCTTCTGCTTTGTTGATTGGTTTTTAAGTTGATTAATTTTATCTTTTAAAGAAGGAATGTCGTATTGTTTGGATAATATTTCTAAAATTTCACGAGCCGTTTGATCGTTTTTAATGTTCTTTTCTCTAAGACGATTATAATATTTTATAGCATTCTTCGGATCATTTTTTTCCTCATAGCATTTTGCTAGTAAAATGTAAGTTTCTTCAAAAAAAGGAGTTGATATTTTTTCTTTTTCAGCAAGTGAATCTGCTTTAAGTAAGTATTCAATGGCTCTGTCATACTTTTTGGTTAAATAAAAATTTTTCCCTGTATATATTTGAAGTATTGGCAATTGGTTAAGGGAAGAAGACTTCTTAAGTTGCTTTTTGGCCATCGTTAAATATTGATAAGCCTCATGGTAATTTCCTTGCTTTTGAAGAATAATGCCTTTTCTTGTTAAAAAAGAAGTATTAATTTCTAAATCATTTTCTTTCGTACTTCCCTTTAAGCCTCTTTCATTATAAAAAGTGGCAGAATCTAAATATGCTTCTTTAAACTTGGGATAGTCTTCTGATAGATGTGTATACGCACTGCCAAGATTGTTAAGCGTATTTAGATAATTAAGTTTGTGCTTGATTTTTGCATTATTATTTTGTTCAAAAAAAGCATGATTTTCTTTAAAATGATCGAGCGCTTGTTTTCGTTGTCCAATTTGATTTTTAACTAATCCGACAGCGTTTGAAATAGCAACTAATTTATATTTTTTATCAGTGTTTTTAATAAGTTCATATGCTTTTGTATAACAAGCTATGGCTTGATGAAATTTTCTTGAATTATAAAAAATAACACCTTTCTTATACATTCCGCTTGCATAACTTGCAGAATCATTGATTTTAGCGGATTTTGAAATATAAGTGTCTATAAAATGGTGTGCGCTATCTTGTTGACTCATCGCATCATATACAATAGCATTAAAAAATGCTCCAAGTGTTATTTCCTTCTCATTTTGCTCTGCAATAGCCTTTTTATAGTATGCTGCTGCTATTTTTTTAGTTTCTTTTATATCTGAAGAACG
>NZ_JBOEFY010000027.1:0-176940 GCF_050633145.1 Kordia sp. | reverse complement strand
TTAAAGTAGCTGCTGTTAAATGACTTACTTGTTTTTTATTTAAAGATAATTTTCTAAGTTGTTTTTTCATGATTCTATATTTTGAGTTAATTATAGATACTGAAATTAGGAAAAGAAAAACTTACATTTAAGACAAATAAGCTTTCAAAATTACCATTTAAGTATATGTAAACTGTATTTTATTGACAGTTGGTTTGATTTCCAGTAAGGCACCATGAACCAGTTTGTCCTCCAGTTTCTCCACAATTAAAGAAGCAGCTATCTGTAGGTGTTTCTCTTGGTGGCCAGTTTGTTCCTCCTTTTAAAGTAGCTGCTGTTAAATGGCTTACTTGTTTTTTATTTAAGGATAATTTTCTAAGTTGTTTTTTCATAATTTTTGAATCGAATGTTAGTAATTATTAAATTAAGCTGGCATACTACCACCACTGTAAATTCGAGTTGTCAAGAATGTTGGACATGGATCCATTGTACAATTTGTGTCATGGCACATATTTCCTCCTCTTACTTTAGTTGTGCTTTTCGGAGTAATTGCAGAAATAACTTCTTTCTTAAAAACAAGCTTCTCAAAAGTGAATTCTTTGTTTAAATTCTTTTTCTTCATAAATATAAGTTTTGTGATTTGTTACTGATCTCAATATAGACAAGAATTAAACTCAGAAACGGTAGTATTTGCGTAGATACATAAATATTTTACGATTTTGCGCATAAAAAAACCAGAAGATATTCTTCTGGTTTTGCTTTAGTTTTAGAGAATGTTATAGGTTTATTTTTTTAGATAGTGAGATTATGAACACAGTGCATCTGACCTGGACAAATAGTATAGTCAACAGAGTTAAAATCGTTACTTCTTGTTCCTCCTTTTAAAGCTTCCAAATAATTTGTTTCCATATTTGCAATTAAACGCTTTCGTAAATGGATGGTACTTACCTTTTTTTTCTTCATAATGAATTATTTAAAGTTATTGATTCGTAATGAAAAATAAACATAATTACGCTTAAACTAGCATGATCTATATTGTGAACTACGCAAATTTATAAATTTGCGCTACTATTTTTTTCTTTTTCATTTAAGGTTTGAATGTAAAAAGAAGGATACAATTTTGTATGTGTTTTAAAATGTTTGGTGAATGAGTTTGTGCTTTTATAGCCTATTTCTTCTGCAATATTTTTGATTGAATATTTTCTGAATTTAGAATCTTCTTTTAATCGTTTTAATACATATTGAATACGAAGTTCGTTGATATATTCAGTAAATTTTTTCCCTTTATGTGTCCCAATAATTTTTGATAAATAACTAGTGTTGGTTTTTATTTTCTTGGCTACATTTTGTAAAGAACAACTGCTATTTAAAAAATATAAGGAAGTTTCAAGCTTATCTAAGCGAATTAAAATTTCTTGTATTTTTTTATCTTGAATAACAAGATCTGTCTTCTTTTTTTGATGACTTTCAGCTTCTATTTTTTGCATCAATTGCTCAAAAATAATCTTATTCTTTTTGCGCATACTCACAAACTTCCATATAAAAAAGAAGCAAAAAATTAGAATGACACCTACAATCCAAAATGTTATCTTAAGGGTTTCTTTGAGTCGAGACTCGGACGAGATTAGCTCTTCATTTTCTTTATTTACATTTTTTAGTAAACTTTCATACACAGTAGTGCGATTACTGTCTTTAACTTTATCTAAGGCTTTGTATTGCTCAAAACTAGTGTTGGAAGCTTCTATGTTTCCTTGCTTTTTATACACATCTGCTAGGATTTCGTATGTTTTTAGCAAAATATGTGGATTGAATTTTATAGAGATATCATTTTTACTATTCTCTGCCGTAATCGTTTCCTTGGTGAGTTCTAAGAACTGAACAGCTTTGTCGTATACTTTCATTTCAGCATAAGATTTGCCAATGTAATAGTACATCTCAACTAGTCTTTTCTTATTATTCAATCCTAAAGTAATTTCTTCTGCTTGCTTTAAATAGGAAATAGCTTTGTTAAATTCACCTTTTATAAAATGTGCAATGCCCATATCCATAAAGAAATAGCTTTGTCCTTCTATATCATTATTATTTGTAGCATGTGTAAGCCCTATTTTCGCATATACTAAAGTAGAATCAGGTTGTGATAAGGTTAAAAAAGTTCCCGTAAGACCTAAATAAGTATTTATGCCTATGAGTTCTTTATCGAGTTTATTTTTTTTACACAGTCTTAAATTCTCTTTAAACATGGCTAAAGCCTCTTCATCAAAATGAATATTACGTTTTACTTTAGCGAGATTTCCACGCGCCATAATTTGATACTTAATATTCTTGCTTTTTTTTGCGTGTTCTAATGCCTTTAAATAGCATTTTAAAGCTTCATTATCATTGCCTAAATATACAAGAGAAGTTCCTTTTAATAAATGTGTAGCGCAGAGGTAATCGTCATTTTTTAGAGAGTCAGCAATTTCCCCAGCAAGTTTACTATATTCAATACTTTTGTTATAATCACCTTCTATATTTGCAATTCTACCTAATTCACGATAGGCTTTGAATATATAATCAGCATTTTTTTTAGCTTCACTTCTCTGTAAAAGAAGTTTTGCATTTGTATGTGCGGCTTCTGGATCAGAAAATTTTTGTTCTACTATAAATTCATGCATTTCTGCTAAAGAAGCATCTTTGGGAAGTTCTTGTGCTTGTACATCAATGCGAACTGCAAAAAGCAGCAGGCATGCTAAAAATCTAGGAAGCAAAAATTTCATAAAACGTATTTGTATAGTCTAGGCGTATTCAACTAATATCAAAGTGTTTGAAAATCATGGTAGGTGTTTTTGGATAAATTTTCAAAAACAACAATTACGCTAAAATTACTAATAATTAAGTCAAGAATGTAATACTACATCTTTTTTTAAAACAGAAAAGCAATGCATAATCTCACATGGAGACGCATTGCTTTTCAAAACAAACTTTACGTTTAGGTATTTATAATGATTTTTGCATTTTCTCCAACATAGTTTTTGCATTTTTGTCGTTTGCATCGATTTCCAATACTTTGTTGTAAAACTTAATTGCTGTCTCATAATCTTCAGCTACAAAATAGGCTTCTGCTAAGCTATCATACCCGTTTTTATTTTCTGGAAACAATTTCGTATTAATGGTAAAAACGCTAATGGCTTTTGAAGTCGCTTCCGCACGAAGCAATACATAACCATAGGTATTCAGTTCTTTTAAACTTTTAGAATATGGTTGCAGTTTTTTAAGTACTTTCTCTTGATTTTCAGAAACATACTCAATTCCTTTTTTCTCAAATAATTCATGTAATTCTGTAACGACTTGATAGTTGTGTTCGTATGATTTTTTTCTGCAAATTCGAAGTAAATCTGCTTCCAAACTTTCTACCGCATGTTCTACAATGCGTCCAACTTCTTTTCCCTTTTTGTTATACACAATAAAAGTGGGTACACGATGAATATTCAAGCCTTTTTCCTCACCGTTTGGTCCTTGTTTGTATGCTGAACGTTTATTGTCTAAACCAACAATACGTAACTTTTCTTCAGGAAAATTGGCAGCATCTAAGAGTTTCATAAACTTTGGAACTTCACGTTTACTGTCGCCGCACCAAGTTCCCATAAAAATAGTAATGGAATATTTTTTAAGTTTTCTTTTGAGTTTTTTAATGATTTCAGCATCAGGTTCGTAGGCTTCATAATTCGGAGAAAACCATGAATTGAAAGAATTTGAAGTAAAACCATCTTTAGTGATTTCACTCAATAATAAATCACGTCCACGAGTATCTTTTGTCAATTGATTGACTTCTTGCGAAAGCGAAATTTGACACACAAAAAGCGCCAATATAAAAGGAATAAATTTGTTCATTTTTTGGTTGATTTTAAATGATGTTTCAAAACTCAATCAAACCAAAAAAGAAAACCAATAAAATGTACAAAATGCATAAATAAATTCACAAAAAGCAATTTTTAAAAAGATGTATTTCTTTTGTGCTAAATAGAAGTTTGTACAGTAAAGGGTGTATTTTATCCGTATATATTTGACGATTTTTACGTTTCTTAGTACTTTGAACGTTTATAAAAAAAGAAAATGAACTTTTTCAACTACAAAATTTCTAAAATACTGATTCACATTCTGTTTTGGGCATTGTTCATTTTTGTCTCTTTATTTTACTTTTCAGATTATTATTGGACAGAAAATCCGTTTCTACAATACTTATCCATTCTAGTCATTATTGTATACGTAAATGACTTTGTGTTATTGCCTTTTTTTGAGATGAAAAAGTGGTATACAATATACATTCTCATCATTGCATTGATTAGTTTTTTTGCAACACAATTGTATTGTTATGTTTTTGCAGAATGTGGTTGTAGTATTGCAAAATGCTTGTCAGATTATGTATGGCAAACCATTGTGCCAATTATCTTTTTCTCTTTTATTTGGATGTTATTTCGTTATTTAGAAAAGAAAGATGAGGTAGAAGCAATTCAGCAAAAACATACGGAAATGGAGTTGAAGTTTTTAAAATCTCAGATAAATCCGCATGTGTTGTTCAACAATTTAAATACAATTTATTCGTATTCGTTAGAAAAGCCTGCGCAAGTTCCTGAATTGATTTTAATGCTGTCTAACAATCTAAAACACGTTTTGTATGAAAGCAATGCGACGTTTGTTCCGCTAGAAAAAGAACTCAATTTTATAGATAATTATATTAAATTTCAGGAAATTAGAACGGAAGGCATCAAAACGATTTCATACGATAAACAGATCTTTCATGGTAATTATAAAATAGCACCTTTATTGCTTATTACAATTATTGAAAATGCTTTTAAACATAGTACGATTGACACTAATATTGACATACAAATTGCAGTAGCTAATGATGTGCTAGAATGTGTGTGTACAAACAAGTTTGATGCAACAAAAATGGCCACAAACGATCAAATTGGATTGCAAAACTTAAAAAAACGTTTGGAATTAATTTATAAAGACAAATACGACTTGGAAGTTTCTACAGAAAATATATATCGTGTAAGCTTAAAATTAGAATTGACAGATAAAAAATAATAACAAACTGATGAAATGTATCATAATAGAAGATGAAATTCCTGCGCAGCGTATTTTAAAAAGTTACATTGCAAAAGTATCATATTTGGAGTTGGTCGGAACGTTCAATGCAGCTTTAAAAGCTTATGATACAATCAATGCAGAGGCTATTGATTTAATTTTTCTAGATATCAACTTACCAGACATTTCTGGATTGAGTTTTTTGCGAACGCTTAAAAATCCGCCAACAATTATCATGACAACTGCATATCCTGATTATGCTGTAGAAAGTTTTGAATTTGAAACTATTATTGATTATTTGGTAAAGCCTTTTTCGTTGGAACGTTTTCTAAAAGCCATTCAAAAAACACAGCGAATTCAAACAAAAATTATTGAAACAGCAATAGAAAAACCAGCTTTGGAAACACTATTTTTAAATGTAGATAAAACGTTTTATAAAATTCAGTTTCAAGAAATTTTTTATGTCGAATCAGAACGAAATTACCTCACTTTGGTAAGCAAACAGCAAAAGTTATCTTTTATTGGCGCATTGCGTACATGGAAAGAAAAACTGCCGGAACATCAATTCATTCAAATTCACAAATCGTTTGTCATCAACAAAGATCATGTAGATAAAATTTCAGGAAATGAAGTTTATATTCATGACAAACGCATTCCAATAGGAAGAACTTTCAAAGCAAAACTTTTTGAAGTATTGGACATTCATGGAAAATAAGTGGTAACTTTACAATACTGTTTTTTCAATATAAAAATGATTGATGAAACGTATTTAATTTACCAAAAATACCTACAAAACTCATGGAAAGTCAAGAACTGAAAGTTGCACTTGTACAAACCAATTTAATTTGGGAAAATCCTGCACAAAACAGAACGCAATTGGCAGAAAAGATAAATACAATTACGGATGTAGTTGATATTATTGTATTGCCTGAAATGTTTACATCGGGCTTCACAATGAATCCGCAAAATGTAGCGGAAACAATGGATGGAGAAACGATTACTTGGTTAAAAGAACTTGCAACATCAAAAAATGCAGCAATTACAGGAAGTTTGGTAATTTCCGAAAACGGAAACCATTACAATCGTTCAGTATTTGTATTGCCTTCTGGAAAAATAGAAACTTACGACAAAAAACATACGTTTACACTTGCTGGCGAACACAAAGTATACAAAGCAGGAACTTCAAAAAACAGCATTGAGTACAAA
Organism: Kordia sp.; assembly: GCF_050633145.1. Taxonomy (GTDB): domain Bacteria; phylum Bacteroidota; class Bacteroidia; order Flavobacteriales; family Flavobacteriaceae; genus Kordia. The sequence continues at coordinate 170,685 of NZ_JBOEFY010000027.1, read as the reverse complement.
GGCTGGAAAATTTGCCCGCTTATATGTTACGATTTGCGTTTTCCTGTTTGGGCGCGTAATGTAGAAGACTATGACGTATTGTTATATGTTGCCAATTGGCCAAAACCACGTGTCAGTGCTTGGGATGCTTTATTAAAAGCTCGTGCCATTGAAAATATGAGCTATTGTATTGGAGTGAATAGAGTAGGACTCGATGCAAATTCGCTTGAGTATTGCGGACATTCGGCAGCGTATGATGTATTGGGTGAACAACTTACCAATATTACTTCAGGCAAAGAAGAAATTGAGATTGTAACGCTTACCAAAGAACATATTGCAACCTATCGAAATAAGTTGAAGTTTTTAGATGATAAAGATGCATTTACATTACATTCGTAAACTATTTATAAGCAATTCTATATTCAAAAGCGAAAATTAAAAATTTAAATTAAAAGATACTCATGGCAGAATTAATTGATGCATTTGATTCGTATAGCGATTTTGATAAAAACACGTATTATATTATTTGTTTTGATAAAATTGCTTCAATTCTCAGCCTAAAAACGCCGCTTGAAGAAACAAAAGAACATATGGAAGCTATTGTTGATGCAATAAATTTGCAGTTAAACAATATAGAAGTTGTTTTTAAAAATTGGAATACTGAAGATACTAAAAATGCTGATTTTTCAATAGATTTCCCGTATCAATATCTCCTAAAAAGCACTGCGAAAAATTTGCTTATATGGATAACATTAGAACACGATGAACTGAATATTGAGTTTTATTATGACAGTTCAGATTCGGAACTTGAGAAATGGGTAATTGCTATGAATCATACGTTAAGAACTAAATTCGGATTAGACAGAACGCCTGTATTTAAAGTATTATCAAGAGATAATCACAGCTTTTTTACAGAAGATGTGCGCACTGAAGATTTTGAGTGCGATATACAAAGCATGTATAACAATGATTTTAGTCAAGTGAATGATACCATTGAAGCATCGTTGGCTATAGAAAAAGCGGGACTTATTTTATTGCACGGAATTCCTGGAACAGGGAAAACATCGTACATAAAAAGCCTGATTAGTAAGCATCATAAAAAGAATTTTATTTTTATTCAGAACGAATTTGTCAATGAATTACTGCATCCTGATTTTATATCGTTTTTACTGAAAAATCAAAATTCAATTTTAATTATTGAAGATGCGGAAAAAGTATTGACTAGTAGAGAACAAAAGAATGAAAGCTCAGTTGTTTCTACCATTCTACAATTAACAGACGGGCTATTCAGTGACTATTTAAACATAAAAATAATTTGTACGTTCAATACAAGTATTAGTAAAATTGACACAGCACTTCTAAGAAAAGGTAGAATGATTGCCTATTATGAATTTAAAGCCTTGTCGAAAGAAAAATCCAATCAACTTCTTAGCACACTAGATCATGAAGCAAGTAATACAGCTATGATATTGGCAGATATCTTTAACTACGAAAACAAAAAATTCAAACACACCGAAACAAGAAAAATTGGGTTTAATTAATGAGAGTTTGATTTAACTATTTCCTATACGTTTTATGTTTAATATCATGTATTAAATGTCAAATCGAGCGCAGTAGAGATTCAATTGAAACTTTAATGTTGTTAGCTACACTCAGTATCTACGATAATGCTCGAACTAAAAGCATATAGTTTTTAGTAAATTAAGAGTAAAATAACGTTTTTTAAGTTGAATTCACGTCAATGAAGTTTCATCTGAAAACTCTAAAAGAAAAGTAGTCTAATAATCTAACAGCGAAGCGATCTAATAGATTCCTGCCTACGCAGGAACAAGTCTAAGAGCAAAGCGATCTAAACTACTTTAAATTCTTAAGATCCTCAATAACATCCCAATTGGCTCTGACTTCCACTTTTTTCGGATAATATTTTATGACTTCTGGTTGTTTCTTTTTTAGATAATTTCCAGTGTCCCATTTTCCGTTTTTATTCGTATCATAAATCACGCGGAAATACACAAATTGCGGATCGATGTATGGAAAGTTGCAAAAAGGTTTTGGCTCTGTTAGGTACTCTTCAGCAATAACTTCTAACTTTTCATTTACAACTTGAACAATAACAGGATATTCAGATTTAGTATATGCCAATTGAATATTTCCGTAATCTTTATTTTCTTTCGTAATCAATGTATACTTTAATGTATCATTCACTTCACCATAAAAATCGGTAATTGCTTTTGGTAGCATCTGAATGTTATAACGCTGATTTTCCTTTTTCTCAAAAAATAAATCCAAACTATTATTTTTCTCGTTGAGTTTAGTAGTAAATTTTATAGGAATTGAATCTTTATTCTGAATCGAAATTGTGTTCTCATCAATTGCTGTAATAGGCGTGTTAGAAGCTATTTTAAAATCGCCGTTTGGCGGAATACTTCCTCGATAATTTACAGAAAGGTTCATGGAATCTTTTTCCAACTCCTTCAATTTTACTGTAAAATCTTTACTGTACTCACCTTTAGAAACGGTAAATAACAACGAATCTGTATCTGGTTTTAAATTTTCAAACCAATAACGCAAAGTATCTTTTTCGGGATGACGTGTAGTTTTATACCTAAAATTCTCAGGAACATCTGAGTTTATAGTAATTTTCATATCATCTACAGGACCTTCATGTCCAAAAGCAATCATGTTTTTAGAAATCTGTGCAGGACGTGTCGCTTTAAACGCTGGAATTTCTTTAAACAAAGTAATCGTATAAAAAGAATCAGTTGGAATGGTAACTTCTTGTTCTACATATCCAATTTTATCTGTTAATGGATTAAAAAGATAATTGTTGGCTTTATCTTTAAGAGCAATCATCTTATACTTTCCTGCACGTAAATTAGATAGTTTAAACTCAGTTAAGCTATCCAATGTATTTGTAATATATGTTGGTGTCTTTTTATATACCGTTGAGTCATTGTACATAGAATCAATTTCATACAACATCACAGAAACAAATTTTTCAGGCTTTCTGTTTAATGCATCTTTGATTGTTCCGGTAACTTCTAATGAATCAATATAGGAACCTGTAGAAAACACATACTTAAAATAATCATAAGGGTTTTCCTCGTTATTATCTACAATACTTTGTCCAAAATTAAACGAGTACGTTGTATTTTCTTGTAGTGTATCAATAATTTGAATATCAATATATTTACTGGCGCTACCTTGCGGATATACAATATAACCGCCTTCTTTAATTGGCGGAGAAATAATTAATTGCTTCTGAATATTTTTGACTTTAATATACTCATCAAAATAAATTCGAATTCGTTTCTCGTCAAAATTAGTGCTAAACTCTTCTGGTTGCGACTTTACCATTTTTGGCGGTGTTTTGTCAGGATCGCCACCTGTAGGATAACCACGTTTGGCACAATTGAACAATGTCAAAAAGGTCAAAGCCACTAAAGAGAAATATATAAAACGTTGTTTCATTAACTGATATAAAATATATGCGCTACAAATAAACTAATTATTTTTGGTACTTACGAACGTTTTAACTTGCTATTGACATAGTTGCTACGCTAATTTTAATATTTGGTATTTTTTGAAGCGCCAATGCACAGGCTTCTAAAGTAGCACCTGTAGTAATAATATCGTCTATTAATAGTATATGTTTTCCTGCTAGTTTCTCTGTATCCGTTATTTCAAAAGAATGTTGTGCAGTTAGCCAACGTGCAGCACGTTTTTTAAAAGCTTGCGTTTTTATGTTATTTATTTTGATAAGAATGTCCTCTATATAAACCGCTTCAAGATGAATTGCCAATTGTTTGCCAAAAGTTGTCACTTGATTATATCCACGTTTTTGCAATCTCTTTTTGTGTAATGGAACAGGAATAATGTAGTCAATGTCTTGGTAAGAAAGTTCGCCCTGTAAGCTTTTACCTAGCATATTTCCTAAAAAAGCACCAACTTCCTGTCTTCCTTTATATTTTAATTGATGTACCAACTGTTGTACTAATCCATTCTTTTTGTAGTGGAGTAGTGCGGTTGCATTTGCAACAGAAACACGTCCGTAAAATGTATGTAATACAGGGTTTTCGTGATGTTTATGAAATTCAGTAAAAGGTAAGTTGTGTAAGCATTTCGTGCAAATGTGTTGTTCTTGATGCATTAATTTATCAGAACAAGCCAAGCAAATTGCAGGAAAAAAGGAAGAAAGAATATTATTTAATATATTTGCCACACTAAAAACGTTAAATTCTTTAACATATATACTTTAAAAGTACTACTTTTTTATGAGTGGAGCCACAAAAGATACAATTCAAAAAATATTACTTATTGCACTTTCGGCAATGACAGTATCTATGGTTTGCATTTCTGTATTCAATTACAAAGACAACAAAAAGAAGGATAAATACTTAGATAACGAGAAGTCGTTGGTACAAGAAGAATTAAAAGAAATCATAAAAAATTATGCGCATTTAGCTAAAGACTATAAATCACATGCTAAAGAAGTAAATAAGGAAAAGCAAAAAGCAGAAAAATTACTCGATAATTTAGAACATACAGTGCTAGACTATGAGTCTATTTTAGAATACAGAAGAAAAATGCTTGAGCTTCGAAAAAGCAATCTTAGCTTGCAACGAAAACTTTATAACGGCATATCTATAGGGACAATGAACCCTAGTTATTAGACTTACATTTCAATATTCACTCCTTAAAAGGAAAAGATTCACACAAAAAAGACGATATTTTCTGAATATTTTCTTTACTTCGCGATACATTCAAAAAAACGAACACTAAGTAATAAAAACTTCCTCGATTGGATAAGTTAAAATTTTTTAGAGAAGCCATACGCGATATTAAAACAGCTGGAACCATTTTCCCTAGTTCCCGTTTCTTATGTAGAAGAATGTTAAAAAATATCGACTTCGATACGGTAAAAGTCATTGTAGAATTTGGACCGGGAAACGGAATCTTTACCAAAGAGATTTTAAAGAAAATACAACCGCATACTACATTAATTACTTTTGAGGTTAATGACAAATTTTTCGAATCATTAGAAAAAATACAACACTCACAGTTAATTATTGAAAAAGTATCTGCTGAAGAAGTGACACCAATTTTACAAAAACACGGTTTCGAAAAAACCGATTGTGTGGTTTCAAGCTTGCCTTTTACAAACATTCCAAGCGATATTAGTGATCGAATTTTAAAAAATGCTTACGATGCCATGATAGATAATGGCTTGTTTGTTCAATTCCAATACAGTCTTACGTACTACAAAAAACTCAAAAAAGTTTTTAACGATAAAGTGAAGTTATCCTTCGAACTTTTCAACATTCCGCCAGCTTTTGTATACATCGCTAAAAAATAGCTTGTAGCTCATATACAAACGTTTTATATTTGCGACATGGCAAAACAAGACGACCAATTTAAAAAAGTAGTATCGCACGCAAAAGAATACGGTTATATATTTCAATCAAGTGAAATTTATGATGGGTTAAGTGCAGTATACGATTATGCTCAAAATGGAGCAGAGTTAAAGAAAAATATACGCGACTATTGGTGGAAAGCAATGGTGCAAATGCATGAAAATATTGTAGGAATTGATGCTGCAATCTTAATGCATCCAACAACTTGGAAAGCTTCTGGCCATGTAGATGCGTTTAATGATCCTCTTATTGATAATAAAGATTCAAAAAAGCGTTACCGCGCTGATGTACTTGTAGAAGATCACAGAGAAAAAATTGTTCAAAAAATAACTAAAGACATCACAAAAGCTAAAAAGCGTTTTGGTGATGCGTTTAATGAAGAAGAATTTCGCTCTACAAATCAAAATGTATTACGTCGACAAAAACAAATTGATGAAATAAGTAACGAATTGGCACGTGTACAGGAAGAAAATGATTTAGAAGGTTTCAAGCAACTTATTGAGGATTTAGGAATTGCTGATCCAGTTTCAGGTTCAAAGAATTGGACAGAAGTAAAGCAATTTAACCTGATGTTTGGTACACAATTAGGTGCTTCCGCAGATAGTTCAACCAAAGTATATTTACGACCAGAAACGGCACAAGGTATTTTTGTGAATTTCCTCAACGTACAAAAAACGGGGCGTATGAAAATTCCATTCGGAATTGCGCAAACAGGAAAAGCATTCCGTAACGAAATCGTAGCACGTCAGTTTATCTTTAGACAACGTGAGTTTGAACAAATGGAAATGCAATTCTTTGTAAAACCAGGAACTCAAAAAGAATGGTACGAGCAATGGAAAAAGAATCGTATGAAGTGGCATTTGTCGTTAGGAATGGGCGAGGAGAATTACCGTTTTCACGATCACGATAAATTAGCGCATTATGCCGATGCTGCTGCAGATATAGAATTTAATTTCCCATTTGGTTTTAAAGAACTAGAAGGAATTCATTCGCGCACAGATTTCGATTTAAAAGCGCACGAAGAATATTCAGGTAAAAAATTACAGTATTACGATAATGAAACTAAAGAAAGTTATGTGCCGTATGTGGTAGAAACTTCTATTGGTTTGGATCGTATGTTTTTGGCAATTTTCTCAAACTCGTTGGTAGAAGAAACCTTGCCAGATGGATCAACACGTGTAGTATTACGTTTGCCAGCTGTATTAGCGCCAACGAAAGCTGCCATATTTCCATTAGTGAAAAGTGATGAACGCCTTCCTAAAATTGCGAAAGAAATTATGGAAGATCTAAAATGGGACTTCAATGTTATTTATGAAGAAAAGGATACTGTAGGGAAACGTTATAGAAGACAAGATGCGGCAGGAACACCATTTTGTATCACAGTTGATCATGATACTGTAGAAGACAATATGGTTACCATTCGTCATAGAGATACCATGGAACAACAACGTGTAAAAATAGAAGATGTTCGCGGAATTATTAGCAAGGAAGTTGATATGCGCGCTTGGTTAATGAAAATGTAAATTCATCTAAAAAATACAATACAAAAAAGCGACTTTTTTAAGTCGCTTTTTTCTTTTTCATATAATTTTTAGTGTGCCGAAATATTAAAATTTCAGTATTTAAAATCTATATCCTAATGAAATTCCACCTCTAAAAGTAAAATCTGGAGAATTATCGTCCAATCCGATATTTCGTCCACCACCAAGTGAAATCTCTAACATAAATCCTCTTTTGTTTACCCATTTTTTACCAATAGCTAAACCTAAGGCAGCATCAAAATATTCCTCGTCTAAGTTATCAGGATTATCTCCTGAAGCAAATTTTGAGAATACTTCTGCAAAAAGACCTTTAGCTCCATAATCTTCTTCATTAAAAAAGTAGAATCTAAAAAATGGTGTAAACGCAATTTTTTCATAATACGCCGCATTTTCATCGGTATCTCTAAGGTTTACAAAAAGTGAAGCTCCATAGCCGATAGAAGTGTCATTTACACGTTCATAACTTACATCTAAAGCCGAGAAAAATGCTGCATCAAATACATCTAAACGGATTTCGTTTTGGCGATCACCAACACCAAATTGGTCATCAGACATTGTATCTTGTGCATACGATTGAAAACCTATAAAAAGGAGTAATACGAGTAATTTTGTAGTAAAGTTGTTTTTCATAATTAACGATTTTTTTGTTATTGTTTGTTGCTTAATAACAAGAATTATACCATTAATAGATTCTACTTTCATGAAAAGGTTGCGTATTATTTAGAATAATTTTAAATAAATTAATTTAGAAAACATACAGTAAAGTCATGAGTTACTATAAATACTGGGTTTTTCAAGTTTTAATGGATTGTAATTTAGATTCAGGTTTTTAATAAAATTGGTTCAAATTGAAATTAAAAGAATGCTTTTAGTTGCACATTTCCTGTGTGAATTGTTTGTGAAGTTTCGCTTTTTCGACCAAAATAAGAAAGATTTAAGTCTAAAAATTTAGTCAATTTCTTTTGAATTAAAATGTTCCACGTAAAGTTTGTACCAGGTTGTAAACCTTCTAGCATTTGATAACCAACCGGAGAAAATGCATTTCCTGAAAAGTCATTTTGAAAATAATTAAACTCACCATTTAACGCAATTTTTTGCTGATTGCTATATGCGAATGAAATTCCAACTTTTTGCTGAGTTAAAGTTTCAGAATTGCCCACCAAATTTTCTTTGTTTTCATACTTGTAAAATACACTAAAACGACTGTTCCTGCTAAATAAATAAGAAAGCGTTGGTTCTACTTTAAATAGATTGATTTCAAAGTTTTTATTTAGAAAGTTCTCTGAAATACTTTCGGTTTTCCCTGTACTACTAACAAAATCAGTTAACCAAAACTTGCCAATTTTATGAGTAAACTGAAGTTGATGTGATGTATTGATGTTTTCTTGGGAACCAATAGAAAGTAAGTTTTTCGACTTTGCATTCAAATACGTATACGAAGTTGTATACTTCTGTTTTCCACGATTGAAAAAGAGTGCATTTCGTAAGGTTTGACTCAAACCTAAAACATTGTCACTTTCATCGCTGTCAAATGGATTGAAATTGAAATTATCATTCTCACGTCGAATCTTTTTATCTATTAAAAATGATGCTTGATTGTAAAAATGCGATAAAAACTTTTGAACACCTTTTGCATTACTTGTATTCCATTGTGTTGGATTGAATGTAACGACTTGACTGAATTTGTTTTGATGCGTTTTAATGAACACCTGATTCGGTAATAACACACGAACATAAATGGCTTCGTCAGGAAATTGTGCGAGTTCAAATTCGTTCAATTCTTGAATTCCATTTTCGTTATAATCATTCCATGTGTACACACCTTGCCCAGGATCAACTTGTACGTATGTAAACTCTTGTTGTGGAAGCGTTCCCGAATTGGTTTCGTAAACTGTATTTAAGGTTACAATTTTATTGAACAATCGCTGCTGATATATCAAACGTGAATTCAATGATTGCTCATCTTCCAAGTCTTCATCTTCCTGATTGAGCGTTCTGTAATTCACAAATAATGATAATTGTGTATTCTCGTTCTGAATTAATCGTGATTTTAAAAAGTACGTATTTGACGTATTTACACGTTGCAAATTATTGTTGCGCAAACTATCATTTACACGATATGTATAACCAACTTCGGCGTGAATTTTTAAGCTATCTCCAACACCAATAAACCCTGTGTACGCTTTAAATCGTTGACTTAATGGTGTAAAATTTTCGGTAGTAATTTCTTTTTGCTCGTTGCTTTCCAAAGCTACGCGTGCGCCAATCCAGCTTTTATCAAAACTATAGGCAGAACGTGCAAATAAACGTAAGAAATCGGATGTTGTCGTATTGGTTTCATTCTTTAAAAAGCTGCCACTAGATTGGAATTGCAATTTCCCAAATTTTAGATTGGACTCTAATACATGACGATTTCCTGTCGCGTTATTTTTAAAATCTAAATACTCAAAACGATATTGTGCAGTTCCGTTTTCTTCATTAGAAAAATCCAAACCTGTTGCTAAAAACTGCTGATTTCCAGTGTTGATGTTATTGTCTAAGTTCCAATCACGATTAAATTCAATAGAATATAAACGTTCAATAGTTTGAAATTTTTCATCAATATGATTGAAATTTGCAAAACTACCAACCTTCCATTTTTTGTCTAGCAATTGCTGACGAACGCTAACTTTTGCAGCCAAACCTTGATTGTCATCATCGTCCAAAGACGAAAATAAATTCTGGTCATTATTACTCACGCCAACTTCAAACTGTACATTCGTTTTTTCGCTTGGCGTATATGCTCCGTTTACAACAGCAACCTGTGTTTTTGTAGGAGATACAAGCTGAATGATCGGTTCGTAATTTCCTTGTGGAATACCTGCAATTGGCGAAACATATTCGTAAATGCGTCCGTTAGAAGCGGTATCTGATAAGACATAATTTCCTTGATTATCACCTACAAGTGTGAAACGTACATCAAATAAAGTATCATCTGGATTGTTAGAAAATACAAATATTTCTGCGCCGCTAATGGTTTCTTTTCGGTATAAAATTCGATTCTCTGTAAATGCTTGTTCTACAGCAGAAGGCGCAGACATTAATTGTTGATCGTCTCCTGCATCACGCAAAATTTGCACTTGCTCGTCTGATAAATTTTGTTGAATTGGCTGATTTTTGGAATCATTCTCAGAATAAATATATCCTGCAACTTTAAACTTTTCATGTTCATATTGCGCACCGCCGTATGCTACAAATCGCGTATAATTATTATCCGTAAACTGATATTCTACTGTAATACGCATTTCCGAGGTAATCGGATATTTGGATGTAAACGTAATCTCTCCTGCGTTATAATCAATAATATAATCGTTATTTTCTCCGCGTTCTACAGGCAATCCGTTGACATATACCGTTTCACTTCCCGAAATAATCAAAATAAACAATTCTTCGTTTGGACCTGTCAATTTATACGGACCTTGATTTCCTTCTTGTCCTTGAAACCTACTTTGTGTATAACGACCGCGTACTAATGCTCCAGAAGCAAAAAGTGTCGTTTTTCCATTTTCACCAGGCAAAACTGCGGTTACACCAACACCTTGTACTTTCTTTTGAAAACGCATAAAATCAGTCGTGGTATTTTCCAGATTTACGTCTCCTGCGCGTATTTTCCAGTTCTTGCTTTCTAGTTCAATAAAAACCTGATCAAATTCATCCAAACGCTGCGAATATCCACTTTCTTGTATCGGAATATTAGCATCTTGTATAGACGCGCGAAGTGTTACATTTTCAGAGATTTTTCCAGAAATTTGTAAATCGAGTTCAGAGTTTAATACAGAGTTTTGGTTGTTTCCAATAGTCACACCACGGGAAATGCTTCCAGAAGTATTTAAACCATCAAAAAGACGTGTATTTTTAGGTTCTTTATTCGTGCTAAGTGAAACAATTTTATCAATATCAATCGGGTTTTGAACAATAGAATTTTTATTAAAACCTGTGTATTTCTTGGTTAAAAAATCTGGGTATTTGGTATAGCTTACGCGAATAGAATCGGTACTTATTTTTGATAAATCTAAATAGAGAATCGCTTTTGTAAAATCAATTCGATAGGCAGTGGAATCAATCTTTTTATTTTTCTTATCTGTGAGTTTAAATTGAAACGGATTGATACTTACCGAATCTAAGACAATGGAATCTTTTACAGCCACTTTTTTGATACGGCGATTTTCTGTTTGTCCCTGAGCATTTACAGCGAAAAACAATCCGACACAAAAAAATAGAAAGAGTGACTTCATCTACAACTAAACTAATTCCAATCAAAAATATTTTAAATTTCGCAGGAAAAGAAGCTTTTTAGTCGAAAGGATGCTTTTCTCATAACAATCTGTTGGTTTGAAAAGTGTTTTTCTTGTTTATGAGTTTATAAGTTGAGTAGTTTATAGATTGAATGGTTTTAGACTTTGATAATTTCTTTGTTACGTCTTTGCGAGAATTTTGTGAAAATTCGTGGCAATCTCGTTCAAAGAAAGTTTAGACTTTACTTAAAAACAGACTGCCGCGTCGTAAACTCCTCGCAGTGACGTTTTTGATAGTTTAGTAGTTTGTAAATTGAACGGTTTGGACTTTGATAGAAACACAAATCCACAAAAAACGAATTAACAAAAATTGAAGTTGAATAGTTTAAGTTTTGAAACAAAAAGTATTTCTTTTAAGACCCAAGACCCAAGACCCAAGACCCAAGACCCAAGACCCAAGACCCAAGACCCAAGACCCAAGACCCAAGACCCAAGACCCAAGACCCTACTTCTGACAATTCACCTGTACTTTTACAAAAAAGTCATTGATTTTTCGTCGGTACTGATTTAGCAAATCCAAATCGATTGCATAGAAGGTATTTTTTCCTTGTTGTTTTTGTTTGAGTAAGTGTATTCTCTTGATTTCGGAAAGATGTTGAGAAACTGTAGGTTGTGCCAAACCTGTCGCTTTTACTAAGTCGTTACAATTGCAATATTCATTTTTGCTAATGTGTTGTAACATGGCAATTCGCGCTGGATGTCCTAAAACTTTCGTAATTAAAGCCGTTTCATTTTGGTATTCATCGAAGATGTGATTCTTTGTAATGCCCATAACATAAGTTGTAACGTGATATTACAATAAAGATATAAAAAGCAATATAATTTTGCTGCTTTTTATATCTTTTATTTCGTGAAATTTTATTTTTTTGTTTCCCCAAATAAGCGTTGAAAGAAACTTTTTGTTTTTTTAGAAGCTTCTTCTAGAGTTTCTTTTGCTTCCTCAGTGAATTCTCCTAAACGTTCACTTGCTTCTTCGGCAAATTCACTTACTCTTTCCTTGACATCTTCGTAGACTTCTTTTGCTTCTTCACTAATTTCAGAGAATTTATCTTTTGCAACTTCTTTGTATTCGTCGTATTTCTCTTTGGCTTCGTCTGCAAACTCAGAAGCTTTTTCTTTTGCGTCTCCAAATGCTTCTTTCGCATCTTCGGCAAAATCGGCAGCTTTCTCCTGCGCTTTTTCAGAGAACTCAGAAAACTTTTCTTTTGCTTCGTCTGCAAACTCAGAAGCTTTCTCTTTTGCATCTCCGAATGCTTCTTTCGCATCTTCGGCAAAATCGGCAGCTTTCTCTTGTGCTTTTTCCGAAAACTCGGAGAACTTCTCTTTTGCTTCACCTGCGAATTCTGAGGCTTTTTCTTTTGCGTCTCCAAAAGCTTCTTTGGCTTCGTCTGCAAATTCGCTTGCCTTTTCTTTTGCTTTATCTGCGAATTCGGAAGCTTTGTCCTTAGCGTTATGTATGCTTTCTTTTACTTCATCTTTGATTTCTTCAGCTTTGGTTTCTCTCACTATTTTTGCTTTGTGTACAACTTCTTCGGAGTCTTCTGTTTTTTTTGGTACGTTATTCGTGTCTTCACTCATGATTGTTTTTCTTTTGATGATACTTTATTAGTTTACAATGTCATGTGTTTGTTACAATATTTAATGTCAAATTATTGTTGCGCTAAAATCTAGAAGTTATTTTTTATTGAATGTTAAAATGGCTAATTCACTTGTATTATTAGCAATTAACGGAACAATATTCTTTTTAAAATTGTCTAGGCCTTTTTGTTGAAGTTTCTCTATTTCGCCTTTATACGCGTAGAAGATTTCATTCCCAACTTTTATACTTTTGAGTTCCATACTGTACAAAGAACCGTTCGTATCTTTAAAAAAGATAGTCATAAACGTCTTTTTCTCGGCGTCCATATCTGCTTTTTCATATAAAACAACATGAGGTTTGAGTGTAGGACGTTTTTTGTATTTACTTAATTTTTTGTCAAGCTCGGCAAAAAGTTTTTTGGGTTGAAGGCTTAAATGTTGCCCGTAACGAGATTTGATTTTGTTATAATCCGTTACATTACTTGCTGCAAATATTTTTTTTAAGTCTTTCGCATCAGCTAAAAAACCATAAAAAGCATTGGCGTTTTTCGTGTTGATGATTTCTGCAAGTGTAGAAATATCTGTTTTAATTGTTTTTTCAATTTGCGCTTGTCCAATGGCACAGACAAGAAATAGTAAGAGTGAAAGTCTTCTCATTATTCTTTAAAGTTATATATGTTGGTTTTATAATTAGGTAGGTTTATATAATTGTTTCTGGCGTAATTAAACCCTATTTAAAAGCATCATCATTAGGTTCCCAAAGTTCAATTTTGTTCCCTTCAGGATCTACTATCCAACCAAATTTTCCGTAGCTATATTCTTCTACTTCTCCAACAATGGTGACTCCTTCTTCTTTTAAAACCGCCAAGAGTTCTACCAAGTTTTCTACTCTAAAGTTCATCATGAACTGTTTTTCACTTGGTAGAAAATACTTGGTGTCATTTGGAAACGTACTCCATTGTGTAGAACAGTCGTTTCCTTCTTTATCTTTCCACCAAAATGTACAGCCGTAATCATCTACAGGTAATCCTAAATGTTTTCCATACCAATTTTTTAATCCTTTTGGGTCTTCTGTTTTAAAGAAAAATCCGCCTAAGCCAGTGACTCTATTTTTCATTCTTAGTTTTGTTATAATTAGTTTTCTTTTTTATATAATAATAATGCGGAAAGTAGCGAAACAATTGTTCCGATAACTAAAACCATCATCAACGTGACAAAAAAGACAAGTGTTGAATTTTGAAACACTTCACTTCGTTTTAAAATGGATGCTTTGTCAATATCCTTTATTGCTTCTGATAAGTTTTGAGTTTCCAACAAACCAAATTCATACGCAACATAACTTTCTGAAAAATCAGGGTTAATAGTAGCAATATAAATTGCGTCAATCAGTCCAAAAGCAATTGCCACAAAGGAGGCAATTCCAAAACCAATAACAAAAGCAGTTTTATAATCAATTTCACCTTCAAGATCATGATTTTTGTAGTGTTTAATTCCAAAATACACAAAGCTCAGCGATAAAATCATGGTCAAATATCCAATGAATCCATGTGTTTTAAACTCCAATGCATAACCAAAATAGAGTGCTGACGAAAAGAGAATGGAAGCTAAAATAAAACTGTAAATTCCGTATTTGAGCACTGTATTTTTCATTGTTGTAAAATTTAAGAGTTCTGTCCCCAAACTAAAGCAGACACTAAAAATAGTTTTCCTGCAAAAGGATTAATTCGGTCGTACTAAGGTAGTAATTTTATAGAATTGGAACTATACTTAACGCTATAGATATTTAAGGATTCACTCTATGTAATATGTATATCTTAATTACTTTTTCGTTGCAAAGTCAAAGCAGATATCAATGATATGATGATTCCAAAAATGAAAACCATTGAAAACATTAATATAGCACCAAAAGATGGCGTTCCGTATGTTTTCATCATTTCTTTTGCGTCTGCAATGTCTTTAATTTTTTGATCTGCAGGAATGTCAGAAGCATTGATATTATCTATGCTATATGCTAAATAATCCTGTGGGAATTCAGGATATATATAACTCACAAATAGGAAATCGATAATAGCAAAACCGATAGCGGCGCACAATGCGATTAAAATACCTATAATGAATCCTTCTTTAAAATTTACAGCACCATTATTTTCATAATCTCTGTAGTGTTTGATGCCAAAATAAATAGGAATTAAAGATACAGCCATGGTTGTATATCCAATGACTTCTTGTGTTTTGAACGATAATTCTTTTCCAAAGTATAAGCCCAGAAAGAAAATTACTAAGGCGATACCTAATGCGTAGAGTCCATACTTTTTTACTGTTGCTTTCATTGTATTAAGTTTTTATGATTAGTGGTTCAAAAGTAGGAGAATGTGTAAAAAACGCACTCATACGAAAGTACCAAATCGCTCATACTAAGGTAGCAATTTTATAAAATAGGCAATATGTTACGCTTTTTTGCTTTTATATTATCTCATGTATCTTTTGATATTTGACGATTCACTCCAAGTACCGCAATACACATTTTTTCCATATACTTGTTTTCCATTTTTTGTTAATGAAAAAAACTCACTACAGGTAACATATAATTCGCTATCATGTATGTTTTCAGTAAAATTTAAGTTTTTAAGAATTTTTTCATGTCGAATGATTCGCTTTATTCTTCTTTCGGAAATCAATCTTTTTTGTCCATAATCAATAAAGTAATAGAGGTCGTTTTCTTTGAGAATAGTTGCTTCTTTTTTCCTTGAAATAAAGCATGCACCTAAGCTATAATTTAGCGTAATACGCTCATTGTTTTTTAATGATTCAACATAAGAATGAGTTTCTGCAAGTCGTTTTTTGGAAGTTTTCTCTGTTTCCAGAATGATTTTTTTAGAACCACGATCTGATGTAAAGCTAAATTCAACAGAATCAATTCCAAAAACTGTATCATATTTTAATCGATATTCCCCTTTTTCTAAGTTAGAAAACCAATTAATGTGGCTTATAGAACCACAATTTGCATAGATTAACGAATCATTTTTGTAGAAATGATAGTCTGTTATACGATGTTCTTTTATGGGTTTTAATTCAATGCGTAGATAGTTGTTTTGCGAAAGCACATTTGTCAACATAAAAAATAACGCTAACTGAAAGAAGGTTCTAATTTTGGATATACACATTTGATGGAAATTTACAATGAAGATTGAAACTACTAATTTCTTCATCTGTAGTAAAATGAGTATTTGTGAATGTATAGTTTTATTGAGGTAAGTAGTGCTATGAATTAGGCAATATATTCAACGCTTTTGCTTTTTGTATTGCTTGTGTACGTCGCTTTACATCTAATTTTGTGTATACATTAGACACATGTGTTTTTATAGTGCTTTCTGAAACGAATAGGAGTGAAGCAATTTCCTTATTGGAATGTCCTTTGGCAAGTTTACATAAAACTTCATATTCACGTTTACTCAAACCCAAATCTTCAATCTTTTTTGTGTCTATTTCAGGTGTAGGAACTACAGATTGTGCTGTGTTTTTTCGTTTGTTTATATATAATCCAACAAAGAAAAAGACAATAGCAATTCCTCCAATAATATATTCAATAGAAGTGTTTTTAGAAATCAACGAATATTGACTCAATTGGAGCAATGCCAATAATGCGATGATAAGTACACCAAATATGAAAATCGTTTTTTTCATTTTTACATCTAATGAAAATGAACTTTGAATTTATCTACAATAGTTTGTGCTAATTTCTCTTTGCTTTCTTTGGTCCAACCTGCAACATGTGGAGATAATAGCACATTTTCTGCTTCAATTAAGTATTGAAATGCAGCTGGCATTTGATTGTCATTGAATAGATTTTCAAATGAACTTTTTTCATATTCCAATACATCCAATCCAGCACCTAAGATTTTCCCAGATTGTAATGCTGCTACCAAATCTTGCGTGACTACACTTTTTCCACGTGCCGTATTTATAAACCAAAAGTTGTGTTGAAACGCTTCAATGAATTCTTTGTTCACCATATTCATTGTTAACGGTGTTTGTGGCGTGTGTAAACTTAGGACAGTAGCGCGTTCTTGCAATTCAGCTAACGAAACCTGTGTTGCGTTTTGATCTCCAATACCATCTTTTAAATCATAAAAAAGTACTTCAACATCAAAACCGCGTAATTTTTTGGCAAAGGCTTTTCCCATGTTTCCATAGCCAATAATTCCAACCGTTTGCCCATCGAGTTCAAAACCTCTATTGGCTTCGCGCAACCATTTTCCATCACGAACTTCTCTATCGGCTTTGTTAAACTTGTTGAATAACGATAAAATCATTCCGAGTGCATGTTCTCCAACGGCATTTCTATTGCCTTCTGGTGCAGAAATAAGCTTGATGCCTTGCCTTTCTGCAAACTCACAATCAATATTTTCCAAGCCTGCGCCAACTCTTCCAATAAATTTTAAGTTGGTCGCTTTCGCTAGAAATTCTGCATCAATCTTGAATCGACTGCGAATAATAAAACCGTCATAGTTGTGAATTTTAGCTTCAATTTCGGCTTTTGTAGACGTATAATCTTCATGATTGATATGTCCCAATTCTGCAAATTGATTTATAAGCAACGGATGATTTTCATCAAGGTGTAATATGTTCACGTGTTAGATTTTTGGGTATTCTGTTTGCGTTTTTTCGTGTTGTACATTCCCTGTATGCGCTGTAGAAAGTTTTTCAAAAAGTAATAAGTGTACTTCTTCGCCATCTTTCGTGGCTGGACAATGTTCAACCCCTTTGGGTACAACAATAAGTTCACCTTCGTTTACGGTAACCGTTTTGTCGCGAAACTTCATAAAGAGTGTTCCTTTAATGACTTGAAATAGTTCGTCTTCGTCTTCGTGTGCATGCCATACAAATTCACCTTGAATTTTAGCTAAAATCACTTGCATATCGTCAACAATTGCAATTTGGCGCGGATGCCATTGAGTGTCAACGAGTTTAAATTTGTCTTTGATATTAATTGCGTTCATGCAACTAAATTACGAGATTTTAGAATGTTTTCATCATAATATTGAAAACAAAATCTTCTTTTCCGATGGTAAATGATTGTGTATGATGTTTATGAAAGTCCTGCGCTTTGTAAAAATTTATAGCATGTTGATCCGTGTGGAGTTCTTTCAGCCAAATACGTTTGATGTTGAGTTTTTGAATTTCTTCAAAAAAATCTATTTTCAGTTCCAAACCGTTTCCTTCTGAAATATAATCTTTTAGGATGTATAGTTTTTGAAGTTCAGCAGCTTCACTATAGTTTGTGTCGGGAACAGGAATGTCTTTTTTTAATTTGGCATATCCTACCGGAAGTGTTTTTACATAAGCAATCCAAAATATATTTTCACTCTTTTGAAGCGAACTCTCCATTTTTTCTACGGAAAAATTTTTATCAATATACTGTCGGAGTTCTTCTTCAGAAATAAATAAATTACCGAAAGATTCAGAAAAGTTAATTTTTGCCAATAATGATATAAATTTTGCGTCTGCGGGAACCGCTTTTCTAATTGTATGATTTTCCATTCCTTTTGAACCTTGAATTCGATAATTATCGGCTTAGAGTTGTTTTATATATCTGATATTTAATTTGTTACGATATTTAATTTGTTTGGATATATTTTGATTTTCGACACGTTAATTCGATAATCACGGTTTACTTCTCTTTTTTCTCAACAAATTTAATACTTCATTTGTCTCATCATTAACGATTTAAAAAATATAATATTATGAAAAAACAAACAAAAATTTTAAAGTTAAAGAAAGCAACAATCTCTGAATTAAACATTGCTAAAGTAGGAGAAATTATTGGAGGAAAAACTGGAGCAGGTGGTCCTTTTGGCGAATGTGTTTCTACGTATGATTTTAGACCGTGTTTTACATCTCCATGTGAAGCTACGCAAGGTTGCTAGGTGGTTAACAATAAGCATTTTAAAGCGAGCTTCGGTTCGCTTTTTTTATAATCTTTTTTACCGATTAGAATACATTAAATACACAGATTATTAACCATAATTTTTTTACCATGAAAAAACAAATTAAAATATTAAGATTAAACAAAACGAAAGTTTCTGAGCTAAGTTTTACAAACTTAAATGAAGTAAAAGGAGGAAAAAGTGGGAATGTTGAAAATTGTCCAACATCACCATTATGTTTCTCTAGACCAGACAGAGACGAATGCTATATCATTACCGAAGGTGGAGCATGTTCTGTACTAATTGATTGTAACGGAACGATATAATGGTATGCGTTTAAAGTGAAATTAGATTCACTTCTTTTTTTTCAATTGCAAGAGCGGACTTCGGTTCGCTTTTTTAGTTGAGCACTTTATTCATTACTAAATTTTCATAGGTATTAGATTCCATTGGGAAATCTACATTGCCTATTGAAACATAACCTTGTCTTTCATAAAAAGTAATTGCTCTATCATTATTAATATAGACTTCAAGGTTAAGTTCGGTAAAACCATTTTGACGTACTTCTTTCTCCGCTTCATTAATAAGTTTGTACCCAATCCCTTTTCCGTAAAATCTTTCCAATACATACAGTTTGCTTAATTCGGGAACATGTGTTTTTCTAATCGGACAAGTACTATCATAGATTATTTCAGCCGCTCCAATCGGGTTTCCATTTTGATATGCAATGATCAATCGACTTGGGTTTTCTTTGATTATATTTTCAATATTTTCAGTTGAGAATCTATGTGTAATAAAGTTCGAAAATTCAAAAGTTATTCCGTCAATTGCGTATGTCTGAATATAGACAGTTTTAAGTAAAACAGATATTCTCAAAGCATCTGAAAGTTTCGCTTTCCCGAATGAAATTTCGTTCATTTTTGGTTCAGATTATAATTGTTTCCCAGTTTTCTAGTATGACGTACACTACCTAAATATACGCATTGCGATTATTTTAAGTATAGAAATTATCCAGATATAGCGAAAATGCATACATGGAGGTAATTCATTTATATACCAATAATCAATTTGGCAATCATGAAGTAGATTAAAATTCCGAAGATGTCATTACTTGTCGTAATAAATGGACCTGTAGCAATTGCTGGATCAATTCCACGTTTGTTTAAGAATAGTGGAATAAACGTACCAATAATTCCTGCAACTATGATAACAACAACTAATGAGGCTGATATTGCTAAGGCTTCAACAGGACTTTCTTTCCAAAACCAAACAACAAAAAAGAGAATGATTGCCAGCGCCAAACCATTTAAGAGTGCCAATAACATTTCTTTCCATAATCGGTTGTTTACACTTCCTTTTATATCATCATTTGCCAAACCTTGCACTATTATTGCGCTCGATTGTACACCAACATTTCCTGCCATGGCGGCAATTAGCGGTGTAAAGAAGAATAGAATAGCGTAT
The DNA here is from genome assembly GCF_050633145.1 of Kordia sp. Taxonomy (GTDB): domain Bacteria; phylum Bacteroidota; class Bacteroidia; order Flavobacteriales; family Flavobacteriaceae; genus Kordia. The sequence continues at coordinate 150,448 of NZ_JBOEFY010000027.1, read as the reverse complement.
TTGCTTATCATTTCTTCAAAACCTTCCATAATAGCTGCAGCACCAATTCCGCCTAGTAACCCTAAAAATAACCAAGGTAAACGTGCACGTGTGAGTTCCCATATACTATCATCGGCTTCTACATCTTGTGTAATACCAGCAGCAAGTTGGTAATCTTTTTCGGCTTCTTCACGAATGACATCTACAATATCATCAATCGTAATACGGCCAACCAATCGCTTCATTTCATCAACTACTGGAATGGCTTCTAAATCGTATTTAGACATGACTCTTGCCACTTCTTCGGCTTCGTCATTTACATTTACATAATCTACTTTTGGGATGTATACATCTTTGATATGTGCTCTGGTAGACGTTGTCAATAAGTCTTTGAGTGAAAGTCTTCCTTTTAAAATTCCATCATCATCAATTACGTAGATAGAATGTACACGTGTAACTTCTTCTGCTTGTTTGCGCATTTCTTTTACGCAGGTGAGTACATTCCAGTTTTCATTAGCACTAACCAGTTCTTTTGCCATCAATCCACCAGCAGTATCTTCATCATATCGAAGTAACTCTACAATTTCTTTGGCGTGTTCCTTGTCTTCTAATTCCGAAATTACTTCTTGCTTTCTTCCTTCTGGAAGTTCAGAAATAATATCTGCAGCATCATCTGTGTCAAGTTCATCAATTTCTTCAGCAATTTCTTTGACAGAAAGATTTTCAAGTATTTTTTCACGTACATCATCGTCAACTTCCGTAAGAATATCGGATGTTTTTTCACTGTCTAACAGTTTAATTATGTAGGTGGCTTCTTCAAGATTTAATTCGTCAATGATCTCAGCAATATCTGCATAGTGAAGCTCTTCTAGTAATTCTAGAAGTGTAGCATCTTTTTTTTCCTCAATGTGCTTTTCTACTTGCGCAATGAGTTCATCACTGAGTTTAAATGGAGTCATTTGCTATCTTGATGGTTAAATCTACGAATCCTTGAACGCTTAGTTGTTCAGGTCGCAGCCCAAATATAGTATCTTCTTTTAAATTATTGGACAGATTGAATGTTTTTAAACTGTTACGAAGTGTTTTTCTTCGTTGTTGAAATGCTGTTTTTACGACTCTGAAGAATAATTTTTCATCACATGGAAGTGAATAATTTTCTTTTCGAATGAGTCGCATTACGCCAGAATCTACTTTTGGTGGAGGATTAAATACGTCTGGCGGTACAGTAAATAAATATTCCGCATCATAAAACACTTGTGTTAAAACGGAGAGTATTCCATAGGTTTTGTTTCCGTGTGGAGCGCAAATACGTTGTGCTACTTCTTTTTGAAACATTCCGCTAAACTCTGGAATTTGATCGCGCATTTCTATCGTTTTGAATACAATTTGCGTAGAAATATTGTACGGAAAGTTTCCAATGATGGCAAATGCTTCGTCTTTGAATGTTTTTTTAAGATTGTATTTTAAGAAATCTTCTTCCAAAATTCGATCTGAAAGTTGCAAATAATGCGCTTGCAAGTATGCCACCGATTCCGTGTCAATTTCGCAAACATAGGTTTTAACAGGTTTTTTGAGTAAATATTTTGTCAAAACGCCCATTCCAGGACCAATTTCTAAGACATTATCATACCGATTCAGCGTAAGCGTATCTGCAATGCGCTCTGCTACCTCTTCGTCTTTTAGGAAATGTTGTCCTAAATGCTTTTTTGCTCTTACTTTATCAGTCATTTCACTTTATAGGTTAGCAGTTTCTATTTGTTTAATAATAAATGATTCTATTTCTTGTCGGTCTTTTTTTGAAAACCAAGAGAGTTCAATGTCAAATTGCTTTCCATCATGAGAAATCACATATGGTTCACTTCCACCTTTACTTGGATGATAAGATTTTAAGTCAGAGAAATTTCGTTTAAAGCGATTGGTACGAAGTGTGGAAGCATTAAGTGTAATTTGTGGTTTCCCTCGTAAGAGAATAATCAAAATAAGTAAAAAACAAATTATACCAATTAGTATGTTGACAACATATTCAATAACGACTAAGTTTTTACGAAACTTGATGCTTAATGTTTCTGCAAGTTTATCTGAAAGTTCTGTTACAATATAGAAAAACACACCAATTACAACAATAATTAGAATTGCTTTGACAAAGTAAGCAAGTTGCGAAAAATATCTTCTCTCCTTCATATCTTCGTTTTTTTTATGCTTTAAAGTCTTCTATTATTTTTAATTCGGTACGAAAACCGAGCATTTGATCGGCAAATTTTTTCATGCCTTCTTCACGTAATCTTGGTGCATCTTCTTCATAATACGCATCCAAATCGGCTCTGGTTTTAGCAGTATATTGTACGGAATATGTAGTTCCTTCCATTTCTTCTTCTACTAATACTTGTGTAAAACGTGCTTCGGTAAATTTACCTGTTGCCAATACTTCAGGAATGTGTTTTTTAATCCAGATTAAAAATTCGTCGTGAACGCTATCGGAAACGTTAATAGTTACATTATAGATGTACATAGGTGAGTTTTGTAATAAAGTGCAAAATTACGTTTTTAAGCTGAATTATGTGTGGATTCTTTGTTGAATTAGAGTTATTTAAAAAGAATTCATTTAAATTTAATTCACCGAATCGCCACGTAACTTTCGATACGCTTTTTGCGCTTCTACATAGTGAATACTGTCTTGATGATTGAAAATGATTTCTTCAAAGAATTGCTTGGCTTTTTCGGGTTCATCAAAATGATTGAGATAGAGTTGTGCCATGGCAAAATACGCATCGTCAACTAAAATATCATCTTTGTAAAACTCAATGATTTTCTTGTAGTTTAAACGTGCTTTGTCAAATTCGCTACGTTTTTCATAGAGTTTTGCTTGCATCAATAAAGCTTCATCTTCAATTTTTTCTCCTTTATGATTTTGCAAAATATCTTCTAAAGTATTAATAGCCTCAGTTTCTTTCTTTTGATAATATAAAAGATCTGCTTTTGCATATTTTTTCAAAGCAGTTTGTGTAGAATCTTCCAAAGAATTATCAGAAATAATCAATTTGAGTTGTAACGCATCGTTCGCAATTAATTGTGATACAGACGATTTTAATACTTTGAGCTGCGTTTCTGCCCATTCAAAATCACCTTTGTAATAACTAGTGCGTGCTACGCGAAAACGTGCTTCTTGTCCTGTAACATCATTTTTCAAAGCTTTTTGTACTTGCGAAAAGTAGATCAATGCTTGATTGAATTGTTCTTTATACACTAAAATATCGCCCAAAGCCAATTTTACAACTGCTTGCTGACGTAAGGTTAGTTTTATTTCTATCGCTTCTTTTAAATAGGCAATTGCTGTTTCGGGATCATCTTTTTGGAAAGCTATAAAATTAGCATAATCGCGTTGTAATAAGATGGTTCTGAAGTTACGACCGTATTGTGCTAGTAATTCTTCAAATCGTAGTTGAATAGCATCGTAATTTCCATCAGTAACAGCTTCAATATCTAACTGAAGTAAACTTTGTGAAGCGCGGATGATGGTACTGTCTTGCGTTGATTTTTCAATGATGTAATTTAAAATCTCGCGCGCTGTTTCTTTGTCGTTATCTTCAATACTTAAATTTGCCAATTCAAAAATACGTTGCAACGAATAATCACCATTCATGTAAATTGCTTTCTCTTGAATGAATGCTCTTTTGTATTGCTTTTGCTGAATAAATAGCCAACTCAACAATTCGTTCCAGAGTAAATTAGGATCATCTTGATTTCGTTTGAGTAATAGTTTTCGGAAAAGTGTATTGTTTTCATCGTTTGGATCGTTTCGTAAAAACTGACTGATAATACGTTGTGCATATCCTTTTTGTTCTACCCGATCTTTTATTAAATCGAGATAACTAGAAAACATCTTTTCAATGTCTCCTTTTTCACCATAAATTCGAGCAATATTGTTTAAGAAATTATAGTTAGGATTTACTTCCATTGCGTGTTTGTAAACGCGTAAGGCATAATCTAACAAAGATTTTTTCTCAAATGCACGTCCAATTCCATAAGAAGCGGAAGCTTTTTGTTCAGTATATGCTACTGCTTTTTCGTAGTACTTATTTGCGTTAACAGAGTCGCGTTTTAAATCGTAATTAAAACCAACTTCTACCAACAAAATTGGATTCAACCTTTTTAATTTTGGAGTTTCTATCTCTTTTAAAAGGAGTTTTTCGGCAGTATCAAAATCTTCCATTTGCTGATGACTATTAATCATTCCAATGAAATAATTGATTTTTCGCGGCGATTTTTTATAGAGTTTTTCAAAAGCAATAACGGCTTTTTTGTATTCTCCTTTCTCGTAATATTGTTGCGCCAATGCATCATTTTGTGCCAATGTTTGTGTACACATTGCCAAACTAAAAATGATAAATAAAAAGATACGCATAGAAAAGCTTTTTTTCAAAGATAACATAAAGTATGTTAAATAAATTGTAATGTTTAGATATTAGATCGCTATGGCTTTTAGACCGCTGACGCTGTTAGATGTTAGATCGCTTCGCTATTAGACTTTTTAGTAAACGTATGTTTTTAACTTTAGATTGTGTTGTGAACACTTAAGATTCAATATAATTACTCAGTTCTATCAAATTTAAGTCTGGATCTCTAAGATAAATAGATTTAATTTTTCCTATAGTTCCGGTTCTTTCTACAATACCTTCGATGATAGTAATGCCTTTATTTTCTATTATTGTTTTAACGTGTTCTATGTTTTCAGAAACGATAAAGCATAAATCTGCGGAGCCACATGTTGGATGTTGTGCTTTTGGTTCAAATTCTTTTCCTTTTTCATGAAGATTTATTTTTTGATTCCCAAAAGTCAATGCTTTTCTATTTTGACCAAATGTAATTATTTTCATTCCAAGAATGTTTGTATAAAACTCAATCGTTTTTTCAATATTATGTACGGTTAAGACAAAATGATCAATGCGTTCAATTTTCATATTTTTAATTTTGATTACTAATCATTAGATTTTGAAGAAGTTTCATATTTGAATAGTACTATTTACAGATTTCCATAGACCACAATATAATCAGCATAGCGTAATTTTGCTCGAAACCATTTGATTAAATCACGTAAAAAGAGTTCAACGTTCTTGTCTTTGGTTTTTATTTTTGACATGTGTTCTACTATAATTCTGCCGGTTTTATTGTCAAAATAATTATTGCTTAGAATGTCAAAACCATTTTCTATTTCTCCATACTCATTTTTGAGAGGATAGACCGATTTGAAAACATTAATAACATAATCAAAATCTTTAGCTTGAATAAAAAGGCTTTTTTCATTGCCAGCATTTATATATTTATTGATACTGTCATTTTCCGCCCATAAAATAAAGCCTATTTTATCAATAGGTTCATTAGGTGTTGCTGTAAGAAAAAATAGTTGTTCATTAATTTTTTTAATGGCTTTTTCAATGCTGAATTTGCAAATGCGATAGTATTTTTTGGCTATTTCTTCATTACACTGTGTGAGTCTGCAAATTGTATTAATGTTGTGTCTATGAAATTCTTGCTCGCAGCGAGATAAGTCGCTATTATTTTCTTGAATCAATTCCATAGCAGTATTCAACGGAATTGATAATCGTTCTCTTAATTCTTTAACTTTTTGAATGTCTGATTTTTGTTTCATCTTGAAAATGCATTTCTTCTATACAAAAGCGTCTGATCGAGTGGAATTTCGAAGAAATTTTGTATCGAGATCTACTGTGATTTTCAAATCGCTTCTCGATACAATTTTTTTCATTTCATTACAAAAAAATCACTCGAAGTGACGTTTGGTGTTAAAAATACTAGCTTCGCCAAAATCAAAATGCCCAAGCAATTGCTCAGGCATTTCTATCAGCTATAAATAAATTCCATAGATTCAACTATTTAAAACTAGGTTTGGGTGTATAGCATTTTCTGTTAAGCTTGAATATGGTACGTACTAGCTATTAATCTATGGGTTGACGTAACATATCTTGGTTTAAAAATTGGGAATACAAACGTAGTTAAAATGTCGATAAAAAGCAAAAAACATCGACAAAATGCATTATCGATGTTTCTAAAAAATATGAATTTATAAGTTTTTTCTGGCTTAAGAAATGATGTCAAAGCCTGTGTATCTGCGTAATACCTCTGGGATTTCAATTCCGTTTTCTGTTTGATAATTTTCTAAAATTCCTGCCAAAACTCTCGGTAATGCCAATGAACTTCCATTTAAAGTATGTGCCAATTGCTTTTTACCGTCTTTATCTTTGATTCTTAATTTCAAACGATTTGCCTGAAATGTTTCAAAATTAGAAACCGAACTGATTTCCAACCAACGATCTTGCGCTGTAGAAAATACTTCAAAATCATAAGTTAATGCAGCTGTAAACCCTAAATCGCCACCACACAAACGTAAAATTCTATACGGAAGCTTTAACTCTTCCAAAATTTCTTTGATATGATTTACCATTCCGTCCAAAGCAGCATACGAATCTTCTGGACGTTCAATACGTACAATTTCTACTTTGTCAAACTGATGCAAACGATTCAAACCACGTACATGCGCTCCATAACTTCCAGCTTCACGTCTAAAACACGGTGTGTAACCTGTGCAGCAAATTGGTAAATCGTCTGCTTTTAGCAAATCGCCACGAAACATATTTGTTATCGGAACTTCTGCCGTTGGAATCAAATACAAATCATCAGCAGTAGCATGATACATTTGCCCTTCTTTGTCAGGTAACTGACCAGTTCCGTACCCAGAAGCTTCATTTACCAAATGTGGTACTTGATATTCTGTATAACCAGCATCTGTGTTTTTATCTAAAAAATATTGAATTAACGCACGTTGCAAACGCGCACCTTTTCCTTTATATACAGGAAATCCTGCTCCAGTTATTTTATTTCCTAGTTCAAAATTGATGATATCGTATTTCTTTACCAATTCCCAATGTGGTTGCGCGTTTTCATGCAACGTAGGAATATCGCCTTTACGAAAAACCTCTTCGTTATCATCTTCACTATTTCCGGCAGGAACTAATGCATTTGGCACGTTTGGAATGGTGTATAAAAGCTCAGGAAGTGCTTCTTCTTTTGCTTTCAATTCAGTTTTTAAACCTTCTGCTTTTGCTTTTAATTGCGTACTTTTTTCACGTAAAATTTCTGCTTTTTGACGTTCACCACTCTTAAATAACTGCCCAATTTCTTTGGATAATTTATTAGAGGAAGCTAATGTATTGTCTAATTCAACTTGCAAACTTCTACGCGCTTCATCAAGTGAAACAACTTCGTTTACAACTTCAGTAGCGTCAAAATTTCTCTTCTTCAAAGCCTCAATAATTTCTGCTTTGTTCTCTCTAATAAATTGTAATTGTAACATTTTGTTATTTTTTTGGCGTTTCTCCTTGTATACTTCGACTTCGCTCAGTATAAAAGCAGTCAGGCTTTCGGCAGTCGCTCTCTTCGAGGAGCTTCAACAAATGCCTTAATCCTTAACGCACGAATTAATTAAGCGACAAAAATAATCAAATTAACAGAAAACAAGAGTTATTTTTTACCTAGAATGAAGAAATTTTAGAATCACTTTTTTTGTGGAGATTCCTTCTTTTCATATTTGCTTCTAAAAGGCAATAGCCAATCGTGATGTGAGAAGTGTGACCATTCTTCCTCAGCCAAATTTACTGTTGGATCAAAGAGTCTTTGAAACGGATGATTGTTTACGCGTACACGTCCGTCTGCATATACTTCAATATCAGTTCCTTTTTTTGCATACTCTTTTTTCAAAAATTGTACAAATTGCCATAGCATATCGGGTTTTACAGCAATACGTGCTGCTTGTTTTGCAGAGGTGTATTTTGAGGGACTTATATAGGTGATTTTTTTAGTTTTTTTATCAACTACTTTTAACGTTATATTTCCTTGTTTAGTACGCAACATCATGCGCCAGCTTAAACGATGTCCTTCTTCGGTCCATAATACATCATCTTCAAATGTCCAATGACGTAAAGGCAATAGAATTTGAAAAATAAAGTAAATAGCAAAAATAGGAATAACCACTTTTCTGTATGGAGACAGTATAATTTCGTTTCCTGTGTAGACTTCTTTTTTCTTTAAGAAAATATTGCGAATGGTTTCTGGTTCAAAGAAGAAAACACAAAGCGCCAACGACATGTATGGAAATATCCCGATATGTAATATAAACGAGTTGAATAAGTGGAAAACAATTGCGCAAACAAAGATAAATACGCGTGTACGTTTCCATAATAATAATGGAATCACTAATAAGTCAAAACCTATTCCTACGTATGTGAGCAAGTAGTGAATCCAAGATTGTTGCAAAAATTCGCCAACAATTGGTAAATTTCGTCGTCCGCCCATTAAGTATTTAGGAACTTCCGTTGAAATCCAATCTGGATACAATTTTGCAACCGAAGCATACGTGTACACAATAAATAATTGTAATATAAATATCCATAAAACCCAATTGGGCATGTGTATTTTTTTTAATGCAGGATTCTTTTTTACATCAACCGAAAGGTAGTGGTGCGCAGGAACAATCCACATAAACACACACAATAATATTAGTAAATAATAATGATTGTTATAGGAGGTTTTCTGCATCAAATACGCAGTAGTCCACAAAACGGTAAACGTACCAATGCTCCAGCGGTATTTATAGCCAATCATGACTAAAAAACCACAAACTCCCATCAAAGCAAAGTAGAAGTAAAAACCATAGGTGTAATCTGCCATATTTAAGGCTTCAATTCCGAATAACTTAAAATCTAATAAAGGTTGTTTTAGTACTTGTTGTATTGGAGTTAAAATGCCTTCAAACCCTATAAATGGAAAGGTGAAGTCAGGATCGACAAACGTACGTTTTACCCAACCTGTAAAAATAGCACCAAATCCTTCCAAACAAATTAACAACCCAAAAAATACTCGAAATATTACGAGTGATGTATTGTCTATTTGTTTGTATAGAAATTTAGTAAGCATAATGGTTTTTAATTAGTGCTAAGGATGTTTTTTTATCTTTTTGTAGCTGCGCTTTTAAATGTTCGATTGAATCAAATTTTTGTTCGTCTCGTAAGCGTTTTATCAATCGGATTTGAATTTTTTTATCATAAATATCACGATCAAAATCAAAGAAATGAACTTCAATTGTTTCACTTGTACCTTCTACCGTAGGGTTTGTGCCAATATTCATCATTCCAAAAACAGTGTTGTCATCAATTATACTTTTTACAAAATAGACGCCTTGTTTTGGGATGAGCTTATAGGTTTCTTTTATGTGAATGTTTGCGGTTGGGAAATCAATTGTATTTCCTAAACCTTTACCAGAAATAACTGTTCCTGTGAGCATAAACTCGTATCCAAGATAGGTATTTGCGGTTGTAATATCACCTTCATTTAATGCTCTCCTAATTTTAGTAGAGCTGATAGTGATATCGTCAATTTCTTTTGCTCCAATTTCAGCTACTTTAAAATCGAATGCTTCGCCAAATTCTCGCAAATCATCAATATTTGCAGTTCTGTTTCTACCAAAACGATGATCGTACCCAATGATAATTTTTTTCAGATTTAAATGATCAATTAAAAAGTCGCGTACAAAATCGCGCGCTTTCAATCGTGAAAATTCTTTGTTAAATGGATAAATGATTAATGTGTTGAGCCCAGTAGCTTCAAGCAATTGAATGCGTTCTTCAATCGTATTAATTAGTTTAATAGTACTGTCTTGTTGCAATACCATTCGCGGATGCGGAAAAAAAGTGAGCAACATAGTATTGAGTCCTTCTGACTTTTCGATCAGATTTTCTATAATTTTTTTGTGCCCTACGTGAACACCGTCAAAAGTGCCAATTGTAATTGCGGATGGATTTTTGGCTCGATATGCGTCAAAAAAATCTATGGTATTCACTATGCAGTCTTTTTTACAAAACTATTTAAATCTTTCGCAAAAAAATAAATAATCTTCTTTTTTTACTAAAAAGTACATTCATTCACAGACAAAAATAAATCCTTCGTCGCTCAAATTCTTCTGCTTCGTCGAAAAATCAAGCAAATTTTATGTTACTACTTTAAAAAAAGTCATTTTTGGAAATTAAAATTAACCCCTATCTTAAAATAAAAAGCTATGAAGCAAAAATTATGCTTCGGTCTTTTAGCGTGTCTTTTTTTGATTTCCTCCGTTGGATTTGCTCAAAGCAACGATTGGAAAAAGCTAGAAACCGTAAATGATACTGAATCAGTATCAAAATTAAACCTATCAAACCAAAAAGTCGATTTTTTTGAGCTGAACTACCAGAACTTTAAGCAACAACTTATTAACGCACCTTTACGAGGTGAAACTTTTGGATCAAATACTACAATACAAGTTCCAGGAATTGATGGAAAGCTAGAAACATTTGAAATGTATGAAGCTCCTGTTTTTGCGCCTGAATTGGCAGCAAAATTCCCAGATATTAAATCGTATGTTGGGTATAGTCAAGATAATTATGGAGCTGAATTGCGTATGAGTGTTTCTCACAAAGGTGTACAAACAATGATTTCATACATTGATCGACCAACTGTTTTTATGCAGCGAGCAGGAAATGATATCGTAAATTATGTAGTATACACAAGAGATGCGCGAATTGGTTCGGTAAACGAATTTAATTGTAAAACGATAGACGAAGTACAAGGAAAATTTAAAGATAACATCGATATTCAACCTAAAGACGCAGACGACCAAACATTGCGAACATTTAGAATTGCAATTTCTGTAACAGGTGAGTATACGCAATATCACGGCGGAACTGTAGCTGGTGCCATGGCAGCCATTAATGCAACGATGGCGAGAGTAAATGCTATTTTTGAAGTAGATATGGCAGTTACTTTTGAAGTAATTGCAAATAATGAAGACATTATTTATACAAATGCAAATACAGATCCATATTCAGTCGCTAGTGTAGGAACAGATTCAGCCAATAGTAATAATACAAATGGTTGGGGAGTTCAGGTGCAAAATGTACTAACGACAACAGGAACTGTAGGAAACGCTGCGTATGACATTGGGCACTTATTTGGTGCTACTGGTGGTGGTGGAAACGCAGGTTGTATAGGATGTGTTTGTGTAGATGATACGGCTAGTAATACAGATAAAAATAAAGGAAGTGCTTATACTTCTCCATCGGATGGAATTCCTGAAGGAGATACATTTGATGTAGATTATGTAGCGCACGAAATTGGTCACCAAATGGGAGCAAACCACACTTGGGCTTTCAGTACTGAAGGAACTGGTGTAAATGCTGAGCCAGGAAGTGGATCTACCATAATGGGATATGCAGGAATTACGGGAGCAAATAATGTACAACAGAATAGTGATCCATATTTTCATTATCACAGTATTAAGCAAGTTTTAGATAATTTAGACGTGCGTACTTGTTGGAATGCAAATAATTCGCCAATGTTAACAAACAATCCGCCAAACGCTAATGCAGGAAGTGATTATACGATTCCGCAAGGAACTGCTTATGTGTTAAGAGGAAGTGCTACAGATGCTGATGGAGGCGATGCGCTTACATATTGCTGGGAACAAACAGATAGCGGACAGGTTACAAATACAACATTTGGACCAACGGTAACAGGTGGTTCTATGAACCGATCGCAAGTACCTACAAGCTCTCCAAATAGATATATTCCAAAATTAAGTAGAGTTGCTTCAGGAAACTTAACACAAACAAACCCAACTATTAATAGTGCATGGGAAACAGTAGCAACTGTAAATAGAACAATGAATTGGGCGTTGACAGTTCGTGATAGAGAACCAACAGCGACAGGATTAGGTGGGCAATCTAGTTTTGATTTAACAGCAATTCAAGTTACAACTGCTGCAGGACCTTTTACGGTAACATCGCAAAATTCAAGTACAAGTTGGGAAATGGGAACTGCTCAAACAGTAACTTGGAATGTAGCAAATACAACTGCTGCACCAGTAAGTACGGCAAACGTTAATATTTTAATGTCTACAGATGGTGGAGATACATTTCCATTTACATTAGCATCTAATGTGCCAAATGATGGTTCGCATCAAATTACGGTTCCTGTAACGACGCCAACTTCGCAAACAAGAATTATTGTGGAAGGAGCAGGAAATATCTTTTTTGCAATGAATTCTACAAACTTTACTTTGGTAGAGCCAGATTTTGCATTGGTTTTTACAGATAGTGACGAAACTGCTTGTCAGCCAGCTGATGCAGTGTATAACTTTACATATAATGCTTTTAATGGATTTAATGGAACAACTACTTTTTCTACATTAAACCTTCCAGTAGGAGCAAACGCAACTTTTAATCCTGTAAGTGCTTCTGTTGATGGAACACCTGTAACACTTACCATTTCAGGAACATCAGGAGTTGCGCCAAGTACATATTTATTTACTGCTCAAGGAACGTCTGGAGGAACAACAAGAGGAGCAGATTTAACTATTAGTGTGCTTCCAGGAAGCTTATCGCCAGTTACATTAATTTCACCTTCAAATAGTTCAACAAATATTCCGACGAATACTGGTCTGAGTTGGTCGGTAAATACGATTGCAGATGGTTATCAAATAGAGATCGCAACAGATGCTGGATTCACAAATATTGTAGAATCGGCTACAGTATCTAGTGCAAACTATACAGCTACATCTCTGGGGCAATCAACTTTATATTATTGGAGAATTGGTATCTCTAACGATTGTGTTTCAACCGTATATTCAAGTACATATTCATTTACAACACAATCATGTGCAGTATGTGCTTCTGTGGCAAATACGAGTTTTCAAACAAGTACAACGCTGGTAGATTTTGAAGATATTACTAGAGTTTCTGCAAAACCTGCAGGATATACTGATTATACGTCTACAGATGCTACAGATGTAATTAAAGAGTCATCATACGCACTTACGGTGCATGCAAATACAGATGGAGACTATAGAACACAAACGAAAGTTTGGATTGATTGGAATCAGAATTGTAGTTTTGATGATCCAGGAGAGGAATATGATTTAGGAGAAGCAGATAATGTAGCAGATGGAGCAACAGCAAACTCTGGAATGATGGTGATGGTGCCAAGTACAGCGCTAGTAGGATCAACTACGATGCGTGTATCTACAAAGTATACTTCTAGAAATACGATTGTGTTTCCAACGTCTTGTGAAAATGGAGCAGATGGAGAAGTAGAAGATTATCGTATTAATGTTCAGAATACGTTATCGACTATAGAGAATGAATTGGAAGACTTTGCTATTTGGCCAAATCCAACACGAGGAAAGTTTGTAGTGAAATTTACCTCTACATCTTCTGAAGATGTTACTATTGATATTTTTGATGTTCGTGGACGTGCTATTTTTACAAAGCAATACAATAACTCAGCAAACTTCACTGAGGAGTTAAATATTGGTTCAGCTCAAGCTGGATTGTATATGGTTCGTGTAAATGATGGAGAGCGTGTAAGTATTAAAAAACTAATCGTTCAGTAAAAGATATTTACTAAACTAAATATGATATGAAAAGAGAGGCAATTGCCTCTCTTTTTTATTTTCCATTAAAATTGTTCATTGTGTTTGAAACTCCAGCTGTTCCAAAGGATTTAATGAGTTCTGTACTTTTTTCTAAACGTTCAGGAAGTTTGTCATTTTCTTCGGTTGACCATTCACCCAAAACATAATTTACTTGTCGTCCTTTGCCGAAATCAGCGCTAATTCCAAATCGGAATCGAGGGTATTTTGTAGTGTTTAGTAATGCTTGGATACTTTTTAAGCCATTATGTCCGCCATCACTTCCTTTGGTTTTTACGCGAATCGTTCCAAATTCAAGGTTTAAATCATCAGTAATAATTAAAACATTTTCTACAGGAATCTTTTCTTTTGTCATCCAATAGCGAACTGCTTTTCCGCTGAGGTTCATGTATGTGCTAGGTTTTAAGAAAATAAACGTTCTTCCTTTAAATCTATATGAGGTTACATCACCTAATTTGTCTGTTTTAAACGTAAGTTCTTCTTTCTTGGCAAAAAAGTCAAGTATTTTAAATCCGATATTATGGCGTGTATTTTCATATTCACTACCAATATTTCCTAAACCTACAATGAGAAATTTTTTCATAGGATCTGTTTCTTCGATGTTTAATGATGCTTTTGAATGAGATGTACTCAATAGTTTTCTGAAAAATTGAAGCATACTGTAAAAATTTGTGTAAAAATAAAAAAGCATTCCGATATGGAATGCTTTTTATAGATTGGAAAATCAAATATTTTTAAGCTTCTCCTTCTTTTGCTTCTTTTGCAGCATCTTGCGCAGCTTTCATTGCAGCACGCGAGATTCTTACTTGGCAAACTACAGTGTTATCAGCGTGTAATAACTTATAGTTGTCGTTTGTTAAAGCAGTTACGTATAATTTATTTCCAATTTCTAATTCAGAAACATCTGCTTCAATAGTATCAGGTAAATTTGCAGGTAATGCTTTTACTTTAAGTTTACGTTTGTTTAAACGTAACACACCACCAGAAATAATACCAGGTGCAGTTCCAACAACATTTACTGGAATGTTCATTGTTACTTCTTTATCGTCAAATAAACGGTAGAAGTCAATGTGTAAAATTCTGTCATTTACAGGGTGAAATTGAATATCCTGTAAAATAGCATTGTGTGTAGAACCGTCTTCTAATGCAATCACAACTGTGTGCGCATTTGGAGTATACACTAATTTAGAAAATGATAATTCTTCTGCTGAAAAGTGTAATGGATTGTCTCCTCCGTATAATACGCAAGGAACCTTTCCAGCATTACGTAAGGCTTTAGTTGATACTTTACCTACGCTTTCTCTTTGAGATCCGTTGATTGTAATTGATTTCATTCTTTGTGTTTATATTAATATTTAAATTACATTAAAAACTTTGAGCTAATAGAAGTATTGTTTTGTACTCGTTGCATTACATCTGCGAATAAATGCGCACAGCTTACTACTTTTATTTTGCTTGATTCTTGGCGTAAAGGAATAGAATCGGTTACGATTAATTCTTCTAATTTTGAATTTTCTATTCGTTCATACGCTTGTCCTGATAAAATAGGATGTGTACATATTGCACGTACAGATAATGCTCCTTTTTCCATCATTACTTCTGCGGCTTTCGTTAATGTTCCGGCAGTGTCTACCATATCATCTACTAATACCACATTTTTTCCTGTTACATCACCAATTAATTCCATGTGTGAAATGATGTTGGCTTTTTTACGTTGTTTGTAACAAATAACAACATCGCTTTCTAAAAACTTAGAATATGCGTAGGCTCTTTTTGATCCACCCATATCTGGAGAAGCAATGGTGAGCTTATCCAAATTCAACTTTCGTAAATATGGTAAAAACACGGTAGAAGCAAATAAATGATCTACTGGTTTTTCAAAGAAACCTTGAATTTGATCTGCGTGCAAATCCATTGTAATAATTCGCGTTGCACCAGCTACTTCTAGCATTTTTGCTATTAGTTTTGCTCCTATCGGCACTCTTGGTTTGTCTTTACGATCTTGTCTTGCCCAACCGAAGTAAGGAAGTACTGCTGTAATATGGCGTGCAGAAGCTCTTTTAGCTGCATCTAACATTAAAAGCATTTGCATCAAATGATCTGAGTTTGGAAACGTAGATCCTATGATAAATACTCTTGCGCCACGAACCGATTCTTCAAACGAAGGTTGAAATTCGCCATCACTATATGTTGAGAACGTAACTTTTCCTAATTCTGCGCCATATTCTTTTGCAATCTTTCTTGCAAGCTCATCACTTTGCGTACAGGCAAAAATCTTTGGTACAGGGACGGTATAAGCCATTTAATATTCTGTTTAGTAGTTAGTTAATTGTTGTGTTGTGTCAAATGAGGTGCAAATTTAGAAATTTATTGCAACTCTAAAAGCTTTTATTTCTTTTTTTAAGCAAGAATTAAAAATATTTTCTAAATTTGCACTCCTTTAGAAGCAAAAGAAGCTCGAGTGGCGGAATTGGTAGACGCGCTGGATTCAAAATCCAGTTCTTTCGGGAGTGTGGGTTCGATTCCCACCTCGAGTACTAAGAAATTTCTTTCTAATAAAAATCCTAGCAGTTGTTAGGATTTTTTTGTTTACAATAACTCCCGTTTTATCTGATAAGCTTAAGGGTAAAGGATTTTCAGTTAAAGTTTTTCAATAAGATAGATAGTTTTTTATCTGTTAATATTAATTAAAACAACAGAGTCTCCTTTTTCGTCTTTATTTATATCACCATCAATCTAATCCATAACTTAAAAATTGTCAAAATCTGATTGTAATGTCGATTTGATAATTACAAAAATATCTTGCTTTAATTTCTTATTAGTATTGTCAATAAAAGAGCTGTTATAATTTGTTACCTCACATTCTAACTTTTCTAATCCTATATAACTCCAAAATCCACCTATTTTTTTCCAGCATTGAAAGTCAGGGTGACCTTCATCGTTACGTTCACATGCATATATGCCAAACTGATATCGATACAATTGAGATTCAGAACAATAACCTTCGTTGTTATATTCAAAAGGGATAAACCATCCAACAAAGCCCAATATTATTAGTGAAACAATAAGGATGATTTTAAATTTATGTCTTTTCATTACTTTTTTATTGGTTATAGTGTAAATATAACAGTAATTTCTCCTTATTTCTTTATTCTAGAATAAACCTTTTTCATCTAATACCAATAAGGTTTACTAACTAAAATTGCTAGTGCATTATAAAATTCCTGATATGCCTATTGGATGAAAGAATAACAGGAACTCTATTACGAAGCATTCAAAAGGTGAGAATATTCATTAAAAAACAGATTCATTTTTTTCAAATCTTCATACAAAAAGTTCGATTTTAGGTTCGTTAGGTGTACTACAAAGGAAAAGCCGAAGTTATATACTTCGGCTTTTTTGTTTTGGTAAAACAAATGTAAGTTGAAGAAATCTTCTCTTTTTCTAAATACAAATTGCAAATACAAAAAATAATTTAAGAAGTTATCGTTTTGTGAATAGTAGTTATAAAATCAGCAGTTAAAAACGGTTTCATAATATGACCATTCATGGCATATTTACTAATGTTTTGTTCTACTTCTTCACTAGAAGATGCTGTGAGTGCAATAATTGGAATTTCAGTATTAAATTCACGTATAATAGATGTAGTTTTATAACCATCCAAATCGGGCATATGTAAATCCATCAAAATACAATCAAAAGAAGTTTCTTTCAAAGCCGAAATAGCTTGTTTTCCTGAACCAACAACTTTGGTGTTTACCTTATATTCATCAAGTATTTTTTTGGTCACTAATTGATTAATCTTATTATCATCAACAATTAAAATGTATTTTCCGGCAATTGCTTTACTAATACTTTCGCATGTATTGTTTTGAAGTTTTACAGTTTCCTTTTTATCAAAAACAAGTTCGAAACTAAAAGAAGTTCCTTTGTCAACTTCACTTTCAATAACAATGTCACTTTGCATGACTTTTAAAATTCTTTTCACAATAGAAAGTCCTAAGCCAGTTCCTTTATATGATTTTTCAAATTTTGTTTGTTCTTGGTAAAATTTTTCAAATATCTGTTCTTGTTTCGTCTTCGAAATTCCTGAACCATTATCTTGTACTTCAAAATGGATCTTCACATTTTCGTTTAAATCTTCTAACAATCTTGCTTTGACATAAATATTTCCATTATGTGTAAACTTAATAGCATTAGAAATTAAATTAATAAATACTTGCGATAATTTTAAAGAATCACCTTTTAAAGATGTCGGAATTCTATCGTCATATTCAATATGGATTTTATTTTGACTATTAACAAGTGCAAACTCTAAGCTATCTACAATGTTATTTATTAAGTCCTTTGGTTTAAAATCTAAAACTTCCAATTTTATTTTTCCAGATTCAATTTTGTTAAGTTCTAATACATTATTTATTAAGGATAATAAGTGACTTGCAGAAAAATTTAATGATTCCAAATACTCTTTGTGAGAGCTATTTACATTTTCTTTTAATAGTAATTTAGATAGTTCAATAACGCCATATAATGGTGTGCGTAATTCGTGGCTGATTTCTGAATAAAAATCACTTTTAGCTTTCGAAAGCTCTTCAGCTTCTTTCTTTGTAGCATTGAGCTGTTTATTTTTCTTAAAAATTAAATAAATGCTGATTAAAAGTCCTAATATGAAAAAAGCTAGAATTGTATTATAAGTTCTAAACTTTGTAATAGTGGCATCTTTAAATTCTTGTTTGGCTTCTAGTAAACGAACTTTTTCTCGATTTTCTCGTAAAAAATTATCAGCCTCAATCTGCTTTGCTTTTTCGTATTCTTTAATCTTATTTAAAGAATCGTTATAAAGAGCATGTTTATGCATAAAATCATATGCCTTTTTGAGATTATTGTCTTTTCTAAATAACTCAGCTTGTTCCTTATATAGTTTTACCAAAACTCCTATGTGGTTATATTTTTTGGAAGCTTCAACAGATTTATTAAAATACAATTGATGATTTTCTAAATCGTTAATTTTATAGTACGCATACGATAATTGTACATATATAAGCGCTTTTAATTTTCGATCGTCATAAACTGGAATCTTGCTCATTATACCCAGTGTTTCTAATGAATACGTTATTCCGTCAGTGTAATTTTGTTCTAAATAAATTTTATTCTCAGCAACATTTGACAAAGGATAAATCATATCTATTTCATATCCACCAGCTTTGGCTAAATTTATTGCTTTCGTGAAATACATATTAGCTTTGGGAATACTGTCAAAATCTTTATAATTTACTCCAATATCATTGTATGATAAAACTAAATTAAAAGTGTCTTTAGCCCTTTCGAAAATATCTCTGGCTTTAAATAGATAATAAAAACTTAATGAATCTTTACTTACAAAATAATGTGAATTTCCAAGTGAAGCATAACAGCGTCCCATTAAAATACTGTCGTTTGCTTCTTTAGCATACTTGAGTACCTTATTGTTAATAGTAATCGCTTCTCCATGTTTACCTTGTTCAAATAATTTAAAGGCTCTCTGCTTTTCAGCTAACATAGAGTCTAAAAGGGTATTCGATGTGTTTTGTGCCAATGCAAAACTATGAAGAGCAAAGGTGAATAAAAGGAAATATAATCGTTTCAAATTTTGTTAACTATTTGCATCATTTAATTTACTAAAACTATTGCAAATAGTTGCAATGGAAATGACTTTTAATTGAATATTTTATTGTTTTTAAGCTTTATTTAAAAAAGTAGAAATAATAACCTCTATAAAAAGATAGAAGATCGTAATTTTTAAAATTCTCTAAGTGTTACAGCATAATTTTTTAGGCTTTTGTAAATTATTGTAACAAAGATTTGATTATTTTCGTTACATGCTAAAAAATCACAAGCACATAGAAGAGTTATTGGTTGATGCAACAAAAGAAATGCTGTATGAAAAACTTATTGCACAACTCAATAAAGATTTTTTAATGGCAAACATTGAAGAAACTTTTCCTGCTAATATTTCTCCAAAATCTTTACAAAGAGAATTACATGCTGTTGTATATCAGTTAATTCAAGAAAAATTTGCTGAATATTTGAATCTACTGTACATCATGGATGTTTCCGAAGCTAAAATTAAAGCATTAGATGGATCTGATATGGTAGTGCTTTCAGAACAAGTAGCGTTCTTAATGCTAAAGCGTGAGTGGCAAAAAGTGTGGTTTAAAAATAAACTCTAAAAAACGGCACTAAGGCATCTGCATAAATACTTTTATCATCATCGTGCAGTACATTATAGCGAACGCCAACGGTAATGTTATTAGTTCTGTATCCAACGCCAAAAAATACGGCAGGTTGCCAATAATTATCATCTTCAAAAATTGGATCTTCAAAATTTCTGCTTACGTTCAAATATTCAAACTCACTTGAAAGCTGAATTTCTGGTAAGGGATTAAATAAACCGATAAAGCTTCCTCCAACAATAGTTGATTTAAAAAAATCATCATCATTAAAATAAGTATAGTTCAATGACATACCTGCAGAAAACTGTGTATTAAAATCGTAAATAGCACTTGGAGCTACCGTAGCGCTAAAAACACCATTGGCGAAACCCAGTCCCAATCCGCCACCAAAGCGAACATTTCTCCAAAAATCACTTCCTTGAGAATTGTTGTTATTTTGTGAAAGTGCTGTAAAAGACAACAAAAACATAAAAATCACTAAAAAAGTATTTTTTGTGTGGTAAAAAACAGAATTTTTCATCTATGAGAAAATTATGGATTATTCGTATAAATATATACAAAACTTATGATGTGTTTTTATCAAAAGTTGTATTTTTGATAAAATTTTGTCGAAACGAGACAAGAAAGAAAAAACATGGATAGATTTTCCTTTTTAAATGCAGCACATACAGCATATTTTGCTGAGTTATATGATCAATATTTACAAAACCCAGACAGCGTAGAGCCGAGTTGGCGTGCGTTCTTTCAAGGATATGATTTCGGAACAGAAAGTTACGGCGAAGAAATGTCTGAAACTACAGAGGCAATTACTAAAGTTGTTGTTCCTGAAAATGTAAAAAAAGAATTTCAAGTTGTAAAACTTATTGATGGCTACCGTACGCGAGGACACCTATTTACTAGAACAAATCCTGTTCGAGAACGTAGAAAATATGCTCCAACATTAGCTTTAGAAAATTTTCAACTAAGCGAAAACGATTTAGATAAAACGTTTGAAGCAGGTGAAATTTTAGGTATTGGAAAAACAACACTTCGAAACATCATTACACACTTAGAGCGCATTTATTGCGAATCTATTGGTGTAGAATATATGTATATCAGAAAACCTGAACAGATTAAATGGATTCAGGATAAACTGAATATCAATGACAATCATCCACAGTTTTCAAATGATACCAAAAAGCATATTCTTAAAAAGCTAAATGAAGCAGTTTCGTTTGAAAACTTTTTGCACACAAAATATGTAGGGCAAAAACGTTTCTCGCTTGAAGGAGGAGAATCCTTAATTCCTGCATTAGATGCCGTTGTAGAAGCAGCAGCAAATAAAGGCGTAAAGGAATTCATCTTAGGAATGGCACACAGAGGTCGTTTAAATGTATTGACAAATATATTTGGGAAATCTGCAAAAAATATCTTCAGTGAATTTGACGGAAAAGACTATGCGGAAGCAATTTTTGATGGAGATGTAAAATATCACTTAGGATTGACTTCTGATAGAGAAACAGATTCTGGAAAGAAAATAAGCATGAATATTGCGCCAAATCCTTCACACTTAGAAACAGTTGGCGCTGTAGTAGAAGGAATAGCAAGAGCAAAACAAGATCGTTATCACGCAGATGACTTCTCAAAAGTATTACCAATAGTTATTCATGGTGATGCTGCTATTGCAGGACAAGGTTTGGTGTATGAAATTATACAAATGTCTCAGCTTGATGGTTATAAAACTGGCGGGACAATTCATATTGTAGTAAACAATCAAGTTGGTTTTACAACCAATTACTTGGATGCGCGTTCATCAACATATTGTACAGATGTTGGAAAAGTAACACTTTCACCAGTATTGCACGTAAATGCTGATGCTGCTGAAGCAGTTGTACATGCAGCGTTATTTGCGTTAGAATATAGAATGACATTCAAACGTGACGTATTTATTGATTTACTTGGATATCGTCGTTATGGGCATAATGAAGGTGATGAACCACGATTTACACAGCCTAAATTGTATAAAGCAATTAAAGCTCATAATAACGCACGAGATATTTATGCTGCTAAGCTAATAAAGCAAGGAATCATTGATGATTCGTATGTAAAAGGTTTAGAAAAAGCATACAAAGACTCACTAGAAGTAAAACTTGAGGATTCTCGTAAAGAAGAAAAAACAGTTATAACACCATTCATGCAAGATACTTGGGACGGATTTGTTCGAGTTGACGAAGGTGGAATGGGAAATGATGTAGACACAACATATCCTAAAGAAAAATTAGAACAAATTGCAAAAGTTGTTTCTAAATTACCAGAGGATAAAAAATTCCTAAACAAAATTGTACGTCTAATCGGAGATCGTAATAAAATGTTCTTTGAAAAAAATGCAATCGATTGGGGAATGGGGGAAATGCTCGCATACGGTTCATTACTGCAAGAAGGTTTTGATGTGCGTATCTCTGGACAAGATGTAGAAAGAGGAACATTTTCGCACCGTCACGCTGTAGTAAAAGTTGAAGCGTCAGAAGAAGAAATAAAATTACTAGATAATGTAGGAGAAAATCAAGGAAACTTCTACATCTATAACTCATTCTTATCAGAATATGGTGTTGTAGGATTTGATTATGGCTACGCTATGGCAAGCCCAAACACGCTTACAATTTGGGAAGCACAATTTGGAGACTTCAGTAATGGAGCGCAAATTATGATTGACCAATACATATCTTCAGCAGAAGATAAATGGAAAACACAAAACGGATTGGTAATGTTATTACCACATGGTTATGAAGGGCAAGGAGCAGAGCATTCATCAGCACGTATGGAACGCTATCTGCAAATGTGTGCAAAAGACAATATGTATGTTGCTGATTGTACAACACCAGCAAACTTCTATCACTTGTTACGTCGTCAGATGAAAGCAAACTTTAGAAAACCGTTAATTGTTTTCACTCCTAAAAGTTTATTGCGTCTTCCAAAAGCAGTATCAACTGTTGATGATTTTGCAAACGGAAGTTTCCAAACATTAATAGATGATGCGGAAGCAAAAGCTGACAAAGTAAAAACTTTAGTATTCTGTACAGGGAAATTCTATTATGATTTATTAGCAGAACGCTCAGCACAAGGAAGAGAAGAAGATGTTGCTTTAGTACGATTGGAGCAATTGTTTCCATTACCAAAAACAAAAATCAAAGAAGTTATTGCAAAATATACAAACGCAGACGATATTGTTTGGGCACAAGAAGAGCCAAGAAATATGGGAGCGTACAGTCACTTGTTAATGCACATGGATGAAATAAGAAACTTTAGAGTTGCCTCTAGAAGATTTTATGGAGCGCCAGCGGCAGGAAGCTCAGTGCGATCAAAACGTCGTCATGAAGAAGTGATTGCGTATGTTTTTGATAAAACTAAAAATAATATGCGTTAAGGGTTGTATTTTGACTTTAGTTTATCTTGAGCTTGTCGAAAGGCTCAATAAAACAAGTCTTTATACTACTAAATGCAAACAGCGGTTGCTGAGCGAAGTCGAAGCAAACGCCCAAAAAAGTAAAATAAAAACTAAAATATAGAACACGATGATTTTAGAAATGAAAGTTCCTTCGCCAGGAGAATCGATCACTGAAGTAGAAATTGCAGAATGGTTAGTACAAGATGGCGATTACGTAGAAAAAGACCAAACAATTGCTGAGGTTGATTCTGATAAGGCAACATTAGAATTGCCAGCAGAAGCTAGTGGAACAATCACCTTAAAAGCAGAAGAAGGCGATGCGGTAGAAGTTGGACAAGTAGTGTGTCTCATTGATACAAGTGCAGCAAAACCAACTGGTGGCGATGCACCAAAAGAAGAAAAGAAAGCAGAAGCACCAACGCCTGCAAAACCAGTAGAAGCTCCAAAAGCAACTGAGCCTGCAAAAACGTATGCATCAGGAAGTGCGTCTCCAGCAGCTAAGAAAATATTAGCTGAAAAAGGAATGGGCGCAGGTGAAGTAAAAGGAACTGGAAAAGATGGTCGTGTTACTAAAGATGACGCTGTAAAAGCACAACCAAGTATGGGAACACCTTCAGGTGGATCGCGTGGAAGTGAGCGTAAAAAATTATCAATGTTGCGTAGAAAAGTTGCGGAACGTTTGGTATCTGCAAAGAATGAAACTGCCATGTTAACTACATTTAATGAAGTTAACATGAAGCCAATTTTCGAATTGCGTAAAGAATATAAAGAAACGTTTAAAGCAAAGCATGGTGTAAGTTTAGGATTTATGTCTTTCTTTACTTTAGCTATTGTTAGAGCATTAAAATTATATCCAGCAGTAAACTCAATGATTGATGGAAAAGAAATGGTAAGCTACGATTTCTGTGACATTAGTATTGCGGTTTCTGGTCCAAAAGGATTAATGGTTCCTGTAATTAGAAATGCAGAAAACTTATCATTCAGAGGCGTAGAATCTGAAGTGAAAAGATTAGCAATTAGAGCAAGAGACGGGAAAATTACAGTTGATGAAATGACTGGTGGAACATTCACAATTTCAAATGGTGGAGTTTTCGGAAGTATGTTGTCAACACCAATTATCAATCCGCCACAATCTGGAATTTTAGGAATGCACAATATTGTTGAAAGACCAATGGCTGTTAATGGCGAAGTGGTAATTCTTCCAATAATGTATGTTGCGTTGTCTTATGACCACAGAATTATTGATGGAAAAGAATCTGTAGGTTTCTTGGTAGCTGTAAAAGAAGCGCTAGAAAATCCAGTAGAATTATTGATGGACAATAATGTGAAAAGAGCATTAGAATTGTAAAAAGAAATTCAATTTATATACAAATAGCCGTTACTGAAAAGTAATGGCTATTTTTTTTAGCAAAACTCAGCGTTGAGTTCCTTCAATTTTTCAACGGAGACTTTTTTTATGTTTTTTGGATTGAATACTTAAAGTTAAGAAAAAGGTATTAGTATAAATTGAATATTTTCAGTATATTATAAAGGTGTTCGATTGATTTTTCTTATGAAAATCGGTATAATTTTTGATGCAACATTAGTCGTTAACAAATCAATCAATCAAAAAAATAACTATGAAAACTAACCTTACTTTTATTATTTCGTTTCTCTTCACGGTTACTGCATTTGCACAATATGAAATTACTGTAGATGCTTATATATTGGACAAAGAAACCAAAGAACCTATTCCGTATGCGAATGTAGAATTTTTAGATAAAGACCTAAAAGCAGTAACAGATGCTGAAGGAAAGTTTACATTGACATTTGATGAAGAATTGATTTCGGATAAAGATCGCTTTCAAATTGTAACGAGTGGTTATCATGAAATTACGGTTGAAATGTCAAAATTAAGTAGATATTTAAGTGTAACAGATAAAATTTACTTAACTGAAAGCCATAAAAAATCTTCTGAAAATACTATAAAAGGAAAAGTAGCTACCAAAGAAAATGGGATTATTCAAAATGCTACTATATCTGTAAAAAATACATTTTTAGTCGCCCAAACAGATGTTAATGGTATGTTTGAAATTCCTGCACAAGTTGGCGATGTTTTAGTGGTTGACTATTTAGGAATGCATGAAAAAGAAATTTTGGTAACTGATACAAATGCCTTTGATATAGAATTAACACCAAATGCCGAATTATTGAGCACGGTTATGATTAAAGGAAAAAAGCCAACAAAGAAAAAGCAATATGTCGATACTGGATTTGGGAAAGTCAGTTTGAATACATTTAGTTTAGGAACGGTAATTACTTCAGATAATATTGGATCGCAACATATATATGTAACAGATGTATTGCGTGGTAGTGTTGCTGGTTTATTTGTAAATAATGGTGAATCAAATATAAGATCACGCTTCAATCGATTTGCTAGACGAAGTATGAATCCTGCGGATGGTAGTGCTTCAACAGGTCCAGGGCAGCCAGTAATATCGCTCAGAGGAACAGCAGTGCAAGTGTTTTATGATGGATTTCCATATTATGGTAACATCAACGAAATAGAAATACGCTCTATTGATAATATAGTTGTTTTAAAATCGATGGCATCTACTATAATATATGGTGGACGACCAACTATATTAATTACTTCAAAAAATAGATTTTTGAAAAAAGATGAAAACGGGAGAGTGATTAATGATGCATTGCTTACAAATAATAATTATGAAGAAACAGTTCCGTTATTGTCAAATAACACTCAAAAAGCAAGCTATTTAAAAACTTTAGAAACAGCAAAAAGTTATGATGAAGCGTTAGCAATCTATCAGAAACAACAGCAAAATAATTCGCTTCAAACAATTCCATATTACATGGATACTGCGGAGTACTTTAAAAGATGGAATGCCAAAAAGTCAATCGAAATTTTACAAACCATTGAAAAATTAGCATATAACAATCCAACTGCATTGAAAGCTTTGGCGTATAAGTTAGAAGAGCAAAATCAATTTGAAAAAGCAAAACTTATCTATCAGAGAATCGCATTATTATTGCCAAATGCAGCTCAATCATATAGAGATTTAGCATTAGCGTACAAGCGAACAGGAAACTATCAAGAATCATTAGATTTATATGTGAAAATGTTAACCAATTCATATCAAAACATAGATTTTGCAGGATTGGAAAAAACACTAATGAGCGAAATGCAACAATTGTTGCGCAGACACCGTAGTGAGGTAGATTACAACAAAATACCATCAAACTTACTCACAACAAGTTTTAAATACGATGTTCGTGTTGTATTTGAATGGAATAAAAGCGATACGGAATTTGAATTGCAATTTGTAAACCCAACAAGTAAATTTTACACATGGAAACATTCACTTGCCGATAATAAAGAACGCATGTTTGATGAAGTGAAAAATGGATATCACTCAGAAGAATTTATCATTGACGATGCTGAAAATGCAGGAGAATGGATTGTTAATGTAAAAAACTTAAATAAAGAAAAAGCGTTCAATCCGACGTATTTAAAATATACACTCTATACAAACTACGGGAAGTCAAATGAGGAACGTACTATTAAAGTAGTGAAGCTCTATCAACAACAGCAAAAAATTACTTTAGATAAAATTAACTATCAATCGCAACAATCATCTGCAACAATAGAGAAGTAATAAGGTTGTAAACATTTATTAAAATAACGCATAAAAGTTTACGCAAAATCCTGCAATTAATAGCAAAACTTGTATCACAAAAAGTACTAAAAAACGTTTATTGTTTTGGTAAGGGGAAGTCATAACAACTAATATTTGATTAATATTAGTGTAAAAGTCTAAAAAAACAAGACTCCAAACAATACGTAAAATTACCTGATTTATAGTGAAACGTAGTATTTATTCAGCTTTATAGCGCTAAAAATGAAAGAATTTTACATGACATAAAGTGAATTAAGATCCTTTTAGAGCAAAAAACAATGACCATAACAAAAACCGATTCATTACGGACTTTGTTCTGGTCATTTATATTTTAATAACGAATTTACTAAGAAGTGTGTTATTTTAAATACAGGCAGTTTTTATCATAATCGATAATGGCTTTCCCTTTTTGTAAAATATCAGCGCCAATAATTCCATGTACTGGCTCAGCTTCGTGCTGTGTAAGCGCAGTATTTACATGATCTAAATTAAATAAAACGAGTGCAACTCGCTTCTTTCTCCATTTACCGATACGAATCTTATTGCTTTTAGAAATTTGTGTTTCCATATTCACAGCACCAGCACCAGCAGCCTTTATCTTCGAATCTTTGGCTTTTAAATTGAAGATTTTTACTGTCTCAAAGCCTACACAAGAAGTAGAAGCACCTGTGTCCAAAATAAAACTTCCTTCAATGCCATTAATCTTTGCTTTTACCTCATAATGATTGGTATTAATTTTATTTAACTTAATAGGCTTATATCCTTTTCCAAGTAAAAACTTTCGCAAACTTTTTTTCATCTACACAAATATCTAAATTCAATTTCCTGCAAAAATACAAATCAAAACGTATGACTATAACAAATAATTCTTAAAAAGTGAAAACTTACAATGTTTTTTAAAATGAACTCTTCCAAAAATCTTATATAAAATACTATTTTTACGCCATGATAATTACAGATACACATACACATTTATACAGTGAAGCATTTGATGAAGATAGGGATGAAATGATGACGCGTGCTTTGCAAAATGGAGTAAAACGTTTCTTTGTGCCAGCAATTGATTCTACATATACGGAACGTATGTTTCAGCTCGAAAAAAGCTATCCAGATGAAGTTTTTCTTATGTCAGGATTGCATCCTACACATGTAAAAGAAAATTACAAAGAAGAAATTGCACATGTAGAAGCACTTTTAGCGGAACGAAAATTTTATGCAATTGGAGAAATTGGAATCGATTTATATTGGGATAAAACTTTCTTAACAGCACAGCAAGAGGCTTTTCAATATCAAATTCAACTTGCCAAAAAATACAAACTTCCAATCGTTATTCATTGTCGTGATGCTTTTGATGAGGTTTTTGAAGTATTAGAAAAAGAGAAAGACGAATCGTTATTTGGAATTTTTCATTGTTTCACTGGAACAAAAGAACATGCCGAAAAAGCGCTTAGTTACAACATGAAACTAGGAATTGGAGGTGTAGTAACCTTTAAAAATGGTAAAATTGATAAATTTTTGCATGAAATTCCATTACAAAACATTGTTTTGGAAACAGATGCTCCGTATTTAGCACCTACACCATTTCGAGGAAAACGAAATGAAAGTAGTTATGTGATGAATGTGTTAGAAAAAGTAGCTTCAATCTATGATTTGTCAGAAGAAGAAGTTGCAAAAATTACCACAGAAAATTCAAAAACTATCTTTGGTGTTTGAATTTGAACCTGAAAAACAGAAATGCAAATAAATAAATCCACGAAAAACGAATTGATAAGCAATGAAGTTTAGATGTTTATAAGTTTAGTCGTTTACGTTTTGATTTAAAAAGCAGAAAAACATATTACAAGCAACAAGCAACAAGCAACCGAAAAACCAAACAATGACACAGCCAAAAATATTACTCATATATACAGGTGGAACCATTGGTATGATCAAAGATTTTGAAACAGGCGCATTGCGTGCATTCAACTTTGACAAGCTCTTGGAGCGTATTCCAGAACTTTCACATTTAGATTGTGACATAGAAACCATTGCCTTTGATAATCCGATAGATTCATCGGATATGAATCCAAAAAACTGGATAAAAATGGCGAGCATCATTGAAGAAAATTATAATGATTTTGATGGTTTTGTAGTATTGCACGGAAGTGATACAATGAGTTATTCGGCTTCAGTTTTGAGTTTTATGCTAGAAAATTTGGCAAAGCCAGTCATATTTACTGGTTCACAGCTTCCAATTGGTGATTTGCGTACAGATGCAAAAGAAAATCTAATTACCTCTATTCAGGTCGCTTCTTTGTTTGATGAAGATGGAAATCCGCAAATCAAAGAAGTAGGTTTATATTTTGAATACAAACTCTACAGAGCAAACAGAACGACAAAAATAAATGCGGAACATTTTGAAGCATTTGCGTCACTTAACTATCCGCCATTAGCAGAATCGGGTGTACATTTAAAGGTATTTAAAGAAAATTTATTGCGTCCAAAAGAGGGAGAATTGTTCAAAGTTCACAAAGAAATTGATAATAATATTGCATTAATAAAGCTATTTCCAGGAATTACACGTGCAAGTTTAGAAGGTTTTTTAGCCTCCGACACAATAAAAGCAATCATTTTAGAAACTTATGGAGCAGGAAATGCACCCACTGAAGCATGGTTTTTAGGATTTTTATACAAAATAAAGAAAAAGGGTATAATTATTGTGAATGTAACTCAGTGTTCTGGAGGAAAAGTTATCATGGGACAATATCAAACAAGTGTTGCCTTAAAAAAGCTAAACATAATTAGTGGAAATGATATTACAACCGAAGCTGCTATTGCAAAATTAATGTATCTTTTGGGAAGGAAAATGGACGAAACAACGTTCAAAACTGTCTTCGAAACACAAATTAGGGGTGAAATGTCCTAAAAATAACTAGATATATTTCAAAAACTAAAATATTTTTTGTTATTTGCCCATCAATAAAGAGAGGTGGCCGAGTGGTCGAAGGCGCACGCCTGGAAAGTGNNCGAGGGTTCGAATCCCTTCCTCTCTGCGTAAAAATATCGTACATTATTATAAAATTTTTATATCTTTAACCCGATTAACTAACAAAATTTAAGTTCAAGAGAAATGAAAAAAGGATTTTCTATTATGGCTGTAGCCATGTTAACGATTTTAAATGTAGGTGTAGCAACAGCTCAAAATGATACTGCAGCAGACGCCGGACAAGGTATTCACCAAATATTAAAAGAATACTTCATCAAGGGTGGACCCGAGTTCATGGGAATTGTATTGTTGTGTCTTATCTTAGGACTAGCAATATGTATCGAAAGAATCATCTACTTAAATATGGCAACAACTAATAATAAAAAATTATTAGCAAATGTTGAGAACGCATTAGCAAGTGGTGGTGTAGAAGCTGCTAAAGAAGTTGCTAGAAATACAAAAGGACCAGTTGCGTCTATCTTTTACCAAGGATTAGACCGTATGGACGAAGGAGTTGATAACGCTGAAAAAGCGGTTGTAGCTTACGGAGGAGTACAAATGGGACAATTAGAAAAGAACGTATCATGGATTTCTTTATTCATCGCAATTGCGCCGATGTTAGGATTCATGGGAACGGTAATTGGTATGATTCAAGCCTTTACTCAAATTGAAGCTGCTGGAGCAATTGATGCATCTTTAATTGCAGGTTCTATTCAGGTAGCCTTATTAACAACAGTATTTGGTTTGATCGTAGGTATTATACTTCAAATTTTCTATAACTATATTATTGCTAAGATTGATAGTATTGTAAACGACATGGAAGATTCATCTATTTCTTTAATAGATTTATTGGTTCGTTACAAGAAATAATACTATCAACTTTATACAATACAATATAATATGAAACAATTAAAATTAATATTAACAGTTTTAATCGCCGTGATCGCGATTGTAGGAGTAGTCCTATATATAATGATCTTGACAGAGAAGTCAACAGGTAATGCAATGATTGTTGCAGGTGAAATACTTGTACCTGTTACTGCTGCTATCGCATTGTTTTTTGGGATTAAAAACTTGGCGACCAATCCGCAAGCTTTGAAGAAATCATTGATTTCACTAGCGGTTTTTGCAATCATTGTAATTATATCTTATGTTGCAGCTAGTGATGCTTTAACTCAAGTAGGTAAAATTAAAGTGGATGGGTCTACGTCAAAAATGGTAGGAACTGGTATTTATATGTTCTACTTCTTGGCAGCAGTTGCTATTTTAGCAATGGTAGGATTTGGAGTTAAAAAAACACTTAATAAATAATTATGGGAAGAAGAAACGTACCAGAAGTGAATGCAGGGTCTATGGCCGATATCGCATTCTTACTTCTTATCTTTTTCTTAGTAACTACTACCTTTCAGGAAGATGCAGGTATCACTAGAAAGCTACCACCAATGCCGCCTGAAGGAGTAACACCACCTATTATTAAGCAAAAGAACTTATTTACGGTATTAGTAAATAAAAATAATGA
Source organism: Kordia sp. (assembly GCF_050633145.1). Lineage (GTDB taxonomy): Bacteria > Bacteroidota > Bacteroidia > Flavobacteriales > Flavobacteriaceae > Kordia. The sequence goes on along the minus strand of NZ_JBOEFY010000027.1, from coordinate 119,144 downwards.
TCTTTTGGTTGAGGAAGAAGTCATGGAATTAAAAGACTTGAAACAAGCAGCGATTGATTTCCTTGATAATGGTGGAGGAACTAACGAAAAAGGAGAGCCGTGTACATATTGCAAAGGGAAAAGAAGTCCAGAATCATCGGATCACCCTAATAAAGCAATTGTCTCTGTTAGAAATGACAGAGAAACAGAGTATGGAACATTCATTTCTGTTCAAAATGAGCTTGTGGGAGCGTATAATTTCTTAAGAAATAGAGAAGCTGTCAGAATGTATGGTAAGAATATGTCATTTACGAAAATGGATTCTATCTTAGCACATCCACAAACTACAGATGATAATCTTATAAAAGATTTGAAAGACAAGATGAAGGTTATAAAGGATATGTATCCTTTAAAGATATCTGAAGCAGAAACTAGTAATTAAAACGTAGCTATTATGTCTAAATTTAAAAAGAAAAAAAGTGGTGAATTGCCACCGGTATCTACAGCAGCTTTGCCTGATATTGTATTTATGTTATTATTCTTCTTTATGACAGTAACTGTGTTTAAGAAAGATGATTACAAAGTAGCGCAAGAGTTACCGTTTGCAGATCAAATACAAAAACTAGATAAAACAGATCCAGTTATTTATATTTATGCAGGTAAACCAAGTGCAAGATATCAGAAAGATGTTGGAACACAAGCTAAAATTCAGTTGAATGACAAGTTTGCTGATGTTTCTGAAATTAAAGATTACTGGTTCAACACATTAAATAATGAAGTTGGTGCAGAATTCAGAAATGTTGCCATTACTGCTTTAAAAGTAGATAATGAAACAAATATGGGACTTGTAGCTGATATTAAACAAAGGCTTCGTGAGATTAACGCTCTGAAAATTAACTATACAACCAGAAAAGGTGCGTTTAGTGATAATTTTAAATAGAAAATCTTAAATTTTATATTAAAAAGCACTCTTAAAGGAGTGCTTTTTTTATATTATCTTGCTACTAGTTAATGAAATGATTTTGTCAAAATAGAATAGAATGAAACATATTGTTATTGGAATTTTAGTTGTTTTAGGAATGCAATTTGCCTTTGCACAAGAAGAAGCAATACAGGATACAATTCCTGATGACAAGTATCGTGAAGATCAATTTTATATAGGGTTTACGTATAATATTCTTCAAAATCGCCCTAGCGGAATCTCTCAAAATAATTTATCTAACGGAATCCATTTAGGTGTTATTCGTGATTTCCCAATTAATAAAAGGCGAAATAAAGCCATAGGAGTCGGTTTAGGTTATTCCTATAATTCATATTTCCACAATTTAAAAGCTACCGAAACTAATAGCGGAATTACGTATCAGATTATTGACAGTGACGAAAGTTTTAAGAGAAACAAATACAGAACACATCTGGTAGAACTGCCAATAGAATTTCGCTGGCGTACTTCTACAGCCGAAAGCTATAAGTTTTGGCGCATTTACGGTGGATTTAAACTTGGGTATATTTTTTCTGGAGTTTCTAAATTTGTAAGCAATAGCGAAACAATCAAGTTTCAAAATGACGATATAAACCGCTTTCAGTACGGATTAACGCTAAGTGCAGGTTATAATACCTGGAATTTTCATTTGTATTATGCGCTTAACAAACTCTTTAAAGATGGCACTATAACTACAAATGGTGAACAATTTGAAATGAGTATCATCAAAGTTGGTTTAATGTTTTACATCTTATAACCAATCAGTCATAACCAACAATTGTGGAATCAATCCAATAAAAAAACCAATTATCAGTTCAGTAAATGTATGTGCTTTTAGGAATAACCGAGAAGTGCCAATGAGTCCAATCATAAGAATAAGGATACTCAAAGCAAAGGTAATGTTGAGTTGATAAGTAATACTTAATGCGATAAGAAACATAACCAAACCTGAGATTCCCATCATGTGCATGCTTGCTTTTACACGAAATAAAACAAAAGCCAGACAGACTATAGCAGAAATTAATGTTGCTAAAAAGAAATCATACAACTCTGCAAAAATAGATTTCGAAATGACTTTGGTGATGATTAAAAACAACAATAATACATACAAATAGAGCGGAATTCTGCGCTGTTTTACATCTTTTACAAAAATAGAATCAATCAATTGAAAGCGTTTTAATAGTATAAACGTTAAAATTGGAATGAAAATCGTGAAAATAGAAATCGTGATAGAAACATCAATTTTAAAATTGAAGTCGTACAGTCGTGGCGTCAGTAAAAAGAAGCCAACTGTAGCCATCACAGGAATAAAAATAGGATGAAATATGTATGATATTACTTTGAGAAAAGTGCGCATTTATATTTTCTTTCGTAATCGTGCTACAGGAATATCGAGCTGTTCTCTATATTTTGCTACAGTTCTACGAGCAATTGGATATCCTTTTTCCTTTAAAATAGTGGCTAACTTCTCGTCTGTTAACGGTTTTTTCTTGTTTTCGTCTTCAATTACAGTTTCAAGAATCTTTTTAATTTCACGAGTAGAAACGTCTTCACCTTGTTCATTTTTCATTGATTCAGAGAAAAATTCTTTAATCAACTTCGTTCCATAAGGCGTATCTACATATTTGCTATTTGCTACACGTGATACTGTAGAAACATCCATATTGATCATATCGGCAATATCTTTCAAAATCATTGGCTTTAACTTGCGTTCATCGCCTGTAAGAAAGTATTCCTCCTGATAATGTAAAATAGCATTCATAGTAACCAAAAGTGTCTGCTGACGTTGTTTAATAGCGTCTATAAACCATTTTGCAGCATCTAACTTCTGTTTTATGAACATAACCGCATCTTTCTGTGATTTTGTTTTTTGACGCGTGTCCTTATAGCCTTTCAGCATATCGTTGTATTCCTTAGAAACATGCAACTCAGGAGCATTTCGTCCATTTAAAGTCAACTCTAACATGCCTTCTACGATACGAATGGCAAAATCGGGAACAATATGCTCAATGATTTTTGTATTTCCTGCATACGAACCGCCAGGTTTTGGATTCAAACGTTCAATTTCTAAAATTGCATCGCGTAATTCTACTTCAGTAATATCAAACTTATGTAAAAGTTTCTTGTAATGCTTCTTGGTAAAATGCTCAAACGACTTATCTAAAATATTAATTGCCATGTCAATAGAAACTGTCGGTTCCTTTCTTCGCAACTGAATCAACAAACATTCTTGTAAATTTCGGGCACCAACTCCAGCAGGATCTAACTCGTGTACAATTTGTAAAATCTTGGCTATATTTTCATCTGTTGTAAAGATATTTTGTGTAAAAGCTAAATCGTCAACAATATCTTCCAAAGGTCTACGGATATATCCACTTTCGTCAACACTTCCAATCAAAAACTCAGCAACTTCTCTGTCTTCTTCCGAAAGACGAAATGTATTTAATTGATTTTTTAAATGCTGATTGAAAGATGTTCCAGAAGCATACGGAACACTTTTTTCTTCATCGTCAACGCTATAATTATTTGCTTGCAAGCGGTAATTAGGGATTTCATCATCACTCAAATATTCGTCAACATTGATCTCTTCTGCGGCAATAGTTTCGTTTCCATAATCATCGTCATCATAATCATTTGACAAATCAGAATCAAACTCATCGAGTTGTTCTTTACCGCTATCTAATGCAGGATTCTCTTCCAATTCTTGTTTTAGACGTTGTTCAAAAGCTTGCGTAGGCAATTGAATCAACTTCATTAACTGAATTTGTTGAGGAGATAATTTTTGAGATAATCTAAAGTTAAGTTGTTGTTTTAGCATAGTCTTTTGTGTAAAAACACTCGGTTGTCGTTGATTAATTTATGAGCAATTCTTTACTTCTTGTATATCTTATAAGATACTTTTCCGCCGCCAATCTGCATATTCATGTTGCGTTCTCCTTTGATAAATTGCTTTGTTTTTCGGTCAATTTCATACATTCCAGTCGCTTCACTTTTTTTAAGCATTCCGCCAAGTCCATCAATATCCATTTTAACAGCTATAAAAATTTTATCTTCTGTAATATCATCTATTGTATAGGTGAACTTTATTTTTTGTGATTCAATCAATGGATTATTTGTATCATAATTCCACGTAGTTCCTACAGCAAGTTGTTCCTTGGGAAATCCCATCGTAGGCACAGTTGTAAAGTTCTCAATAACTGCTGGATCGATATAAGTTGATTGATCTTTGAATTGAGCACCTTTTATCACATTTCCGTACTTGTCTAATGTAAAAGTATACTCTTTATCAATGTACCTCTTTATATCATTATATAATTCTAGCTCAGTCTCACTTAAGTTACTTGTGTTATTTAATGCTTTAACAACTTCGGTGTCCAAACTTTCTTTTTCTCCATAGAGATCAGATTTATATTGCATGCGTGTCACTTTTCCTGTAAACACAAAGCTGCTATCGCTTGTAATCTCATCTAATCGAAATTCTACTTCATTTAAATCTTCAAAATGCCCTATTTTATTGGCATTTGTTTTATTTCCAAATACAAGTGTTTGTGTGAATCCTTTCTCAAAATTTAAGGCTGAATTGACTTTATCAGTACTTTTTTGAGTACAGCCCACCAAAAATGATACCAATATGGTGTAGATAAGAAGACTTTTTTTCATAAATCGGTTTAAGTGTTACACAAATATAACAAACTTCAATGGTATTGTGAGCTGTGGTATGAAAAATAGCAAGGGAATTCCTGTCTTTAGAAATAAGAGGTAAAAATGGGTTGTTTTTGGGGGATAACACTCTTTTTTTAGTATTTGAAAATATGTTTTTTTAAAAAATAATAACTGTTAATAGAAACCGACTATGAATACCTTCCCGAAAACAAAAGAAAATTCTCTTTCCTTAAATCTGTTTGTTAAACTCATACTTTCAATAAGTTGTTGTTTTGTTTATACAGAAAATACACAAGCACAAAAGCGTGATGTGTTAGTTAAAGAATACTTAAATGAAAGTAACCGTTGTGCATTTGAGAATAAAAAAGACTCAGCAATTTTCTATTTACACAAAGCAGAACAACAAGCTTTGGGAAATCCTGAAGAACTTTATAGAGTATATAGCAGGTGCGGAACTTATTTTTTTAAAGAGGAAATTACATTAGATTCTGCTCGTGTGTATTTGAAAAAAATGCAAGAATTACTTCCTGATACGCAAGACCCAGTTCAAAAAGCTAAAATATATAATAAAACAGGCTATTTCTCTCAGTTGGACGGAGAGACAGGAAAAGCATTCTCATCTTATAAAGCCGCGTTAGAAATCAATTCAGCGCAAGGTGAATTAGTCAATACAGATGTGTTGGCAAAATCGTATGCAAGAATGGCACGATTATATGCAAAGTTAGAAATGTTTGATAAGGCAATAGACTGTGCTAAGAAAGCAATGAGATTAGTTGATAATGGAGATATAGCGAATGAGGTTTTTGTGTATCGACATGCGGGATGTGTTTACAAAAAAATGGACAAGTATGATGATGCGCTAAAACATTTTCAAAAAGCGGCACATCTAAATAAAAATAATGAAAAGAAAAAAAGGCGTGCTAACTATGATATTCTAATTAAGAAAAACCTAGCAGAAATATATCATAAAAAAGGAGATAATACCAGAGCTTTGTCGTTGGCATTAGAAAGCATGGAAGATTCAGAGAAAGCCAAACAAAAAAATCTTGAAGAAAACCTTTATCTATTATTGTCTTTAATATATAGTGAGCAAGGTGATATGGACTTGGCTCTTAAAAACGGATTGAAATCTTATGAGATAGCAGAATTGAAAGATATTCCTGGAAAGTTATTAACTTCTTCTAGGCAATTAAAAGAATTGTATAAAAAACGAGGAGATACAGCAAGAGCGTTACATTTTTCTGAAATATATAATAGGGCTAAAGGACGTTTTAATAGGGAAGAAGGGAAGTTGGCAATTGCTAGAGAAGACTATTTAAAAGCGGAAGAGGAAAGCAAAGAGAAATTACAGGTGGTGCATGCAAATTCAGAAAAACTAAGATTGAGTGCGCTTTTAATAACAGGAGCATTGTTAATGTCTATTGGTTTCGGATTTATTTTTTACAAACGAAAAAAAGAACGCTTTCTTCAATTAATAGAAAGAAAAGAAAAAGCAAAATTTAGAATGCAACAAAAATTGATCGAAGAAAAGGAGAAAGCAATTGAAAAAGAAGAAGAGTTAAAAGTATATACGCAGCTATTATCTAAAGATGCTTCCACTACTACAAAAGATCTAAAAGGAATAAAGGAAATAGTAAATGAATTGCACGATTTTAAAATTTTAACGGAAAACGATTGGACAGGTTTTAAATCGATATTTCAAAATGTGTACCCAGAGTTTTTTAGAAACTTCAAAGTTAAATCGAAGAATTATTCGCAGGGCGATCTAAAATTGGCTGCGCTCATTCGTTTAAACCTCAATACGAAAGAAATAGCTGAAATTCTGGCCATATCTCCAGATAGTGTTCGTAAAAGTAAATACAGACTTCGCAAAAAAATGAGTTTAGCTTCTGAAAAAGAATTGCAAAAATTTATTTACGATTTATAGTTTGTCCTGTTTTTGTCTCAATATCTGTATATAGTATGTTTTGGAGCGTATTTGTCACACTTATGTCTTGTTGTTTTTTTAAATAAAATAGACTGTACTTCTAATTTTGGAATGAGTAATTGAAAAATCGCTTTCAAGTTTTACGCATCATTTCAATGATAACAAACATAAGCACATTTAGATTTGGGAATTTAGTTTACGTGTTTTCAGAAAGCGGTTTTTTTTGATCTTAAAAGAACATTATTAACCATTAAACTATTTTAGTATGAAAAAACGAAAGGTAAATTTAAAAATGCTGGCTTTGCAGAAACAAACAGTTGCAAATATGCAATATGTACAAGGTGGCGCACCAGAAACATTAGGTTGTGGTCCAGGTACGAGTATTATTTTAAATTGTACAACAGTACAAGACCCAACACGTCCTTTAATCACCGTGGATCGAGATAAAGAAATTTGTGTGACAGTTTTCAATTCGTGCAAATCGTATTGTCCGTTTTGCTAAAAACACGGTAATTATAAATCCATAAAATTAAATATTATGAAAAAACGAAAAATAAATTTAAAAATGTTGTCTTTACAAAAACAGACAATTGCATCGGTAAACGCGCAATCTATTCAAGGAGGAACAAATATTACATTGCTGGAAACGCAGTTGGTGATAATTTGCGCAACTACCTTTACAGTAGGTCCAACAATTCCAGTTACGTTATCAGAAGTTAAGACTAAGTGTATTACTTGCCCTGGTTTTGGTTGCCCATCAGAAAATGGAAAAACTTGCCCAGGTCCAATTACTTATAGTGCTCTTTGTTAAGGCAATAAAAAAACCGTCAAGAATTTCTTGACGGTTTTTAATATGTATAATTTTTATTTTTAAAACTCAGCGTTCTGTGGAGTTCTTGGATAAGGAATTACGTCTCTAATGTTGCTCATTCCTGTAGCAAACATTACCAAACGCTCAAAACCAAGTCCGAAACCAGAATGTACAGCTGTTCCGTATTTACGAAGTTCTAAGTACCACCATAAATCTTCTTCAGGAATATCTAAAGCAGCCATTTTTTCTTTCAATACGTCCAAACGCTCTTCACGTTGCGATCCACCGACGATTTCTCCAATACCAGGGAATAAAATATCCATAGCACGAACCGTTTTTTCATCTTCGTTTAAACGCATGTAAAACGCTTTGATATTTGCTGGATAATCAAATAAAATCACTGGACACTTAAAGTGCTTTTCTACTAAGAAACGTTCGTGTTCACTTTGTAAATCTGCGCCCCATTCATTGATTAAATATTTAAATTTCTTCTTCTTGTTAGGTTTAGAATTGCGTAAAATATCAATAGCTTCTGTGTAACTTACACGTTTAAAGTTATTTTCAACTACAAAACGCAATTTTTCTGTCAACGACATTTCGCTACGTTCAGCTTGTGGTTTTGTTTTATCTTCTTGAATCAAACGATTTTCTAAGAATGCCAAATCATCCGGATTGTGCTCTAATACATAACTCAACACAGATTTCATAAAATCTTCTGCTAAGTCCATGTTTCCAGCCAAATCCATAAAAGCAACCTCTGGCTCAATCATCCAAAATTCAGACAAGTGACGTGATGTATTTGAGTTTTCAGCTCTAAAAGTAGGACCAAAAGTATATACTTTTCCTAAAGACATCGCGTACGATTCTGCTTCCAACTGTCCGGAAACCGTTAAGTTGGTTTCTTTTCCGAAGAAATCTTGTGAATAATCAACATTTCCATCTTCATCTAATGGCGGATTCTTAGGATCTAGTGTAGTCACTCTAAACGTTTCTCCTGCACCTTCTGCATCACTTGCGGTAACAATTGGCGTGTGCATATAGTAAAATCCATTTTCGTTGAAATATTTGTGTATTGCAAACGATAATGACGAACGCAAACGCATTACAGCACTAAATGTATTTGTACGTGTGCGCAAATGCGCTTGTTCACGTAAAAATTCTAGACTGTGTTTTTTAGGTTGTAATATAGTTTTTGATACTTCTTCTGGATCTGCATCACCTAAAATGGTAATTTCTTGTACTTTAACTTCTACTTTTTGCCCTTTTCCTTGACTTTCAATCAATTCTCCTTTAATAGCAACAGCAGCACCAGTACCGATACGTTTTAAAATATCCTCATTGGTATTTTCAAAATCAACAACACATTGAATATTATTAATGGTAGATCCATCATTTAAAGCAATAAAACGATTTGCTCTAAACGTTCGTACCCAACCTTTTACAGTAACTTCCTGTAGCAATGTTTCTGAGTTTAGTAACTCAGCGACTGTGTATGATTTCATCTTTTAAATATTTTAGGCGACAAATATAGTTTATTAGTGAAAACTTATGAAATGAGCTACAACAATTTTTTGACACCAACTTATATGGTTCTCAACGAAATCATAGATTCACAAATTCATTGATAAACAATATAAATGTATGAGTAATTCAATCTGATAGAATTAATAAGAATAAAATAAACAGATTAAAGGTCATGGAATAAAACTGATGATAAATAGGTGCGCATTTTGTACGAAGAGTACGTTTTTCTTTTGAGAGAATTCGACAAAGCGTAAAAATACCTATAAATAAAAGGGAATAATCCAGTAAAAAGGGGATTTTTCCCCTTGTCTAATCGCTCAAACTTGACATATATTTGTCATGGCTATTAATCAATTGTAATCTTAATTTGTCTTCAATGATTAAGAAAATTAAGGTAGGTTTGGGGGAACCGAATAGAGTCTGATGTTGTAACAACAACTTCAGGCTTTATTTTTTGTGCCTATTTCACAAAAGTAAGTAATTTTTTACTTTTATCAAATAAGTAATTGATTTCAATAGAAATAATCAGTTTTTTAACTTCTTGGTCGCATACAAAGTAGCTGTTAATTGTATGGCATTATACAATCAATAGTTAGTTACGACAGTAGTATTTAAACCATAAGAAAAGTGTCGTTCGCTTTATTTTTTGGTAAACTTTGCCTTGTGTGATTTAGTATTGTCTTTATCATCATCACCTTCGTCGTCGTCATTTCTTCGTGCCAAGTCTGATAGTTTTCTGTTTTCCTTTTCAGGAAGAATTCTAAAGTTAGGCGCTTTTAATACACGTTTATTTGCAATGCTACGTTCTAGCGAAAGCAATAATGAAGGCAATAGTAATAAGTTAGCTAACATTGCAAAGAGTAATGTTGCAGAAACCAATCCGCCTAAAGCGACAGTTCCGCCAAAGCTAGAAATCATAAATATTGAAAACCCGAAGAATAATACAATAGAAGTATAAAACATACTTACACCTGTTTCACGCAAAGCAGCATATACTGATTTTCGAATTTTCCAATGGTTGCTACGTAACTCTTGTCGGTATTTTGCCAAGAAATGAATGGTATCGTCCACAGAAATTCCAAAAGCAATACTAAATACCAAAATAGTAGAAGGTTTAATAGGAACGCCTAAAAAGCCCATCATTCCCGCAGTAATTAACAATGGTAATAAGTTTGGTACTAATGAAATTAAAATCATTCGGAACGAACGGAATAAATACGCCATAAATAACGAAATCAAGAAAATTGCCAAGGACAATGACATGATTAAGTTGTTGACTAAATATTTGGTTCCTTTTAGGAAAACGAGTGCTTTCCCAGTAATAGTGACATCATATCTGTCTTTGAATGTTTTGTCTATTTTTGCTTGTAAATTTTCTTCGATACGTTCCATTTTATCGGTTCCGATATCTTTCATGAACGTTGTAATACGTGCGTATCTTCCTGTAGAATCTACAAAACTTGACAGCATATTAAGTCCTGAATCTGACTTTGCTACATAGGTAGAAATGATTGTATTTTCGTTTGAAGCTGGTATGGAATAATTTTTAGCGAGTCCACCAAAATACGCTTGACGCGAATATTTTGCTAAACTTACCACAGACATTGGTTGTGATAGTTCGGGAGTATCTACAATCAATTCTTCAAATTTATCCATTCGTTTAAGCGTAGGAAGCTTTAGTACACCATTCTTACGTTTGGTATCAATTAAAATTTCCAATGGCATAATTCCATCAAATTCTTGTTCAAAGAAGCGAATGTCCTGAAAGAAATCAGCATTTTGTGGCATATCTTCAATCAAACTTCCTGAAATACGTATTTGATAAATTCCAATAATACTTAATGCTAACAATGCTACAGAAGAAACATATACTGCAAATCGGTGATGGCGTACCATTTTTTCCATCCAACCAACAAAAGCACCAATCCAACGTTTGTTTAAGTGATTTAAGTGTTTCTCTTTTGGTAAAGCCATAAAACTGTATATAATCGGAATGATTAACAGTGATAGGATAAAAATGGCGATTATGTTTATGGAAGCTACAATACCAAACTCTTTCAATAGCTTACTTTCTGTGATGATAAACGTAGCAAAACCAGCTGCTGTAGTCATATTTGTCATCAATGTAGCATTTCCAATTTTAGAAATTACACGTTGAAGTGACTTGGCTTGATTTCCATGTTTCTTTATTTCCTGTTGATATTTATTGATGAAGAATATACAATTCGGAATTCCTATTACAATAATTAATGGAGGAATTAATGCTGTTAATACTGTGATTTCATAGTTTAGTAATCCTAAGACTCCAAACGCCCACATTACACCAATAATTACTACAACCATTGATATGAATGTTGCACGGAACGATCTGAAGAAGAAAAAGAAGATTAAACTTGTAATGAGCAATGCCGCACCAATAAACAATCCGATTTCATCGACAATGTTTTGTGAGTTTAAGGTTCGTATGTAAGGCATTCCAGAAACGTGCAAATCGAGTCCGGTTTCTGCTTCAAATTCATCTATCATTGGAAGCACTTCGTCATATATGAAGTCTTTTCGAACAGGAGTATTTACAATTTCTTTGTCAAGATATACGGCAGTTCTTATGGTGCCTTCGTCGTTATAAAGTAAGCTTTTGTAAAATGGCAAGTTTTTAAAGAGTTCAGCACGAATGGCATCTGCTTGTGCTTGAGTTTTGATTTCTCCTTTGATTAAATTATCGAGTTCAAAACGTTCATCTTCTGCGTTTTTGACAAGTTTTTTGAGATTTTCAGTAGAAATTACCGCACTTACTTCTGGTTTTGCGTTGAATTTTTTACTGAGACGATTCCAAGCATTTAGTTTTTCGGGTGTAAAAAGTGAGCTGTCTTTTACGGCAAGAATGATTAAGTTTCCTTCTTCCCCAAAAATATCAAGGAATTTGTTGTATTCTACATTAACAATGTGATTATCGGGTAATAAATTTGCTTCCGTATAGGAGAAACGCATGTTTTTCCATTGGGATCCTAAAAACACAGTCATTCCGACTACAAGCATTAGAATGATTATTCTATTTCGAAGAATCAGTCGTGCAACACTTGACCAGAAGCGTGTATTTATCCATTTAATCATTGTTCAGTTTTTGCTCGTGCAAATTTAGGAAAAACGATTGAAGACAGGCTTAAAAACCTAAACTAAAATAATAAGTGAATTTAAATGATAAGTTGTCTTCAAATTTTGGCAAATGATATGCGCCATATCTGTACATAAAACTCAGTCCAAAACCAGCAAATAGTTTATTGATTTCAAACCCAGATTCTGAATATCCGTGTTGTAATGAGTTGAATTGTTGCCCTAAGTGACGTTCAATGTTTTTGGCATCACCAATAGCAAATCGCGTAATTAAGGTCATTTCTGGGCGAAAGCCTTTTGTAATTTTAAATGGCTTAAACTTGTGTTTTGCTTGAAACATTGCGTATTTGTCAGAGAAAAACTCATTAAAATACATGGTTTCAAAGCTATTTCTACCAGCAATTGAAAAACGTTGTAAGAGTACATCTTTGTTCGGATTGTTTGGAGATGTATGGTATAAATGTGAAATTGGAATATCGCCAATACCCAAACCACCTTTTAGTAAAAATGATGTTACACCTTTGTCAATAGGACGAATTTCGTGAACAATTCGAGCATCTAACTTTGTATAATCAAAATCGCCACCTAACAAGCCGTCAAAACTTTTGGTAGCTTGAAATGCAAATTGAGGAAATCCTCTTTTGATTTCATTACGTCCGTGACGGGTTTGCATGTATTCACTAAACGGATTCCATTGTATAGCAAGCGTAGCTTCTGTAATATCGTATGCGTTAAAAATTTGACCGTTATTTACAAAACCATAATCGTATGTAGACTCTACATTGCTTCTAGAAACCATCAAGTTTGCATGCATTTTCGCTGTAATTTGATGTTCAATATTAGCCGTTAAGCGTTTTACTTCATAGAATAAATCAATATTGAATAAGCGTGGTTCAAAAAGTGAGAATGCGCGTCTATCCGTGATAAAACGAGAACTTCCCGTTTCTACTAAATCATCTGTATACGACATTCCAAACCATGTTTGTGTGCGTTTGTCTAATCGTGCAGCACCGCCAACTCCAAATTTAAAATCTTTATCACGTGTTCCGTAAACTCCGTAACCATTCAAACGATATTTAGTCGAAAAATTAGCATTTGTTACACCACCAAGTCCCAAACGGAATGCTTCATAGTTGTTGTATTTGACCAAATAACGTAGATCTAAATCGATATATTTTGTTGGGTAATATCCTTTCAATAGTTTTCTAGCTAAATAGATGTCTTTTTCAACACCATCTTCAGCAATAACGCTATCTAGTACAGCATAGGTTTCTCTACCACGTTGGGTAATGCTATCTGTTCTAAATTTTCTCCAATATGCTTCGTCTCTATCATGTGCTTTGTCTTCTATTTCAATTGCCAATCCGCGTCCGCGAATTTTTACAGGTTTGTTAATAGATAAATCAAAGTTTTTTGTTTTAGAGATCAGATAAATAAAGTCACTCACTTCCTGTTTGTTCGTGCGCACTGTTTTTGTACTGTCTTGTGGTGTTCCACGTTGTACTTTGACAGCTTGCCCGAAAAGAGATACTGTATCGTCTGTTTTTCCTTTTCGGATTTGAATTTGTTTGTCAGTTGGAAACCAAACTTCAAATGTTTCGTTGTAGTCAAAATTTTGTTCAGCTTTGATATCAATCACACCCTTTATCTCAGCAATTCCTTTTTGTAACGCGTACGATTCACGATCAATATATAGAATACCTTCCAAACCAGAAGTTTCGCCTTTTTTCTGCGGACTATAATAAATCATGTATGCTTCGCGGTTGTTATTGCTAACCGTGTCTAAAATTTTGTATTTGTATTTTGAAAGTGCATTTCCTGCCATTGGACCTGCATACGAAGTTCCAAAAAGTTCATATTTATTATTGTAGAATGAAAATGACTGAATTTTTATACCTAAAACTTCGTAGATCGGTTCTTTAAAACCTGCCATTCGTGTAGCTAAAATCTTTTCACGCTTTCCTTTAGATGAACTGAATGAAACCTCACTAACCTTTTCAGTCATATAAATATGGCTTCGTGTCATATCTTTCTTAAAGCTGTAATTTGAAGAATCGACTTCTTTAAAAACAAGCTTTCCTTCTTTTTTTGTGTAGATGGAATCAATTTTTCCGTTGATAGAATCTGGACTCGCAGTTACTAAAAGCTTATTGTAAGCATTCAGTTTAAACGATTTTAATTTGCGTTCTGGATCGTTTTGTTTTTTACGATCAATAGCATCACGCATAATTTGTATAGCAGGGTTTTCTTTGTTGTATAATACAACTGCATCTAGTGCTTCTTGTGTTCGTTCAAGTTGTATTTTAAGATAGCTAGTGTTTTCGTTTACAGGTAAAGTAACCGTTTTATAACCAATATAAGAAACCTTAATGGAGGTGATATCTTTTTTTAAGTTTAGACTAAATTTCCCTTCTGCATCTGTAATGGTACCTTTTGTTTTTGAAATAAAAATATTCGCAAACGGCAGTGATTCCTTAGATTCTTGGTCAATTACAATTCCTGAAATTCTTTGTTGCGCAACAGCCGCAAAAGAAGTAAGCAATACAATAAAAATCAATACTGATTTTTTCATCTAATAGGGTTTGTTTTAATGGTCTAATGTGTTTAGTCGACAACCACATTCATTACTATCAATGCTTATATGGCGACATGTTTTGAAACGACCTTTTTCTTATAACGAAATTAATGGCATAATGTTACAAAAAATAAAGCGACCACTGGCCGCTTTATAATTAGTTTATTATAAGTTTAACGTTTTTATACGGTCATGATTTCCTTTTCTTTCACTGCGTAAACTTCGTCAATTTTCTTTACGTAACTGTCTGTTAATGATTGTACATCAATTTCAGCATTCTTTTTTGCATCATCAGAAATATCAAGACTTTTAATTTCTTTATTTGCATCCTGACGTGCATTACGAATACCAACTTTTGCATCTTCTGCTTCGCTCTTAGATTGCTTTGCTAAATCTCTACGGCGTTCTTCAGTTAATGGTGGAACATTGATAATTACAGATTCACCATTATTCATAGGATTAAAACCAAGATTTGCAATCATAATTCCTTTTTCAATTTCTTGAATCATGCTTTTTTCCCATGGTTGAATTGTAATGGTACGTGCATCAGTACTGTTTACATTTGCAACTTGCGATAAAGGTGTTTGCGAACCATAATAATCAACCATTACACTTGATAGCATAGCAGGAGAAGCTTTTCCAGCTCTAATTGCTAATAATTGCTTATTTAAGTGAGCAATTGCACTATCCATAGATTCTTTTGTTGTGTCTATAATAAATTTAATGTCTTCGTTCATGCTGTTAAAATTATTAATGAAAGTAATCTTGTAACTTTCTATATCATTACTAATTTAAAGTATTTTTTTGTTTTTGCTGGAATAAAATCAAAAACTAAGCCAATTTTTACTACAAGTTTACCTTAGTTCCTATATTTTCTCCTGAAACCACTTTTAATAAATTCCCTGTAGTATTCATATCAAATACAATAATTGGCAATTCATTTTCTTGACTTAATGTAAAAGCAGTTGTGTCCATTACTTTTAAACCTTGTTTTAAAACTTCGTCAAAAGAGATGTGATCAAACTTGATGGCTTGTGTATCTTTTTCAGGATCTGTATTGTAAATACCATCAACACGTGTTCCTTTTAAGATAACATCTGCACTGACTTCAATAGCACGTAATACAGCGGCAGAATCGGTTGTGAAATATGGGTTTCCAGTTCCTGCTCCAAAAATAACGACGCGACCTTTTTCTAAATGACGAATGGCTTTTCTTTTAATATAAGGTTCTGCAACTTCTTTAATTTCTAATGCTGTTAATAGACGTGTATATATGCCAGCATCTTCCAAGGCACTTTGCAAGGCAAGTCCGTTAATTACGGTAGCAAGCATTCCCATGTGGTCACCTTGTACTCTGTCCATACCATTACTAGCACCTGCAACACCTCTAAAGATGTTTCCACCACCAATTACAATGGCTACTTGTATTCCTAAATCAACTACTTGTTTGATTTCTTCTGCATATTCGGCTAAACGTTTTGGGTCAATTCCATATTGTCTTTCGCCCATGAGCGCTTCACCCGATAATTTAAGTAAAATTCTTTTGTATTGCATTGCTTCTTTTGATGAGTTGTGCAAATATAGCAAATAATGAAGTTTAAAAAAGTATATAAGTTGTGAATCCAAAAAATGAAAAATACCATATTTATGGTATTACACAAAATTGTAGATGCATTTAACTTTGACTTATTATTAATTTAAAACATATTATTATGAAAAAAAGAAGTATCAAGAGTTTAAGCCTTAACAAAAAAACGATTTCAACAGTAAAAATTTCTGCTTCAATTGGAGGACAAGGACTTTCTACTTTCAAGCGTTGTGAGCGTCAGTGTGTATTTTCATTAGAATTACAAAACACTTGTGTAGGCTGTTAGAGATTAGTTGTTCGATTTAAAACGATTTTTCATTGCTGAAAATTTCAACGAGTTTATGAATGAGAATTTAGTAATGAAAAGCGAAATAGAATAAGATCTAAAAGCAAAAAAGGATCGTCAATTGACGATCCTTTTTCTATATTAAAAACTCTTGCGAGTAATTTGTTTATCCTAAAGATACACGTTTGAAACCTGTTACTTCAACTTCTCCGTAAGAAGAAACGTATTTAGCAACTGTAGACTTTTCATCTTTAATGAAGTCTTGGTCTAATAAACATTGTTCTTTATCTAACGTAGTGTTGTCAGAAACGAATCTTTCCATTTTTCCTGGTAAAATACGATCCCAGATTTTTTCTGGTTTTCCTTCTGCAGCTAATTGAGCTTTAGCAGCTTCTTCAGCTTGTGCTATAACTTCTTCGCTTAACTGAGACATAGAGATGTATTGAGGAACATTTTTCAATGTTTTCCCTAAACGCTCTAATTCTTCGTTATCTTTTTCAATTGCAGCAATTCTAGCTTCTGTTTCAGAAGCAACATAAGCTGGATCGAAATCTTTGTAAGATAAAGTTGTAGCACCCATAGATGCAACTTGCATAGCTAAGTCTTTTGCTAATGTTTCAGCGTTTTCAACTTTTGCAGATAATCCAACAACAGCAGCAATTTTGTTAATGTGTACGTATGAACCAACATAAGGAGCTTCAACTTTGTCAAAAGCTTTTAAGTCAATTTTCTCACCAATTACACCAGTCTGCTCAGTTAATTTTTCAGCAACTGTAATTCCACCGAAATCAGAAGCTAAAAACTCTTCTTTCGTGTTAAAGTTAATTGCTAGGTTAGCAAATTCTTTTGCTAAGGCTACAAAACTTTCGTTTTTTCCAACGAAATCAGTTTCACATCCTAAAACAATTGCAACACCAGCAGTACTGTCTGCATTTACTTTAGCAGCAGCAACACCTTCTGAAGAATCACGATCTGCTCTTTTAGCAGCAACTTTTTGACCTTTCTTACGAAGAATATCAATTGCTTTATCGAAGTCACCTTCTGCTTCAACTAATGCTTTTTTGCAGTCCATCATTCCTGCACCTGTAGCTTTTCTTAATTTACCTACTTCTGCGGCTGTAATTTTTGCCATTTTGAATTTGTTTTAATGTTAGTACGTCCATTCAGCATCTTTAAAACGAATAGCTAAACTACTGGTCTTTCTTTGATGAATGAACGTATCAACGTTAAATAATAATTATTTTGTTTCTTCTTTTGCTGGAGCTTCAACCGCAGCTGGAGCTTCTTTTGGAGCTTCTGCTTTTACTTCTGCCTTTGGAGCAGGTGCAGCAGCAGCTTCTTTTTCAGCTTTCTTAGCTTCCTTTTCAGCTTTTCTGTCAGATAATCCTTCGATTACAGCATCAGTAACGTGAGTTAAGATATTCTCGATTGATTTTGAAGCATCATCATTTGCAGGAATTACATAATCAACCTCTCTTGGGTCAGAATTTGTATCAACCATTGCAAAAATTGGAATGTTTAATTTTTGAGCTTCTTTAATCGCGATATGTTCACGCTTGATGTCTACTACGAACAATGCACCTGGAAGACGAGTCATATCAGAGATAGAACCTAAGTTTTTCTCTAATTTTGCTCTTAAACGATCAACTTGTAAACGTTCTTTCTTAGATAAAGTCATGAACGTTCCATCTTTCTTCATTCTATCAATAGAAGCCATTTTTTTAACGGCTTTTCTGATCGTTACAAAGTTAGTTAACATTCCACCTGGCCATCTTTCAGTGATGTAAGGCATGTTAGCTTTCCCTGCTTTTTCAGCAACGATGTCTTTTGCTTGTTTTTTGGTAGCTACGAAAAGTATTTTTCTACCAGAGGCTGCAATTTTCTTTAAAGCTTCGTTAGCTTCGTCAATTTTAGCAGCAGTCTTGTATAAGTTAATGATGTGGATTCCATTACGCTCCATGTAGATATACGGCGCCATGTTTGGATCCCATTTTCTTGTCAAGTGTCCAAAGTGTACACCTGCATCAAGTAAGTCTTTTACTTCTATGTTATTTGCCATTTTTGTAAATAGTTTACGTTCCGTTGGAATTAGCAATAGGTAAGTAGCAATTTGTATTGGTCTTATCTATTTAGATGCTAAACTAAATTTCGCTGTATGCGAAACAACGACAACATGATTTTAATTTCAATAATAAATGAACAGTACGTTTTTTTGAAAAACGACCAAAAATTAACGTTTCGAGAATTGGAACTTCTTACGAGCTTTCTTCTGTCCAAATTTCTTACGTTCAACCATTCTAGGATCTCTTGTTAATAATCCT
Source organism: Kordia sp. (assembly GCF_050633145.1). GTDB lineage: Bacteria > Bacteroidota > Bacteroidia > Flavobacteriales > Flavobacteriaceae > Kordia. Next base: position 100,380 of record NZ_JBOEFY010000027.1, on the reverse strand, counting down.
TCTGGTTTAAGAGCTAATCTGTTTTCAGCATCGATCTCACATAATACTCTTGAGATTGCTAAACGAACAGCTTCAGCTTGTCCAGTAGATCCACCACCATATACGTTTACGTTTACGTCGTACGTATCAACAGTTTCAGTTAAAGCAAAAGGTTGTTTTACTTTGTACTGTAATGTTGGTGTTGGGAAATACGTTTCAAATGCTTTTTTGTTTACTGTAATGTTTCCAGTTCCTGGAGTTACATAAACACGAGCAACAGCGGTCTTTCTACGACCAATTTTGTGAATAACTTCCATGTTACATTAAATCATTTAAGTTAATAGCAGTTGGTTTTTGAGCTTCTTGTCCGTGCTCTGCTCCAACATACACTTTTAGGTTACGGAATAAAGCGCTACCTAATTTGTTTTTTGGTAACATTCCTTTCACTGATTTCTCCACTAATCTTGCTGGATCTTTTTCGAAAAGTTCCGTAGCAGTTAATGATCTTTGACCACCTGGATAGCCTGTGTGACGAATATAAGATTTGTCTGTCCACTTGTTTCCAGTTAAGATGATTTTTTCTGCATTGATAATAACAACATTATCTCCGCAATCAGCATGTGGTGTAAAGCTAGGCTTGTACTTACCTCTAAGTAATTTTGCTACCTTAGAAGCCATACGCCCTAGCGTTTGTCCTTCAGCATCAATCAAAACCCACTGCTTATCTGCAGTAGCTTTGTTGGCTGAAATTGTTTTGTAGCTTAATGTATCCACACTAATTTATTTATTAATTAAACATTCCTATCTCTTTAAAAGAGTCCGCAAAGGTAAGATTTATTCTGTAGATAACAAATACATTACAAAGAATAGTGAAAATAGTTGAATGTATTGGTTTTCATCGGTTTATTTATTGTTTAAACAATTGCGTAAAGTGCAATTCGCTTTGGAAACTAAAACAAGTTGACAATTTATTGTAAGCCTGTATTTCTAATTGTATAAAAACACATTTTTACTATTATCTTTAGCAAAAGTTTTTAACGATGAAATATTTGCCAAAAATAAAGAAGTTTTTAATGAATACCATTATTATAACGGTGTTAAGCTTTTTTTTGTTTGAAGTGTTGTACCGAAATTCATTTATTGATTTTTACAAAGCAGAAACTTCGCATTTAAATAGTGAAGCAGATATGGCAAATACTTCTGTAGATTTTTTAGTGTTTGGCGATTCTTTTTCAGCCACAGCGAAAGAAATTAATTATATAGACAAACTGCGTGAAAATAATCCAACGAAGTCGTTTTTGAATGTGAGTGTGCCAGGTATTGGAATTCGACAAGTAAATACGTTTGCAAGTAAGAAGATTGAAAAACACAACCCGAAAGCCATCATCTATCAAGTATATGTTGGAAACGATTTAACTGATGTAGATCATTTATGGAGTTGGGAAAAGTTCTCCATTACACGTAATTTATATTGGGCAGCATCCGATTACTTTTTGAGTTTATCGTATTTAAATCATAAAGCTTCTGCATTTAGTCCGCGTGTTACAAGTAGAACAACAACTATGGCAACCGACATTTTTAGACCAGATTATTATGATCAGCGTACAATACGTTTTTTAAATTATGATACTTCTTATTTTAATAATACGTTGATGTTAAAAACACCTTTTGTTTCAAGGTATGATGCTTGGCTTGAAGAAATGAATGTTTTTTTAGAAACCATTCCAAAGGATATTCCTGTATATGTAGTATGGATTCCACATTGTTCGCAAGTCGACTCTTATTATATGAATAATTTGAAATCTTTAGGAGCTACTTTTGAAGATGAAATTGTAATACAACAATCAGACTATCCGTTTTTTGCAAAAGCAACAAAGGATTTAAACGCATACACAAATGTGATACAAATAAATCCTTTATCGGTTTTTCAAGTCAATGACACAAACGATCATCGATTGTATTTTGCCAACGATCCACATATTAATGATAATGGAAATGTGGTGTTGAGCGACTTTTTGCAGTCGGAACTTTCTTTGGAATAAGATTGTCACTTCGAGCGCAGTCGAGAAGTACTTTGAAATTGTAACTATTGAATTATTTCAAAAACTAAACTCATACACTTCATAGTGGATCTCGATACAAAATTCTTTTCAGAATTTCACTCGATCAGACGTTTGTGCTAGAAAATCAGCAATCGTCAATCAAAAACCCATTACTCTTTCTCTTCCGCAGCTTTGTCTTGTGCTTCTTTCTTTGCTAATAAATTCTTTTGGTAACGACCTTGTACAATATCAATAATCACTAAGGTAATAATGACAAAGTAGAATGTTGTTTTGCTCATTGGAGTTACATGACTTCCAAATAATTGCAGATTGGCCAAATGTCCACCTTCCGACAATAGCATGATTCCTACAATAAATAAAATGAACAGTCCAAGTACTTCATACATTTTGTTTTTCTGTAAAAAGTCTGATACTTTATCTGCCATTACAATCATTAACAATCCGCCTAATATCACCGCAACAGTCATCAAAACAAGTTGTGGCATTTTGTCTAAGTCACTTGTCAACGCCATCGCACTCAGAATAGAATCGAACGAGAATACCAAATTCATCACTACAATCCAAGTAATAACACTTTTTACAGATTTTTTGCTTTCGGCACCTTCTACTTTGGCGTGTTCTTTCATAAGCATCATGTGCCAAATTTCTTTTACAGCTGTGTAAATGATGAAAATTCCACCAACCAATACAATAATACTATGTCCGCTAATATCAAATTCTATAAACGAATTACTGTGCATTGATAAAAATGGATCTTCGAAAAAAGCGATTAATTGTAATAAGGCAAATAATAATACAATTCGCAATATAATTGCCAGGCCAACGCCCATTTTTCGAACATACGATTGTTTGTCTTTTGGCGCTTTTTGCGATTCTAAAGAAATGTATAATAAGTTGTCAAATCCTAATACAGCTTGCAATAAAACAAGCATTAATAAAGTAAAAAGACTATCTAAGGTTAAAAGTTGTTCCATGTTTCTTTATATAATTATTGATTGATTTCTGTTAGTTGTTCAGTTTCAGGTATTGTTACATCTTCAGACACTTTTGGTGCTAGTAATGATTGTATATGCGAAAATATTCTTTCGGCAACTAATTGATTTCCAGTTTCACCCGTATGGCAAAAATCAAAATAAATAGCTTTATCAGTAGTGTCAAAAGCGTCACTGATATCTACAAAAGTTGAATCCTTAATCATCAGTGAATCTTTACGAACATTTTCATACGATAACCTATATAAGTTCTCATAATGAATCTGATCTTTGTGATATACTTCTTCGATTTCTGTCAAATTCTTTTTTGAATAAATATTTGGTTGCATAAAGTTAAAGACTTTAAAACCGTATTCATCTTCTAAACTTTTAGAAACTCTTACCAAACCAATATAATTTTTGGCAATAGCTTCAGACAACGCATCCGAACGCGCACTCATTTGCGCATATATAGATCCTGAAAATATTTTGCGTTGCATTGTAGTCATGAATCTATATAAATTACTAGAAGTAATGAGTAGTCTGACACGCTTTTTATAGCTGTGCGCTAACTTAAATTCTCTTTTTCTGTTGTATGCGTTTGTTGGTGCGCCAGCTTCATTGTTTTGATGTCCCGAAATAACTTCATTTACACCATCATAAAAAATAACAATATCTGGAATGTTGTTTTTAACTAATTCTCGCTGTAGCTGAATGTTCTCTGTAGCACGTGTATAGCCATGACAACCAAAATTAGTGACTTCTACATTTTGATTGGGAAATGTTTTATGAATCAATTTTGATAATTCTGAAGGAATTGTGTATTCATCTCTTGAACCCGAACTGTACATGGTAGAACCGCCAAAGCAGAAAATTTTGATCGCTGTTGCGGAATCTTTCAAACTTGGATTTGCTGTTTTTCGGAGCCCATTTTCATAGATTGTATTGTGTTTACCATTCATCGATTTAAAGCGATAATGTAAATATGGTTCCCACATCATATCTTGTTCGCGAAGTTCTCGGTGAATAATTTTTATATCTTCATCACTCAAGCCAGAACCTTCATACAAGCCAGAAGCAATAATACGTTCTGTATTTCCATCAATTCCACTTTGATCGTAATAATTATAAAAAATACCCAATACAATTTCTAACAATAAGAAAGTGATCAGCACATTTCTGAATATAACGAAGGCAAATTTGAGTTTCTTTTTCACGAATAAAATGGTTTATATAATGTATTTTAATTTTTTGTTGAGTTGAATCAATACATAACTTGCAATTACTGATACTATAATGGTCACAAAAGTCGTCACCGTAGGTGACAAAGTAAGCGTTTTATAAATTAAAAAAATAATAAATGGATGCACTAAGTAAATTGCAATTGAATATGACGATAGTAATTTACTATTAAGATTGGATGTGATTTTAAAAGTAAATGCTGCAATCAACAATGCTGGAGCCAAGAATAAATACGAAAGATAGGTGTTGAGAATTGCTTCGCCTGTTACAAAATAATACGTAATTAAATTCTCTGCTACTAAAAGAGTTAAGCTTATAATGAGTAATCTTTTGACAAATTGCTTGCTGAGTTTTGTATGAAAATTTGTGCGTCTTATTACATAGCCAATACTTAATAATGGTAATGCGAACAGCAAGAAATTTCGATGTAATGGCGGATAATTAATCAGCTTATCTAATGTAGATTGTTCCGGAAATACATGAAGTTGTCCTAAATATTGAATGACAATTCCAATTAAAAATAAAATAAACGTACTTACCAGTAATACTGCATCTGAAGCATTTCGCAGTAGATATAGTATTAATCCACCAAAGAAAAGAGCAGCTAAATACCATAAATGATTAAAACCAAAGAAAAATGTTGGAATAACTTTTAACAATTCAAAATCATTTAAGTATACCCAAAAATAGGTGTAAATCAACATCCAAATCAGATATAAAATACCAACGCGTTTTGCCCACATTTTTATGCGATCATTTTTGAATACATTAAATAAAAAGAAACCGTTTACACAGAAAAAAAATGGAACTGCAATTCTAAAAATTCCGTTTGTAACAATTTGAGATGCTACTTCACTGTATTCAAACAAAAAACCAGCATGCGTACCAATTACAAATAGTGCAGCTACAACTTTTAAAATATCGAGCAATATGTTTCGCGAAGTGGTTTGCAACTCTGTTATAACTTTTGAATCTTAAATGACTTGGTTTGGATATAAATTTATCTTTATATGTTATGTTTTAACACTTTCCAGTGTCAAATCGAGCGCAGTCGAGATTCTATAAAAACGAAAGTATTCTTAGTTTCTCGACTGCACTCGAACTGACAAACAGTTAATTTTAACTAACTTTTCGTGTTTTATTAATGATATCTTACGTTGAATTTATGCTAAAGATATAGTTTTTCTCTTTTACGACACTTTTTTCAAAAATCAACTCAAAAGTAAGCCCATTATTCTTAGCCAATTGTTTAATGTGTTGTATTTCACAATCTTCCGATAAAATCATCCACGTATTTGGCGCAATATGTTGCGGAAGTTGTGCAAATAATTTTTTGAAATACTCAAAATTTTCTCCGCAAAACCAAGCACGTTCTTTGTCGTTTTGTGGTGTTCTTGGGTAATATGGCGGATTAATGATAATATAGTCAAACTGTTGATCGGACAAATTTTCAAACAAATCCGAATACACAACATTCACAGGAATTTCATTAGTTGTAGAAGCTTCTTTAAGTACATCAATCGCTATTTGGTTGATGTCAGATGAAGTTACATTTGCACCTTTAGAAGCAGCAAACAAAGAAATAATTCCAGAGCCACAACCGAGTTCTAAAAAGTTTTTATCAGCAATATTTAAAGGTTTTATATACTCTAAAAGAATCTTGGTGCTGATCGTAAATTTTGGCGGAAACACTTCTTCATTAATCTTTACTGTAATGCCTTCATACGTATACTTTCGTTGTTTTAAAGTATACTTATCAAAGAAAAATTTTGCAACAGGAAATATGTGTTTTTTAAGTTTTTTAAACATATTTCTGAAAATTATTCTGAATAGAAACCTTCAATTTCTGGCTGACGATATTTCCAAATTTTGTGTAACACCTTAATTTCATAAGGAAACTTATACCAACCATATTTAAAACGATATCCAGAAACGAGTTTTAGCAACCATTTTTTATAACCTTTAATTCTAAAATCGGAAGCAGTAGGGTAGTAGCCATTTAATACCGTTTCAAAATTTTGAATTTTATCAATCATATAGGGTTTTAACCAAGGAGTTAGCGGATTTCTTCGTAAATCGAATTTTTCCCAGCTCGGTTCAATCCATTCTTCTAATTTTGATGGAAATGAAAAACCTGCATCTGTAATTTGCTTATACAACTCAGAACCTTCTGTTGGCACCGGACTGTATAAGTAAATGATAATTTCTGCATCAGCATTGATTGATTTAATTTCACGAATAAAATTAATATCCCACAAAATTTGTTCGTATACTTTCTTTTCGTCTGGTCCAGGTAAACCAAGTACAAACGATAATTCAGGAATAATATCAACATCTTTCATACGTTTCACAAAATCTTTGATCATCTGACCCGATTGTGTTCCACCTTTGTTCATTTGCTTCAATACTTCATCATTTCCAGTTTCGGCACCTAAAAACATCATGCGACAACCTGCTTTTCGCATGTAATGTAATTCTTCGTCAGAGTATTTATTAATTGTATCTATACGTCCTTCGCCCCACCATTCAATATGATCATCCATTACGAGTTTGGAAAATTCCATCACACGTTTACGAGATGTAAAAAAGTTATTATCGTGAAACTCTACTGCATCAATATTGTAATTTTCTTTAAAATATTTTAAATCTTTATAAATGGTAGAAGCTGCTTTTGCTTTCCACTTTGCATTATAAATTGGCACAACGGCACAAAAAGAACAGCTAAACGGACAACCCATACTTGAGTGATACGCAAAGGTTCTTCGCCCCATAAATGTCTTTGCTAAATAATTTTCTAGCGGATAAAAGGTGTTGAAATATTGATATGGATATGGTGGCAGTGAATCTTGATCGAGCAATGCTTCTTTGACTGTTTGCACAATTTTGCCTTCCTCATCTTTAAAAATCAAGTTGCGAATCAACATAAGTTTTTCATCGCTTTTGCCTTCCAAAACGTCTAATAACTGTGGGAATGTATTGTCGCCAGGTCCGTTTATAATATAATCAACATACCCAGAATTTAAACACGCTTTGTATTGGTTTGATGCAAAATATCCGCCCCAAATATTAACGGAATCTGGATACATTTCTTTGATCTTTCTCGCATACGGAATCGCTTGTTTTAATTGCGGTCCAGGCATGACGGTGAGACAAAAATACTTGTATTCGCCTGTAGCAAAATAACCAGCAATTTTTCCCCAAGGATCAGTTTCCATGTTTCCATCTACAAAAACATAGTCATACTTTCCATGAATTGCCGCACCAACTTGAATAATTGTATTCGGCAAACGATGTTTTGCATTGGCACTTCTTGGATTGAATATGATGATTTTATTTCCCATGAATTGTATTCTATAATATTTTTTTATTTCTAAAAAGCACTACAGCAACGACTGCATGCAGGTAGTAAACCTCCATTTTTAGAAAGTGCAGATCGGAATTTTGACAAGACGCGTCCATTCCAAATTTGCTTTAAGTTTTCTTCGTAAATATTTCCTAATTCTAAATTATAACATCTTCCATGTGCAGGAATTATACTTCCGTCTGATTTTATCATCACATTGGTGAAAACATCATTACACATTTTCCCAATCTGTACTTCTGGTTTATGATAATATTCGTGTAGTTTTTCTTTTGAAGCAATTTCTGGAGAAAAACTGATAGGAAATTTAAAGTTTTTAGATTTTATTGTAGCAATTTCATTCCAAAGGATATCCAAGTCTAAATTATCAACATTAACTTCATCCGTATTAGAAGCTGTTGCAGGATAAGAGTTTGCCCAAATTTGATTGTGCGTATCGGCAACGTCTTGTTCTACAAAGTTAGAATGCATAAACCCAATTTGCTGTAATGGATACTCTTTAAAAAAGTCTAAGAATTCGTTTAAATGTCCAATATTCCATTCGGTAATTACACAAAAAACACCAATCGTTGCATTTGGATTGATAGACAATACTTCTTCAATACCTTCAATGGCTTTTTGAAACGATTTTTTATGTCCACGAATTTCGTTGTGAATATCTTGTGGTCCATCCAATGAAATATAGACATTGCTATCTGCTACAATTTTTGCTTTATGTTTTAACGTAAGTGCATTGGTCGTAATAGAACATTCAACACCTTTTTGTTTGGCATATTTTAATGAAGCTTCCAAATGCGGATATACCAAAGGTTCTGTAAAAGCATAGGCTAATTTTGAACTAGGATAATATTCTGCCATTTGATCAATAATTGTTTCAATCAATGGTAACGGCATATTTATAGGATGTGTACCAACTAAATTTTGCGCAAAATTTGAATCCAAATTTTTGGTACCAACATCACACATCTTGCAATGCAAATTGCAGACATTATTCACACCCAAAATAATCCATTCTGGCGCAAACATGTATTTTTTTGGTAGAAATTTTTTGTTGACTTTTTTAAATGTAGCAACGTTCATGGGCTTTCTTTTTCTACAATGTTGTAAAACTACAAATCTAAATGCGAAATGTATGTTCAAATTTACATTTTAAATTGAAAAAACACGACATCTTCTTGAGTGAGTTTAAATAAGGTGGTTTTGTTGAAGTATTTTCTGTGTTTTTAAAACAATTATCTGGGTTGGTTCTTTTTTTATTATATCATATTTTTATTTTCTAATAAATTCAGAATTTAAGTCTCGAACTATAATTATTCTTGGGCTTCCGAAAAAAAAGGGCCTATTGAAATAACTGTGAAATCCTTCATTTCCAAATTCAAAAGAAATTTTATATCCACTTATTGTATAATTTCCGTTTCCCCAACAATCACTTTGAAAAGTACCATCGTCATTTAGGATGAGTTTATCTCCATTTTTAATGCCTTGTGAAGCAAATGGATCTTTTATATGTGCTTGATATTCGCCTGTAACAATAAAATTAGGGAAAAATGAATTGTATGCTGTTGTAAAAACTAGTAGTACAATGAGCCCAATCAGAACTTTTTTATTTAAACTCATTTTTTGAAATTTGTTACCATAAGATAACAGGAAAAACGGTTGTTGTCTTACAATTTGTTATACCTAAAATTACAATAATCCTATCTAAAGTCAAAGGAAACAAGGTGAAGTTTCATTAATCGTTATTTTTTTCCAATTTCATACACATTCTTTTCTAAGAGACTGTATATTTGTTTTCATCACACCAAAAACCAACAGAACTATTTTGTCGAAAAAGCGCATCTTTAAGTCACTCAAAAATCTGATTATTATTTTCGGAATTACGTTTGTATTGCTCGAAATTGTGCTTGCCATTTATATTCGTGTGGCAGAAATTAAGATTGAACTGCCAACATATACATTTCAAAACACACACAATTTTTGGTATGATTTAGATGAAAATTTCGGAACATTACATTTGCCAAATGATGTGTATCGACAGAAAAAATATTGTTTTGATGCAGTGTATGAAACCAATTCAAAAGGTTTTAGAGATGCAGAACGCGATCTAAATAGTACAAACCATCGTGTAGTTGCTTTGGGCGATTCGTTCACTGAAGGAATTGGCGTAAATGTAGCTGGTCGTTTGACAAATCTGCTGGAAAGCAATACAACAATTCCACATTTAAATTTTGGTTTGGCTGGAAATTTTGGACCCACGCAATATTGGATGTTGTACAAAACACACGCAATACAATACACACATGATGCAGTTTTGGTGGGCATTCTACCTTCGAATGATTTTATAGACGATGATTACGAAATTGCGAAAAAAGTTGGGGGCAATCGCTATCGTCCGTTTCTAAAAGGAAATTATCCCAATTATGAAGTCGTATATCATACCAAAAATATAGAAGATTCGAGAGCGCGTCCAAGAACACCGCATTTCATTCACAGATTATTAAAAAACTTTACATATTCGTACAATATGTATTATTACTTGCGTACGCGACAAACTATCAGCACCATTCCAAAAGATCAATTATTGGCAGCGTCAAAAGTACCTAGTTATTTCAACTATTCGGAAGCGCAATTTGATCGTTTAAAATATACCTTAGAAGTCATCAAGGAATTGGCAGGAAATCGTCCTGTGATGGTATATAGCATTCCGATTGAAAAAGAAATAAAAGCGTATCGTGAGCATAAAAAGAATCCGCTAGGAAAACAGTTGAAAGCAGTTTGTGACAGTCTCAATGTAGAATATTTAGACTTATTGCCAAAAACCGATCGCTTTACAGAAGATGCATATAAAGCACTATTTTTATCATGTGACGGACATTGGAGCGAAGCAGGAAATGCCTTTGCCAAGAAAGAAATTGAATCATTTTTCACCTATTACAAGCAGTAAAGATGACAGCAGAAAATTTAGATACAATTTATATTGAATTGCTTGTGCAAGCTTGTCAAATGGATCAAAAAGATATTTGGATGGCAGGGAATTTGGAAATTCGTATAAATTCCGAAAAACCGTATGGAGAAAGCGATATTGTGATGGATGATTTGCTATTGAGAAGTATGAAAAAAGAAGGAACCTATTTTATTTTTTCATGCAACTGTGGAATACCTGAATGCGGCGGTTGGGATGAAGGAATAGAAGTGATTCATGAAGAAGATGTCATTGTTTGGAATGTGTTAGATCATGATAAAACATTTCGATTTGATCGCAAACAAATGGAAGCACATATTGAAGAAGCAATTCAAGAAGCAAAAAATTACAAGGCTTATTTTACGAAAAAAGAAGTTCGATATGTCGGTTTTGGCTATAACATGAGTCTGGATGCATAGTTTTTTTAAAAAATACCAAGATTACATCGGACTGCTTTTGTTGTGGTTGTTGCTTATTTTTATCATTAATCCGATAGGCGATTTTCCATTGAACGACGATTGGTGTTACGGAAAATCTGTAAAAACCCTATACGAAGATGGCTATTTAAAATTGTACAATTGGGGCGAAATGACCTTGGTTGGACATGTATATTGGGGCTATTTCTTTACCGAAATCTTTGGGTTTTCTTTTACCGTATTGCGTTGGTCAACCTTAGTGTTAGGATTTGCAACGATCATAGGAATTTACGAACTCTTTAAATTGGCAAAACTCTCACGTTGGGCACTATTAGTTGGTGTTTTCTTATGTATGGTGAATCCGATATTTTTATCCTTATCGTTTTCATTCATGACAGATATTCCTTTTTATTGCGTCACGATTTGGACGTTTTATTTCTTTGCAAAAGCATTGAGAACGGATAGTTGGCAACCAATTATTTGGGCAATTTTCTTTTGTTATTGGGCATTCTTAATTCGTCAATTGGCATGGGTTTTTCCACTCGTGTGGATGATTACAATGTTATTGGTGAAGCAACGAAACTGGAAGAATATACTGAAAGCAATAACACCATTATTGGCTGTGATTTTGTTCTCGTTGGTGTTTTCATACATCATGGAATCGAATGATTTGCTACAAGAACGCTACAATACAAAATTCGGTTTGCTTGTAGAAAACATAAAAGGACTTCGAAAAGGATTGCTGATTATTATCTTCTCCTTTTTCTTTGAAAGTCTAGCCTATCTTGGGTTTTTGTTATTGCCAATTCATGTTTTTTATATCAATCGTTACAAATTTAAAGGCTACAAAATTTGGGCAATCTTATGGACAGTTGCAATTACTGCGTATTTGATGAAACTCGGAAAAGTATTGCCAAGTTTAGATAATATCTGGATCGATTTTGGTGTTGGACCCACAACGTTGCAAGATCATGCAGGAAACTTTACCCAAAGTCCCGATCCGACGGCGCCACATTGGTTTTGGCAAACGGTTACATGTATTGGAATCTTTTCGAGTGTCGCATTGATTTTTCACATTCGTAAGATGGTGGTTTCTGTATTTAAAAAAGAAAAAGTGGATTCGTTGGTGGTATTGTCGTTTGTGTTCTTTTTAGTGTATTTAACACCATTCTTAATTGTTGGTGTGTATGACAGATATTTACTGCCTTTATTTCCAATTGCGATTGTGTTTTTAGGTGTGAATTCAACAAAAACTCCAAATAAAATATATCAATATTGCACTTATGCTTTCTTAGGATTACTCACTTGGTTTTCAGTTGCGGCAGTACACGATTATTTGTCTTGGAATCGTGTGCGTTGGCAAGCACTAAACGAACTGACCGAAACCATTCCTAAAAATCAAATACAAGGCGGCGTAGAATACGTAACCTGGAATTTCTTTTCGGAGGAAGAAGAAAAATGGTGGGAAAATGTAAAGGCGAAATATACCTTGGTTTTTAAACCTGCGGATGGACAGAAAGTGGTTCGTACATATGAATATGATCGTTGGTTGTTTGGTGATGGGGTTATTTATTTGGTGGAGTGAATTATATTAGAAAAGTTTATAGCATAATATAAAAATGATAGTGTGTTTTTTCTGTAATTATTTTAATAAATATTGAAATCCTGAAATAATGCTTTGTATAAGTGGTATGGAAAATGTTATTAAGGAGGCTATTAGAAAGCTTTGAATCGCAAATCTTACACCAAATTTCGATGCTGAAAATCTAGCAAAGACCTCCCAGAAAATTTCTCTGACTGCTATTTCTGTTAAATGTTTATCTTCATTATTGTCAATTAATATGGGCATTGAAAATTTATATTTTTCATTTTTGTAAATAAACATTAAATGAGTTTGTTTTTTATCTACAATAACTTTTTTATCTTCAAAACTGGATTTGTCATCTACCTTATAAACATATTCTTTTTTAACCATTCTCCCAATAAATTTATCTAAATCAACATAATCACTTTTAATAAGTTTTTGAGATTCCCAGACAATCCAGCGAGGAGAGTGTTCATAATCTCTATAATCTTTTAATGAAAAATATCTTTTCACAAAAGTGGGAGCAAATGATAAATATAGTATGTATGCTATAACAAAAAGTAAAGATGAAATCCAAAGTATTTCCCACTTGAAAGGAAGAGAAAGGTTAATACAATAGCTTTCATAATGACTTAATTGAATTCTAATAACCTTTGGTAAATATTGTGATAGTTTAGCAAAAATAGGGACAAGTGCAAACCAAGTAACAAAGTATTTAAATATTGTTATCTTAAAGAAGTCTCTAAACCATTGCCAATTTAAAACCTTATTTTTCATTTTTTGCCAATTATATTTTTCATCTTTCATAATGTCAGATTTTCATTTCCGAATTTATAAATTTTGTTTCCTTGTTCATCAATTCGATTTGAATATTCTACATTAAAGTATTTTGAAGGATTAAAAGAAGAGTTTAAATCATTCCATCTTGCCTTAACATAGTCGAACATAGTATTTGGATTTCCTTGTTTTTTTATTCTACTTTTTGAGTTCATGAACTTATCAATAGAACCATTAGTATTCCATTCGTTTCTAATATTATCTATTCTGATTTCATTGTCATTGTTTAAATAGGATTTTCTAATGGCATAAGATATCTGTGGCTTATACCAATTGTCAAAGCCTTCAAACATATCTACTCCACTACAGCAACAATTATATGTAGAAAGATATTGAAACTCATTATCTGCAAGTCCTAAACTAATATTTGAGCCTTTTAAAGAGTTTTTTATATTAGAAATATTTTTGAGCTTTTCTTGTATTGGTAAAATATATTCTCTCCCGTCTAAAATTGCTCCTTTTTCATTATATAGTTTGTAAATACTCTTTCCAGTGATTTTTTGAAATTTGTTTTCAATATCAGAATTCTTTTCAGTAGGAAGTTTTAAATGTTCAAAACCAATATGTTTTATTCCAGTTTTTTTAACTTCTTCTATAAAATAATCGATATCATCACTAACTTCGATTATGTATGGTTGCCATCTTAAAGTGACATTTGTTTTATTTTCTTGTAGTAGCTTAACACAATTAAGTAACTCTATTGGGTTTGGAGAGTTTGGCTCTAGAATTTTAGACTTTTTGTGATCTAATGTAGAAAATGAAACTTGAATTACTAGGCTTTTATAATCTTTAAATAGCTCTAAATATTTATGATTTCCAATTAAATCTGATTTTGTGCTGATAACCACAGGATAATCGATACTCTTTAAATATTCAAGTACCATATAAGATATGCCGCAAGTTTTTTCAATGTCCTGAAATGGGTCACTCATTCCACCAAAATGAACAGGTTTTCTGTTTTTAATAAACTCAGAAATAATTCCTGTATTTTGATTTTTTATTCCGTTTTTAAATCTTGTGATAATTGATTTTGGATCAGCGATTTTAATTTTTCTTGATTCAAAATTACCTCCTCTAATTCTTGCAAAACAATATTTACAACCTATTGCGCAACCTGAATAGGTATCTAATCTAAATGGTAGTCCACAAAAACTGAATTGACTAGTTATGCTCAAAGGGTTATTATAGTTGTATTTCAAATTTGAGTATTGTTTTTTAATTTGATTAAAAACGAATAATAGGTATTCATAATTAAAGCGCCTATTATTTTACTAAATTAAGTTAAAGGTTATATAATTACAATACTATTTTTTAAAATTACCTGTAGTTGCAGTGGTATTGTATGTAATCTTATATCATTTGCTAGTCAATTCAATCATTGAAGTCAATGAAAATATTTCTAAAGTAATTTAAAGTTGTATAAAAACTCTGAATTTTAAGTGTCACATTTCGTTAATGTGACAAATTCATGATAGTGATGTTTTATGTAGTTTACTGCGTATAAATTTTTAATAAAGATAATGTGTGATGAATTTTTACAATTGTGGTTTCTCGTAATCACAAGAAATACATTAATAAAAAAATCAGCTTTTCTCAAACCCAACCATCAACTTCAATATCTCCGCCTTTACACGTTCATAAATCCATTCTTGTTCATCGTTTGCTAATTCTTCTAAAAGATGGTCGTTATTTTCATTAAAATCTACCAACGTATCTCTAAAGAATTCTGTTTCGATGTCTGCTACACGTTGTGCATTTGTCATGTCTAAAGCACCAATTTTAGAAACAGCACTTTCCAATCGATTCGTAGTAATATAATTTCGAAGTTCATCTAGAATAAACGATAAGTCTTCCGATTTCGAAGTCAACTTCGGAATGTACGTCCATTTTTCTGCTTGGTGAAACTTCTTTTCTTCTTCAAACTCACTGTTCTTTAACTTCACAATTGGCCTGGAAGAAATGCTACCGTTTTCAAGTTTGTTGTATGGTTTTACAACAACGCCTTCAATCAAATTTTCAGTCAATTCAGGAAGTTTCAATTGTTTTGGAATCGTAGAATTGATGCGTGTATCAAAGTTGACAGCTTCGCTAAATTTCCCAATGAATAAAGGTTTTGCGTAAAAAATGCCGTGTTTTTCAAAATAGGAAACGGCGGTTTCATAGTCTAAATAGGTTTTCGACGAACTGCCTTCCGTTTCTATGGCAATGTCAAACGCACAGAAATTAATCGTAGGCGAATAATATACACCAGTTTGTATGGCATGTACATTCGGATCAGCAGTTACAGCATCGTGCGGATATTTTCCACCAAACAATTCGCCATACATGATAAATTTAGTTCCCGAAATGTCTGTGCTTAGTGCTTCAAACAATCGAATAATATTTGTTTCTAACTGATTCACCACAATTTGAAATCCGAAGAAATCATCTTCCCATGCTAAATAGGCTTTTCGTTTGGCAAACTTCAGCATACCATTTTCATATACAAAACTAAAATTGGCACCATGAACTTTTTCCGTCACAACCCAAGACAATTTTTCCAACTTAGAAAAATCGCTTTCACTCAATCCAAGTTTTTTTAAACTACTTGGCATTTTTTCATATCCTGAAAATTCGTTCATAATTCCATGATGTGTTTATAAATCAGTTTGCTTGATTTTTTGTTCTGTGTAACTATTGTTTTAAAACTCCTCACGTTTAAAATAAAATATAGAAGTTGATCTGAATCTTTATTTTTCAATTCAACATTTATAGCATAACGTTGTTTTCTTGTTTGACCTAGCTTAGTTTCTACAGATTTAAAATCAGCTAACGTAATATAGCCAATTGCTTCATATTTGGTTTTGTCAAAGCTTTGTCTAGGAAGTTTAACTAAGTCGCTTTCTAATGGTTTTTCAGAAGTTAATTCATATATAAAATCTAACTTGAATCCCTTTCCGATATCTTTTTTAAATCTACGTTGTATGTGTTTTTCCAAATCCAAAAAATAATTAACTAAATGCGTATCTCCTTCAAAAATAAATAACACTGATGTAGGCTTTTGATACTCCGCTACTTTTTCAATGGTAGTGACTTTAACGCCAGGTTTGAATTTTTCTTTGTTTTGAGAAAAGGATTGAAACGTAATAAGTAGACTTATGAAGAATAATATTTTTTTCATTGTAAGGATTGAATATACGCTAAGATACGTTTTGAAAGTGAAACCTAACTTTTCAATACTTTCGGATAGGTAATAATAAACTTTGTGCCTAGTTTTCCGTTAGACTCTACATGAATACTTCCTTGGTGTTTTTCAAGAATCTTTTTTACGATAGAAAGTCCCAAGCCTGTACTTTCATAGATTTCTTTTTCACTTAGTGTTTGGAATATCTCAAAGATTTTTTCATGATATTTTGGGGCAATACCAGGACCATTATCTGCAAAAGTAATTTCATAAGCATTTGACGTTTCTGTGCTTGAAACCGTAATTTCACACACCTCTTTATCATTGTATTTTACGGCATTACTGATAATGTTTGAAACCACTTGTGATAATTGTATTTTATCTCCATATACAATAGGAAGCGATCCTTTTTTTATAAACTTTACTTTGGTTGAGTCTGGATAATTTTTAGAATCACCTCGAAGCATTGCGTTCAAATCGACACTTTCGGGCATTATTTTTCCAATTTTTGAATAATGCAAAATACCATCAATCAAACTTTCGAGTCGCTTCACACGTCCTTGCATGGTGTCTAAATGATCGTATACATCATCGGTTTCGCCAGCTTCCAAATCTTCCTTAATAAAAGAAGCCAAACTAGAAATTCCTCTAATTGGTGTTTTTAAATCGTGCGAAGTAATGTATGCAAACTGTTCTAGTTCTTTATTTTTTAATTCGGTGTCACCTAAATTTTGATTGAGCTCTTTTAGTTTTCGAAAACTGTCCAATCCGGTTCTAACCACAAGAAAAACAAAGAGCGATCCCATAAAAAAGATAACTCCCGAAAGGAAAGCGAGTAATTCCGTTCTTCCTAAAATTACGACTACAGCCACAGCTATATATCCTGTTAAAAATAATAACATGAGGAAACGGAGTTTTTTCCAATTCCTTTTTAATTCATTATTAGGAAGGATGTTGAAAATTTTTTGTGTATAACCAGCACTTAAGAGCATGATAAATGCACCTAAAAGAATTAGGGCTGCTATAATATAGTCAGAAAAGTGCATACGATTTCTTAAAAGTTGGTTTTACATTCGGGTTTATTAGCACGTTTGGCAACGTGAATTAGGGGACTTTTTACTCTCAAAACTATATAAATGTAGCATAAACCAAGCAAATATGCAATTTTGAAGCTTGTGCTTCTGTTGAAATTTTACAATAAGTTCTAGTTTTTAATGAAAAATTAGAATTATACCCTTAGTTCCGTGTTGGAATTTTCTCAATTTGTAATTCGTTGGCTAAATCGAGTATTTTTTGAGGTGTATACAATGTTTTCTCTATATCGGATAGTTGTAAAGTTCCTGCTTTCGCTTTAAACACAAACGATCGATAACTCAATTTGGCAACTTCTTGATTGAAATTATCTCCATGTTTTTGAATCAACTCTTTGGTAAGTGCTTCAATTTTTGTTTGAATTGTGATACGTACGTTTTCTATTTCCTGAATCCAATTGCGTTGTTTTGTGAGAAACGCTTGAATGTTAGCTTCTTTTTTATAACCGAGTTTGTCTAGTTGTCGATACACCTGATCAATCTTCATATGCTCCCAATCTTTGGCTTCCAATACAGGAATTTGCCAGCTTGATTGCTGTTCTTTCCAATGATCGGTTTGTACTTGTATTTGATGGACTTTGAAACCAGGCAATTCAATTGCAGTCAATTTTCCTGCGTGACAGGCGCCAGTGTCAATTCCGTAGGTATTGTTTTTTATTTTTGGAGCATCGCCAACAACATGATGTCCGTAAATGATTGGTTTTTCGCCTGTATAATAATCGGACCAATACGTGCCTTCTTCATATTTTCCTTCCAAATGACGGCTGCCCGAAGTGGTGCCTGCAAGTACTTCTTCTTTTTGTTCATACAAGGATTTATCATGTTCAAAAAAGGCATGAATAATCATTGCTTCTGGCGTTTCATAATAATAGGGAAGTGTTTCTAACCATTTGCGAAAATCTTCATATTCGTCACCAAATTGCACTTTTACAATCTCTTGCGAATAACTCAAAACTCCGTTGAGGTGTTTGCGCTCATGATTTCCCATCAACACAACTGAGTTCGTTCTATTTTTAAAATAATGATAGAGTTCTAACGATTTATTTCCTCTATCGACAATATCGCCCAAAGAAATCACTAAATCATTATCAGTAACTCCAATTTGATTCATGAGTTCGATAAATTCATCGTAACAACCGTGAATGTCGCCTATTATATATGTTTTGCTCATTTGTTTTTTGTTTGAAACTATCCGCTGTAAAGTAATTGCTTAAGATATCTTTTAAAAGTAAGCCAAAAATTACTACTCATCAAAAACCATGATAAAAGGAAATTTGTGTCTTATGTCACTTCTCTGATAAGGATCTAATACACTATATTCTTTGCCGAACTGATGCAGGCTTTCTTTGTCGCGGATGATTTTTAATACAGTCAATAGCTGCGCAATCGGTGTTACTACATCTTCGTATGTACAATTTTTGCTAGGCTCTAAAATGTATGCGATTTTCTTTTTTGAATTCCACAACATAAACTTTTCTGCAAGTTGTGCTGCCGACATTTCTTGATTGTCAATAGTAAATGATTTATGATTGATTACAATCACTTTTGATTCCATTTTTTCAGAACTTTTTTCTAAAAGTTCACGTGAAAAATGTGGCAATGGTGGTGGCGGAGGTGGTGGTGGCGGAATCATTGAAGCTTCTTCCGTTTCATTTGGATTACTTTTCTTTTTTTCTGCTTCCATCTTTTTAAAAACTGCTTCCACAACAGATTTAGCATTTTTGTCAGGTTGAAGTTTGTATTGAAACCCTGTTGTTTTTCTTCTTGGAATTCTTTGATGCGTCTCAGAATTGCAAGCAAAAAGAACACGATAAGTAGCCATTTTACGAAGCTCATTCAACACAGGAACTAATTTTGAGTATGGCATGTCTTTGTCAGCAACCAATTCTGTCAAAAAGAAAACACTCAACCCAATATTGTGATTTATTCCATCATACAACAATTCAGATACTTTTGCTCTTAGTGTATTCAATTTTATTTTTTCACCTCCAAGCATAATATGCCCTTTTTTATCAACAACAATGGTAATATAATCGCTTGGATACGAATTGACTTGAACAGTTTTAAAAGTTGGAACTTCTATGTTGTCTTGTGCCATTGTAAAATTCACAATCAATAAAGTAATAATGGCTATGTATGTTTTCATAAAGGATGCTGTAATATTTAAGTGATTAAATATAAGAAACGTTTGTGAGTTTGTGAGAAAAGAAAGAAGTCAACAGTAGTTAATCATCAATCAAGAACAATGGTATCATATAAAAACTCCCCAATATATTCATGTGCTTTTGGGTTGATGTGTAAATCTTCATCCCAATACAGTTTTTCAGTTTTATTTTGTAAAACAGGCGTTAAATTGTGATATTCAATTTGTTGTTCTTTTAGGAAATCGATCAACGTTTCGGTTAATTCTATATTGGTGTTCATGATTTCTGTATCGAGATCGAATAATGTTTGTATGTGCTTATGAAATTCTGGTTTCACTTCCAATCTTGAAGGCAATAAGGTCACAATGAGTCGAATTTTTTTTTGCTTGCACAACGCTATGATTTGCAATAAGTATTTTTTGGCGATGTCCATAGAGCGTTCTTTTTCGTCAGGGAACGACTCGTAAAATAACATTTGTTCTATACCTTGAATATACGGAAATGCTTGCTGTTCGGCAGATTGAAATTTTCTTCGAAAGCGCATGTGCCAACTTTTATAGATGTTAGAAATACTTGTTCGATCGTCTTCAAACTTGACAGTTTCTCGAAAATCATTTCCTGTAAACACATTGATTAAAAAGACGTCAGGTTGTAAATAAGCAAACTTTTTTAAAAAGCCATGGTAGTTGCGAAATGTGTAATAACCAACACCGCCATTCATACAGTTATAATATGTGGTTGTGTCTGCTGCATTTAATTTCTGTTCCCAAATGTTTACAAAAGATTGTGTGTTGTAGCGTAAAACACCATCGGTATGTGAATCGCCTGCAACTAGTACGCGAAATTCGTTAGGCTTTTTTTCAGTAGCATCATCATCATCTCGAAAACCTAAATTATTAGTACGCCGTTCGGTAGAAATTTTTTGTTGTGGTGTTCCCCAATTATCATAGAGATGAATACTAGGTTTATGTAAAAACATTGCTGTAGAATCTGGAATAAAATATTCTGATTGCTTTTCACTTGTAAATGAAAAAAATGTTTGGATGCGATGTACTTCCATATAATACATTATAATTGCTAAGATTAATAACAATCCACTTAACACTAGTAGGTTAATTTTAACAAGTCGAACATATTTCATAGAGAAGTGTTTCAAACAAAGAAACTAAAAATATATAATAAACAAAAAGTCGTTGCTGACATTTTTTGTTTCTCGAAATTTTAAAAAAAAGCATGATAAAGGGCTAGGTTAAAATATTATATTTTCAGTACATTTAGCACGAAAATATGAAACCCACTTATGATTTTTGATTATTCAAAATGGAATACACGATTAGCGACTGATACTGAAAGTTATCAAAGTGCTTCGCCGTATCCGCATATTGTGGTTGACAATTTTTTAGAAACCGCTGCGGCGGAAAAAGCCTTAGATGTATTTCCGAAAATTAAAGACGCAGGTTGGATTCATTATATTCATGTCAATGAAAAAAAACACGGATTGAACAAGCTTGAATTAATTCCTGAATTTATTCGTGACGGAATTATTAAAGAATTGAATTCACCTGAATTTATCACCTACTTAGAAAACCTCACAGGAATTCCAAATTTATTACCAGACACTACGATTGAAGGTGGAGGAATTCATCAAAGTGAAAAAGGTGGTTTTTTAAATATTCATGCTGATTTTACCGTACATCCACACAAAAAAACATGGCGTCGTCGTGTAAATGTGTTGGTGTATTTAAATAAAGACTGGGACACTTCGTATGGTGGCGCATTGGAACTTTGGGAAAAAGACATGTCGAAATGTGCTGCGAAGATTGAACCTATCTTTAATCGAATTGTCATTTTTAATACGGATGAAGACTCATATCACGGTTTCCCTGATCCAATTACCTGTCCAGAAGATGTCACGCGAAAATCGATTGCATTGTATTACTTCACAGAAGAAAAAACGGGTTCGTTTAAACGACGATCTACCAATTATCGTGCACGTCCAGGCGATGGTTTTAGAGCGGTTTGGATTTGGCTCGATAAAAAAATGATTGCAGCATATACGTGGGTAAAAGGAACCTTTGGAATTAATGATGATTTTATTAGTAAAGTACTGAATTTATTTCAACGGAAGAAAAAGTAATTTGGACTTGCTGTGCTGTTAGATTTTTAGATGCACTTACGCTGTTAGTCACGCTTCGCTTTGGTATCGCTTTGCTCTTAGATATTTAGACTTCTTTGATACGTCTTTGCGAGCATTTTAGAAAAATGTGTGGCAATCTGTTTCTTTACTAGTAACTATTTGTAACAATAACACTTTAAATTTACTCTATACTAATATCTTATTACACATCTCTAGACTTACTAGCGCTCTTGGATAGTTAGACGCACTTTGTTTTTAGATTATTAGACACGTTTCACTCTTGTACTTTTGTATTGTATTCTAATCGTCAGATCGAGTGAATTTGTGCAACAAATTAGTATCGAGATCTACTGTAGAACATAAAATGAACTGGTTATTCAAGCTATTCTCGATACAATTTTTCTTCATTTTATTGCGAAAAATCACACGAACTGACGTTTGATTATTAAAAACAATTTCCTTTTATTTCTACGCTAGCGCAAGTTTTTAACTCATGTCTACAAACAAGCTAAAAACATTCAAAATTTAACATTTTCTAAGAAAACTTCCTGTGCAACTTATACACAATCAATACAAGCCATTGTGTGCAAGAAACACTGATTAAAACGCCTAAAATCTCATAAGTTTCAATCAATAAAAAAATCAAGCTGATGCTCACTAAAAAAGCAAAAAAGCTAATATAAATGATGGTGCGTTCTTGGTGATTTTTCATCAATTCCATGATGTTTAAAGTGTAAAAATAACACGGCAAAGCAATCGATGCGCCAACAATATAATATTCATAGCTAAAGCCTAATTTGACAAAATATTCCATCAAAAACCAAATGGCAAATCCACCAAGAATGGTAAGTGGAAGCGAAACTAAGTATAATTTGTATTTTATTTTTTGTACCACTTCATTCGATACACGATATACATGTTTGGTAAAAGGAATTGTAATGTAAGCAGCCAAAGCTTGTAACATTAAAAAGGCAGTAATGAGCAATTGATATTCGGCTAATTGCGACGGTTCTAAGTAAAGATCTACGATGTAAATATCTGTTTTGGAAATCAACCAACCACTCAATCCGAGTATAAAAAAGGGCAATCCTAATTTAAATTCCTGCAATGAAATTTTAGCAGAAAATGATTCTTTCCATAAGTTTAATTGTAAACTTAAGATAACCAATTTAACAAATGTAGCAAGGACATAGATTTGTAAGAAGGTTTCTAGATTGAATGTTTTTATATAAAAGATACTTCCGAAAATTAGCCCAAATCCAATAATTTCTGCGAGTAATTGTGCGCCAAATTTTTGATGATAAATGACCAAAGTACTTAAAGAATTATACAGAACTAATATGCAAATCAATGCAATAGCCCAAATAGCGATCTGTGAAGGAAAGAACAAAAAGAAAATTCCCGCGAAGGGTAAAAGCAAACATCTGGACAGTAAATTACTGAAAAAAGAGTGATACATTTTACTTGGGTTTTCGCTGTATGCACGCAACAAATGATCGCGATTTCCCCAACCAAAAACGAACGAAACAAAAAACACCCACAACATCACATTGATCAAACTTGCCCATTCGGCTTTTCCAAAGACTTTTATACCAAAAACTACGATCAAAAAGTTGAACGCAGGATTGGCAAATCCTTGAATCGTGTTGATTCCTATGGTGATTAATCTATGCATGGTACAAAGATAAATAGGCGTTGATGGTCTCAGTTTCGGTACTTAATGTAATACGTTTTTTTTGAATGTTTTCTTTCGAAAGTAGCTTTGAACACGCTTCAATCAAATCAATTTTATGTTCGCATACATGCCAGTTTTCAGCAGCTTTTGCGAGTCCAACATTATGTGAAACGATTTGCATTCCCGAATATAAAGCTTCCAAAAACACAAATCCGAATGATTCGTACATACTTGTGTGTAACAATAGTTGCGACTGTGCCATTCTTTGAAATACTTCTTTTCGAGGTAGGATTCCAGTTAAGGTAATTGTGTCTTCTAATTGTAGATTTTTAATCTTGGTTTCAATTTCGTTTTGCATATAACCTTCACCAATAATTTCTACGTTGAGGTTTTTGTGTGTTTTCGTTAGGGCGGAAATGATATCGATAAAATCGCCGTAATTTTTGATTGTATTTAAAGAACCAACACCTAAAATATCAATTGTGTTTTTTTGCAGTTCAGGAAATTCGGAAACATCTAAATGCCAAGGAATAATGTTGGAGTTTAAATCGTAGTTGACTTGTAATGCTTTTTGATGATTCTCAGAAAGCGTCACAATTTTTGCGTTTGAATTCAATAGAAGCTTTCCATACGAATTTTTGATAGATGCATCTTGTCCCATGACAGTCACTACATGATTGACATTGAATTTTTTTGCAAACTTTTCTCCGATACGTGCACATTCGCCAATCCAAAAACTATGAATCGTATCAATTTTTTGTGTTTTATGAATTCTTTTAAGTGTTTTTGTTGCTTTTCGCCAAGTTTGTAATTTCTTCAAACGTTTATTCTGTCCATTCAACGGAATCACTTCAATGCCATACCAATCGTATTTTTTTTTAGTGAACGGAAACTGAAACGAAAGGATTGTCAACTTCGCATTTGGCAAAGCTTTCCGCATACTTTTTAGAAACACTTGCAATGCAGGAATTGTCGTAGAATCATTTTCAGATGCTGCAAAACCTGGTGTTAAAAATACGATATGTTGGTTTGTTTTGTTCATTTTTAATTCCCGTGTAAGCGGGAATCTATTTTGTTTATTGTTTATGGATTCCTGCCTGCGCAGGAATGACAGTTAGTGTTTGACTCAACATTTAGTACTTATTGTGAACTCCTACTTACTAAGGAGTCACAATTTATGTTTGATCTGTCATTCCGCACTTGTTGCGGAATCTATTTTGCTTATTGTTTATGGATTCCTGCCTGCGCAGGAATGACAGTTAGTGTTTGACTCAATATTTAGTACTTATTGTGAACTCCTGCTTACTAAGGAGTCACAATTTATGTTTGATCTGTCATTCCGCACTTGTTGCGGAATCTATTTTGTTTATTGTTTATGGATTCCTGCCTGCGCAGGAATGACAGTTAGTGTTTGACTCAATATTTAGTACTTATTGTGGACTCTTGCTTGCTAAGGAATCACAATTTATGTTTGATCTGTCATTCCGCACTTGTTGCGGAATCCATGTTTGTTGACCAATCGGAAGCTAAATCATTCCAATTAGGATTCTTTTCTTCAATTAAATTTATTTTCCATTGTCGTTTCCACTTCTTCAATCTTTTTTCTCTTGCTATTGCTTCATCAATATGTTGAAAAATTTCAAAATATATTAGCTTACTTAAACCATATTTTTTTGAGAATCCTTCAATTAACTTATTCTTATGCTCAAATATTCTTCTTTCTAAATTGTTAGTAACACCAATATACAATGTTCCATTCTTTTTATTGGAAAGGATATACACATAGTATTGATGAATTGTTTTATACATAGTTTACTAATGGATTCCTGCCTGTGCAGGAATGACATTTTACTTCCGAGTTGTCATTCTGCATTTATTGCGAAATCTAGTTTTTATTTATTGTTGTTTTGGATTCCTGTCTACACAGGAATGACAGTTTGCTTCCGAGTTGTCATTCCGCACCTGTTGCGGAACCCACTTGATTATTCTTAGTTTGCTGTTACCCATTTTGTATTCGTAAACACCAAATCGGTTTCCTTAATCAATTCGGGTTTGCGTGCTAAATCATCAAAAGTAATCTGTGTTCCATCACTTTTATAAATGTATGTATATGCTTTTAAATCTTGATATAGATTCGCAATTTCTTTTCGAATCCGCTTTTTAAATACAGAAAATCCAAAGGTGTTTTCCAATCGAATTAATAATTTATTTAAAAATACCGATGGAATGTTTTTGTGATACAGATTTTCATTCAAAAAACTATAATGGAATGAAATATATAATGTCGGATAATTTACTTTTTCTACCGCTTTTCCAATCGTAGGTAGAATTCGAAATTCGGCGCCTTCTACGTCCATCTTAACGAAATCTACTTGTTGAATGTTTTCTTGTTCTAAAAAATCAGCTAACGAAATTGTTTTTAACTCTAGCGAATTTTCTGTGTCGCGTTTGCGTTCTAAAATACTACTTGATGAAGCACCATAAGTTTCACGTGCAGACAAACGGACGGTTTCTTTAGTGTCTGAAATTGCCGTTTTGTACGTTTTTATTTTATCAGCTACAGCTGGATTCAATGCTACATTTTTATTCAACTCAGAAAAACACACAGGGTCAGGATCGAGCGCATGCACTTCTTTGGCAATTTTTGCTGCGTACAACGTTAACACGCCACTCCACGAACCAACATCTAATACCACAGAGTTTTTATTGACAAAATGATCAAAAATGGCAAACGTATGCGGTTCCCAATCAATCGAATTTATATATGACCAATAGTGTTTGTTTTGCCCAGGATCTACCTGAAACGTTTGGTTTTTAAGCTGAATTTGCATGCTAAAATGTATCTAAATCTGAGTAGGTAAATATAAAGTCTTTTAAGTCGATTTCTGGGTCAAAATCCAAATAACCAACCAACCACGATTCTTTGGGTTGTGCAATGGTTTGTAATTGTGCCGCCATCGTAGAATCTTGATCTACTTGAAATAGTAATTCCGTAATTCCTGAGAAAAATGCTTTTCGTTTTAGCTTTTTAATGGCTTTTTGTAACGCTTCCGCAGATGGTGCATAGAATTTTCCAACATGAATGATGGCCTGAATTTTTAACCAAAATATACAACCTTCAATTTCTACACAGTAATGACTTTTGAAACTATTTTTGTAATCGATAAAATTTTTATCAAACTTCAATCGATATTTTTCTGGATGTGCTGAAGTCAGTTTTTTTATGGCTTCTGGAGAAACTTTCTGCTTAAAGAAAGCATCGTATATGTTTGTCCAACGGAATTTGTTGAGCACTTTTCCAATAGGAAACGTATTGATGTTTATATGAAAACGCTGTAAGTTTTCGTGTTCTTTCCAGCCTAGCTTTTTTGTACTGCGATAGGTGTTTGCACTATGAAAAGCATATACATATTTCATGTCGTGTTCTTTCATAATTTCATACGCAAATTTTGCTAATGCGTTATGCAAACCTTTCCGTTGATGATTAGGCAATGTATACGAATCGCAAGCATGTGCTACATAAATTTCACGATCATTATTTTTGAATTTTTGCGGAACAGCACCATAAAAAGCAACAGGAATATCATCGCAATACGCAATGCTACAGATGTAATTAACGCCAACATACGACGTATTGTATTTGTTTTGTAAATACTTGAGTGTGACTTTCTTTTTAAAGACTTTCCAAAAGAGTTCTTTAATCGCGGGAAAATCGTTGTTATCTACACGTTTGAGTTGGTATATTTCTTTGTATGCGATCATTTTCTAAAAATAAGAACCTTTTAATAAACAGGCTAATTGTTGTTCCATAGAAATGTACGGATTCATGACAAATCGGTTTTGCCAAGTTTCGTTTTGTGCATCTTTTTTAGTATTGTAATCTACCAATAATAATCTGTCATATCCGACTTCGGTACAGTAGTCAGCCAATTCTTGATTGTAATATCCAAACGGAAATGCGAATTCCGTAATTGGTTGTTCGCAGATAGTTTCAAGTTGTTTTTTACTGTTTAAAATTTCTTTTTTGGCTGCTGAGAGTGGAATGTCTACCAAATTAGCATGTGTTTCGCCATGTGCGCCAATGGTAAACAATGGATTGTTTGCAATTTCTTTGATCTGTTCTGCATTCATGAGTTTCCAATAGTCTTCTAAATCTTCTGTAGGCAATACTTTCCAATCGTCTTTAAAAACTTCATAGATCGTTTTTAGTACATCGTATGGTAATGATTTGGCACTGTTTTTCATGGAAGTGCCATTCCAAATAAATTCTTTCTTATCATTTTTTTGATAGCGATTTTGCTCTAAAATCACTTCTTTTTTTTCAGTGTGATAGGAAACTAAATCGAGAAAATCTGCCCATAAATACGGTGCTTTTTCATGAATGGTTGTAATGTAAAAAGACGCAGGAACCTTGTATTTTTCTAAAATCGGAACTGCGTATTTGTAATTGTTTAAATAGCCATCATCAAATGTAAGCGCAATATTGAGTGTGTCTTTTTTAAATTTTTTCTGATAGAAATCATCCAAGGAAATCACATTGTAATGTGTGGTAATATGCTTGATGAATTCTTCAAAGAATACTTTTGAGATAAATCGGCTATTGTATTTTGTTTCACCAACTGCATCAATTCCGTGATAAATCAAGATTCGTTCGCCATAGCGATCTTTCAGCAATAATTTGCCAAAACCAAGTTTGAACAATACAGTTTTGTAGAGTAATCCTAGCCGATATTTGATACGCATCCAAAGCATACTTTCTTACTGTTTTTATGTGCAATATATAACTTACTATGTAAATAAAATTAAGATTATTGTTTTAATCTTTTTTGGAATACTTAGAAAACAATTTCTATAAAAGGTGCATGGTGTGCTTTCTAGTTTAATGACAAGGTATGTAGGATTTTTTAGATATATGATGCGTTATCTTGAGAATATTAATTAAATTTAAATTCTCAATAACCTGCTTATTATGATACAAGAGCTTGCTGGACTTCAACTACAGATAGAACTATTTAAAAAACTAAATGAAACTCCTTTTAAACCAGGGCTAGAAACCTCAATATTTGATCCTTTGGTATCTGTAAAACCTACAGATGAAGAGCATACGTATTTAATGAATATTGTTGCGTGCATTCCAGAAGGAACTAGTCTGAAATCGAATACAGACATACAAAGCGCAATTGCTTTAAGTACTGAAAATAAAGTGCATTTAAAATACAATGGATTATCTCGTACTCCAACCGATATTACAACAACTAATTATGAAGGAAAAGTAATTTGCAGAAATTTTGAAATAGTATATGATTGTGAAGATAGTACTCCTAGTAATTATGAATTTTACCTTATTGTAGTAAAGTATACAGTGCTAAATGCAATTTATGCAATAAATGCGGAGGCTGTAATTCTTTTTGATCAAAATGTTGATCCAGAACTAAGCAGAGGAACAGTAACTACAGCCAAAAAAACAAAATAGCAATTAGGATGTTTTCACATGAATTACATATACATTCTGATCGCGTCATTTTTTGTAGAGCAAACTACAATTAGTCCATTTCAAGAAGAAGTTATTTCTGTATGTTCTTTTTGTAAAACGGACGCGTCTTCCAAAGACGATTTTCATTTAGCGCATACTTATTTCTTTGATAATAAAATAGACATAGCACTTGTCAATATTACTAAAAGTATTGAACAAGAAAGCTATAAAAACGAGCAAGAACTCTTTATTTTATATTGCTTAAAAGGTAAAATACTGAAAGAGAAAAAGTTGTATGAACCAGCTGTAGAGAGTTTACATATTGCGCTTAAGTATGCTAATAATGCAAATATTACTTCTTTGTCGCATGTCTATTCTAATTTGGGAGAACTTTATTTTTACACAGAAAACTTTAAGAAAGCGGTACAAATTTTAGAAGCTTGGAAAAAAGAGCAATACAATGTGCAATCTAGTTTTAATGCTAGTCAAAACTATCATAATTTAGGTGTAAGCTATTTGCATCTTAAAAATTACACGCAAGCAGAAATTAACTTGCTAGAAAGTTATGAATTGGATCTTCAAAAAAAAGATACCTTAAATCTAGCGCTTTCGAGTTTAGATATTGGAAACCTGTATTACGAACAATACAAAGATAGTCTCGCTATTTCATACTTTAAAAAGGGGCTGCTATTTGCTGAAAAGAGCAAGGATTTAGATGTGTTGGAAAGTGCATTGAAGAATATGTCTGTAGTAGAGGAAAATAGAAAAAATTTTTCGGAGGCACTTGCCTATAGAAAACGTTACGAACTTATTAAAGACAGTATTTATAGCAGAGATAAAATTTGGGAACTTGCGCAAAAACAAAAAGAAACAGCTGTAGCAATACACAAAGAACGGTTTCTTAATGAGCAACAACGAAAACAAAACTACATCCTATTAGCATTGCTATTATTTAGTCTTGTTATCATTATAGGTTTCTTTAGTTTAAAACTAAAAAAGCAAAAGAAAAATTTAGATAGATTAAATAGATTTAAAAACGATCTATTCACTGTTTTAGGGCATGATTTACGTGCGCCTATGCATCAGTTAATGGCAACTGGAAATTCATTAACTAAAGCACATGCTAAAAAAGACGCTAATGCTTTACACAAACTCTTAAAACAAAACAACGAAATTGCCAATACCATGTATCGATTGTTAGACAATTTACTACAATGGATTAGGCTACAAGACACTGAGTTGGCAATATATAAAGATGTACACAACGCACATCAATTGGTAAGTTTTACAGCATTATTGTTTAAACCTGTTATAACACGCAAAGCAATACAATTACAATTAGAAATTCCTGCTAATACTATAGTGTATACCGATCAAAACATGCTAAAAGTTATTATTCGAAATTTACTAGATAATGCAGTGAAATTTACACCAAAAGGAGGAACTATTTCTATCACAGCTATGCAGAATCAACACCGCACTGTATTTATTGTAAAAGACAATGGTATTGGTATAAAAGCTTCTATCTTACAGGATATTCAACAATTAAAAATACCAACACTACCCAACAATACTGTTGCGAAAAATCACGGTACAGGATTGGGCATGCGTATTTGTCATTTATTTACAGACCGCTTAGGTGGAACACTAAAAATACAAAGCAAAGAAGATGTCGGAACTACAATAGTTCTATCTTTAGAAAATAAAAAATAAAGCCAATTATATAAACTCATTAACCATGTCAGATACGATACGCATACTCATTTTAGAAGATGACGATTTTGAAGCTTCCATCTTAAAAGAAAGTTTAGAAGCTCAAAATTTCACTACTGATAGAGCGAGCACACTACATGAAGCATTAGAAATGTTTGCGGCTAAAAATTTTGACTTTCTTATCATTGATATTTATATACATGGAAGACATGAAGGTATTACGTTTGCCAAAACAGTTGCAAAAGATACCTCACAATCTATTCCTTTTCTCTTTCTTACGGGAAGTTCTGATCGCTCAGTTTTTGAAGCTGCGAAAATCACAAATCCGTATGGTTTTTTACTAAAACCCTTTAATGAACAAGAATTAGCATACACCATTGAATTAATATTAGAAAAAAATAATGCTAGGAAAAATGATCTATCCAATATAGAAACACCTTTCTTTTTTAAAAAACAGAATGTCTTTTATAAAGTAACGCAAAACGATATTATTTACATAGAAGTAGAAGGTAGATATTGCAATATACATACAGCAACAAATTCTTTCATCTCACAAATATCATTAAAAGACTTTCTCAATATACTATCGCCAAGTACCTTCATTAAGGTTCATCGTAATTACGTCATCAATTGTAACATGATAAAAGAAGTACATCCTAACGATAACTTAATTATTTTACAAAATGACAAAACCATTACGCTAGGCAGAGCGTATAAAGCAGCTTTTTTTGATAAGTATAAAATTATAAAATAGCATATAACATAGAGGCTGCATTAAAAATTTTAACACAGCCTCATATCATCATCGTTTTACTAAATACCTTTTGTGAAAATTATGAAGCCTCTAAATCAATAGCTTTAGGTTTCCACGGCCATACACCTGTCATTTTTATTCTTCTACTTCCCGATGGCCATTGCACCAACGGATTATTCCAATTAAAGTGATACTCTACATCACCACTAGCTTCAAAATCTATTTTTAATTGTAAATTAGTTGCATTCAACGGAATCAGATAATGACTTGTATCTCCGCCCCATGTAGATCTTGTTTCCTCAATAACCTCACCGTCTACCTCATACGTTAATGTAGAATCAGCAATATATGTGCCTCCATAATGATTATCTACTGCTAAGTTTAACTTCTCAAACTTATGTGTCCATTTTGGCATTACAATAGTACCGTCAAATGATGCTACTTCGAATCCTACAGGCACTTCATAAGAAGCTGTTGCGTTAGGTCCTACTGGGCACAAATGTTTATCTACAGTTTTTGTATACTCTTCAGAAGTGTATCCTGCACTTGCTGATACTGATGGTGTAAACATTCCTGTCATACCTTCTACAGTTCCTGACAAAGAAAATGTAGTATCTTCTGATTCAGCGCCTACATTCAATCCACTACTTGCATAGTATACCTTTGTAACTACACAAAAACTTTGCGTTATGCCTTCATGGTTTGTCATGCCAAGATCGTCAGCTTGCTCTTTCAACCAACTCATATTGTTTTCAAGCAATGTAATGGGCGATAGCATACTTACATCTTTACTACGTACAAATTTTGACAATACAGATCGTTTTCTGCCAAACGTCCAACTCAGTTTAGTACCTGCTTCCGTTTCACCTCCTGCAACAGTAACATCAACATTCGTACTTGTTTGTTTCATGTGATCTGATTGTACTTTCCATAAATCGGCTCTTGTTAAGCTTTCAATATCTTCTTCTCCCAATGGAAGTGTATCTCCCGTTGCATCAAATGTTCCTGTATGCGGATTCAAAATACCTGTAAGTCCAATTTTTATATTTGGATTCAGACTCCAATTTCCCCAGGCAGAAAACTCATTGCTTCGCAACAAATTTGTGTAAATACTGTTCCATGGGTACGTTCCGTTTAAACTTACATCAGTGTTTTGTAGGTCTTTCTCTGCTGTAGTTACAGTTACTTTTTGTTTCATAATCGTATGATTTTTGGTTTATAATTGACATAAAAGTATAGTGTCAACCATAGTCATATGTGAAAAATGCTACAGACGACAGGAGCAATGTTATAAACGACTTGTAGTATGTTATGGTTTTGATAACCTCAAGAGTTTCAGCTTTGAGTTGAGGTGAATAAAATTAAAAGCGAATAGTAGTATTGTATGTGTTTGAAGAATTACTTTTCAGATAAGATCTGATACAATTTCCATCCCTGTGAATGAGTTTCTAATACTTTTAATTGATAATTTTGCTCAATAAATTCCCAGTTTTGCATGGGCGTTTTGCCTTTCCATTGCACTTCGTAACGCGCTGGATCAAACAAAATTAAATCGTTTGGTAGAAAGTTCTCGTATCGTTCTAAATATAGATTTTTAAATTCAAAATCCAATCCGCGACCTTCCATTGCTAAATCTACATCGAAACTATATAAAGTCTCGCCTTGATAAGGCTGAATCATGGTTGCCAATTCTTTTTCTATAATGGTACGCGTAAAGATAAGTTTGAATGTGATTGCGAAAAATGTGAGTTGCAATGCAATAGAAACTACAGCAATTGGAACTAAAAAACGTTTGATTAGTTTTATTTCTATCAGTTTGGAAAATGCAGGAAATAATAAGATTAAAATGAGCGGAAATACCAAGCCAATAATTCGTGGATTTTGAAACGGAATTCCTGCTAAAAATAGAATATACAATCCGCTACAAATCAATAGTATCTTTTGAGTGAATGTAAAGAGTGATTTGTAGTTTTTAAGCGTTATCAAACTTAAAACACTTCCAATAAAGATAAATCCGGGATGAAAAAACACAGACAATGCATGAATCAAATTGGGAAACATATAAGTTGTTGTGCCATCTTGAGTTGTAAAACTCGATTTGAAATAATTACCAACGGACCAAATTTGTAAAAAGTAATTCGAAGATGCTTCAAACAATGCGCCCCATTGAAAAATAAGAAACGGAATTGCCGCAACAACACTTACTAAAGTTGCTATGATTAATTGTACAAACTTTTTTCGTTCCCACACTAAATACAATGCATATATAATGATTGGAAAAGTGATGAATAATGAAGCATAACGCGTCATTAACGCACAAGTTGCAAAGATAAAAATAGGAGTAAGGCTTGTTTTTTTATGATACGATTTAAAGAAAAAATAGAATGATAAAACAACAAAAACTAACGTTAATGCATCAGACATAACTATAAGTCCCATCTTAAGTAGAAACGGACAGAAAACTGCAAAAATCAATACATAGAAAAAGTGATAGGAAGCTTTCGGATATAAAAGTCGAATCGTTTTTAAAATATACACACAGGCAATTGAAAAACTAATGCAGCTAATCAATTGTAAAGCAAGTGCGCTTCCAAAAATAAAACCAAGTAGGCTTCCTAAAGTTGGGTATAAAACTGGCCAAAAATAATTCCCAGGATGTACACCATCTGTCATATATTCTTGAATAGCATTTGTGTAGCGTAAATATTCATAAGAATCTTGTCCGTACAAACCATCAAAACCTATAATTCCCAATACTGTGATAAAGAAAAATGGAATGATGAACAGGATTAAATTCTGAGAAAAAGGTGCGGTGAATTTTTGTAATTTCAATGCTAGTTTTGTTTTGCGTATATAAATATAGTTGTTAAATTGTCGATCGTAAAAAATTAGGAATATTTTTTGTGTTTTATGCGCAATTAAGATAAAATTCATGATAAACTCCAAAAAAGTAATTATTGTACTTCCTGCATACAATGCTTCGGAAACTTTGCAAAAAACCTACAACGAAATCCCGTTTGATATTGTGGATGAAGTTGTATTGGTAGACGATCATAGTACCGATGAAACCATACGAGTTGCAAAGGAGTTAGGAATTGAACATGTAGTGAAACACGATAAAAATAAAGGATACGGAGCTAATCAAAAGAGCTGTTATAAAAAGGCATTATCGTTAGGAGGCGATATTGTAATAATGCTGCATCCAGATTATCAATACACACCAAAGTTGGTGCATTCTATGGCGTATTTAATCGCAAATGATGTATATCCTGTTGTAATGGGATCACGAATTTTGGGAAAAGGAGCATTGCGCGGTGGTATGCCAATGTATAAATATATTGCCAATCGTTTTTTAACCTTGTTTCAGAATATTGTCATCAATCAGAAATTATCTGAATATCATACAGGATTCCGAGCATTTTCAAAAGAAGTGTTGAATTCACTAGCTTTAGAACATAATTCTGACGATTTTATTTTCGACAATCAAATGTTGTGTCAAATATTTAATAAAGGTTTTGAAATTGCTGAAATTACCTGTCCAACAACCTATTCTAGCGAAAGTTCATCGATCAATTTTCAACGCAGTGTTACCTATGGTTTAGGAGTTTTAAAGGTCTCAATTCAATACTTTTTACACAAAAAGAAAATAAAGTCATTCAAAATATTCAAATAGTTAAGTATCTTTATAAAAAAATCGCCCGATTTGAAAAAGCATAAAATCTTATTGTACAATCCAATAGCCGTATTTTTTGATATGCCGCTTGCCTTGTTGGCAATTGGATCTGTTCTCGATCCTGAGAAATATGAAGTCATCATTGTTGATGGTCGTATTGATAAAAATCCTTTAGAAAGCATTAATAAACATATTGATGAGGCTTTGTGTTTTGGTACAACTGTGTTAACGGGAAGACCTATAAAAGATGCTTTGTCTGTGACGCAAGCTGTTAAAAAAATGCGCCAAGATATTCCTGTAATTTGGGGCGGATGGCATACTTCTTTGTTTCCAAAACAAACCTTGAAAGATGAAATTTGTATTGATGTTACTGCACAAGGACAAGGAGAAGATACGTTTAAAGAATTGGTAGAGGCGTATGCAACTACTGGGGATGTTTCTGGCGTAAAGGGAATTTGTTACCGAAATGACGAAGGTGAGATTATTAAAAATCCACCACGTGTGATTGTAGCAATGGATACGTTTGCAGATATCAATTACGAATTGATTGATGTTGAAAAATACTTTGAAAAGAAAGGGAGACGACAACTTGATTATATTTCTTCTACAGGTTGCTATTTTAGATGTACTTTTTGTGCCGATCCTTTTGTATATAATAGAAAATGGACTGCTATTTCGCCAGAAATTATGGTGAATAAATTAGCAGAACTTCATAAAAAATATAAGTTTACAGATTTGAATCTTCAAGATGAAACCTATTTTACATACAGAGATCGAGTTATTGAGATTTCGGAACGTATGATTGAGAAAGGCTTAAATATTACTTGGGCAGCGACAATGCGTGCCGATCAAGGTTCAAGAATGTCCGTGGAAGATTTTAAAATCTGTGCTAAATCTGGATTAAGACGTTTGTTGATTGGAGTAGAATCTGGTTCGCAAGAAATGATGAATTGGTTGAAAAAGGATATCAAAGTTGAGCAGGTATATATGTGTGCCGAACGTTGCAAAGACTTAGGTATTGCGGTACAATTCCCGTTTATCGTTGGTTTCCCAGAAGAAACAGATAAAAGTATTGAAGAAACGGTAAAAGTTGCGTTGGATTTAAATAGTATGCATCCAAATTTTCATACACCAATTTTCTATTTTAAACCCTATCCAGGAACTACAATTACGGATAATGTGGTGAAAGAAGGATACAAGCTTCCAGAAACCGTTCACGAATGGTCCGATTTTGATTTTGTAGGTTCATCTGGACCTTGGGTAAGTAAAGAGAAGTATGATTTCTTTGAAAAATTCAAGTTCTATTTAAAATTTGCATATTCAAATCAAAAGTGGATTTATAAACCATTGCAATTACTAGCGAGATGGCGCTGTAAACATAAATATTTCAATGTTCCTGTAGAGAAGAAAATAGTAGATAAATTCTTTAAGAAACAACAACTTGCTTAGGTTTTTAGACGCTATCGCTCTTAGAATGTTAGATACGCTTTGCTTTAGATTTTTTTGATACGTTATTACGAGAAAGAATGACAAACTAATCTGTAGCTTAAGAAACAGATTGCCACAAGTTTTTGCACTTCGACTCCGCTCAGTGCTAGCAAAACTTTCGCAAAGACGTTTCATATACAAAACGTCACTTCGAGTGGTTTTTCGTAATGTAATGAAGAAAAATTGTATCGAGAAGTACTATGAATCTCTGTTCAAAGCTTACTCCAAAATAACTTTCAACTCTTTCGTAATTTGATCAGAGGTTAACTCTGCACCCGATTCATTAAAGTGAAAATCATCGTAAAATGATGCTGTCGTTTTAGGTAATTGCAAATCGATGCATGGAATGTTGTTTTGCGCACAAATAGTTTTCAATCGTTGGTTAAACAGTTCCATTCCGCCATACAATGCTGTTGTGCTATAAAAAGCTTCGTTGTTTTGAAAGCCGCTTGTAAGCATTAATTCTTCATATTGTGGCTCTAAATTAGGTTTCCACATTGTTGCTTGTGTGACAAAAACTAATCGGACATTCTTTTCTTTTGCCAGTTGTATCATAGCTTTAACATTTGCTTCGTAACGTGTTAAACCAGCAGTTAAATCAGGCAATTCCTCAATAATTTTAGATTTCTTTCTTAAGTCTCTAATGTCTAAAACTGTTTTGGTTAAATGGTCTTTGTGGTTAAAATAGAACAAAATGTTTTTCTTTGCTCTCGAAGCTAATTTATATAACGTTAATCGTCTATGCCATGATAAATGATCGTCTGGAATGTGTTGAAATGCAAACTTTTTTAGTTTCAATTGAGGCATGTTTAAATAACGTTCCGAAGAGATTAAATACGCAACCAAATCGTTTACACCTTGCATTACCAATACCGTTTTCGTGTCTTTCAATTCAGGTTTTTCAAGCATGTGCTTAAACTGCAATACGTGATGACTGCTATTGTTTCCAGGGCGTCCAAAATTTCCAACCCAATACTGATCACCTAACTTTTTTTCAACCAAGGCAGGCCAAGATTTTTCTTGTGTCAATGCAAAACATGCTGCGGTACTTCCTCCAAAAACAATCATCTTATGTGAAGCATCTTTGTGATTTGAGATAGAACGCGCGCCTAATTCATCAAAAATAACTTCAGAGTCTTGATCGATACCGATGATTTCATCAGGATTAATTTCCCAAACAAAACCAGAATTTGGTGTATTTGTATAATAATCAGTTGGAAAAATTTGTAGTGCAGAAAGTATAATTTCGGCAATAATCAACAATACAAGTGTTACCACTCCTGAGAATGCTAGTTTTTTAAGGAATCGTTTTGAAAAAAGCTTCATGTTGGATGATTTTATATTTCTTATTTGTCTTACCC
This sequence comes from Kordia sp., assembly GCF_050633145.1. GTDB lineage: Bacteria > Bacteroidota > Bacteroidia > Flavobacteriales > Flavobacteriaceae > Kordia. The sequence continues at coordinate 62,292 of NZ_JBOEFY010000027.1, read as the reverse complement.
TTTTAATACATACCAAGAAAAGGGCGAATCTTTTTTACCTAGAATCTTATGTATAATATTTCGTTTGTATGTATATAGGATATCAAAATTTTTGACAAAGTTCTTGTGATGTGCGTGATAATGTGCTGCCATTTCTGGAACACCAAGTTCTGTATAATAGGCTTTGGTCCGTTCTTTTGCAGTAGGAATTTCAGCTGTTGTATAAAAAGGACTGTCAATGATATGAATTTCACCATCAATTGCTAAAAATGTAGTCAAGAGCGAAATTAAACCTTCAAAATCCTCAAAATATTGAACAGCTCCGTTGAGTGTGATGATGTCGAACTTTCTTTGAAAGTATTCGGAAGCTTTGAAAATATCGGCATACACAAAATGTAGATTTTTTTTCTTGAAAACACGCGCAGCCTGCTCCAATTCTTCACGGTTTACATCCAAACCAATGACTTCATGTTTTGTGTCAACTTCTGCAATTTTGTTAGAAAACCAACCATTTCCGCAACCAATAGTCAAAATCTCCATTGGATCATTCTCTTCGGCTACATACGCTAAAAATCGTTCTGTAGATTTGATGCGATACGGCCACTCATCACGATCTATATATGGCAACTTACGAACTTCTACATCAGTCAAAATACGATTTTCTTTTTCGCGCACAGCAAGATAATACTTAGAAAAACTAGCATCTTCAGGCGTCAAATAATAGACGTTTTCTTGTTGAGTTATACGGCTAAAATCTAATTTCATTTATATAATTTCATGGCAGTTTGTGCTAGTAAAGACTTTGTTTTTAATTTCACAGACGCGAGCAAACTTCGATCTTTTCCTTTTAGCAATTCCTTATTGTAGTTGACTTCATTCACAATTCTGCGGACAGCAAAATCGTAAAATTTTCGCGAATATGTACGTGTAAAATCAATTTGTCTATCGGTAGACGTGTCCCATTCTGGTTGCACAGTAATTTTATCTTCAATTTCGTTATATAACGAAGTTCCTTTGATCGGATAAGCAACCGTAATGGTAAAATGTGTTGGATTTGCCGCTTTTAAATAATCAATGGTTTCGTTGATGTCTTGTTCATCTTCACCAGGATAACCAACCATAATAAACGTTCCTGTTTCCATACCAAGCGCATTGGTTTTTTGAATGGCTTCTTTTACCACATCTACATCAACACGGCGATCCATGGCATCAATGATTTTTTGTGAACCACTTTCTGCGCCAATCCAAATTCGGAAACAACCTGCTTCTTTTAATAGTTGTAAAATATGATCGTTCAAACGTTCGGCACGTGTAATACATTCAAATGGAATAATAGCATTTTGCTTGATGACTTCTTCATGAAACAATTCAATCCATTTGTGGCTTACGCTAAATACATCATCCACAAACCAAATTCCATCAGGATTATAGGTTTCTTTCAGCATTTTCAATTCTGCAGCAACCATATTTGGCGGACGTCTGCGGTAACTTTGTCCATAAACCGCCGTGCTACACCATTTACAAGTATACGGACAACCACGTTGCGTACTTACGGTCATAGAGCTTTGTCCGTGATGCGTTTTCCAAGCATTCAAATATTTTTCTACAGGAATGGCAGCTCTGTTTGGCAATGGCAGTTCTTTCAAACTTTTCATGCGCATTCGTGCAGGCGATTTAACAACTTCACCATTTTCTAAATACGCTATTCCATGAATTTCACTATAATCGGCATCATTTACAATGGCTTTATACAATTCTAAAGTCGTTTGTTCACCTTCGCCAATAATTAAAAAATCAACACCTGTATTCAAGTAATTTTCACAATTATACGTAATATCTGGTCCGCCTAAAATAATTTTTGGAAAACCATACGTAGCATCTGTTTTTAAGATTTTAACTAACTTAATTACGTTTATTTTCGTCATCAAGTTTGTGTAAATAGCTATAGCTTTTGGTTGTTTCTCTTCAATAAAGCGCAACTGTTCTTTTTTGGAGTAGAACGTAGAATCATACACATGATTCTCCACTTTATTTTCATTCAAATAAGACGAAATATACAACAATCCCAACGGCGCATACGGACGCATGATGCTTTGCTCTTTCTCATCTTCAAAAAGATAATAGGTATGTGTGAGAATGATGCTCATGTTTTTTAGTTGTTGGTTGTCTGTTGTTCGTTGTTAGGTTGAAATTGCTAATCGCAATTTATTTTAGGTTTTGTTGCTTGTAAATATAAAGATGTTTTATTGACTTCTAAAATTTGAATTACTGTACATGCTTATTTAGAATATAAAAATGGTTTGTGATTTTAAAAGTTATGAGTTTAGTAAAAAACGGTTTACTTTTTAATAAGAAACTGTCACATCGAGCGTAGTCGAGATGCAGAAACCAGAAATCACCCTTTCTTTTCTAGAGTAATCAAAAAGTGATCCGCATATTTTGCAAGTGATGAAGCCGTTAACACAGCATCCAATCCTTTAAAAATAGTTAGCATAGGAAATTTAGCCACAAATGATTGTTCTAAATACGATGGCGGAATGGTTACTCCGATTGGTTTTACTTTTTTTGTCGTGAAAAAATCGTTCGCTGCTGCAGAAACGTCTTGTGGGTTGTAATACCAAGTTGCTACGCCAACACCGTCTACATTGGCAACAATACTTTCGGTTGTGTTTCTTCGAGTGGCTTTGGCTTTATCTCCTTTTAAGGTGAAATACATGCGCTCCCAAAGACAATTTTTTGGCATTAATACAATCGACATTTTTCCGTTAGGAAGTAAAAGATCGGCAGCAGTTTTGAAGAATGTTTGTAATTGCTCGTATGATAAACAATTAATTCCTCCAAAATCTGAAAAAATAAAATCAAACTTTCTGTCAAACGTATCTTTCGTGATTGTATTGATATCTTGTACTTTGAATGTTATATTTTTTGGATGCGATTTTGCTTTTGCAACTTCAATCATTCCTGCGGAAATATCGGTTGCAATAACATCATGATCCAGTTTTGCAAATTCAATTGCATCTGCTCCAGTCCCACAATTTAGTTCTAAAATAGATAGTTTTTTATCTTGTTGAATAATAGAGTTAATATGCTTGAAAACAAGTTTTCGTTGTGCTTTTCCTATGTTTGAATAGGTAAAAATATCATCATACTGCGGCGCAGCTATATCAAAATCACTATGCATTGGTATTCTCCATATTTTTAAGTTGAACTTTGTCAATAAAAGCAGCAGGTACATAATACCCAAACAAAATCATGGAACGCAACTCCGATTTAGAAATTGAAAATGGATTTTTAAAGAATTTCTTAAAGTTTTGAGTCGCTTGACTTTTACGAAATTCTTTGTGAACGTAGCGTTGCAATTTTCTATAAAATTGAGTGTTGTACGTTCCTTTAAACATCATAGCTAAATCGTCAGAATCTGTCCAATTGGCTTTTAACTTTAGATCATCTTTGACTTTATCGTAAAATTTAGTTCCCGGAAGTGGATATGAAACCGAGACTCCAATATTATCAGGAACCAACTCTTTAATCATATCAATTGTTTTCTGAATGTCTTCTTTGGTTTCTTCCAAATAGCCAAACTGAATGAAGAAAGCAACGCGTACCTTTTTTTCTTTCAACAAGCGTGTTGCTTCATAAATTTGCTCCACTTTGGTTTCTTTGTCCATCGCGTCCAAAATAGCTTGCGAACCACTTTCTGCACCAACCCAAACTTCTTCGAGTCCGCTTTCAGCTAAGGCTTCAATCGTATCTTCTTTCAATAACAAATCAACACGACTTTGTATATAATATGCAATTGAAAGTTTTTCTTTTTTGAGTTCTTGGTTAAAATTTTGAACCCAATTCGGCTTCAAACCAAAAATATCATCACACATCCAAAAACGCGTGACACCGTACTTTTCTTTTAAATATTTTATGTGTTTTGTAATGTATTCGGGCGAATGTGAGTTGTAACGATTTCCATAAATCGGTTTCGCACACCAATTACATTTAAACGGACAACCACGTGTAGTTGCCATATTGAGCGTAAATTCATTTCCGCCAGCTTCCCAAATTTTTCGGTAGGGTTCAATATCAATTAAATCCCATGCAGGCATTGGCAATTCGTCTAAATCGCGTAATACAGGATGTTTTGGATTCTTGATAATTTCGCCATCTTTTTCAAAAACCAAACCTTTTATTTGTGAAGTGTCTTCATTATTCGTTAATGCATCTACCAATTCTTTCAACGAAATTTCGCCTTCACCTTGAATCACAAAATCCGCGCCAGCAGCCAAATATTTTTCGTAATGATCTGTAGAATCAGAACTACAAACAATAATATGACAATCTAGATTTTTAGCAATTTTAATCATTTCAAAAGCGGCTTCACGCATCGTAGTTAAGCACATTTTTGTCAAATAATTAAAGCCATCATCGTATAATACAAATGTTTTAGGTTTGTGTGCTTCTAAATACGGTTGAATCGTTTTTGGATCGTCTAATAAGTTGGCGTCGTACACACCAACAGTGTATCCGTTTTCGCGTAAATACGAAGCAGCATATAAAGTTCCTAATGGCGGATATGGTGTTTGATTTTTCCATTGTTTGGCATCAAACTTATAGTAATAGGAATGTGAAAAAACAACATCAAGCATGTTTTTCGGGATATTTCAAATTGTATTCTTTTATAACTTCACTGTAACGTTCGTTTAAACGTGTAATGACTTTATTTTGATAGTTTTGTGGATGATGTTTTGATACATGCCTTGTTGATTTCATGGCAATATTAAAGTCTTCTTGAGCTAAATTCTTAAACTTTCTTCTCCACTTTTTAATCGTCAATTTTTGTAAGTACTGATCTAATTTTAATCCAAATGAACCATTAAACGCATTTTGAATCATTTTAGAAAACCAGCCTTTTTCAGTATCTCTAATCGTACTCATTTTAGGAGACGGTTTATTTGGAAAATAAGGAGTCGCCCATTGATTTTTCGTTAAAAAGTCATTAAAAACATCTGTTCCATACAAAGGAATAAGTGTTGCAATTTCAGTAGCAGTAAACAAGTTTTGTTCAGAAATCTCCAATTTATCTGTACTAATAAAATAGTTGACACAGAAATACTTCTTAGAGTTCAGTAAAAATATTTTTTTGTATAAAACAAGAAGTGTTCTGGCAATCCACAAACGATTTGGTTCTGTAATAATGAAAAAGTCAAAATCACCATCATCATCATAAAACCCTTTTGATAATGCGCCAGACAAGCAAACACCTTTTACATACGGAAATTTGGCTATTTTTCTCGAAACTTTTATTGCTTTGGGCATAATGTTTCGAGCCATTTCATTTCCTTTCAATCTGCGTTCTACACGATCAGGATTATTTACATCAATATAAAAACCGTCAAAATTAAAAATGATGCCTTTTTTCAATAGCAAATCAATTTCACTATCAATTTCTTTTTGATCCGTATTATTCGAAAATTGAAAGATTTCAGTTCTCGTTAACGGGTACTTAAAGAGGGAAAAATATAATATAGTTCTTAAGGCACTCACTGTTTTTTGTTTTCAAATCAAATGTACTTAAAATTATATACGTAATGGTACGTATATCCAATAAAAAAACAAAGTGTTTTTATTTATGTTTTTTCTTAATAAGTGTTAATATTTAATTAATTGTTGGCGTAATTTTACAAGGGTTTGTTACTTTTATAACAATCAATCAATCAAAAAGCGACTTATGAGATCTTTCCTATTATTATATATAGGGTTTTTGTGTATTCCCATTTGTGGGTTTTCACAAGAAACATCAAAAATTATTCCCAAAAGAATTTACACTACAAACAATATTAAAGGTGAAGCTCCAAAAATTGATGGCTTACTCAATGATGCAAGCTGGGATTCTGTGGAATGGGCAAGTGATTTCATAGAAAATCGTCCAGACGAAAATACACCACCAACAGAACAAACGAAGTTTAAAATTATGTACGACGCAAAGTTTTTATATGTTGCAGTGCGTGCGTATGACAAAAATCCAGATCAAATTGTTAAGCGTTTGTCTCGACGTGATGGTTTTGATGGCGATTGGGTAGAAATTAATATTGATAGTTATCACGATTTGCGAACCGGATTTTCGTTTACGGTGACTGCAGCAGGTGTAAAAGGAGATGAGTTTATTTCGAATAATGGGAATGATTGGGATGGAAGTTGGAATCCGATTTGGTACACAAAAACCAATGTTGATGAAGAAGGTTGGACTGCCGAAATGAAGATTCCATTTAGTCAGTTGCGTTTTGGAAAAAGTGCAGAACAAATTTGGGGATTGCAAGTGCAACGTCGTTTTTTTAGAAAAGAAGAGCGTTCTACTTGGCAACGAATTCCACTAGATGCGCCAGGTTGGGTAAGTGAATTTGGCGAATTACATGGATTAAAAGATATAAAACCGCAACGACAATTAGAAATTCAACCGTATGTTGTTACGAAATATGATACTTATCCTGAAGAAAATGGAAATCCGTTTCGTGATGGAGACGATTTTACTTTAAATGGTGGAATTGATGGAAAAATTGGTGTGACCAATGATTTGACTTTAGATTTTACAATCAACCCAGATTTTGGTCAAGTTGAAGCAGATCCTGCGGCGATTGCATTGGATGGTTTTCAAATTTTCTTTCGTGAACAACGACCGTTTTTTGTAGAGAATAAAAACATTTTTGATTACCGATTTGCCAATGGACAAGACAATGTCTTCTATTCGCGGCGAATTGGTAGAAATCCACAGGGTTTTCCAAATACGAGTTCGGGAGAATTTGTAGATCAACCTCAAAACTCTACCATTTTAGGTGCCGCAAAGTTTAGTGGAAAAACAAAAAATGGTTGGTCTATTGGTGTTTTGGAAAGTGTAACAGGAAAAGAATTTGCCGAAATAGATAATAATGGAGCACGTAGAAAAGAACTCGTTGAACCATTGACAAACTATTTTGTAGGACGATTGCAAAAAGACTTCAATGAACGAAATACATATATTGGCGGAATTTTTACAGCAACCAATCGTCGATTGGAAGACAACCTTAATTTTTTGCATAAATCAGCATATACAGGAGGTTTAGACTTTAGACATAATTGGAAAGACAGAACCTTTTATTTGGAAGGAAATGTTGTGACAAGTCATGTACAAGGAAGTAAAGAAGCAATTACAAACACACAAAATTCACTCACACATTTATTTCAACGAGTAGATGCAGGACATGTAAATGTAGATCCAAATAAAACATCTTTAACAGGAACCGGAGGAAAGTTAGAATTTGGAAAACGTGGTGGCGGAATTTGGCGTTATGATGCCGGAATAATATGGCGTTCGCCAGAATTGGAACTGAACGATATTGGGTTTTTACGTCAGGCAGATGAAATTCGTCAGTATGCAAACGTAGGATATCAAACCACAAAATCTTTTGGGAACTTTAGAAGAATCTCGGCGCGATTTTCACAATTTACAACCTACGATTTTGAAGGAAACTACAATCGAATTCAATATGAAGTGAATGGAAATTTTCGTTTTCTAAACAATTGGTTTATTGATTTTGGAGGTGCGCACAAACCAAGAATTTTTATCAATACGTTTTTACGTGGCGGACCGCGTTGGCGATTTTCGCAAGAAAACTTTGGGTATTTTGCCTTTGGAACAGACGAACGTAAAAAGTTGCGTACAAGTTGGAATGTTGTGTATTCACAAGCAAAAGATAACAATTTTAGCTTTTTTGAAATCGGAGCCGATGTAACGTATCAACCAACAAATGCGATGCGAATTTCTATCAATCCAGCGTACAATAGAAATCCTAATAAAACACAATACGTAACGCAAGCTGATAATAACGGAACAACGCGTTATATATTAGGGAATATTGACAATCAAACCCTAAGCGCAGCAATTCGTTTTAACTATACAATCAATCCGAACTTGTCGATTCAGTATTACGGACAGCCTTTTGTGTCTGTTGGTCGTTACAAGGATTTTAAGTATGTAACGAATTCCATTGCAGATAATTTGAGCAATCGTTTTTATCAGTATCAATCAAATGAAATTACCTTTGATGCTGGTTCAGATTCGTATTTGGTTGATGAGAATACAGATGGAAATGTAGATTACTCTATTGGAAATCCTGATTTTGCTTTTGTGCAATTTCGTTCAAATTTGGTCTTGCGTTGGGAATACATTCCAGGTTCAGAATTGTTCTTGGTTTGGTCGCAAGGAACCACAGGTTTTGGAAATGTGAAAGATCATTTACTACGTAGTTTAGACAATCAGATTTTAGGACAGCAACCAGAAAATATATTCTTGATGAAGTTTACGTATCGATTTGTGTTGTAGCTCGCGTTGCTCGGTGTGTATTTGTTTTGTTTGATGAAGTTTGACTATTTCAAATTCTTCAAAGCATATTTTACCAAACCAGTATTGCTTTTAATGCCGAGCTTTTTGTGGATGTTTTTTCGGTGTGTATCAATAGTAAATCTGCTTAGTTTTAACTCTTTTGCCATTTCAATAGTTGTTCGACCTTTGGCAATAAGATGTAAAATTTCTTTTTCTCTACGAGTTAAGGTTTCTTCTGAGTTGATGTTTTCGTTTGAAAACCAAGCTTTGATATCTTCGGGAAGCGTATCACTGATATAATAGTCGCCTTTTGCTAGTGTATGAATCGCTTGAATGAGTTTAGCTTTTTCTACATTTTTGGTGACATATCCTTTAGCGCCAGCATCTAGCATTTCTATAACATCCAAGCTTTGGTCATACATACTTAGTGCAAGAACTTTAATGTTTGGATAGTCTTTAGAAAGCATTTTGGTTACAGAAACACCATCAAGAACAGGCATTCTAATATCTGTTAATACCACATTTGGAAGCAAACCTTCTTCAATGAGTTTATATAGCTGCAAACCGTTGTTAACTTCCCCGATGATGGATATGCCTATTTCTTTTGATAGAATAGATTTAATTCCATCAATAAAAAGTTGATGATCGTCTGCTATAATAATTTTAATACTCACATTGGAATGTTTAAAATAACGGTTGTTCCGTTGTTTAAGGTGGAATCGATTACCAATTCACCATTCAATTTTTCTACTCTTTTTTCAATATTAATAAGTCCAGTTCCTGTTGTGTTTTTTGTAATGTCGAATCCTTTACCATTATCTTCTACAATAATATTTAAGATGTTATTTTCCTCAGAAAACTGAATGATAACCTCGCTGGCGTTCGCATGTTTTATGCTATTGGTTAGCAACTCTTGTATGATTCTGAAAATTTGAATTTCCGCAGCGTTTTCAAGGCGTTTATTTACATCAACATTGATGACTTTGATCGTTAATTTTTTAGTGTCAGAAATTTGATTGGCAATAGCTTTTGTAGAAGCAATAAGTCCTTTGTCTATTCGAGCGCCAAAAAATTTGTTCTTTGAAATTGCTCTAATTTCTCCATACGTGTCGTTAATCAAAAGTTTCAATTTGTCATAGTAACTATAAAAATCTTCGGCAGTATCGTAGTTTTCTACATATAACTTTAAAGTCGCTATTTTGCTCCCTAAATTATCATGTAAATCCGCAGCAATATCAGAGCGTTCTTCTTCTTGTGCAGTAAGAATTGCGTCAATTCCTTCAAGTTCTTTTGCTTTTAAAACCTGATTAAACTCTTGTTGTTTTATTGTATTATTCTGTGCTAGTATAATACGTTTTCGTTTTGCATTTTTAAGAAGTATATACACGACAAAAAGCGTAATTGCTAAAATGCCTAAAGCTATAAATAGAAGATTTCTGTTTTTCTTTCTCTTATAATTTGCCTCAAGATTATCGGATTGTAGTTGAATTATCTGTTTTTCATTTTTCTCACTTTCGTATTTTGCCTGTATATCGAGAATTATATTTTGATGTTCAGCACTAAGCAAACTATCATTTAAAACTCTTGATTTTTCAGAGAATTCCAATGCTTTCGCTGTATTATCCAATCCTTCGTATGCATCTTTTAAATACGTATATATTATAGCTAATTGCTTTCCTTTAATTGTGTGTGTTGCTTTTTGCAAGAGCGAAATTGCTTTGGCGTATTCTTTATTTTTTAAATATAAATAACCAAGATTGCTTTCGGTTACTTCAATTCCAGATTTAAGATTTAATTCATTTTTTAATACGTATGCTTTTTCAAGATATGTTTTTGCCTTTTCGGAATCGCTATCTAAATATAAATTTCCAAGATTATTGTAAATCATGGATAAAGATCGTTTGTTGCTTAAATTTTCGGCTAAAGTTTCAGCTTTATTGTAATAACCAATTGCTTTTATAGTATCACCTTTTTTGAAATACTGTGTAGCTAAATTGGGTAGCGTAATCAATTCATACTGAACTAAGTTATTTGCGCTAAATATGCGAAGTGCTTTTTCACTATAGGTTATAGCAGTATCATAGTTTTCTAATTCTGCGAAAGCGCTCGCAATATTACTATAACATTTTGCAGCATTTAATTCATCATCATGATTCTCAAAAAAAGAAGCACTTTCAGTTAAGGTAGCAATTGTTTTTTTATAATCTCCATTTCTAAGATAAATAGCACCTAAACTAATATTTACAGATGCAACGCGATTGCTGTCTTTTAAAACGGTAAAAGTGTTTTTAGTTTTTTCAAAATAAATAGAAGCAGAATCTAGTTTTCCTGTAAAGAAATGCAAGCGACCAATTTCGTTTGTGGTTTCTGCTTTTAAAGAATCATTTGTAGTAAAGTTTAATGCTTGGTATGCATACATTTTCGCTTTTGCTAAATCGACACGTTCGTGCAACTTTGCCAATTGGAGTGCTATTTTTGCTTTAGTGTATGAATCTGTTGTTTTTTTGAATGCGTTAGAAAGACTATCTATTTGAGCATTTTGTCCTAAAAGATAGACAGGGAATAAGAGGAAAAATATAATGATACTTCTCATACGATTGATCATAATAATTACTTAAATATACTGAATTATTTTGTGGTGAATTGTTTTATTCCCTATCTCTTTTTGGATAGACTATTTACAATAAAATGTAAAGTCATTGACAAAAACGACTCTTGGGTAGCGTTTTGCCATTCGAGCACGAACTCCAGGTAAATCTTGAATAGCGCCAAAACGCCAATATCCGCCAGCATCTTTTGCACGTTTAGAATATACGCCTAGTTTGCTTTTGTAATAGGCTTCTACATGTTCTCTAAATTGATGCCCAATTCCAGATTGCCAACCATAGCGTCCATTTTCTGAACATTTTGTGGATTTTATTGAACCAATGAACATGACTTGAACAGAATTTAAGTGATTAGGTTTTTTAGCATCAAAGTTTACCCAATACATAGCATACGGATAGTAATTAATGGTCTTTTTTTGTGCAAAACTATTCGTGATAAAGAAGAAGCAACCTATGCACAAGGCAATTTTTAGAATGTGTTTACTTTTCATAATGGTATCTTTTAAATGTTAGATACTATAAAAGTAACTTGTGTATACATGATAAAACTACCTAGTATTAGGTATGCGATTAATCTGGAATTCTTTAATGAGTTATAGAACTAATCTTACAAATCTATTTCAGATATCTATCAAGGAATCAGGTAGATACTATGACGATTTTTTTCACTAATTTCGGCATGCAATTTGATAAATTGTATGCGTTAACAATTTAAACCATTATTATGAGAAAAATACTACTATTATCGGCATTAAGTTTATTTTTATTTTCGTGTTCATCAGATGATGATGCGCCAACTGTAGATCCTATAATAGGAACTTGGAAAATGACTTCGTTTGAAGTAGAAAATTCGTATGATTTCAACGGCGACGGAACTGCAAGTAGAGAAATCATTTCTGAAACAAATTGCTATCAAAACGAAACAATTCAAATAAATGAAGGCGGAACTGCTGTGGCACTTTCAAATTCTTTCTTAACTGTTGTAGCAGATTTAGTAGTAGGAACAACAGATGAATTCACATATACAATAAATTGTGAAAATGAAGCTGAGATTACTCCAACAAATTGGACATTGAATGGCTCAACCTTATCATTTCAAGAAGATGATGGATTCACCGTTACAGCTACATATAATGGAAGCAACCAATTTACAATCGTAGTTTCTGAAGGTTTTGAAATTTATTCAGGAGGATTTAATGTTGTATCGGAAGAAGACGTTACCATTACATATACAAAACAATAAGCGACAAATACGCCTGTAAGCTTTATAAATATAGAAAAGCACTAAATGTAATGTTTAGTGCTTTTTTTATTTCTGTATTTGTAAAGTGGATCAATCACGTTAAAAATTTTACAAAACTGCACTAAGGTTTTCTTAAATAGTTGAGTTTTTTTTTGCTAGTACTTATGTTTGACACAACATTAATACTAATTAAAACCAATTATTATGAAAAAACTATTACTATTTTATGTAATGAGTACTTTATTGTTAGGATGTTCATCAGATGATGATGCTCCTTCTCTAGAATCTTTTATTCCGGGCACCTGGAAAATGACGAATCTTATATTAGAAAATGCGTATCTACTTGATCAAGATACTGAGAAAACCATTGATTTAGTCGGACAAACAAACTGTTATCAAAATGAAACCATTACGTTTAATCAAGACGGAACAGCTGTCGTAAGTTCTTCGTCATTTTTAAATATAAGTGCTTCCTTGGTAGCGGAAACAGAAGATTTGTACACGTACACAAGTGATTGTGTTAACGATAGTGATATTTATTCCGTTACTTGGTCAATGACAAGTGGTGGTTTGTTGTCACTTATTGAAGATGATGGTTTCGTATCTCAAGCGCAGTACAACGGTGGAAATTTCATTACGTTTTCAATTCCAGAAGGGTTTGAAATTTTGCTAGATGATGGAACTACGGTTCATGCAGAGGAAGACATACTTCTTATGTATGAAAAACAATAAATAAAGTGAGATTCTACTCTTAAAGCTAAAAAGCACTAGAACATAACATTGTTTTAGTGCTTTTCTATTTGAAATATCTTACTGTTAGCACGAGTTTAAAACTTGTGCCGATAAACAAACTAATAAACAGTTTTGAGATATTAGTATTGAGAGATTTTAAATACCATAACGAACAAAGTGAAGCTATCTGTTACTAAAAAAAACAGATTGCCGCGTCGGAACTCCTCGCAAAGACGTTTCAAATTAAAAATAGTATAAGAAAGATGAGTGCATTCATAAAATAGATTCCTGCCTGTGCAGGAATGACACCTCATCAATCGTCAATCAAAAGTTCAGCGAAGAATCAAAAATCTGAAATCGTCAATCAAAAATCTTAATGTGCTTCCAACCAATTTTGTCCAATACCAATTTCTACATCTAATGGAACGCTCATTTTAAAAGCATTTTCCATTTCTTCTTTGATAATTGGTTTGATTGTTTCCAACTCGTCTTTATGAGCATCAAACACCAATTCATCATGTACTTGCAATAACATTTTCGATTTGAAACCTTCTTTCTCAAAACGATTGTGAATCGTAATCATTGCCAACTTAATAATATCTGCTGCACTTCCTTGAATTGGAGCGTTTACAGCATTTCGTTCTGCTGCACCACGAACAATTCCGTTTCTAGAATTGATGTCTTTTAAATAACGACGTCTTCCTAAAACCGTTTCTACATATCCGTTTTCACGCGCAAACGCTACCTGATTTGCCATATAGGCTTTTAACTTTGGATAGGTTTCATAATAGGTGTCAATCAACTCTTTAGATTCACTTCGTGTCAAATCGGTTTGATTGCTCAATCCAAAAGCAGAAACTCCATAAATAATTCCGAAGTTCACAGTTTTTGCATTGCTACGTTGCTCACGTGTTACTTCTTCCAGCGGCACATCAAATACTCTTGCAGCTGTAGAAGCGTGAATATCCGCGCCATCTTTAAATGATTGAATCATCGTATCTTCTTCACTCAAAGCTGCAATAATGCGTAATTCTATCTGAGAATAATCGGCAGCAAGCAACACATAATTTTCATCTCTAGGAATAAACGCTTTTCGCACTTGTCGTCCGCGTTCTGTACGAATTGGAATATTCTGTAAATTCGGATTATTAGAACTCAATCTTCCAGTTGCAGCAACGGCTTGTGCATACACAGTATGAATACGATTGGTTTTTGGATTAATTTCATTTGGCAACGCATCTACATACGTACTTTGTAGTTTACGATATTGTCGCCACTCTAAAATATCAGCAACAATTTGATGGTCTTTGGCTAAATAGGAAAGTACATCTTCTGCGGTAGAATACTGTCCAGTTTTAGTCTTCTTAGGTTTGTCAACTAACTTTAATTTATCAAACAAAATTGGACCTAATTGTTTTGGTGAAGCTAGGTTGAATTCTTCGCCAGCTTGCTCAAAAATATTCTTCTCTAAACGATCAACATCAGTTGTTAAATCTTTAGATAAACCACCTAAAAAGTCAGGATCTAAATTAATTCCTTCAATCTCCATTGCCGAAAGTACACTTACCAACGGAACTTCTACGTCTGTAAATAATTTTGTCAAATGACCGCTTTCCAATTCTTTGATAAAATGTTCTTTTAACTGATAGGTAATATCTGCATCTTCTACGGCGTATTCGGTTTGTTGATCTAACGGAACTTGTCGCATTGATAATTGATTTTTACCTTTTTTACCAATCAATTCTACAATAGAAACTGCTTGGTAATTCAAATATGTTTCCGCCAACACATCCATATTATGACGCATATCTGGATTGATTAGATAATGCGCAATCATCGTATCGAAAATTGGTCCTTTTACAGGCATATCATAGTTTGACAATACTTTGATATCGTATTTTAAATTTTGTCCTACTTTTTCAATCGTCATACTTTCAAAAAACGGACGGAATTCTTCTAAAATTTCTTTTGTTTCTGTTTGATCTTCTGGAAACGCCACATAATATCCTTTTCCTTTTTCCCATGAAAATGCAATCCCAACCAATTCTACTTCAAGCGCTTTTAAACCTGTTGTTTCAGTATCAAAACACACACTTTGTTGTTTAAGTAACTTTTTAAGTAACATTTTGCGAGCCATTGGTGTATTGGCTAATTGATAAAAATGATCGGTAGTTTTTATGGTTTCATATCCAGAAATGGTTGCTTCTTCTGAAACATTTCCGCCTCCAGGTGCTGCAAACAAATCAAATTGTCCAGTAGCCGCCGCTTGTTTTGAAGCTTTAGAAGTTGTTTTTGTGTTCGCTTCCGCGGAATTTTCTTCTGGTGCTTTAAATGTTTTGATTAAGTTGTCTAGTAACCTACGGAATTCTAAATCCATAAAAATTTCTTTCACAGCATCCAAATCTGGTTGAGACAACTCAAAATTTTCTGCATGAAACTCTACAGGAACATCTAGCATAATTGTGGCTAGTTGTTTTGAAAGCAAGCCTAATTCGCCATTTGCTTCCACTTTCTCCTTCATCTTTCCTTTTAGCTCGTGTGTGTTGGCAAGTAAACCTTCCATACTTCCATAAGCTGCTAAAAACTTCTTGGCAGTTTTTTCTCCAACACCAGGCAATCCAGGAATATTATCGACAGCATCGCCCATCATTCCTAAGAAATCAATGACTTGTTCTGGACGTTCTACACCAAATTTTTCTTGTACTTCAGGAATTCCCCACGTTTCGTATCCGCCACCAAATCGTGGACGGTACATAAATATATTTTCAGAAACTAGTTGCGCAAAATCCTTATCGGGCGTTACCATAAACGTTTTGTATCCTTCTTTTTCAGCTTTTTTGGCAAGTGTTCCAATAATATCATCGGCTTCATATCCTGATTTTACGATAATTGGAATGTGCATTGCTTTTAAAATGCTTTCTATATATGGAACTGCAAGCCGAATAGCTTCTGGAGTTTCTTGTCTGTTAGCTTTATATTCTGGAAACGCTTCTACACGATCTACACTTCCACCTTTATCAAAACACACCGCCAAATGATCTGGTCGTTCACGTTTTATAACATCCAACAAAGAATTGGTAAATCCTAAAACTGCTGAGGTGTCAAACCCTTTCGAGTTGATTCTGGGGTTTTTAATAAAAGCATAATATCCTCTAAAAATAAGCGCGTACGCATCGAGTAAAAAAAGTCGTTTTTGGTCTGCCATGAATCGAAAATTTGATGGAAATTCAAATTTAAGAATATTACTAAGATTCTCGAATAAAAAAGAAATTATTCACGAGTAGTTAAAAAAGAAATGTTTAAATCATACTACTGTTACTTTTCTAGGAGAGCTGGTAATTAGTTTATGGTTTAATAATTACTTTTATTTTATTGTTCGTTTTATAAATTGAACATTACTTTTCTTTCTCTTACGGCTTTACCGTAAGTGGTTTGTAATTTGTTTTTATACTTTTCTATTCTAATCAAAATTTTATATCATGAAAAAAAAGAATCTTAAATCATTGAAGCTTAACAAGAAGTCTGTTTCTTCATTAACTGCTGAGAAAGCAAAAGGAGGTTTTGGTATAACTTCTGGTCATCCAATTTGTTCTGTAGAACCTGAATTTTGTAACTGGACATTAAATAGATGGTGCTACAATACGGGTTCTCCAGGAATTTGTACTGCTCCTAAATAAACTTTAATAGTAAAAGCGAGCTTCGGTTCGCTTTTCTCTTTCACGTTAGGTAGATTCTCTGAAAAACCGATAAGTTATTCGCGTTTGGTTAAAATTCGACAACTATAGATATTATTAAGAAACGTTTCACTTTCAAAATAACCATCAGGAATATCTTTATCATAATCTAACTTTTCATAATATTGTAGCATACAATCGCAGTATGCGTCAAAATCTAAGTCTTTATACTGCGGAAGACCTTTGCTTTCATTGTACATTTCTTTAAAGTCTCTTATGCTTTCTGCTTCCCATTTTTCTTCAGCAGGAACAAAAACTTCATCATAATACAATCGCACTAATTTTTTAGTGTCTTTCAAGCCATAAGCATGATACATGATGGAAACATTAAAATCGAAATATTCCCAAGCATTTTCATGATAAATGGCAATAAAATCGGTATCTCCTGTAGCAGTCAATTTTGTAGTATCTTCAGTGTATTTATATAGATTGTTTTGTAAATAAGCTTTAAGATTTTTCATTGGAATATCAATCTCTTTTTTTGGAATAGTTAATGTCTCTGTCACATTGACAATTCTAAAAAGACGATTTTGTATGGTAATCGTTGAACTGAAGGTGTTAATCTTTACATCAGATTTGTTAGTGTACTTTTTTAGACCATTTATAATATGAGAGTTTTCTTTAAGTATATTTTTGATACTATCCTTATTATAAGAATCTGGATAAAAAATATCCACTCTTTTCTCTGGACTCGATAATTTTTCAAAGGACTTTATAATGTTGGCGCTTTCTTTCTTTAGATCAAAAGAAGGAGCGCAACTTGTAAAAAGCAATGATAAAAAAACACAGCAAAAAAGATAACTTTTTATAGACATGATCGAAGTATTGGTTACGGAATAAAACTACAAAACTTATTTGGCAACATGAAATTAATTGACACACTACTATTTAATTATGCTTTTACTATGGTTTAATTTTTGATGCATATGTTAGTATTAATTTTAAAACCTTAATTATGTTAGAAAAATTTGAACAATTAACGAAAGAACAAATGAATTCAATTAATGGCGGCGCTCAAACGGTTGAAGATATTAACAGAACGCAACCGAACTAGCAGTGTAAAACTGTTTTTATTAATTCCTTAAATAGGTTATTGAAAATATTTTCTTCATGCAACAGACTGTATCCTTTATTTTATAAAACAGATGTTACGATTCTTGTTTTTAACTCCTTTCAGCTTTAATTTCAGGGTATTATTAATTTTAAAATCATGTAATTATGAAAAAAAGAAATCTTAAGTCATTAAAGCTTAATAAAAAATTAATCGTTGATATGAATTCTCAAAAAACCTTAAAAGGAGGAAAAACTGGATGGGCTTGTTGGGTTTCATTTCGTCATCATTGCCCACAATAATTTTTCAAGCGACTTCGGTCGCTTTTCTTTTAAATGTTAATTACGGCGTTCCCGTAAGTGATTCGTAATTTGTTTTTATACTTTCTGATCTAATTAAAATTTTATATCATGAAAAAAAGAAATCTTAAATCATTAGCGCTAAACAAGAAGTCTATTTCTATTCTAAAGCCAGAATCTATAAAAGGAGGAAGACCAGCTCCTTTGGCTTCAGACAGTCCTACGTATTGTCAAACTTGTAAATAATTTATTTTTTAAAAGTGAACTTTGGTCAATCATGATCGGAAGAAAAAATCTTCTGACCATGACTGAGCTTTGGTTCGCTTTTTTTGTGTTAAATACTTCTAAAACATTTTGACATAGCTTCTTGAATTTTAATGAAGACAAATTTGTAGTTTTGCGTCATCAAATAAGAAGCGAAATGCAAACTATCTCGATTGCCATTCACGGAGGCGCAGGAACTTTAGTAAAGGGAATGATGACACCTGAATTAGAAATTCAATACAAAGCGGCTTTGCAAAAAGCATTAGATGCTGGCTATGCGTTATTGGAAGCTGGAAAAACTTCCGTAGAAGCCGTAGAAGAAGCTGTAAAGTTATTGGAAGACTCTCATTTGTTCAATGCTGGAAAGGGAAGTGTGTTTACTGCGGAAGGAACACATGAAATGGACGCAGCTATTATGGAGGGGAAAAGCTTAAATGCAGGTGCAGTTTCGCTCATCACAGGAATTAAAAATCCAGTATGTTTGGCGCGTGATGTGATGGATAAAAGTGAGCATGTGTTTATGGCTGGAGAAGGCGCTATGTTTTTTGCTAAAATGCACGATTATGAAATTGAAGACCCATCGTATTTTTACGATGAATTAAGATATAGTCAATGGCAAGAAATCAAAGATACAGATACTTTTCAGTTAGATCATTCGCTTAAAAAAGATTCAAAATTCGGAACCGTCGGCGCAGTTGCCTGCGATCAAGACGGAAATATTGCTGCAGCAACTTCTACAGGAGGAATGACAAACAAACGTTTTGGCCGTGTAGGTGATTCTCCAATGATTGGTGCAGGAAACTATGCAAACAACGAAACCTGTGCTGTTTCTTGTACGGGAAGTGGCGAATATTTTATTCGTGGCGTTGTGGCGTATGATGTATCTAGCTTGATGGAATATAAAGAGTATTCACTTGAAAAAGCAGCAGATACGGTAATTAACGAGCGTATTCTAAAAATTGGTGGCGATGGCGGATTAATAGCTGTAGATGCCAAAGGAAATATTGCAATGCCTTTTAATACAGAAGGAATGTATAGAGCTTGTAAATCTTCAAACGGAACTGAAGAAGTTTCTATTTATAAAGGTAACTAATATTCACAGTAGCCAAATTTTATGAAACTACTCATTGACTTTATGCTAATTGGAGGAATTGTAATTAACGCCCTGATTCTTCTCATATTATTTAAGTCAAAGAAAAAAGAACTTCCCCAAAAGTTATTAATACTCTTTTTTGGAATTATATTTTTATACATGTTTCATGCGTATGCTGAAGTACATA
This sequence comes from Kordia sp., assembly GCF_050633145.1. GTDB lineage: Bacteria > Bacteroidota > Bacteroidia > Flavobacteriales > Flavobacteriaceae > Kordia. The sequence continues at coordinate 42,757 of NZ_JBOEFY010000027.1, read as the reverse complement.
AAGTTAAGTTGCTCTACATAATTACGTTTATTTTTAATGATACCATAGAACTTTTTATTGGTCCGTTATTATATATATACATAAAATCATTATTTGAAGATCATAAAACACTGCTTAGGAAAAATTGGATTCATTTTATTCCTTTGACTCTATACATAGGCGTAATTAGCATTCCATTTATCATTTCAATTGTAAATAAAAAATTTGTCTTCAATTATTTAAAGGTTTTAAATGATAACAATGCAGTCTTTTTTATGAGTTTGATAGTGTATTTGCTTATCTATTTAGCATTCTCTTTAAAACTGTTTTACAGATATAAAAAAGCAATGGAAGCTAACTTTTCTACAATTTCTGAAACAGATTTTGGTTGGGTAAAACAAATGTTGCTAGGAACATTACTAGTAGCAATATTGGACTTGCTGGGAAGTTGTTATGAAATATATGTAGGCGAAGATGCTATAGATACTAGTTTTATTACGCTAATATTAGTTGTTATATTGATAGGATATTTAGGATACTATGGAGTGCGACAATCTAAAATATTTGTGCCTGATTTTTTGATTCAAGAACCTGTTTCGCAATCAAAAATTGTAGAAAAAAGCAAAGTGACATCAATTGCTGATGAAGAAATGTTTCAAGAATTGCAAATACGATTAGAAAACATTTTTATTTCAGATAAGCCATATTTAGATGAAGCGTTAACATTGAATAAATTGGCACAGATGATTTCAACCACGGATAAAAAACTATCTGGAATGTTGAATCAACATATGAAAATCACTTTTTACGACATCATAAATAAATATCGTGTGGCTGCTGTAAAAGACAAATTAGCTTCAAAAGATTTTGAAAATTATACACTTTTAGGAATTGCATACGAATGTGGATTTAAGTCAAAAACAAGTTTCAACAGAATCTTCAAAAAAGAAACGGGACTTTCTCCATCACAATACAAAAAAGCCAATTTAAGCTAGAAAATAGGTTCCAATAGAAGCATTGGAGCGTTTGGTACACTGTAATGACGTTAGTTTGTGGTAAAAATAAATATCATCAATCTAAAACAAAAACAAGTATCAAATGAAAAAACTGAAGACATTAATTTTTCTAGTAACGATTATTTGCCTTTTAAAATGCAAAAGCAATACACATCAAAAAACGGAAAACAAAACAAGTAAAATTACTGCTACTATAAACGGAACTTGGAAAAGTGTTGGATACGGAAGAATCGTAAACATTACGGATGAAGTTGTATCGTTGTATGATGTAAACAATATAAGTTGCTTGCCATCTGAAGAATTTCCTCGTGAAGCAGCAGAACAGTTTCTTTCGCTAAAACTGAAAAATGAAAACACACTAAAAGTGAAAATGGGCATCACAACCTATGATTTTGTGCGTTTAGAAAAAATGCCTAAAAATTGTACTCCATTAAGTGAAACAGAAAAAAATGATCCCTTATTTAATTTTGAATCATTGTGGCAAACATTTAACGAGCATTACAGCTATTTCAAGGAAAGAAATATTGATTGGAATGCGATGAAATCTAAATATAAAAGCAAACTATCTTCAGAGTCTTCCCCTTTAGAATTGTATGTTGTATTACGAGATATGCTTAAAGAAATGAAAGATGGACATGTTGGAATTCCATTACCAGAAGAGATTGCAGAAGAATATGTAGCGTACAAAAAATCTGAAACTCAAAGCAATCCTAAAAAACAAAGAAGGAAAATTAATTTTGATGAATTTAAATTTGAGCAATTTGGAAAATATGTATCTGATTATAAAACCTACAATTATGGAATACTGAATTGGGGATTGATCAATGAAGATGTTATGTTTCTTCAAATTAATGGAATGATGGGATTTGCTCATTACAATTTAGGTGATGATCCTGAAAAAGCAGAAGCATTGTATGAGCAATATGCTGAGGAAAGTGACAATCAGACACAAGATGAAGTTGATGGCGCAGCATATATTATGGACACTATTTTTCCAGAATTGGCAAAAACAAAAGCGTGTATTATTGATTTACGATTTAATGGTGGAGGAACAGATGAAGTAGCTTTAAAAATACTAAGCTATTTTACAAAAGAAGAAACTACCGTATTTTCAAAGAAAGCATATATCAAAGAAGGAGAATATACTACCGCAAATGTAATTCGTATTTCTCCTGCAAAAAAAGTATTTAATGGAGATTTATATATACTAACAAGTCCATTGTCGGCAAGTGCTACCGAAATATTTGTATTAAGTTCATTGAAAGCTACGCCAAATGCAATTCGAGTTGGTTCTAATACGGAAGGAATTTTTTCTGATATACTAGACAAACAATTGCCAAATGGTTGGAGTTATGGACTGTCAAATGAAATTTATGAAAGCATGGATGGAGTTAATTATGAAAACATTGGAATTCCTGCGCATCATCATATAGAATACAATCGAGAAAGCGGCTATAAATTTGTCAGCAAACTACAAGATCAAAAGAAAGATGAAGCTGTTGAAAAAGTACTCGAACTAGTAAAAGAAAACTAACCTTAAATTAATAAATACATTAGGCGCTACAATGATAAAAGGAACTGTAGTGCCTTTTCCTATTTATAAGAGTGAATCAAAAAAAAGCAAGAGTAAGAAAAGTCTAAAAGCAAAGCGATCTAACATCTAACAGCGTTTACATTGAACAAAGGCGAAGCAACAATTTAGTATCTAAGATCAAAAGAGATTCCTGCCTCCGCAGGAATGACATTGTATAAGAGTTAAGCAAGAGTAAGAAAAATCTAAAAGCAAAGCGATCTAATATCTAACAGCGCAGCGGTCTAACATCTCTTAAATAAAAGGTGCTTCAATCGGTAACACAGAAACAGTACGATTTTTAACATCAAACTTATCTCCGTTAGAAAGTACATGAACTGTCATATTTGCCATAGTCATTGGTGTGCCTTCTTTCAATACTTTTTCGTTATTGTGAGTTAATGTAGCGCCATCAAAAACAATCACCATTCCAGAACCAATTACAGTACAATCGTTTCCGTTCTTAATAATCATTCCTGTATCTTCTGCCAATCCAATTCCGATCAAATTAGGAAATTTAGCCACAGCTTCCGACTGACGACCAAAACGTCCTCTACGGATAAAATGTGTGTCAATAATCAACTCAGGAATCAAGCTTAAACCATGATGCATGCGTACAGCACCTTTAATAAACGATTCCGAAGCGCTTCCACCAGCAATCATTTCATTCGCCATAGCCATGGCACCAGCACTTGTTCCAGCAATAACAAAACCTTCTTCATTTAGGTAACGATCTGTTAAAATTGTATGAATTGTAGTTCCACCAATTTTATTGGCAATCTTAGACTGATCTCCGCCAGAAAACATAATACAATTGGCAGTTTTAATCAGCTCAATAGAAGTAGGCTTCTCAGAATCTTCTTTACTTCTAATATCTAACACCGTAACATTTGTGCAACCTAATTTGTGAAAAGCGTCTAAATAATTCTCTCCAACTTCTACAGGAATACTTGAAGCAGTAGGAATCACCACAATTTTAGCATCAATACCACCAGCTTCTTTTACAACATGAAAAAGAATTCCTTCATCAATAAACTCTAGTGTATACTGTTCATTCTCTTCAATTCCTTTGTCTTCGTTTCCTCCAATTGGAATTAAAGTTCCTTTGATCTGCTGCATGTTATCGTAATTTTTGTGAGTGCAAAAGTAAAATAAATTTCTATCTCTTAACCTTTTTTTAGTGTAATCTTAATCTAAGCCTACAGAATCTGGAAAAGAACGGGTAAATCTGTGAAATTTTTCTATATTTATGACAGAACTTGTTATAAAAACAGTTCTTAGTTAACCAAGCAAACCAAACAACACATGGAAATAAGAAGTATAAACGCTATGCGTGGACCAAATTATTGGTCAGTGAGAAGACATAAATTAATCGTAATGGTGCTAGATCTTCAAGAGATGGAAGAGTATCCAACGAATAAAGTCGATGGTTTTGGAGATCGACTGAAAGCTATGTTTCCTTCCATGTATTCACATAGATGTTCTGAAGGTTGCGAAGGTGGGTTTTTTATGCGTGTTGATGATGGGACTTGGATGGGACATGTCATTGAACATATTGCTTTAGAAATACAAACCTTGGCGGGAATGGACACTGGGTTCGGAAGAACACGTGGTTATGGAGAAGAAGGCGTGTACAACGTAGTATTCTCGTATATGGAAGAAAAAGTAGGACGTTTTGCGGCAAAAGCTGCAGTTCGTATTTGTGAAGCGTTGATTTCTGGAGAAGCATACGATTTAGCAGATGACATTCAGGAAATGCGAGAAATTCGTGAAGAAGCACGTTTAGGACCAAGTACAGGTTCTATTGTTGAAGAAGCAGCAAGCAGAGGAATTCCATGGATCCGATTGAATAAGTATTCATTATGTCAATTAGGATACGGAGCCAATCAAAAACGTATTCAAGCAACTGTAACAAGCGAAACAAGTAATATTGGTGTCGAAATTGCCTGCGATAAAGAAGATACAAAGTATTTACTAGAACAAGCAGAAGTAGAAGTTCCGAGAGGAGACATTATTCGTAGAGAAAGAAGCTTAAAAGGTGCCTGTGATTATGTAGGATATCCATTAGTAATAAAACCAATTAACGGAAATCACGGACGCGGAATTACGGTTGATATCAATACGTATGACGAAGCGGTAGTTGCGTTTAAAGAAGCACAAGAAATATCTCGCTCGGTTATTGTAGAAAAATTTATTACAGGAGAAGATTATCGTCTGCTTGTAATCAATAATAAACTAGTCGCTGCGGCGAAACGTACACCAGCACATGTTGTTGGTGATGGAAAATCGACGATTCAAGAACTGATTGATGAGGTAAATAAAGATGAGCGTAGAGGTTACGGACACGAAAAAGTGTTGACCATGATTAAGGTAAATACACTTACAGAAACCTTAATTGCTGCAAAAGGTTACACCTTAGAAACAGTCTTAGAAAAAGATGAGGTAATGATCTTAAAAGATACAGCAAACCTAAGTACAGGTGGAACTGCTGAAGATGTTACAGATATTGTACATCCAGCAAATGTATTCATGGCAGAACGTATTTCAAAAATTATCGATTTAGATATTTGCGGAATTGACGTGATGACTTCCGATATAAGCAAGCCACTTTCAGAAACTGGCGGAGCTGTCTTAGAAGTAAACGCAGGTCCAGGGTTCCGTATGCACTTAGCACCAACAGAAGGATTGCCAAGAAACGTTGCCGCACCAGTAATAGATAAATTATTTCCTCCGGGATCTACCTCAAGAATTCCGATTGTAGCAATTTCTGGAACAAACGGAAAAACAACGACAACTCGATTAATTGCCCACATGGCAAAAATGAAAGGATATAGAGTTGGATATACTACAAGTGACGGTGTATACATTCAGAATAGATTATTAATGACAGGAGATTGTACAGGACCGGCGAGTACGGAGTTTGTATTAAAAGATCCAACAGTGAACTTTGCAGTCTTAGAATGTGCGCGTGGTGGATTGCTACGAGCAGGTTTAGGATTCAAAAACTGTGATATTGGTATCGTAACTAATGTTGCTGCCGATCATTTAGGATTGAAAGGAATTCATACTGTAGAACAATTGGCAAAAGTAAAAGGAGTAATTCCAGAAACAGTATTGCCAGAAGGAACTGCAATTTTAAATGCTGATGACGATTTGGTATATGCAATGCGTAAAAATGTAGAATGTAATGTGGCGTTATTCTCTTTAGATGAAAACAATCCACGAATCAAAGCCATGCAAAAACGTGGTGGAATCTCTGCAATCTATGAAAACGGATACATCACACTTTGTAGAGGTGAATGGAAAATGCGAATCATCAAAGCCGTAAATGTACCGCTAACATTTGGAGGAAAAGCTACCTTCATGATTCAAAATGTATTGCCAGCGGTGATAACTGCTTATTTAAAAGGATTTACATTAGAAGACATGCGAGCTGCATTGGAAACATTCATTCCATCTGCATCACAAACGCCAGGACGTTTAAATCTATTCAAATTCAAAAACTTCCAGATCTTAGTTGATTATGCACACAATCCAGCAGGGATGCGCGCATTAAAACAATTTGTAGATAACTTAAATGCTTCGGTAAAAGTTGGAATCATTGCAGGAATTGGAGACAGACGTGTAGAAGATAATAATGAAATGGGTGGAATTGCCGCAGAAATGTTTGATGAAGTAATCATTCGTCAAGACAAACGCTTACGCGGGAAAACTGAAGAAGAATTGATTAAAATGTTGAATGATGGAATCAAAATGAAAGATCCAAACAAGAAAACAACGATCATTCCTTCTGAAAAAGAAGCTATTTTGCATGCAGTGAAAAATGCTAAAAAAGGAGCGTTAATTGTTTTATGTAGTGATGTTATTCCAGATGCTTTAGACTTAGTGAAAAAACTAAAAGAAGAGGAAGCAAACGAATTGTATGACTTTACGCCAGACGATATTCCGAATTTGAGCTAACTGATAATAACCTTTTAGTAGTTAATATTCATATAAATTGGTGCGTTTTTATGAACTGTCAACAAATGTATTTTTAATTAGTGTTCAAGAAAAGTACTTTTAGTTCTTACTAAAAAAAAGAATTATGAAATATTTTAAATTATTATTATTAATAGGTTTATTTTTTACTTTTTACAATTGCGCTAATGATGATGATCAAGATGTAAATATAGTATCTGTTGCGGTAGATTTTGAAGTCTTAGGTTGTGATGAAGCTGCTTCTGGAGCTTTTGTAGGAACTATTACGTCAAATTTAACGACACCAATTACATTTTCATTAGAATTGGGGAGTGATAGTAATATGTTTACTATTGATCCAGTAACAGGAGAAATTACAATAGCAACAAGTCTTGATGTCTCAATAGTTGATTTGGAAGGAGTTTATGAACTTACAGTCGTAACACTAAACTCAGATGGTACTATCAATGACACTTATATAGTTACAGTTACTATTTCTAGTACTATTAATGAAGATTTGTCATCTGGTTTGTTAGGATATTATCCTTTCTCTGGAAACGCTAACGATGAAAGTGGTAATGACAACCACGGAGTTGTATATGGAGCTGATTTAACTACAGATGGAGCAAATACAAACGATAATGCTTATCACTTTTCTAACAACAGTTATATAAGTATAGAAAACGTAGCAGCTTTTGATGATTTAAGTGAATTTACACTCTCTGCTTGGGTAAATCCAGACTTCTTAAATGTACATAATAACATAATTTCTAAAGTAACACCTAATAGAGATTTTAACTTACAACTTACAAATGTTGGGATAGATGCTCATTTTGCAGAAGGAAGTACGTACTATAGAGCTTGGTTTAATGATTATACCATAAGTTTAAATACGTGGACGCATATTGTTTCTACTTGGGATGGAACGAATTGGAAAATTTATATAAATGGAGATTTGGTAAAAGTATCAGCAGATTATAATGTAGAGCCATTATGGAATGGTGGATACATGACCATTGGAAATTTGTTGCCTAATTCTCATGAAGGTTTCAATGGAAAAATTGACGATGTAAGAATCTACAATCGAGTACTAACATCATGTGAGATAGACTATTTATCTGAAGAATATACGCTCAATTAAAAGAGTAGCTTTGTCTAAAATAATAAAGAACCTGTAGTTTGTATAATATCTAGCTACAGGTTTTACTGTTAATTGCCTCATAATGTTAAAGTTCCTCTAAAAGAGAAAATCCTTTTGCAGAGAAGAATTAAATTTGTTAAAATTTAATAAATGCTACGATTTATAATTCCCATCGTTCTAGTATTCATTCTAGAACTGTATACTTTCTTTTCCATTCGTACACTAACAAGTAATAAATTTATCCTTATTGGTTTTTGGATTTTTATGGTGTTGGTATATGGATTCTTTTTCTATCAAATGAGCGGTTCACAACGTGCGGGACGTTTCAATATGAGTACTGGGTATGCCATTGCAATGTTGCTTACGCTCACAGTGCCAAAACTATTTGTATTTGCTATTTTATTTATAGAAGACATCTTCCGATTTTTCGTCGGTTTATTTAATTACTTTCAACAAACAGGAACAATTTCAGAAGCCTTACCTGGCAGAAGAAAATTTATCAGCCAACTAGCACTTGGAATTGCGGCGATTCCTTTCGCAGGATTTCTATACGGAGTTTTTAAAGGTAGATATGACTTTAGAGTCATCAAGCATACGATGTTTTTTGACGATCTTCCAGAAGCGTTTGATGGCTATAAACTCACGCAAATTTCAGACATTCATGCAGGAAGTTTTGACAACAAAGAAAAAGTTGAATATGCAGTCGATTTAATCAACGAACAAAAAAGTGATGTCATTCTCTTTACTGGCGATATTGTAAATGCTGTGGCAGAAGAAATGCATCCTTGGATTGATACGTTTAAACGGATGGAAGCAAAAGATGGTTTGTATTCTGTGCTAGGGAATCACGATTATGGTTTTTATGCGTATAAGACGAAAAAGGAAATTCAGGAAAATCATAAAAAAATAGAAGAAGTACATAAAGCTGTTGGTTTTAATTTATTGCAGAACGATAAAAAAACCTTAGAACGAAATGGTGAAAAGCTACATATTTTAGGTGTTGAAAATTGGGGTGCATCTAGTCACTTTCCAAAAAAAGGAAGTCTAAAACAAGCAACAGAATGTGTAGAAGATGGAGAATTCAATATTTTGCTTTCGCATGATCCTTCACATTTTGATTACAAAAAAATGGACATGCCAAAAGATAAAAACGGGAAAGATGTCATTCGTCCAACTGATATCGTTGATGAATCTAATATTATTGATTTCGATAAAAAAATTCAATTAACACTTGCTGGACATACGCACGGAATGCAGTTTGGAATTGAAATTCCGTTTTTAAACTTTAAATGGAGTCCTGTAAAATACAGATATCCACGCTGGGCAGGTTTGTATGAAGAAGCTGGAAAATACCTGCATGTAAACCGCGGATTTGGTGTATTGGCGTTTCCTGGACGTGTTGGAATTTGGCCAGAAATTACAGTGATAGAGTTGAAAAAACGTAAGAAAGTGGCATAATCGCAAGAAAATAGTACATTTGTAATAGAGGGTTGCTGCTTTTTTAGTTAAAAATATAGTGATCTAATAAAAATAAAAACATTCGCTTATGTCTAAATTTGGTGAATTAATTAGTGCAAATATTCCAATTCTGTTAGATTTTTACACAGAATGGAATGAGCAATCTAAAGCAATGCATGCTGTGTTACGTGACGTAGCAGCAGCTGTTGGCGATAGTGCCAAAGTTATAAAAATAGACGTTGATAAAAACAAAGAATTAGCTGAAGCTTTACGCGTTAAAGGACTTCCAACATTAATGATCTACAAAAGTGGAGAAATGGTGTGGAGACAAAGCGGAGAGCAAGATGCCAATACTTTGATCGGATTAATTTCTGAATACGTTTAAAAAGGGATACGCTCAAACGTATAGCCCAATTCATGAAAATGCTTCAATACTTTTGGAAGCACATATTGTAGTTTGTTAGATGCTTTCAAACTGTCGTGAAACACAATAATGCTTCCTGCTTCTGTATTGTCAATTACATTTGAAAGGCATTTTTCAGGTGATAAACTTTTGTCAAAATCACCGCTCAATACATCCCACATAATAATTTTATAGCCTAATTTTTTAAGTCTTTTAGAAAGTTGAGGTGTAATTTTACCGTATGGCGGACGAAATAGAAGTGGAGTCGCTTCCGCTGAATTATCTAAATTGTTTTCTATTGTTTTTTGTGCATGAATTGTATCTGCAATGTAAGTTGCTTTAGAAGCGTTCCAGCCGTTTACATGATGTTGCGTGTGGTTACCAATAGCATGTCCGTTTTTAATGAGCTCCTTAAAGATTTCGGGGTGTTTCTGTACATTATCTCCAATGCAAAAAAAAGTTGCCTTCGCGTCATAAGTGGCAAGTTGTTCCAAAACCCAAGGCGTAACATCAGGGATTGGTCCATCATCAAAAGTAAGGAAGAGTTGTTTCTTAGAAACTGAAAACTCCCAAACTAGTGATGGAAATAACCATTTAACGAGCTTGGGAGTTTTTGCAGTATACAATTTCATCAGAGCAGTGTTATATTACTCTCCATTGAAGCTTCTGAAAATTGGTCCGAATTCGGCAGCATACTGTTGGAGAATTTCCAATTCTTTCTCTAATAACTCATCTTGATCGTTGATTTCTAACAACTCTGTTAAGCTCTTATATTTCTGCAAATTCATATAAATATCATCAACCTCTCTATACTTCTGACTCAAAGAAACTCCTTTGTAATAATCTAGATATTCAAGATACTTTGTTTTTATCGCATTGTATTGTTCAAGTGCTTTTTCAGTCTTTCCAATCTTGAAATAACCATCAATAAACGGTTCGTTCAATCCGTAGAAATCAAAATACTTTACAGGCATTTTTTCAAAAGCTAAGTCGATTACATTTTCTGCTTTATCATTTTTACCTTCAATAATTAATTGTTCTATTAATTTAGATAAATTCAATCGGTACGAAATACTTTGACGTCGCGTTTGCGGATCGTGATAAATATCGTCGCTTCCAGAATTCCCCCAATCCCACTTCATAACATTCTTATACATCAGTTCAGAATTCACGCGTCCCATATCAAGTTCATTCGGAAATTCTGTCTTTATAGGGATTAGTTTATAGACCAAGCCATCTAGTTGAAGATAATCTTTCATCCAAATATATTCGGCTTTATCAAAACTTCCACCGGTAAAGTAAATTGGACGTTTCCAATCGTTTTGATTTAAGATATCAAGCATCATCAAGCTATTCTTATAAATCGCAGATTTTGGCAATTCGATATCTATATAATCTACTATCTTATCGTAATCTTTTGGGTCAACATACTTCTTCGCATTTTCCTTATTTACAGGAACACGCACTTTATTTACAGGATAATAAATAACGTTTCGTTGACTTTCTGGTATTTCTTCTTGATATTGATATAATTCGTCAACTACGTATCCGTATTTTGACTCTTTTTTACCATCTAACACCCAATTCATAAAACGATCTAATTCCCAAACGGTACTATCTGGATACTTAGGATTAGGATGGTAACGAATATAATTTCGTGTTCCATGTTTGTATTGGTCATGTATCATTTCTGATGGAACAGCTTCGCTCTTATAAGCTTTGCGTTTCATTTGATCTATATACCAATCTGTTCCTAATAAACTGGTGTTAATTGTTCGTACGTCAGTTCTATATTCTTCTACATCTTGTGCATACCAAAGTGCAAACGTATCATTATCACCAATGGTGAAAATCATAGCGCCAACATCTTCTTGAATAGAATTTAAATAAGCTTTTGCGGTAGATTGTGCAGTATAACGATTTGATCTGTCATGATCGTCCCAGTTTTGACTTGCCATTAATACAGGAACTGCTAACAATGCAATAACGGTTAGTGAACCTGCTACAGCGGTTCTATTAGCAACATAAGATTTTATGGTGTCAAACAATGCGTAGACGCCATATCCAATCCACATGGCAAACACATAAAACGATCCTACTAAGGCATAATCTCGTTCTCTAGGTTCAAAAGGACGTTCGTTTAAGTATAGTTTCAAGGCTAATCCTGTAAACATAAAGAATACAAACAACACCCAAAACTGTTTTTGACCACGAGTTAATAAAAATACAAACCCAAAAATTCCAAAAAGTAATGGTAAAAAGTAGTATGTATTTCGTGCCTTATTATTCAAAACATCCGATGGAAGATTGTCTTGTGATCTTCCTAAATGCAATTCATCAATAAGCTTAATTCCGCTGAGCCAATTTCCATGATTGTCAAGTTTTCCTTGAATATCATCTTGTCTTCCAACAAAGTTCCACATGAAATAACGCCAATACATGTGCCCCATTTGGTAATTGATTAAGTAATCAATGTTTTGTAGTAATGATGGAGGCTCAACTATAATAACATCTGATTTTATATATTCTATAAACTCTTCCGCGGTGACGGCATTTCGTTCTATTTTTATTCGGAGTGAATCAACAAAATCTACAGCTCTAGGATCTCTACTAAATCTCGGATTTATTTCAAAATCTAGCAATCCGCTATATTCCATATAATTTTCTGCATGTTCGGAACTCCACATTCGTGGTAAAAAACCTCTGTGGTTGCTATCAGAATTCTGTCTAGCACCTTTCCATTGATTTACAATTACATATTTTCCTAAATTGTAATCACGCTCATATTTTGGTTTATCGTCAACATACGGTTCTTCTGCATCAAGTCCGCCATAAATATCCGTATACATTGGTCCATACAACAAATGTGTTTCTGGATATTGTTCTAAGTTATAATATGCTAAGAGCGAACGCGCATCTGAAGGGTTATTTTCATTAATAATTGTATTTGCGTTGGCACGAATTGGAATCATCAACCAAGTAGAAAATCCTATTAAAATGTAAATAGTACAAAGTAGAATAGTGTTTAGTAATGGTAAATTTTTCTTTCGAGTATAATTTAAACCATAATAAAAACCACCAATAACCAATAGTGCAGCTATAATAGAACCTGAGTTGAAAGGCATTCCAAACGTATTCACAAAAAATACTTCCAAATATCCAAATAGGCGTAAAGCATTAGGTAGTAATAGCTTAAAAATAAACAATAAAACTCCAATAGAAACTACATTGGCGACTATAAAATTCTGAATTGTAACTACTTTATAATTCTTAAAGAAATAAATCATTCCAATTGCAGGAATGGTTAATAATCCCATAAAGTGTACTCCAAAAGAAAGCCCAACAACCAATGAAATTAAAATCAACCATTTATTCCCACGTGGTGTGTGCATTTCGTCTGCCCAGCGTAAAGCTAACCAAAACAGTACAGACATAATACAAATTGCCATTGCATACACTTCTGCTTCTACAGCACTGAACCAAAAACTATCTGAAAATGTAAATGCTAACGAACCTACTAAACCACTTCCTAAAACAGCAATTTTCTTTGCCATTGTAAACTCTGGAGCTTCTTCGTTTTCATTTCTTCTTTTCAGTGCCATCTTACGCACTAAGTTGGTAATAGACCAAAACATGAATAAAATAGTAAACGCACTTGAAAATACCGACAGGTAATTTACCATTTTGGCAATCTCTTCCTGTGCAGTTGCAAAGGTGGCAAAAATAGCACCCATCATTTGGAAAAATGGTGCTCCTGGCGGATGTCCTACCTGAAGTTTTGCAGAAGTTGCTATATACTCGGCACAATCCCAGTAACTTGCTGTAGGTTCTACAGTTAAGCTAAAAGTGATAAGTGCTATTAAAAAAACTATCCATCCTAAGATGATGTTCCATTTTTTAAAGTTCAGAGACGTCATGAAATTCCTTTTAATAAGACTAACGGCGAATTTAAGAATTTATAATGTACCAAGTGTGTTTTTTTGGAAAACGTTAAGAAAACCACAATCTAAAGCCAAAATTTAACGCTTATGTATTTTTTTCACTGCTAATCATAGTAATTATTACTTTTAAAAATAAGTATTAACATAAAAACAATTAGTTATGAAAAAGCAATTTGGAAAATTAGAGTTAAAAAAGAAAAGTATTGTCGATTTAAATACTTTAAAAACAACAGTAGGTGGAAATGGACTTACAAATCCTGAAAGAGAATGTAAAACAACGCCAGTTTGGTGTAAAGTTAAGACAGAAATTGGTTGTCCAAAACCACCAGTTATTAAGTCATTAGGCTGCTAATAGGAATTTTTAAAATCAATTTTTATTTGATGTAACAATGAGAACGAGATAAATTTTAAAATTTGTCTCGTTTTTTTTATTAAAATGTTTGCACTTGTCAAACTTTGTTTTAAATTTGCAACCGCATTACACAATTGGCCCATGGTGTAACTGGCAACACGTCTGGTTTTGGTCCAGAAGAGTCTAGGTTCGAGCCCTAGTGGGCCAACAAAGCTCCTCTCATATTGAGAGGAGCTTTTTTATTTTTTTGGTATTTCTATGATTTACAAAGTTTAGGCGAGAAGTTTATGTCGAGCCATGTCGAGATAAGCCCTAGTGGGCCAACAAAAGTCCCTTTCAATATGAAAGGGGCTTTTTTATTTGTATTATTTTCTTTTTTCTATTTGCCTCCAAAGTGCAGTCACATAAATTTCTTCAGTAGTTTATCTCAAAGTCCTTCAATATTTTAAATCGCTCTACCAGCATTTTTTTAGTGTAAAGCTTCAAAAAAAACACCCTTTTAATCAATTTTTTCAGGACTATTTGTTAAAATTTTAAATTCACTAAACTTTAAATAGTTGATAATTAGTATTTTATGTTTTTTAAATGTTAATATTGATATTCTTATATGCAATGTTAATAGTAATACTATTATATTTGCGTTCGTTAATATTAAAAGTGACTTTTTTATATGTGAAAAAACAGTAAAAGACAACACTTTTTTAAAGTATATACTATGGCAAATACACAATTATCACCTTGGCAGCGTTTTGTTGGCTTGCTTCAATTAGAGAAGAAGGATATTCTTCAAATTCTCTATTATGCCGTTTTTGCGGGAATTGTAGCATTGTCGTTACCGCTGGGAATTCAGTCCATAATAAATTTAATACAAGGAGCGCAAGTATCAACTTCATGGGTTGTGCTTGTCATATTAGTTACGCTAGGAGTTGTGTTCTCTGGAGCATTACAGTTAATGCAATTGAGAATTATTGAAACCATTCAACAACGTATTTTTATGCGTGCTTCTTTTGAGTTGAGTTATCGCTTTCCAAAAATCAGAATGGACGAGTTACGTAATTACTATCCGCCAGAGTTAGCAAACAGATTCTTTGATACCTTAACAATTCAAAAAGGACTTTCTAAAATATTGATTGATGTGCCATCCGCTTTGCTGCAAATTTTATTTGCGTTGATCTTATTATCATTCTACCATCCATTTTTTATCATTTTCGGGGTATTGTTAGTTGCGCTCATCTTTGTGGCATTCAAATACACTGCAAAAAGAGGTTTGCAAACAAGCTTAGACGAATCTAAAAACAAATATAAAGTTGCACACTGGATTCAGGAAGTAGCCAGAACAATGGTAAGTTTTAAACTCTCAGGAAATACAAGTCTAGCATTAAAAAAGAACGATGTATTGGTAGAAGAATATCTAAAAGCACGAGAAAGTCACTTTCGT
Source organism: Kordia sp. (assembly GCF_050633145.1). Classification (GTDB taxonomy): domain Bacteria; phylum Bacteroidota; class Bacteroidia; order Flavobacteriales; family Flavobacteriaceae; genus Kordia. Next base: position 27,502 of record NZ_JBOEFY010000027.1, on the reverse strand, counting down.
GTATTGGTGTTGCAGTACATTCAAATGATATCTTTTAAAGTATTGGTAACAGCTTCATTGTTATTAATTGGTGGTGCTTTGGTATTGAATCAGGAAATGAATATTGGGCAATTTGTTGCAGCAGAAATTATCATTCTATTAGTTATCGGTTCTGTAGAGAAATTAATTGTTGGTTTAGAATCTTTCTATGACGTATTAACCTCTATTGAAAAATTGGGACAAGTAGTTGATAAGGGTTTAGAGCAGCAAGATGGTGAAGAGCCAAACTTTGCAAAAGAAATGAACATTGAGCTTGATAAGGTTGCTTACGGAGTACACAATAGAGAAAAATCAATTTTGAATAATATCTCTTTTAAAATCACGCCGAAAAGCCGAATCCTTATTCAGGGTGAAAGTGGTTCTGGAAAATCGAGTTTGTTAAGAACTATTGCGGGTGTTATTGCGCCAACAGCTGGAAGTATTTATGTGAATTCGTATGCGATGGAAAGTTTGCATCTAAATCATTACCGATCGCATTTAGGATTATCACTTTCTGAAGAAACACCATTTGAAGGAACAATTCGAGAAAACCTAGCATTTGGAAACGAAGATGTATCTGACGAATCTATTTTTTGGGCATTGGACAAAGTTGGACTCACACAATTTATAAAAGAACAGCCGCAAGGATTGAAAACTATTTTAAATCCGGAAGGGAAACAGATTTCATATAACATTTCTAAGAAAATAGTATTGGCAAGAGCAATTATCAAAAAGCCAAAAATATTAATTCTGGAAGATCCATTAGATCAATTTAATGTAGATGAAAGCAATAAGATTATTGACTTTATAACGGACGAGAAAAATCCGTGGGCATTAATTGTTGTCAGTAGCAACGAACGCTGGAAAACACATTGTGGAGAATTGATTACACTAGAAAAAGGAGAAATTAAAAAATAACAGACATGCTAAACATTTCAAACAATCAGCTAAATAAAAAGGTGAAACTTACGGAGTACGCATCGGGAAAGCGTGTCTTTAATAAAAAATATTACAAGCAGTTAAATAGGTTCTTATTTGTATTTGCAGTAATTGTAATTATTATATTATTTCTTCCGTGGACACAAAACATTTCTGGACAAGGGCAAGTAACTACATTACGACCAGATCAACGTCCGCAAACCATTCAATCACAAATTCCAGGGCGAATTGAACAATGGTATGTGCGAGAAGGTGACTCGATTCATAAAGGAGATACCATTTTAAAAATATCAGAAGTAAAAAGTGAATATTTTGACAATAAATTGGTGGAAAGAACTGGCGATCAAATCAAAGCGAAATCTTCTTCGGTAACTGCCTATAAAGGTAAAATCAGTGCGTTGGAACGTCAAGTGAGTGCTTTGTTGCGCGAAAGAGATTTAAAATTAGAGCAAACAGAAAACAAGCTTTTGCAAGCACAACTAAAAATTAAAGGAGATAGTATTGATGTAGAAGCAGCGCGTATAAATGAAGAAATTGCACAGCGTCAGTATGACCGAACGGCAACTTTGGAAAAAGAAGGTCTAAAAGCGGTAAAAGATGTAGAGGAAAAGCGTTTAAAACTGCAAGAAACTCAGGCGAAACTCATTTCAATAGAAAATAAGTACTTGGCAAATAAAAATAACATCATCAATGCGAAAATAGAATTGTCGCGCACCAAAGCGGCGTATGCAGATAAAGTTTCAAAAGCGCAAAGTAATATGTTTACGGCACAATCGAGTCAATTTGATACAGAAGCACAAGTAACTAAGCTAGAAAATCAGTACACAAATTACAAAGTAAGAAGCGAGTTATTATACATTTTAGCGCCGCAAGATGGTTTTATCAACAAAGCTTTAAAAGGTGGAATTGGAGAAACGTTCAAGGCGGGCGAGAAATTGGTAAGTATTATGCCTGCGAAGTACGAATTGGCTGTAGAAAGTTATGTGCGTCCAATTGATTTACCACTAATTCATATCGGCGAAAAAGTACGTGTGCAGTTTGATGGTTGGCCAGCAATAGTATTCAGTGGATGGCCAAATGTTTCTTACGGAACCTATGGAGCAAAAGTGGTTGCTGTTGAAAATTTCATCAGTGAAAACGGTAAATACAGAATATTGCTTGCACCAGATGAAAACGATCATAAATGGCCAACAGCAATTCGTGTAGGTTCAGGAGCAAAAACAATTGCCTTATTAAATGATGTGCCGATTTGGTTTGAGCTTTGGCGACAACTAAATAGTTTTCCTCCAAATTACTATCAGCCAAAAGGCAAAAACAATTCAATTAAGAAAAAGTAATTATGAGATATATTTTTCTGTTCCTTATTTTTCTTTTCAGTGGAAATGTCACTGCTCAAATTGATAATCCGTTAGATTCATTATTGTCTTTAGATGAATATCTTGGCTATGTAAAAACGTATCATCCTATTGTGAAACAGGCAAATTTGATCATTAACGAAAGTGAAGCCAAATTGTTAAAAGCGCGTGGTGCGTTTGATCCGAAATTGGAAGTCGATTATGATCGCAAGAAATTCAAAAACACAGAATACTACGATAAACTCAATGCAACATTTAAAATTCCAACCTGGTATGGTGTAGAATTTAAAGCAAACTTTGAAGAAAACACTGGTGAGTTCTTAAATCCAGAATTTAGTGTACCAACTGATGGTTTGTACAGCGCAGGAGTTTCCGTGTCTTTAGCAAAAGGATTGTTGATTAATGAGCGAATGGCAATGTTGAAACAAGCAAAACTATTCACACGGCAAGCACAAGCAGATCAGCAGTTGTTAGTCAATGAAATTTTGTATGAAGCATCAATTACATATTTTAAATGGTTAAAATCGTTTCGAAATCGTGAAGTGTATCAATCGTTTCTATCCAATGCGACATTGCGTTTTAATGGAATCAAAAGAAGTTATCGAGAAGGTGAAAGAGCTGCAATTGATACGCTAGAAGCACGATTAACCTTAAATACACGAAAACTCGATTTAGAAAAAGCGCGCATCAAGTATATAAAATCGTCATTAGAATTGTCTAATTTTTTATGGTTGAATAATGATACGCCTGTAGAATTGCGTTCATCAATTCAGCCAGATACGACAACGTTCAATCGCATTGACGATATTTTAAACGTAACTGGGTTTGATAGTGAAGATTTTGATGTAGAAGCGCATCCTAAAATTCAATCGCTCAGTTTAAAATATGAAAGTCTATTGCTCAACAAGCGTTTAAAGCAAAACAATCTATTGCCAAAAATAGATCTGCAGTACAACTTTTTATCGCAAACACCTGATGAAACAGGAACGTTTAACACACAGAATTACAAAGCAGGACTCAGCATAAGTGTTCCATTATTCTTACGAAAAGAACGTGGAGATTTGCGCTTGGCAAAACTAAAACTGCAAGATGTCGAATTTGAACGCACAACAACACGTGTCAATCTAAAAAACAAAATTGATGCAGTTTCGCAAGAAATAGAATCCTATCAAATCCAAAACCAACTCACACAAGAATTGGTAAATGATTATGAAGTGATGCTCAAAGCGGAAGAGCGTAAATTCTTTTTGGGAGAAAGTTCGTTATTCTTAGTTAATTCGCGCGAAGCAAAACTCATAGAAAACAAAATAAAAGCTATTGATTTGGAGAATAAATACTTTACTACCAAAGCCAATTTGTTCAATATTATGGCGAATGTGTTGTAATTTGAATATATAAATCCCAATCGAGTTTGATTGGGATTTATATATATAGATTAATACTGTTGCTTTGTTTCAAAGAAATTTATTAATTTATTGACAAATAGCAACTCCATCACGAGTTCTAGGTTTTGTTTTTTCTTCATAATTCTCATCGCCTCCTTTAATTGAATCCAATTTTGTTAAAGAAGCAACATTAAGTTTTAGTAATTTTAATTGTTTTTTCATTTTTTTACGCATGATCAAATAGTTTTAAGATTTCTTTAAAGATAACTTTTTTTAAAAAAAACTCTGACATTTCCTAATCGCTTTGTCATATTTTTCAGTTGTTTAATGAGATTTAAAAAAGTGAATACAAGTTTTTGTTTGAAAATTCATATTGTTGATTGTGAGTTGTATAAATCAATTTCTAGTGTAAGTATCTGTATGTCTTAGGAGAAAATAAATGCTTCGCAACCAAAGCCAATTTATTCAATATTATGACAAATATGTTATAAAAGTATATGTGGAAAAATTGTAAACTAAAAACCCCAGTCGTACAACTGGGATTTTTCAATTTCATAATAATCAGTGTATATCTTCTTTAAGAAAGATATTGCTTTTAAGTAAATATTGTAGAAATATAACTTAACAACTTACTTCAGGTCAGGTGCAATCAGTATCTGGTTTCGTCTTTGGACCAGTACATGTTAATTCAGAATTGCCTCCCATACTTCCACCAGATCCAACGGATCTTCCTTTAATACTTTCCAATTTTGTTAAAGTAGCAATACTAAATTTTTGTAATACTAACTGCTTTTTTTTCGTTTTACGCATAGTCAAATAATTTTGTGATTTGATGTAAATGTATTATAAGTTTACAGGAATTAATGTGTGTTTTGTGCTGTGTTTCGTGCAATTTATAAATTGCATGCGTTTTATTTTTGTACCTATAGGATTATGCTTTCATCTCAATAATATTTTTAGTTTGTTTAATAAAATCTGAGGGTTGAATGTTTGTTTTTCTTTTAAAAGCTCTTGCAAAAGATTGTGAATTATTAAAGCCAACTTCCAATGCAATTGCTTTAATAGTATATAGGCGAAAGTGTTTGTCTGTTTGAATCTTGTCAATTGCATAATCGATGCGTAAATCGTTCAAGTATTCAGCAAATTTTTTGTTTTTATAAGTATTGATCACTTTGGAAAGATAGGCAGAGTTAGTTTTGAAACGTTTAGATAAACTGGGTAATGTAATATCTGGTTTTATATACGCATGTTTTACTTCAAAATTATTCAATGATGTTAATAGTTGATCAATTACATCTTTACCAAGACCAATTTCAGTAGCTTCTTCATTAACAATCTTAATAGGTTGTTTAGGTGTTTCAATAGCTTTTTCGTGATTTCTAACAAACTCTTGAAATCGTTTTTTTATTTGTCGTTGTTTAGTGTAAAATGCAGTTAACGCAAAAATGAAGATGCAAAAAACGATCAAAGCAATAATTTTAAATGTCACATATTTTTTATCTTTCCGATTCAATGCTTCATTCAATTTTTTCTGTTTTTCTATAAGCTTTCTACGATCAAATGTTTTTATAATTTTATTACTTAATGTTCTATAGTCTTTTTTATTAATATCGGAAGCAAGTAATGCTTTCTCAATGAAAAGGATTTCATTCGCTTTGTCTTTTTTTGTTTTATAGTAACTATACAAAGCTTTATATGTATTCATTATATTGGATGAAATATTGTATGGGTGTGCTGTAAAAACAGAGTCTACTTTTCTATAATGTAAAATGGCATCTTCTTTTTGTTGTAGCGAATCATATGCTTTTGCAATATGGAAAAGCCCATTGATAACGACTCGTTTTTCTATATTTCCTTCCAAAATGCTCATTGAGTTCTTTATAAGTTTAATGGCCTCTGGATATTTTTTTTGATGAAAAAAAATAATTCCTTTATTTAATGTGAAAATTTGAAGTATTAAAGGATCATTGCTTTTGAGTGCTAAATTGTATCCTTTGTTGTTATAAATTATGGCAGAATCTATTGCTTGCGTTTCTATATAAATATCTGCAATAGAGAAGTGTGAATTTAAAAAATCAAGTTCATCTCGGTTTGGGTTGTTCAATTCATATTCATAGCATTCTTTGTAAATTTGCAATGCTTCATCATACAGCTCTAAATGTCGTTTTAGAATTCCTATATTGTGTTTGTTAACATATACTAATTCTATATTATTATTGGTTTCTGCATATTCAATAGCTTTCAAGTGGTTTTCTAATGCGTCTTTATAATTTCCTTTCTCAGATAAAATGGCTCCTTTATATGTGTATAAAATAGCAGGATAGCGCATGTTTTTTAAATCCTTACTTATCTCAATAGCTTTGTCGTAAAAGGTGAAACTTTTCTTATAATTATGATCATAGGCAAATCCTAGCAATTCATACCCTTTGGTCATTTCTAAAGGAATGTTAGCTTTTGTTGCCTTTGCGATATAGGATTTAGCATAAATAAATCGTCGAATAGAATCTTTTCGATCTGCATCAAAAGCAGCTTTCAACTCTTTATAAGATTTAGATTGTAGCGAATCAGGAATACTAAATTTAAATTCTTGCTGTGCAAAAGAAAAAGCGCAGAAGAAAAAAAATATGGAGGAAAGCAGTGTATTTGCTAATGTAAAAGAGAAATACTTCTGAGTAAATTTAGTCATCATAATAGGTAGTAGTCGTAAACTTTATGTGAATGGCTCTGTCTAAATATAGTAGTTTTTTTGTTAATAACGTTACAGTAAATTCGCAAGAAAAGTTTAAAAAATAGAATCTGTCAATTTATAAATTGATAGCTGCAATTCATAAAAAGCAAAATAGAACACTTTTTTAGCTCAAAATACAAACCTAATTTTACCCTGTTGCAACACTTCATATACACTGCTTAACTAGCTAAAGTATATATGAAAAACAAAGGAGTCATTCGGAAAATCCTAAGTTCTATATAGAATAAAAGAGTACGAAAAAAAACCATAAATTAAATTATTATGAAAATAAAGTATATAAAGTTATTCTTCTTGTCACTATTAATTGTAGGCTTGAATTCATGTTCTAAAGATGAAGCTTTTGATGCAGAAAACGATCCAATAGCATTAGATAAAATAGACGTCAGTAAACAATCTGTAGAACACCAAGCATTATTTGAATATGCACGATTAATGTCTATTGCAATTAATAAGCATGATAATATGAATGATCTATTGCAGCAAGAAGCATTGCGACTAGAAAAACGCGGATATTACGAACAAGAATTTTTTGTAGGAATGCAAGGGAAATCTGAAATGAAAGATTTTTCAGGGAAATCATTAAATCAAGTTTTGGCAAATATTGATGAAGCAAAGTCAAATGTAAATATCAAAGAGTTTTTAAATGTGAACCCTGGAATGTCTGTACTGTTAGCTGGAGATAGACACACAAAAACATTTACAAACCGAGTGTATGTTGATAATAACTTTGACGATAGCGATCCAATGGAAGTTGTTCACTATTATGAAAATGGAGTGATGCATACTGAATTATTATCTGTATATCGTTATGAAAAGTCGTTTGTAGTACGAAATAGTGAAGTATATCAAGGAGTAACAACAAGCGGATTGGATAAGTCAGATAGAGGCAGTGCTGTATTATTTACTTATGATGATGGAAGATCGGTTGTAGTAAATGCAGGATCTATTGAACCTCCAAACTCTAAACTTTATGATAATGGAAGTCCATTTATAGGAGATGAAGATCCAGGAGATGATGACGATCCATATGTAGGAGGCGGAAATACAGGAGGAGGAAGTCCAGGGTCTGGAACACCAGGATCAGGGACGCCAGGATCTGGAACACCGTGTGGAGAAGACTGTGAGCGCGACTGCGAAAATGGAACAGAAAACTTATGGAGATTCAGAACAACTGATGATTACGACGGATTCTTAGCCGGTAAAGGAGAATGGTTCTTTGTAATTATATGGGCAGATGGAGCTAATTATACCATTCAAAATGGTGCGGTAGTAACAAGTGGATCGGCGCTAAGTTACATTCGCACTGGTCAAATCACAAAAGTAACTGGTGACGATACTTGGTTTTACCCAAATTTTAGCTCCATCATTTGGAATCCTCATGCTAGTACTACAAACCCAAAGCCAGATGGAAACCGTATGAAAGTAGTATGTTTTGAGTCAGATGGAGGACGCACAAAAAACTTTGAAACAAAGTTGAGTTTTAAAGTGTTTGATATTATTGATGTAGAATTGCCAATCGATTTTACTATTAATAATGGCGATGATCTAATTGGAGAATATATCGTTGAATATTGCCACGATATTGGTTCTGGAGGATTTATCTACCATCCAGCATCAGCTGTAGATGTACAACACAACGAAAGATAAAAAAATAAGTTTTTAGGTTAAAAGCTGTTCGATGCGTAATACATTACAAATCGAACAGCTTTCTATATTTAAAAGAATTATATCTTAAAAGTAATCACAGGTCGCAACGAATGATTTACCAAATCTTCACTAATACTTCCATTAAAGAAATGCGCCAATCCTTGTCTTCCGTGTGTGCTCATTCCAATTAAATCGGCATCGATAGAACGAGAAAAATTCAAAATTCCCGTTTCAATTTTACTGTCATTATAAATATGTAATTCATGCTCGCCAAGTTCATCAAAGCCATCAATAAAGGTTTTCATTTTCTTCTCGGCGGCATCGGTAGTTACAAAACGGTTAGGAGTGTTTACAAACAGTAAATGAAGTTTTGCATTAAAATTATTTGCAAAATCAATTGCTTGTTCAAACACTAATTTCTGATCTTCGGAAAAATCTGAAGCAAATACAAAATTAGCGACAGAAAAATTTTCAATATGATTCTTAATTACCAAAACTGGTGCATCAGCAGTACGTACAACTTTCTCTGTATTTGATCCAATAAACATTTCTTTCAATCCAGAAGCACCACTTGATCCCATAACAACTAAGTCAATTTCGTGTTGACGAATTGCTTGTGTAATTCCGTCGAAAGCTTTATGTGTTTCTACAGTAATATCTACGTTGACATCTTTCATAAAATCTTGCGCCATCGTTTTTTCAAAACGTTCGTTCGCAATTTTCATAAACAATAGTTGTTCGGGTACATTTACATTAGTATCGCCAGATAAAAAATGTGTAGGCAACTCTAACATGTGCAACAAGTAAATAGTTGCATCATTTTGTTTCGCTAAAGAAGCAGCTACTTTTAGTGCATATTCAGCTTGATCTGAAAAATCGGTTGGAAGAAGAATTTTTTTCATTACGGATACATTTTTATAGATACATGGAAGTTACAAATAAAAACCTTTAGTTGAATAGTTTTTAAGATTAGAAAAAATGTGTATATTTGCACCGTTATACGAAGTAAAGACTAAAAATGAGGGGACATAAGTCCCCTCTTTTCATACTAAAAATGTTTAAAGAAAAGGTTACAAAATTATTGCAAGAAGTACTAGAAGAAGAGTCTTCGTTGTTCTTAATTTCCAAGGAAATAAAGGCTGGAAACAAGATTGTGGTTGTGATTGATGGCGATAACGGAGTTACATTAAGCGATTGTATGAAGGTCAGTCGACATATTGAGCATAACCTAGATAGAGAAGAAGAAGATTTTTCTTTAGAAGTATTTTCTTCCGGAATCTCTGAAGGAATTACACACATTCGTCAATACAAGAAAAATGTGGGTAGAAAACTAGAAGTAATTATCGAAGACAGTTCAAAAGTAGAAGGTACTTTAGTAACTGCCGATGATGAAAAAATAAAATTACAATGGAAAGCGCGCGAGCCAAAACCCATTGGAAAAGGAAAAGTGACAGTTCAAAAAGAACTGGAAATACCTTATAAAGATATTGTAAAAGCAAAAGTTATGGTAACATTTTAATTAAAGACATGTCATGGAGAATCTAGCATTGATTGACTCGTTTTCAGAGTTTAAAGACGATAAGCTAATAGATCGAGTAACGCTAATGGCGATATTGGAGGATGTTTTTAGAAATGCATTAAAAAAGAAATTTGGATCAGATGACAATTTTGACATCATTATAAATCCCGATAAAGGAGATTTAGAAATTTGGAGAAACAGAATTGTAGTTGCAGATGGAGAAGTAGAAGAGCCAAATCAAGAAATAGAGCTTGCAGAAGCACGAAAAATTGAGCCAGATTTTGAAGTTGGTGAAGATGTGTCTGAAGAAGTAAAATTAATCGACTTAGGAAGAAGAGCAATTTTAGCCCTACGTCAAAATTTAATTTCAAAAATACACGAACACGATAATACAACAATCTATAAGCAATTTAAAGATTTAGTAGGAGACATATATACTGCAGAAGTGCATCACATTAGACACAGAGCAGTTATTTTGTTAGATGATGAAGGAAACGAAATCGTGTTGCCAAAAGAAAACCAAATTCCATCTGATTTCTTCCGTAAAGGAGAAAATGTAAGAGGAATTATTGACAGAGTAGACTTAAAAGGAAATAAGCCTATGATTGTCATGTCGAGAACGGCGCCAGAATTCTTGGAAAAATTATTTGAACAAGAAATTCCAGAAGTTTTTGACGGATTAATTACAGTTAAAAAAGTAGTAAGAATTCCAGGTGAAAAAGCAAAAGTAGCTGTAGATTCTTATGATGATAGGATCGATCCTGTGGGAGCATGTGTGGGAATGAAAGGTTCTCGTATCCATGGAATCGTGAGAGAGTTAGGGAACGAAAATATAGATGTAATCAATTACACAACAAATTTACAACTATATATAACGCGTGCCTTAAGTCCAGCAAGAGTGAGTTCGTTAAAAATTAACGAAGAAACAAAGCGTGTTGAAGTATTCTTAAAACCAGAAGAAGTTTCAAAAGCAATCGGTAAAGGTGGATTTAACATTCGATTAGCAGGACAGCTTACAGGATATGAAATAGATGTATATCGTGAAGGTGTTGAAGAAGATGTTGAATTAACTGAGTTCTCTGATGAAATTGAAGCTTGGGTAATAGAAGAATTTAAGAAAATAGGTTTAGATACTGCAAAAAGTGTCTTAGATCAAGAAATGGACTTCCTTGTAAAACAAACGGATTTAGAGGAAGAAACTGTTGGGGAAGTAATACGAATTCTAAAAGAGGAGTTCGAAGATTAATCAAAAGCAGTTTTTTATTTAAAAAGAGGGTAAAATTTAAAATAGCTTATGGCTGAACAGAACAAAATAAGGCTTAGTAAAGTACTACGCGAATTAAATATTTCGATCGATAGAGCTGTCGACTTCTTGACGCAGAAAGGGGTTTCTGTGGAAAAAAGACCAACGACAAAAATATCGCAAGAAGTATACAATGTGCTACTTGATGGTTTCCAGACCGACAAGAGTAAAAAAGTAGCTTCTAAAGAGCTTGGAGAAGAGAAAAGGAAGGAGAAAGAAGCATTGCGAGAACAACTTGTAAAAGAGCAAGAAGAAGCGCAACGTTTACGTGAAGAGCGTGAAAAAGTAGTGCGTGCTAAAGCAAACTTATCTGGACCGAAAACGATTGGAAAAATAGATCTAAACCCTCAAAAAGATACATCGTCTACGGAAAAGAAAGAAACTGCGCCAGCACCAGCAGAGCCAGCACCAAAAGCTCCTGAGCAAAAAGTTCAAGAAAAGTCTAAGCCAAAGCAAGAAGAAAAAGCGCCAGAGAAACCAAAGCCTTCACATAATAAAAATGAGAAGAAGCCGCAGCGACCTGAAGTAATTTCTAACAGGCCAAAATTTTCAAAGCCTAAGCAAGTTCAAAAAGTTGAGCCAAAACAAAAAACTGTAGAGAAGCCTGCTGCTACGAAAGAGGTTAAAGCAGAAGTTACTCCTACTGCTCCTGTTGCTGCAGAACCTGAGAAAAAGGTAATTGAAACAAAATACCAAAAACTCTCTGGTCCAAAAATGACAGGTCAAAAAATTGACTTGACTCAGTTTAACAAAACGAAAAAGAAGAAAGAAGATTCTAAAAAAGAATCGGAAGCAGATAAAAGAAAGAAGCGTAAGCGTATTTCTAAAACTGGTTCTGGTGGAAATAATAATAACAACCGTTCTGGTGGAAACAACCGATTTGGAAACAAAGGTGGTGGAAGCGGAGGCGGAAACCGAGGTGGTGGAAACCGAAGAGGTGGAGGAAACCGTAAACCACCTGTGGTTAAAGTTGAACCAACAGAAGAAGAAGTACAAAAACAAGTACGTGAAACGCTTGAAAAACTTCAAGGGAAAAGCAGCAAATCAAAAGGTGCTAAGTATCGTAGAGACAAGCGTGATATCCGTAGGCAGAAAACGGAGGAAGATTTAGAGCAACAAGCAGCAGAAAGCAAAGTATTAAAAGCAACAGAATTTGTAACTGTTGGAGAACTTGCTACAATGATGGATGTTGGTATCAATGATATTATCTCTAAATGTATGATGTTGGGAATCATGGTAACCATGAACCAGCGTCTAGATGCAGATACCTTAACAATAGTTGCAGAAGAATTTGGATTCTCGGTAGACTTCGTATCAGCAGATATTGAAGAAGCTATTCAGGAAGAAGAAGATGCACCAGAAGATTTATCAGCAAGAGCGCCAATTGTAACGGTGATGGGTCACGTAGATCACGGTAAAACATCGCTACTAGATCATATTCGTAAAGAAAATGTTATTGCAGGTGAATCAGGAGGAATTACACAGCATATTGGAGCGTATGGAGTATCGCTTGAAAGTGGACAACGAATTACATTCTTAGATACACCAGGTCACGAAGCCTTTACGGCGATGCGTGCACGTGGTGCGAAAGTAACCGATATCGCAATTATTGTAATTGCTGCGGATGATGATGTAATGCCACAAACAAAAGAAGCAATCAGTCACGCACAAGCAGCTGGTGTTCCAATTGTATTTGCAATCAACAAAATTGATAGACCAACAGCAAATCCAGATAAAATTAAAGAGAAACTAGCAGCAATGAACTTGTTGGTAGAAGATTGGGGTGGAAAAATTCAATCGCATGATATCTCTGCAAAAACTGGTTTAGGTGTTGATGACTTATTAGAAAAAGTATTGCTTGAAGCAGAGTTATTAGAGTTGCAAGCAAATCCAGATAAAAATGCGGTAGGAACTGTAGTAGAAGCATTCTTAGACAAAGGTCGTGGATATGTATCAACTATTCTTGTTCAAAACGGTACATTAAAAATTGGAGATTATCTATTGGCTGGTAAGCATAGTGGAAAAATCAAAGCAATGTTTGATGAGCGTGGTAACAAAGTGAAAACTGCCAATCCTTCAACGCCAGTATCAATTCTTGGTTTAGATGGTGCGCCACAAGCAGGTGATAAGTTCAATGTATTCGTAGATGAAAAAGATGCGAAACAAATTGCTGCAAAGCGTACGCAATTACTCAGAGAACAATCTGTAAGAACGCAGCGTAGAACAACATTATCTGATATTGGTAGAAGAATCAAAATTGGAGACTTTAAAGAATTAAACATTATTCTTAAAGGTGATGTAGATGGTTCGGTTGAAGCTTTAACAGATTCATTCCAAAAACTATCTACAGAAGAAATTGAAGTAAAAATCATTCACAAAGGTGTTGGTGCAATTACGGAAAGTGATGTGTTGCTAGCAAGTGCTTCTGATGCGATTATTATCGGATTTAATGTAAGACCTGCAGGAAATGCAAGAATGGTTGCTGATAAAGAAGAAATTGATATCAGAGCATACTCAATTATCTATGATGCTATCAACGATGTAAAAGATGCAATGGAAGGCTTATTGTCGCCAGAAATGAAAGAAGAAATCACAGGTAATGCTGAAATTAGAGAAACATTCAAAATCTCTAAAATTGGTACAATTGCTGGATGTATGGTTACAGATGGTAAGATTTTTAGAAACTCTAACATTCGATTGATTCGTGATGGAGTTGTAATCTTTACAGGGGAATTAGCTTCTTTAAAACGTTTCAAAGACGATGTAAAAGAAGTAAGCAAAGGATACGATTGTGGATTGCAAGTTAAAAACTATAACGACATCAAAGAAGGTGATATTGTAGAAGCATTCCAAGAAGTTGCAGTGAAGAAAAAGCTGAAATAATATATACACAAGTATAAAAGAAAAAAAAGGATCGCATTTGCGATCCTTTTTTTTATATAAATTAGTTTTTAAAGCTAATTTTTCTTCTTCTTTTTTAGAGGTGTAAAAATAAATGCGTTAGGAAACGTTTCTTTAACTTCTACTAAATATCGTTCTGCTTCTAATCTATTTCTAAAATTTCCTACCCAAACTTTATAATTAGGTGTTTCAAATTTAATATTTGCAGGGATATCTTTTTCGTGTGATTTCTCAAATTCTCGCTTTGCTCTCTCTGCATTTTTAAGATTTCCGTTAAAGATTTGAATCTTCAAACGATTGTCATTGTCTGTTTCTTGGTTAATTTCCTTCTGATATGTAAGTAATTTATCAATATTTGGGTCTTTAGAGATGGTAATCTCTCCTTGTTGTGCAAATGCGAATCCGGCACAGAAAAGTGCTGAAACGGTAAAAATGGTGCTTTTTTTAATAGCTAAAAATCTCATAATGAATACAATTTTATACAAATGTAAAATAACCTAACGAACAAACATGCTAAAATCTTATTTAGAATTACTATAAATTAACAATTAAGAGTTCACTATAATTTCGCAAATTCAACGCTATTTGTATTTTTGCTCAAATTTGGAACAAGCATGAGTGTCTAAGTTAAAAATATACTTAGAAAAAACCATGCCAAATTAAGAAGACTTTAAGATATGAAAAAGGTGAATCACCGCAATTCAATTTCAAGAATTTTAGGAACCGCACTAGCGCTGATGTTAGTATTTTCAGCTTCTGCATTTGCACAAGACGATGCGGCGGTTACAGCTGGTAAAGCTTTGTTTAATGCAAACTGTGCTGCTTGTCATAAGTTAGATAGTAAGTCAACTGGTCCTGCGTTAAGAGGTGTGGAAGCACGTTTGGCAGAAGAGGAAGGCTTAGATCGAGAATGGTTATACAAATGGATTAAGAATAGTTCAGCGTTAATCAAATCAGGAGATAAGTATGCAAACAAGGTGTTTAATGATAACAAGAAAAGTATCATGACGCCATTTCCTACATTGAAAAATGAGGATATAGATAACATCTTGGCGTATACAGCTCAGCCAAAACCAACGCCAATAAAATCTAAAGTAGATCCAAGTACAGAGACTGCTGGTGGAGGTTTTTCTACACAAGTAGTATTAATTGCTTTAATTGTTTTATTCGGTCTATTAGCATTAGGATTGTTCTTAGTGAACAAAACACTTCGAAAGTTTGCAACGGCTAATGGAACGTTAAACTTAGAAGAGGAGGTTAAGAAGCCTTCACTTTGGAAAGCATTTGTTCACAATCAATTCTTAGTGATTGTAACTGTGATCTTCTTTATGTTGGGAGCAGCGTACTTTGCGTATGGATACTTTATGCAAGTTGGAGTTGATGAAGGATATCAGCCAATACAACCAATTCACTTCTCGCACAGAATTCACGCAGGTGATAATAAAATAGAGTGTAAGTACTGTCACTCTTCTGCTAGAGTAAGTAAGACTTCAGGAATTCCATCTTTAAATGTTTGTATGAACTGTCATAAAAACATTGCACAAGTTTCAGATGATGTGCAGCAAGAAGGTGTTGTTAAATACGGAGTGGACTACAATAAACAAATTCAAGAATTATACGGAGCTACAGGTTGGGATCCAACAGAGCAAGATTATGTAAATGAACCTAAGCCAGTAAAATGGATACGTGTTCATAATTTACCTGACTTTGTATATTTCAATCACTCGCAACACGTTTCAGTTGCAGGAGTAGAATGTCAGACATGTCACGGAGAAATTCAAGAAATGGAAATAGTTGAACAGCATGCGCCATTAACAATGGGATGGTGTATCAACTGTCACAGAGATACAGATGTGAATTTCAAAGGAAATGCATATTACGACAAAATTCACGAGCAGTTAAAAGAAAAATATGGTGTTGAAACATTCAAAGCAGCTAAAATGGGTGCCTTAGAATGTGGAAAATGTCACTATTAATATTAATTAAGAAGCTAATTTTATATATATAATATGGCATCAAACAAGAAATACTGGAAAAGTGTTGAAGAGCTAAATGAGAATAGTTCTATTGTTGAGGCACTTAGACAGAATGAGTTTGTAGAAGAAGTTCCTGTAGATGAATTCTTAGGGGATAAAGAGACGTTAGAGTCTTCTTCAACTTCTCGTAGAGACTTTCTTAAATACGTTGGTTTTAGTACAGCCGCAGCTACACTTGCTGCCTGTGAAGGACCAGTAATCAAATCGATTCCTTATGTAGTGCAACCAGAAACTATTATTCCTGGTGTAGCAGACTATTATGCAACAACAATTGCAGATGGATACGATTTTGCTAGTATCTTAATTAAAACAAGAGAAGGTCGTCCAATCAAAGTAGAAAACAATAAAGAAGCAGCTACTAAAGGAAGTGCAAATGCAAGAGTTCACGCATCTGTATTATCTTTATATGATAGCATGAGGGTGAAAAATCCAAAAATTGACGGAAAAGATGCTTCTTGGGAAACGTTAGATGCTGAAGTTGGTCAAAAATTAAATCAAATCAGTGCTTCTGGAAAACAAATTGTTTTACTAACACAAACTTTTGCAAGTCCATCTGTAGCTAAATTAGTTGGAGAGTTCAAAGCAAAGTATGGAAATGTAAACCATGTAGTATATGATGCGGTTTCTGAATCAACTGCTTTAGATGCGTTTGAAGCGAAGTATGGTGAAAGAGCATTAGCTGATTACGATTTTTCTAAAGCTGAAATAATTGTATCTGTCGGAGCAGACTTCTTAGGAGACTGGCAAGGTGGTGGATATGATGACGGATATGCTAAAGGAAGAATTCCACACGGAAAAAAAGGACATCAAAAAATGTCAAGACACGTCCAGTTTGAGGCGAATATGACATTGTCTGGAGCAAATGCTGATAAGCGTGTGCCATTATCTGTAGCAGATCAGAAAGTAGCATTGGCAAAAATTTATGCAGGTGTTACTGGGAACAGTGTTTCAGGAAGACAATTGTCTGACAAAGCAGAAAGTGCAATCAAAAATGCAATCGGTCAAATTAAAATGGCTGGGTCAAAAGCTGTTGTAGTATCTGGAATCAATGATGTAGATGCACAAAGCGTAGTGTTGGCAATTAATGAAACAATTGGTAGCGAAGTTTTTGATAAAGAAGCACCACGTAAAATAAGACAAGGAAATGACAAGGCTGTAGCAAAACTTATCAGTGATATGAAAGGTGGCGCTGTTGGCGGAATCATTATGGCAGGAGTAAATCCTGTATATACATTAGCAAACGGCGATGAATTTGCCGAAAGCTTAAAAGGATTAGATTTAGCGGTAACGTTTACTCAAAAAGAAGATGAGACTGCTTTAAATACGAAATATGTAGCTGCGACTCCACATTACTTAGAATCTTGGGGAGATGTAGAGCTTAAAAAAGGTCACTACAGTCTTACGCAACCTACAATTCGTCCATTATTTGATACAAGACAATTTCAAGACGCTTTATTAAAGTGGACTGGAAATGACAAAGCATACTATCAATACTTAAGAGAAAGTTGGACTGCCGATATTTTAGGCGGAACACCTTGGAATCAAGCAGTACATGATGGAGTATTCAAAACAACTGCTACAGTTAGTTTAGCTGAGGAAGCAAATGTTGCTATAGAAGCTGCGGATGCTGCTGAAGAAAACGAAACAGAAGAAGTTGCAACAACTACTACTGATGTTTCTGCACAAGCTAGAAAATTAGCTGGAACTGCACAAGCTTCAGGAATGGAGTTAGTATTGTATACAAAAACAGGAATGGGAGACGGACAGCAAGCAAATAACCCTTGGTTGCAAGAATTCCCTGATCCAATTACTAGAGCTTCTTGGGATAACTACTTAACAATTTCTAAAGCAGACGCTGAAGCGAAAGAAATAAAAAACTGGAATGTTGCAAATGGAGGTTTAAACGGTTCGTATGCGAAAATTACCGTAAATGGAGTCGATTTAAAAGTTCCAGTAATCATTCAGCCAGGTCAAGCGCCAGGAACAGTTGGTTTAGCATTAGGTTACGGTAAAAAAGCCGGGATCAAAAAAGACATGCAAACAGGAGTGAATGCTTATAAAGTGTATAACAACTTTAACAGTGTTCAAAATGTTTCAATTGGTGGTGCAGAAGGAGCGCATGAATTTGCATGTGTGCAGTTGCACAATACCTTAATGGGTAGAGGTGATATCGTTAAAGAAACGACTTTAGAGATATTTAATACATATTCTAAACTTGATAAGAAACATGGATGGAATATTCCGCCACATGTATCTAGAGATCATGAAATGATTGATGCTACGAGTCAAGAAGCAGATATGTGGGCTAAGTTTGATCGTTCTGTTGGACATCACTTCAACTTATCGATAGACTTAAACGCTTGTACAGGTTGTGGAGCATGTGTAATTGCATGTCACGCTGAAAACAATGTGCCAGTAGTTGGTAAAACGGAAGTAAGAAGAAGTAGAGATATGCACTGGTTGCGTATTGATAGATATTATTCATCTGAAGAAACATTCTCTGAAGACGATAAAAAGAAAGAAGAATTTAGTGGATTATTTGGAGAGAAAGGTTCATTAGGTGGTTTCGTGGAATTGGAAGATCCTTCAGCGAATCCTCAAGTGGCTTTCCAACCTGTAATGTGTCAACACTGTAATCACGCACCATGTGAAACAGTATGTCCAGTAGCAGCAACATCACACGGACGTCAAGGTCAAAACCATATGGCATATAACCGTTGTGTTGGAACTCGTTACTGTGCAAACAACTGTCCATATAAAGTACGTCGATTCAACTGGTTCTTATACAACAAGAATGATGAGTTTGACTACCACATGAACAATGACTTAGGTCGTATGGTATTAAACCCTGATGTAGTTGTACGTTCTAGAGGTGTGATGGAAAAATGTTCTATGTGTATTCAAAAAACACAAAAAACAATCTTGGATGCAAAACGTGAAGGTCGCCAAATCAAAGATGGTGAATTCCAAACAGCGTGTTCTTCGGCGTGTAGCTCTGGAGCAATGGTATTTGGAGATCTTAACGATAAGTCAAGTAAAGTTGCTGAATTGCATGAAGATGACCGTATGTACCATTTATTGGAGCATGTAGGAACAAAACCAAATGTTCAGTATCACGTAAAAGTGAGAAACACTTAAGAAGAAGCATAAAAAAATAATTAATAAGAAATAATTATAAACTGATTATGGCGTCGCATTACGAAGCACCTATAAGAAAACCCTTAGTAACTGGAGATAAATCATATCATGATGTAACTCTTGATATTGTAGCTCCAGTAGAAGGAAAAGCAAATAAGCAATGGTGGATAGTATTCTCAATTGCTTTGGTAGCATTCCTTTGGGGAATTGGATGTATCATTTATACAATCTCTACCGGAATTGGAGTTTGGGGTCTTAACAAAACCGTTGGTTGGGCTTGGGATATTACAAACTTTGTTTGGTGGGTTGGTATTGGTCACGCAGGAACACTGATTTCTGCTGTACTTTTACTCTTCCGTCAAAAATGGAGAATGGCAATTAACCGTTCTGCGGAAGCCATGACCATATTCTCGGTAGTGCAAGCAGGATTGTTCCCAATCATTCACATGGGACGTCCTTGGTTAGCATATTGGGTATTGCCAATTCCAAACCAATTTGGATCACTCTGGGTAAACTTTAACTCACCACTACTTTGGGATGTATTTGCAATCTCTACGTATTTATCTGTATCATTAGTATTCTGGTGGACAGGTTTACTTCCAGATTTTGCAATGATTAGAGATAGAGCGGTAAAACCTTTCCAAAAGAAAATATACAGCTTAGTTAGTTTCGGATGGAGTGGACGTGCAAAAGATTGGCAACGTTTTGAAGAAGTATCATTGGTACTTGCAGGTTTAGCAACACCATTAGTACTTTCTGTACATACAATTGTATCGTTTGACTTCGCAACGTCAGTTATACCAGGATGGCATACTACAATCTTCCCACCATACTTTGTGGCAGGAGCGATTTTCTCAGGATTTGCCATGGTAAACACCTTATTAATCATTATGAGAAAAGTATGTAATATGGAAGACTATATTACATTACAACACATCGAACTAATGAACATTGTAATCATGATTACAGGTTCTATCGTAGGATGTGCATATATTACTGAGTTATTTATTGCATGGTATTCTGGAGTAGAATATGAGCAGTATGCATTCTTAAACAGAGCAACAGGTCCTTACTGGTGGGCATATTGGGCAATGATGACATGTAATGTGTTCTCTCCACAATTTATGTGGTCTAAGAAATTAAGAACAAGTATTATGTTCTCTTTCATAATCTCTATTGTTGTAAACATTGGAATGTGGTTTGAGCGTTTCGTAATTATCGTAACATCATTACACAGAGATTATCTTCCATCTTCATGGACGATGTTTTCACCAACGTTTGTAGATATAGGAATATTTATTGGTACGATCGGTTTCTTCTTTGTATTGTTCTTACTATACTCAAGAACATTCCCTGTAATTGCACAGGCAGAAGTAAAATCAATCTTAAAATCATCAGGAGAAAAATATAAAAAACTAAGAGACGGTAACCATGAGTAGTAAAGTAATACAAGCAATGTATACCGATGACGATGTGCTAATGTCAGCAGTGAAAAAAGTACGTCAAGAAAATCATCATATCGAAGAAGTGTATACACCATTTCCTGTACACGGACTAGACAAAGCGATGGGATTAGAGCCTACACGACTTGCCATTACAGCATTCATATATGGATGTATTGGATTGTCTGTTGCAGTTACCATGATGTACTATATCATGATTAAAGATTGGCCGCAAAACATTGGAGGAAAGCCAAGTTTTTCTTTCTTAGAAAATATGCCAGCATTTGTACCAATTATGTTTGAAATGACGGTATTCTTTGCAGCGCATTTAATGGTAATCACTTTTTACTTAAGAAGTAGATTGTGGCCATTTAAAGAAGCTGAAAACCCAGACCCAAGAACAACAGATGATCACTTTTTAATGGAAGTATCAGTTCATGGAGATGAAGAAGAGTTAAAAGCACTTTTATTAGAAACTGGTGCTACAGAAATTAAAGTTACAGAAAAGCATTAATAAGAATTATGAAGAGCCTTATAAAAATAGGAGTCATTTTTGGAGCAGCGTTGCTTGTGACTTCATGCTTTGATAAATCACAGCCAAACTATCAGTATTTTCCAAATATGTATGAATCTGTAGGCTATGAAGCATATCAAGAAGTTAATGGTGTGCCTTATGGAGGATTCGAATCTAAAATGGAAGCACAAATTCCTGCTGATGGAAGTGTGAAAAGAGGTTGGATGCCTTATGAGTATGACAATACAAATGAAGGATATGAAGCAGCAAAAATTGAATTGAAAAATCCATTAGTAGCTTCTGAAGAAAATCTAGCAAAAGGAAAAGAGCTTTACGGACTTTACTGTGCCATTTGCCATGGAAATAAAGGTGATGGACAAGGAACTTTAGTAAAGCGCGAAAAATTCTTAGGGATACCTAAATACAATGATTCTGTAAGAGGAATTACTGAAGGAAGTATTTATCATGTAATTATGTATGGTAAAAACAATATGGGATCGCACGCTAATCAATTAAATACAGAAGAACGCTGGCAAGTTGTTGATTATGTATTAAAATTGAAATTAGAATTAAAATAAGACCAATAACGATATAGAATTATATACAATGTATACGTTTTCAAATAGATTAAGACTTTTTGCAATTATTTCATTTGCGCTTGGAGCTATCATGGTAGGGTTGAGTTTTTATAACACACCTGCAGATATTCCTGAGATGAAAGCAATGGAAGCAGCTCATGGACATGATTCAGGTCATGGAGAAGCAAAACATGATGATGGAAAAACAGCACATCATGACGATCAAAAAACAGATGCTGCACACGCAACAGAAGATCATCATGCTGAAAAAACTGCTGATGCTCATGGAGCAGAAGCTGGTCATCACGGTGATGCACATGCGGACGAACACAAACTAGGTCAATTACAAAACAAACCTTGGGCAGCTATATATGTTGCTGCATTCTTCTTTATGATGATTTCTCTTGGAGTATTAGCATTCTATGCAATACAACGAGCAGCGCAAGCTGGATGGTCTCCAGTATTATTTAGAGTTATGGAAGGTATTGGATCGTACATTATTCCAGGAACAATTACGATTATTATATTAATTGCGATTTCAGTGGGTGAATTAAACCACTTATTTCACTGGATGGATCCAGAATTGATAATGCCTGACAATGATAAATTTGACAAACTTACCTACGGAAAAAGTGCTTGGTTAAACGGAACAGGATTCATCATCAGAGCTGTAATATATAGTTCTATTTGGATTGTGTATAGTATTCTTTCAAGACGCTTCTCATCTCGTCAAGATGATGCAACAGATAACAGCAACTTCAAGAAAAACTTCAGATTGGCTGCGGTATTCTTAGTATTATTCTTAATCTCAGAATCTATGATGTCTTGGGACTGGATTATGTCTTTCGATCACCACTGGTTTAGTACATTATTTGGATGGTACGTATTTGCAAGTATGTTTGTATCTGGAATCACGGTAATCGCATTAGTTACAATATATCTTAAATCAAGAGGATATTTAGAATATGTAAATGATAGCCATTTACACGATTTAGCAAAATTTATGTTCGGTATTAGTATTTTCTGGACATACTTATGGTTCTCTCAATTCATGTTAATCTGGTACTCAAACATCCCAGAAGAAGTAACATACTTCCTTACAAGAATTGACGACTATAATCTACCATTCTTTGGAATGTTAGCTTTAAACTTAATATTCCCATTATTAATCTTAATGAATAGTGATTTCAAGAGGTTAAATTGGATTATTGTAATCGCAGGAGTTATAATCCTATTCGGTCACTATATAGATGTATTCAACATGGTAATGCCAGCAACGGTAGGACCAAATTGGTCACTTGGATTGGCAGAAATAGGAGCAGTATTATTATTCCTAGGATTATTCATCTTTGTAGTGTTTACAGCATTGACAAAGAAACCATTATTGGCAAAGCGAAATCCGTTTATTGAAGAAAGTAAACAATTTCATTATTAATTAATTTCAAAACAGTATAAAATAAGATGACTACTGGTTTACTAACGTTTATAGTACTTATCCTAATTGCAATCGCAATTTGGCAGTTGACGAAGATATTTGACTTATCACAAGCGAAAGCTGATAATACTCAAATAGCGAATGACAAGGATAATAACATCAATGGATACCTTATGATGGGATTCTTGATGTTCATATACATCATCACGATAGTTTGTTTCTGGAAATGGGGAGATTTGCCACTAATCGGAAATTCAGCTTCTGAACATGGAACAAGTGTAGATACATTGATGATCATATCAATGGTATTGATCTTTTTCGTGCAAACAATTACACAAGCTTTATTACACTATTTTGCTTTCAAATACAGAGGTAAAAAAGGAAGAAAAGCATTGTACTATGCTGATAATGATAAATTAGAATTTATTTGGACAATTATTCCAGTAATTACATTAGCAGGTTTAATTCTTTATGGATTGTTTACTTGGAATGAAATCATGGATGTAAACATGGATGATGATCCAATCGTAGTAGAATTATATGCACAACAGTTCAACTGGAAAGCTAGATACGCTGGAGAAGACAATGTTCTTGGAAAAGCAAATGTTCGTTTAATTGACTTAGGCGATAATCCAAATATCTTAGGTTTAGACAGAGAGGACAAGTATGCTCAAGATGATATCATTGTACAAGAACTGCATTTGCCAGTTGGTAGAAAAGTAGTATTTAAAATGCGTTCACAAGACGTATTACACTCTGCTTACATGCCACACTTCAGAATGCAAATGAACTGTGTTCCTGGGCAAACTACTGAATTTGCAATGAAACCTACAAAAACAACTGTAGAAATGCGCGAAACACCTAAAATTATCAATAAGGTGAGTCGTATCAATTTAATCAGAGCAGAGAAAAGTAAAAAACTAGTTGACGAAGGTCAAGAAGCTTTAGAGCCTTACGAATTCGATTTCCTTTTATTATGTAATAAAATTTGTGGTGAATCTCACTACAATATGCAAATGAAAGTAATTGTAGAAAGCCAAGAAGATTACGATAAGTGGATTGCACAGCAAGCAACTTTCGGAAAATAAAATAAATAAAAAATAAATTTAAAGATATAATATATAGATATGTCAGCAACAGCAGCACACGCAGGAGATCACGGACACGACGATCACGGACATCATCATAAAGAGACATTCATGACTAAATATATATTTAGTCAAGATCACAAAATGATTGCCAAGCAGTATCTAATCACAGGTACTATCATGGGAGTTATTGGGGTTATGATGTCTATATTTTTCCGTATGCAAATTGCATGGCCAAAAGAATCATTTACAATATTTGAAATGTTCTTAGGGAATTGGGCACCTGATGGAGTATTAAGTGCTGATAAATATTTAGCATTAGTTACCATTCACGGTACCATCATGGTATTCTTTGTACTAACGGCAGGACTAAGTGGTACATTTAGTAACTTACTAATTCCATTGCAAATTGGAGCTCGCGATATGGCTTCAGGTTTCTTAAACATGATATCATACTGGTTATTCTTTATTTCAAGTGTAATCATGATATTATCTTTATTTGTTGAAGGTGGAGCAGCATCTGCAGGTTGGACAATATATCCTCCTTTAAGTGCGTTACCAGAAGCAATTCCTGGATCAGGATTAGGAATGACATTATGGTTAGTATCAATGGCAATATTTATTGCATCTTCTTTACTAGGATCATTAAACTACATCGTTACGGTAATCAACCTTAGAACAAAAGGAATGTCTATGACAAGATTGCCATTAACAATTTGGGCATTCTTTGTAACAGCTATTATTGGTGTTGTATCATTCCCAGTATTATTATCAGCAGCTTTATTATTAATATTTGATAGAAGTTTTGGAACATCATTCTATCTGTCAGACATATTTATACAAGGTGAAGTATTGCATTATCAAGGTGGATCGCCCGTACTATTTGAACACTTATTCTGGTTCTTAGGGCATCCTGAAGTATATATTGTACTACTTCCAGCATTAGGTATAACCTCCGAAATTATAGCCACCAATTCGCGAAAACCGATTTTCGGATATCGAGCCATGGTCGCCTCAATTTTGGCAATTGCATTCTTATCTACAATTGTTTGGGGTCACCACATGTTTATCTCAGGAATGAATCCATTCCTAGGATCTGTATTTACATTTACAACACTATTAATTGCCATACCATCCGCGGTAAAAGCATTTAACTATATCACTACGCTCTGGAAAGGTAACTTGCAGTTAAACCCTGCGATGTTATTCTCTATCGGATTAGTATCTACATTCATCACTGGTGGATTAACAGGTATTATTTTAGGTGATAGTACATTAGATATTAACGTGCATGATACGTACTTTGTAGTAGCGCATTTCCACTTGGTGATGGGTATCTCTGCACTATACGGAATGTTTGCAGGTATATATCACTGGTTCCCGAAAATGTTTGGTAGAATGATGAATAAAAACTTAGGTTATATTCACTTCTGGGTAACAGCAGTCTGTGCTTACGGAGTATTCTTCCCAATGCACTTTATTGGAATGGCAGGATTACCAAGACGTTATTATACAAACTCAGAATTTCCATTATTCGACGATTTAGCAGACGTAAATGTTGTAATCACATTATTTGCTATTGTTGGTGGAATCTTCCAGTTGGTATTCTTATACAACTTCTTTAGTAGTATATTCTACGGAAAGAAAGCACCTCAAAACCCATGGAGATCAAATACATTAGAGTGGACAACTCCTGTAGAGCATATTCATGGAAACTGGCCAGGAGAAATTCCTCATGTACACCGTTGGGCGTATGATTATAGTAAACCAGGACATGATGATGACTTTGTTCCTCAAACAGTCCCAATGAAAGAAGGTGAAGAAGAGTTACATCACTAAAATCTCCACGAAAATAAAGATCTCATAGAAATCAAAGTTTCAAGTGAGTAAAATATATACAAAGAGTCGTTTAAATTTTAAACGACTCTTTTTTTTTGAGTATTACAATGATACGCAATAGTCTCCTTGCCTTGGTCCACTGCTAAATACACAATAATCATTGTAGGCATTTATACAATGACATCCATTTGGACATAAGACATCGCATCTAAATGGAAACATTCCGCCATTAATTTCTCTTTGTACTTCTTTTGATAAAGGTTTTAAACCTTCCAATTGTAAAATGTTTTTTAACATGATTAAATAATTTTTGGTTATATAAAATGTGATATTATTACTTTTTATTTCGAAATAAAAATCCTACATGTCTATTTTTATAAAAGTCGAGATATAGCCAGATGTTGAAATTGTAAAAACAACAAAGTTCTAATCATGATGCTATGGTGTTTTTCTCTTATCTTTGTTATGAAGCTGTTATATGTAGAAGTAGAAGAATAATGGCTTATATCTGAACACAAATCTTTATGAACGAACACTTAAATCCCAATAGCGATAACTACTCGCCAGAAGAATTAGACGTTGAAAAAGCATTAAGACCATTATCTTTTGAAGACTTTACAGGACAAGATCAAGTACTAGAAAATTTACAAGTCTTCGTACAAGCCGCAAATCTTCGTGATGAAGCATTAGATCATACCTTATTTCACGGACCTCCCGGATTAGGAAAAACAACACTAGCACATATTCTAGCAAACGAACTTGGTGTAGGTATCAAGGTAACTTCGGGACCTGTATTAGATAAGCCAGGCGACTTAGCAGGTTTGCTTACCAATCTTGATGAACGTGATGTGTTATTTATAGATGAAATACATCGACTTAGCCCAATAGTAGAAGAATATCTCTACTCGGCAATGGAAGATTATAAGATTGATATCATGATTGAATCTGGACCAAATGCTAGGACAGTTCAAATCAACCTCAATCCATTTACACTAGTTGGAGCTACCACACGTTCAGGATTATTAACAGCACCAATGCGTGCACGATTCGGAATCGCAAGTAGATTACAATACTATTCAACAGAATTGTTATCTACAATCGTTCAGCGAAGTGCACAAATACTCAATGTTCCAATAAGTATGGAAGCTGCTATTGAAATTGCAGGAAGGAGTCGTGGAACGCCGCGTATTGCAAACGCATTATTGCGTAGAGTGCGTGATTTTGCACAAATCAAAGGAAACGGTACTATTGATATAGAAATAGCACGATTCAGTCTAAAAGCATTAAATGTGGATGCATACGGTTTGGACGAAATGGACAATAGAATCCTATCCACAATTATTGACAAATTTAAAGGTGGACCAGTTGGAATTACAACCTTAGCAACGGCAGTTTCCGAAAGTGGTGAAACCATCGAAGAAGTGTACGAACCATTTCTCATACAACAAGGGTTCATCATCAGAACACCAAGAGGGAGAGAAGTCACTGAACTTGCTTACAAACATCTCGGAAGAGTAAAAGGTGGAACGCAAGGCGGACTTTTTTGAAATGAAAAATTCTAAATGTTGAATTTTAAATTGAAAAAAGGTTTCTTTTAAGAGCCAAGAGCCAAGAGC
>NZ_JBOEFY010000026.1:0-218629 GCF_050633145.1 Kordia sp. | reverse complement strand
CATCAAACAAAACAGAAATACACAAAAAACCGAAGAAAGATATTCTTCGGTTTTTTTATATCATTCAATCAAATAATATGTTAGAAGCTAGAAAAAAGTTTTATTTAAGATGGGTAAAACGAGTTGAGCATTGCTAGAACATTAAAAATATGTTAGAGTAGTTTCAATTCTTATTAAAAGATTGTTGCCGAAGAAATGTTTATTCCCAAAAGGGCATAAAAAAACCTCATTTATACTAATGAGGTTCTTTACGGTAAATGAATCGGTTGTGATAATGTAATATTATAGTTTAAACGTTGCTGAAAGTGTTACGTTTGAATTTATGTTATTAATGTTTGCACGATCTGTTAAACCTACTTGGAAAAGTTGTGGATTTCTAGTTTGTTCGCTTCTATCATAAGCTAAATCAAGTGAGAAGCTTCCAAAATTGTATCCTAATCCTAAAGAGTAACCTGTTAAATCGCCAACACTTGAGTTGTTTTGGAATGGACTTTCTTCAAAGCGATATCCACCGCGTAAGCTAAGTTGTTTAATTCTGTACTCACCACCAATTCTATATGATGAAGTGGATTGTAATTGATTTTCAATATCAGCATTGGCTTGAATAAAATCGTTGGTTGGACGTAATTTTGCGTTTGCGTAATCTTTTAAAGTATAATCAAAGCTAATTAAGCCGCTTTTTCCAAATATATATGCAATACTACCAGTTAAATTCCCTGGAGTCACAATTCTATGTTCTCTATATGCGTTTACGACATTTGGAAAAATATCGCTTCGTAAAATTTCAGTTGGATCTGTTGGGTTTCTAAAATCAGTGCTTAAACCTTGAACTAATTCGTCATTTAAGCTATACCAAGTAGGAGATTGGTAAGAACCTCCTAAGCGAACATTTTGTAATTTTAAAATTGCGCCTACTTGAAAAGAAATTCCAGTTCCATAGGTGTATAGTTCGTTGGAGAACTCAGCATATTGTAATCCAGAATTAGTATTTACAGGACTTTCTATTAATACTCTTCGCTCTCTATAGTCAACATCATGTGAGTTTATGTTTAATCCTAAATATAAATTATCTCTGTATTGGGCTGCTATATTGAATGTGTACTTTCTGTTAAAACCAGAGCTTTGTACAATATAATCATGAATAGCACCATTAGAATAATCGGCATTCGAATTATAAGTAGTATTACTATTATTATCAACATCTGGATTAATAACAAATCCTTCGTAGCCTAAAAACCCTTGTTGTGCAGCAAAACCAAAATTTTCTCCTAAAAATAAATACGTATCTGTATCGCTTTCTCCTGGAAGTTGCGCTATATCACCTAATGCTTGTCCATTGGCAAAAGTAACAAAGTAATCAGCGATTCCTCTAGAAGTGTTTGTTCCTGTTGCGAAGAAATTATTATAGTAATTGTCATTATTTTGGACATTTAAGCCTAAAGAAATTTTTCTCCAGTCGCTATCGCCCATATTATTAAAGACAAATACAATTCCTGCTTGATTTAAATCAAATTCGGATTCGTTTCTATTGGTAGTTGTACCAAAATAAGAAGCATCGTTGTCATTGTTATAGTTACTTAATGAAATCGTAACCTCGCTCGTGCTAAAAACGGCAGAACCAGCTGGATTTATTGAAAACGCCGAGAAATCACCTCCAAGAGCTCCAAATGCTCCGCTCATTGCTCTAAAACGTGCTGTTCCATTTAAGTTTTCGGTAGAATACCGTACAACATCGTTTAAGTTTTGGGCGTCACTTACAGACATAGCAAGTACACCTATGAATAGTATGAATACTTTTTTCATAATTTAGTATAGTATTATTTTTAGGGATAAAATATATTAATATAGATTTTAGTTTCTTCCGCCTCTTCTTGAACCACCGCGGCTACCACTTGATCTTGAGCTGCTGCTAGATGATGATCTTGCAGAAGAACCACTTGATGACCTTGAAGAAGAAGAGCTGTTTACTCTTGATCTATTATTAAAGTTTGATCGTACAGGAGCACTTCTTGTAGAACGTGTAGATCTTGTAGCTCTAGTATTCCTTGTGTTTCGAGTACTTCTGGTTGCTCTAGTATTTCTTGTGTTTCGAGTATTTCTAGTTGCTCTAGTGTTCCTTGTATTTCGGGTATTTCTTGTAACTCTAGTGTTTCTGGTGTTTCGAGTAGTTCTAGCATTGTTGTTGCTTCTTCTTGTAGAGCGAGTATTAGAGTAGCGACTATTTGTTCTGTTTAAAGATCTTGCATAAGCGTTTCTGCTTGCATAGGCTCTATTAGCATAAGCAGTTCTTCTTCCTCTGTTGTATGCGTAGTTTCCATAAGGAGAACGTCCGTATCCGTAGTATGGTCCGTAACCCCAATTGTTGAAGCCTCCCCAGCACCAGTTGTTGTAGCCTCCCCAGCCCCAATAATTGTTGAAGCCTCCCCAGCCCCAGCGATTCCAACCCCAGCGGTTCCATCTCCAGCTATTCCAGCCCCAATTGTTCCAACCCCAGTTATTCCAACCCCAGTTGTTCCATCCGCTATCATATACATTGATAGTAATATTTTCTGCAGTTTCACCCCAAGGAGAATAGCTTTCTGTGTATCCAATTGCGTCAACGTCTGTTTCAGGTTGTGATTCAGCATCACCTTGACTAGAATATTCTTCTACATCTGTAAACACATCACCGTAACGATCATCGGCTTCGTAAGATTTTTGTTCAAAGTAATTTTGATATGCATTGTTACTATCATCATTGTTAACAACTTCAGCAGTTTCTCTCCTTTGTTCGTCAGAACTATAAATTCCATCATCGTATGTAGCTTGCTGATATGTGCCACAGGATGTTAGTGTCAAAAAAGTTATGGCTAAAACATGTATAGCCTTTATGTTGTTTTGTAAATAGTAAATTACTCGCATATCTCCTAAAATTAATTGTTGAACAGTACAAAAATAGTTAGTTTTGTCGAAACTATTTTTTATTTAACATATTCACAATATTTGTGCCAAACTACTAAGAATGAGCAAGAAATTAACAAAGAGGTCTGAGGACTATTCAAAATGGTATAACGAATTGGTTGTAAAGGCTGATTTAGCTGAAAACTCGGCGGTTAGAGGTTGTATGGTAATTAAGCCTTACGGGTATGCCATCTGGGAAAAAATGCAAGCTCAATTAGATAAAATGTTTAAAGAAACAGGGCATGAAAATGCTTATTTTCCACTATTTGTACCTAAAAGTCTCTTTGAAGCCGAAGAAAAAAATGCAGAAGGCTTTGCAAAAGAGTGTGCAGTTGTAACTCATTATAGGTTAAAAAGCGATCCAGACAAAGAAGGAAAACTTATTGTAGACCCTAATGCTAAACTTGAAGAAGAATTAATTGTTCGACCAACAAGTGAAGCTATTATTTGGAATACATATAAAAATTGGATTCAATCATATAGAGATTTACCTATTTTAATAAATCAGTGGGCAAATGTAGTTCGTTGGGAAATGCGTACACGTTTATTTTTAAGAACCGCAGAATTTTTATGGCAAGAAGGGCATACAGCACATGCAACAAAAGGTGAAGCAGTAGCAGAATCATTACTAATGCAAAAAGTATATGCTGAATTTGCAGAAGATTTTATGGCTATGCCAGTTGTAAAAGGAGCAAAGACAGAAAGTGAACGTTTTGCAGGCGCATTAGATACATATACAATTGAAGCGTTAATGCAAGATGGAAAAGCGTTGCAGGCTGGGACTTCACATTTCTTAGGACAAAATTTTGCAGAAGCTTTTGATGTGAAATATGTAACTAAAGAAGGAAAACAAGAATTGGTGTGGGCTACTTCTTGGGGAGTTTCTACACGACTTATGGGTGGATTAATAATGACACACAGTGATGATGCTGGATTGGTATTACCACCAAAACTAGCACCAATTCAGGTTGTTTTTGTTCCTATATATAGAAATGAAGAGCAATTTGAAGCAATTGCAGCGAAAGTAGCAGAAATTTCAGACCAATTAAAAGAAAAAGGAGTTTCTATTAAATTTGATAAAAGAGATACATTGCGTCCAGGAGCTAAATTTGCTGAATGGGAGTTAAAAGGAGTGCCGTTACGTATTGCCATGGGTGCACGTGATTTGGAAAATGGAACGCTTGAAATTGCACGTAGGGATACATTTGAAAAGCAATCTGTAGCACAAGAAGACGCTGTAGAAACTGTTTTAAGTCTTTTAGAGACGATTCAAGAAGATTTATTTACAAAAGCTAAGAATTACAGAGATGAGCATACCACGACTGTAGATACTTTTGAAGAATTTAAAAATATTATAAATAAAAAAGGAGGGTTTATTTCAGCGCATTGGGATGGTACTGAGGAGACTGAGAATAAAATCAAAGAATTAACTAAAGCAACAATTCGATGTATTCCATTAGAAGCTTTGGAAGAAGAAGGAAAATGTGTATATTCGGGGCAGAAATCGACTAAAAGAGTCTTATTTGCGAAAGCATATTAAAAAAAAGTAAAAAAACTTTTAAAAATAGTTGGAGCATATAAAAATAGTTGTATTTTTGCATCCGCTAACAGAAATAATGGCCCGTTCGTCTAGGGGTTAGGACGCCAGGTTTTCATCCTGGTAACAGGGGTTCGAATCCCCTACGGGCTACCAATTTTTTCTGTAAGTTTATTTGCAAATTTGAAATTATAATTTAAATTTGCACCCTCATTGAAAAATGATGGCCCGTTCGTCTAGGGGTTAGGACGCCAGGTTTTCATCCTGGTAACAGGGGTTCGAATCCCCTACGGGCTACTAAACATTAAGTTTAAAAAAGATAATTAAGAAGAGAGATGGCAAATCATAAGTCAGCATTAAAAAGAATTAGAAGTAACGAGTCAAAGCGTCTAAGAAATAGATACCAGCATAAAACAACTCGTAACGCTATTAAGAAATTAAAATCAGTTACTGATAAGAAAGAAGCTGAAGCTTTATTATCTAATGTAACTTCTATGATTGATAAGTTAGCAAAGCGTAATATTATTCATAATAATAAAGCTGCTAATTTAAAATCTAAATTAACAAAACACGTAGGTGCTCTATAATAAAAGCACTTATTAAAAATACATTGTAAAACTCCAATTTATTTGGAGTTTTTTTGTATCTCATTTTTTCCTGAAAACTCTAAAATAAAAAAGCTGCTCAATATGTATTGAGCAGCTTTTTATAATTTATAGTAAATGTTTCGTTAACTATGCATTCATAGATATTAAAAACTCTTCGTTGTTTCTAGTTTGTTTAATGCGTTGGTTAATGAATTCCATTGCTTCTACAGGGTTCATATCTGCTAAGTATTTACGCATTACCCACATACGTTGAATTGTGTTCTGATCAAGTAATAAATCGTCTCTACGTGTACTTGAAGAAGTAAGGTCAATTGCAGGGAAAATTCTTCTATTAGAAATCTTACGATCCAATTGAAGCTCCATATTACCAGTTCCTTTAAACTCTTCAAAAATTACCTCATCCATCTTAGATCCAGTTTCTGTCAATGCAGTAGCAATGATAGATAATGATCCACCACCTTCAATATTACGTGCAGCTCCAAAGAAACGTTTTGGTTTGTGTAACGCGTTTGCATCCACACCACCACTAAGTATTTTTCCAGAAGCAGGTTGTACGGTGTTATATGCTCTAGCCAATCTTGTAATAGAGTCTAATAAAATAACTACATCATGTCCACATTCTACCAAACGTTTTGCTTTCTCTAAAACAATATTTGCCACTTTTACGTGATCAGTTGCTTCTTTGTCAAACGTTGAAGCAATTACTTCACCTTTTACATTACGCTGCATATCGGTAACTTCTTCAGGACGTTCATCAATTAATAAAACAATTTGATATACTTCAGGATGATTGGCTGCAATAGCATTAGCAACATCTTTCAGTAACATGGTTTTACCAGTTTTTGGCTGAGAAACAATCATTCCTCTTTGTCCTTTTCCAATAGGAGAAAACAAATCCATGATTCGCGTAGAAATTGTGCTTTGACGTTCCGCTAAATTGAATTTTTCATCTGGGAACAATGGAGTTAAATGTTCAAAAGCAACACGGTCACGTACCACTTGTGGATCTAATCCATTTATTTTACTTACTTTAATTAAAGGGAAATACTTTTCTCCTTCTTTTGGAGGGCGAACAATTCCTAATACTGTATCTCCAGTTTTTAATCCAAATAAACGAATTTGTGATTGTGATACATAAATATCATCTGGAGATGATAAATAATTATAATCTGATGATCTTAAAAATCCATAACCATCTTGCATAATGTCTAAAACACCTTCGCTTTCAATAATCCCATCAAATTCAAAATCAGGTTCGCGGTAGCGATTGCGTTGATCTTTATTTCCGTTGTTTTTGTGTGAATGATCTTTCTTGTTGTGCTTATTCTGTTGCGAATGATCTTTCTTATTATTGTGTTTGTTGTTATTCTGTTGCTTCTTATTATTGTTGTTATTGCTACTACTAGTACTCTTAGCATCTGAATTATCACTTTCAGATTTCTTTGAATCATCTTTTTTAGCTTGTGGAGCTGTATTTTTTTGATTCTTATCTGCTGGTTTGTGAGTAGGTTTATTTTGTTGTTTAGGAGCCGGTGTGTTAGATTTTTCAGAAGTAGCTTTAACTTGTTTTTTTTGAGGAGGAGTTGCTTCTTTAGGAGGAGTTGGCTTTTGGGGAGAAGGTTGCTTATCGTTTCGTTGATTAGGTTCTCTTTTAATTCGCTTTCTCTTTGTTGAAGCGTCCTCTGTTTTTGCTTTAGGTTCTGCTTTTGTAATTGGAGCAACAGACTCAGGGTTACTAGCTTGAAGATCTAATATCTTATAAATTAAGTCTAGTTTTTTTAAAGTTCTATATTTTGGAACAGCTAAGGTTTTGGCTATTTCCTGTAATTCGGGAAGTTTTTTGCTTTTTAATTCTGATATTTCTAACATGTATTGGCTTGTAATAAATTGTTTTTTGAAAAAGTGAGTGATAATACTCGTAATGAAGTGTGTAAATCTATTAGTAACAATAGATTATGAATTGTCTATGCAATAATACAAATTTATTTTAATAAACAAAATAGTATTTTATGAAAAGAACTATTATTTTTGTGATCCAATTTTAAGATATGATTCAAAGAATACAAAGTTTATACATGTTATTAGTCGCAGCAATTGCTGGCGGTCTAACATTTGTATTCAGTTTATATACACTAGAAGATAAAGTAGAAGTATTCGCTAAAGATGATCCTTTGTACTTAGGATTGTTTATGGCATCTGCTGCATTGGCTTTAATCACTATCTTTTTATTTAAAAATAGAAAATTACAATTTGTGTTGAATCGTTTCAACATCTTATTTCACCTTATTTTATTAGGGATATTTGTATATCGAATGCTAAGCGTATCTGGAGAGATTGATAAAATTTCGGAGAAAGGTATTGGGGTCGTTCTTCCTCTTATTTCTATCGTTTTATTAGTGCTCGCAAACCGAGCAATTAAAAAGGATGAAGACCTTGTAAAATCTGTAGATCGATTACGATAAACCTAACATCTTAGTAATCTTAGTGCGTAAAAACTCCAAAGTAGCCATACTTTGGAGTTTTTTTATGAAGTAAACTAATGCCGATTGGCAAGTTCAATAATTTCTAAATCTTTGATTTTGTCTTTATCAATCACAAAACGGAGCATCGTTCGTACCTTATGAAAACCGTGTTTTCCGCAGGCGCCAGGATTCATATGTAGCAAATTCAATTTTTTATCAAACATCACTTTTAAAATATGTGAATGTCCGCAAATAAAGAGTTGCGGTGGATTTTGACGAATTTCTTCGCGCACACGCACATTATACTTATTCGGATAACCACCAATATGCGTTATCCAAACATCGACACCTTCACACATAAAACGATTGTGTTCTGGAAATTCCATACGCGCTTTATCATTATCTATATTCCCATACACGCCGCGCAAAGGTTTTAATTTCTGAATGGTATCTGTCACAGACAAATCGCCAATATCGCCAGCATGCCATACTTCATCGGCATACTCAACATGTTTTAAAATTTGATCGTCAATATGACTATGTGTATCTGATAATAGTAAAATTTTCTTCATGAAATTTCTCCTTAAAAGTTTGCTAAATAATTGAGAATTCACACAAACTAATGAATTAAAACTTATCTTTGTGAGTCTGAAACAAAAGTAGCAAATATTACCTTGAGATACTTCATAGAACTTTCTTATAATGGCGAAAAATATCACGGTTGGCAAAATCAACCGAATGATATTTCTGTGCAAGAAGTTATTGAAAAAGCCTTGTCTGTTTTGTTGCGATCAGAAGTCGCTATTGTTGGCGCAGGACGTACAGATGCAGGCGTACATGCCAAGCAAATGTATGCTCATTTTGATACCGATATACAATTTAATCAATCAGAACTGACGCTTAAGCTGAATTCATTCTTGCCAAAAGATGTAGCAATTCAAGAAATTCATTCTGTCAAAGAAGATGCACATGCGCGATTTGATGCTACAGGTAGAACCTATGAATACTGGATTGTTTCAGAAAAGAATCCATTTCACAATCAATCGGCACACACAGTTTATAAGAAACTAGATATTGAGTTGATGAATTTGGCGGCAAAAGAATTATTCAATTACGATGATTTTAAATGTTTTTCGAAAACGCATACCGATGTAAAAACCTATATCTGTAAGTTAGAAAAAGCATTTTGGGAACAAAAAGATGAATTATTAATATTTACTATTCGCGCCGATCGTTTTCTTAGAAACATGGTTCGCGCTATTGTAGGAACGCTATTAGACGTAGGATTGGGGAAACTATCCATAGCAGATTTTAAAGAAATTATAGAATCGAGAGATCGAAACAAAGCAGGAACTTCGGTGCCTGGAAAAGCTTTATATTTAACCGCGGTAACCTATCCGGCAGAAACTTTTACAATCAATGGCTAAAGTAACAGGAAAAGTATTTGATTTTGGTCTTTTTAAAAGATTATTGACCTATACATATCCCTACAAAACTACACTGTATTTTGTAGCAATCTCAGCAATATTATTGTCTGTGTTTGCGGTTGCGCGCCCAATTTTATTAAAAATTACAATAGACGATTATATTTTTCCTAAAGATAAAGATGGTTTATTGACCTATATCTTATACATGTTAGGTGTATTATTGTTGGAAGTAATTTTTCAGTTTCTATTTGTTTTCTATGCAAATTGGCTCGGGCAAACCATTGTAAAAGACATTCGACAAAAATTATTTCATCACATGTTGCGATTTAAGATGGCGTATTATGATACTTCTTCGGTCGGACGCCTAGTAACAAGAGCTGTAAGTGACATTGAAACGATTGCGAGTATCTTTAGTCAAGGATTATTTGTTATCATTGCAGATTTACTAAAAATGCTTGTAGTAATGGGTGTTATGTTGTGGATGAGCTGGAAACTATCCTTAATTGTTTTTGCGATTCTTCCAGTAATAATTTACGCTACACGCGTGTTTCAAAAAGCAATGAAATCGGCTTTTGAAGATGTACGTGCCCAAATTTCAAATCTAAATTCCTTTGTACAAGAACGCGTCACAGGAATGAAGATTGTACAATTATTTTCAAGAGAAAAAACAGAATATGACAATTTTAAAGCCATCAATCAAAAGCATAAACAAGGATGGCTCAAAACCATTTGGTACAACTCTATTTTCTTCCCAATTCCAGATTTAGCCAATTCCATTGCGGTTGGGTTAATTGTTTGGTATGGAGGATTGCTTTCTGCAACAGATGCATCTGTAAAACCAGGAGATATTGTAGCATTTATAATGATGATTGGTATGCTTTTTAGGCCGTTGCGACAAATTGCAGATAAATTCAATACGTTACAAATGGGAATGGTGGCAGCCGGACGTATTTTTGAAATTTTAGATACTGATAGTAAAATAGAAGATACAGGTACTCAGGCGAATTTGGCTATCAAAGGAAATTTAGCATTTAAAGATGTACGTTTTTCTTATGTAAAAGATGAAGAAGTGTTGCACGGAATCTCATTTGATGTCAAGCAAGGACAAACAGTCGCCATTGTTGGAGCTACTGGAGCAGGAAAATCTACCATCATCAATTTATTAAATCGTTTTTACGAAATTGATGCTGGAACAATTACTATTGATGGAGTTGATATTAATGATGTGAAATTGGCTGCATTGCGTGAAAAAATAGCGGTTGTATTACAAGATGTATTCTTGTTTGCAGATACTATTTTAAACAATATCACTCTACAAAATCCATCAATTACGCGAGAAACTGTAGAAGCAGCTGCAAAACAAATTGGTGTGCACGATTTTATCATGAGTTTGCCAAACAATTACGAATACAACGTAAAAGAGCGTGGAAGTATGCTTTCTTCTGGGCAACGACAATTAATCTCGTTTTTACGTGCCTATGTAACAAATCCTAGGATTTTAATCTTGGATGAAGCAACCTCATCGGTGGATTCGCACTCGGAACAACTCATTCAAAACGCTACAGATACCATTACAAAAGGAAGAACTTCCATTGTTATTGCGCACAGATTGGCAACAATCAAAAAAGCAGATACAATTATTGTGATGGATGCAGGAGAAATAGTAGAGCAAGGTTCACACGAAGAGTTATTGCAAATCAATAACGGATACTACAAAAACTTATACGAAGTACAATTTATTCAGCAGGAAACGGTGTAGTAATCTACTAACTCAAATCATTTTGAAGCATTTCTTGAAGTGTCTCAGTATCTTCATACAAAACAAACTCACCATCGCGGATATAAGAAATTTGTCCAGTTTCTTCAGAAACAACCAATACCAAAGCATCTGTTTTTTCGGTAATTCCTACAGCAGCTCTATGACGTAAACCAAAACGTTGCGGAATTACAGTAGATTTTGAAACTGGCAAAATAACACGGGTTGCAGTGACGCGATTTCCTTCAATAATAGTAGCACCATCATGCAAGGGACTATTTTTAAAAAAGATACTTTCCAATGTCGGAACATTCACTTCCATTCCCATAGAATCTCCTGAACTTTTTACAAACTCTAATGAGTTGTTGCGTTCAATAACGATAATAGCGCCTGTTTTTGTGGTAGCCATTTTTGTACATGCAGTAACAATCGCTTCTACATCTGTATCAGTATTAATTTCTTGTTTTAAGAATTTAAAATGCTTTACAAAGCTACGTTTCGTTGCAAAATTTGTAGAACCAATCATCAACAAAAACTTTCGAATTTCTTGTTGAAATACAATAAATAATGCTAAAATTCCAACATCAATAAATGCACCAAAAATAGTGCTTAATACTTTCATTTCTAATGCTTCCGTAATTTTCCAAATCACAAAAATAATGACAATTCCAATGAAAATATTAATTGCAGCAGTACCTTTAACAAGCTTGTAAACATAGTACAAAAGCACTGCAACGAGAATAATTTCGATGAAGTCTAACAGTCCAAAATGTAAAAAACCTAAAAAATCCAAAGTGAGTTTTTGCTATACAATTAGAGTAAAAATAACAAAATTTAAGATGTAAAACGTCAAATGTAAAATATAAAAGTTTTTTTCTAGGTATTAGGTTTTGGATGCTAGGTATTTGGGAGTTATTTATTGATATTTTGATTGTTCTTAACGTATACAGAATAACGATTTTTTTAAATTTAAGATGTATAACACTAAATGTGAAAATTTCCGCAACCAAATACTCAAAAGTTAAAAAAATAATTCTATGGTAAAACCGTAACTGTTTGGTTTTTAGAATTTCTAACTTCATAATTCATTAATCAAAAAACACTTACATTATGTTACACAAAATTTTAAAAATTGAGGGAGTTTTAGAACTCGAAAAAACGGAACAACACAAAATCAATGGAGGACGTGCAAAATGTTATAGCAACGGCGCATGTT
Organism: Kordia sp.; assembly: GCF_050633145.1. Classification (GTDB taxonomy): domain Bacteria; phylum Bacteroidota; class Bacteroidia; order Flavobacteriales; family Flavobacteriaceae; genus Kordia. Next base: position 206,683 of record NZ_JBOEFY010000026.1, on the reverse strand, counting down.
TTGATTGTGGACATCACTGTGCAGAAGTACAATGTTGTTTTTGTGATCCAGATCTTTAAAATGTAAAAACAAATTGAAAAGCTGTCTATAAGTAATTGTAGGCAGTTTTTTTATGACTAAGATTGAAAGTTGAAATGAGAGTGAAATAACTAGTTTGAAGTTTATGTGTTTATAAGTTTAGTAGTTTATGTTTTGAAATAAAAAAGCAGAAAAACAACAAACAACAAACAACAATCAACTACCAAGCATACCCACCAACTTCACACATTCTACAGCTTCTTTAACATCATGTGCTCGTAAAATTGAAGCACCATTTTGTAAAGCGATTGTGTGTAATACAGAAGTTCCGTTCAAGGCTTCTTGTGGAGAAATTTCTAGTACTTTATAAATCATTGATTTTCTCGAAACTCCAGCTAGCACAGGACAATCTAGATTTTCAAACAAGCGTAAATGCTTTAAAATTGAATAATTGTGAGCAATTGTTTTTCCAAAACCAAAACCAGGATCAATAATAAGATCGTTAATTTTATACGATCGTGCAGCAGCAACCTTTTCAGAAAGTTCAAGCAAAATATCTTTCACTACATCATCATAGCTAGGATTTTGCTGCATTATTTCAGGTGTTCCTTGCATATGCATCATAATGTATGGCACGCCAAGTTCACCAACGATTTTCATCATATTTGCGTCTAAATTTCCTGCTGAAATATCATTAATAACAGCTGCGCCTGCATTAACAGCAGCTTTAGCGATTTCACTTCGAAACGTGTCAATAGAAAGAATTGTGTTGGAAAACTCTTTTAAAATCAATTCCAAAATAGGCAACAAACGTTGTTTTTCTTCTTCCAAAGAAACTTTTGGAGCATTTGGTCGCGAGCTGTATGCGCCAATATCAATAAAAGTAGCGCCATCGGTCAACATCTTTTCTACTTTTGAGAGAATAGAAGTTGCATCTTTATACATGCCGCCATCATAAAAAGAATCGGGTGTTACATTTAAAATCCCCATCACTTTTGGTGTTTCAAGCGACACCAATTGTCCGTTACAGTTTATACTTTTCATACATACATACCTTTAAAATGAACTTATGTGAATTTCTTTTTATAAATTGGTAATTTTGGACGAAATTTACATAAAATCTCGCGCATCACATAATAACAGATCGTGAAGTATTTGTAAACACGTTAACTATCGTAAAAAGATTAGCATGGAAAACACAGGAGCTCAGAAAGACTCAAAGGCAAAGCAAATTTGGAAACAGTTAGTAAAATATAAAGTTGCTTTTTTTAATACCATCTATGGAAAAGTGCTTACAATATTTTCACAGCTTTTTGTGGGTGGATTGTTTATTTTCTCAGGATTTATCAAGCTAAATGATCCTGTTGGTTTTTCATTTAAATTGACAGATTACTTTGCAGAAGATGTATTAAATCTTCAGTTTTTGTCGCCGTATGCTTTATGGATTGCGGTATTCTTGGTCATTTTAGAAGTCATTTTAGGTGTTATGATTTTGCTGAGTTTGTATAAAAAACTAGTATTGTGGAGTCTACTTGGATTGATCGTGTTTTTTACCTTTTTAACCTTTTATTCGGCATACTTTGATAAAGTGACCGATTGTGGATGTTTTGGTGATTTTTGGAAACTGACTCCTTGGGAAAGTTTCACAAAAGACATCATTTTACTTGTTGCTATTTTAATTCTTTTTATGGGAATTAAACACATCCAACCAATAATATCAAAAAAAGTCAACATCGCAATTACAGCAGTAAGTTTAGTTGCGTGTATTTTCTTTGGAGATCATGTACTAAATCATTTGCCTGTATTTGATTTTAGAGCATATAAAATCGGTACAAACATTGTGGAAGGAATGTCGTATCCTCCTAATGCTAAAAAAGATGTGGTAGAATATACTTGGGTTTTTGATGTAAATGGAAAAGAAGTAGGAATTGTTACAGAAACTCTTGGAGAACAACCTATAGTAGAAGGCGGAACCTACAAAACGATAAGAAGTGAGATTATAGAAGAAGGCTATGAACCACCAATTCACGATTTTTATATTGAAAATGAAGATGGTGATAATGTTATAGAAGCGATGATGGAAGAAGAAAAACTCATCATGGTTATTGTGTATAGTTTGGATAAAGTAGAAGATGCTGGTCTTTTTGTAGTAAAAGCTTTTACAGATCGAGCTATTGACGCAGGTTACAAAGTAATTGGTTTATCGGCTGCTGATCCGCAAGAATTAAAAGATTTGAGTGCTACAATGCAATTCAACTTCGATTTTTATACTACAGATGAAACTGCGTTAAAAACGACTGTTCGATCAAATCCAGGCGTATTAAAAGTAGAAAAAGGAACCATTACCGGAAAAGCGCATTACAACGATTTTGATACATTAAAGTTCTAAAAACAATCTTTGGGAAGATACATTTTACATAAAATTGGTTATGCTTTTCTAACGCTTTTTGGAGTCGTTACGGTGATTTTTTTCTTGTTCAATATTTTACCTGGCGATCCTGCTAAAATGATGCTTGGGCAAAATCAAACGGAAGAACAAATTGCTGTGGTGAAGAAAAAATATGGTTTTGATAAACCGATACTCACACAATACGTGTATTACTTAAACGATCTTTTACCAATATCGTTTCACTCTACTCAAGAAGATGATTATACACATCTATCGAAAGATAAATACAGCGCAGCCAAACTCTTTACTATTGGGAATACTACAACTGTTATAAAACTTCCATACTTACGCGAATCGTTTCAAAAATCGGGTAAAAGTGTCTCACAAGTTATCAAAGAAACTTTACCAAATACCATTGTGTTAGCTATTGCAGCTATTAGTATTGCCATGTTGTTAGGTGTTATATTTGGTGTAATTTCTGCTTTGTATAAAGATACTTTTTTAGACAAAATGATTCAAATCATAAGTACATTAGGAATGAGCGTTCCTTCTTTCTTTAGCGCCATATTATTTGCGTGGATATTTGGGTTTCTATTGCATGAATTTACAGGATTAAACATGACAGGAAGTTTGTATGAAGTGGATGATTTTGGAGAATCAATTAGCATTCGCTGGAAAAACCTCATCTTACCAGCCATCGTGTTAGGAATTCGCCCGTTAGCGGTTGTCATACAACTCATGCGAAACTCGTTACTTGAAGTTTTCAATCAAGATTACATTCGTACGGCAAGAGCTAAAGGCTTGAGTGAATTTAAAATCATAAAAAACCATGCTGTAAAAAATGCGTTAAATCCAGTTATAACGGCAATTTCAGGTTGGTTTGCTTCCATGTTGGCAGGAGCTGTATTTGTAGAATACATTTTTGGTTGGAACGGACTTGGAAAAGAAATCGTAGATGCCTTAAACAGTCAAGACTTACCAATCATCATGGGCTCTGTATTAATAATCGCTTCTATGTTTGTAATTATCAATATTTTAGTAGATATTGTATACAGTTACCTCGATCCCAAGATACGTTTAAAATAAAACAACCATTCCAATGAAAATAATTACACTATTTATAGTGCTATTTTTGGGTGCCTTCAATTTACAAGCCCAATGTCCAACAACAGCTGTCGTACTTAGTACACAATCCGAAGTAGATAACTTTGTAGCAGCCTATGCTACTATATGTACGGACATTCCTGTAGATATTACAGTATCAAGTAGTAGTGTTACAGATATTAGTGGCTTGGGATTCATTACTTCTGTTGATGGATCATTTGAAATTTTGAACACTAACCATAGTGCTACTATTGATTTTAACAACTTAGTTTCTGTAAGTGGAGACCTAAAGTTTGAATACAATCATGCAGTAGAAATTATTTCAGGATTTAATAGTCTAACAACTATAGGCGGTACATTATCCTTTCGAACCAATGAAGATTTAGAAGAAATCACAGGTTTTAATAGTTTAGTAACTGTTGGAGGATCTGTTTCATTTAGTCATTTTTATGATTCTGATGTATCTCCAATCGTTCCAAGTATGAATTCGATAAATGGATTCAATAACGTAGAAACTATGGGGGGAAGTCTATTCATAGGACTTTACAGAAGAATAACTTTTAATGCTTTTAACAATCTAGAAACTATAGGAGGAAGTTTAGCGTTTAGTAGAACGAATTTTGATGACTTTACAGGACTGACACTTTTGGAACGAATAGAAGGAGGTATTAGCTTTTCATGCGTTAATTGGAATGACGATGACACTAATGCAATTAATAATTTTACTTCGTTAGAATCCATAGGAGGTAGTATTGGTTTGACGGGATTTTTTGATGAATGCACTACGAGTGTGGGACTAAATTTTTTAAACAATCTTAGAACAATTGAAGGAGGTATCTCTTTAAATTATGCAGGAATACGTTTTGGATTAGCAGGGCTTGAAGTTATTGAAGGAGACTTAGATTTCAATGGAGGAAGAGCTTTTCCTAGTTTACCTCAACTTCAAACCATCAATGGAGACATTACTTTTGCAGCAGATGCGCAATCTTTCATAGGAACAAGTGCTTCTTTAGATTTTCCAAACCTAGAAACTCTAGGAGGAGGAATTACAATAGGAGAAGATTCATTTGTAGGACAGGTGAATTTAAATAGTTTATCATTTATTGGAGGAGATATGATTTTTTCTGGATATGGAGTAAATATAGGATCTATCAGTATAAACGCACTTACGCATTTAAATGGCTCAATCAGGTTTGTAAATATCTTAAATTTATCAATTCCTATTTCTATGGATGCACTACAAACTATAGGAGGAGATCTTTCTTTCTCTAATGTTTGGGGAAATGCAGAAAATATTACTTTTGCGAGCCTATATGGAATCAATGGATCGTATTCTTTTACAGGTACAGAGGAATTTCCTACCATTGATAACATAACTCCAATATTGCATACTGTTGGTGGAAGTGTATTTATAGAAGGAAATTGGCAGTTATTGAGTTTAGATGGTTTAGAAAGTATACAAAATATTGGAGGTAATTTAATTATTCAAAGTAATTATGGTCTAACCGACTGTTCGGCAATCTGTGAATATATCAACAACAACACAAACTATACGGTAGGTAACAATACTTTGGAGTGCTTAACTTCACAAACCTGTACAAGCAATACCATTGAAGGAACCATTTTACAAGATTTTGATTTCGATGGCTGCTCTGCAGCAGATTTTCCTTTAGAAAACATTTCTGTTGCTGCGTCTGATGGTGTAAATTATTTTACCACATTTACCAATGAAAATGGTGAATATTCAATCACAGTTCCAGAAGGTTCTTTTACTGTCAGTACAGCTTCTATAGATGGTATTGATATAACTCCAATATCGCAAAATGTAACGTTTACAGGAAGTGATAACACGGAGGTAATTGATTTTTGTGCAACATTCAATACAATTATTGAAGATATATCACTCACCATTGCACCCGTAAATGACGCAGTACCAGGTTATGAAGCACAGTACAGTATTATTATTGAAAACCATGGAACAATTATCCAAAACGGAACAATCAATTTCACGTTTAGCGATGCCAATTTAGACTTTACTTCGGCAACGATTGCGCCAACAACACAAGCCATAAATACACTTACGTGGGATTATACCAATCTAATTCCTGGCGAAACCAGAAGTATTATTACGTATTTTGATGTCTTGCCACCACCAACAAATAATATTGGTGACATATTGACTTTTTCTGGAAGTGCGCCTTTGACGAATGATGAAAATCCAAATGACAATCAAGACAATGCTTTTCAAATAGTACTCTCATCTTTTGATCCAAACGATAAAACGGTACTAGAAGGCGAATATCTATTACTTGAAGATGCAGACGAATATTTACACTATGTCATCCGTTTCCAAAATGAAGGAACCTCACCAGCCGTAAATATCCGTATTGTAGACTTTATGAGCAATTTGATCGATTGGGAAACCTTTGAGCCTGTGGATGCAAGTCATGACTATTCAGTAGCTTTAGTTACAGGTGACGATCCAGAATTAGAATTTTTATTCAATGATATCAACTTGCCAGATAGTACAAATGATGAACCCAACAGTCACGGTTATATTGCGTTTAGAGTCAAACCAAAAAGTACGGTGCAAATTGGAGACATAATTGACAACAGAGCTGCAATTTACTTTGATTTCAATGCGCCAATCATTACCAACAAAACTGAAACGCGAATTGTAGAAGATACGGATAACGATGGAATTTATAACTATCAAGATAATTGTCCAGATACACCAAATGCCGATCAAGCCGATCAAGATAATGACGGAATGGGCGATGTTTGTGATGATGATACGGATGGCGACGGAATTCTAAATGCAGATGATAATTGTCCGCTTATTGCAGGCGACAATCAAAATGATAATGATGATGACGGTTTTGGGGATATTTGCGATGACGACGATGATAATGACACTATTTTGGATGTAGATGATAACTGTCCTTTTGCTGCAAATACAGATCAAAATGATAATGACAATGATGGAATGGGAGATGCTTGTGATGAAGACGATGATGATGATGGAGTTCTAGATGTAGACGATAATTGTCCTTTCACAGCGAACCCAAACCAAGAAGACTTTGACGAAGATGGTTTAGGTGATTTATGTGACGATGACGACGATGACGATGGAATTTTAGATGTTGACGATGATTGTCCATATTACAACGGAACTTCCACAGATGGTTGCCCGTTTACATTACCTGTAGACAATTACTTAATACAAACCGAAAGCGAAACCTGCGCAAGTTTAGACAATGCAAAAATAGACATCAAAGCAATTGCAAATCATAATTACGTAGCCGATTTAAAACGCAACGGAACGCCAATAAACATTCCAGTAAACACCTTTACAGAAGATTTACTCATAGAAAACCTAGATGCAGGAACTTACGAATTATGTTTCAGTATTACAGATGAAAACTACGAGCAATGTTTCACGGTAGAAATAGGCGATCCAGCAGAGCTACATGCAAACTCAGCATTATCAAGAAGTAACGAATATACTATAGACTTGATAGGCGCAACCAACTACAGTATCTTTATTAATGGAGAAGAGTTTACTGTTATTGCTCCAGATGAAAACACAATGGTAACATTCACCAAACAGCTAAGCAAACCAATAAATACGGTTGAGGTTCGTACAGAAAAAGCCTGTCAAGGAAAATACATAGAAACTGTAAAAACGATTGAAAACTTAGACTTTACCATTGTTCCCAATCCAACAAATGGTGATGTTTTTATGACATCCATCATAGAAGATAAAGAAACAAAAGGCGTAATTAGCATTTACGATGTATCTGGAAGAGTCATTTCCACGGAAGTGGTACAGTTTCCAATACAGAACAAACATATAAAAATAAACAACCTAACAGCTGGTGTATACTTTATTACGCTGAACACAGAAAATTATAGCAACACCAAAAAGCTGATTAAAAAGTAAATAAAAATGAAAAAAATAGTATTATTAGCATTAATCACAATTTTTAGTGCCAATATATTAAAAGCACAATGTCCTACAGAAAGTATGTCACTAAGCACCCAAGAAGAAATTGATGCTTTTGTGGCTGCTTATGGGACTACCTGTCCAGATCTTCCTTTTAGTCTTGGAATAACATATAGAGAAAATATGGATGTAAGTGGATTGGACTTTATTACCTCTATACAAGGAAATTTGCTGCTCGGTGGATATTATTTTGGTTCTTCAGTTGAAATCACAGGGTTTGCAAATTTAATAAACGTAGCTGGCAATGTCGTATTTGGACCGACTGACAGAATACAAATAATCTCCGGATTTAACAGTTTAGAAACTATTGGGGGAGATTTTTCTCTTGTTCATTTATATTATGATGAAAATGTGACTCCAGATTATGGTAACTCACTTGAATTAATTAGCGGTTTCAATAGCTTGGTAAGTATTGGCGGAGACGTTAAAATACATCAAAGTAAAGGAGGAATCGTCATAGATGGTTTTGATAGTATAGAAATAATAGGAGGCGAACTTAGCTTTGTAGATATCAGTTTCGACAGTATTACTGGGTTTACAGCACTTGAAAGAGTAGAAGGAGATATGAAGTTTACTTGCTCTAGAGTATCTGAGACAGCAACGAATGCTACCAATCTTTTTACTTCATTTACATCTATTGGAGGAGATTTAAGGATTATTTCTGGATACTGTGGGTTTTCAAACGTCGGATTAGATTTTCTTAATAATTTAACGACAATAGAAGGAGAAATATTTATTGATAAGGCAAATCTTCGTTCTGGACTTAATGGATTAGAAACTATTGGCGGCAATCTATACTTAAAAGGAGTAGATGAATTTACTAATTTGCCTAACCTTCTATCAGTTGGAGGTAACATAGAAATTGGAGGTTACGGAAATGTATATCCTTTTGGTAATATAGATACGAACGTATCCTTAAATTTTCCAAACTTGGAAACTCTTGGAGGAAGTTTACTGGTTACAAGTACAAATTTTCAAGAAATTAATATTGAAGAAATAAACTTGAATAGTCTAACATCTATTGGAGGAGACATATCACTAATAAGTGGTTATTCATATCCCACAAGTTTACCAACGGATCCTAATGAAATCATAGATTTTTATGGTGGTACACAAATAGGAAATATATCCATAAATTCATTAACTCAAATCGATGGATCTATCAAAATTAATTATTTACCGCGCACAACTGCATCATATTCTTTTGAAATGAATTCTTTAGAAACAATAGGAGGAAATTTTGAACTTGATGAATTTGCGCCTACTACGACTTCATTTCAAGTATTGCACACCATTGGTGGAAATTGTACCGTAAGAGATATTGAATTAGGTATAACCTCTATGGAAGACATGTTTACCTCTTTACATACAGTTTCGGGTGACCTTAAAATTATTTACAATGCAATAATTCCTTCCTTAGATGGGCTGGAAACTTTACAATCTGTAGGAGGTGAATTAAGAATTCAAAGTAATCCAATTATGAACGATTGTGCTGCTATTTGTAATTTCGTAACAAATAATTCAAACTATGCATTGGTGAATGTTAGTGTACCTTGTCAATTTTCTGCTCAAACATGTACGTTAAATACAATTACAGGAACAGTGCTATTAGATTTTGATGACAACGGCTGTACGGCAGACGATTTTCCTTTCGAAAGCATTCAAATAATAGCATACGATGGAGTCAACTATTATTCAACATTTACCAATGAAAATGGAGAATACACGCTATTTGTACCAGAAGGTTCTTTTGATGTATACATTGAGTCTGATAGTCAACTTGATATTGTTCCACAATCTCAAAACATAACGATAACGGGAACAGACAATACCGAAATAGTTGATTTTTGCGCAGCATACACAGAAGTTTTCGAAGAAATATCAGTAATTATTATACCCGAAATTCCAGCAGTAGCAGGATTTGAAGCAGTCTATAGTATTGTACTAGAAAACAATGGAACAACACTTGTTAGTGGAACAATCGATTTTAACTTCAACGATGAAAAAATAGACTTTACCTCAGCTAGCATTACACCAACAACACAAGCAACAAATATACTCACGTGGGATTATACAAACCTAATTCCAGGCGAAACCAGAAGCATTACGGTCAATTTTGATGTATTGCCACCACCAACAACGAATATTAACGATGAGCTAATTTTCATAGCAATAGCTCCTTTAACGAATGACATACTTCCTAATAACAATCAAAACAGTCTCAATCAAATCGTACTTTCCTCATACGATCCAAATGACAAAAGAGTATTAGAAGGCGAACATGTACTCATTGAAGATGCAGACGAATATTTGCACTATGTAATTCGTTTTCAAAACGAAGGAACGTCACCAGCAGTAAACATTCGTATTGTAGATCTCATGAGTAATTTAATCGATTGGGATACTTTTGAACCTGTCGATGCAAGTCACGATTATTCGATAGCTTTAGTTACAGGAGACGATCCAGAATTGGAGTTTTTATTTAACGATATCAACTTGCCAGATAGTACAAATGATGAACCAAACAGTCACGGATACATCGCGTTCAGAGTAAAACCAAAAAGTACAGTGCAAGTCGGAGACATAATTGACAACAGAGCTGCAATTTACTTTGATTTCAATGCGCCAATAATTACCAATAAAACAGAAACACGAATTGTAGAAGATACAGATGGCGATACCATTTATAACTATATGGACAACTGTCCTGACATAGCAAACACCGATCAAGCAGATGCTGACAATGATGGAATGGGCGATGTATGTGACGATGACACGGATGGCGATGGCGTTTTAAACGCAGATGATAACTGTGCCGAAGTTTACAATCCAAACCAAGAAGACTTTGATCAAGATGGTTTAGGTGATTTGTGTGACGATGATGATGACAATGACGGTATTTTAGATGTAGATGACGATTGTCCATACTACAACGGAACAAATACAGATGGTTGCCCGTTTACATTACCTGTAGACAACTATTTGATACAAACCGAAAGTGAAACCTGCGCAAGTTTAGACAATGCAAAAATAGACATCAAAGCAATTGCAAATCATAATTATGTAGCCGATTTAAAACGCAATGGAACGCCAATAAATATTCCAGTAAACACCTTTACAGAAGATTTACTCATAGAAAATCTAGATGCAGGAACTTACGAATTATGTTTCAGTATTACAGATGAAAACTACGAGCAATGCTTCACGGTAGAAATAGGTGATCCAGCAGAATTGCATGCAAACTCAGCACTATCACGAAGTAACGAATATACTATAGACTTGATAGGCGCAACCAACTACAGTATCTTCATTAATGGAGAAGAGTTTACTGTTATTGCTCCAGATGAAAACACAACAGTGACGTTCACAAAACAGTTAAGTAAACCAATAAACACGGTTGAGGTAACCACCGAAAAAGCATGTCAAGGAAAGTTCACAGAAACGATAAAAACAATTTCGAACGCAAACTTTGTCATGTTACCAAATCCAAGTAACGACTATATCTATCTAAGTTTACTAAATGCAGGAGATATAACAAATGCCAATGTTGGTATATATGATATATCAGGAAGGTTGATTGCAAATCAAACTATCAAAACTCCTGTGAACAACCAAAAAATAGACATAAAAAACTTAAAAACAGGTGTGTATTTTGTACAGTTATCGACTAGCGAAAATACATTCACACAAAAACTAATAAAAAGATAAAATGATGAAATGAGCAAAACAATCTTTTGACATCAACCGAAATGATTGTTAGCGAATTCCATCTAACAAAATTCATAACAAAAAAACAGATGAAAAAATTTTTAGGACTTTTTGTAACAATAACAATCATAAGTTGTAGTTCAGGAGACTCAGATCCAGCTCCAGAACCAGAAAATAATGTGCCAACAGCTAGCAGTTATATACTTCCAAATAACAATGGAGTATGCACAGGTGAAGAAATTTCAGATACAGAAATTAGAGTTGACTTTCAATGGAATGACTTTCAAGATGTAGAAGATAACAATCTAGATTATACGTTTACACTTAGAAACTTAACGACAAACTTAGTGGTTGCTACAGAAAACCTCACAGGAACTTCTACAATGGTTACCTTAGAAAAAGGAACTTCGTATTCTTGGAATGTGGAAGCTACCGATAGTGAAGGCGATTCTGTAACGGGAGCAACTTGGCAATTTCAAACACCTTTCAATGCAATTTCAAACTATTTGCCTTTTCCAGCTACATTGACAAGTCCAGACAATGGCGCAACGGTTGCAACTTTAGATGTAGTATTCACTTGGGTAGGAAATGACCCTGATGAGGGCGAAACAGAACTTTTAGAATATGCAGTATATGTAGACACCGCAAATCCGCCTGTGCAAGAAGTTGCAAACATGCTAACTGCTGAAACACATACAGAAACACTGACAGCAGGAGTTTATTACTGGAAAATTCAATCAAAAGATCCGAGTGGAAATATTTCTAATTCTGAAATAAGACAATTTATAATAGAATAAATTCGTTGTAGAATTAATATGATATGAGCATGTTAAAAATTTTTGGACCAAGAAAAATGATTCATAGCAAACAACATCTGACAGCGTTCATAAAATAAAAATAAACAGATGAAAACTTTTAAATTATTTTTCGTTTGCATAAGTATCATGCTATCTGTGCAATCTTGTAAAAAAGAGGTGTCGACTCAAAGCAATAAAGCTGAAGAAACACCTATAAAAAAGTTATTGCCAGACGGAACACCAATTCGAATTCTTATCGATAAAAGCGATTATAAACTTTCTGTTTTTGCGGCGGATACCTTGGTAAAAGAATACAATGTTGTTTTTGGAGGAAACCCTGTGGACGACAAAGAAAAGGAAGGTGACAAGCGAACACCAGAAGGCGTATTTGGCGTGCGAGACAAATATCCGCATCGCAGCTGGTCAAAATTTGTTTGGATAGATTATCCGAATGCAGATTCTTGGAAAAAATTCAATCAGCGTAAAGCAAATGGAATTATAAAAAATGGAGAAACTATTGGAGGTGAAGTTGGAATTCACGGTGTGCCAGATGGAATGGATGCTATGATTGATGAAAAACGAAACTGGACACTAGGATGTATTTCGATGAAAAACAAAGATGTCAATGAAATCTATCCATACATCTCAAAAAAGACAAAAATTACCATTCAAAAATAGCATGAAACACTTCATACAATTATTGTTAATTGCTTGTTTAGTGGCAAGCTGTCACAAAGAAATATTAAAAGAATTCCCTCCAGAAGCATTACAAGAAACAATGCTTTCCATAAACGGAGAAAACACTACATTTGAAAACATTTTAGCAAGCCATAAAGGGAAAACTATTTTTGTAGATATATGGGCTTCATGGTGTCGCGATTGTTTAACAGGAATTCCAGGAATCAAAGAAATTCAAAAAAATAATCCACAATTAACATACCTATTTCTATCTTTAGACCGAAATATAGCAGCGTGGAAAAAAGGAATTAAAAAACACGCGCTTGTCGGAGAACATTATTTCTTAAAGTCAGGAATGTACGGTACATTTGGAAAAGCTATTGGACTCAATTGGATTCCTAGATACATGATTATCAACCCAGATGGAAGTATTAAACTTTTTGAAGCCATAGAAACAGACGACAAAGCATTAAAATAAAAACTTTAAATAGGTTCAATAAAAAACAATAAAATGAGACGTAAAATAGTTGCAGGAAACTGGAAAATGAACAATGATCTTTCGGAAACGGAAGCATTATTAAATGACTTAATTGCACAAGTGCCAAATACAGATGTAAATGTTATGGTAGCACCTACTTCAGTAAACCTTTTTCAAGCGTTTAACGTACTAAAAGGACATAATATAGAAGTAATTGCACAAAACATGCATCAAGAAGCAAAAGGAGCTTACACAGGTGAAGTATCAGCAAATATGTTAAAAAGTGTTGGCGTAAATACCGTAATTCTTGGACATAGTGAGCGAAGAGCATATTTTGGAGAAACAGATGAATTATTAGCTAAAAAAGTAGATGCTGCTTTGGCAAATGATATGCAAATTGTATTCTGTTTTGGAGAAGAATTAGAAGATCGTAAATCTGAAAATCACTTTGCAGTTGTAGAAAGTCAGTTAAAAAATGCATTATTTCACTTAAATGCTACTGATTGGAAAAACATAATCTTAGCATACGAACCAGTTTGGGCAATAGGAACTGGAGAAACTGCTTCGCCAGAACAAGCACAAGAAATGCACGCTTTTATCCGTAAAACGATTTCTGAAAAATTTGGAAACGAAACAGGAAATGAACTTTCTATCTTATATGGAGGAAGTGTAAAACCAGCAAACGCAACTGAAATTTTTGCTAAAGAAGATGTAGATGGAGGATTAATTGGTGGCGCAGCCTTAAAAGCGGCTGATTTTGTTGCTATTATAAACGCATTTTAAATATGTCAACAACTTATATTGGATATACATTCAAGGTTTCACCAGTACAACCTGGAACGGAAATTCTAATTGCAGAACTCGGTTTTGCTGGATTTGAAAGCTTTGTTGAAAATGAAGAAGGTGTCAACGCGTACATTCAAAAAGACGATTGGCACGATGCAATTTTAGAAGATATTCAAATACTAAAAAATTCAGAATTCAGCATCAGCTATGTGCATGAAGAAATAGCACAAGTCAATTGGAATGAAGAATGGGAAAAGAACTTTACACCAATTGAAGTAGACGGAAAATGTGTAGTTCGTGCACCTTTTCATGAAAAACCATCGGTTGAATATGACATTGTTATTGAACCAAAAATGAGTTTTGGAACTGGGCACCACGAGACCACACATATGATGTTACAGCATATTTTAAACACAGATGTAACTGATAAAAAAGTGTTAGATATGGGTTGCGGAACAGGTGTTTTAGCTATTTTGGCTGAAATGAAAGGCGCCAAACCTTTAGATGCAATTGATATTGATAACTGGTGTTATTTAAACTCACTCGAGAATGTAGAACGTAACAATTGTAAGCATATTTCTGTATATGAAGGAGATGTTTCCCTATTGGAAAATAAAGCCTATGATATTGTCATTGCTAACATTAACAGAAACATTCTATTGAACGATATTCATCAATATGCTAACTGTTTAAATGAAAACGGAATATTGTTTTTAAGTGGTTTTTATACGGAAGATATTCCTATGATTACGGATGAATGTGTGAAAAACAAGTTAAAATATGCGGACAAACTCGAAAAAAACAATTGGGTTTCACTAAAATTTGTAAATTCGCAGTAAAATATTGAATATGAGTACACAAGAAAAAATTCAAGAAGAATTACTCACGCTAGAAGATATACAAAAAAATAATGAAATTGTATTATATAATGATGATGTAAACACATTTGATCATGTTATAAATACGCTTATTTATGCATGCGATCATACTGCCGAGCAAGCAGAACAATGTTCAATAATTGTTCATTATAAAGGAAAATGTACGGTGAAAACAGGAGAATATAATGACTTAAAACCTAGATGCAGTAAATTATTGGAAGCAGGACTTTCTGCTGAAATAATCTAGTAACTAAAAGATTTTTAACAGGTTATATATAAATAGGTGCTTTTTTTTAAGCACCTATTTTTTTTGATAAATATTTAACAAAGCATATGAAATCTGTTAATTTTTTATGAATTATTAGTTTTTTTAACATTTTATTAGGAATTATTCAATCTAATTTATAATTTTGTGCTGTGTTAAAAATCGCTCCAAACTATTTATAACATTAACCGAAAAAACTTTTAAAATGAAAAAAATTAAAAACTTAGCATTGCTAATGGCATTGACTGCAGGACTTACTTTTACATCTTGTAGTAAAGATAATGACAGTGTAGTAGACGAGGAGCAAAACACAGCTATCGGAGTTCCACAAGAACTAGTTGCAAAAGCACAATCACTTCACTTCAACACATTTGATATGCAGGAAGCTTCATTCGAAAAACCAAATGGTAAAATCGAAGAAGGATACATGATTGAAGGTGATATCTTTATGACACGTGATCAATTAATGAACATGGAAATGGGTGGAGATATTACAAGTAAGCAATACCGTACAAATAACTTAGTGTCTAACGGTGTAATTACAATTATAGGATATACAGGAAATAATTCTAATGGATTAACAACTAAAATGCAAACTGGACTTCAGTGGGCAGTAAATAACTATAATGCATTAAATTTAGACATCAGCTTCCAATTAACATTTGGTACCAACTATCAAAATAAAGACATGGTAGTATATCAAGTACAAGGTGGAGCAGGTGGATCTGCTGGTTTCCCTTCAGGAGGAAATCCATACAAGTGGGTTAAAATTAATTCAGGATTAGCTCCTTACAGTAATAATGTTCACGAACATGTAATTGGACATGAAATTGGACACTCAATCGGATTCCGTCACACGGACTGGTTCAGCAGACAAAGTTGTGGACAAAATTCAAATGAAGGAACAGCTGGAGTTGGTGCAGTACATATTCCAGGAACACCAACAGGATATGATTCAACTTCTCTTATGTTAGCTTGCTTTAGTTCAAGCGAAGATGGAGAGTTCAATCAAAATGATATTACTGCTTTAAATTACCTATACTAAGAAGCAGTTTTATATAGAATACACAAAATAATATAATAAAAAANNTATATAGTTAAGTTTCTATTTGTATATAGATGAAAACGATTGAAAAAAAAGGTATATATCCATAAATAAAATACATTTGTATAACAGCTAGTTACAAATGACACATACGCTTTACAATAAGAAAAACGAAAAAATACTCACAGTACTTTCTGTAGCTTCTGACACATTTTCAACACTGTTTGAAAACCCAAATTTCTATGGCGTATTCTTTTTAAAGAAAGCAAACGGAATACTGAAAATTGATGCACAAGAAATCACAATTTCTAACGATCATATTTTATTTTACTATCCATATCAAAAAATAAAACTGCAAGCTGATTTTGAAGGCGTGTTCATTCAATTTCATCCTGATTTTTTCTGTATAGACATTCATGCAAAAGACATAGGTTGTCAAGGATTATTGTTTAATAATTTTATGAATGATACTGTATTACGTTGTTCTCGAAATGAATTCGACGATTTATCTACTTTCTACGAAAACATTCAATCAGAATTATCAAAAAAAGAAATTGGACAACTAGACATGGTATCAAGTCAACTAAAAATGTTTCTAATAAAAGCAGTTCGCTATAAAAAAGGAAAACAAGAAATCGAATCCATCAAGAAAGAAAACATTCATTATCAAATTGAGAAACTGATAGATGAATACTATATCAAAGAATCTTCGGCAGAATTTTATGCAAAAAAAATTGAAGTGTCAATCTCTACTTTCAACCGACTCTGTAAAAAATATTTCCAAAATAGTTTTGTAACGCTACTCAATCTAAAACGTATTGCTAGCGCAAAAAATAAGTTATTCTTAACGAATGTATCTATCAAAGACATTGCTTATGAAGTTGGCTATAACGATCCTTTATATTTCAGTAGAGTTTTTAAAAAGCATACCAATATCTCTCCAAAAGAATTCCGCAAACAACTGAAAAATAACAGACTGATTTAATTGTCCATGTTTTGGTTCAATTGTCCTTAAGTGGCATATAGCTTCGCTATTACATTTGTTTTAAATAAAAAAAACATCAATATGGAACAAAAAGAAATATGGCTTCATAGTCTACAAACTGAAACGCCACAAGAAGGATACGAACTCGCAATAAAGCTCTCAAGAATGGGCGTAAAATCAACACAACCTGACATGGAAGTACTGAAAAAATTACGACCAGAATATGCAAATAATGCAACAGGTCTTACCATGGCTTCTCATGTAATTGCCGTTAACTTTCAAACGGTTTCTGCTGCAAATAATTACTGGAAATAGCAACATAGAAAATACACCTTTTGAGATTGTAATCAGTTTATCTTTTTTGCGATATCAAAAACAAAAGCACAACAACTAAAAGAAGGACAAGATGATACTGAACCTATAAAAGAAAAGTTTGATAAAGGAAGTCCTCGTGTAGGAAGTGATGTGATTTTCGAATTCAATTACGATTCAGTTATTGGACATATACAAATTCGATACACCCAGCTCACAGATTCTGGATCATAACAAACTCCTTGACTACCATTACAACAATCTGTTCCTCCTTGACAAGGAGATTCACATGTTTCAGCAGGTACAGAACCTCCTTTTAAAGAAGTAAGTTTAGAAATTGACTTCTTACTTAGCTTTAAACTTTTTAAATTTTGTTTTTTCATAATACACGTATTATTAGGTTGATAGCGCTAAATATAGTTTTTAAAAAGCTTCATGGTATCGTACATTTTGTAGTATTTTACTAAGATAAACTCACAACAGACATGAATTTCAAAACCAATATAAAATACAGTACGTTTTTAAAATTATAGTGTAGACGTAATTTTCTCCGCAGCTTTCAAACCACTAAACACAGCTCCATCCATATAACCACCGTGAATAGGCGAGGTTTCTGCTCCAGAAAACAGTAATTTTCCGTTGGCATAATATTCCTGAAACTTCGGATTCCCATAACGCGGACTCATATAAATAGACTTAATATCGCTTGAAGCCGTAAAACAATCTTGAGACCAATCTTTCTCTTCATACGTGATAAAATCTAAAACCTCATCACCTAAATATTTTTGCAAATAGGCTAAAATTTTGGCTTTTCGTTCCTCGGCAGATACATCGCGCAAAGCTTCGTTTACAAATCCCATTAACGCAAAAGACTTCTCTTCAATACAACAATGATCGTACAATTCGGTCACGCAACCAATCTGACCAATAACAGTTCCAGACAACCCTTTTGCTTTCCAAAAAGGAGTTTTAAAGGTTAGACCAACTTTTATTGCATTGCTCATCCACGTATGCGTCATATTCATATCATGGACTAAACCTTCAGGTAATTCGGGTAAAAATTTGATGTGTGTAGCTATCCTTGGCGGAATAGTTACAATTACTTTATCTGCGTGATAAGTGCCATTATTTGTAGAGATTTCTAGTTGATTTTCTACTTCTTCAATACTAGAAACGATAGTATTGGTGTGAATTTTTTCAGGAAAAAAAGATGCCATTTTTTCCATAAGAGCAGAAGATCCACCAGCAATTCGAAATGCTGATGGATAACTAGGATCATTTTCAAAATAATGCGCAGGTGCCATTGAGTTATAAACCAAAACACTCTTCCCATCACTAAACTGATGAAACTTATCGGTAGCCACTTCTTCCAAAAGAGCATACAAATTTTCATGATGCTGTTGAAACCAAGTCGCTCCAAAATCAACCTGATCTTGCGTTAAAATACGACCACCAATACGATCTCTTGCTTCTAAAATTAATACATCTGTTTCTCCTTTTTGGTGCAATTTATAAGCGGTTGTTAAACCAGATAAACCTGCGCCAATAATAATATAAGTAGCTTTCTTTTGTGTCATTAGTGTTCCATTAAATGTGTTCCGTGTACTACGGCTGCGCCAGCTCGTAAAGCTGCAGAAATAAAGGTGACTTCTGCAAGTTCTTCCTGTGTTGCACCAGCTTCTATTGCATGTTTTTTATGAATCTCTAAGCAATATGGACATTGTGTGGTCAAAGCTACGGCAATTGCCATTAATTCTTTATATTTTTTAGGAATTACTCCATCACCAAGAGCTGCTTGATCTAAAGTTTGAAAAGCCTTCATAGCAGCAGGCGCATTTTTTCCTAAAGTGCCTAACTGCTTTAAATTTTTCATATCGTACATAAATTCTTCTTTTAAAGGATTAAAAAGGCAAAGTCAAGAAACCTTGCCTTATAAATAGTTGATATCTAATTTTTAATTTCTTCCAGACATTACACCGCCATCAGTATCCCAAATAGCGCCTGTAACCCAAGAAGCTTTATCAGACAATAAATACGAAATAGTATCAGCTACATCTTGTGCTTTTCCATTACGTCCAATTGGGTGAAAACCATGGAAGTTTTGTAATGCGTTGTGCGCTTCTTGTTTTCCTCCAAAAACACTTTCATATACAGGCGTTTCAACAACTGCAGGCGAAACGGCATTCACACGAATCTTATGATCTGCCAACTCCATTGCTAAATGTTGCGTTAATGAATGTAAACCTGCTTTTTGCATTGAATACGCTGAAGAAGGCGTCGCTTTTACAGCTTGTTTTGCCCACATAGAACCTACGTTTACAATAGCTCCACCTTGTGTTGTACTCATTTTTTTAGCTGCTGCTTGTGTTATAAAGAAAAAACCTCTATTTAAATCTTGATACGAATCATAATCAGAAACCGTATGGTCTAAAAAAGGTTTAGGACCAAAAATACCAGAAGCATTTACTAGATAATCCAAATTGTCTAATCCGTTAATTTTTTCATTCAATGCGTCAACTTGTGCAGCGTTCGTAATATCTACTTGATGTGTGTGTAAATTTCCAGAAGCATCATTTTTAAATGCCTCTAATTTTGTAGCGTTTGTTCCAACTGCGTGTACCTCAACACCTTCGTTTAATAAATTTTGTGCAGTTGCTCTTCCAATTCCACTTGATCCTCCAATTACTAAGGCTACTTTTTTTCCTACTTCTTTCATTTTATTTGTTTTTGTTTAATTTATAAATGAACAGACAAGTCTGTCTTTAATTATGTAAATTTTTTTTACAATATGATTTGTGAACATAAATTTTTAGCTTCTTTAATAGGCCAATTTAGTTGATGCAAATGACTTTCGCCAACGGCACTTTCATAAAGTAAATATATTTGTCTAGAAATTGATTTGATTCTTGCTTCTTCAAGAATGTCTAAATTATTTGTAACGAGTGTTGCTATCAATTGAATGAAATTATTCTTTTGAGTTTGTATCTCATCTCTAATTCTTTGATTATCAATTGGAATTTCAGAAACTGTTTTAATACACCAACAACCATTAAAATCTTTATCCTGAAAAAATAATTCAAGAAAGTCAAAAACTGCAAGTATCTGCGTTTCTCCTTTTGGTTTAGAAGTCGTAAATGCTTCAATATCCTTAATAAAGGTTGTATTCTTGAATCGAAGGTATGCAAGACAAATATCTTCTTTAGACTTAAAATGATTGTAAAGTGTTGCTTTGGCTATTCCGGCTTCTGAAATAATTTCGTTTATTCCAGTAGAGTTATATCCGTTCTTATAAAATAAGAATGAAGCAGTTTCAATGATTCTATTTTTTACTTCTGAATGTTTCACAGGGCAAATATATACAAAAAATTAAAAACAGACAAGTCTGTCTGTTTTTGCTTTAAAAACTACATATTACTTTATACTATTACTAAAGTATATGTGTTTTAAAATTACAAAACGTAGTAATTCTTTAGGTTAAAGTGTAGAAGGACATACAAACTCTGTTAACGGAATATCTGTTGTTTTAATAGCTGCAAATCCGCCAGCAACATCAGTTACTTTATGAAAACCACGTGCTTTCAATATAGAAGCAGCAATAACAGAACGATATCCGCCAGCACAATGAATATGATATGCTTTATTTGCGTCAATCTCGTTCATGTTTTTATCAATATAATCTAGCGCAAAGTGTTGTGCATCTTCAATATGTTTTGCCTTGTATTCGCCATCTTTACGAACATCAAGTACATTCAGCTTGTTTTTCTTTATACGATTTGAAAACTCTTCTGCTGAGATAGAATTAATGCGAGCCGTTTCTTTTCCGGCAGCTTTCCATGCTTTCATTCCACCTTCTAAAAACCCTAATGTATTGTCGTAACCAACTCTTGAAAGTCGTGTAATAGCTTCTGCAGATTTTCCTTCAGGAACTATTAGTACAATGGGTTGTTGTAAATCTTTGATCAATGCACCAACCCAAGGAGCAAAACTACCGTCAAGTCCAATAAAAATACTATTTGGAATATGTTCTCCCAAAAAGTCTTTTCGGTTACGTACATCTAACATCAATGCATTTTCTTCATTAACGAGTGTTTCAAACCTTTCTGGAGTTAAGGCAATATTTCCTTTTTCCAAAACAGTTTCAAAAGCCGCATATCCAACTTTATTTAAAAGTGCGTTTTTAGCAAAATATTGAGGTGGTGGCGCAATACCATCTAAAACTTCTTTGATAAACTCTTCTTTTGTCATATTTGCGCGCAACGCATAATTGGTTTGCTTTTGCTCGCCTAAAAGTCCAACAGTTTCTTTACTTAAATTCTTTCCACAAGCAGAACCTGCACCATGTGCTGGATATACAATGATATCATCTGCCAAAGGCATAATTTTTGTACGAAGCGAATCATACAACATACCTGCTAAATCTTCTTTTGTTAAATCGGACTTAATTGCTAAATCTGGTCGTCCAACATCACCTAAAAATAGCGTATCGCCAGAAAAAATAGCATGTTCTTTTCCGTTTTCATCAATCAATAAATACGTAGAAGATTCCAGCGTATGACCAGGTGTGTGCAATACTTTTATTTTGATATTTCCAATAGAAAATACTTCATTGTCTTTTGCACTATGCATATCATAATCGGTTGTTGCATTTGGACCAAAAACTATAGTTGCACCAGTTGCTTTTGCCAAATCTAAATGACCTGACACAAAGTCTGCATGAAAATGTGTTTCAAAAACATACTTGATTTTCACATCATTAGCCTTTGCTTTCTCAATATATGTTTTTGTTTCTCGTAATGGATCAATTATTGCAGCTTCACCATTAGACTCTATGTAATATGCACCTTGTGCTAAACAGCCTGTATATATTTGTTCAATCTTCATTCTTATGATTTTACGATGTACAAATATAACAAACATTATGATTGTAAATGTTTTGTACGTGTTGTATTTATTTGTTAAAAATTATATACAGATTGCTATTTGTATTACAATAAAAAGAGTGCTAAAACGCTATATTTATCCAGAAATTACTTTGAAATATGCCTACAAAAAAGTTTAAAATATGTATTACAATGGCTGGCGCTGTTTCTGCGGGAGCCTACACTGCTGGCGTTATTGATTACTTGTTAGAATCATTGCACTTATGGGAAAAAACCAAAGAGCGCAATAAAACTTTAGGTAAAAATCACCCTGAATATGATGATTCTATTCCGATGCATGATGTAGAATTGGAAGTGTTAAGTGGCGCTTCGGCTGGAGGAATTACAGGAACTTTAACAGTATTGAGTTTGCTTGATAAAGATCATCGGTTTGTAAACAAAGACAATCCAAAAGGTGAAAATAATGTGTTTTATAAGTCTTGGGTAAAAATGGCAGATACAGATACAGAAACCTCTTTAATGAAGTTGTTGAATGTAGATGATTTGAAAGCAGGTGAATATCCTGAATCGTTGCTAAATACAGCACCAATAGATACAATTGCAGATAACGCACTAAAAACAAACGATCATGTTGCGTTTCCTAAATATGTTTCTAAAAGTTTAGATTTGGTTTTAACAACCACCAATTTGCGTGGATTGAATTTTAATATTGATTTTAAAGACAGCGAAAGCGTTATTACCAATCATGGAGGATTTTTTCGTTATAAAATCGCAAATGAAGAGCATAATGCAGGTATTCCAAAAGATGATGATTCTTTATATTTTGTGTTAGATTTAAAAGATTCAGCGCACGTAAATTATTTGAAAAATGCTACGTTAAGTACTTCTGCTTTTCCTATTGGATTGAAATCAAGAGAAATAACAATTGCGCATGAATATGTAGCGCGATATCCTAAATATTTATTTGATAGGAGTGAAGGTATTCGTGTCGATTTGAAGACGGATGATGAATACAAATTTAATTCGGTTGATGGTGGATTGATAAACAATGAACCTTTTGGAATTTGTATGAAAGTGCTCATTGAAAAAAATAAAACAATTCGCGAAGACGATAATTATGCCATTATAATGGTAGACCCTTTTCCAAATCAAGATCATGATTTAGATCCGTATGATAGCAAACGCGATATCATTTCTATAGCCAAAGGAATGTTTAAAGCTTTGCGAAATCAAGTAATGTTTAATCAAGATGGAATTTTGGAAGCATTATCATTAAGCAATCGAACCAAATTTTTGGTAGAACCAAAACGTAAGCGCGAAACAACAAACGGATGGATTCGTGCTAAAAAAGATTTGGCTTCTGCGCCTTTAAGTGGTTTTGGAGGTTTTTTGGATGAATCGTTCCGTGAACATGATTTTCATTTAGGAAGAAAAAATTGTCAATCGTTTTTACGTTATTATTTCGCGGTAGAAAATAAAAATATTGTCAAACGATTTGGCTCACAAGTTACGGCAGCCGCTAAAAATCGTTTTTCATATAGTGATAAAGACGATTTAAATAAAGTGCCTACTTACTTTCCAATTATTCCAGACATGCGTGCATTGCATATCATCAATAAAGAATATGATACAAAAAACTATGGTGAAGATGCAAATTTAGCATATCCATCATATCCAAAATTCAATATGGAAGCTTTTGATAAGGCATATAAAAAACCTATTAAAAAGAGAATTCGTGCCATCGTAAAATCGCTCACTAAAAGTGGTTTTTATAGCTTTGCTTTTCGAGTATTGGGACAACGAAAAACGTATCGGATTGTTCGAAATGCAATCAAAGATGGACTGGAAGAAAGTGAACTTTTATAATGTATAGTTTTAACAAAAACAGACTATATTTTTCACTAAAAGGATTCAAAACTGCCATCACAAAAGTCATCTTATAATATGTAAATTTCAAATTTTTGATACAATTTCACTAATAATTTGAGAAAAAAAGAGGTTTCTATAAAATTCATTTTTAAGACTACAATTCCGTGAAATACGAGTTTTTATTTGTTGTAAGTCAGGCGGTTAGTTATTTCTTTATATGCACGTAATTTATAAATTGCGGGTACAATTTCTTTTATGATACAAGTACTTTGTCTAAGTTTACCGTAGGTTTTTTAGGTTATTTATTCTTCAATAAAAAATTATAGACTTAAAATTATAAGTCCGCTTAGAAGAATATATTTCTTATGCAAAAGGAGTGTTGGGGGACACTCCTTTTTTGTTTTTTCTACTCAAAACTTAACGCTCACATTTATTTTTTAACGCTCACACAATAATTTAGAGCTTGTATGACAAGTTTTACTACATTAGAATCAAGTTTCAATGAGTATTTTATTGAGGTTTATTATTCTACAAATAGAAAGGAGCGTTGGGGAATGCTCCTTTCGCTTTTGGTAACAATTCAATCTAAAGCTACAGAATATTCTTTTTTGACTTTTAAAACAAGCGACAAGTATTTTTATAAGCATTTATGAAATCCGTTTATTTTAGTTTATAATTTTGGAGAACGTTCTTGACTACATAACTTATTATTAAATAAATCTTAGGATGCATATTATGATGTCGTAGATGGCTTGAAAATATTTAACTTGCTGATTATCTGATTGGAAGTGCGAGAAAAAAGCATTGATCGTCATAATAATGTCATTCGTCTACACTATAAGTATGTCTGATCGACTTTTGGAAGTGTATGTATGCGTTCCCTGTATATTTGACTTAAATATTTAGTATTACGATAATTACAATCTGGTAAATTGTAAAATATAAAGAACTTTTTTGTGCCCCCTAAAAGTTCTTTTTTTTTGGACTATTTTTAACTTTCTTTATCTTCATTGTTAGTTTAACGACATATTACGACCATTTATCTACATATAATTAGGTATTCATCGACTTTATATAAGACAAAATGAATACTAAACTATATTAGCGTCAGTATTATTAAGTATTGAAGTGTTAACAATCTGATAAATTGTTTTAAAATAAAAAAAGAATCCTTTGCCCTAAGGATTCTTTTTTTATTTACGACATTTTTTAAATTATTCGTTTTACTGAAAATCAGGTTGGTAATCGAATAAAAAATACTATTCATCTACAGAAATAAACTTATTGATCGACTTTGTAATTATTTTGATATTTATCCGACTATATTTATATCATAATATTTAGTATTACGGTATTGACAATCTGATAAATTGTATAAAATATAAAAAGAGAATCCTTTGCCCTAAGGATTCTCTTTTTGTTTGGAGCATTCTCGATAAAACTAAATACTGATATTTTTCTTTCTAAAATTTAAGTATTATTCCTTTTTCTTATTAAAAAATGTGTCTTGAAAATCTTGTGCTTTCATTTGATTTATTTCATCTTTTGTAGCACCTTTTTGATGTTCTAGATATCCGTTAAATACGTGACTTATATACAAAGGAGATTTAAACTGAGGCTGTCCTTTTTTTGTAAAACTTTGTGCACTGTGGCATGAAAAACAGTTTGCTAAGTTACTAGCATTAATACTAGATAAGCTAGGCATAAATGTTTGTGTATATGTTTCCATTGAAATATTAGCAGAGTTTAACGAACCTCTAGCTGATGAACCTGGAGTAGCAGCTCCAATACCAGTACCTAGAGTATTTATCAACGCAGTTTGTTCTGTAGGAGTTAATCCATCTGTATTAAGCCAAATAGAACCTGTGTATGCATAATTATTCCAAACGTCATCTAATTTTCCTGCAACGCAATCATCAATTGCCTTAATATTATGATAGTTTTTTGGTTCAGTCTGACTTGTTTTCATGAAGTTAGTTTTAGGATTACTCCCAGAAATTCTTGGTACACCATATTCAAAAAGGGTATATGCCTGACTTTCTAAAGTAGGAGCAGCACCTTGATACGGCCATTGAATTCCATCAATAGTTGAAACGCTTCCCTTTTTAAATAATAATTTATCAGTATCAGCACTTGCAGTCCCTTTGGTCCAATCGAAAGCTGGAGCTAAATTGTTATGTTCAAAAGTTGCCCAAATAAATTCAGGGTGATTTTCAACAACTCCTACAACGTGCATTCCTAAAAGTGCCACTTCTGTAGTAGCTCCGTCAATATTAGCATTCGTTGTATAGTAATTAGTTAAATCTGCTTGTGGAATTGCAGTTGTTGGAATCCATGATGTTTTTAGCTCGAACGATCCTACAGGAAAAGCTTGAGCATTATTATGCTCTAAGGTACCATCTGCTAGTTGTGAAGCATAATTTATAGCTGCCTCATTCATTGTGTCATTCATATAAATAGCATAATAAACCGTTTCTGAGTTTCCTTTATTAAAGTTAGGATTTGATCTTAAAATTCCTAATGAACCTGCTTGCTGTTCTTCCGTTATAGAAAGTGCTACGGTTGCTCCACTAGGAATCGTTACAGGATTCATAAATGGATCTACCTGCTTAATACTTGCATCTCTTAAAAATAGTGGGGTTTTGTTACTGTCTGGTACTGTTAACCATAAGAATTTTTGCCATGACCATTGGTGAAAAATACAGTTTGTTGTTTCACTAGCAGCAAACGGACTATTGCTTCCTTCTGCAGGAGCTGGTGTTTGTGTGTGTGGAAACCAATCGGATTCACAAGCACAAGTATCTCCAACTGTATCAGCTTCTGCTAAGTCATAATTAACTTGCGCTTTGGCTTTAGTTTTTGTTGTTTCAGTGCCTTTTTTTGCATCTTCTTTCTTTTTTTCTTCACAAGAATTTAGAAATAAGATAGCTACGCATAGCAATGCAGTAGTTTTTAATAAAGTCTTCATTTTAGTTAGGTGTTAATTTGGTTGGTATTATGGTCTTTTAATTATTATTCAAATTTCATGAAAAAAGTATGAATGGCATAGCGTATAAATACTCGATTTTATGACTTGAACTCTAATTGTTAGCCAAAAAGTTAAGTAAAAAGGAGTTAAGAAGAAATATAAATAGTTTTATAACTAATTGATTTACAGTTTTGAATGCGTTTTTTGTTATTCCATTTCTGTTCGTGAGTGAGAGTCGACTAGCTTTAAAATTGTTGGCATGCGATATTCTCCATGAAACAATTTAATTTTTTCGAGTACAGTTTCTTTGTCAATTCCAATGCAGGATACATACAATGGACTTTCACTTGTACCACGTTTGATTGGAGTTGCTACTTTTTCTGTATGAATAAATGATTTTTTTGCAATACCAATAATGGGAACTTTTTTGTCTAATGCTTCCCAAACATAACCGCCTAAACCATATTTTTTATCATTATGTACAAATACATGACCGTCCACAATAATAGCTTCTAGTGAATCTAACTGTACTTGTTCTAGTACTTTTAGAATACAAGGCAATTCTCTTTTGTAAAACTCTCCAGAAACATAAGGTGCTACTTCTGTAATAATAGCTGTATATACATGTTGCGGAGTCTCGTCTGCCCAATTAAATACGACACAAACGGCTTTCGCATAAGTTTCTTTATAATGAATGTCAATAGCGGCTATCATGAGGTAAAGCTATAAAATTTGTAAAAGAAAACCGCTAAGTTTTGTTAGCGGTTTTTTGAATTATTTTTTATTCTGAAGATTGCACAATTAATTCTTTGTAAAAATTTAAGAACGATTGCGTTGAAAGTTACTTCTTCATTCTCGGATATCGTAAATCATTGGCTTTAATTTCGTAATCAAAGGCTTTGTTTCCGTCAGAATCGTAAATTGTTAATACCAATACGCGTTCTCTTCGTTTTCCTGTTACTTCCATAATTCCGAAGTTACGCTTATAAAACGTTTTGTCTTTTACTTGAAATGTATTGCCTTCATCTCTTGGAGCATGTGTTCCGGCTGTTAGTGGAGAACAAGTAATATCGATTAGCGGATATGCATCTTTGCGCTCCAATTTTGAAATTTCGGTATGATGTCTGTCACCACTAATAAAAAATACACCTTCAATTTTGGCATCATGTATACGTTTTAACAATTCGGCTTTCTCTGTTGGATATGTAGCATAATTTTCAAACTTAGCCACATCGCTAATTACTTGTCCACCATTAATCACAACTTTAAAAGTAGCCCTGCTTTTTGTCAAAGCATCAATCAACCAATCGAGTTGTTGTTTTCCTAAATAGGCTTTGTCCTGGTTTGGATCTCTGTTTGGTGCTCTGTGATACCGATCGTCCAACATAAAAAACTCAACATCATTCCAAGCAAAATGTTGCGTTACACCACCATTTCCAGCAGCATTCGTGTTTAAATTCCCCCAATAATCATTAAAAGTCTGTTCGGCAATCTTTTTATTTACATAACTTCTATCAGCATCATTTGGTCCGTAATCATGATCGTCCCAAGTAGCATAATTGTGAACGCTTCCTAGTAAAGCTTGCATTTCCTTGGTAGCACGTGTATGTCTGTAGCGATGACGAATTCCAGTATTGGTCATAAAATCAGGGGTACGCAAATACATATTATCGCCAACCCATAACATTAAATCTGGGTCTTTTTGCAGGATAGAATTAAAAATCTGATATTTATCGCCATACGGTTTTGGGCGATCGTCTTTTGCTTCATTGATAAAACTACACGAACCCAATGCTATTTTAAAATTTGGCGGATCGGTTCGAAATTGCCACAACGTTTGCGTTTGGAATTCTAACTTATAATCTCGCGGAACGTAGACATCATTAATGTATAATTTATACGTATATGTTTTGCCGTAGGCTACTTCATTTGGAGTTAGCTTTGCAATCAAATCGCCAGCTTTGGTCGTTTGAACAGTTTCTGTAAACTTTTCAGTTTCATTTTTTGCAAAATACCCTATTTTCACTTCAGCGGGCTCTATTGTTTGTACCCAAATTAGCGCTTCTCTAAAATCAGAATATCCAACCATCGGACCCGATTGTAAAAGGTTTTTTTGCGCAAAACTCACAAATACACATACAAAGCAAAGAAGTATCGTAAAATTCTTTTTCATAAATATCATTTCTATTTAATTACAAATTTCAGCATAAAATTACGCAACTAGTTTAATTTTAGGTTACAAATTAGATATATTTAATCACTGAATCGTTAATTATGCAAACTCCGTTACTTTTTTACAGAAATTCAAAACACAGAAAGAAGCAATTATTTTTTTCAGTGTTTATTATTTTAATTTCTGTTAGTGCAATACTTTTTTGGTCTTCTCTGTTTGTATATATCTTTTTCGGATTGTTCACTTTCGTGGGATGTTACTTATTAAACCTATATACTAAAAACAAACCATCTGTTATGGTAAGCAATCAAGGAATTACAACTGCTGCTAATGGAGTAGGAATGATTTCTTGGGAATTTATAGATGGATTTGCAATAAAAGACGGAATTAATTTTAAAGCATTGGTTATTCTATTGAACGATCATGAAGCATTTTTTAAAGACAAAAACAATATTGTAAAAAACTTGATGAAGTCAAATTTACATCGTTTTGGAAGTCCAGCAATTATTCCTTCAACTGAGTTTCATTTACCTTTACCTGAGGCTATTGACATGATTGAAAACTATAGAAAAAGTTAGTTAACTTTCTAAGTCAATTTAATCTTTAGCTTTTCATCAAAAAAAGACTAATCATTACAAAAATGATAATTCCCGCTATAGCGGTTAAAAAACCTGATATAAATCCTTTTAAATAAAGTAATTTCTTTTGATTCATAACTTTCCATTTAAAATTAAAAAATAGTATCATAGCTTTGTTTTAAAGCAATAGTTCATAAAAAAAGGCAAAGTGGTACATGTCATATATACCACTTTGCCAGCCTAAAAATAATGATAGGTTCCCCTAACCTAAAAAACTTGAGAGATAACACATTTTGCAATTGTCTAGTATTCCCAGTAAACTAGACCTGAAAAATTAAAAACTTAATGAAAAAAATTAGTGCATCCTGTGTGATCTCTCGTCCCCATTTAATTTTTTGTCAACTAACTACGTAAACAAATTTTCTTTTTCATGATATATAATTTATGGGTTCAGGTGTTTTTAATATTTTTTTCCAAAAATCGCTGTAAAAATTAGGCGTTTTTAGTAGTGTTTTATGATTGCCATGTACTTTCGTTTCTCCTTCTTGCATTACATAAATTTCATCAGCAATTTGATTCAAATGATGTAAATGATGAGAAATGAAAATAATGGTGATTTTCGATTTTAATTGTTCTAATAGTTTAAAGACAAACAATTCTGTTTTTCTATCCATTGTAGCTGTAAATTCATCTAAAATCAATAATTGTGGCTTTTTGTACAGCACTCGTATTAGTGCTAGTACTTGTTTTTGTCCGTTAGATAAATTCATACCGCCTTTTCCTAACATAGTGGCGTATCCTTTTGGTAAACGTTGAATGAAGTCTTCAAAACCATATTCTGTAATAAATGAATCTACATTTTGAAGTGTATCATCTTCGCCCAACACAATATTGTCAAACACTGTATTTGGAAAAATGGGCACTTCTTGTGGAATAACGCCAATAATATTGCGCCAATCTTTGGTTAATACTTGCTGTAGCGGAATTTCTTTATTGACTAAAATTTCTCCACTAGAATGTGTATAAAACTTTTGAATAATTTGTCCTAGTGTACTCTTTCCGCAACCACTTTCGCCAACAATAGCGATGCATTGCTTTTTGGAAATTTTAATATTAATGTTATTGAGTACTTGTTTTTTATCTGAAAAGCCAAAAGAAACATTTTTAATTTCTAATGATTTAAACTTTTCAATTGGTGTCTTTCCAGTAGCTTCTTCTTTTAAGGCTGTGAATTCGTGCATTCTGTCAAAGGCAACTTTTGCTTCGTTGATTGGAATGGCTACTAAAGCCAAACTTGCTACCGATGGTAATAATGAACTTGCAATGCACAATACGGCAGTCAATTCGCCAATAAGCATAGTGCCGCTATACACTTGAAATGAAGTGTAGACTAAAACAGCCATTAAAAATAAGACGCCAAATACGCTTGAAAATAATGACAATCGCACATTAATTTTTCCAAGTTGAAATACTTTATCTTGAAAATCTCCATAAATGCGTTGATTCAGTTTTTGAAAAACACCTTGTCTGTTTGTATTTTTTATAATAGAAATATTCTGTAATGAACTAATATAATTGCTTTCGTTGTCGGTGCAACTGCTCATAATTTCTTTTTGTGCTTTGATGATTCTTGTATTAAAAGCATACATCAGCAAGAAATAAAATGGTAAACTAATAGCTGCAATGAGTCCAATATGCCAAGAATAGTAAAATAAAAAACCTAGTGAAACAATAGAAATCAGTGTATGAATCACTACGTTTCCTATGACAACTTTAATTACATTTTGAATGCGTTGTGTATCGTTGAATCGTGCGACCAATTCACCAATTTTTCGTGTATCAAAGAACGGTTTAGGTAAACTTAGCAATGAACTGTAAAATCGATCAATAATGCGATTGTTTACATTTTTGCTTTGCGAAATTAAAAATTGATCACGAATCGTTGTAAAATATACCTTTATCAACAATAAAACGGTGACAATACTCATGCTAAAAATAAGCATTTTGGTGTCTTTTGATGGTAGAATAACATCTATAAGTTGCTGCGCAAACACCGCAATGCTCATTCCTAAAATAGCAATGCAGATTCCTAAAAGAATACTGTAACCTATGGTTTTGTGGTCGGGTTTTATGATATTTAAAAACCACTTTTTTCGTAATTCGTGGCGTTTATTAAAATTTTCGGAGTATTCATCGATTGTAAGTGACTGAATTACTTGGTACATAATGCCAAATACCAAAATCAAAATCGCCAGGATCAAGAAATAGATAATATTATCATTGGTAAATTTCATCTTTTGGTGGTTAAAAGTTTATTAATTCATGTCTATACCATACTATGTGCTGATTTTGGGAAGTTTGTTGATTAGCTACTAGTCATTTTGGTAAGACAACTAGTAGCACGTTAATCAACAACCATACTTTAAGAAAGTATTCGTCAATCTAAATATTTGCAAACTGAACATTCGTAAAGAAATCGGCTAAACTTTAGTTCATGTTTTATCAGAAGCAAATAATTTAGATCTTAATTAGAAGTTTTCGTTATGAAAAAACTTCATTGCTTTTGAATCGCTTTATCGTTTTTCGTTACTGTAAATGTAAGTCGAAAGTTTACCCAAAAACAAGAGAAGCTATTCACGATTTATAAATCTTTCACAAATTTTTATAAAAAAACAGTAACTTAGTTGTGTTAAAACCGTACGCTAGCCTGTACGTATATATCATACATTAACCATCCATGATTCGTAAAGAAAAACCGACCTTAATATTACTATTAATCATAGTGTTACAACTTTTTTGTGCTACTGTGTTTGCTCAAAATACTACCATAAAAAAAGAGACGAATGCTCCAAAAAATGATAGCATAGCTACTCAAATCGATGTTTTAAATCATGAATCATTGAGGATAGCATTGGAGCGAGCAAAACAAACTGAAAACACTTCAAAGATTGCAAATGCCTATTTTGAATACACAGAATTCTATCTAAAAGATTTAGATGAAATGTGTATTAAGTATAGTGATAGTATCATCTTTATTACAAAAGATATAAAAAACAATGAAAAGTTTCCCGCTAGCGGATACAATCAAAAAGGAAGGTATTATTATATAATTGGTAAATATAAATTAGCACTTAATAATTTAATAACTGGTTTAGATCGCGCTAAAGAAAACACATTACTTTACGAAACTATAAATTTTAATATCGGTCTAATAAAAAACACAATTGAACGTCATGTTGAATCCAAAAAAATCTTTAAACAATATAAAAAGTTTCTAGAATCGAATGGATACGAAAAAACATCTATTAAGTATAATAGAGCCATATTTGCGCTTTCGCATTCATTCACTTATACAAAAAAGTTAGATTCTGCTACGTATTATATTGACGAAGGCATAAAAAATAGTATTGCAGGAAACGATCCTGTAGGATATAATTATTTTGTATTAAATTCAGGAATCAACTCATATTTTAAAAAGGAATATCAAATTGCACATGATAGTTTAATGAAAGTAAAAGCGTTATTTGAAAACGATAAAAGTGAGTTGACCTCATTAGCTTTTACACATTTATTTCTTGGAAGAACGAGCAAAGCACTCAACAAAAAAAGTATCAATCATTTTGTAAAAGTTGATTCCATATTGGAAGTGACCAAAGATGTAATGCCCGAGTTGTTAGAAACGTATGACTATATTAAAGATTATTATGAAGCTAACGGAGAGCAACAAAAGCTTACCGATTATCAGAAACAAGAAATAAAATTTCGTAAAATTTCTCAGCATAACTATCAAGATTTGGTGAAAGATATTGTGACGAATTATGACAACAAAATTCTAGAAAAGAAAAGAAATAAAATTATTAAGGAGATTAAAGAAAAGGATAATATGATTATTATCGTATTACTATCTTTATTATTAGCGTTTGCAGGCGTAATTTATTATTTCTTTCGAAAGCAAGTAATTCATAAAAAACGTTTCCATAAATTATTAGAAGAGCAGCAAAAAAAGCAAGAACGTATAGTGTTAGAGAAAAAAGAAAGACTAATTGTCAAGAAAAAGCCAACTGCTATTGAAAATAATATAAAAGAATTGCCAGAAGATTTAGTCAATGATATTTTGACAAAACTTGAAAAGTTTGAAGCAACAGATAAGTTTGTAAAGAAAAAATACACCTTACCACAATTGGCAAAAGAGTTAAATACGAACGGGACTTACTTATCAAAAGTAATTAATGAAACAAAACAAGTAAACTTTGCTAACTACTTAAATCAACTGCGAATTGAATATGCTATTGAGCGTATTACAAACGATTCTCGCTTTAGAGAGTATACCATAAAAGCCATTGCGGAAGAGTGCGGATTTAAGACACAACAGTCGTTTTCTGCGGCTTTTTACAAGAAAACAGGTGTAAAACCGTCATTTTTTGTACGACAACTAAAAAACAAAATAAAAAAATTAAACAACTAAAAATCAGGTGGTTAATTAAATGTTAATTACTTAAAATTTATAAATATTGTGTAGTTTCATTTGCTTTTTACCCAATTAAGGTCATACATTTGAGTATAACATTAAAACGAAAGAAGAATGAGAAACCAAACCAAATCCCTAAACAAATTGCTATTATCAAAAGTTAGAGTAGCAAAAGTAAGTGAGCAACAAATGATTTTAGGAGCTCATAATCGAAGCAAAAGAGGAACGAACTCAAAAACAGGAAATTCAAACCAGAATGGAATTGGACAAATTCAAGTACAATTTCAAGATGCGTTTGTATATATGTAAAATCATGTTAGAGTGCTAAAAGTGTGCAAGTCCTTTACCAAGATTTGTACACTTATTAATTTCCCAATGTTATGACTAAAAAAGTGCTAGGCATTATTTGTATTATTCTTGTAAGTTGTTCAAAAGAACATTCGTTTCAACGAACTGTTCCTGCAAATATTCACAATAATACTGCTGAAACTTATCACGGGAAAGAAATTGTAGATATGTTTAGACCGTTGGAAAACATGAAAGATTCCACGATTCTCAACTGGTACAAAAACGAAACAAAGTACGCGCAAAGCATACTTAAAAACATTACAGGTCGTGAGTTGTTTCATAGCGAAGCAAACGAATCAAACATTCAAATATCAAGATTTACTTTTACAAACGACGACCATTATTATTACCTTAAAAAATCGGCAAAAGAAGCTACTGCTAAACTGTATTGCAGGTACAAATTAAAAGGAGAAGAAATCTTAATCTTCAATCCTGAAAACTATCAATCAACATCAAACAATACATATTACATTAACTATTTTAATCCAAGTTGGGACAATAGTAAAATTGTGATCAGTCTGTCTAAAGACGATGAAGAAATTTCTGAAATGATCATTTTAGACACTAAAACAAAGAAAAAACATCCACAAGTCATACAAAATGCTTGGCCAGCGGCACTTGGTGGCATACGATGGTTAAAAGATGATAGCGGATTTTTCTATGAATACCTTCCAGAAACCAATCGCGATTCAGATACATATCTAAAAAATGTAGAAACTGTTTTATACAAAATTGGAAGCAATCCAAAAAAACGGAATGTATACTTTTCTAAAAAGAATAACCCTGAAATGCAGATGAACTCGGGCGATTTTCCTGAAATAATCTTGCAAAATCCAACGGATACATATTTATTTAGTAATGTTTCTGGCGCAAGCGCGTATTACGAATATTACTTTACGGAATATGATAATTTATACGATAAAAAAATAAGCTGGAAACCTTTATTTAAGCAGGAAGATAAAATTCCATTTTTTCATGTAGTAGGAGATGAGTTGTATTTTGTGACGGCTCGGAATGCTTCAAACTTTAAAATATGCAAAACGTCTTTGAAAAATCCTGATATACGCAATCCAGAAGTTTTAGTCGTGGAAGATCCAAAAGCAACAATTTCAGACTTTGTGATCACCAAACAAGGATTGTTTTTTGTGAAGACGAAAAATGGAGTCTCATCCAAACTCTATCATTTACAAGATGGAAAAACGGAAGAAATTCCAATTCCGAAACCAGCTGGCGCTATTTACTTACTGACTAAAGGAGCTGATTATGACGATTTATGGGTAGAAATTAATGGTTGGACAACCAATGAAGTACGTTACAAATACAATTCGATAGACAAAACATTTGTGGAAGAAAACCTCTATCCGAAGAAAACCTCAACAAATTACGACGATATTATTGTGGAAGAAGTGGAAGTGCCGTCACATGATGGTGAGTTAATTCCGCTTTCGCTGATTTATCATAAAGACACGCAAAAAGATGGAAACAATCATGTATTAATGCGCGGTTATGGAACCTATGCGTTTTCACTTACGCCAGCAGTAAATCCTTTAATGATGCAATGGATTGATAAAGGCGGAATATACGCAGTAACACATGTGCGTGGCGGAGGCGAAAAAGGAGATGCATGGCATAAAGCAGGATTTAAAAAAACGAAACCTAATACTTGGAAAGATTTTATAGCGTGTACCGAATATTTAATAGACCAAAACTATACGAATCCGAAAAAAATTGCAGCTTGGAGTTCTAGTGCAGGCGGAATTTTAATTGGACGAGCTATAACAGAACGTCCAGACTTGTATGCCGCAGCAATTGTACGTGTTGGGCAACTAAATACATTGCGTTCTGAAAATACACCAAATGGACTCAACGGAATCAAAGAGTACGGAACTATAAAAGATCCGAAAGAGTTTGAATATTTACTGGAAATGGACGCGTATCATCATATAAAAAAAGGTGAAGAATATCCAGCCTTATTATTGACAGCAGGAATGAACGATACTAGAGTGCCTGCGTGGCAACCTGGAAAATTTACAGCAAAAATGATTGAAGCAAATGCTTCCAATAAACCGATTGTATTCAATGTAGATTTTAAAAGTGGACATGGTTTTGATGCCAGTGCTGAAAAGCGTAGTGCAGAATTACAAGACATGTTATCATTTGCATTTTGGCAAACAGGACACAAAGATTTTACACTAAAAGAAAACACTCGTACGAATTAAAGATAGCTATTCTTTATTCTTCAAAATTGAGAATATGTATATTTTTACTAACTCAATCCAATAGGAAAGTCAGATGGAAACGTCTGACTTTTCGCTTTTTATCAGATCAGTTTTAGGTACAATTTTTTGTGATTCAAATCAAAGCGTATACAATTCGTAGACAGGTGTGCTATTAATTAAATATCAACAATATAAATATCTTGTTTCGATGTATATTTAAGAAGAAACAGTATTTATTATGAACACGCACGCAGACAAATTAAACAAAAACAAAAACCAAGCTGTTGCAAATGCAGTTGCGCAGAAAAAAGAAGTTAAGCAAACAGTTCAATTAGAAGACAATCGTCCAGAAGCTGTTGCACAATTGAAAGCACAAAATATTTTAGAAACAGCACAATTAAAAGATTCACAATCATCATTTCCTGTTACACAGTTAGTACACAAGCATGCAGAAGTAATGAAAAAGAGAGGAAGATTTAAGAGAAGCCTTAAGACAGCCATTAGGAGAATTATAGCTATAAAAGCAGCTGGTCCGGCAACAGCAAGGCAAATAGAAATTCATGATGAGGTATTGCATGCAGGAGCACATCATGGAGTACGTCCAGTTACTGTACAACAGTTGGTTACAGACTTAAATGATAAAATTGCAGAACTTACAGCTCAAAATTTACATGATAGTGATGATAAATAAGTTTCTTATAAAAAATAATTAGTATAAGTATACTAACTTTAACAATACGATATTATAAGGGCTTGTTTTTTAGAGTATTCATAAAATTTCAAGAAAAGTTATCTTTTAGTACATCGCATACAACTATAATTTGTAGGTTTGTAGTAATGATTACACAAAATAAAATATACAATAGAAAACCCAGTTTGCGCTTGCGCAACCGCCGCCGCTAATTCTTCAATGTAGCAGTACACTCTATTCAGTAATTTTATTTTTCACTTTTTGTATCATTTAATATTCATATCATTTCATCAAACTCCTGTTATTTTAAACAATAACAATAGTCCCGCACGCCGCTTTTTTACACGCCGCCCGTAAGGGTACATTTTTATATTGGGAACTTCGGTGCGTCCAGTTCTTCTTTTCAAGATACATCAAACAAAATTTTAATCATTTTTAATTCAACACAATGGAAATTGTCATAGCTAACAATTCACATAGCGTGTACGCTGAAACTATTTGTGAAACTATTTTACAAGCTGCTCAAGTAAGAGGAACAGGAATAGCAAAGCGAAAGCCTGAATACATCATTTCAAAAATGGAACAAGGAAATGCAGTCATTGCTTTAGATGGCGAAAAGTTCGTAGGTTTTTGCTACATAGAAGCTTGGAGTCATGGAAAATTTGTCGCCAATTCTGGATTAATTGTGCATCCTAACTACAGAGGAAAAGGCATTGCAAAACAAATCAAGAAAAAGGTTTTTGAACACTCAAGAGCCAAATTCCCCAACGCAAAAGTATTCAGCATTACTACAGGATTAGCAGTCATGAAACTCAATAGTGAGTTAGGCTATAAACCTGTGACATTTTCAGAATTAACAGAAGATCAATCCTTTTGGAATGGTTGCCAAACATGCAAAAACTTTGATGTACTAAAACGTACGCAACAAAAAATGTGCTTGTGCACAGGCATGCTGTATGATCCAAATTCAAGTGATTCAACACAAAAAACGAAAGTAAAAGAAACGGTTTTTAAAAGATTAAAAAGCATCAAACAAAACTTGTTTCTAAAAAAAGATAAAAAATGAATACTCCAAAAAAATTAGTGCTAGCATATAGTGGCGGATTAGATACGTCCTATTGCGCCATTCATCTTACGAAAGATCAGCATTTTGAAGTGCATGCTGTAAGTGTAAATACAGGTGGGTTTACTCAAAAAGAAATTAAAACTATTGAAGAGAATGCTTATAAAATGGGCGTTTCAACGTATAAAAATATCAATGCAGTCAATACTTTTTATGAAAAAGTAGTCAAATATTTAGTATTTGGAAACGTATTAAAAAATAACACCTATCCATTATCCGTAAGTGCTGAACGTATTGTGCAAGCCATCGAAATTATTGAATATGCAAAAAGTATCGATGCAACACATATTGCGCATGGAAGTACTGGCGCAGGAAACGATCAGGTGCGTTTTGATATGATATTCCAAACCTTGGCGCCTGAAATTAAAATTATCACGCCAATTAGAGATCAAAAACTAACACGTGAAGAAGAAATCAATTATCTAAAAGCTAATGGAGTTGATTTGTCTTGGGAGAAAGCAAAATACTCCATTAACAAAGGACTTTGGGGCACAAGTGTTGGCGGTGAAGAAACGTTGACTTCTCACAAATCATTGCCTGAAGAAGCATATCCATCACAATTAGAAAAACAAAAAGAAGAAAAAGTGCAACTCACTTTTCTAAAAGGAGAATTGGTCGCTGTAAATGGTGAGCAAAATGCGCCAGAAATCAACATAGAAATTCTTAACTCATTGGCTTCAGCTTTTGCTATTGGAAGAGATATTCATGTTGGAGATACCATTGTTGGCATCAAAGGAAGAGTAGGATTTGAAGCAGCGGCAGCCATTATTTGTATCAAAGCGCATCATTTATTGGAAAAACACACGCTCACCAAATGGCAGTTGCAGCACAAAGAATACCTCTCTAATTTTTATGGAATGCATTTGCATGAAGGACAATACTTAGATCCTGTGATGCGTGATATTGAAAGCTATTTAGAAAGTAGTCAGGCAAAAGTTTCTGGAGATGTTTTCATCACATTAAAACCATATCATTTTACACTAGATGGAATTCAATCTGCACACGATTTAATGAACGCGAAGTTTGGTAGCTATGGCGAAATGAACTCAGGTTGGACAGCCGACGAAGCAAAAGGATTCATCAAGATTCTTGGGAATCAAAACAAAATTTATCAACAAGTAAATTCAGGAATATGATAGAAGTAGGAATCATAGGCGGCGCTGGTTATACAGCAGGAGAACTCATTAGATTGTTACTGAATCACACAAAAGTCAATATCAATTTTGTATATAGTACTTCGAATGCAGGAAATAAAATCAGTCACATTCATCAAGATTTGGTAGGTTCTACAGATTTGTCATTTACGAATACAGTTAATCATGATGTAGCTGTTGTTTTCTTATGTTTAGGACATGGAAATTCGAAAGCTTTTTTGGAGAAACATACATTCTCAACAAACACTAAAATTATAGATTTAAGCAATGATTTTAGATTGAAAAACGATCAAAATCTGGGAGAAGCATCTTTTGTATATGGATTGCCAGAATTACAAAAAGAAGCGATAAAAAAAGCTAAACACATTGCCAATCCAGGTTGTTTTGCTACCGCGATTCAATTAGCATTACTACCATTAGCGCATCACGGACTATTGAAACATGATGTACATATCAATGCAGTAACTGGCGCAACTGGCGCAGGAACTTCATTGTCTAAAACAACACATTTTGCATGGAGAGATAATAACTTCTCCTATTACAAACCTTTTACACATCAACATTTAGGTGAAATTCATCAAACCATACAACAATTACAAAATGACTTTACTGCTGAGGTAAATTTTATGCCGAATAGAGGAAACTTTAGCAGAGGTATTTTCGCAACAGCGTACACCAAATTTGAAGGAACTTTAGAAGAAGCCGAAATACTATACGCAAGTTTCTATAAAGATGCAGTATTTACTTTTTTGAGCACAAATGAAGTGCATTTAAAACAAGTAGTCAACACAAATAAATGTTTGATACATCTTCACAAACACGAAAACAAATTATTAATCACAAGTAGTATTGACAATCTTTTAAAAGGTGCTTCTGGACAGGCAGTTCAAAACATGAATTTGATGTTTGATTTTGAAGAAACAGAAGGACTACAATTGAAAGCTAACTTTTTTTAACAACACACAATATATGAGTTTATTTAATGTATATCCATTATTCAATATAGTTCCTTTCATTGCAAAAGACATGTATGTATACGATGAGAATAATGTAAAATACCTTGATTTATACGGAGGTCATGCAGTGATTTCAATCGGGCATTCACATCCAAAATATGTAAAAGCTATTTCCAATCAATTGCAAAAAATAGGGTTTTATAGCAATGCTGTTCAAAATCCATTACAAGAAAAATTAGCTGATAAACTAACAAGCATGTCTAACTGTAAAGGGTATCAATTGTTTTTGTGTAATTCGGGAGCAGAGGCAAACGAAAACGCCTTAAAATTGGCATCATTCTATACAAAAAAAACAAACGTATTAGCTTTTAAAAATGGTTTCCACGGAAGAACCTCAGCGGCAGTTGCTGCTACAGATAATGCTAAAATTGTAGCGCCTATAAACGCACAGCAAAAAGTAGATTTTGTCGATTTGGGCGATTTAGAAGCTGTAGAAACTGTATTGAAAAAAGGCAACACCTGCGCCGTAATTATAGAGTGTATTCAAGGTGTTGGCGGATTGGACGAAAGCACCACAGCATTCTATCAAGGATTGGAAATTCTCTGTAAAACATACAATACGTTATTGATTGCTGATGAAGTGCAAGCTGGTTTTGGAAGAACAGGCGATTTCTTTTCATTTAAAAAACACCTCATTACGCCAGATATCATTTCTATGGCAAAAGGTATGGGAAATGGATTTCCCATTGGCGGTATTTTAATTCACCCAAAAATCAAAGCTTCGTATGGTTTATTAGGAACAACATTTGGCGGAAATCACTTGGCATGCAGTGCTTCTTTAGCAGTATTAGATGTAATAGAAGAACAGCAGTTACTGCAAAACGCTACTGAGATCTCTGCGTACTTTCTAGCGAAAGCGAAAAAACTCCCTAAACTCAAAAACACAAAAGGAAGAGGATTGATGTTAGGATTGGAATTTGATTTTCCTGTGGCGGAAATACGTAAAAAACTGATTCACAAGCATCAAATTTTTACGGGAAGTGCTTCCAACCCGAATGTATTGCGAATACTTCCGCCGTTAACCATTACGAAAGCACATGTAGATGTATTTTTTGAAGCCTTAAAAAAGGCGTTGATATGAAAAAGTATACTACTATTTACGATCTAGATAACATTCCTGAAACGATTCAAGAAGCAATTCAGTTAAAAGAAAATCCATTTTCGACTCAATTGTTAGGAAGAAATAAAACATTGGTTATGCTTTTCTTTAATGCGAGTTTGCGAACGCGATTAAGTACAGAGAAAGCAGCAAAAAATCTAGGAATGGACGTCATGATTTTAAACGTAAATGACGCTTGGAATTTAGAATTTGAAGAAGGTTCGGTGATGAATTTAAATTCGTCAGAGCATATAAAAGAAGCTGCACAAGTCATTTCGCAATATGGAGATATTATAGCAATCAGAGCATTTCCGACATTAGAAGACAAGGAAAAAGATACTTCCGAATGGATTTTGAACAGCTTTGTAAAATATGCAACCGTTCCTATTGTAAACATGGAAAGCGCTACCATGCATCCGTTGCAAGCACTCGCAGACGCAATTACAATTACAGAGTTGCAGACGAAACAGAAATCGAAAGTGGTTTTATCGTGGGCGCCACATCCGAAAGCATTGCCGCAAGCTGTTGCGAATTCGTTTGTAGGAATGATGCAAGAGTTGGATGTTGATTTTAGTATTGCGCATCCGAAAGGATATGAACTCAATCCTGAATTGACTTTGGATATTCCTATTCATTATAATCAAGAAGAAGCTCTGAAAGATGCCGATTTCGTATACGTAAAAAACTGGAGTAGTTACGAATCGTATGGAAAAGTGTTGCATGAAGATACCAATTGGATGTTAACAAAAGAGAAATTGAAAGAAGCAAAATTTATGCATTGTTTGCCTGTGAGAAGAAATGTTGTGGTGGAAGATGCTGTGTTGGATAGTGAAAATTCTGTTGTCATTCAACAATCGTACAACAGAGTGTATTCGGCTCAAATAGTATTGAAAAAAATCTTAGAAAACTTATAGCTATGGAAACATTGAAAATTGTGAAAATTGGCGGACATATCATTAATGATGAAGTTGCTTTGAATGCTTTCTTAGATGATTTTGCTCAAGTAACTTCACCTAAAATTTTGGTGCATGGCGGTGGAAAGTCAGCTACTAAACTTGCGCAACAAATGAATATTGAAGTGCAAATGATTGAAGGAAGACGTATTACAAATGCGGAAACTTTGGACATTATCACAATGGTATATGCGGGAAATATTAATAAAAAAATCGTCGCAAAATTGCAAGCAAGAAACAATAATGCGATGGGTTTTTCTGGAGCTGATGGCAATTGTATTGTATCTGAAAAGCGTCCTGTACAAACGATTGATTATGGATTTGTAGGCGATATTAAAAAAGTAAACACGGGGAATTTAAAAATACTTCTAAATCAGGAAATTACACCTGTTTTTTGTGCAATTACACATGATGAAAACGGACAATTACTAAATACCAATGCAGACACAGTAGCTTCAGAATTAGCCATTGCTTTTGCAAATGAGTATACGACTGAACTGTATTATTGTTTTGAAAAAAACGGCGTTTTAGAAGATGTCAATAATGACGATTCAGTGATTGAAACGATTGACACAAAAAACTATCAAACATTACTCGAAAACAAGATTATTTCGGATGGAATGTTACCCAAACTCACCAATTGTTTTCATGCAATACATCATCAGGTGGAAAAAGTCCATATTGGGAAATCGGAAATGCTTTTAAATAAAAATCTAACACACACAACAATTCAAAAATGAATTCTACAGAATTAACAAACCAAGCAATTTCGTTGCTAAAAAAACTTATAGAAACACCATCGTTTTCTTCGGAAGAAGAAGGTACAGCAGCACATATCGAAAATTGGTTTCAGCACTATAAAATTCCTTTCAAAAGAACTAAAAATAATATTTGGGCAACCAACTTACATTTCGATGAGAACAAACCAACTCTGCTATTGAACTCGCATCACGATACCGTAAAACCGAATAATGGATATACAAAAAATCCTTTTGAAGCCATTATAGAAGATGGAAAATTATACGGTTTGGGAAGCAATGATGCTGGCGGTTGTTTGGTTTCTCTCATAGCAACATTCACCTATTTTTATAAACAACCAAACTTGCACTATAATCTTGTGATTGTCGCTTCCGCAGAAGAGGAAAGCAGCGGCGAAAACGGTTTGAACAGTGTGTTGTCTATCATTCCAAAAGTTGATGTGGCAATTGTCGGCGAACCAACGTTAATGCAATTGGCAATCGCAGAGAAAGGACTCGTTGTTTTTGATGCAGTTGTAAAAGGAACGCCAAGTCACGCCGCACATCCAAATACAGATAATGCTATTTATAACACCATTGACGTTTTAAAATGGTTTCAGGAATTCACATTTAAAAAAACATCTTCAGTGTTAGGTGATGTAAAAATGACCGTTACTCAAATCAATGCAGGAAAACAACACAATGCTGTTCCGGCAAACGTAAACTTAGTTGTAGATGTTCGTGTGAATGATGCATATAGTAACAAAGAAGTTGTGGAGATTCTTCAAAAAGAAGCGCCTTGTGCGGAAATCATTCCAAGAAGTTTACGATTGAATTCATCAGCTATTCCAGAGAAGCATCCGTTAGTGCAAGCAGGAATAAA
Organism: Kordia sp.; assembly: GCF_050633145.1. GTDB lineage: Bacteria > Bacteroidota > Bacteroidia > Flavobacteriales > Flavobacteriaceae > Kordia. The sequence continues at coordinate 162,075 of NZ_JBOEFY010000026.1, read as the reverse complement.
ATTAGGTAGAAAAATGTATGGTTCTCCAACACTGTCCGATCAAGCGGTTTTGACATGTCCTTCCTTAAAATTAGGTCCTGGCGATAGTACGCGTTCACATACAGCGGATGAATTTATCTATGTACATGAAATAGAAAAAGGCATTGAATTATACATTAAAATATTAGAAGAGATATTATAAAATAGAATTGAGATATGAGATTTTAGTATTGAGATTTTTCATAGAACGCTTCTCAATACTAACTACTAAAACAGATTCCTGCCTTCGCAGGAATGACAAAAGAGAAAACAAATGAAACTTTGGGATAAAGGAATTAACATAGATAAAAAGATTGAAGAATTTACTGTTGGAAACGATAGAGAAATTGATATACATATTGCTACGTATGACATTCAGGCTTCATTAGCGCATGCAAAAATGTTGCATAAAATAAATAGTATTTCTACAGAGGAATTGCAACAGCTTATTGAAGGATTGGCAACACTGCAATCGCAATTGGAAAACGGAACTTTTGAAATAGCATCACAGTTTGAAGATGTGCATTCAAAAATTGAATTTGAGCTTACTCAGAAGTATGGTGAAGTAGGGAAGAAGATTCATACGGCACGTTCTCGAAATGATCAGGTTTTGGTAGCATTACACTTATTTTATAAGGATAATTTACAGTTAATTAAAGAGCATACTAGAACGTTTTTTGACACGCTCTTAAAACTTGCTGAAACACATAAAGAAGCTTTGTTGCCTGGTTATACACATTTGCAAGTCGCCATGCCATCTTCTTTCGGATTGTGGTTTTCTGCGTATGCCGAATTGTTAATTGATGATGTCTATTTGTTAGATGCAGCCATAAAAACCGTAGATCAGAATCCATTAGGTTCTGCGGCAGGTTACGGAAGTTCATTCCCAATAGACAGAGCTTTTACAACAAACGAACTAGATTTTAAAACCTTAAAATACAATGTTGTTGCAGCGCAGATGAGTCGTGGAAAAAGTGAACGAACCATTTCAATGGCTTTGGGAAGTTTGTGCAATACTTTAGCACGATTTGCTATGGATATTTGCTTGTACATGAGTCAGAATTTTGATTTTATTTCTTTTCCAGATGAATTAACTACGGGAAGTAGCATTATGCCACATAAAAAAAATCCTGATGTGTTTGAATTGATTCGTGGGAAATGCAATAAAATCCAGGCTTTGTATACAGAAATGCTTTTAATTACGAATAACTTACCAAGTGGTTACCACAGAGATTATCAATTGCTAAAAGAACACATGATTGCTGCATTTGAAGACACAAAAGACATGTTGGAAATATTCAATTATTCCATTCAACAAGTGAACGTAAAAGCGATTGATTTGAATGATGAAAAATACAAATACCTTTTTACAGTAGATAGTATTAATAATTTGGTGGTTGAAGGCATTTCTTTTAGAGAAGCGTATCAAAAAATTGGGAAGCAAGTACAAGATGGAACGTATAGTTCGGCTGCATCAAAAAAGCATACACATATTGGAAGTATTCATAATTTATGTTTGGATGGGATTAGGAGGAAGTTTCCTGAGTAGTACGCTTGATTACGGCTCAAGAGGTTGTGGGTTTGGATGTTGTTGAGGTTACTAATGATTAAAATAATTTATAAGAGAAAAATTACCATTAGATGAAGAAAAAATAAAATTAATGTAACTATTTACAGTAATGAAATACATATAATTTAATAGGTTGCAGGTTTTACCATATCTGAGAGAGTAAATTTGTGCTTTGCAACCCTTCATACTCTATATTTGCTAATTATAAACCGGTTTATACCAAAATACATGAAAAAACTTTACACATTATTTTTTATGTGCTGTTTCTATAACTTTTCTACAGCACAAATAATAAACATTCCCGACCCAGTTTTTAAAGATCGTCTCGTAAATTATTCAGTTGCTGATTTAAATGATGACGGATTTTATAGTAGTCCTGTAGATACCAATGGTGATGGAGAAATTCAGGTTTCCGAAGCTGAGGCAGTTATTGGACTCAGAGTAAATGCCTTGTATCAAGGATTGATTTCTGTGGAAGGAATTGAGAGTTTTGTTAATTTAAAAACATTACTTCTTAATAATAATGAGATTACAAGTATAGATGTTTCTGCGCTGACTCAATTAGAAAGGTTGGATGTTGGAAGAAACGAACTTACAAGTATAGATGTTACACAAAACACAGCACTAATAAGACTTCAAATAGAGTATAATAACATTGGAAGTATCGATCTAACTCAAAACATAAATTTAGAACGTTTTGAAAGTGTTTTAAATCCAATTGGAAATACCGATTTGACACAAAATGTAAATCTTGTCGGGCTTGCAATATCAAATGCTGGCATCACTATGTTAGACATAAGTCAAAATACAAATTTAGAATGGCTTGAATGTGGAGGAAACCAATTAACGTTATTAGATGTAAGTCAAAATGTAAATTTAAAGAGTATAAATTGCCTCTATAATCTACTAACTACTATTGATGTAAGTATGTTACCTAATTTAGAAGAACTGCAATGTGGTAGAAATTTAATTACTGCTATTGATGTAACTCAAAACCCAAACTTAAAAGAATTAAGTTATACAGGAATCGATAGTACAACAGGAGGATTAACTGAGATTGATCTTACTCAAAACCCGCTTTTAGAAGATTTATTTATCTCTTATAACAGTTTAACGACTATCGATCTTAGTCAAAATTCATTATTACAGAGTTTAAACATAGGGCAAAATCAACTCACTATATTAGATATTTCGCAAAATCCATTGATGCATACTTTATCATTTAACGCAAATCAAATAACTACAATTGATTTATCGCACCAAAATAGTCTTGGGTTTTTAAATTGCAATAGCAATTTGCTAGCCGATTTAGATATCTCTATGCACACAGGAATGACGTATTTAAATTGTAGTTTTAATGAATTAACAAGTCTTAATATAAAAAATGGTCCATTTAACATCAATACCTTGTCCTTTCAAGGGAACCCAGACTTAGTATATTTATGTGCAGATGAGCAGGATATTGACGTGTTACAAACATCTTATTTAGATGTGTATGGATATACAGATTGTGTTGTTAATACCTACTGCTCTTTTAGTCAAGGAGGAGATACTATTACATTTTCTGGTAGTGCTATTTTAGATGCAGATATGGATGGTTGTGATATGAATGATCCACTTTTTGGAAATTTACGAATAGCAATAGGAAGTAGTGGTACAGCAGGTGTATTTGTAACCAATCCAAACGGTACCTTTTCAATTCCGGTACTTCAAGCGTATACATACATAGCGCCACAATTAGAAAATCCAGATTATTATACCATTACACCAGATTTTATTTCAGTAAATTTATCATCTGCTAGTGATTATACACAAGATTTTTGTATTGTACCCAATGGTGTTCACAATGACTTAGAAGTAACCGTAGTTCCTGTAAATGCTGCTCGTCCTGGTTTTGATACAGATTATAAAATAGTTTACCGTAACAAAGGAAATACAATCTTATCGGGAAGTATTGATTTACTTTTTAATGATGATTACATGAATTTTATGTCAGCGGCACCTTCTTCAGATACACAAAACACTGGGCAACTTACATGGAATTATTCTAACATAGCTCCGCAAGAAGTGCGAGAAATTGACTTTACGATGACTTTAAATGCGCCAACCGATGCGAGCTTCCCTTTAAATCAAGATGATGTTATTAACTTTACTGCGACCATCAATCCTGTAACAAATGATGAAACACCAGTAGATAATGTAATGACACTCAACCAAACTGTTGTTAACTCGTTTGACCCTAACGATAAAATTTGTCTAGAAGGTGATACAATAACAGAAGATAAAGTTGGAGAGTATATACACTATATGATTCGTTTTGAAAATACAGGTACTGCAAGTGCAATTAATATAGTTGTAAAAGATGATATAAATGATGCGTATTATGATATAAGTACATTACAACCATTAAGCGGAAGTCATCCTTTCTCAACAAGAATTCAAGGACAAAAAGTAGAATTCATTTTTGAAAATATAAATTTGCCTTTTGATGATGCCAATAATGATGGGTATGTATTATTCAAAATAAAAACAAAAAACACCTTAATGATAAATGATACTTTTAACAATAAAGCAGATATCTTTTTCGATTTTAACGCACCTATCATTACAGACTTGGCCGAAACTGTTGTCGCTAATCCTTTAAGTATTATAGATGCTAGTAAAGATCAAAGTATAGTAGTGTATCCAATTCCAGTTAAAGATATATTGCAAGTTAAAGGAGATCATGTTTTAAACAACGTATCAATATATGACATAAAGGGTAGATTACTTTTAGATATTGCTGTTGAAAATAGTCAAAAAAATATTTCAATACCAGTACATGCATTGGCAAATGGTATATATCTATTAAAAGTACAATCGGAAAAAGGAAATCATATTTCAAAAATTATCAAATAAAGATATTTTCTGTAAATAATTGACCGTATGTGCTTTTGCAAACAAACCATTCTCTTTTGAAATCCTTCATCAAAAAATAGATCTTGAAGACTCAATATTACAAACAAATAAAAAAGCAAGCTGAAATAGCTTGCTTTTTTATTTAAGTTTTTAAATTATAATTTTTGATGAAAGATTTAAAGAAAACTCACATCACTTAAGCCAGCTATCAATAATAGCATATATCTTTTCTCGTTCTTCTTTCGAAAAACTCTTTATTCGAGTTCTGTGATCTCCTTTAGATTTTACAAATTTGTACATGTCACGACTTTGTGCGTCATCTTTTAGTTCTACAGCAGTGGCACTCCAAGCATCGTATTCACCATAAATAAACATCATTTTTTGTGCATCAGTATCTAAAAATGATTTGATTTCTTGCATCGGTTTTAGATCGTATTCTTTAGAAATTCCTTCAGGGAAAGCCCAATCAAATTTATATACTTCATCAGTTCCTAAATATTTTTTAAAAGGAGCCGTTTCGTATCCATAAATTCCTTGTTGTGTTAGCGCTGCCCAAAAATAAGGTTGTAAGTCTTCTACAGATTCAGTTTCAAAGAAACCATATCCAACGATGCTAATTAGATGATTGTATATTGTTTCAGGATTTGTCGCTTGAAGCGGAATGTTTTCAGTTTTAGCTCCCCATTGCCAAAATGCGAAAGAGTATTCTAAAATGGTGTAATCCAACGCTTTTTCTACGCCAAATTCCCAAGTCATTCCTGTTTTTTTAGCGGTATCTTTTAAAATTTGAAGCAATTCAGCTCTATTTTCAAAACATAGTTTTTGGAAGTCAGCAATTTTAGTACGCTCTTCCTTAGTACCTACATTTTTTAAGAATTCATATACGCGCGGATCTTCTCTTTCATAGTTTAATGGTCCTACATAGCAAACACAGGCATCTACGTTTTCAGGGAAATATCTGCGGTGCGCCATTGTCGTTTGGCAACCTTTTGAAATTCCAGTTGTGATGAATTTTGCATTCGGATAAATAGCGTCTCTAACTGCATTTATAATGTTCGCCTGATCTTTTGCTGCATTTTCTATGGTAAGCGTATTCCATTCAATATTTTCTGGGCGCGAATCATTAAAATACCGATGTTCTATTGTTAATTGATTGCTATTGTAATGTGTGGCAAGTTCTCCAGCTCTTTCAGTGTAAATTCCATATCCTTGTAATTCTACAAATACAGGAAGTGTATTGTTTTCAAAACCTACATATACTTTTTGTTGAAAGGTTCCTTTAGATGCATCGGAATAATCTACAGGTTGCTCAAACCAGATTTCATAATTTTCATTAAAATGGCTGACAGGACTTCTTTTTTCTATTTTGATAACATTTTTGATACTTGCTAATTTTTCAAAAGTAGAAGCTTCTTTTACTACTTTTTGAATGTCTTGCGTAGATTTACATCCAACTAAAAAGAGTAGGAGGAATGCTGCTGAAAAATTAAATAAACGTTTGGTCATTTCTGTTTGATTGTTTTAATAAAAAATATATTTTCTAAACTCTAAACTCTAACTTGGTCTTGGGTCTTTGGTTTATTTCATAAAGTCCTCTGCAAGGATTTTTTCTAAATAAAATAATAATTCTTTTGCATTCTCTTTAGTGAATACAATAGGCGGTTTTATTTTTAACACATTATGATCTGGTCCGTCGGTACTCATTAAAATCCCATGATCTTTCATTCTATTGGCAGCATAATCTGTTTGTGCAGCCAATGGTTTCATATTGGTATCAACAAATTCAATTCCTAAAAATAAACCTTGTCCGCGAATATCGCCAATAATTGGAAATTTTATTGCTAAATTTTTAAGTTCTGATTTTAAATACTCGCCAACTTCTAACGCATTTGCTTGAAGCTTCTCACTTTTTACAGTTCGCAATACTTCGGTTGCGATGGCGCAAGAAACCGGATTTCCTCCAAAAGTATTGAAATACTCCATTCCATTTGCAAACTTGTTAGCGACTTCCTGAGTGCACGCTACAGCAGCAATAGGATGTCCATTTCCTAAAGGTTTTCCAATGGTTACAATATCTGGAATTACATTGTGTAATTGAAATCCCCAAAAGGTTTTTCCCATACGTCCGCAACCAGTTTGTACCTCATCAGAAATACACAAACCTCCAACTGCTCTAATTTTCTTATAAGCTTTGGCTAAAAAACCTTCTGGTAATTCTACTTGTCCGCCACAACTAATTATTGGTTCAATGATAAATGCGCCAACACCGCGTTTTTTTTCATGAACAATATCAATTTGTTTTTGCACTTCTTCAGCATACGCATCTGCTGTATTTTCGCCTCTGTATTTCCCTCTAAAAGTATCAGGTAATGGAAATATATGCGTGTATTCTGGAGCGCCTTTTCCGCCTTTTCCATCAAACTTATAGGAACTCATATCAACACACATATTTGTATTGCCATGGTATCCTATTTCACTGGCAATAATATCACGTTCGCCAGTATTAGCTTTTACCATTCGTATTGCTAATTCATTGGCTTCACTTCCCGAATTTACAAAATGTAATACACTAAGTTCTGGCGGTAAGGTTTCAATTAATTCTTTGGCTAAAATAGTAATGTTTTCATGTAAATAACGCGAATTGGTATTGATAAGCGCCATTTGTTCTTGCCCAGCTTTTACCACATTATAATGTTCATGACCTACATGTGCTACATTGTTTACAGTGTCGAGATATTTTCGCCCATATTGATCCATCATATATTGTCCTGCACCACGAACCATTTTAATAGGCACTTTATATTGAAGACTTAAACTTTTACCTAAATGTTGTTTTCTGTAGTTGATTAGTTCTTCATTAGAAATACTATCACGTTGTTGTAAGGCTTCCGATTTAAACAGCAAATTTGGATTTGGGCAAATGCTTTTCCAAGTGTTTAGTTCACTAAAATAGGCTACTCCAGGAAAGTCTATTGTATAATTAAAAAGAGAGAGCATTATTTGAAAATGTAAATGCGGCGCCCAATTTCCGTTTTCTGGATAGTTACCTAATACAGCTATTTTCTCTCCTTTTTTGATATGATCTCCAATTGTATGCTGCGTTGCGCTTGTAACCGTTAAGTGACCATATAAAGTATAAAATTCGATGGAAGGAGTTGTGTGTTTTAAAACCACCAATCCTCCATATTCTTTATTACCTGCATCATTTACTGCAATAATGACTTCTCCATCAAATAAAGCATGCACAGGAGTATATTCGGGTAACCAATAATCAATTCCTAAATGAATACTTCTACTTTCTCTACCTTTATTTCCGATGGTATCATATTCTGTTGAGGTATATATTGGGCGCGGCTCTAAGTAACCACCAGCAATGATTTTGTTCGGAATTGTTTTTTGAAGTTGATTTATTTTAAATTGAAATAGATCTAAATCGTTAAATTCTTCTTGATGTCCAATCCATTTGCTAGATACACTTAAGTCTAAATGATATACTTCATTTTTAGCAATAGTTGGAAACAGATTGGATAGTTTAAAGTCATTTTTGTGCGCCCAATTTTCAAATACACTTTGATTTGGATGCGCTGTAAATCCACAAGCTTGTCTAAAATTAAATTCAGCAAATTCAGGATGAATCAAATGCCATTTTGTTAGTACTTCCCAAGCTGGTTTTTCACTAATTAATAAGTATTCGTTGTTGGGTTCTTTAACTTTATTGATAGCAGATTTCGTTACAGAAATTACCAAACGCATTGCAATAGCTGTATATAAATGAGCTAGTTCTTCTTCCTGCAAAGGAAACCTGGAATGATATCCTTTTAGTATTGGTAAAGCTGCATCTAAAGGATTGTTGTGATGCATGATCGCGTACGCACAAGTAATGGCGACGTCATTTATAATTTGTGTGTGAATTGCGTCTCCATAATCGATAGCAGCTTTTACAGTCGGATTCAATACATCATCAGAAACAATGACATTATTATCATTCGCGTCATTGTGTACTACAGCTTTTCGTAGCTTAGAATATGTTTCTTGATAGTTTTCAAATTGCTGTTGAAACGTTGATAGAATTGCTTGTTGTTCGTTAGTAAATAAACTCAGATGCTCTTTTGTCCAAAGTGATTGCGCAATGTCCCAAACAAATTCGCGATGCGCTTCTGAATGGTCAAATCCATCCAACGCTTTTATTAAGGAGCCACATTGTTCTCCCAAACTAAAACGTAAAGTATCTAATTGTGGATTTACACTACTCCAAACTCTTCCTGAAACCCACGTTAGTAAGCGTACTTTTCGCGTATTACCAACATCATCTTTTATTTTAGAAATAGCGTTTCCGTTTGTGTCTTTTATAACTCTAGGCGCAATGAGATTTTTATCATTGCGTTCTAAAAATTGTAATAGTTTTTGCTGAAAATCTATATAGTTTTCATCTTCATCAGGACGTGATACTTTTAAAATATAGCCTTCTTCGTTGTCTATTTTTATTCTAAAATTAAAATCTACTTCACCGGGAAGAGTCGTAGCTGTTCCTTTTATATTAAAAAGCTTAAAGAGAATGTTTTCAGCTTGTTCTGTTGTGATTTTTATAGTGCCGTAATCCATATTATTTTGATAGTAATTGTATGATGTGAGCAGCGCTCCAACTAAAATTTTGTGCATGTAAACCTTCTCCAGTTAATGGATGGTAGTTTTCACGAATTGCTTTTCCTTTTCCTAGCAAACCTTCTGCGCCTTTTATAATTTGAATTGTTGCTTTGTCTGCTTCTGTATGAAAACCATAATTACGCAATCCTTTTACTCCAAAATAGGCTTGATCTAACCAATTTGGTCCTCGCCAGTAGCCTTTTAAAGGATCAAATTTTGGATGGTCTGCGCTCATTGTTTGAAACGGAACTTTGGTATAGAATTTTGCAGGATTCATCATTTTAGTTTTGACTGCTTCTGCCTGTTTTTGAGTTGCTGCATTTGCCCAAAGTGCTGTCCAACCTTCGCTTCCTTCTCCTTTTATAAATGTTTTTCCGTCTAATGAAGTATCGTAAAACCAACCATCAATTTCATCATAAAATTGTGTTTGAATTTTTGTTTTTAAAGCTGCTGCTTCAGTTCTGTAGTGTACTGCATCCTCATTTTTTAATGCTTCAGAAAGTTGTGCTAAAAATAACTTTTCAGCATATAGATACGCATTTAAATCTACACTTTCTTGATTTAACGAATATGCATTTTCGCTGTTTTTTAGAATTTTTGAATCATCAAAACGGATAGCATTGTCCATTCCGCTTTCCCATTTAGCAGCAATCAAACTACCGTCTGTTGAACCGTATTCACACAATCCATCTGTATCATGATCGCGTTTGTTGTACCACCATTGATGGTATTTTTTTAGTTTGGGATACATGTATTTTACAAACTCAATGTCTTTATCTTTTTCATAAATTTTGGCAACAGCCCAAGCTGACAAAGGTGGTTTTGTATCTCTATAATTATGTGCTTCAATCGTTGTATCTCTATATACACAATCGGCAACAAAGCCATCAACATCTTGAAATTCAAACATTAGTTTAATTTGCTTTTTGGCCAAATTAATATCGTAGTAGGAGAGACCAACGGCATGTTTCCAAGAATCCCATGACCAAAATCCATTAAACCATTTATAGTGATAACTCGGAAATAAACCTTCGTGTTTAATTTCTCCTGCAGGAATACGCCAATTGTTTTGTAATGTCAATTGCGCTTTCGTTATAACTTGTTTGTAAATAGAATCTTTGAACGGAGATTTTAAGTTCGTTATAAGTGCTTTTAACTGCTTCTTTTTTTCTAGTTTTCTTTCTTTTAAAATGGTATCAATATTATTAGAAGCTATATTGTTTTTTTCGTCTTCCCATGAATATTCAGGAAATATAAAAGTTTGACTTATTATATAAGTTTTTGATTCTCCTGGTTTTAAAAATAAGGTTTCAAAATGCGCATTATAAAAATCTTCTGCAGTTAATATCGATGTTGATTCTCCAAGAAATTTTATATATCCTTTGGCAGTTGATTTTTTAGAAGACAGCACAATAGTTTTATCTTCGAGAGTACAAGTGACATCAATGTCAAATAATTTTCCGCTTACCGAAGGATGAAGCGTGATGCCTTTAGAAGATGTATTTGTAATGATTGTTTTTTGAAGCGCAGTATGACCAGATGCATATACAAGTTTTTGTGTTACTTGAAGTTTTTCATTTTGAAAGATTTGTTCTAAATGACTAGAAAAACTGTGTTGCGATTGTAAAGAAGTCTTCCAATCTATAATTTTAGAATTGTTTTCGCCTTTTAGAGTCAAGCTTGCAAGTGATTGACTGCTCCAAACTCCGTTTTGTTGCGTCATTAAAAAAGGGCCAGAAAAGCCAGCGTTATTTCCTATAGAATCAGGTAAACTGTATGCAAACCAAGCGCCTTGATCTGAAAACATTAAACCAGTTTTATCAAATTTATGCTTGGGAGTAACTTTGTAGTTTAACACATTTTCACTGAATGCTAGATGATCAATTTCTTGTTCAGTTTGTTTTGCATTTTTGACACAACTTCCTAAAATTGCGATTAATAATATGACTATTATGTATTTCTTTTTAATCATTTGGTAGTTGAATAATCATTTTGAATATTGGGTCTTTATCTATATTTATAGTGCTAAATGTATACGTATTCACACTAATTAAATTTAGTGTAATTTACTTCTTGTCTTTGAGATAACAAAATGAAAATCTTGTGAGTTTTTTTTATAAACTTTCTATGAATTTTAAGTGTTTTTTTGTCAAAATATATTTTTGATAAAGACATTAAAAAAGGCTTCACATTTCTGTGAAACCTTTATAACAGTTTATATACGGGGAATCATATTTATTTTAACACAATTTCTACACGTCTGTTTAATGCTCTTCCTTGTTCTGTAGTATTTATGGCTAAAGGCGATAGTTGCCCAACACCATGAGCTGACACTTGCGTTTTAGGAATTCCATATTTTGTGTTTAAAGCTACCAAAACTGCTTTTGCTCTTTTCTCAGATAGAGTTTGATTGGCAGCTAACGATCCAATGTTATCTGTATGACCAACGATATAGTAATTTTGATTTGGATTGGCTTTTAAATATTCGGATAGCGTTTTAATAACTGCGTATGATTCTTTTGTCAAATTAGCACTCCCAAAATCAAATAAAATATTATGAAAGACTTCTTTACCTTCATTTTTAATTTTTTCTTCAATTGAAGCAGCAGATACTTGACCAGTTTCCATATCTTCTCTTTCAACAATAATGGCTTGAACAAAAATATTGTTTGTTAAACCTTCCCATGAAGTGGTGCTTTTATGTATTAATAGAGCAACAGTGAATGCTTTTCCATCACGTTTTCCTCTCGCTACAAAAAAGGCGTCGTCTGCATCAACATTTTTTCCGGTAGTGCTAAAAGCGAAGCGAAAATAACTTTTTGTTTTTGTGTATTGGTAACGGTCTAGAGCTTCTTGATTTGCAAATATTTTATAAGAACGTCCAATTTTGGAGTTTCCTGCGATATTTTTTTTACCAAAAGCAGAGTATACTATTTCAAAATCACCCTTTTTTAGTGCTTGCTCATAATTTCGTTGAACTTCAAGTACCGTTGCTCTTCCTGTATTTTCAATTCCATAAATAATACTCGTTACTTTCCCTTCTTCTGTAATTTCCTTATCAGCTTTCCATTCTCCTTTTTTGTATTTGATTAATGATATAGGAAATGTAACTTGATTAAATTTAGATTCGTCATAAGCAACAATACAACTGTTTTTATACTTACTAAGTAACGGATGGTCTACTGCGCCTTCTACATCTGGACAAATAGTTCTCTGAGAGAATGCGAAGCTGGAAATACAAGTGAATATGATAGCACAAATACATTTCATAGGTAATTATTTTAAGGATGAATTGGGATTAAAACAAGTTATTTTTTGACTTGGTTTATAAGTAGGTTTGCAAATTTGATAAGTTCATCATTTGACAATACACATGGATTTGTTTTGTCAATTCCTTCTACCTGAATAGCGATTACAACATTCCCCATTCGTATATGTAAACTTTTTTGTTTATGCTCCTCATGATATCCAAAATACGCTGCATCTTCAATAACAACATCTGTTGTTTTTGTAAATGTGTAGACACTTTCACGATTTTTCAGAAAAGCTTGTTCATGGATATCTTTTGCCATTTTTGGATCATTATAGATGCTTTTTTCATAGTTAGCATAGTTAACTACTACATAAATTTCTGTTCCAAATTCTTCTAAAAGCATTTTGTATTGACATCTATCTCCCGAACCATTTTTTGCCTTTTGAATTTTCGGTGTTTTGTCTGAAGTAAAGCAAAGGGAAGAAAAATCTATTGATTGATAAAATGATTCGCAATCTAAACTTGGCGTATAGGTTTTACCCTTTTTTACTTCGGATGTTTTTTGAGTGGTTTTGGATGTTTCCTGAGTGTTTTTGGGAGCTTCCTTGCAACTATAAAAAAGGGTTAAGCAGGCTAACACGATAATTGTATTTTTCATTTTCTATTGAGTTTTGGGCAAAAACTATACTGTAGTATTTTCTTGTGTCTCGAATTTATCAAAAAAAAGAAATGAGAAATAACAATTAGGAATATGATTTTGTGACTTGTTGCGTCATTTCGCGAATTGACGTTCTATAAGTGTATTAATATTAATTAGTTAACTGCGAAATGAGTTTGTAAGGTGTTTCGTTGTATTTAGAAGAGAATACACGTTCAAAACTTTTTTTAGATCCAAATCCGCAGGCTTTTGCAATTTCTTCAATTTTATAGTTTCTGAATTTTTTATCGTTTTGGATACGATTATACGCATATTCGATTCGTAAATCATTTATAAAAACAGAAAACGATTTTTTGTAGTTTTCATTGATGTATTGACTGAGATAACGTTCAGATTTTATATTGCTCTCCGAACAAAAAGATTTCCTAGTAATGTTAGGCTTTAAAAACAGTTGCTTTTCTTTTAACTGATCGATTGCAATTGCCATTTTTTTAACTTCACTATCACTAATAGTAATTTTTTTACTTGGTGTTTTTTCTGGAGCAGTATGTAGCACCTTCTTTTTACTTTTAAAGTAATAATAGACGGCTAAGAAGATTAACAATAAAAGAATAGCACCGAAAATTAGATACTTTCTAGAGTTTTCAGCTTTAATAGTATTTAATTCTCTGTTTTTTTCAATGTCGTATAAGTCTCTATATTTCTCTATAGAAAAGCTTAACGAATCGTTTTCAGCTTCATTATAAATTTTGTGATATGCATTTGCCTTTTCTTGGTCGCCTAATGTTTCGTATACTTTAATAAGCTTATTTGCAGCAACTTTTATTTGTTCTGGATCTTTGGTTTCAAAGGTTAATTTTAAAAATTCATCAAAATATGCAGTAGCTTCTTGTAAAGAATCTTGCTTAATTAAACAATCTCCAATCATGGAATACGCATAGCTTTTAGCATTTAAAAAACTAGTAGAATCTTTTATGGTTTTAAAGTTTAGCTGCTTACAAATCTCATAGTTTTTATTAAAAAAATTATACTGCATGTTTACATGATCGCTCATCTTAACATTTACATCAAAATTTCTGGTTATTTTGTATGCTTCAGCAAGAGATTTTCCAGCATTAATAGAGTCTTTCTTACCTAAATATAAATCTGATAATAAGAGATGTGTTTGAACTGCCAACGATGGATTTTCATCATTGGTAACAACTTGGTTAAAATATTCTATCGATTTGTCGTAGTCAGAAATCGCAGAATAAATTGCACCAATCATGAAATTAAATTTCACTTTTTGAGCTTCATCATCAACTGAGTCTAGTGAATTAAAAGCCTGTTTTAAAGCTTTGTCATAAGATGATTGTATAAAAAACACTTTTACCAATTGATAATTGAGCGCAGTTTTATCTTCTTGTTTATTTAGTGTTTTAAGATTGGATTCAATATATAATTTTGCAGAATCTAACTGTGCTTGTGAGATATAGTAATTTACTTTTTGTTGAATAGAATCTATATTTTGACCATTCATCATGGTAACAATCAAGTAAAAAACAACAAGAAGTATAAATTTGGGTGTTCTCATCTGTGTATTAAAATATGAAGACTATAAAAGTACCTATTTTATAGTTTAAAATATACATGTTAAACTTTAAGTTGAATAAAAGATGAATTCAATTAATACAGGTGCTCTTTTTAAAACTAAAAAAGCCTCATGTTTTGTGAAGCTTTTGTTTAGCAGTACCAATTTGTCTACAATTGATTTTTTGTGTCAAGATGTAAAATATATAAATTGAGAATTAACATCTAATACAAAAAGATTGTTTACACGAAACATCACAATTGCTATTACTAACTAAGGTACAATCTCTATGTTTTGAGTACCAGCATTCACTATTTAAATCCTGAGAGCGCTTTATGCCACCTGCAACAATAGAGTTCACTGATTCTGTATTTAAATTGACAAACTTGTTTTATTGATACTAAGTTTTTTAATGTGTTTTTTCATAACAAATGATTTTAAGATTAATTAATGATCTCAAGTAACGAATAGAATAAACAGGAAAAAACATAAGTAATAGACATTTTATAGAACATCAATATGATAACAGTAGTTATGGTATTTGGAAATCAAGCATAATAGTTAATGAAACAGGAGTAAGGAAAGATAGCTTTATTTGTAATCACTATAAGATTCTCTGTGATTCTTTTAGCTGTTGTAAAAAAGAAACCACGAGCTTCCGCTCTAGTTTTTCATTTTTAGAGCAAAGTTCAAATGAGATTTGCCTTTGTTCTAAAAACAAAGAACCACGTCATTTGACGTGGTTTCTTGTTTGTTGTGACCTCGGCAGGATTCAAACCTGCAACCTCTTGAGCCGTAATCAAGTGCACTATTCAGTTATGCTACGAGGCCTATTGCTTATTGCGGGTGCAAATATATTTCTTTTTATAATAAAACCAAACTATAAAGTATAAAAATACATCCTTTTTTAAACTTTTACATATTTATAAAATGACTTGTTTGACAAATACAAATAGGATATTTAATCTAAAGCTTTGGTAGTGACGTAATAACGCCAACCAATAATGGCTAATTGAAATTTAGACGCCTTGCTTAAGTCTAACTGTTTTTTTGAAAAAGAAGGTAATATTACCTTATTCAACTTTGCTAGTATTTTAAAAAATGACTTTTTCATTATCATAAAAATAGTAAAAACAATTCAAAATTATCAGTTTCTATTTCATTCTTATAAAAAACAATAATGGTTATAAGTGAAAAAAGTTATAAAATGTAAGTAAGAGTATTATTTTGCGTAAATACTGCAACTACAGGATGCCTTTGATTGAAAAATTAGAATTTTAAATAATTATTTGGTTCTTTGTTGAAAATATGAATGGATAAAAGGAGAAAAAATTCTTTTATTGGTTTAAAAAACTGGTTTTTTTAACGAAAAACTCTCATTTCCCTATGAAAGTTCTAATAAATTAACATTAAAATAACAGATTTTTTAAAATTAAAGTAAGCTAGTGTAAGATTTTTTACTAACTTTGAGTTGAATAGTTTTAACCTAAGCTATTTAATATTCCCTCCTTTTTTAAAAACTATAATTCGCTATTGTTTAAAAAGCTAATTATTTCCTCCCATCAAAATTAACTACCAACAGTGATCAAAGTGAATGGTTTACACTATTCATTCATAAATACTTTAATTGAAAATATTAGTGTTTTCAATATTTAAAATAATGTAAAATAAATTAGGTAAATTATTATGCCAAATACAGCAGAAACAAGTGAACAGTACCAGTCTTTGACGACTTCTTCTGAAGGACGCAATGTGATGCCGCTATTACAGCCAAAATCACATTTTTTTCTAGAAGACTCAAGTTTTTCTCAGTTGGAGTCAGAGAGATTTGGAGCAGTTTCACTGAATCAGTTTAATACTACCAGTAAATTGAGATTCAGTGGAGAAAAGGAAGTATACGCGTTATGCCAAGGAACGGTTTTTATACAGCCGCAAACTGGAACTGGTAATGAAAATAAGGTAAACCTTATACTTAGACCCTTTAGGCAGCCTATTTCAAACATTCCTATAAAATATATCATTTATAGAGGATTGAATAAAAGCGATTTTGTGACCAATAGTGGTCAAGTCGCAGGCAGTGAGACAACAGGAACAGGATTTGTAAAATATATATGGTCCGAGTTTCTTCAATTTTATGGAACAGATGGTGTAGATGAAAGCGCACCTGATTTCATGGCAAACTTTATAGGTTTTCCACATACTACCGATCAATTAACAGCACAAGATCCAACTCATCTAATAGATCAATATTTTTTCAAAATAACAACTGTACTAGATGAAGCAACAGGTGAAGAAGAGCCAGCTCAAGCTTATGAATTTCCTCTAATACCAAGAGGAATACATTTAGGATATGCAGAAGACGAAATAGGAATAGATATCGTATTGAATCGTGGAGATTATTATATTGAAAACGATCCAAACCCTTTCAAACTTGACTTAGCCTATGCAAGAGCCGAGAATTATAGTTTGAATGCATCTACGATTACAAACAATTTTCAGAAAAAATTATACAAAGAAAATGCAACTGCATTTCTTGATGTAGCAGCATTGTACGGATTGCATGCAAATGGAGCAGGAAAGTTATATGTGGGAGATAATGCTACTCTATTAACAACGAAAGATGCTATTTATGGAATGATGAATGGGTTTTATTCTAAAAATAAGATTTATGTCTACATTCAAGCAAATCGTCAGCGTTCCTATAATTTCTATGATAACTATGTGATATCAGATACCAATTCAAACAATATGAAAATTGGAGTAGATACAGCTAATTTATCAGAAACTACGTTTGGAACATTTGAATGGCCAATTCATGAAACAACAACAACAGTAAGTGATCCAGCAGAAAACACTTCTTTCACTCTTCAGTTAACGACAGATAACTATGCAGATGCTTCTATGTATGTGCAATTGGGAAGAGTCGCTTCGGAGCATGAAGAAAACTTTATTAGAGACAAGAACTTATTACAACAAGATCCAGAAGTTGACCAAACCTTTACACAGGATATTGTAGTAAATGTAAATGCTACAACAAGTAATGTAATAGCTTCTTATGTGAATGTTTTGTTTGAAGGGAGAGAAATGATTGTTGAAGCGTATGTTCCAGTAAATGATCCAACGGCTAATCCACAAGATTTAGTTATCAAAGATATTGACGATGTTTTTGGGTTGCTAGATGCATCCATAGTAAATACAGAAGTAAATGATGGGCAATTACCAACGATTGTAGATGAGAAGTTACAGATTATTAATTTTTCTATTGTATCTGAGAAGAGTGATGTAGGTGTTGTAAAACATCAAAGAGTAAAAGATAGAATACTATTAGGAGGAGATGACTCATTTGTAAATAGAGTCACTTATGAAACACTGATAGATTCAATAAATAGAAATATTTCCATTTATAGACAAAATAGCTCTTCTACTTTAGATAGTGCAAAAAGTAGTATGAATAATTATAGTGGCGGTCAATATCAATCCTATCAGCCAAAGTTGCCTTATTATTATGATATAAATTTATTTACTGACGGAGATATCTCAGTTAGAGGATTGACTTTGAAAGTGCTAGAAAATGATAATTCTATAAAAAGAATATTAGGAATCACAGACTCTGAAAATCAAAGGTTAATAGACGCATTGCTGGCAAATAGTTTATCTAATGCTAAAATATTTTTTATGCAATCAAATTATAATAATAGCAATGAGTTCTTATCTCCAGAAGAGATTGAATATAATATTTATGAACTCTTAGTTGTAGGAGAAAATAGCCAAGGAAATCTAGAACTTCATCAACCAGTAATTCAAACTGGAGAAACAGAGTACAAACCTATAGAAGTATACACAATAGATGGAAAAGCCATCTTTTCAGAAGAATATAGTAAATATCAAAGAGATATTTACGGAGGTTTATCATATACAAAATTAGAAATATAATGAGAGAAACAGTCATTTTAGAAGATGGATATATTGTTTATCTCGATGAGATAAGCGAAACAGAGACATTCGATACCGAAAATACTGATGTCTTATTTAGTATAAAAACTGGTAGAGTAAGAAGGTTTAAGGGAAATCAAGGAATAACAAACAATGATTATTATAAGGCTATCTATAGTTCAGCAACTGGTAAATTTAATGGATATTTTCCAGAAGTAGAATTTTGGGAAAAAGAAAGACCTAAAGAGAATAATAATGAAATTTCAGGTGTAGGTGAACGTGATTTTAGGTATTTTAATCTTGTTGATTGGGGACCAAATATTATAAACCACTTTCAAACAATTGAACAGAATACTAAAGTATTATTAATTGTGAAGGACATGGATTGGGAGTTTAATGATGATGGTGATTTAATAAACCTTGAGATCAAAATTAAAATAAAGAAGTTTAATTTTAAAAACTCAGCGTCTCAATACCCTACTCCAGAGAATTTCAAGGTTAATGGAAATCGTGTATTATTCAATGGGAAACCGCTTGAATTTTATGATGTAGATTCGAGTTTTGATGGTTTTGAAGAAACTGAAATAGTATCAAATTTACAATCTGAATTTTTTGATTACGTATTTGAAGCTCGAAACAAAGAGTTTCTAAATCCAGATGGAACAACAAGTTTTAATTACTATTACGATGTTACATTAATAACAGATATAGTTCATTTATTTCAACAATTACTGTTTGATGATAGTGAACACTTAACATATCTAAATAACAATGATCTTTTTACCCCTTTTCAACATCATTTTGATTTAGTTAAAGCTAGTCTTTCTGCAACAAATCCGATAATTACAGAACAAGAATATTATTCAACATTTACGAGAGAATATTTTTCATTATTAAGGCTTCGTTTAATAGAATACAAAGAATGGGTAGATTCTGTCGCATTTAAACCAGATTTTCTTTTTACTAATATATTTTCTTTACCTAGTAAGATAGATTTTGTAGTAAGAATAGTTAGTTTATTTAGCCATTTAGAATTATCAAAATTATCATATCAAACAAAAATACAGCTTTTAGAAGATATGATTAAAAACAATTATTGGCTCAAAGGTAATTGGAATCCATTCTTCTCAGGATTAAACTTAACAGAAGAAGAAGTAGTAGTGAAAATTATCCAATCTATTAGTAGTGAGGATGATAATGGTAACTTAAATCATAGTGAGATAAATGACTTCTTAGATATGTTGAGTAAACCACCCAGTTTTATAACAGATACAAAAAAATCATATTATCAAATATTGTATGATAAAGTCAATGATAATACATTTTTTGGTGATGATGGAAAAGGGAATAAAGGGCAATTCGTAAAATCGATATACTTATTATGGTTAAATAGTAAGTACAATCCAAATAATACAGATTTACCATCAGCTACATTAGTACCACATTCATATACAGCCTATAATGCAAGTTGGGAATTTGAAGACGAAACTTTAGTTGGTCCGCCAACTTTTGATGAAACTGCTTCACCTGAACTTATCAATTATGAATCAGAAAAAGTTTTATTATGGTATAACGATAATTTTAATTTTCCATTCAAAGGAGATAAAATTGTAGCTATGCATGAAGAATATAAAGATTTTGATGAACTTTTATTAGATTCTTTTTGGTCTTTAGTAATACCTTTTAAACCAATTTCCGCAACTAAATATGTGCCATTCGGGTTTTATGACATTTTCACTCCTATTTCTATAGCTCGTACAGGGAATTTAGAAACTATTATAGGAATTCCTGTAGCAGAAAATGTCGATACACCTTGTGCTTTATCAGCAGAAGATGAAAATAAAAATCAAATTCCTATTTTTTATCTTAAATATGTTGATGATTTAGGTGATTATAGTGACTTTAAAGAAACAGTTGGAGTAGTAGTAGACGTGGCTCTTACTTTTATTGGAGGAATAGGTATTTATAAAAACTTAGCTACTGGAGGAGGTAGAGTACTTAGAAGATTTTTAGCTGGAGAAGTCTTAGAAGCAGCTGCGGTTAATACACTAAGAAAAATAGCATTTCAAAGTTGGGAATTAATTTTAGGAGCAGCATCATTAGCATATTCAATATCTACTGGTGGTTGTACTATTTATAGTAATTCTCCTTGTGCACCACCTGCTCAAGGAACTCCTGAGTATGATGAGTTTAAGCGTTGCCAAGAAATTAATAAATGGTTATTAATTCTTGAAGTAGTAACATTATCAGGTGACCTTTTAGCAAAAAGATTATTTAAAAAGTCAACAAGACAATTAAATCAAAATATTCCAGATAATTTACCAAATACTCCTGAGAATCAAGATTTAATTGCCTTGAAGAATAAGTTAAATCAAATTGATGATGTAGCTGCTGATCTAGCTGATTTTTTAGCAGATCTTGACCCAGCTATTGCAAACAAATTAGATGATTTAGGGTTAGATGTTGACGGCAAAATAGCCTTTATGGATGATTTTTTAGGATCTTCAAATTCTACATTATCAAAATTAACCCAAAATGATGCTGTTGCTGTTGAACGATGGAAAGCACTACGTGATTTAGATGTTATTGACAGAAAAAATATTAATATACTAACAAACGATAGTCTATATGATGGTTTTATTCTGTTTTGTAGTAAATCAAATATTAATGATTTTTTACGTAGTTTGAACTCTGCGGATAGGATAAAGTTTATTCAGAAATATAATAGAAGTCCATTTAATTTTACGGATCAAATTCTTAATAAAATAAATAATAGCCCTCCAAGAATGAATTTGATGGTATCGCACATGAACAATCCTAGAGCCATTCATGTAGATAAATTTAAAGATGCTGATATTAAAAAAATTATAGAGTCAGACCTGATAGATATCCATGTAGATTTATTGGATATTAAAATGTCAATGGCATTAAGAAAAGCAAATGATAGATATCTGCGAAACATTATAAATACTATAATGGATCAAACTGGATTAAATAATATTTACAAAGGGAATATAGGTGAATTCGATGCTTTAGCAAGTAATATTAAGAATAAACTTAAAAAGGTAAATAAGTATATAACTAGGACTGAAATATTTGATAATGATGGTAATTTATTAAATACAGTGGATGAATATTTTGTCTCTGGAGATATTACTACAGTCAATAGTAAGTTTGCTAATAATGTGCCTAATTGGCTCACGAACCCACCAGATCAAGATTTGTTTGATATTTTTACATTAAAAGCGATAGATAGAACACATCCTAACAATATCGCAAGAAACAATGATACTGAATTAAAATATATCTTTAGCTTCTTAGAACAACATTGGAACAGCGGAAGTCGATTTAAAATTAAGGCGGCATCTACATTATATACGTGTACAAGTTGCCAAGGCTATCTAGTATATTTACAAAAATTAGCAGAAAAGTATAATAAAAGTATAGTTTTTGAAGTGATTTCTGATCCAAGAGCTACCACTATCAGTAAAACTAAGAAATTAATAAATTAAGAGTTATGATTATAGAATATTTACAAACTTTAAGAGATAATCCACAGATAGATGGTTTAATAGATGAAGGAATTCAAGAGACTGAAATCCTACAATTAGAACAATTATACAATAGTGGAAATCCTTTTCCAAAAGTGCTTAAAGAACTACTTTATCTAGCAGGTAACTTTTGTAACTTTCTTGACTTTAGTATTTATGATAGTCAACAAGAAATGCAAGATGAAGAAAGATCTGAACTTACTAGTTTATATAGTGTTACAATATCTCGACCACATTATTTTATCGATTTAAGTTCACACGGAAGACCCGTATTTATGTATTTAGATGAAGGAGATAATCCACCTTTATATCAAATACTAAATAATCCTACTCAAGCTAATTACACAGAAAATGGAAAGGGTTCTTTAAAATCCTTAATTGAAGCTAGGATTGGACTCCATTTAGAGGGATATAATCCTTTCTAAAACAATTTGAATCCGTAATACATTGTAATTCAGTGATTAATAGTCATTGGGTTAGAAGGTTATTGGCTAAACTCAAATTTTGTAATAAAAAAGATCACAAAAAATAAAAAAATATAATATGTCAGGTCAAAATAATAATACAGCGGTTGTAGCGCATAGGTATTATCCAAAACTATCGTCTGTAGTCAATACAGACGATATACCGGATATTCTTGGTTTCATCAAAGATGGAATCGTGTATTTGTTCGATAAAATACACTACAAGGATTTACAATACAATAAAAGCCCTAGAGGAGATGCGGCTTTTTACAGCTTATCAATCGTATCGCAACGTTTAGATATCGAATTACCAAGCACAGGAATTTACTTAGTACTAAATCCTGATGCCGACGACGCATCAATATCTGCGTTCCCAATCACAGTAGAATACGAATGGCAAATACTTGCCTACTTAAGAGACTTTAATTTAGATAATTTCTCTTTCGCTCCTCAAGAATTCTTTGAAATAGCATTACGCGTACTAAATATATCAGAAGAGCAAGCTATTGCGAACTTTATCAATACATTTACAGAACCAATAGACGACACTACAACAAGTCTAGAACAATTTGTAAATGACATCAATGCAGCAAATAGTGATCTTAATTTACTAACGCCTACGCAAGAAACGAAACTAACAGATATTGTTTCCGAAATACATGCGCAAACACAAAAATATGCTACGCTTATAGGTTTTATAACCTACGTTTTAAAGAATGATTTAAATGAAACGAAAGTAAAACTAAAAGAGTTTTTCCGATCGTTATTGCCACAAGATATTGAAGAATACATCAAAAATATTCTTATTCCAAAAGCAAGAGCAACACTCACACTATCAGCAGGAATCGAATTTCCTAGAAGCATTCTAAAACCTGTATATGACGAATTTGGAGTCAATCCTTGTGATAACACGCTAACAGGTGAACCGTTAACGGAATTACCTGAAGATGCAGATGGAGGACCAAGAGTAATGTTGACTTTTGGAGAAGCATTATTTTATGCAGATACCGAAGAAGGATTTGGGTATAATTTAGATTTAGTACTAAATACCAACTTTCCTGCACAAATTGGAAATACAGGACTCATTATAGATATTCAAAACTTAAAAATTGATTTAAGTAGGAATTCTAACATTGTAGAAGCAGATTTAGACAATAGACCACCAGAATTTATGGGTGTTTATACTGATTTGACTACAATCTATCTGCCAAAAAAATGGTTCAAAAAAGAAACTGGACAAACACTAGCAATTACAGGTGAAAGATTACTTATAGGAACTGGCGGAATGTCAGGTACTATAGCACTAAGAGCTACCTATGCAGTAGATGCGGCTGGACAAGTAACAGATTATTTCTCAGAATATTTTGATGTCAACTATCCAACAACGGTAACTTCAAATAATGTAGAAGAAACGGTAAACTCTTTACCTGAGTTAGTTGCACATATCAACACTTTAAACACACCATATCAATTAAAATTCAAGTATCCGTTATCAATCACAACGAATACAGGTGTATTAAACTTTGAAAAGGAAGCAGATTATAACAATTTCATTAGCACGATTGATCCAAATCAATTCATGTGGTTTCAGTTAGGAAGTAATCCTGACAAAGCATGGCGATTAGGTTTCAACCGATTTGACTTAACGTTCTATCACGGACAAGTAACAGAATCGAACTTAAAAGCACGAATTGAAATTCCAAAGTTCAAAAAGCCAGACAATCCTACAGAAAAAGCAATCATAGACTTAGAAGGTCATTGGTATAGTGAAGATGATTTCTCATTAACAGCTACATTTTTACCGTCAGGATTTCCGTTGAAACTTTTCAACTTTATGACAATCAATTTCTTAACAGCAGAAGTTGGGAAAGATGATGATAAATTCTTCTTAGGAACATCTTGCGAAATTTCGTTCCAAAATGCAATCATGCAACGAGTTTTAGGCGATCAAAAAATTGTATTACCTAAACTACGCGTATACGAAGATGGATCTATCGAAATTGTAGGAGGAAATGCATTCATTCCAACAAATATCTCATTAAATCTTGGACCAATTGAAATTGCCGTTACCGGAATTCACTTCGGATCGCATCAGCAAGAAAAAGATGGCGTGATGCGTAAATACAACTATTGGGGATTTGACGGAGCAATTAGTCTTGATCCATTAGGAATTGACGCACGTGGAGAAGGAATCAAATACTATTACACTACTGATAATGATGAAATGGTTGATCTGTATGGCGGAAATGAAGATGACTATGAAGACAGCTTCTTACGTATTCAAACAATTGAGGTTGACTTAATCATTCCAGGAACTGCAGATCCAGATTCTGCCTTAGCAATTATCAACGGAATGTTATCTATTCCTGAGCCAGGAGAATCTCCTGAATATCACGGAAAAATTGGATTAAAACTTCCAAAAGCAAGAATCAGTGGAGCAGCACAAATGCGCTTGCAACCAAAAGAACCTGCATTCATCATTGAAGCAGGAATTGAAATGCCAACGCCAATTCCATTGGCGGCAACAGGACTAGCTTTCTACGGATTTGGAGGATTACTTGGATACAAGTATGTTGCCGAAAAAGAAGCAGTTGGGTTAGTATCGGGCGAAAATACTTGGTACGAATACTATACCTACCCAAAACGTGGTGTAAATATTGAGAAATTTAGTGGGCCACCGCGAACCGATCAATACGACTTACCAGTTGCAGTCGGAGCTGGAACGGTTTTAGGAACTATGCACGATGATGGATTCTTATTTTCCACACGACTCATGGCAATCCTATCCTTACCATCTGTATTTATTTTAGATGGTAGAGCCAATGTACTTGGAGAACGATTAGGGATTATAGACGATACAGAACCTCCATTCTTTGCAGGTGTAGCTGTAGGAGATAATTCATTCGAATTCTGGTTTGGTGCCGATTACCAATTACCAAAATCTAATGGTTGGATTATAGATTTATATGCTGAAGTACAAGCCGGATTCTTCTTTAACAATCCGTCTGCTTGGTATCTTAACTTTGGTACAAAAGATTCACCAATTACGGCAAGAGTATTAACAATCATAACGGCGCAATCATACTTAATGCTTTCGGCAAGAGGAATAGAAGCCGGTGCGAGAGTTGATATATCATTAAAGAAAAATTTCTTCGGAATTAAAGTTGAAATTAGTGCCTATGTAGAAGTTGGCGGATTTATAAGCTTTGAGCGATTCCAATTAGGAGGTTATATTGCCTTTGGAGGAACAATCGCTATTAGTGTATGGAAATTAGTTGGATTCCGAGTGAGTCTCGATGCGATTCTATCTGCGGAAGCGGCAAAACCATTCTTACTATTTGCACAAGTTCGTATCCGTGTATGTATCAGAATCATTGTGAAAATCTGTAAAACATTCAAGGTTAAACTGAAGTGGGAAAAAGATAATTCGGTAGACAGAACGCCAATTCCAGCGCTATCAGACGGAAGCAATCCAAATTACCCAGACAGAACAAAAGAAGCAGTACAAGGTGTTCACATGATGACGAATGAAACATTTGAACTCAACTATTTCTCAAGTGTTCCAAGTGCAGGCAATATTGATAAAGTAATTCCTTTAGATACTTATATCGATTTCAAAGCGATGAAAGGTTTAGTGCCAGGTGAAGTCTCTGAAAAAATTGGAGGACATACAGGCGCTGCTAAAAACTTTACAGACTTAATTCCGCCAAACAAAGTAGTACGTGGTGGACACGAATTACGTCAAGTAAAACACAAATATTCTATTGAAAACATAGAAATATTTATGGCAGATGGAAGCAATTGGAGACCATATCATCCATTTAAAGCAGTAGTACCAACTGATGAGCGCGACAGTGTAAATCACTTACGTATTGGATACTGGCAACGAAATGGAGAACAATATGATTCTATCAGATTATTAGCTACAAATCCATTCTCATATATGGAAGCTGGTGAGCCAGGATGGTTTATTCCTGAAGAATATGGAATTACACCATCAGAATTATACTGTGTTACAACTGAAGAAACAGGAGATTGTTCAGACTTCTTAGAAAAACCATTAGGAAGTAAATATTACAGACCAAACGGTTATGTAGGTCACTATATTGATGGTGCATACTATTCTATTGAAGAAGGAACTGGAGATTTAGAACAAACAATCTATGTGCAAAACATGAGTTGGTCACTTGATTTAATTCATCCAGGGAGCGGACAAGAATTTACAAGAGCTAATTTTGACCGTATGCGTATGCGAATTAACGGAACAAACTCGTATGTAACTCTTGGTGTCAATGAAGATTTTTATACGTTAGAAAATGGAGTTGCAACAAATCTTGTTGAAATTTCAGAGCAATACCTAACCGCAATAAACACCTTCCTTCTAGACAATGATAGTGAACCACTAAATAGTTTAAGTATTACGGATGTAACTGCCGAGAACGGAACATTAACGGTAAATGTAGAAGTAAAAGCAGATTATCCATTTCCAACAACAGGAACAAACGAATTATTCTTTAGCACTTTATTCTTAAAGCGCTTTAGACCAAATGGATCAAGTTCGGTTTTAGGATCAATCACTAATACAACAGAAACATTAATAATCTCATCAAACGAACCAACTGCAGTTGGTTGTATGGAAGTGACTGATGTAGAAAACAATCACGATTTCGCACAATCGTTACAATTTAGTAATGCAGATCGATTAATCATCATTTTACCAGAATCATCGGTAACAACAAAATTAAAGTTAACAACCTATGCAGAAGGAGTAACCATTCGTTACTACAAAACAATCTTAAGTGATACAGCGAGTACACCGCAATATGAGTTAATCGAAGAAGTATACAAAACCAAGGCAGAATTAAACAGCGTAGTTATGTATACAAACGAAGACGAATTAACTTCGAAAATTACGGTAACGCCAAAATCTGCAAATGCACACTTAATCCGTGCTGTTCGCGAACAAATTGCAGAATTGCAAGAAGCTACATATGATAGTGAAACAGGGCAAATTATTCCGCTAACAGCAGAGCAACAAGCACAATTAGAAGCATTGCAAGCAGAACTAGCACAGCTAGAAGCAGAAGGTTGTTCTATACAAACAGATACTACACCAAAACAACGAATTGTAGCTGAAATTTACAATGAAATTGACAACGATGGAATTGATGAATATCGTTTCAGAGTGTACAATGAAAAATGTGAAATTGTATTGAGCAGTAGCACACGTTATTACTCAAAAGAAGCAGCAATTGGAGAATTAAAAACATCTGTATTTACGGTTCTTAATGAAAATGATAGTATAGAAATCAAAGAAACTGTAGACAATAGATACTATTTTAACGTAATCGATAGTACAGGAGAAGTAATAGCAAGACGTATAGAATACTTTAACACGCTTAAAGAATGTGAAAACGAAATTGCAAGACTCAAGCTATTATTAGCTACAAGTACAATGGTCATTGGAGAAGTAGGTTGCAGTGAAACCAAAGGTGAGGAGCAACCAATAGCCTTAGCGGCAAGTAAAAGTATTGTAGTAAATCCGAC
This sequence comes from Kordia sp., assembly GCF_050633145.1. GTDB lineage: Bacteria > Bacteroidota > Bacteroidia > Flavobacteriales > Flavobacteriaceae > Kordia. The sequence goes on along the minus strand of NZ_JBOEFY010000026.1, from coordinate 133,969 downwards.
TAATATTGGTATTTCTAATACAATCTTTAATTCGTACAAATACACACATGCAGAAACGAATTCACAACGTGTAAACTGGTATTCTAAAATGAAATTCATTGGAGGAAACTGTTATGCTGTTGGATATCCATCTGTAAATGTAGCTGGATCGAGTTACAACGATGGTGTATTGACAAAACTAGATGCGTTCGGAAAAGTAATTTTCAGTAAGGCATATTACATTGATGGTTCACAACCAATCCGATTCAAGGAAATTGAAGAACTTTCAGATGGAAACCTATTAATCATCGGAAGAGGATACTCTAGAAGATTATATTACTTAAAAGTAGATACAAACGGAAACATTCTGTGGCAACGTTACTTTACGTGTGAGCAAGGTTTAGATGAACATAGAATGTCTGTAGTAAAAACACAAAAAAGAACATTCTTTATCACATGTCTATCAAGCAGAAGAGATGTTTTATATGTACTAGAAATTGACGAAAATGGTAACGTTGTCAATCAAACAGGATTAAACAACGGAGGAAAATACTGGTATGAAGTTGGTGCAAGCTGTTTAGATCCTAAAGGAGGATTGCTTGTTGGAATTCGTAGAAGGTCTACAAGTTCGCCAAATCCACACAGTAGTATCATTGTACATTTTGATGCAAGCTTACAACTTAAATTCAACTATCTCATCAATAGTAAATCACAAGTTGAAATCACAGATATGATCATGCATGAAGAAAGATTATACTTCATCCTTGACAATATCACGGCTTCAGAATCGACGATTACGTACATACCGTACAACGACAAAGAATTCAAAGAATACAGCTCTCGTAAATTGCCAATATTCAAAAATTGGAAACTTACAGGTTCCGATAAAACGAATAGCGTAATTGTAGCCAACAGTGCAGCTCCAATTTACAGAGTTAGCATTCAAAGTGATGAAAGTTTAGCAATTGATGCTGAGTTCGATTTCAATACGCCAACAACACTATCTGGTATCAAAGATGTCTGGTATGATGAGCAACAAAAGAATTACACATTAATAACAAGTGAATATTTAGCATTGCTAAAAGAAGACTTGGCGAGTTGTGTAACGAAGAAATCAGAAATAATAACTGAGTTGCCAAAACGTGAATTCACGTATGTAAAACAGGATGCTAATATTGGTGACTTCAAAGTGCAACCAAAAATAATTAGTGAGATTCGAACGTTAGAGCAAAACTTAAAGTTAATTGACGAATTATGTCCAGCAGATGATGGTGGCGGAAATGGAGACTGTGACAAAGATGAAACGCTTTGCAACTTCCAAGCACTATTAAAAAAGGCATTATTTACATGTATCGATTACAATGCAAAAGATCAGTTCTATGACAATTGGGATTGCTTCTTAAAAATGATTGCGAGTATGGAATCATTTGACGCGCAAAATCCGCAGTACGGACTATTGGTTGCATTAGATGCAGATATCAATACACTCATTAGATATCCAGAAATTGCAAGACCACCAATGCTAGATGTTGCAGTTGGCTATGCAAATACAATTTTAGATAAAATGTATGAGCTTGGCAATTGCGATTGCTCAGGAGATTGTAAAAAAGATCCTATAATCTGTGAAGCGTATGACGAATTGGTTCGTCTTTACAATGAATGTTTCTTAAATACAGAAACAAGCGAGCAAGTAGATGCAAACATAGATTGTTTCCGAGCGTTCAGACAAGTAATTAAAGACTTAGCGAATGTGCCAGGTGTAACATTACCAGCAGCAATATCAACGGAATATGATAACTATGTTGTCATACTGAACAGAATAGAAGGTTTAGTTGGGCATCATGAACAAATACTAAGATTCAGAGATTTGAATGCTTCTGCTATAGAGTTGATAAAACTTCTTGAAGAAGCTGGAGATTGCGGATGTAATGGTGGCGGAACAACTGAAGAACCACATATATGTAATACATCTGTGCAAGAAGTATGTTGGTTATCTATAGAACAACATGAGTACAATCAAACAATTCCAGGATATGAAGAAATAGTGGGAGAACAACAAGATATGGAAGAAGCAGTACAACGAACTGCACAACCTATCTGGAGACCAAACTCAACGTTTTATGTTCACTATCAACTAAAAGATGAAGTTGATAATGGCGCTAATTCTGAATTATTTGACTATTACTACGGATTCAAAACGGCAGGACCAATTGGGCACTTCCACAATGCAGATGGTGTAACGTATGGGAATGAATATGAGGATAATACGAATGTCAACACAATTATAAATCGTGTAGATACTAATGGAGATCCGAGTTTATCAGGAACACTTACAAACCCAGATGCATATCCGTTAACGTCGTTACGTCAATACATTGATTATGACAAATCGTATCCGAATGCAGATGGAAACTTATTGCAAGCAAAACCAGTATTCTACGGACAAGAACAATGTAGAATTACGCTATACTTTACAAAACCACTAGCATATCACATGTTACGTTCGTGGGAAGCGTATTTAGGTTCGCCAGAATTAACAGGTTCAATGCACATTGCAATCAAAGATCCAGTAAGTAATGTGGTAATTCCATATCCGTTGCCAATCGATTTCAATGACGAAACTGTACCATTACCAGAAGGAAATGGAGAAGGTGGCGTACCATGGATTGATGATAACGACCCAAGAATTCCGTTAAATATTAGAATGCTAAACAATTTCATTAACTACATCAACGAAAACAACGATGCAATCGAATGTACGTTTGATATAGGAAATGCAATTCAGCCACAAAGCTATGCATACTCTGTAACCTTAACGAATTTAAAACCACAAAAGTTATATACAGCGTTGATTTACAATGCGTTTGAAACGGAAAGCAACGATGTTGTATCAAGTGCGCAAGTTCATAATTACGTATTCCAAACATCACGCTACCAGAACTTTGAAGCGCAAGTAAACAGTTATATGTTAATTGATGAAGAAAACACAGACAATAACAGACAAGCTGTATTTAATGTGGAACTTCCAAACGTAACTCCAGCTGATATTACTACGGCTTACAACATTGTAGATGGAAACCCAGATGCAAATAGTGATGCGTTAGAAACACAATATCTAGATGTCTTTGACAGACTATTAGAAGGTGTATTAGGAATGACACCATTAGATCCGCCAGTTAACACAGAATTCAACAAAATTCTTGATGGCGACGGAAATCTAATTGCAATCCTTATTCGTAACCCAGAACCATTCAATATTCCAAAAATTCCAATTGAACAAATCAATGGAGAAGAAGAAATATTTGAAGACGGAAGTACGGTAGGACATCGAGGCGCAATACGTGTATTTGACAAAGCAACTGGTGTAGATGATGATACTTACAAGGTATTATACTCAAAAGACTATTCACAAGCATTCATCATGCATGACAGTAAGCAAATCACAGCGGAAATGTTAAGCTTCAAATTCAGATACCTGATTTGGGAAGTAAACAAATACGTAATTGATGATACTGCAAAAGCAGAAGATATCTTGCTAGCACAGTAATAAAAAATAAAAATTGACAGTTTAAAAAATAATAAGATGGCATTAAGTAATGACTTTTTTATAAAGAAAATCAAAGTAAACAATAGCTATGCTAATGTGAGCTTCATAGGAGAAGTCGATGGGTTTTTCTACTGGGGCACAAGATCATCTGTAAGTTCAAACAAAATAGCACTTATAAAAACCAATAGTAATCTAGAGCTCATTTGGGTAAAAACATATACAAATGGCGAAGTAGGAACTGGTTTCTTAAAAAGTATTGTACGAACACCCAATGGAGATCGATTGATAGCAGGATATTATAACAATATCAATAGTGAACAAAGTGATAAATATTGTATCATAAAATTAGATAGCGATGATAACATGTTGTGGTTCAAAACGTATGAACACGAACCAACAATATATAACTCATACAAAGTTGAGCTCAAACCAAATGGTCCTAACTATTTGGTTTGGGCCAACAACCTATTCTTTACAATAAACGACAATGGAAACGTACTTAAGAGTGTTGTAGAAACCTCTTCAAGAAGTGTGCAAGATGTTGTAGTAGACAACAGTGGAGAAGCGGTTGTTATTGGAAATGGAAGTTCTTTTCCTAGCGGAAGACGTGGAGTTGTATCATTAGCCAAACTAAACGGAGACTTGGTAACTACAGAAAATGTAGAATACTCTACAGTATTTGTACCTTCAGGACCGTATGCAGTTGGAACAGCAGGGTTTGAAAACAACGGAACACTGATGACTTCGGGAAATATAGGAAACAGAATTTTCTTATTGTCTTTCCCTTATGGAAGCACATTTCCACAAGCAACCAGCGCAATGTGGTACGACGATACGTTCAACTACAGTTCGCAACTATTTAATATTGATGATGGTTTTTATCGAATCAATACAGACAATTCAACTTCGCCGCGATCAACAATAGTTCATAAATACGGCTTCAATCGAGCGTTGCAATGGTCAAAAACGATTGATAAAATGAGTTTGCATCCAGATACATTCTATGCACTTGACGATGCATTAATGTTCATTCCTTTTGGAACTGGATACGACAATGATGTTTGGGACAATCAATCAATCGTAAAAGCAGACACAGAATTAGATGAAAACACGTGTATTCGTGTGAATCAGAATAGTAATTTCGCACTTACAAAAGAAAATCTAATTCGAGAAACAGGAAGTTTTGAGTTTGAATTTTTTCCAATTACAGAACAAGGACACGAAGCTGTAGAAGCAACAAACGAAAACAATGAAAGTGTAGAACTTTGTTTGGCTACTCCAGAACCAGATTTGGAAAACAGTACAATTACTGCAAATCCTACGGCAATTCCAGCAAATGGAACCAGTATTTCAACAATTACGGTGCAGCTAAAAGATGCAGATGGAAACAACCTTACTTCTGGTGGCGAAAATGTGCAAATTACCACAAACAAAGGAACCATTACAGCTGCGGTTGATAACAATGACGGAAGCTACACATCCATATTACAATCAACAAGTGTAGAAGAAATTGCAGTTACTAGTTTTACACTCAACGGAGCGCAAAGTTCACAAGTTGCACCTGTAGAGTTTTACATTTCAAGTGATTGTTATTTCACGAGTTCATTCCGAAGTAATGGTGTATTTGACGGTAATAGTTCTGTGTGTAAGCTTGGAAGCAATCGTATACTAACAGTTGGTGGAAACGGAAACGGAGGAGTTGTAACCTTATTAACAGACAATGGTGATGTTGTATGGCGTAAACATATAGTATTAGTTGAAAGAAACTTAGGGTTATCTTCTGTGGCAGTATGTCCAGATGGACAAAGTGCAATTGTGCTTGGACATTATGGAACAGGACAAACAAACAGAGCGCATTTAGTAGTCTTTAGAATTGACATAACGGGAACAATTGTATGGTCTAAATTACTATACTCTCCAAATACTCGATTCAGTACAGGAATTAAAGCGCTTGACTATAGTGGAGGAACACAAAAGTACCTAATCACGGCTTGGTTCAATCAATCTGGTTCTACTGATGACATGGAATTGTACAAGCTCGATGAAAATGGAAACATGGTCAGTTCTAGAAAAGTAGCTGGTGTTTCTGATGAGCAAGTCATGGGCGTTGTAACTACACCTTTCGGATTTACAATTTTAGGTTCTGCTACAACACCAGGAGGGCAAACAATTCGCCATGGTATTGTATTATCTTTCAATGATAACTTAGGATTAAACTGGGGAAAACGTTTCGGAAACAATACATATCTTTATACAACAGGAGCTATTTCAACATCTTCAGTGTCAGATCGATATATTGTTGCTGGTATTCATGATAATACAAACAAATTATTCCTTACCAGTTTCGATAACGCTTCAACTTCCTACAGTGTAAAAACTACGAATTTAGGAAGTGCATCAGACAAATTGAGTGCATCAGTAAGACTTGTAAAAGGTGTGAATAGAACTTTTTATTGTATCGCAAATTACAATTCAAGTCGTGCAGCAGAAGTAATAAAGTACGATTATAACTTGAACGAATTATGGAGAAGAAAGCTCGATTTTGAAAGTAAAAACAGCATCAGTCAGTTGTTTAATGATGCAGACCAACAACTATATCTAGTTGGAGGAATTGTAGGAACGAACTCAGCATATTTAGCCAAAACTAATCTAGAGTTACAAAACTGTATCTCAGTAGATGTTGCGGAAACACCATATGTACAAGAAACGTATACTACAGACGATTTTGCACCTACTATTGGCGATTTACCACACACATTTCAAAATACATCTCTTAACGTAACAGAATTAGCCTCTGAACGCAATGACTACTGTAGTGAGAATTGTAATACAACTTCAATTCCACCAAGTGAACATACAGCAATTCAGTCGCCTAATTTCTACTTACAAGCTGCCGGATCAACAGGGAACGATGGTAGCGCACAAGGAATTCATACACGTTGGATCTTTTCAGGAGCTTTAGGGGAGAAGCACTTGCCAAAAGGAAACTACGCGGGCAATATGAACAACTTCAACAAAGAAGATGACTTTGTACGTGTGTATAGAGCGCCATACAAAAAAGTGGTAAAAACGATTGACTTAACAACAGCACCAAACATTGTAGACGATGCAAATGGTTTATGGATTTATAATGTTGATGGAAAAGACTTTCATGTATACTTTAAAAATCAAACAAAATATACGCAAGTTCGCGCCGTGATCAATCCCGCAACCAATGCGCAAGGATTCATGCAAAACTATGGTAGTGAGTTGGTTGAAGTAGAAAGTAAACGACACTTATTCTTTGCAGTAGAAGCAAAAGTAAGTTCGTCAGCTTCCAACAGTTCATTACAAACTGAAACATTGTCGGTATCTACAAACACGTTAATTGCACTCAAAAAAGCAACCAACAGAAAAACGTACGCAGGGACAGCTTTGCAAAACATTCGATTGTTATGTGAAAATGGACGTACATTTAGATGTATTGGTACAAATACTTTTATGACGCAAGTGCGTATTGAATTGTATGGCGATTTCATTGAAGATGCTAACGAAAATGAAGCATGGACACCAATGGGAAGTTATGCATTAACGCTTGAAGATACTGTTGCATTACAGCAATTAGAACCATCTACAGGCTTGGTGAATGGAAACTGGCCACGATTCAATGATGATGCCGCAGTAAATGTTGCGAACTACATTAATAAATGGAATGTAGTTGAACCAGATATTTATGATAGAAACATAAAACAGGTAGTTGAGCAATACATCACGTTAAGTGACGATATTGACAACCCGAAAGCCATTGAAGAAATTCCTGTAGACGAAAACATTGTCGTAGAAGATGAAGATGATGTAATGGAAATTTCGAATCTCGACATGCTAAACATTGCGTCTTTTGACTATCATGTTGCACGTATGTTAGGATTAGGTTTCTTAGACACAACTTCACAAGTACAACAAGGTGACTTTGTATACATTGCAGAATATGTAACTTTTGGCGATTTGGAAGATGGACAAGGAGCACGTGAAGTACAGCATTTAAGTATGAGTTTGCCAACGGCTACTTCCGACGAACGTTTGCCATTACCAATTTCATTAGATGAAGTAATTCCAGGAGCATATTTTGGAACAGAAACAAGTGAACCTTCAAGTATTACAGATGTTGACGGATATACGCATGATGGTAAAAAAAGGTATGTAACGTTATACGCAGACCAAATTCCAGACGATGTATACAATCCTGTATTCTATGTAGAAAATACACAATTTGAAGCAAAAGAGTATACAATTCCAATCTATGGAGGATTAGAATATAGAAAGCAACGTAATAATCAGCCAGATCCAGGTGTTTGGGAGAAACCTGAAATTTCGCATGACAAGCGTTACTTACATCTAGATCCTACAGTTTCTAATGCATCAGAACGTTACGAAGCATTTCCTATTACATTGCCAGAAGTAGGACAGCCAATATTTGTTCACAAACAAATCATTAGTGGTACGCATTACTATGGTTCGTACGGAATCAACTGGTTCTCAAGAGCAACATCGAGTCCAACGGAAGTATCAATTATTACAGATTTACAACCAACAAATCCGTTATTGCCGCCGTCAAACATTCAGCCGCATCTCATTCAAAAGGAGCAGCCGTTATTATTGACATCGCAAGAAGAACAACAGCGTTATGATACGAATCCAAATTCGGATAAAACTTTAGTAAGAATCTCGTTTGATTATCATTCATATCAAGAATTAATAGATTATTCAGTACCCGAAGATGCCGCAATTACAGATGCAGAATTGGTAACAGATACAACGTCTATTTTTGATGATGATGATGAAATTTTTGCAAATGATGTAGATATCTTTTTCAGAAATGAAATACCAAACAATATCTCAGGGCAAGTTATCAGTGTTGTGGATGATCCAGGAAACAATTTAGTATCAATCGTTACGGTTGATGAATACTATCTGTCAAGTGTTGATCAAACATTAACACCAAGTATTCCAAATGGATTAGAGTCAAATTATGAAGGTGGAGTATTCATCATTGGTGAACAACAACACATAATTCATGAAGTAATTCAAACATCAGGATTTCCACAATTTAAAGTATACAAAAAAGAAATTAGTGATGCGTTGGTAGACGATATTCCTTCGGCAGATGCAGATGAATTGCAAGCAATTGAAATTACGAATGATGGTATTTTTATGGCGATTGAAAACATGCAAACTCCATCAAGTTGGGGCGCACCAAATCCGCAACCATTAGAAGTAAAAGTAGATACTTTTGATCAAATTCACCGTGAAGTTGTCATTGTAGAAGGTGACAATGGTGAACAAGAACGTCACTTAGAAAAGACGCGTGGAATTTGGTCAGATGCAGCAAGCAATCATACAACAATTACTGAAGTAGATGAAGTTATTGATTTAGATACGAATGGCGATCCAATTATGGGGCACAAAGGAATGTATAATATTACTTTCCACGGAATTGTCTTAGATCAGCATGAAGACTATTATGGAAATACCAATTCTGTAGAATGGTATCGAGGAATTGTACGTGTACATACAGATGGTAATCCAAATGGAAAGCGTAAAGTATTGAAAGTAGCAAAAATTCTAAACATTAAATATAGTGGAGATGCTACTGGAAATGATGTACAAGTACTTGCTTTTGATCCAATATTTTCTGATGATACTAACTATGATCCAATTCAAATTGGAACAAATGTTTCGGTAAACTTCTATCCTGGATACAAAGTGTACTTATACGAAAATCAAACATACGGTTTAACAGAAGCAAATCTGTTGCCTGGCGACGATGAAGAAGTACACAATTCAATTATAGGATTGCGAAGTCATCAAACAGCAGATCCGTTTTATTCAAACATCAGTATTCCGAAAATCATGTTTGCGCAAAAAGATGTGCCAGCATTGCAACCAGAACAACCGGACGGAGCAAAATATGCAACACGACCAGATTTCTTTGGACGTTCAACATATACGATCACAACGGAATACCAGCACAAACCGCATGGTGTATTGTTCTACAGAGCAAATGACGAAGCTATCTTAAATGCACTCTATGAAAAAGCAACAGTTCGCGAAATCAGGTCAGCGCTCAAAGTTCTGGGAGGAAACAATGAGCAATATTTCGCAAATCGTTGGGAAAATTTCTTAGACTTTGCAACACTAAGTTCGGAAGGCGATTTCAGAACCTATCCGCCAGTAGATGTAGATCCAGACAACAATTACAAATTTCCAAATCCTGATAAGGTAGCGTTATTTGAATGGGCAAATGATATTATTGATCGAATCAATAGCAATACAGCATTTCCGCCACCGCAACCAGTAACGCCTTTTGAGGCAGATCCTGAAGCGACAAATACAGACGTTGGAAATATTGCAGTTGGAGATCCACGATTGTTAGGTTTTATAAAAGGAGTCATTTTCAATGCATTTGTACCATTGACCAAAGTGCCAGTAGTATATGCATACATAAATGGACCAGATCATCAACCTGTCAATGAAAAGCAAGTATTGCGTGATGAAAATGGTAGTGTATTAATGCCTACCGATCCAGCATTTAAAATGGCGCCAATGATGAAAACCACAAGTACAAGTCCGCACACAACACAGTTTACAGACTTTAACTTAGATGGAACATCAAACAACATTTATTTCTATGCGGCACGAGAATTAAGTTCGAAAATGAAATTGGGAGAATTCAGTAGTGCTTTAGGACCAATAAAGCTAGTTACTTCAAATGCTCCAGAAGCACCAGAGGTAAAACGCATTATGCCAGTTTTAGAAAATGTAGTCTTAGGAACGTCATCAAGGATTCAATTGGAAATTAATTCATATCCAGAAATTCAGGACATCAAAAAAGTAAATATCTATCGCGCATTCAACAAATTAGATGCACAATCTATTCGAACAATGACCTTAGTAGATACTATTGATGTAGACGCTGCAGGATTACAAGGCAATGAGTTATGGACTGTATATGACGACTTTAATGACTTGGATGAAGTACCGTATGGCGACGGATTATTCTACCGATTGACAGTGTCAAGACAAATAGAATATTCGGAAGCTGACTATGGAACCAATTCACCACAAATTGTCACAGAATATGCGCCATCACAAGCTTCAAAAATTGTAGCGACTATGATGGTAGAAGTTGCAAATCCGCCAGCACCAACAATGAAATATATTGCTGAGCCAATTGCGGCAAATGGAGATATCAATGAAATAGCATTGCAGTGGGAAAAAACATGTTACAAAGGAACCTATCATGTGTACAAAATGAACGCACAAGGAAACTGGGTAAAAATACATGAAGTTACCACCAATGAGTCAGAAGTTTTCGTCTTGTTAGCAGACACAACACTGCAAGATCATAGTCTCGCAACACAAGATGCTAATGGAAACACTGTATATCACCATTTCAAAGTTGTGGCGCAAAACACATCTGGAATGCAAAGTACTGAAGAGAACATATTAACAATGCCAAACGAAGACAATTGGATTGACATTGGAGGTGTTGGAGATATGGTTATTGGAACCACATTTACTATTAGATAAAACCCGTGAACTCGTTTGAACTTTAAAATTTCAAGCGAAAAGTAAAACTAAAAACAGCAACTATTTATCAGATTATTAGAAAAAGTTTGAACGAGTTCACAAATATAATACACATAAAAAAATTAGATCATGGCAGAAAAAAATAGAACAGAGCTAAAATCATATTTTGAAACAGGAGATCGCCCAACAGAAGACGAATTTGTAGATCTTATTGATAGCGGAGTCAATAGAGGGCAAGACAAAGCAAGTTTAGCAGAAGCATTAACAACAAATGACACAAAGTATATTACGCCAAAAACGGCAAATCATATTGTAGACAATGCTGTGCCAAATGCAACTATTTCTACTCAAGGGAAAATAGAAATAGCAACACTCACAGAAGTAACAACAGGAACTGATACCCAAAGAGCTGTAACACCGCAAGGAGCAAAGCGTGCAGCAGAAGTGCATGCGCCTGTAACAAGCGTAAACGGGCAAACAGGAGCAGTAACTATTGTAACTTCAGGAAGTGATTCTGGGTGGCAAAACCCAACATTATTGAATGGAGTTGAAAACTATCCAGGTTCTTTATTTCAAACAGCTAGATATCGCAAAAAAGACGATGTCGTTTATTTGGAAGGTTTAGTACGTAACGGAACGCCGACACCAACGATAGGCGGAAATCAAATAATCATTTTTACATTGCCTGCAGGGTTTAGACCAAGCAAACGATTAGTTTTTCAGACGATAGTGTCTGGAAATGAAATTGCTAGAGTCGATATTTATGCAGATGGAACTGTAATATGCTTCGATTATAGTACAACTTGGACAAGTCTTAATGGAATTTCATTCTTATTGTAAGATTGAAAATATAATCATGAAAAAAAGGCTGTCTAAAATTTTTTAGACAGCCTCTTTCTATTTCATAGAAGTTTGTAAAAACTATTTCTTTTTCTTTGTTTTCACAACAACAACTCCATTTTTTCCTTTGTCACCATATTTTTCTGTAGCAGATTTTCCTTTCAATACACTTACAGATTCAATAGTGTCAGGGTCTAACTTTGTAAATTTTTCGTTTGAAACTTCTTTTCCATCTACAATAAAAAGTGGTTTGTCTTTTCCATTTGAAGAATTAAAAACAATCTTAGTTTCTTTATCTTTTACAACTTTAAATTTTCTTTTTTCTTTCTTCTCATCATCATCATCATGATTGGAAGAAATAACGTACTTGTAGGTAGTTTTATGTCCGTCACCTTCAATAGCATCTTCAACAATTTGATCTACATCAACAGATAATTTTTCTCCATTCACAAAAATTACTTTCTTCCCATCTACTTTTTTAATGTCAATTGTTTTTACATCACCATCTTTATGTACCCAAGTATTTACTGTTGAATTTCCGTCGCCACTTGATGTAATGACGATTCTCTGATCTTCATCATCACCTTCGTGATATTCTGAATTTACTTTAAATGTATATGTTCCTTTTGAAACACTTTCAATAGCTTTTGACTTTATAAATAATTCATCTCCACGTTTTCCTAATTGAATGTCTGAAATTGCTTTATCATCAATAGTCGCAAACTTCCCTTTGGCTGTTTCAGTATTTTTTGAAGTTAAGACTAAAGAAATACTGCTAATTTCTCCTTTCGAATTAAAATCTACGTCGTTGTACTCAAATTTAATTTTTTGTGATTTGAACAACTTTTTATATGCCTTTAACTCTTCAATAGTAGTATTTTTAGTAATCACAACAACCAAATCTCCAACAGCGTTATTCGGCTCAGTAATAGTTTCTATTATAGGAGTTGGACTAGTGGTAGTGATTTCTTTTGCAACAACTTCTGTATTAAACAGAAAAACAAAAGCAATTAACATTGGTATAATAAGCGCTTGTTTCCATCGGTTTAAATGTGTGGATTGTGTTTTTTGTAACATAACTATTCGTTTTTTAATTAGTGAATTATAAAAATTATTGGTAAGTGCAGGACAATAACTATTGCCTGAAACTTTTAATAAGGTTAATTGATATTCTTTTTTAGAAGGCGTTTCTTGGATAGCAGCTTTATCTGCCAAAAACTCTAAATTTTGTAACACGAATTTCTTGTGTAACCATGCAAAAGGATTGAACCAGAAGAAAATACAATACAATTTGGACACAAAAACATCGATAGAGTGAAACTGACGACTATGCGCTTGTTCATGCTTTAAAATAGCTTCCAATTCGGAGTCAGAATACAACTCAGGATTGTACACGATATAATTAAAAAATGAAAAAGGCGAAAAAGAAGCATTGGTTTCAATATATATAAACTGTTCGTCTCTTCTAGCAACTGTCGATTTCCAAAGTAATCGGAACAGCGAAAAAAGTTCAATCAAAAACTTACAAAAGAAGAAAACGATTCCAGCTACATACGTATATAATAAAATAGATGTCCAAGAAATACTAGCTTCAATCGGAACATTGTTGGTAGCATATATAAATGTACCTGTGGTTTCAGAACTCATCACAGGAATTTCAATATACTTAGTAATCACCAAAAACGGTAAAACCAGTGAAATAAGCATTCCAGTCAACAAGAAAAAACGATTTTCTTTAAAAAAGGTTTCGCTGCGTAGCACTAAAAAATACAAGCCTAAAAATAGCAGTAAGGTTCCAGTACTTTTGGTAAAATAAATAGCTAACTCTTCCATTACTGTTCTTTTTCTATCAGATTAATAATCTCTTTCAAATCGTCAACGCTAATTTTTTCTTCTTTCGCAAAAAAGGAAATTACGTTCTTATATGAATCATTAAAATAATGCTGAATAGCAGAAGCCATATATTTTTTTCGATACGCTTCTTTGGTCACTACAGGAAAATACTGATGCGTATTTCCGTATGCTTGATGCCCTACATATCCTTTCTCTTCCAAATTGCGCACAATAGTCGATAAGGTATTGTAATGTGGTTTCTTTGTTTGAATTTCTGCCATCACATCTTTTACAAAAGCCTTTTCAAGCTTCCAGATGATCTGCATAATTTCTTCTTCTTTATTTGTGAGTTTTTGCATAATTGAATACAAATTGGTGTGATGTAAAATTAATTTCAATACAAATATAAACTAAAAAAATAGTTACGCAACTATAAAAATAGTTAATCAACGAATTTTATAGTTTATTTAACAAAAAAGAATGCGCATGTATATCTGTTGTTAAAATGGAAGATGCTAGGTATATTGTGGCGTCGCTTTGCTATCTATTACTTTAGAAAGATTAAAAATCCATTAGATAATTTATAAAACATTCCTAAATTGTAAAGTGAAATAAGAAACTTGTTTTTATGGGAAGTCACTAAGATATGTGATCACTTGAGCTTTTTATATAAAATGATATCAGTCAACTATGAAAAAACTACAGATACTCTTTTTGGTTTGTTTTTGTCTTAACTATGTGAATGCGCAAGATGATATGATAACTATTGGTAAAACTGATAGTATACAGTCTAAAATATTGAATGAAACGAGAGACATATGGATTCATGTTCCTGATGGTGATTATGATGGAGTTACAAAAAAGAAAAAATACCCAGTTCTTTATCTATTAGATGGAAGTTCACATTTTCATTCTGTAGTAGGAATGATGCATCAATTAAGTCCTGCAAAAGGAAACACGATTTGCCCAGAAATGATAATAGTTGGAATATTAAATACCAATAGAACAAGAGATTTAACACCTACAAAACCAAGCAAAAAATCTTCACATTTAAGCCGCCACATGGTTGAAAACTCGGGTGGAGGAGAAGCATTTATTTCATTCATCGAAAAAGAATTAATTCCTTATATAGATTCTAAATATGCCACAGAATCATATCGCGTGTTTATTGGGCATTCTCTTGGAGGTTTGACGGTTATGAATACATTAATACACAAACCTGAATTGTTTAATGCGTATGTTGCTATTGATCCTTCAATGTGGTGGGATAATAAAAATCTCTTGCGCACAATAAAGAATACAAAGTTTGATGAAAAATACAGTAATAAATCACTTTTTCTAGCAGTAGCTAATACCATGAGCAAAGAAATGGATACCATAAAAGTGAAAAAAGACACAACGTATGCTACTAGGCATATCAGAGCTATATTAGAACTACATTCAGTATTAAAAAAAGACATTCTTACTAATGTATCCTATAAAAGGAAATACTATAAAGATGATACGCATGGTTCTATACCACTAATAGCAACGTATGATGCCTTGCGTTATATTTTTGATTTCTATCAACTAAATATTATGCAGGATGAGCTAATGAATTCAGAAAACGATGTTTTAGGTAAAGTAAAAAAGTATTACCAACGATTATCAAAGGAATTCGGGAGAGAAATCAAACCAAAACAATACTATATCGAAGACATAGCATATCGGTTTATGGAAATGAAACAATTTAAAAAAGCTGAACAATTTTTAAAGCTCAATATTACAAATTATCCAAACGATTTCTATGTTTATAGTACACTAGGAGATTTTTATGTAACACGAGGAAATACAAAAAAAGCGATTGAAAATTTTAAAAAATCAAATGCTATTCACAAAAATACCTATGCAACAGATCAATTAAATAAATTACAAAAAAAATAAAACGAGGTACAAAAAACGTATTTAGAAAATCGTATGTTTATTTAATTCGTTTTTCTTCTGTTTCACAATTCCTATTTCACATGTAAAAGGAAATAGTATCTTCGCAAAAAAAATATTTTAATGGAAAACATATTGTATGTGCTTGGAGGGTTAGCGCTATTGGTTTTAGGAGGAGAATTTCTTGTAAGAGCTTCAGTAGGATTGTCTTTTAAATTGAGCATATCTAAAATGGTCATTGGTCTTACTGTGGTATCTTTTGCTACTTCTGCACCCGAATTATTAGTAAGTATCAATGCGGCTATCAACGATTCGCCCGCTATTGCCATTAACAATGTCATTGGTTCAAACATAGCCAATATTGGGCTAGTATTAGGAATTACGGCTATTATTGGTCCGTTGGCAATTAACAATACATTTTATAAACTTACCTGGCCAGTATTAATGATTTTCTCATTAATAATCTATTATTTTTTATGGACAGGAAACCTACTAGCACGATGGGAAGGCATTGTTTTATTAGTAGGACTAATATTGTTTTTAGTAATTCTAATTCGCTCTGCGCGAAAAAACAAAGACGAAGTTGACATTGAAGAAGTAGATGATGCTGCCGCAACTGTTTCGTATGCAAAAATATTTCTTTGGTTGGCTATTGGTGGTGCAGCTTTATACTTTGGTTCAGAATTTTTGGTGGAAGGAGCCAAAGCAGTCGCACAAAATATGGGCGTGAGTGAAGGTGTTATTTCCATTACTATGATTGCTATTGGTACAAGCGTACCAGAATTGGCAGCTTCAATCATAGCAGCAATAAAGAAAGAGAAAGCAATCTCTTTAGGGAATCTTATCGGATCCAACATATTCAATATTGCTTCTGTATTAGGATTAACGTCTATCATCAAAGAAATTCCAGTAATAGAACCACAAATATTGGCAAGAGACATCTTTTGGATGCTAGGTTTTGCTTTTATTCTTTTGCCGTTTACACTAATTCCAAAAAAGTTTACGATTGATCGCTATCAAGGAATCATATTATTTTTAACATACATATTCTTTATATATACGGTTTTTTAATAGATATTAATTTTAGATAATAGTACCATGAAAATCGTATTCACAAAAGAAAAAATTAGAAACAGTATAGTATGTATATGCTTGCTAGTTTCCTTAACACTAACAGGACAAGTTCAAAAAAAAATCTTTGTGAACGACATTCAAGGTGTTGAATATGTAACTGTTAATTTTTGTGTGGATAACGAAGCGAAAATAAGTAAGGTTACTATTGATAAAGATAAAACTACGTATAAGAATGAAGAGAATATAAAGCTTCTTCGTGAATATTTATTAGGAATTCAATTTTATTCAGACAGTAAGTTGAAAAACAATTGTTATGATTCTACATTTACATATATAAATTATAAATATGAAGATAAGAGTTTAAGTAAAGAAGAATGTTACGCTTGCGAGAAATTTAAAACGGGGCTTTTTGGATATGAACATGTATTGTATCAAGGAGTAAAAATCAAGCGAAAGCGAAAAGTGCAAAAAGAAATTGGAGCAGATGATAAACAAATATATTCTATAAAATGGTTGTCAAACTGTACGTATGTTTTAACGTATAAAAGAATGACTGAACCAAGGTTGAAGCATTTAATAGGAAAAGAAATTCACGTTGAAATTATTGATGTCTTAAAAAATGGAAGCTACGTATATAGATCAACTACAAAATTTGATGACATCGTTGATTATGGAATCATTAAAAAAATAAAATAAGTATATACAATACGAAATAACAGCATAAAAAAAGTGCTTACATATCGTAAGCACTTTTTTATATCTAAAAAATCAAAGCTAATTACTTAATATTAGCCGATTTTACAGTTTTAATAATTCTACCTGCAATCTTATAAGGATCACCGTTAGAAGCTGGTCTTCTATCTTCTAACCAACCTTTCCATCCTTTTTCCACAGTAATAATAGGAATACGGATTGAAGCACCTCTATCAGAAATACCATAGCTAAAGTCGTGAATAGAAGCAGTTTCATGATCTCCTGTTAAACGTTGATCATTAAATTCCCCATACACAGCAATATGTTCTGCAGTAACAGGTCTAAATGCTTCACAAATTTTCTCGTATGTTTCTTGAGAACCACAAGTTCTTAATACAGTATTAGAGAAATTGGCATGCATTCCTGAACCATTCCAATCACCTTTTACTGGTTTTGGGTGATATTCAATATAGTAACCATACTTTTCTGTTAAACGATCTAATAAATAGCGAGCAATCCAAATTTCATCTCCAGCTTTCTTAGCTCCTTTTGCAAACAATTGAAACTCCCATTGTCCAGAAGCTACTTCTTGGTTAATTCCTTCAAAGTTCAACCCAGCATCAATACATAAATCAGCATGCTCTTCAACAAAATCTCTACCATGTGTATTTCTTCCTCCAACAGAGCAATAATACATTCCTTGAGGACCAGGATATCCACCAATTGGGAACCCTAAAGGTAATTGAGTTTCTTTATCCATAATAAAGTACTCTTGTTCAAAACCAAACCAAAAGTCATTATCTTCATCCTCAATAGCAGCACGTCCGTTAGATTCGTGCGGTGTACCATCTGCATTTAAAACTTCAGTCATTACTAAATAACCGTTTCTTCTCGTTGGATCTGGATAAATAGCAACGGGCTTTAATAAACAATCTGATGCTCCTCCAGAAGCTTGTTGAGTAGATGAACCATCAAAAGACCAATTGTCAAGTTCTTCTACAGTTCCTTGAAAGTTCTCATGTTCTTCAACCTTAGTTTTACTTCGTAAGTTTTGAGTTGGCTTATAACCATCTAACCAAATGTATTCAAGTTTAATTTTACTCATGATAATTGCTGTTCATATTAATTATTACGTTTGCAAATATAAATCAAATTTAAAAAATACCTCCTAAAAAAGTAGGTTAAGTTTATGTAAATTATCAAATTGAAATATTTACCCCTTATTTTTTAGGGGTATGATTGTTTTATGTTGAAAAAATGCGCTAAAATTGATATATTTGTAAAAAATAATAAATTACACCATGTCTACACTCAGATTTAATGCCTTAAAAGAAACATTAAACAGGAAACCTGTTAAAGTTGAAGAGAAAGGTCGTCGTTCAGAAGCCTTTGGGAAAAATGTATTCAATGAACATGCAATGTTACAACATCTTACAAAGGATGCATATCAAAGTGTAATGAATGCTATTGAGTATGGAACTAAAATCGATAGAAAGATTGCAGATCATATTTCTACAGGAATGAAAGAGTGGGCAATAAGTAAAGGTGCTACACATTATACACATTGGTTTCAACCCTTAACAGGCGCGACTGCCGAAAAACACGATGCTTTTTTTGAAACTATAGGTAACGGACGTGCAATGGAAAAATTTGGAGGCGGACAATTGGTACAACAAGAACCAGATGCATCAAGTTTTCCAAATGGAGGAATTCGTAACACGTTTGAAGCAAGAGGTTATACTGCTTGGGATCCAACGTCACCAGCATTTATATATGGTACAACCTTATGTATACCAACAATATTTGTTGCCTATACAGGAGAAGCCTTAGATAATAAAGCACCATTATTAAGAGCCTTGCAAGCTGTAGATACTGCTGCAACTGCGGTGTGTAAGTATTTTGATAAAAACGTTTCTAAAGTAAATGCCTCTTTAGGTTGGGAACAAGAATATTTTTTAATTGATTCGGCTTTAGCTTCGGCTAGACCAGATATTACCCTTACGGGAAGAACCTTATTAGGACATTCTCCAGCAAAGGGACAACAATTAGACGATCATTATTTTGGATCAATTCCAACACGTGTAATGAATTATATGAGAGATTTAGAACAAGAATGCATGTTGCTTGGAATTCCTGTAAAAACGCGTCACAATGAAGTTGCACCAAATCAATTTGAATTAGCACCAATTTTTGAAGAAGCTAATTTGGCTGTAGATCACAACTCTTTATTAATGGATGTGATGGAGAAAGTAGCACAACGTCATCAATTTAAAGTATTATTCCATGAAAAACCATTTTCAGGAATCAATGGTTCAGGGAAACATAACAATTGGTCGTTGGCAACCAATACTGGAGTGAACTTACTAAGTCCAGGGAAAACACCAATGAAGAATTTACAGTTCTTAACGTTTTTTGTAAACACAATAAAGGCAGTTCATAATAATGAAGAATTAATAAGAGCCGCAATAGCAAGTGCAAGTAACGATCATCGCTTGGGAGCAAATGAAGCACCACCAGCTATTATATCTGTATTTATAGGTTCGCAATTATCGGCGGTTTTGGATGAATTGGAAAATGTAACCAAAGGAAAACTATCACCACAAGAAAAGACAGATTTAAAACTAAATATTGTTGGTAAAATTCCAGAAATCTTATTAGATAATACAGACAGAAACCGAACGTCACCTTTTGCCTTTACAGGAAATAAATTTGAATTGCGTGCGGTTGGTTCGTGGGCAAATTGTGCAGGACCAATGACTGTTTTAAATACAATCATAGCAAAACAACTAAAAGATTTTAAAGTAGAAGTTGATGCGTTGGTTGCAGAAAAAGGCTTAAAGAAAGACGAAGCTGTTTTTAATATTTTACGTGAATATATTAAAGACTCAAAAAAGATCCGTTTTGAAGGAAATGGATATGGAGAAGCTTGGGAAAAAGAAGCAGCAAAACGTGGTTTAAGTAACAACAAAACGACGCCAGAAGCTTTGAAAGCTCAGGTTTCTGAAAAAGCAGTTGCGGTATATGAAGAAATGAACGTGATGAGCAAGATAGAAGTAGAAGCACGTCATGAAATTGAGTTGGAAGAATATATTTTACGTATCCAAATTGAAAGTAGAGTATTGGGTGATATTGCACGTAATCATGTGATTCCAACAGGAATTGGCTACCAAAATACATTGATTGAAAATGTAAGTGGATTGAAAGAAATTTTTGGGAAAGACTTTAAAAAATTAGCCGCAGAACAAATTGACTTGATTGAAAAAATCTCTGGTCATATTGCTGGGATCAATTCGAAAGTAAATGCAATGACAGATGAACGCAAAAAAGCAAACAAATTAGCAGGACAAAAAGCAGCAGAAGCATATTGTAATAAAGTAAAACCATACTTTGAAGAAATTCGTTATCACTGTGATAAATTAGAGCTGTTAGTCGATGATAATTTATGGCCATTGGTAAAGTATAGAGAGTTGTTGTTTACGAGATAGGTTTTTTAGACACGCTTTGCTTTTGGATCGGCTTGGCCTTATAGATCGCTTTGCTCTTAGATTTTTAGAGGCGCTGTCGCTTTTGGTATTTTGGTATCGCGTTGCTCTTAGTACTTTGATATTCTTAGCGTCACTTCGAGTGGTTTTTCGGAATAAAATGAAGAAAAATTGTATCGAGAAGTACTATGAAATTATAAATGTAAAATACTAAACTATAAATGTAAAAGTTGTATTTCGATACGTCATTACAAGGAGTTTGCGAAGAAGTAATCTGCTTATGAAAAATAGATTGCTACACGTTTTTTCAAAACGCTTGCAAAGACGATTCAAATAACAAATAAACAAGAAAAACAAAAAAGTGAATCTCAAAACCAAAAGAACCAATTCTACAGATAAAGACTTCATTGAACTAGTCAAAGAACTCGATGCGTTTCTTACGATTAAAAATGGAGAAAGTGATGCGTTTTTTAGTCAATTCAATGGTTTGGAACAGTTACAATATGTAATTGTTATTTATTCAGAAGAAAAGCCCATTGGTTGCGGTGCGCTCAAGCAATACAATGAAGATACTGTTGAAATAAAACGAATGTATATAAGTCGTCCGCATCAAGGAAAAAGTTTGGGAATTCATATTTTAAACGCACTTGAAGCTTGGGCAAGCAAACTCGGAAATGCACGTTGTATCTTAGAAACAGGAACTATGTTACCCGAAGCAATTCGGTTCTATGAGAAAAACAACTATCAACGGATTCCAAATTATGATCAATATGTTGGAGTAGCGGAAAGTGTGTGTTTTGAGAAGAGGTTAATATAATTTTCGTGTCATGAATAATGTACAAGGCATTCTTGTATACATTTTTTCTTCTTGCATGAATACAGCGGTTTCTCCAAGCAAATCAATTTCTTTATCGTAGAATTTTGAGATTGACCTTTTAATAGTTCCTTTAAAATTTACAGTCATATCATCATCATCCGAAAGTCCCTCAATTTTAAAATCAACCTCAAAAATAGCAACTGTATCATCGTTTTCAATAACGACATCTTTTAGTGTAAACTCTCCTTTGGTTGAGGTAGCTTTTGATAGATCGAAAAAGTTATTTACAGAACTATTTGTCAATTGAAATGTATCTCCAATGCGCATATAATTGGGATATATAAAATCTTGTATTCGATTGCTATTACCCGTATTTAGCGTTTGTACATATATGTTGATGCGTTTACGTTGAAGAGAATCATACATGTCAAGTTTAGGCACTTTCCATAGTTTTTTTTCTCGTTCAAAAACAATTACTTTTTCTTTTAACATATTTTGACGATTATATGTAGAAGGAGTTCCTCTAGCTATGGTTTCTATGTGTACATTGTTTTTTTTGAAGACTCTTTTTATGGTAGTATTGGAAAACACATCTTTATACTGTACTTCAGCATTGTATTTCTCAATACGAGCTTCTATCTTACTATCACTATATTCAGAAATTATAGTTCCTCTTCCAGTATTTTTCATTTGATACGTAACCTCTTTGTTAAAATATGTTTGTACTGTATCAAGCTTGTTGAGTTGATATTTTTTTGAGGATTTATTTTGACCAAAAGTTACTTGTTGGAAAAAACAAAATAGACCAATAAGAAGTACTACTTTTTTCATATCCACTAAAATACAGATACAAATTAGAAAAACGAATTATTTAATTTTATTTATGAATGAAAAAAGTACTTAAAATATCTAATGCCCTTTAGATTTCCGATGCTTTTGATAGGCATCAGATAACTTCTGCGCTCTAGCTCTTAAATCTGCTTGTACTTCTTTTGGCAACATTTTAAGATCAATCAAACTAATGTCCATTTTAAACAATGTGTCGTAGGCTAACTTCGGATTCATGATGTAAACACTGTGAAAATAATCGGTTGTTTTCTTGATTAAAGCATCTCCAGATAGACTTTTACGCTCTTCTACATACAAACTTGTAATATACCTTGAAACACATTCTGCATCATTTTTACAGGCTAAAATTCTATTTTTTTGTACTTCCGAAAAACTAGTCTTTGAACTCGAAGTTGAACTTGAAGTTGAACTTGAACTTGAATTTGAAGTTGAGGTTGAAACTGAGCTTGAAGAAACTTTAGACTGTAGCGAACCATTTACCCAATTCCCAGCACTATAGTTTTCTTTTGATCTGTACTGAACTCCTTGTCCATGTGGTTTTCCGTTTTGGTAATAGCCCATATAATAGTCAAATTCAGATCTTGTATACGTTCCTAATCCGTGGTAAGTATTATTGTAAAATTCACCTATATAATTGCCGCCACTTTTAAAAAACAAATATCCAAAACCTTCTCTTTTACCGTTCCTAAATGTTCCCATATAGGTAGAATTTCCATATTCATAAATTCCAACACCATTACTGCAATTTCCAACAACACAGGTTTTTGAGTTGTTATATTGAAGTTCTTTTTTTGAAATTACTTTACCATTTTTATAATTTAATACGTATGTTTTCTTCGTTTTATAATCGTTGTAAAAACCTATGTTTTTTGATGTATCATAAAAAATCATCAAGTTATCTCCATTAAACTCATACACAAACCCTTCACGGTCTTGATACGAACCTTTGTAGGTAGAAAGAAAACTACCTTTAGTGTTGTCATCAGATGTATGCGCCGGACCATAGGGTTTTCCATCTTTAAAAAAACCATCGGCTCTTTTTCCATCTTTAAACTTTTTTTCTCCATAGCCATTTTCACAATCTCCATTTACACATTCACCAGTATAATAGTCAGCATATTCATCCAAACTATTTGCTAACTTTTTAGCATTTTCAGTCATGTTACCTTTTGCATTGTAATCACTGTATAACATAACAGGATATGGAGTATATTTTTTTACATTTTTATAATCTTCTAAAACAACTTTTTCAGGTTCATTTTCTCCTTGATAAATGGCATCTATATTATTTGTAGCAAATTCATATACGGCGACTTTTTGAATATAACTTCCATCTTTTCGAAACACATGTACACCGCCTTTTTGTGTCTTATACCAAAAACCATTTTTTAAATCAATTGATATTTTTTTGACAGGAAAATCTTTTCCAATTGGTTTGTCTTCAAAATCTTCAAGTATGTACAATAGTTTTGAGGGTTTATGAAATACCAACAAGCTTCTTCCCATAAAAACAGAAGTTGTGTTTTTAGCTTCTTGCTGACTATTTATTTTAAACAAATAGCTTTCATTTGCGGTTTTTCTAAAAGTCACATTATCTTCCACCAAGCTGTTGTATAACTCACTTCGCAACTTTATAATAGTAGTTTTTGTTGCATCATCATCAGGGTTAATACTTCCTGTTACATCGCCATTGCTATATTTCAGTTCTCGGATGTAATATGAAAACTGCGAACCGTATAGTTTTTTATTGTTTGTAGACAATTGATATGCAATTATCCAATTTCCATATGTATCATACACATATTTAAAGGTTTGTGTATAGGTTTTATTAACCTCTTTAGCAATGAGATTTTTATCATTTAATGTGTAAGTAGCTTGATACGAACTTCTGTCTTGATTAATTAAAACACCATTCGTATTGTATTTATACGTATTGATATAGGTTTTATTTGCACTTTTATTGAATGTTTTTTCGACAGAAATTAAATTATTTTTAAGTTCAAAATCTTTCGTTCCATTGTCAAAACCGTACGAAATGGTGTTTCCCTTATAAAGAAAATTTCGAGTTTTATCATACTTTTTACCACTATCAAAAGTTCCTGTTTCTCGTACTTGTTTTATTTTATTATTGGAATAAGTATAGAAAGTCTCATCCATATACGTACTCGAAGTAGATGTGCTTGATCTTTTGGAAAGTTTTCCATTAGAAGAATATGTATAATTAAATACAAATCCTTGTGGCTTCATAAAGTTTCCATAATTGTAAGTAGTTTTAGTTTGAAGCAACTTTTTATTCTTGAACGTGTGTATTTCCAAACTAAAATCATTTTTCATGTATTGAAACTTATGACCTACAAACGAAAATCCAATATCCTTGTATGTAGCTTTTGATACCTTTATAGGAACAATGTTTCCACTTCCAATTTGTAAATTAAAATCTTTTACCAAATCTGTATTGGGAAGTTCTAAAATTTCTTTCTGTGTTTTTACTTCTTGTGCAAAAGAAAATGTTAGACTGCAACAGAAAAAAAGGAGAAAAAAACGTTTCATGAGCATCACTTTTTAAATTACTTTACAAAAGTGTTAAATACTTAAAAGTGAAAACATTCGGCAGATGACGTATTTTTTAACATTATGTTTTTAGAAAATCTCTATAGAAAAGGAGCTTTTCTTAGATTTATAGCTTTTCTTTTTTTAAGGTTAGCTTGGCAGGAGCTTCCATTATAAGATATTGTTCTTCATCGAGTTTGCCTTCCATTTTTAACATTCCTTCAAGTTCCATTTTTATATTGCTATAGCTTTTGAGAGAACGTTCTATAATACCACTCATTCTGATGGTTATATATGCTTCATCTTGCCTTTCTATCGAGGCATATATGTAAATATCGATATCAAAAAGTGCAATCGATTCATTGTTTCGTTCTATGACTTCTTTAAATACTAAATTTCCTTCTACCGCTTCGTAAGCATTTGAGTTAAAAAACGCGATCATTGAATCTTTATTCAAGGCAAGCGTATCTTGAAGCTTCATCCTTTGCGGAAAGTCTATTTCCATAGTTTCAGGAAGTGATCCAGCTTTTATGAAAGACATGCTTTCTTGAATTTCAGACAGTTCTAGATTGTTATATATACTATCATTCCTAATTTTCCATTCACTATTATCTTTTTTTAACTCAACAGTTTTACCTTCCAAAGAGCTAGAGTCGGAGAATTTCATGGCATTTCCCATCATTTCCCCTACAATATTGGTTCGCTCTTTTATATATTTAATAAAGATTGATTTTTTTTTGAATCCATACTCTGAAGATGTTAAAATAGAAAAATCAGTAAGATTTCCTTCATATTTAGCTCCTTGACCTTCAATAGTTATTGCACCATCTGATGTTGTGATAAGTTCTGCAAATAAATATAAAAGTCCAGAATCGAATTCAGTTTTTTCTCCTACTAAGGTATATACTTTTTTTGTTGTATTTTGACTAATGAGAAGATTCGTGAAGCAAAATAATAATGAGATAAAGAGTAGTTTTTTCATAAAAAAGTAAAGTGTCCATGCAAATTAGATAAAAAAGTCGTTTGCAGAAAATAAAATTTAAACAATAAAAGTATATTTGCAGCACAACACAACAACTATGAGTCAAGAAGTATCAAAGCGTTATGCAATGCGTGGCGTTTCAGCATCAAAAGAAGATGTTCACAACGCTATCAAAAACATTGATAAAGGTTTGTTTCCACAAGCTTTTTGTAAAATTGTACCTGATTATTTAACGAATGATGAAGACTATTGTCTTATCATGCATGCCGATGGAGCAGGAACAAAATCGTCTTTAGCATACATGTATTGGAAAGAAACGGGCGATCTGTCTGTTTGGAAAGGTATTGCACAAGATGCGTTAATTATGAATATTGACGACTTGTTATGTGTTGGTGCAACCGATAATATTATGTTATCATCGACAATTGGAAGAAATAAAAACGCCATTCCTGGTGAAGTAATTTCAGCAATCATCAACGGAAGTGAAGAATTGATCAAAGAACTAAACGAATTTGGCGTAACCATTCACTCTACAGGTGGAGAAACAGCAGATGTAGGCGATTTGGTACGTACTATTATTGTCGATTCTACTGTAACAGCTCGCATGAAGCGAAAAGATGTGATTGATAATGCAAATATCAAAGCTGGTGATGTCATTGTTGGTTTGGCTTCTTTTGGACAAGCAACATACGAGAAATCATATAATGGCGGAATGGGAAGCAACGGATTAACATCTGCACGTCATGATGTGTTCCATAAATATCTTGCTGAGAAATATCCTGAAAGTTTTGACAATGCTGTGCCAAGTGACTTGGTATATTCTGGAAATACAAAATTGACTGATGCTGTTGCAGATTCACCAATTGACGCTGGACAACTTGTATTATCGCCAACAAGAACCTATGCACCAATTATAAAAAGTATTTTAGATAAATATACTTCAGAAGAAATTCATGGAATGGTACATTGTAGTGGTGGTGCACAAACCAAAATATTACACTTCGTGGAAAACCTACATATTATAAAAGACAATATGTTTGAAATTCCACCATTATTCAAACTTATTCAAGAGCAATCGAATACGGATTGGAAAGAAATGTATCAGGTTTTTAACTGCGGACATCGTATGGAAATATACGTTTCTCCAGAAGTAGCTGAAGATATTATTGCGATTTCTAAATCATATAATGTAGATGCACAAATTGTAGGAAAGGTTGAAGCTGCTGACAGCAAAAAATTGACGATTTCTAGCGCTTACGGAACTTTTGAGTATAATTAGTTGTTAGTTGTTGGTCAGTTCGAGTGCAATTAGAATGTAAACGGGAATCTATTTTACTTTGATATACGATTGTTGATTTAAGAATTATGATTTTCAATTCGAGCGCAATCGAGAATACTTCGATATAACATACATTTAAAAGAGCTCACATTGAGCAATTTTCTAAAATACCAAAACGCACACTGAGCGAAGTCGAAGTGAGCGTGTCTAAAAATCTAAAAGCAACGCATGTCTAAGAAGTCTAACAATCTAAGAAAACCCAATCAAATCTGAATTCGCAAACTCCGAAAACTCATTCAACAACAATTTCAATTTTGGATTGATAAACTGTTCGCAAAACGGTTTCTTCGGATTGGAATAATAATAATTGGTAATTTCCTCGCGTGAAGCTTTAAAAGAAATAAAAGGCAGCACTTGCGTGATGATCTTATCTTCAAAATCTGCTTGAGCAGCAGTAAGTATTTCGTTCAACATTTTCTGTTGTAGTTGATCATAAAAATAAATAGCCGAACGATATTTCTTCCGCATAGAATGTTGCACAGTTGATTTATGTGTACGCAAATGAATTGCCACAAGAATCTTCAAAGGAATTACAGTTGCGTCAAACTGTACAATTACAGCTTCAGAAAACGTATCATTTTCATTGGTAGATTGTACCCAACCTTGTGCTACATTTTGCACACCAATTAAGGACTGAAATACAGCTTCGGTACACCAATGACATCCACCGCCAAATGCAATTTTCTGAATCATACACAAAAATAAGCAAATTGAGAAGATCTGTCGGAAATGTATAGAAATTCCGTTTTAAAAGTATAACGATTGTTTTTAAAATATTGATATTCAATAGTTTGTTGTTTTGCGTGTTCATGTAAAAAAACGACGAAATGTCGGAAATGTAATAGCATTATACGGTATTGTTACATACATACACGCAAATTGCAGCTACTTTTGTTACTGTAGTATTTAATCTTAGTTATGCCGTAAACGAAAGTAAAATCTACAAACAAATATTTGGTGTTTTATAGATTTAAAGCGTGCTAATTATAAAGAATGAAAACTATAATCACAGCAATTCTGTTTCTTTTGTGTTCCTTATCTAGTACTGCGCAGGTTAAGGATAGTATATCAGATGCAATTAAAACACAGATAAAAGAGGCAGCTACAGATGCTGTAAAGGTGTCATTGTTGTTAAAATTGGCAAATCATACAAGTGCATTTGATGTTAATGAAGCACGTCAGATTGCTTTGAGTGCTCAAAAGATCATTGATGCGTATAAGAATGAAAGTGTACACTCTCAAAAACAAAAGGCAAAACTTTTTCAAACGCTTGCTATATGTGATGAGTTGCAAGATAATATCGTAGCATCTCTGGAGAATTTGCAAAAATCTATTGACATTTCTAGTAAAATCAATGACTCTTTAAGCTTAGGGAAATCGTATCGAATTAGAGGTTCATTATCTGTAAAAAATAGAGATACAATCACTGGAAGAAAATATTTAAAAAAGTCGATTGATATTCGCAAAAAAATAAATGATTCAGTTGGAGTTTCACAATCGTACATTTATTTAGGTGTATCATTCTTTTACGATGCTAAAAAAAGAGATTCGATGCCATATTATACGAAATTGGCAAAAACGTATGACAATTCTTTGGAAACTAAGATAAATGCAGACGCGAACTTAGCAGCGTTCTTTCTGTATGATAGAGATTTTGAAAAAGCTAAAATAACCTACGAAGGTTTGATTACGCCTCATAAAAAACTTAAAAAGTATCTAGGTTTAAGTAGTTGTTATCAAAGTCTTGGTAGTGTCTATGCTTTTTTGAATCAAAAAGAGAAATCATTACAAGCACTAGATAGCGCTATTGCATATTCGAAAATTATAGGGAATAAAGATTTTTTGGTATCTCAATATGCATCACGGCGTAATATTAATTCATACTTCAAAGATTACAAAGCTGCAATTAAAGATTTTGAATTGTATAAAATTTACTATGATTCTATCAATGATTTAGCAGAAGCAAAACGTTTCACAGAACTAGAACTAAACTACAAGTTTGAAAAAGAAAAAGAAATTGCAGCGATTGAACTCAAAAGTGAAAAATCTAAAAAAACACTCTATTTTATATTGCTATTTATTACTGCATTGGCAGCTTTTATTTTAATTTATTTAATTAGAAAAAATAACAAGCAACGTTTACAATTAGCCCAAAACAAACTAGAACTCAAAGAAGTTGAAAAATTAAAAACAGATCTAGCCTTAGCAAATAGAGAAAAAGAACTTAAAAAAGTGGTAATTGAAAATTCTATCACGGAAGAAGTATTGAATAACACGTTGGATGATATCAAACAAATCATCACGTTCGAAAATGAACAAGAAAGACAACTTGCTCTTAAATCATTATCAGCTTCATTACTTTCAGAAAAAACAGCAAAAAGCTCTACTTCAAGTTTGCAAAATTACTTAGATGAGGTAGGTATTGACTTTAAAGTACTATTGGATACGGAGTTTTCAGAACTAAAACCGCGAGAAAAAGAGTTGCTTTGCATGATGAAATTAGGATTGAGTTCTACAGAAATAAGTAAATTACTCAACACAACATTACCTTCTATAAAATCGTCAAGATATCGTATTCGTAAGAAATTAAACTTAGAATCTAACGACGATATTATTGCTTTTATTGAAAGCAAAAACACTACAAAATCAAATTCCTAAAGAATACTATTAAAACGTCTTTGAAACAATAGTAAAACACAAGTTTTTTTTCTTTTTAACTGAATAATATTGAGTTTAATTAATTGAAAATCAATAAAATATAGCGTTGATACCTTTTTGATACCGTCTAGGATTTGCATCTACTTTGATATCCGTATTTCTTTGTTTTCGAATTGTAAAATCAGAACAAAAAAGAACTAAATAAGTAGCTTCTAATTGAACTTTCAATCATACAAATAAGAACAGTTATCAGAAAACTAAATATCATGAAAAAAATAATCATAACCATAGTATTACTTTGTGTTACTGCTACATGCTTTTCACAAACTTTTACTGTAGACGGATTTAACTACAATGTTATTTCCACCAATCCAAACGAAGTTGAGGTTACAGGTGGAACCGATGGTAGCAGTCCGCTTACATTTCGAAGCACAGTAACCGATAATGGAATTACATATACTGTAACAACTATTGGTAGTTCTGCTTATAGAAATAGTGCAAGTAATGTCGTTTTACCAAATACCATTACAACGATTAAATTTCGAGCGTTTAGAGACAATGGCGGGTTGACGAGCATTACGCTTCCGGCAAGTGTGACTTCCATTGGAGGTGAAGCTTTTTTTGGCGGTGGGTTAAATGAAGTCATTGCAGAAGGAACAATACCTGCAAGTATTGGTAATAGTTCTTTTGGAACACGTGCTAATGTAGATTTAATAGTTCCAAACGGATTAGAAGATACGTATATAAGTGGTGGTTGGACAGGTTTCAACACAATTAATGGAGCTATTCCAGTTGGCGGAACTTTTAATGTAGGTGATCTGCGTTATAGAGTTACTTCGCAAAATCCACTAGAAGTTGAAGTAGCTAATCGTTTAAATGGAATTGTAGATATCGTAATTCCAGAAACGGTAGTAGAATCACAATTTACTGATACGTATACGGTTACGGCTGTTGGGAGTAATGCTTTTAGAAATGCAGGAGTCAACAGTGTCGTATTTTCCAATACGATAGAAGTGATTAAAAATGATGCTTTCGAAATTAATAATTTAACAACAGTCACACTTCCTGCATCTCTAATTACTATTGGTAATGAAGCATTTAACCTCAATCCATTAACAGAAGTTATTTCGCAAGCAGTTGCCGCACCAACCATAGAAACAAATAGTATAATAAATCGAGGAAATATCAGTCTAACGGTTCCAAGTGGTTCAGAAGCATTGTATGTAACTGGTGGTTGGACAGGTTTCTTTTCTATCAATGGAACACCTTTTATAGGATCTGACTTTTCTGCGGATGGATTCAATTATAGAATTAATGGTGTTAATCCAAATACTGTAGAGTTACGAGGTGGCGGAAGCGGAATCACGGATTTAGTATTGCCGTCAACAACGACTAAAAATGGAGTTTCATTTACAGTAAACGCTATTACAAATCGTGCTTTTAGAAACAGAGGAATCAATAGTGTTGTATTGCCTTCAACTATAGAAACTATAGGATTTGAAGTATTTGAGATCAATAACCTTACTACAATTACACTTCCAGCAGCAGTAATGACCATTGCTGATCAGGCATTTAACCTCAATCCATTAACGGAAGTTATTTCAGAAGCTGTTGCTGCGCCAACTATTGAAACAAATAGTATAGTAAATCGTGGAAATATCAGTCTAACGGTTCCAAGTGGTTCGGAAGCATCGTATGTAACTGGCGGTTGGACAGGTTTCTTTTCTATCAATGGAACACCAACTATTGGAGCCGATTTTTCGGTAGGTAGTTTTAACTTCAGAACTAATGGAGTAAACCCAAATACAGTTGAATTAATAGGTGGCGGAACAGGAATTGTCGATTTAGTATTGCCTTCTACAACGACTAAGAATGGAGTTTCATTTACAGTATCAGCTATTGGATTTCGTGCTTTTAGAAGCAAAACGCTTAACAGTGTTACGTTACCTGTAAATTTAGAAGTGATTGGCAATGAGTCTTTTGAAGCTAATAATTTAACTTCTATCATAATACCAGCATCGGTTACTATAATTGGTGAAGAAGCATTTTTAAATAATGATTTAACGCAAGTTACATTCACATCTGGACCAGAAACGATTCAAAAAAGTGCTTTTAGAGGCAACCAATTAACCAACGTGACTATCCCATTTGGTACAGTGACTATTGGGCAAGGCGCTTTTATAAATAACGTTATATCCAGTCTTTCACTACCAAACTCTCTTGATCTCATTGACCGTGACGCGTTTCGAAATAATCAAATAAGTAGTTTGGCAATTCCAACCGGAGTTATTACGATTGGAAGAGATGCATTTCGCGATAATATACTTACAAATGTAATATTCCCTACTACTGTAGAAACCATTGATATTGATGCTTTTCGTGGAAACCAAATAACAAGTCTTACGTTACCCAATAGTATAACCAACATAGGCGAAGGTGCCTTTAGAGAAAATCAACTCACAAATGTTGTAATACCTAATGGTATAACAGTTATTAAATCACAAACATTTCGAAACAATGTCTTAACAAGTGTTACGTTTCCCAATAATTTAGAGACGATTAGAAATGATGCATTTCGAAATAATCAACTTGCAACTATAAACTTACCAAACGGTTTAACAACATTAGAAGGTTTCTCTTTTAGAGATAATCAATTGACAAGCGTTACAATTCCTAGCACTATTTCTTCAATAGGATCCAATACATTTAGAAATAATCAATTGACAAATATTACTATTCCTGCAAACATCACAAGCATTGAGGCTGAAGCTTTTTCAGGAAATCCATTAAATACAATTACTGCCGATAGCGCGACACCGGCAATTATTACTTCGTCTAGTTTTAGCTCACGCGGTACTATAAATGTATTCATCATTCCAGATCAACAATCCGTAATTGACGATTATATTGCAGCTGGTTGGACGGGTTTTGGAAGTGTAAATGGCGAATTTCAAGTTGGTGCACAATTTATAGAAGACGATTTGCGATATCAAGTAACAACCTTAAATCCAAATACAGTAAAAGTGCTTAACAGAGTCACAACTGCGCAAAATATTGTTATTCCAACAACAATTACAGAATCGATTAGCGGTACAAGTTTTAACGTTACAGACATAGAAAATGCTGCTTTTCAAAATACGGACATTACCGCGATAACTTTAGGAGATAACATTCAAACTATTGGAAATACTGCTTTTCAAAACACAAACATTACGACTGTAATTCTACCTGCAAATATTACTACTATTGGTGCCAATGCATTCTCTACAGCTACGTTAGGTCAGGTAGAAGCTTTAGGAACAACACCAGCAACTATTGATGCAACTTCTTTTGGTGAGCGTGAAAACATAGCGCTAACAATTCCTCCTGCTAATGAAACTGATTATGAAAATGCAGGTTGGACTGGATTTTTTACCATCAATGGAAATGGGCTTGCCGTTGGAAATACATTTACGGTGAACGCAATTCGATATGAAATTTTAACCTTAGCGCCAAATACACTATCCGCAGTTGGAAAAAACGGAACAGTGCCTAATGGCGATTTTATATTTCCCGAATTAATAAGCAAGAACGGAGTTGATTTTACCATCACTACTATAGGAAATACAGCTTTTAGAAATCAAAATATACAAACAATTACTTTACCAAGTACGCTTACTACACTAGCGTTTCGTGCATTTAGAGACAATAGCTCATTAAGAAATGTAACTATTCCTGCGAATGTAACTTCTATTGGCGGAGAAGCTTTTTTTAGTAATGGATTAACTGAAGTTATTGCAGAAAGTGTAAATCCACCAACAATAAATAATGGTACTATTAATCCACGAAGCGATATCGATTTATTTATCCCGCAAGGAACTAGACAAGCATACATTGATGCCAATTGGACAGGTTTTAAATCGATTATAGAACAAGGAACATTGGTTGTAGAATCAAAAGTATACCTACAAGGCGCAAGTTTAAACCCAAATGCAGGTGAAGAAACCTTAATGAGAGACGACTTGCGAGTTGCTAATCTCATTCCAACAACATCGCCTTATGGTGATGGTACAACGGTTGATGTTTCAGTGTTTACTGCAACAGGAGAAGATGCCATTGTAGATTGGATTTTTGTAGAACTACGCGACGCTACAAACAATACAACTGTTGTAGAAGGAAAATCAGCATTACTACAACGCGATGGTGATATCGTTGATACAAACGGAACAGGTTTATTACAATTTAGTTCGCCACTTGGCAACTACTTTGTAGCCATAAAGCATAGAAATCACTTAAGTATCATGACTGCAAATGCATTGTCATTAACAGGAACTCGCAATACTGTCGATTTTACAGATGCAACCAATCAAATAACCTTTGGAAGCAATGCACAAACGGACGCAGGAATGCCAGTTGATACAGTAGGCATGTGGACAGGAAACGTAAACGGTGACAGCATTGTACAATATTCAGGAACCGATCCTGATGCGCCAGCAATCTTATCGTTAGTGCTCAATGATCCAGGGAACTTTCTGAATTTTTCAACCTTTGTGGTGAACGGATATGATGTAAACGATTTGAATTTGGATGGAAACGTTCAATACGAAGGTGTTTCACCAGATGCGCCTTTCATCCTGCAAAACGTACTAACACATCCAGGCAACTTCTTAAATTTTAGCACATTTCAAATACCAGCACAATTACCAGAAAACTAAATATGAATATTATGAACAAAATTACTTTTACCAATTTATGTATGGCACTCTATTGCCTATTTACAACTAATATGTTTGCGCAAGATGGCTATACATATACACTAATTAACAATGGAAGTTACAGTTTTTCCATTGCAGCAGTACCTAATGCGAGCTCATCAAATTTTGCAACTTCGGTTCAGAGTTATGGATTTACGATAATTGTACCTGACGGAGTTACAGCAACTATTACGTCTTCACTTGGAAATGCAGCAGGAGCAACATTTTTTGATGGAAATAATGTTGCGCAACCTACTATTGATGGTTATTTAATCACAGAAACTTTAGGAAGTCCTTCTTCATTACCAGCACCTTCAAGCGGAACGATAACACCAATTGTCACGATTCAAATAAATGGTTCGCCAACAAGTGGAATTCTAGAAGTATTAGCGAACGATTCTGCATTAGCAACGGCGGTAACACCATTAAAAAGTTTTATGCAAGCAGATATGGTTGATGATGGATCGGCTGCATTTACCAATGTTGTAGACCCTAATGCTTCTGGATTGTCTGGAACACCAACGTTTGACTTTTCTACACTTTCTGTAGATGAAACTCAGCTAGAAAATCTTTCAATATACCCAAATCCTACATCAGATATAGTAAACATTCAAAGCAGTGGAACTTCAATACAAAAAATAGAAATTTATAACATGAATGGACAACTAGTACTATCAGAAAAAAACAATTTAGAAAAAATACATGTCAACCAATTGGAAAGCGGAATGTATATGATGCGATTATATACTGAAAATGCAAGCAAAACCATAAAATTACTAAGGCAATAAAACTAAATCAGGCAGTAAAACTATAATTTATCAAAATGATATAATCTTATTTATGTACTACTTTTACTAATAAATTGTCCCTCAATTATTATTTTGGTAAAAGTTTTACTGTCTAATAGTATAGAACGACATAAAAATATTTTACGTAAATTCTAAAATGTTTTTCAATTGAAGTCAAAATGAATTCGTTCATAAAAAGAAAATACATACAATACAATCGTCAAGGTCAGAACGACCATGTACTATGATTTTTTGAAAATTAAAGATTACCAAAAGAATACAAAATGATTCCAAAAATACAATATACAAAAAGTGGAAACTTAAACATTGCCTATCAGGTTTTTGGTTCAGGACCAATTGATTTTGTATACATTCCTGGATGGGTTTCAAATATTGATTGGATGTGGGCGTGCCCAGAGTTGGTAGATTTTTTTCAAGAACTAGGAAAAATTGTGAGAGTCATTCTCTTTGATAAAAGAGGAACAGGACTGTCGGATCGTATTGTAGAACTTTCCACGTTAGAAGAACGCATGGAAGACATCAAAGCCGTCATGGATGCCACGAACTCTAAGAAAGCCATTCTCTTTGGACATTCGGAAGGTGGAAGTGTTTCGGCTTTATTTAGCGCAACTTATCCAAATCGAGTAATTGCATTGATAAGTTTTGGGATTTTTGCAAAACGTAGGTACTCAGAAGATTATCCGTGGGCACCAACGGATGAAGAACGGCAAAAGGTGTATGATATGATTGAAAATGATTGGGGAAGTGGCGAAATGAACCTAGAAAGTTTAGTGCCATCCAAAGCCAATGATGCACAATTTATGAGTTGGTTGGCTAGCTATTTTCGTTCTGGTGCTAGTCCAAGAGCAGCATTAAAACTCACCAAAATGAATACGCAGGTAAACATCATTGATATTCTAGGATACATAAAAGTTCCTACTTTATTGATGCAGCGTACCAATGATATTGATGTAAAAATTGAAGAAGGTAAATTCATAGCAGAACGCATCAAAGGTTCAAAATTTGTAGAGTTTGATGGAGATGATCATCTTTTTTGGGCAGGAAATACCAAAGAAGTTTTAGATGAAATGAAAACATTCATTCAAAAACTTCCACCTTGTGACGGTTGTTACAAAAAGAGACTATCTACTATTTTATTTGGACAAATAATAACCGCTTCTAACTTTTGTATAGACTCACAAATTCTAGAAGATTGTATCGCGCAAAACGGCGGTAAAATTATGAGTAAAGACAAAAAGTTTTTCATGGCAGCTTTTGAAGTGCCGAGTAAGGCTATAAGTACAGGAATTAGTATGCTCAATGATTTTAAGGTGAAAGAAATACCATTTTCGGCAGGTATTTATATGAAAGAAAGTACTCAAAATTATGATGGAGTTCTAAATGATAGAGACAATTATATGATTGCATCGATTTTGTCACTCATCAAACCTAATAAAATATTAGCAACGCAAACCATCAAGCATTTGCTCTCGGGAGTAGCGTTCAATTTTTCAAAAGACACTTCAATTTTAACATACAAAACACACGAAATATGTAAACTATACAGTATCACAGACAAATCGAATACCGAGGAAAAAATATCCTATCCGTACGGTTTTTCTAAATACGATTCTTTTTTAGAAGATGTTCTTAAAATTATTGACGAACATTTAGATAACAATTCATTCGGAGTAGAAATGTTAACAAGAGAAACTGGCGTAAGCGAACGTAAATTACAGCGACGAATTAAAGAAACGACGAGTAAATCACCAAGTCAGCTAATTTTATTCATCCGATTAAACAAAGCAAGAACAGCTTTATTAGCAAACAATGATACGGTTGCGGAGATTGCATTTAAATTTGGGTTTTCGAGTCCATCATACTTTTCCAAATGCTTCAAAAAAGAATTCGGAATGCGTCCAACAGAAGTATTTAGTTCGAAGTAATTTTTTAATAAGATGAATTATTAGAAAGACTTCACTATCAAAAATACGTCAATATGTCGGAAAATTACTAGTAAAATACGGTATCGTTACAGCAAAACAATTAAAACGGAATTACTTTTGATCTATAAACCAAGTTTAGAAGAAATGTATAGTAAATACAATACATACAGTGTGATTGAAAAAAGAAAATGAGTTCCTTTTTAAGGCTTAAATTTCCGTTTCACACGATTTGTTTAGTATTTATATAGAAAACTGTGGTTTATTTATAATAACTTCTAAATGATTTGTTATTATTGTATAAATGGATCTAATAAGTTAAATTTCATAACTATTAGTTTATTAAGAAATAAGATAAAGACGTTATATTTAGAAATACCATAATAAACTTTAATAAGAACTAAATTAAAAAAAAATGTATCGAAAATTAACATTATTAACGCTGTCGTTAGTTGTTGTTACACTTTACAACTGTACAACAAACACTATTGACGAAGGTGACATTGAAGACTTACCTCCAATAGTTGAAAAAGTTACCTATGATGATGACGTAGAAGCTATTATTACTGCAAATTGTGTAGGTTGCCATAGCGGACCTAATGCAAATGCAGGATTACAACTTACTGGATATGCCAATGTAAGAGCTGCTGCAGAACAAGGAAATTTACTAAATCGTGTCAACAACGGTTCAAATCCAATGCCTCCAGGAGGACAATTGCCGCCCGCAACGCGCCAAATCCTTGATCAGTGGGCAACTGATGGATATTTAGAAAATTAAAACAACACCTAATAAAACAATACCATAAACAATATGAAAAAATTACTATACATGTGCATGTTTCTTGCAGTTGGGACTGTGGCGGCACAAAAGTATTACACCAAAACAGGTAAAACAGATTTTAAAGCTTCTGTAGCAGCATTTGAGCCTGTAGAAGCAAAAAGTAATAGTACAACAGCAGTTTTAAAAGTAGATTCTGGTGAATTTGCAGCGTTGTTATTCATCAAATCATTTCACTTTAAAGTGGCATTGATGGAAGAACATTTTAATGAAAACTACATGGATTCTGATAAGTTTCCAAAAGCTACATTCAAAGGGAAATTAGAAGGTTTCAATATGTCTGACTTATCTAGTACAGCCAAAGAATACAAATTGTCAGGAACCTTAACAGTAAGAGGAGAAACTAAAAACGTTTCAACAACAGCCAACATATCTAAAAACGGAGATAAAATAATAGTAACATCGGCGCTTTCTGTAAAACCACAAGAATTTGGAATTGAAATTCCAAGTATCGTACGAGAAAAAATCGCAAAAGAAATTAACATCACCATGAATTATGAGCTTATCGAAAAAAAATAAAAAAAGGCTACTCATTTTCTTAGTAGCAATAGTCGCAGTTGGTGTTGGAGGATATTTTTATCTCTATCAATCGCATCAATCCATTGAAGATATGGAAGTTGCTTTTAAAGGAAACTCACAAGAATTTTTAACTAAAATAGAAGAGAGTGCTGATGAGTGGACAACAGGAGGAAACAAAGTTGTTGAATTAACTGGTGTCATTTCTGGGAAAGACCTAAAAGGTGTTACCGTAAACGGGAGTATCTATTTCCAATTGGAAGAAGGTACAAAAACAGATAACCTAAAAGAAGGACAAAAAATTAATATAAAGGGTAGAATTATTGGATATGATGACATCCTAGAAGAATTGAAACTTGACAAAGCAATTATTCTCAAAAAATAACATAAATGAAACACTATTATATACTAGCAATATGCTGTTTGTTTAGCATAGGATTGCATGCACAAGATGATTTACTAGATGAATTGGAAGGTGAAGCAACTCCAGAAACATTTGAATCGCCTGCATTCAAAGCCATGAAAATAGGAAACTTACAATCGACAAAAGTAGGAGCAAAAGGTGATCTATATTTATATGTATCGCACCGATTTGGAACTTTAGATGACGGATTGTCTACATTTTTCGGATTTGACAATGCAAATACTAAAATCCAATTGGTGTACGGACTTTTTGAAGGTTGGCAATTTGGACTTAGTAGAGAATCACTACGACAAACGTATGCACTCTCTACCAAAATGAAACTTAAAAGTCAAACGGACAACTTTCCTGTAAATCTTGTAGGATACGCTACGGCGAATATAAATACACAAGTACGAAAAGATCGTTTTCCATTCTTAACATTTTCTGATCGTTTAAGTTATACAACTCAATTATTGATTTCGCGCAGATTCAGCAATAACTTTTCACTAGAATTAGCGCCATCATATGTACGTAACAACTTAACTTTAGAAGCATCTCAAAAGCACGATCAGTTTGCAATGGGTGCTGGAGGACGTTTAAAAATAAGCAAACGTATGTCTATCAATTTGGATTATGCATATAACTTTAGTAGAGCAGACGGAACCGCATTTAAAAACCCGTTAACTATTGGAGTTGATATTGAAACTGGAGGACACGTATTTCAATTACTATTTTCCAATGCACAATCAACCAACGAACCAGGATTCCTTAGTTATGCAGAAGGAGATTGGGGAGATGGAGATATTTTCTTCGGATTTAATATTGTGCGTGTATTCTAAAAAAGGACAGTAAACACCTAACATAACTTATTAAAAAAGGCTTTCAAATATTTGAAAGCCTTTCCAATTGTTGTTATTAAAAGCGTATTCTTAGTAGCACTGAACTCCTGGAGGACATACTGAATCTGAATTACATCCAATATTACTTCCACATCCAACTGTAGGTTGTGGACATCCATTTGTTGGACAATTTTGTGTTGCTGGTGGGCAACCGTTAGTTACACATCCAACTGTACCACAGTTAAAATCAGAGAAACATGGTTCAGCTGTTCCTGTCCATGACTGGAATCCACCTGTCCATCCACTAGTTCCTCCTTTTAAATTGTCAGATTCTAACGATGCTACTCTTGATTTTTTTAATGCTAATTGTTTTAAGTTAATTTGCTTTTTTTTCATGGTATTTAAATTTGTGGTTAATGCGTAAAAGTAACAAGAAGCTACAAGTTTTTTTGATGGAAAGCCCGTAATAAAAGTAGGTTATTATAAAAATATTATATAAAAAAAGCTTTCAGTAAATCTGAAAGCTTTCGTTTTTAATTCTATGTAAAAAGTACGTTTAGTAGCAATATACTCCAGGAGGACATACAGAATGTGAATTACATAAAAGTGTTGCTGGTGGACAAGCAGCTGTTGGGCAAGCACCAGTTTGCGGAGGACAATTAGTAGTATTTGGTGGTGGACATCCAACATTTGTTACGCCACACCCAATTACTGTTCCGCATACAAAATCTGTAAAACAAGGTTCTGCTGTTCCTGTCCATGACTGGAATCCACCTGTTACACTATTAGATTCTAACGATGCTACTCTCGACTTTTTTAAAGACAATTGTTTTAAATT
The DNA here is from genome assembly GCF_050633145.1 of Kordia sp. Classification (GTDB taxonomy): domain Bacteria; phylum Bacteroidota; class Bacteroidia; order Flavobacteriales; family Flavobacteriaceae; genus Kordia. The sequence continues at coordinate 92,939 of NZ_JBOEFY010000026.1, read as the reverse complement.
TACCTTTCTTTTTTTCATGATATATAAGTTTGTGGTTAATGAATAAAAGTAGTAAGAAGGAGCAAGTTTCTAGGATGGATAATCCGTAATAATAGTAATGTTTACAAAAAAACTGCGTTACTTTCCGTAGAAAATAACGCAGTTTATATAAATTATAAATTTATTGCTGGTCTGTTTGACAGTTACAAAAGGTGTTTTCACATTCACCGTTTCCAAATGAAGAGCAGTCACTATCAACAGGAGTTCTCATTCCTGCTTTTACAACTTCTTTTAAAGATGAAATACTTCTCTTGTTAAGTTTCAATGAGTTTAAGTTTCTTTTTTTCATGTGTAATAATTTAAAATGGTTAATTAATTTAAGTATTAAATATACAATTTTAATGTAAGATTAATTGCTAGAAAATTAAAAGAAAAATAAGATATTAGCATGAATGTTTTAGAACGTACTTATAAAACTATAAACAATCAATAAAAATTGTAAATTTGCAAACCTGAAAAGAGAAGTTACATGTTAGAAAAGTTACAAATAGTAAAACAGCGTTTTGATGAGGTGAATGATTTAATTATTCAACCAGATATCATTGCTGACCAAAAAAGATACGTACAGCTCAATAAAGAATATAAAGATCTTAAAACACTAGTAGAAAAGCGCGATGTATATAAAGAGCTTATAGACAACATTGCAGAAGCCGAAGAAATCATTTCAGATGGAAGTGATGCCGAGATGGTAGAAATGGCGAAAATGCAGTTGGATGAAGCAAAAGATGCATTACCACTATTAGAAGAAGAAATAAAACTCTTATTAATTCCAAAAGATCCGGAAGACAGTAAAAATGTCGTAGTAGAATTACGTGCCGGAACTGGTGGAGATGAAGCTAGTATTTTTGCAGGTGATTTACATCGTATGTATACAAAATACTGTGAAGGTCGTGGCTGGAAAGTAAGTATTGTAGACTATAGTGAAGGAACTTCTGGAGGATTTAAAGAAATGATTTTTGAAGTTTCTGGTGAAGATGTATACGGAACTATGAAGTTTGAAGCTGGTGTACATCGTGTGCAACGTGTACCACAAACAGAGACACAAGGTCGTGTACATACAAGTGCTGCAACGGTGATGGTATTGCCAGAAGCAGAAGAGTTTGATGTAGAATTGGACATGAACGATGTTCGTATTGAACGAACTACTTCTACTGGACCTGGAGGACAATCGGTAAATACAACATATTCTGCAATTCGTTTACATCACGGACCGTCAGGATTGGTAGTAAGTTGTCAAGATCAAAAATCATCACACAAAAACTTAGAAAAAGCCCTAAAAGTATTGCGTTCTCGCTTATACGATAAAGAACTCGAAAAGAAACTAGCAGCAGATTCTGCACGTCGTAAGAGTATGGTTTCTTCTGGAGATAGAAGTGCAAAAATTAGAACTTACAATTATCCACAAGGACGTGTTACTGATCATAGAATCGGATTAACATTATACGATTTATCAAATATCATGAATGGAGATATTCAAAAAATATTAGATGAATTAATGTTGGTTGAAAACACAGAGAAGTTGAAAGAAGCTAGTGAGTTTTAATCTGATTTAGGTTTTGGCTCTTAGGTTTTAGGTCTTTGACTTTAAGTTGAGAATATTTGTAAAGTAAAATTATAAGATGTAGATAATACCCTCGAAATGCTCAAATACGCAAATTATATGAGAAATTTTCGAAAATTGAATATATGGAATGATTCCATTCATCTAGTAACATTTGTTTATGAATTGATAAAGAAACTACCTGATTCTGAAAAATTAGGTTTGTATTCACAACTTTCAAGAGCAGTTGTATCAATTCCTTCCAACATAGCGGAAGGTTGTGCCAAAGACTCCCAAAAAGATTTTGCTCGATTTTTAAAAATCAGTTTGGGTTCTTCTTTTGAAGTAGAAACACAAATTATAATATGTGAAAGACTCTCTTATATTTCTGTTCAGGATAGTGAAATAATTATTGGAAAGATTCATAGACTACAAAAGAGTATCAATGCTTTAATCAATTATACTAAAACTCAATAACCCAACACCAAATACCAAACACCCAGAACCTAAGACCCAACACCAAAAAAACAACCCAACACCCAAAAAAATGACAACAACACAACTAATTGCAGAAATACATAAAAAGAAATCGTTTTTGTGTATCGGATTGGATGTAGATTTACAAAAAATTCCAAAATTCTTATTGGAGACTGACGATCCAATTTTTGAATTTAATAAGGCAATTATTGATGCCACACATCATTTAGCTGTAGCGTATAAACCAAATACAGCATTTTATGAAGCCTACGGAATTAAAGGTTGGCAAGCATTAGAAAAAACAATTCAATACTTAAATACAAATCATCCAGAAATCTTTACGATTGCCGATGCAAAACGTGGTGACATTGGAAATACGTCGAGTATGTATGCAAAAGCGTTTTTTGAAGATTTAGCGTTCGATTCGGTGACTGTAGCGCCATATATGGGAAAAGATTCTGTAGAACCTTTCTTAGCTTTTAAAGGAAAGCATACCATCTTATTGGCACTAACTTCAAACAAAGGTGCATTCGATTTTCAAACGAAAACCATTGATGATAAGGAAGTGTACAAACATGTACTAGAAACTTCTAAAACATGGGAAAATAGCGAAAACTTAATGTATGTTGTTGGTGCAACCAAAGCTTCATTTTTAGGAGATATTCGTAAAATTATTCCTGAAAGTTTCTTACTAGTTCCTGGTGTAGGCGCTCAAGGCGGAAATCTGCAAGATGTTTGTAAATACGGAATGACAGACAACATTGGATTGTTAATCAATTCTTCTCGAGGAATTATATACGCTTCAAACGAAGCAGATTTTGCTTCCGCAGCAGCGAAAAAAGCATCAGAATTACAATTGCAAATGGCAGAAATATTGACGAAATAATCTTTCGTTATTCTGAACCATGTGCTGAACTTGATTCAGTATCAATTCAGAATCTCATATATGGAATTTAAAGATCAATTAGATAGAACGTTTACGTTGGAAAGCACTCCAAGACGAATCATTTCGTTAGTGCCTTCACAAACTGAATTGTTATACGATTTAGGCTTGGAAGAACGCATTGTGGGAATTACAAAGTTTTGTGTACATCCATATCATTTAAAAAGTACGAAAACAATTGTTGGCGGAACGAAGAACATTAAACTAGAAAAAATAAAGGAATTACAACCCGATTTGATTCTGTGTAACAAAGAAGAAAACACAAAAGAGATTGTTGAGGAATTAGAAGAATTATTTCCTGTACATGTTTCAGATGTGAAAGATATTGATGAATCAATGGAAATGATTGCACAGTATGGTGTGATGATGAAATGCAATACTGAAGCATCAAAAATTAACTATAAAATTAAATTCCATTTAAAGGATTTTCAAGAATTTGTAAAAGATATTCCTGTGCAAAAAGTCGCGTATTTTATCTGGCGTAAGCCTTGGATGGTAGCCGGACAAGATACATTTATCAATTACCTATTAAAGCTCTGCAGGTTTGAAAATATCTACGAATCGCATGGAAGATATCCAGAAGTAGAAATTAAAAAAATACGCTTGGATGGCGATCCAGATATTGTCATGCTATCTTCGGAGCCGTATCCATTTAAAGAGGAACACGCGTTTGAATTGGGACGATTTACACATCATGCAAAAACCGTTTTTGTAGATGGAGAGTATTTTAGTTGGTATGGTTCGCGACTTACCAAAGCTTTCGATTATTTTAAAGAACTCCACAAAAACTTATAAAAAAGAAAAATCGGGCAATGAGACCCGATTTTATTTTTTTAACTAACCCAAAAAACGTTGTAATTAGATTTTTACAACAGTACAAATATAGGTCGAAAATGTACATCCGTATGTTAAGAGAATATTAGAAATTGATTAAAAAATGTTAAGGTTTGTGAAAGTTTTTAATTTTTCTTCAGTAGTAAAACCTATTGGTAAGTGTTTTTAGTGTCTTGTTTAACAATTGATTAACGATTAATTTTGAAATTTATATTATATTGAATACTTCAATCAATTCCCTGAAAAAATGAAAAAACTACTCCCTATTTGTATCGTTTTATTATCAATGACTATGACTGCTCAAGATAAAGAATGTGCGTGCTGTACTGAAAATCATCAAGCATTTGATTTTTGGGTTGGCACGTGGAATGTAACAAATGCAGATGGCACTCCAGCAGGAAAAAATATCATTACAAAGATTGAAGACAATTGTGTACTTCGTGAAAACTGGACAAGCGCCAAAGGAAATTATACAGGAACAAGCTATAATTTTTACAATGCTCAAAAGAAACAATGGGAACAAGTTTGGATAGACAATCAAGGAGGAAACTTACACTTAAAAGGAAATAGAGTAGGTAACCAAATGATTTTGATGAGTGATGAGGTACTATCTTCAAAAGGACAAAAATATGTAAACAGAGTCACGTGGACACACAACGAAAATGGTTCTGTTCGTCAACATTGGGAAACTTCTGCCGATCAAAAAACGTGGAAAACGGTCTTTGATGGTTTGTATGTGAAGGAGAAGTAATTATTTTATAATCTTCGTTAAATTATGCTTGTATACATTTCCAATTGGAATGGTAGTTTCAGAAATTTTTAATCGATTTCCTTCAATGGTTTGTATTTTTTTAATGGCAATGATAAATGATTTATGAACCCGAAGAAACTGATTTGCAGGAAGTGTCTTTTCAAAATTTGCTAAACGATCTAATGTCGTAATGGTTTCGGTTTCTAAATGAATTTTTACATAGCTACCTAAACTTTCTAAATAAAGAATATCATCTAATTGTATTTGGTGTATTTTTTTATCTCCTTTAATAAAAATGCGTTCAATCGTACTTTCTTGAGTTGTGGTTTGAATCGGTTGTGGTTTCGGATTTCCTGCGTCTGATAAATCCAATAATTTTTTATGATCTTGGGCTTTTTGTACGGCTTTTAAAAAACGTTCAAAACTAAATGGTTTCAATAAATAATCAATCACGTTCAATTCATAACCTTCCATGGCATATTCTTGGTATGCAGTCGTAATAATAACCAATGGCGGATTTTTGAGTGTGCGTAAAAAATCCAACCCTTTTAGTTTTGGCATATTAATATCTAAAAAGATCAAATCGACTTCATTCTCATGTAAATAATTGATCGCTTCAAAAGCAGAGTGACATTCGTTTTCAATAGTTAAAAACGAAAGATTGTCACAATAATTCTTTATAATTTTGTGTGCTAATGGTTCATCATCTACTGTGATACAATTCATTACAAATGTAATTTTAAATCCACACGAAATACAGGAGCTGAATTTGTAATGCTCAGTTCATGTGTGTTAGGATAAATTAAAGATAATCTTCTTTTTACGTTTTCAAGCCCTATCCCGACTGAATTATTTTGGTCAATTTCACTAAAATTATTCTCAATACAAAAATGAAGTAAATTTTCTTTTACAGTTAATTCAATCTTTAAAAAAGCATCTTTTTCAAGCAAATCAAAACCGTGCTTAAAAGCATTTTCTAAAAACACAATCAGAATCATTGGTGCTACTTGCAATCTGTCATTCGTAATTTCTTTTTCAAAACTAATTTCGCCACGATTGTGATGTCGCATTTTTTGTAACGCAATAAAATTTTCCAAATACGTTACTTCACTTGTAAGCGGAACAGTATCTTCTTTACAATCGTAAATAGTATAGCGCATCATTTCAGAAAGTTTCAAGATGACCTCTGAAGTTTGATCTGATTTTTCTAGCGAAAGTGCATATAAATTATTCAATGTATTGAAAAAGAAATGTGGATTGATTTGATTTCGCAATAATGATAGTTCTAATTGAAGTCGATCGTTTTCAATCTGTTTTATTTTGGAAAGTTGCATAAACCAACGATAGGAAAGGTTTAGCAATGTGGTTAAAAGCATAATAAACGCCATGGCAAAAACTCCAACCAAAGGTGTAGTTTCTTTATCACTAATTTCATTAAACCAATGCTTATCAATCCAAGGTTCTAACGTACCAATGATTAAGCCCCAAACAATAATTAAGATAATCAAGAATACTACATATTGAACATACTTTTTGGGAACTAAATATTTAGGAATCAACCAATATACTTTGAAATATACAGGCGGAGCTAGAAACAAAAAAATACTTGAACCTACTTGTAAAAAGTAAATCAAAAAGGTATAAAAAGTAAATGCTTCTTTGTTAGATATAAAAAATACCAATGCGCCACCAATAGAGATGCAAAGCAATATTAGTGTATTAATGAGGATTACTTTTTTGCGTTGTGTTATTTCCATAATTCGTATAAAGATAAAAGTATCAAAAGTAATTACAATGACCTATTTTATTTAATGAACTCTTGCTATTTTCACATAAACGATTCGTTTTTGTCAACAAACAACGTTAAGATTATATAGAGCGTTTTTCATGTAGTAAAACATAGCGTTGGTTAAATAAAGTTGAAATTCTATAGCTGTAGTTCTTCTTTTGACATAAGATTTAAAAAACTACGATATGAAACTCTCCATACAGAATTTAAGCAAAACCTATACAAATGGTGTCAAAGCACTAAACAATCTTTCTTTAGAAATAGAAACAGGGATGTTTGGGTTATTAGGACCAAACGGCGCAGGAAAATCTTCTTTAATGAGAACGTTGGCAACACTTCAAGAAGCGGACAGCGGAACTGCGTATTTGGGAGAAATTGATATTCTGAAAAGCCCAAAAGAGCTTCGAAAAGTATTGGGCTATTTGCCACAAGAATTTGGTGTATATCCTAAAATTACGGCAAAGCAATTACTAGATCATTTGGCAGTATTGAAAGGAGTTTCGCAACGAAAAGAACGCAAAGAATTGGTGAGTTACTTACTGCAAAAAGTAAACTTATACGAAAAGCGAAACAAAGCTGTAAAAAGTTTTTCGGGCGGAATGAAACAACGTGTTGGTATTGCGCAGGCGTTAATTGGAAATCCGAAACTCATTATTGTCGATGAACCAACTGCAGGGTTAGATCCTGGAGAACGCAACCGATTTCACAACCTTTTAGCAGATGTTGCTGAAAATGTCATTGTCATTCTATCCACACATATTGTAGAAGATGTAAAAGAATTATGTCAAAATATGGCAATCATGAATCATGGTGAACTGATTTGTAAAGGAAAACCACAACAGGTTATTGAAGAGTTGAACAACAAAGTGTGGCAAAAAATGATACAGCGTAATGAATTGGAAAATTATACCAACAATTACAAAGTTATCTCTAATAAAATGGTAGGAGGAAAGCCTTTAATTCACGTATTAAATGACGAAAACCCAGGAGAAGGATTTCAGCAAGTACAACCTACGTTGGAAGATGTCTTCTTCTCAAAAATCAATTTGGTTCAACAAGCTAATTAATCAAAAAAACGGAACATTATGTTTAAAACATTCTTTCTTAAAGAAATAAAACTAGGCTTTAAAAGTCCGATGCTTTATATATTTTTCTTCTTATTTACGATCATCACTGTTGTTGGAGTTGTCAATGAAAGTATTACGCTTGGCGGATCGGTTGGAAATACATTCAAAAACGCGCCACATATCATGTCGGTTTACATTGGTAGATTGTCATTATTTGCTGTATTAATTGCAACTGCATTTTTTAACAATGCTGCTTTAAGAGATTATCAGCATAATTTTAGTAACATTCTTTTTAGTACAGCAATTGATAAAAAGAGTTACTTTTTTGGACGTTTCTTTGGTGCTTTGGTAATAGCTATCATTCCATTGTTAGGCGTGTTTCTTGGATTTGTCATAGGAACGGATTTGAGTGTCGATGGGGAAATGATTTCTCCCACTAGAATGGGAGTTTTGTATGCAGAAGCATTTATAAATAACTTTTTGCTATTCATTTTGCCCAATATGTTTATTGTAGGCACCATTATTTTTGCAATAGCGAACAAGTGGAAAAGCACGATTGTTTCTTTTATTGGAACAATTATAATTATTGTTGGATACTTGGTTTCTGGAGCATTCTTAAATGATGTAAGTACAGAAAGTTGGGCTGCGCTAACGGACGCTTTAGGAATTAACGCATATACGATTGACACGAAGTATTTTACTAGTCTTGAGAAGAATACTGAAATTGTATCATTCAACGGATTATTACTATTGAATAGAATTGTGTGGATGATTATTGCAGTTGTAATACTTATGGTTTCATACGTATCATTTTCGTTCACACAGAAAAATCAGAAAGTAAAAAAAGAGAAGAAAGCTGTAGCTACAGAAACTACACAATTATTTAGTTTGCCAAAGGTGAAAGCTAGGTTTGACTTCAAAACACAAAAAGCACAATTTTTCAGTTTGTTTAAGATTAATTTCTATACGTTATTAAAAAGCAACACGTTTAAAATTATGCTCATTATTGGCGCATTAATTTTAATAAACAAACTTGTAAACGGACTTGAATATTATGGTTTGCAATCGTATCCTGTAACGCATAAAATGTTAGACTTTAGTCGTCCAATAAGTATGGTTGTTGGAATGATAATGCTAGTGTTTTTTAGTGGAGAACTTATTTGGAGAGAACGCGCAAGTCATATTAGCGGAGTTATTGACGGAACGCCACACAATTCACTTACAGTATTAATAGCCAAAATTGTAGCACTAATAAGCATCAATGTCTTATTTGATATATTCTTAATTATTGTTTCGATACTATATCAATTTGCTAACGGATATACAACTATAGAACTTGGCGTATATGCATTGGACTTTTTATATTCAGGATTGCCCTTATACATTATATGGTCATGTATTTTCATTGCGATTCAGATTATGATTAATCATAAATATCTAGCGTATTTTATTGCTGTAATATTATTATTTCTGTTTGAATTTATCATTGTGGATGCGTTTGGAATTCAATCTTTTATGATGAATCTTGGCTTCACACCGACATATACGTATTCTGATATGAATGGTTTTAGTATTGCCGTCATTGCTAAAAATTGGTTCAATCTGTATTGGATTTTATTCGGGATTGTTCTCGTAACAATTACAAGCGTCTTTTTAATCAGAGGAAATTTAAAAGGAATAAAAAACAGATGGAAATCCGCTAAAAAACAATGGACAAATAGCTATGTAGTAAGCTTAACAGTGGTTTCAATTCTATTTGTACTTACGTCAAGTTTTGTGTATTACAATACGCAACTGGTAAACTCGTATCATTCTGAAGACGAAATTAAAGACATGCAAGAATCTTACGAGAAAAAATACAAGCAATATGAAGGTGCTTTGCAACCAAAAATCACAGCTATTGCGTATGATGTTGCTATATATCCTACGGAACGAAATATAGTTGCAAACGCACAAATCACCATACAAAACAAAGGAAGTCAAGCGATAGATTCATTGCATTATTCGTTGCTAAACTTTGTAAGTTTTGGAAATGAAGGTATTGTCTTAAAAAAGTCCGATTGGAAAAAGATAGTCACAATTCCGAATGCAACATTGGTACATAATGATGATGAATTAGGCTATCAAATCTTTAAATTAAATTCGCCTTTACAGCCAAATGAAACCATGCAAATTCAATTAGAAACAACGTATACAAGTCAAGGTTTTGAAAATTCGGTATCAAATATTCGCGTCGTTAAAAACGGAACGTTCTTCGATAGTACTGATATTTTGCCAACTTTTGGATATGAAGTCTATAATGAAATTTCAGATGCGAATGATCGCGAAAGTAGAGGTTTAGAATCACATAAAGGAATGAAACTATTAACGGACGAGCATGCAAAATCTGAAAATTATATTACCAGAAACATGTCAGATTGGGTTGATATCTCAACAATGCTATCTACGGAAAGTGATCAAATTGCAGTTTCGCCAGGAACATTAGAAAAACAATGGACTGAAAATGGACGTTCGTATTTTAACTATAAAAACGATCATACTTCTATAAACTTCACCAACTTTATGTCCGCCAAATATGAAGTGGCACGTAAAAAATGGAGAGGAATTGATATTGAAGTCTATTATCATAACACACATAATTATAATATAGACATTGTACTTGCTGCGGTAGAAAAGTCATTGACATATTACACAGAAAATTTTGGACCGTATTTTCACAAGCAAGCAAGAGTTGTAGAAATTCCTAGATATTACAACTTTGCACAAGCATTTCCAGGAACGATGCCATATACAGAAGGCGGCGGATTCATTACAAACCTTTCAAATGAAGAAGATTATAATATCATTTATTCAACAGTAGCACACGAAATTGCACATCAATATTGGGCACATCAGGTAATTGGAGCCAATGTACAAGGCGCAACAATGTTGTCGGAGAGTTTTGCAGAATATTCGGCTTTAATGGTGATGAAGAAGGAATTGAAAGATCCTATCAAAATGAAAAAACTACTAGCGTATGACTTTGAACGGTATCTTAAAGGAAGAAGTGCAGAAAGTGGCGTAGAAAAACCATTATACACTGTAGAAGATCAAGGATACATTCATTACGGAAAAGGAAGTTTGGTGTTATATGCGTTGCAAGAATATATAGGAGAAGACAAGGTGAATGAAGCCTTGCAAGAATTTTTGAAGACGTATGCGTACAAAGATGTGCCGTACCCTACAACGTTAGATTTTATAAGGTATTTAGAACCACAAATTCCAGCTGATTTAAAGTATGTATTAACGGATTGGTTCAAGAAAGTTACGCTATATGATTACAGTGTAACAGCAGCAACTTATAAAGAGAAGTCGAACGGAAAGTATGAAGTTGCTATGACTATCGAAGCAATAAAGTTTGATATTGATACTACTGGAAAATCACAGGAAGTTGCACAAAACGATTGGGTAGAAATTGGTGTATATACAGACAATGAAGAAAAAGAATTGTTATTTGTAAAACGCGTATTCATTACTGAAAAACAAATGGATTTTACTTTTGAAATCGATCAAATTCCTGCAAAAGCAGCTATTGACCCTAAACGTTTATTGATAGAACGTGTTATTGATGATAATGTGAAAATTGTAACAGAAGAGTAATACCATTTACAAGTTCAAGGAACGCATCAAAAACTCATTAAAAAAAATAAAAAAAGAGGCTGTCTTAAAAGTTACAATTTCGTCAAACCGAATCAAGTCCAGAATGACAGCATATAGAACTTTTTAGACAGCCTCTTCTCATACTATTTATGACTAAATCGATCTTCGTCAGGATACCAATAGGTGTCTAAAGCAGGTACCATTGTTTCATTTTCATACGCTTCTAATTGGTACTCTAATGATCCTGCAGTACCAAATTGAACAACCCTACGGTTATCTTTTTCCACTAAAAAAGGGGCACTTCCAACCGCTGCATATGCAAAATCACCTGTTTCAAGATATTTCTTATAATCGAAATAATAAATATTACCATACGGTTTTTTAATAGTTTGATCTGACTCAATGACTAATGTATCATCCTCGTCTGCGGTCATTCTCTTTAAATATTTTTCTGCTATTTCTAGCATTTCATTGTTTGTTAGCATAAGATATTATTTATGACTAAATCGATCTTCGTCAGGATACCAATAGGTGTCTAAAGCAGGAACCATTGTTTCATTTTCATATGCTTCTAATTGGTGCTCTAATGATCCAAAAGTGCCAAATTGAACAATTCTGAGTTTTTCTCTTTCAACCAAAAAAGGAGCACTTCCAAAAACTGAATTCCCTACATTTCCTGTTTCGAGGTATTTCTTGTAATTAAAATAATAAATATTACCATACGATTTTTTAATAGTTAGTTCTGGTAATATGACTAATACATCTTTTTCAGATTCATTTACTTTCTTTAAATATTTTTCCGCTATTTCTAGCATTTCGTTATCTGTGAGCATAAGAGATTATTAATGACTAAATCGATTTTAAAATATTAATAGTAAAATTATTTTTTAGTGCTACTCTAAAATTTGTCATTTTCTCCAAGGTCTTTTTCGAGTAATTCTAATAGGTCGGTCAATAATACTTTCATCACTTAAAACCATTAATTCTGTTTTTTCTTCCTCTGTTAAAGTTGTATTGTACATCATTACACTATTTTCAATGATGAATAGTTCCAATAATTCGGGACAATATTTAAATAATTTTGTGAAAAGCTCTAGTTTTATCTCATCTAGTGGATACGCTTTTTTTACATTATCATATTGAGCATTTCTTAAAGATTGGTAATTGATCATTCTTTTTTGCCATCTTAAAATTGACCGAACTAAACTGTACAATATATCTTCTCCAAATTCTTCCTCCGCTCTTTTTAAATATTTAAGAGTGTACGATTCTTTATTATTACCTATATAATCAACTAATTCCTTTATTAATTCTAATTTTTTCATATCTAATTATTTTAAATGTATTAAATAAGTTTTAATGTTCCTTTGGGTAACGCTTTTCTATATGCTTAATAAGTTCTTCTATGGTTTCTACTTCTGGATTAGCCTTTCCAAATGCTGATAGTTCAAAAGCACGTTCAGCAAAATAGGCTCGCTTCTCCCATGCCCAGTTATTACCTAGCCTATAGCTTGCTTCATTAAGACCATAACCTTCATTTCTAATTAAACGAGTTACTTCCAATTCATCTAATGCGTGCGTACCTTCATGAACTAAATCTAACATAAAATCTTCAACTGTCCTAGCAGATCGAAAAGTCATCACATTATCTTCAGTATAAGCATTGACATTTTTAGCTTCAGAAAGTTTATAACCATCTTCTTCAATCATTATTTTATTGAATTTATCATTTTCAATTATATTAATTTCAATTTTACCTTGTTCTAAAGCATCAGCTATTCTATTTGCAGCAGGAGTATGCCCTCTAAGATTTTTAATAATTACTCTTAGAGGTATTTCTTTTATTTGTTTTCCTGCCCATTTATTAATAAAACTTTTAAACTTAGTATTCTTTTTATATCTAATTTCAGATGTTTCCTCTAAATTATCAGCAAGTTTTGCTTTTTCTTTTTTCGTAAGCTTACGTCTTTTTCCATTCGGTAATTCAACTTCAATCTTATTCAGATACTTTTCAAAATTCGGATGATCTAACAATGCTTTCGAAGCTTTCGCTAATCTTTTTCCTATAAAATTGGTAATTTCACCGCCTAGAGCAAATAACTCTAAGTAAAAAAGAACCTCACTTACATTTTGCCCAAATTTGGTGTCATTTAATCCACTGAGTTTTAATAAAGCGTTGATAGTCCCACTTGATATTTCTGCGAATGCTGCAACTCCTGTGACTGCTTTTTTTGCTCTTTGGGCTAACGTTAATTTGTGTCCTAGTTTAGCGAGATTTTTTAAATGCCTAAATTTCGCTAAGTTTCCTACTCCAGAAACTGTCGTAATAGCATCTATTAAGTATTCACCGCCTGTTTGAATATTTTGCCAAAAAGCACTTTCCTCGTTTGCCAATAATACAAATGCGGGAAGTACTGTGAATTTTTGCCCTTCACTTGTATCGTATAAAAATTTAGGAGCTCTTTCATTTATGATAGCTACTGGATGAAAAACATGATAGTTATATTTATAATGATTATAAATATTTACCGTTATTTGATCTCTTCGTCTCTTACCATAGGTTACTGTTTTTCCAGTATCAACGCTTAAAGCTACATCAATACTTGTTTGATCATTTGCGAATTTAATATCCGCATTGGAATGATAAAACCCTATCGTTTTGTCAATTGTATACGGAAGTACTAAAGGTGCTGCATCTTCTTCATTTTCAGAAAGTACAGGATTCTTTTTAGAATCAAATTTAGCATATGAAGATTGACTCCACACACTCCAAAATACCGTTACAAATGTCTTAAAATCGTCTGTTTGTAGTTCTTCAAATAATTTTTTGAAAGGCGTGTCTTTTCCGTCGACAAGATTTAGTAAGAACAACTCAAGGAAATTATCTGGCGAAAGTATTTTACTTAAGTTTATGATAATATAGGAAACCAAGTCTTCTTTGTTTAAACCTCTGTTATTTACATCATCTTCTTCTAAAATTGCAATCATTAAATCCCAAAGCAAAGGCAAATAACGAATATCTGATTGTAGATATGTTTGTGGTAAATACCATACAATATCGATTAACCTATTTAGTGGTTTATAATTTCTTTTTGCCTCTCTTATTAAGTCGGTAACGATTTCATGATACTTTTCATAAAATTGTTTTTCTGCTTTTGGATAAATGTCCAAATCAAATATGACTCCTCGTGAAAAATAGACTTGATTACAGAATGATAAAAAAGCTTGATAGGAATTGAACGTTATTCGAAAGGCATAATTTGTATTGATAAATTTGGAGGTAATAATCGGTTCATCATCATAAAAATTATAATCCAAGGTAATTCTCCCTGCTGTGCTATTTACTTCGCTGATTGTTGGGTACTTATATACTCGACCTTTGGTTTTTGTCTCGTTAAATTCTAGCGTAACTTTTCTTTGAATCCTGTTTAAAACTGCTTCAAACAAATTTCTGGCAAGATTGTCCCAAAGGTCATCGTACAATCCTAAACTATCCTTGTAGTTTATATCATAGTCTCCATCTTCAAGTTCACTTAAAGAAGCTCTTGTATGATAAAAATTTTCTTCAGTTCCATCGACAACAATATTAAAGAATTCCTCAAAAACAAGATATAATTTGTTATCGTAAACATGGTACTTAAATTGATTGTACGACAAAGGAATCTCAGATAAACCATCAGTTTCTTCCAAACTCGTGTATTGAAAGGTTCTATTAGAATTATTTCCCAATTGATGATATTCCTCTACGATGGTTCCCAAAATATTGGTAGTCTTTTTTACATAAAAAACATAATCGCCCGAAGTTTCTTTATACCATAAACTTTGGTTCTGTGCCAATAATATGGTGGTTATATAAGTGTCAGAAACTGCAGCAAATACTATATTTCCATTCCCTCGATAGAAAAAACTGTTCTCTATTAAAGCTTCATTAAATAGTGCGTATTTTTTTAAAGGAGCACTCGCTCTTGAGCTACTTTCTTCAGCTATATAATTTATTAAATATTGTAAATCGCTCATTGAATCGTATATTTTTAGTGTGCACTGTTCCTTCTCCTATATGTGAAAAGAAGACATTCATTGCCTTTTTTACTTATAGTTTTTCTCGTTTTTGGGTAGTTTTGAAATAGTTGTAAGATTGATTTTTCCATAAAATGCTTGCTTAAAATTTGATGTAATAATTAGACATATCTATCCTATTTCTGAATGTGTAATGGACATTCAGATCAGTCTTAAATATGATTTTTATGATATGAAAAGTGGTTATTTGCTACTAGCTGTAACTTTGTTATTGGTGTCTATCTTTTTTGAAGTAAAAGTTCCCAATAAGCATGTATGGTTTTATTCCCCTTTTTTCATAAGACAAAGAAACTAATTATAAAGCGTAAAATGCCACTTATTATAGGGTTGCTCTTGTAGTTGCAGTAAGTTATAAAAGCAATATTTAAATCAAAATTTGATATGTTTTTTTATTGTTTGAAACATGGAAAAAACGTATCAATTGAAATGACTATTAAAGCGATAAAGTTTGATATTCATACTACTGGAAATTCACAGGGAGTAGTACAAAATGATTGGGTAGAGATTGGTGCGTATATAGACAATCTTAGCGAACTTCGATTCACTTTTTTTCTTGTATTGTAAAAGAAATCAAAAAAATCGCCTCGAAAATTAATTCCAGACGATTTCTCAATATGATAATTTTAAAAATTTCATTAAACTGAATGACACTTTGGTGCCTGTGTCGTAAAAAGTCAGTAAGCTAAAATGATACTATTTGTGACATTTTTTTAGTTTAACAACTAAAATAACAAGACAATAATGCTTTTGTTTCTGTTGGATTGCAACCAACGCTACAGTTATTACTTCCGCAGGCATTTGAGTTACAATTTTTAGTAACATCGCATCCATCAATAACTCCTGTAAGGATGCATTGTGGATTTGTAGATTCGCCATTACCGCCTTTAGCATTTAATGAATTTAACTCTGCAACTCTTGACTTTGTCAAGCTTAATGTATTCAACCCTAATTTTTGTTTTTTCATGATTTTCTTTTTTAAGTATTAAAATGCACTTTAGTTAAAAAAATGCCCGGATAACTACTTCCGGGCGAAACTAAAACATGATATGCAACTACGAAATTACATACCAAACTCTTTAATATGTTGGATTTGTATTACTTGGCACAGGACAATGAAGAACATTTATAGAATTTGAGTGTATGCAATCCTTTATAGTATCTTTATTTTTTCCACCTTTATCTTCGCCTCCAAAAATAGTTCCAGCTTGTAAATCTGCAATGCGACCTTTGTTCAATTTTAATGTACTGTGTTGTAATCTCTTTTTTTTCATAATACTAATGTTTTGATTAAACTTGAAGTAAATCTATACAAAGAAAAAGCTCTAAAAAAACGCTTAATACGTCAATTGATATAATGACAATCGCCTGAAAAAGAATGGATAGTATTGAATTTGTAATTTTATGGAAGTATGTGTTTGTTAGTTTAATGTGTTGATTGTTAATTGTTTATGTTTATTACTAATGAAAGGTTTCACATTGTTGAAACTTCTCAGAATATATTCAAAATCAGAAAAAATCATTTTGCATGACAATTCATCTATTGTCGTTTCTGTGGCGAAATAAAATCAAGAAAAAGTGCTTATGACAATTTTGAAGCGTTCAGGTTTTTAATAAAATAGGAAGGATTTAAGTTTGTTTTTCGTTGAAAAGCTCTCGAAAATGTACGTGTATTACTAAAGCCAGATTCTTCTGCAATGGCATCAATTGTATACTTCCTAAAGACAGCATCGGTTTGTAATCGCTTAATAGTATACGAAATGCGTAATTCATTTATAAATGCATTAAAGCTTTTCCCTTCATAGATATTAATAATTTTGGATAAATATGTATGATTGGTTTTAAAACGTTTGGCTAGTTTTTGAAGTGTCACATTAGACGATAAAAACTCCTCTTTCTGTTTGAAATCAGCCAAATTTTTCAATACTGACGTTATAATATCTTCGGGAATATTTAATTCACTCTTCTTACGATCTGAAACATCAATGATTGTATGTCGTTTGTTTTCTTCTTGTTCTTTTAACAATTGTTCGAAACGCTTTTTATACACATTTCGTTGTATGTATTGATAGATTAAAAAGCCTCCAATCAACAAAATCAAAAGTATTGCGCCAATAATGCTGACAACATAAAAGTTCTCTTTCTTTTCAAGTGAATTAATAATTTGTTGCTTGTCAGCAATGAGTCTTGGCGTATTATAATCTTCGGAAATGTGTTTGGTTAAATACAATTCTTTGTCATGCGTAATACTGTCCAAACGTAACAATCGTTCAATATAGATAAGTTGTTTTTTTAGATCTTCCTCCTTTTTATAATGATCGATCAACAATTCATAAGCTGACCTTATCTCAGGAAATAAATAATTTACTTTTGAAAAAATAGTATCTACTTTCTTGAGATAATTAATAGCTTCATCAGTATGTTGAGTTGCTAAATGAGTTCTTCCTAAATAAAAATAAACATATGCCAAATTTGAATCATCTTCTATACTTTTAAAAAATGGAATTGTTTTTTGAATGCTATCAATGGAACTTGAATACTTTTTCTTATGATATAAATTGATTCCTTCTTTAAGTACAAGCACGTTGTATAACCGTTTATACTTAGGTAGTTTGTGTATTTTTTTTATTGTGTTTGAAGAATAGTAAGTTACAGAATCATACATGTGAAGTTGTCTATATGATGTCACCATACTTGATATTACTCTAAAACGCCTCCAATCATCTTGAAAATCTAATTTTTCAAAATTTTTCAAGGACCTTTTAAGTGTTTGCAATCCAATTTCATAATCTCCGATCAAATTGTAAATGACGCCAATATTATATTCAATATTAAAAAGGGTAAGCTTATTATTACTGGCTTTTGCATATTGTTGTGCTTCTATATATATATTTAACGCCTTTTTGTAAAATCGTTTAGTATATAAATCTCCGGCTTTTATGACCAATGCATTTTCCATTAAATAATGATCTGAACGTTTTGCAGAATATTGAATAAGACTATCAATATATTTCATTTTTAATGGATCTGAATCTAGTAAACTTTTACAATAGTAACCATCAATAATTCTTTTTGAATTTTGAAGTTGTTTTGCTTTTTTTAGATATGCATCTGCATATATACTAGCTTCTATATCTGAAGTTTCAGCATCAAAAAACTGTGTACGCAATTCTTTAAAATCTTTCTGTAAAAGCGAATCTACAGTTAATATATTTTGTGTTTGACCAAATAATGAGAAACTAACAGAAAGGAAAAAAGTAAAGCTGAAATAATGTTTTGATGACATAAAGAGGATCTAGAAATACTAAAATACATTTTTTTGGAGTATCTCATGTTCTTTTCTCTTTTCTTGAAGAAAAATATGAAGAAAACTGCATGTATAGTTGCGACAATAGATATATTGTCTATTTATGTTGTTGTTTTTCAGTATAATAAAAAGCAAATAATTGTAGTTTTGAAATAGATAACTTAATATTAAAATTCAAAATTATGAAAAGGAAAAAGTCAATACTTGCACTAAAAAAGTTTACAATTGCTTCTGTAGGGAAATATCATTTTATTGGTGGAGGACAAACAAATGACGGACCATGTACTACAAATGAACCAACAATCAATCAAGATTCATGTCAATGTTATACAGCAGATCCAAAGTCTTGTACAAGTTCTACGGATGATCCGTTAAGTAATGCTAGAAGAGGTTGTGCTTCAGGTATTGGTGGCGGAGATTAAATCATCCGAAATAACACAAAAAAGCCAACGAAATTTTACTTTCATTGGCTTTTTAATTTTATATGTGAGTGTAAACCTTATTTTCCTAATTGAACCGCTTCTTGCATAGCTTGATAGCGTTTTCTCCAAGCAGCACGATCTTTATTTAAATGATCATCAATATGTACAGGATCTTTTGTGTTAAACTTTCCGCCCCAGCGCAATTTTGGATCATTAATAATTAAGCTTAGAAATTGTTTTACAGGTGCTGGAACGTTTGGATATTTTGCCAATACTGTTGAATTTGCCCATCCGCCATTTCCGTATTGTAAATTCATATCAATACCGTGTCCTGCCAAATGGTTTGAAAAAGTTGCGGGCTTTACAATAGCACCTTGTACATTGGTTGTAGTTCTAAAAGAACTTGTCACATATACAAAAACATTTGCCTGTTTAGCATAGTCGTTAATCTTCTCTAGTGAAGGCACAAATTCTACATCAGCTCGACATGGTTTTCCAGAAAAATTTGAACCTTCAAACAATACCAAAGGCGATTTTTTATTTGGTAAATTTTTAGTTGCTAAGTCATTCCATTTACTTCCGTAATATCTGTTAATGTCTTTCAAGAAAAGATTAATCAATGGTCGTGAAAGTAAATCACCATCCGATTGAATAGTATTATCGCTAGCATATTTAATTACAGCATTTCGAGTACTATTTCCATAAAAACCATCGGCACCAAACTTCTTAAAATTAAGTTGTTCGCCATAACCTTCTGTATTTAAAAATACTTGAATTGCAGTGATGCTCATTTTTGAACCTTTAGAAATATATTTCTTCGTACGAAGATCGGATGTATGTATTTCCCATAATATGTACATTTCTGGTAGAAAATCATGCCTTTGTAAAATTAGTTTTGCCAATGCATCTGTTACAGATTTTCCATCACTTTGTTTATTATTTCGTTTGGCAAAAGCAGCAACGGCTGCAGCAGTGGCTTTTCCGTAATCGCCATCTGCCCGATAGTCATCCCATTTTAGTTCTTTGCGGAAACCCAGCTCAAAAAGCGTTCGTTGCAAATCGGTAATCAAAACTTTATCGTTTGATCCTTGAAACAAAGACTGTTGAATATTTCCTTTTTTTAATGCTGATTCTAGTAGGTTTGAACATTCCATGAGTATAACTTTTTATTTGTAAGCAAATTAAGAAAAAATGAACACAATGTAAAAGGGTGAAAACACTTAGATTTTAAATAGTTATGACTGCTATGTTTTATTATAAATACTAGGTATTGTACCCAAATATCTTGTAGCATCTATGACTTTATATTGTAGCATAGCATATTTCATGTGCTTTTCAGTTTGAGTAATCCATAATTTTTGAATTTGATCTTCAATAGCAAAATGTGCTTTTTGACCAACATTTATAGCCATTGCACATTTTTTTAGAATATTTTTTTCTTGGATTACTGCCTGTAAATTTTTATTAAAATTTAGGGTTCCACTTTGTTCAGTTAGCGAAACAATTGAGTTTGTTACATTGTTTATAATTAAGTTTGGCAATTCTTTTTTTGCGACTTTATACGCTTGCTTTATTTCGTTTACTGTTTCTGCATTTTCAATACTTGCAATAATTCCTTTTTTCTTACTTGCATATGTACTAAATGCAGGTTCTTCTAACAGTGTTGCAGGTGGATTCGGATATTTTTTAATATGAGAAATTTTCTCACTTCTTATTTTTTCTTTCTCTTTATTTTGCGGTCTTACTCTTAACGTAATAGGGTTTACAAAAGCATCACTGGCTGATTGCTGTTCATGAAAACTCTGTCCTTTTCCTGAACCTTGCATCATAAAAAACCAACTTCTTGTAGAATCATAAGCTCCTAAAATATCTAAGAAATCGTCTTGAGCTTCTCCTGTCGATTTATTTCGTGCAACACTTAAAGCTGTTATTAATTTTGCTTGTATTTGAGGTCTGTTGTCTCCCTTTTTTGTTTGAACTTCATCTAATATAGCAGCAAACTTCTTTTTATTACCTTGTACTAGTCGATCTACAATTTTTGAAAGTTGCTCATAAATGTCATCGGTACGATTATAATTTTCTAATGTTATTGTATCTTTTCCATCAAGACTTTTAGCGATTACAGTTGCAAAATGATAGCCCCAAATACTTTTCAGTATTTCACGTTCTTTTCCTGTTTGAACATAATCAATTTGTTTTTCTTTACTAGCAGAAACACTAAAAGTAGCATAGCCTTCACCAATATCGGGTTTTGCATATTGATTAACACCTAGCTTTTTCGCCTTCTTATCTAACTGTTTATTTCCTGCTTGAACTCCATAATGCTTTCCTGGTAATTCCTTTTGGCTGCCTTCTATAGCTTTTTCTCGTATTTTTTTAGGATCAAGGTTTTTTGGAGAATCTGTTAATGCAGTTGCAATGCCACTTACTTTAGAATCTCCCGAATCAGGTTCTGATTTTATATTTAGAACAGTCTCGGCTTCTTGTGGCTTATTTTTATTTTTAAATACAGCTTCATGTCGATAACTATTTTTATTTCCCATAACGCCTGAAGCCATTTCAATACAGATATGTGAAATTAAACCTGCAAACTCTTTTTGCTTGTCTAAGGCGCTAGATTTAAGTGGGACAGGTATAATCTTCCATAACTTTTTGGCATTGGTATTTATATTTAAACCGCCGCTTTTTTGTAGCCTTACATCACTTTTTACTGATTTAAGTTTTTTATTGGCATTATTAAAAATAGCATCAACAGCATAAAATTCTTTTGCGTGAGCGGTTGTCTTATTAATAGCTAATGTATCATCATCAGAAACTAATAAACCTTGTTTAGTATCTGTTCTTTTTATATCATGTTTTATTTTATAATCTTTCTTTTTTTTCTTTTCTAATATAGGATCTTCCGATTGAGTAGTAAAAAAATGAGTTTTATTACTTGCGCCACCAAGTGTATAACTATTAGCATTTTTTTCTTTATAACGCTGAACTACGATGCTAGAATTTACTTTTCTTTGAATTGGATTTGATATACTTCCAGATACAGTAGCAACATTTTTTAATGCTTGAGCCCCCATAATATCTGCTTCTCTTTCAAGACTTTGATCATCATTGATAGTTACCTTGCCTTTCATTTGCAGGGTAGGCTTCACTCTTCCTTGTTTTTGTTGTACTACATGCCAGGCTTCATGCGGCAAATGTTTTTCTTGTCCAGCAGCTAAATGAATATCTGTTCCTTGTGCAAATGCATGTGCTTGTAATTGTGCAGGTTTATTAGAATTATAATGAACTTTTACATCGTTCATGGAATAACCAGAAAGATTTTCTATGCCCGATTTAAGATTGTTGGGTAATCCAGTATTATTTTGTTTTTTCTGAATTGTTTGTGTTTGGCTAGTTAAAGAGCCTTCATTTATTTTTTTCTGAATAGCAGTTTGTGGGCGATTATCTTCAAATTGGAATGCAGTATTATCTTTCGCCTTTTGCTGTGCAATTTGAGATGGAGTTGTTGTATTTTCTTTTGACTTTTCGGCGTGAACATTCATAAATAAATAGTATTGTACTTAACCTATTACTTGTAAGTTAGTCAAATGCCCATAAAATTTATAAAATAATGCGTTTTGTCTACGAATTGTATATGCAGTAAGCTTTATTATGACTTATTCTTCTTTAACTTGATGTAGCAATCCACATAAAAAACCACTACCATAACCAAAAATGGAATGGCAGAAATAGTAGTTTCTTTTTGAAATGTTGTCAAAAATGATAACATATAAATTAGTGGAACAGTAACAAGAAATGGTGAAATTAATAACAGCCATATTTTATAACCTGTTAAGGTGCGCAATCCTAAGAATAAAAATAATAGTTGTCCAGCAATAACTGCTAAAAAAGGTAAAAACAATACGAAGTCGTTACGTTGCAAAATGCTGAAAATATCTGCAATCATAAAAAATTCAAATAAAACCAAAGGACCGCCAACATGCCTACCATACATTATTATAAAAAAAGAAGAAACAATAACAGCAAGGAAAACCCAGCGACTTATGCGCAATTTCATCAAGCTTGTTTTAAATCAGCGAGTAGAGGAAGTGCTTTTTCTACATCTTTTTTATCGACATATAATTCAATACTTCCACCGAGCATTCCTGCATAAGAAGAATCCATTTTGTTGATTTCGAAGAAGTTGATGCCTGCTTCATGTAAGATGTTTTTAGCATCCATAATTTCAATTTGAATATTACTTGTATATATTTTGACTCTATCCATAAAAATTTGTTTTGTTGAGTTATTAAGATACGAATTTTTAGTGAATTTTACTAGCTTCTACAATGCTTATTTCTACAGAATTCAAAGGCTTTAAAAGCGCTCTTTGGGTTCTTTTATTAATAAGTTAGTTAATTGTTTGAAAATCAATTGTGTTGATAGCAATAGTTACCGTTTTTCACTTTTCGCTTACAGCGTTTCCCTGATTTTGTTTTTCCACGACATTGCGAAGTAGTTGAAGTTTTTGTAGAATCTCGCTTGGGCGGAATCGGACTGCTATTCTGTTTTGTATGTTGAAAACAATAGCCGTTAGCCAAATGTGTTTGATGTTTGCAACGTTTTCCTTTCTGTGTAATTCCTTTACATTGTACACTTTTTGATTTCCCAACCGATTTATCACTGAACGCATTTCCCTTTTTTAATTTGTTTTTCGATGGTGGTTTGCAAATCTTGCAAGGAGTCAATCGATATGTATCAATTTCTGCTACACCAGATAACTTACTAGAAACATTTTCCACCATTTTGCACGAACTCAAATGATATCGTACTCCCGAAGGTGTTTTATAGACATCTTGAGCATGAACTTGCAAAGAAAGTGCAAGTAGAAAAATGATGGTGAATAGGTGTTTCATGTTGAATTAAAACAATTCATAAAATTAGTAGAAAGAAACAATTTAGTTTTACGGTTTTCCACAAACAAAAAAACACCATTACAAGAATCAAAAATCTCACAATGGTGTTTTGTATATTTTAACTAGCAACCAAGAACCTAATCTTGCAATGCAAAAACTTTCCTCAACAAATCAGTTGTTCTCGATCCTACTTTCGTGCGAATCTTTTGCTCTTCTACAGCAATCATAGTATACACTCCTTTTAATGCTTCTGTAGTTACATAATCCGTTAAATCTGGATTTACCTTACTCACTAATGGAATCTTATTATAATTGTTAATCAAAGTTGCCCAAATTTTATCGGCACCAACTTTTGCAAACGAATTCTGAATTACTGGTTGAAACTTATTGTATAATGCAGTTGTTGTTTTTCCTTGTAAATACTGAGTCGCAGCGTCATTATTCCCTAATAAAATATTCTTAGCATCTGCAAACGTAATATCTTTTACAGCATTCACAAAAATTGGAGTTGCTTCTTTTACAGCATCTTCTGCTGCTCTATTCAACATTTTAATTCCGTCATCAGCTAAACTTCCCAAACCGATATCACGCAAGGTTTTATCAACTTTTCTCAGTTCTTCCGGCATTAAAATTTTCACAAGACTATTTCCGTAAAAACCATCTTTCAAAGTTAATTTTTGTACTTGCTTGTCAATTCCAAAATCCAAGGCTTGACGCAATCCTGCTGCAATATCAGCATTTCCTAATGTTCCGCCTTGAGGCAATTGATTCACTATTCCTTGCAATTCTGAACAAGAATTGAACATAAGTAAACCAACAAAGGCAATAAGTATTTTCTTCATCTATTTAATATATTTAGGTTTTATATAATTTAATCGTTTACAAAATACGTACCACAAAAGTACATGAATTATCATTAAGATTCTTTATTTGTGTAACATGAAATATAATCGTCATGACTTTCGTCAAAAAAATAATATCTTACCAAAAAATATACCGATGAAAAAAGCTTGGTTACTTCTTATTCCGTTTTTCTTTATGAATTGTCAACAAGAAAAGAAAACGTCTCCAACCGATAAGCTTTCTCATCAATACTTAACAGTATTAGGAACTGCACAGGATGCTGGTTATCCACAAATCAACTGTAACAAATCGTGTTGCCAACCGTATCATGAAGGAAAAGTAGCAAAGAAATTGATTTCTTGTTTGGGTTTAATTGATCTCAAAGCAAATAAAAAATGGTTGTTTGATGCTACACCCGATATCACACAACAAATCCAAAACCTTTCCAATCATCTTGAAACCACAAATGTAATTGACGGTGTTTTTCTAACGCATGCACATATTGGTCATTACACCGGACTCATGTTTTTTGGACGTGAAGCTATGGGCGCAACAAAAGTTCCTGTCTACACAATGCCAAAAATGAAAAGCTACTTAGAAACAAACGGACCTTGGAGTCAGTTAGTTGCTTTAAAAAATATTGATCTTAAAAAATTGGTGCATAACACTGCTGTAGATTTGACAAACGGACTTAAAATAACGCCTTTTCTAGTACCACATCGTGATGAATTCTCAGAAACGGTCGGTTATAAAATTGAAGGAAAACAGAAATCAGCATTATTTATTCCAGACATTAACAAATGGCATCTTTGGGGAAAAAATATTGTAGAAGAAGTTAAAAAAGTAGACTATGCTTTTTTAGATGCAACATTCTTCAAAGAAGGCGAAATTCCAAGACCAATGAGCGAAGTACCGCATCCGTTTATTGTAGAAACCGTAAAACTCTTTGAAAACGAAGACAAAGCAACAAAAAACAAAGTCATATTTATTCACTTCAATCATTCAAATCCTGCATTGCAAAACAGCAATAAACTTAAAAGCGATTTAGAAAAGCAAGGTTTCCAATTTGCAGAAGAAGGAATGCGTGTTGGATTGTGAAAAATTTGAAATCTTCATTGCAGAGAAAAATAATATTTTATTGAAAATTTATACAAATGAAACAAAGTCTTTCATATTACCTGACCAAGATTGTTATAAAATTAAAAGGAATCAAAAAAACATTCAGTCAAGATCCAATAGATTTCAAAAAAATAAGAAACGAAGACATTCACTTTCCAAAAAGCAGATTTTTTAAAAAATATTCCAAAAAGTTTCAAATAGAAAATACAATAATTACCGAGGTGAAAACCAACAATGCAACCAATAAATTAGTGTTATTCATACACGGAGGCGCTTTTATCTCAGGACCTGTAAAACATCATTGGGACACTATAAAAACAATTGCTAGAAATGGAAATTGTGTTGTTTGGATGTGTGATTATCCCAAAGCTCCCGAATATAAAATAAAAGAAATTTCAAAAAATATTGATGCTGTATATCATCAAGCAATGCAAGCTTACAAACCAAGTCAAATAACACTTTTAGGTGATTCTGTTGGCGGAACGTTAATCACAGCACTCACACAAAGATTACTCACACAAAAAATAGCACTTCCGCAAAAACTCATACTCATTTGCCCAGTCATGGATGCAACCATGCAAAATCCAGAAATTGAAACATTAGATGAAATTGATCCTATACTGTCAAAAGTTGGTGTTTTAAGTGCCAAAAAAATGTGTGTAGGTGAAAAAGGTTTAAACAACCCAATAATTTCACCGTTACATGGAAGTTTTACAGGGTTTCCAAAAACAATCTTATGTGTTGCCGATCATGACATTATGTATCCAGATCAATTAATCACCATTGATAAAATGAAGCAATCAGAAGTGCCACTAACCATTATAAAAGGCGAGAACATGCCACATATTTGGCCGTTATTGCCTGTTATGAAAGAAGCAAAAAACACATTGCAAGAACTGATAAGTCATCTAAACAAATAAAGCATTTTTCATTCATGTTACCCCGTTCCAATTCTGTAGTACATAGGTCAAACATTCTCAACTACAGTTTGCAAAACCTTGATTTTCGATTCATAGAAAAAATAAGTGATTCTTGCCGTAAAATTTCAAAAACTCGATTTCTTATATATTTCTTAAAAAATGTTCGATTTTTTTGAATATTCCGTAAATTGCACCCTCAAAATAGATACTTCATTACAGATATGGAACAAGCGCAACCCTACAAACCGACTTATAAAGTACGAATCGTAACTGCTGCATCACTCTTTGATGGACACGATGCTGCCATTAATATCATGCGAAGAATTATTCAATCAACTGGAGTTGAGGTAATTCATTTAGGGCACGATAGAAGTGTGGAAGAAGTTGTAAATACAGCAATCCAAGAAGATGCAAACGCAATTGCAATGACTTCGTACCAAGGCGGACACAATGAGTACTTTAAATATATGTACGATTTGTTACAAGAAAGAGGCGCAGGACACATCAAAATATTTGGTGGCGGTGGCGGAGTAATTCTTCCAGAAGAAATCAAAGATTTAATGGAGTATGGAATTACACGTATCTATTCGCCAGATGATGGACGTGAAATGGGACTGCAAGGAATGATTAACGATTTGGTTCAAAAATCTGATTATGCTATTGGAGATTCACTAAATGGAGAAGTAAACATTCTACACGAAAAAAATCCAAAAGCGATTGCTAGAGTTATTTCTTCGGCAGAAAACTTTCCTGACGTTGCAAAAGACGCTTTAGATATCATTCACGAAAAAAATAAAACATCACAGACACCAGTTTTAGGAATTACAGGAACTGGTGGTGCAGGAAAATCAAGTTTAGTAGACGAATTAGTACGTCGTTTTTTAATTGACTTTCCAGAAAAAACAATAGGATTAATCTCGGTTGATCCATCAAAACGTAAAACAGGCGGAGCTTTACTTGGAGATCGTATTCGTATGAACGCGATCAACTCTCCAAGAGTGTATATGCGTAGTTTGGCAACTCGTCAATCGAATTTAGCATTGTCTAAATATGTAAACGAAGCGGTTCAAGTATTAAAAGCAGCAGAATACGATATCATCATTCTTGAAACGTCTGGAATTGGACAATCGGATACAGAAATCATGGAACACAGTGACGTGGCTTTATATGTGATGACACCAGAATTTGGTGCAGCTACGCAATTGGAAAAAATTGACATGCTTGATTTTGCTGATTTAGTTGCCATCAACAAATTTGACAAAAGAGGTTCACTTGATGCGTTGCGCGATGTAAAAAAACAATACATGCGTAACAACAATCTTTGGGACGTTCACCAAGATGATTTACCTGTATACGGAACTATTGCTTCACAGTTTAACGATCCAGGAATGAATACCTTGTACAAAGCTGTGATGGATAAATTGGTAGAAAAAACAAAAGCAGATTTAAAATCTACCTCAAAGATTTCTAGTGAAATGAGCGAGAAAATTTTCGTCATTCCACCATCAAGAACACGGTATTTATCTGAAATTGCAGAAAACAATAGAGCCTACGACAAAAAAGCAGACGCACAAGTTGAAGTTGCGCAGCGTTTATATGGAATCTATAAAACAATCGGATCGATAACGAATGTCACATCGAGCGCAGTCGAGATGTCGTTTATGTCGAAAACAGGTTTGGATGAAACAATCATTTTAGACCGATTAGACAACGAAGCAGATATTGATCTAGTAAAATTATTACTTAAAGAATTCGATCGTGTCAAGCTTAACCTTGATCCGTACAACTGGGAAATTATCAACGGTTGGAATGAAAAAGTAAACAAATACAAAAATCCGATCTACACGTTTAAAGTTCGTGACAAAGAGATCAAAATTAATACACATACCGAATCCTTATCACACGTACAAATACCAAAAGTTGCTTTGCCAAAGTATCAAGCTTGGGGAGACATTTTAAAATGGTGTTTGCAAGAAAACGTACCAGGAGAATTTCCATACACGTCAGGATTATATCCTTTTAAACGTACAGGAGAAGATCCAGCGCGTATGTTTGCAGGAGAAGGTGGTCCAGAACGTACCAACAAACGTTTCCATTATGTAAGTGAGGGAATGCCTGCAAAACGTTTGTCAACGGCGTTTGATAGTGTAACTTTATACGGAAACGATCCAGATTTACGACCAGATATTTATGGTAAAATTGGAAATGCAGGAGTTTCTATCTGCTGTTTAGATGATGCAAAAAAGCTATACTCAGGATTTGATTTAGCAGATAAAATGACATCGGTGAGTATGACCATCAATGGTCCTGCACCAATGTTGTTAGGTTTCTTTATGAATGCAGCTATCGATCAGCAATGTGAAAAATACATCAAAGAGAACGGATTAGAAAAACAAGTAGAAGCAAAAATTGCAGCAATCTACAAAGGAAAAGAACGTCCACAATACAATGGCGATTTACCAGAAGGAAACGATGGTTTAGGTTTAATGCTTTTGGGAGTTACTGGAGATCAAGTATTGCCAGCAGATGTATATGCAGATATCAAAGTAAAAACCATTGCGCAAGTTCGTGGAACGGTTCAAGCAGATATCTTAAAAGAAGATCAAGCACAAAACACCTGTATCTTCTCTACAGAATTTGCGTTGCGATTGATGGGAGACGTACAAGAATATTTCATCGAAAACAATGTGCGTAACTTTTATTCGGTTTCTATTTCTGGATATCATATCGCGGAAGCAGGTGCAAACCCAATTACGCAGTTAGCATTGACATTATCAAACGGATTCACGTATGTAGAATACTATTTGAGTAGAGGAATGGACATCAATAAATTTGGTCCAAACTTATCGTTCTTCTTCTCTAACGGAATCGATCCTGAATATTCAGTAATTGGTCGTGTAGCACGTAAAATTTGGTCAAAAGCTTTAAAACATAAATACGGAGCAAATGCAAGAGCGCAAATGCTTAAATATCACATTCAGACTTCTGGACGTAGTTTACACGCACAGGAAATTGATTTCAATGACATTCGTACCACATTACAAGCATTATATGCTATTTACGATAACTGTAACTCGTTGCACACAAATGCGTATGACGAAGCTATTACAACGCCAACAGAAGAGTCGGTTCGTAGAGCGATGGCAATTCAGTTAATCATCAATAAAGAATTAGGATTGGCTAAAAACGAAAATCCAATTCAAGGTTCGTTTATTATTGAAGAATTGACAGACTTGGTAGAAGAAGCTGTCTTGACAGAATTTGACAGAATCACAGAACGTGGAGGTGTATTAGGAGCGATGGAAACGATGTATCAACGTTCAAAAATTCAAGAAGAAAGTTTATACTACGAAACCTTAAAACATAACGGACAATTCCCAATTATTGGAGTGAACACATTCTTAAGTAGTAAAGGCTCGCCAACGGTGGTGCCAAAAGAAGTTATTCGTGCTACGGAAGAAGAAAAACAATATCAAATCACGATACTAGAAAATCTACATAAAGCACACAATTCGGAAGAGTTACTTCATGATTTACAGCTAAAAGCAGTAAACAACGAAAACATATTTGAAGCGTTGATGGAAGTGTGTAAAGTATGTTCATTAGGGCAGATTACTGCTTCATTATTTGAAGTTGGTGGACAATACCGAAGAAATATGTAGTTTTAACTAAGTAGAAAATATATCATACCAAAAATGTATAAATCGTGTCGGTTTATACATTTTTTTTATACAACAATTTAAAAGAAAGTACCTTCGAATTAATAAAACTAAAACTAGGAGCATATTTTATGAGGTAAAACTATTCTTAATTAGGAATGGTACTACTCGTAAATCTTCATAATTATAAACAAAAACCTAAATATGATGATTCTGTACATACAGAAGATTCAAGAGTTATATTTATTTATTGAAATGCTGATACATGAGACTTCTCAGGGCAACCGTATACGCGGCGAGAGGTCTCCATCAGTCCAATACAATTCATTAAACGAATTGTTTAAAATAGTTAGTAGTTTGGCGACCTAACGAAAAGTGTTACAGTGCGTTTTTAGTCTTTACGTAATGTGGCACTTTTTATTTTTGTAAAGCATCAATAAGGAATATACTTTATGAAAATATTACAAAATAATGGTAGTTTTGAAGGTGTATTTGTCATAATTGCAACTGTTGTTTTCTATAAGTTTATTAATTGCCATTAATTAACTCAAAAATTTATAATCATGAAAAAACAAACATTCAAGAAGTTGACATTAAAGAAAGCACAAATTTCTAAATTAGAAAATATTAACGGAGGCGCTCAAGACGCAGAAGAAGATCATGGGGTAGGACATTGGTTAAAGACATGTTTAGGGGACGCTTGTCCATTTACAGAATTTATTATCTGTCCAGGAAGAGCATAATTATTTTCACATATTACAAAAGCCATTGATCTATGATTAATGGCTTTTTTTATTTTTCAAATTTTAGCAGTCAAATAGTTTGAAAAAACACAAAATGTTAAAAATGAGCATGCTTACTCTTAATTCTGTAACTTTAAAGAAAGTATTGTATATGCGTAGTGTATTTCTCTTTCTGCTTAATTTTTATATGCTTGTCGGATTGGCGCAAACAAATCGTTTTGAAAAAGGTAAAATAGTAAACTCGATTTCGGTGCAAAACAGTTCGGAAACCTATGCTTTGTATTTGCCTAATTCCTTTGATGAAACCAAACTTTCTGCTGTTGTTTTTGTATTTGACCCGAGTGGAAATGGCGCTAATGGAATGCAATCTTTTATCGCTTCCGCGGAAAAGTTCAATTACATTTTAATTGCTTCAAACAATACAAAAAACGGAGTTGCCTACGAAATCAATTTTGAGATCACAAACCGATTGTTTGCAACTGTTTTTTCTGAATTTAAAATAGATGAAAAACAAATCTATGCTGCTGGTTTTTCTGGCGGATCGCGTTTAGCAACAGCTATTGCAGCATTGACAGGTAAAGTACAAGGAGTTATTGCCTGTGGCGCAGGTTTGGCAATTAATAAATCATTCACGCCAAAGAAAGAAATGTTCTCTTTTGTTGGTTTGGTTGGGGATGAAGATATGAACTATCAGGAAATGTTCAACACAAAAGCATTGCTAGATAAGTTTGAAGTAGATAATGAATTATTTGTTTACAACGATACACATCGTTGGCCTCCAAGCGAGCAAATTGAACGTGCATTTGGTTGGTTGCAATTACAAGCATATAAAAAAAACATTCGAAGTGTGGATTCACAATTTGTGCAATCGTATTTTGAAACACAATATGCCATTGCCGATTCATTAGTCATTCACAACAAATTCAGATCTGTACGAGAATACGAAAGTATTATAAAAAACTTTACACCGTATTTTGAGTTGAAAGCAGCGCAACAAAAAGCAGAAGCTATCAAAAATTCTCCTGAATATAAAGATCAAATTGCCGAAAGAGCAGCCAACATTAAAGAAGAAAATGAATTGTATGAGAAGTTTTCAAAAGTCTATTCAAACGATATCTTAGCAGCCAAATCGGACGATAATTTCAAATGGTGGCGCAAAGAATTGAGACGACTTGACATTGATATTGAAAATGCGACAATGACGCCTAGAGGAAAAATGCTCAAGCGATTAAAATATTCAATCTTTGCAGGTGCATACGAATCTTCTATGGGATATATCTACGCAAAAAAGTACAAACACGCTTTGTATTGCGATCAATTGTTAGTGTATTTCAATCCAACACAAGCATATTGGTATTATAGAGTGGCGCAGAGTTATGCACGCAATGACGATTTTAAACACACCATCAGAAATTTAAAAAAAGCAAAAGAACTCGGATTGCAACGTTTTCAAGCCATTGAACAACTTCCATTATTTGCCAAATTCAAGCAAAAGAAAAAATTTAAAAAGCTATTTGAGGAAGATGCAAAGTAGATTATTTATACTATTTAGATTTTCCACAAAAGGACATTCAAGAAATCTTGATTCTATATTCATGAATCTTTTTATCAAGAATACTTCTTCTCAATATAACTTGAAGGTGTATCGTTCATTAATGATTTAAACGTTTTATTAAACGTCGACTTCGAATTAAATCCTGCATCCATCGCAATAGAAAGTAGGGTTTGTTTTTTGTGTTCGCCAGCTTCTATCTTCTTTAAAAATGTCTTCACACGAAACTCATTAACATATTCATAAAATGTTTTTTCATATACAGAATTCAACAACCACGATAAATTATTGGCAGAAGTATCTAGCTCTTTAGCAAGCGACTTCAAACTCAAATCAGAACGCATAAAAATTTGTTCTTCTTCAATTAGTAATTGTAGTTTCTTTTGTATGTTGGTCACTTCAGTCTTAGTCATTCGATCTCTAGTAGTTATTTTTCTCTCAATAGGCAAACGAATAATTTCTGGCTGTGTAAGGCTAAAATAACCAACTATAAATAGAAAAATAGTAATACAAATCCATATAAGTTTATAACTAATGATAGATTCAAAATTCCCTAATCCATACGTATTAAAAATTCCATAAGCCCAACAAACTGCAATGAGTGAAATTCCAAGTAAAACGAATGTTATGTAGCGAGCAATTTTATGGATGTACACACTAGAGTTTTCTACGCTTTTAAGATGTTTTACAATTTTATAGGATAAATAACTATATACAATAATTGAAACAACACCTGTGACTTCCATGGCTAAAAAAGCATAAAACATAATAGAAGTATAAGTTGAATTTACATACTCTTCAGTAGTGATAGAAAGTGTCCATATAAAATAAATAAACAATAGGAGAGAAGGGGTATAATGTTTAAATGACAATCTATTTTTTGGATGATTTCTAAACACCAATTTTCTAAAATACAGGTATAAAAAAGGACCAAATAAATACATGGTACATTCTGTTAAAATTGAACTCCGCCAAAACAATAAAGGATCTAACTGATAGCTTAGCATTTCTCTAGCAAAAATAGCTGTTGAGAATCCTATAATGATCATCAGTATCTTATTCGCTTTTTTATTTTTTTGTGAAATAAAATACAAAGAAATCATTAGGAATATACCTTGAACAATTCCTGAAAATAAGATAAGATCTATGAAAGTAAATGTCATTTTTTTTTAATTAAATATAATTAGAAATCACGTTGAAAAGTCTTAAAAAAATGATAATGGACCGAATGTATATCTAAAAAAACACTAGATACTCTTCAAGCCCTTTTTATGTAAGGAAAGACAAATCTTAAAAGATACGTGCAATTTATAAATTCATATAAATACTAAGGTGCGTATGTGTACAAATACACATGTTTAGAACGCTAATTCACTCTTTAAGAATGAGTAATAACTACTTTAGTTAATGCATAACATTAAAATTTATTTATTATGAAAAAAAAGAAAATTAAGGGATTGTCCCTAAACAAAAAATCTATTTCTAGTTTAAACAAAGATCAACTGCAAGGAGGAGCTTCTGCGTTTTGTACTAATGGCTGTTCTGATGGCTGTTCACCATTTCAAACTGCTTGGAATTGTACAAGAGGAAATTGTACAAATGATTGTACAGATGGATATAGCTGGATATGCACATTGTTAATAGGATGTGTTGATGATGAAAATTAATAAATCACCATTTTAAAGTTTAAATTTATACGATAGTGAAAAAGGGCTATTTTTTTGAAGAAGGTAGCTCTTCTTTTTTTTGGTGCTATTTAAAAAGCTACGTATTTAAGAATACAACTAAACGTACATGTAAGACAAAAGACGATTTATAAAACTTCATTTTCTAGTTTCGCTTCAATATTAATTTTTAAAACTATTATTATGAAAAAACAAAAAATTAGAACGTTAAACTTGTCCAAGAACTTAATTTCAAACTTAGGTAATTTAGATGTAGTAAGAGGCGGACTTGATGATGGTAATACTTTTAACTGTGGAAATTCTTTACAAGAATGTTTTACACATCATCCAAATTGTTTACAACCTTCTGACATTAGTGCTTGTTTGCTTTGTATGGAAGAATTTACAGAAGGTTGTGATACGACAGTAACATTCTGCTAAATTCTAAAAGCACTCTCAAGAGGCTGAATTTTAAAAAGTGTACATAGTATCATTTTGAACTTTATTTAGAATCTCTTAATGCTGACTTTTAGTATTAATGAGAAACCAAATATCAAATCGAGTTTGTCTCGTTCGGTAACTAAAAAGTTTGGATTGGTAATTTATCGCTCTTTAGAATGTAGCCTCTTTTTTTAGTACGAACTATAGGATATGCAATTCATAAATTCAACCCTATACCAGCAGAATTTGTATGCAAATGCACGGATTTGAGAGTGAAAAAACTGCTTAATTAAGAGGGTTTTATACTTTGGCTTCATTACAAATCAAAACATTTAATTATGAAAAAAAAGAATTTAAAAAACCTGAGTTTGAGTAAAAAGTTAGTATCAAATTTAAATGAACAAGCAGTCAGAGGAGGCGGAAGCGGTCATCCGATGTGTGTTAGCGATGCTTGTCCAACAAAAACCTTAGAAAAAGTGTGTTCAAATCACATGTGCGACTCACGATTAGGAGGTTGTCCAAGCTATTACTGTGTGGCTGGAGAGGAATAATACTGCTAATTTTAATCAATAATAACGAAAAAGGAATATCGAAATATATTCCTTTTTTTAACTTTTTATCTCGCGTAAAATTAACATTTCCACTTTCATGTAGGATTTAAAATCTTACCAGTTTTATGCGCTTACCTGTGCACAAAACGACATGTTTGTATGTATACACACTACTTTTAAGCTTGATTTTTTTAGATTAGGTTCAATATTAATTTTTAAAACCATTATTATGAAAAAGCGAAAAATTAAAAGTTTGTTGTTAAGCAAAAGAACCGTTTCTAAACTAGATAATCATGCATCTATTATAGGAGGTTATGAAACAAACCTTTGTAATTATTCAGACAATTTCACCAGATGTGAATCATTAGAACAGTGTGAATCTCGTGATCCATCCTGTTTAGAACCAACAGGAATAAGCGCTTGTATACGTTGTCTTGAAATATTTACAGAAGGTTGTTAACCTAGCTTTTTAGGACAATGTGAAACTAACGGACTTGAATGTCAGTAAAACTCTTTGATGAAAATGAACAAAGAAACAATTATTAAAGAATAATAACGAAAAAGGAATATCGAAAGGTGTTCCTTTTTTATTTTTTTGTATTTTATATATCGACAAACCAAAAACGTAAAGTCATGAAAAAAAGAACAATCAAAAGTTTAGCAATTAACAAGAAAACAATTTCGAAATTTAGTGCAATCGAAAAATTAAACGGAGGAAGAAATACTTCAAAAACAAGTTGTTTGTGTATGGATACTGTTTGCGAATGTGAAATGGATAGACCATTTCGTTAGAAACTAGTTAATAAGAATGAATTTTAAAGAATTTGCCTAAAAAGTTTATTAACACGTAATTCTGAACTTGATCCAGCTTCGGTTTTACAAGGTCTTGAATTTTTGGGCACGTTCTTTTTCAATTTTGTACTTTATTTATAACTAAAACCAAAACTTAAAATCATGAAAAAACAAACAATTAAAAATTTAGCGTTCAAGAAAAACACCATTTCTTCATTGAGTACTATTAAGCAATTAAAAGGAGGGAAAAACCCATCACAAACGAGTTGTTGGTGCAATCGAACTGAATGCGAGTGTGAAGCTGAAGATACATTCCGTTAAGAATAATATATTAGAAAATTAGTAGAAAAGGAATACTAGTTAGTGTTCCTTTTTTATTTACAGTTAAGAAAGCTGTTTATTTAAACGCTTTTCGAGTTCGTTTTCTAAGTTTAACAAGTCGATCTTTATAATACACCTTTAACTCGTCAACATACGTATATGGATTTTCATATTCGGTCAGTGTTTTGTATAAAGGAGAGTTTCTTAATTCGTCTATTTGTACTTTAAGCGCATCAATTTCGGTAACAATATGCGATGTTCCACTTGCGTGAATCGTTACAGATGCATTCGCTGTAAGTGGTGTTAAAGATGCATCACTAAAAATATGTGCGTGATATGCTTGCAAGGCTTTCAAATCACCTTCTTTATACACTTGAATCAACTTGGCAGTAACTTCCGTTGCCAATTCGGTTTGTTCAGGTTGCATCGAAAATGTATCAGGATGCACATAAAGCATTGCTTCTCTATACAAACGTTTTTTCTCTTTCGAATGACTTACATTTTCATCTTTACTAGATTTTGAAACTACTTGTAATCCTTTTGGTGCCACATAATTTTTACCACGTTGTTTCTGTTGCAAACGTTGTTGTTTCTTGGCAGATTTTAACTCTTTGTAAAGAATAGTCAACTCTTGTACTTCCACAATTTCGTCTGCTAAGTGCAAATGAATTAAATTTTTAAGCGCTTGCACTTTTTGTTCCATTGCATCATATTCTTTTTGCAGCTGTTCCAACTGCAATTTTAAATCAATTGCTTCAAGATTCGTTTGGATAGGAAGATTTTCTTCAGACATTTTACGAAAATACAATACAAAAACAAAAAAGCTTCTGTGAGTTTACAATTCATTATAAAATTGCACAATATTTTACCTACCTTTAAAACATCAATCAATAAAAAAACATGTACGCGCACATAGAATCTACCGTAACGGCATTGGTTTGTTTGCTAACTGCATTTGTCATTCAACGTATTTATGACAAAGAAGGAAAGCAACAAAGTCGAAACACTATAAGCGGAATCAAATGGTTTGGCTTGGCAATTTTTGCTTGGGGAATTGGCGCAATAGTTACGTTACTAGCTACAAAATATTTTCAAGTATCTGCAGATGCTAAATGGTTAGTGTATTGGGGCGTTTTTATTTCGCTTATCAATTCGCTGTTTATTCTGTTATCACTGCCATCTATAGAACATCAAAACAAGCGTAACATCATTGTACAAATTGTAGAACGCTTCTCAGTAAAAGAATTTGTAATGCTTTTTGGTGGAATTTTTAGCATGATTGCTTTTGTATTCATCGCGACTTCATATACAAATCCAGACATCAGCAGCAGCTTTATTTGGCTGATAGATATTCCAATTTCATTAGTAGTAGCGTTGGCCTTACTATATGAATTGAACAGTGCATTCATCAATCGAAACATGAAATTCATGTACTTACCATGCTTTTCATTGTTCGTTTTAATCATCATTGCGGTTTCCCACAGAATCATTCCGTACGAGCTCGTTCAAGAATACATCAGTTTATCTAATTGGAGTTTGCTCGGAATTATAACGGCAATTTCATTTAAATTCATCTTCATTCTACTATTTTCAATATTATTATATAGCTGGAAATTTCTTTCGGAAAAAGAACAACAACAATCCGAATTTGTAGTGCTTGAAGCAGAACGCAATACATTACGTGTAGAGAATGAGAAACTAAAAATAGCTAATGAAAGCCATATAGACACCATTCAATTCTTAACAAAAAAACTAAAAAGACAAGAGCAGAAAGTTTCCGAAATGCAAGAAGCTTCTAAAATTGTATTGTCCGATCGGCAAAAAGAAGTCTTGGCTAACTTAGGTATTTGTGGCGATAAAAAATCATACACCGAAATTGCCGAAGCCATGCACATAAGTGTTGATGGTTTTCAGGCGCATATCTATCAAATCAAAAAAATACTCAACATTAGCGGTTCAGGTGGAAAAGAACAACTGATTATGTATGCAATCGAAAATAACTTACTTCAATTTGCTACGATTGAATGTGGTTAAACAGAAGGAAACACTTTGCTAGACTTTGAATCAAGTGCAAAAACTACTAGATTCGCCAAAAATATAAAACAACTTCATGTTTGGAATCCTAAATTTTTTATTCGGTAAAAAAGTAAAAATAACAATCCCTAATTTGGGAATATTTGAAGCGCGCGTTAAAAGAGACAAGCAAAAAGAAATTACATGGGTAAGTGATGAAAATTCAACATATAGAAATAAAGAAGTATCGCTTTTATTACTTGGAAACTCAAAAGGACCGTACCCAACTCAAATAGAAGCTGCAAAATTTATACTAAAAGACGAAGAAAATATCAAATCCCAAATGGTGGACGAAATTTCAAAAGACATAAAACTACAAGAGAAATTTAAAGGCCAAAAAATAACTGATTACCGTTTAAAATGTATCTATCCATGGAATGAGAAGGAAACTCCTTATGAATTATCTTTTGAATCAAAAATAAATGATGAGTACATTGGAGTCATGCATACTGGCGAAAAAATAGAGAGCGTTTTCTTCTAAATAATTTAACTACTTAATCACATACTTAACTAGTACTACTTATAAAAACAGCACTACGTAACCTTTTGTAATACAGTACATAATTTCATCTTCGTACCAATCAAAAAACGAACAGATGAAATCAGTACAATTACTACTTCTTAGCCTATTGCTGCCCATTTTTGCAGCAGCGCAAGAAAGTTCACAATCCTTAGATGCGCGCATCAATGAAAACTTCAAAAATGCCACAAGTTGGTTTACCGATGCCATTTTTGCAGAGATTCCTATTACCAGCGAAGTCGGGATTCCTTGGGTATTAATTGTACTGATTATTGGAGCGAGTTACTTTACTATCTATTTCAAACTCATCAATATTCGCGGATTTTTCACAGCGATAAAAGTCGTAAAAGGTGATTATGACGATTTAGAAAGTAATCATAAAGTTGAGGTGTCTGAAGCTGTTTCAACTACTGAAACAAACGACAATCCAGATACAATTCGAGTAGAAGGAAACGAAGGTGAAGTATCGCACTTTCAAGCATTAACAGCAGCTTTGTCTGCTACTGTCGGACTCGGAAATATTGCAGGTGTTGCCATTGCTCTTTCCATTGGTGGACCTGGCGCAACGTTCTGGATGATTTTAGTCGGATTCTTAGGAATGGCTTCCAAATTTGTAGAATGTACACTTGGCGTAAAATATCGCGAAGTAGACGAAAACGGCGTTATATACGGCGGACCAATGTATTATTTAAGCAAAGGACTGCGTGAAAAAGGACTGAAACATTTGGGTAAAATTTTGGCAGTTGTATTTGCAATTATGTGTATTGGCGGATCGTTTGGTGGCGGAAACATGTTTCAAGTCAATCAAGCTTTTCAATTATTTCAATACGTAACTGGTGGCGAAGAAAGCATCTTTTATGGAAAAGGCTGGCTTTTCGGATTGATTATGGCAACTTTCGTTGGAATTGTTATTATTGGCGGAATCAAAAAAATAGCAAAAGTCACAGACAAAGTTGTACCGTTAATGGTAGCAACCTATGTACTTGCTATATTGATTATTCTCGGAATCAATTACCAAAGTATTCCAGCGGCATTTAGCGAAATTTTTAATGGAGCATTTAGTTATGAAGGTGTCGCAGGTGGATTTATTGGTGTGATGATTCAAGGTTTCAAACGTGCAGCTTTTTCCAATGAAGCAGGAATTGGTTCGTCGTCCATTGCGCATTCGGCTGTAAAAACTAACTATGCAGCGAGTGAAGGTTTGGTTGCTTTGCTTGAACCATTTATTGATACAGTAGTCGTTTGTACCATGACAGCACTTGTATTAATCATTACAGGGCAAATTACGGTAGGAACAGCAGTATCCTATGAACAAGGAGCTATACTAACTTCAAATGCGCTAGAAAGTGGAATCTCGTGGTTTCCGTATGTGTTAACGGTAGCGGTAATTTTATTTGCGTTTTCTTCAATGATTTCTTGGTCGTATTACGGACATCAAGCGTGGTCATATTTATTTGGACGAAGCAAAAAAGCAGAATACATATACAAAACTATCTTTTGCATTTTTGTTATTATTGGTGCAGCGGCAAGTTTGCAAGCTGTGGTCGATTTTGCAGACGCAATGGTATTCTCCATGTTGGTGCCAAATATGATCGGACTGTATCTATTGACACCAAAAGTGAAAGAAGAATTACTGCGATATAGAAATGCCATTCGTCAGAAGAGAACTAAAAAATAAGTATCTTTAAGTTGTAACAAATAGCTGTATTAAGCATCCTATTAGAAAAACATACACAAATGATTATTACAACAACAGAAAACATACCCAATAAAGAAATTACAGAAATATTAGGAGTTGCTAGAGGTAGTACGGTAAGAGCACGAAATATTGGAAGAGATATTTTTGCAGGACTAAAAAATATTGTCGGAGGAGAAATTGAAGAATACTCAAAACTACAAGCAGAATCAAGAGAGCAAGCTTTGCAAAGAATGGAACAAGATGCTGAAAGACTTGGTGCTGATGCTATTGTAAATGTTAGAATGACAACATCGATGGTAATGCAAGGTGCTTCTGAAATTTTGGCGTATGGAACCGCTGTGAAACTCACTTAGATATGAAAGCGGATACTATAATCACATTTATTTTCAGTCTTCCTGGATTATTTGTATTAATTATTCTAGGAGTCTTTTTATATCTTATTCAGAGGCGAATTCAAATCAAAGAAACAGAAGATTTTGAAAAGAGAGATAACTAAACACGATAGCGTGTAAAATGCTGAAAATAATTTTGTGTAAAAAAATATTTAAAAAATGCATCTTTTTAAGTCATCTTACGTCTACTGTGTGAACTTAAAAACAAAAAAGATGGAAAATCATAAAAACTGTACCTGTAACTGTGTAAGTTGTAAAAATGGACAATGCAATCAATGTACTTGTGAAAACTGTACTTGCACAAACTGTAATTGTTAAACAAATTATGAGATTGTCTTAGAAAAACTATTTATCTTTCTAAGACAATCTTTTTTTAATAAAATAAAGAATAAAAATGACTACTACAGAAATTTGGGAACGCTATGCAGATGATGTAAAACGTCTGATTATGAGTAAAGTGAAAGATGCACAAATTACAGACGATTTGGTGCAAGAAGTTTTCCTAAAAGTACATGCAAAATTAGAAACTGTGGCAGACGAACGCAAGATAAAACCATGGTTGTTAAGTGTCAGTAGAAATACAACGCTAGATTATTTTCGAAAGTCAAACAAAGAAGTTCCGTTAGAAAAAGAAGAAACCATTAGTATTTCGGAAGAGTATACGCATTCTGAGAAAGATTGCTTGCCAGGAATCATTAAAAATCTCCCAAAAAAATACAGAGATCCATTATTCTTATCAGACATTAAAGGGATCAAACAAGCAGCAATTGCTACACAACTCAAACTACCATTGGCAACAGTAAAATCACAAATTCAACGCGGACGAAAACTCATTGTTCAAGGATATATGGATTGCTGTGATTATAAACTAAATGACAAAGGGTTTTTAACAGGAGAAGTCAAAGACAAAAAAGAGTGTAAAGTGTGTAATTAAATAGTTAATGAGATAATCGTATTTAGAATTAAGATTTTTCGTTTTCTATTATCACACAGTTCATCTTCAAATAAAACACACAAATGGACACATTTTTATATTATTTTATTCCGATATTTTTTATCGGCTACTTTCTTATTGCTTTTATTTTAAAAAGTATCATCACCTCCAAAAAGATTGGGAAGTCAGCACTTGTAGTGCCTAAAGACGATTCTGCGTATGGCATTATTGGACGTTATTTTGGAAGTACTATTGTAGCCATACTTCTTTATATTGTACTAGTAACTTGGAAAACAGAATTTTTTCCTTCTTTTTTTAAGTACACTTTCGTGAATTATCTTGGAGTAATTTTACTGTTGATATCGTTACTAATTACCGTAATTGCGCAATATCAAATGAAAGATTCTTGGCGTATTGGAATTGATAAAGATGAAAAGACAAACTTAATTACAACTGGATTGTTTACTTTCTCGCGAAATCCAATATTTCTAGGAATGCTGTTGAGTTTATTAGGTTTGTTTTTAGTACAACCGAATTATGTAACGTTATCTTTCTTCATCATTGCAAACATTTTAATTCAAGTTCAAGTAAGGTTAGAAGAAGAACATTTACAAAAAGTTCACCCAAAAAAATATCAAGAATATAAAAATTGCGTAGGACGATTTTTTACTTTACAATTTTTCTAATTTTTTCAAGTTCACTACAGTTTCAACCTTTGTGATTTTAAACAACAAATAATCTAACATTTTAGAAACTCAGAATACCTTTTGAGAAACTCATTACTAAAATCAGTTTAAATTATGGATACATTCATGATATAAAATTAATACAAAACAGTAAAAATTTCAATCATGAAGAAAAAAAAAGTAAATAAACTTAAACTACAAAAAGTAAAAGTATCTCATTTAAAAGGTGGTGCGGAAAGTCAAAATGCAGCAAATGAACAACAACAAGCAATGACTTGGGGTTGTGCTAAAACAGTTTGGTGTACGTACAGTTGCTGGGTGTATTCATGTATATGTGATACAACAACGCATACAATGGCATAAAGACTAGGAGAGAGGGAAACCTCTCTTTTTCTTTTTCTGTTTCTTGTGTTGTTTTCGCTAAATTATTTTCAAATTTTGGGAAGCTCTATTGGAAAATTGTATTTTAGGCGAACAACAACACCGACCAATCATGAAGTATATCCACAAACTAGTATTCAAATCAATTGATGTTTCTGTCCTTGCAATCTTCAGAATTTTCTTTGGAATGTTTATGTTCTATCAAATGATTTACTACTATCAAATAGATTATACGTTTCAATTTATATTTGGTCCTGAAGTATTATTCCCGTATCAAGGATTGGAGTTTTTACAGCCTTTCTCTTTAGGTTTGTTGAAAACAATCCATGCAGGACTTTTAATTTCTACAGTACTAATAACTCTTGGTTTTTTGTATAGATATGCCATGATATTCTTCTTTTTAGGATTTTCATATTTTTCATTTATAGACAAAACTTTATATAATAATCATATCTATCTCATCGCATTGATTGCTTTTGTGATGATATTTGTTAGCGCAGATAAAAAGTATAGTCTTCGAAGTAAACTTTCTAAAAAACCATTGTCAAAAATAATCCCTGCTTGGCAGCAAAATATTCTTATTTTTTTAATCTCTATAGTGTATTTTTTTGGAGGAATTTCAAAACTATCTCCAAATTGGATGGACAGTAATCTTGTAGGATACACAATTGATCAAGCGCAGAGCAGTATGTTGACAAACATTTTTCCAAAGGAAACGCTCATTATGTTAATCAAATATGGCGGACTCGTTTTTGACCTGAGCATTGCTTTTATTTTACTAGCTAAAAAAACACGTTGGTTAGGTGTACTACTTGTCGTGATATT
The DNA here is from genome assembly GCF_050633145.1 of Kordia sp. Taxonomy (GTDB): domain Bacteria; phylum Bacteroidota; class Bacteroidia; order Flavobacteriales; family Flavobacteriaceae; genus Kordia. The sequence continues at coordinate 49,047 of NZ_JBOEFY010000026.1, read as the reverse complement.
TAGTTACACGAATAACTCTATTTTATTTGATGATATTGGAATTTTTCCTTTTTTCATGATTTGTGCCACCATCTTATTTTTTGATAGTAAAAAAGTTGGAAACTACGTTGATTCTATATTTGGCAGTAAAGCAACGGAAAACACAGAAGAAGCAACTGAGACAGCCGTAACAACATCAAAATACAAAACACTGACATTAACCTGTCTGTTCATTTTTGTTGTATTTCATATTGTATTTCCTTTGAGGCATCATTTCTTAACAACAAACCCTGAATGGACAAGTATTGCACAACGATTTTCTTGGCGAATGAAAATGCAATCTAGAAACGTAACACAATTCAATATGTCTTTGGTAGATCGTGCAACTTCTCAAAGATATGATTTAGATGGAACCACTTTTGTGACTAAAAATCAATTTATGCACATGCCAGAAGATCCGTATACCTTTGTTCAATTGGCTAAATACATAAGTAAAAAGCTATACTTAGAACGTGGCTTGATAAATCCTATCATTAAAGCAGAATTGATGGTAGAGTTTAACGGAATGCCAACTCAATACATGCTTGATAAAAGAATTGATTTAACAAAAGTAAATGAAAGTCAATTCGCGAAAACTCCTTGGATTCCTGAGTTTAACGGATATAAGTAAGAAAAATAAAAAACTGTTTTTCACCAAGCCCAAAAATCCAACACCAAAAACCCAAGACCAAAAAAAAACTATTTAACAATAGTATGTGGATAACCGTCCAAAGTCCAGTCAATTACCAATCCACCAGCAAGACTTTTGGCAATTTCTTTTCCATACAAATGTTCACACAAATACAAAGCTGCTTCAAAAGATTTTGCGCCACCAGCCGAAGTAATGTACTTTCCATCATGTACAAATAAGGTATTATCTCTAATGTCTAACTTCGGAAACATTTCGCGCATCTTTTTAATGTCACTTGGAAACGTAGTAGACGCAACATCATCTAACAATCCAGCTTTGGCTAATACAAATGCACCATCGCAATGTGAAGTCACAAATTCTGCATCTTTGGCAACTTTTTGCACAAAAGCAATCATTTTTTTATCGTCTAAATCGGTATCCAAATGATGTTCGGCACTTGGCACAACCAAAATATCGATCTTTGGCAAGCTATCTTTCAAATAATTAAAATCGGGCAGAATACGCATGCCTTCAAACGTAGTCACAGCAGCATCTGTATTGGCAACTGTAAACACATTCATCGCTTTAATATTCTCACGGAAAATAGTGTGTTGAAAAATATCAAAAGGTGCAGTCAATTCGGTATTAAATACACCATCCATAATTAAAAAACCAACATTATAACGGTTTGGTTCAAGTTTTGGAAATTGCTTTTTAGGCGTACTTTCTTTCTCCGTTTTTGTAGTTGTAGTCTTCGTTTCTTGTGTTCCTTTCGTTTCACAACTAAAAATACAAAGTGCAAACGTTAAAATAGTTAGGATTCTTCTCATTGTGATCTAATAGCGATTATAATTTTGTAAATTTAGACATAAAAAATTACGAACTACAACCAAATGAAATGAACTTGCTAATATTTTGATTGAAACTCAAAATTATTGTTAGTGAATTCCATCTGACAAAACCTGAAAATAGAAAGATTACAGATGAAAACCTTTTTTAAACTTATCCTATTAACAGTTTTTTTATGTACTGCTTGCACAAAAACTGAAAAAACAAATAAAGACGTTGCCAAAGTAAATGATACGTATGTAAAAGATCATTACAACAAGCAAGAAGTAACCATCGAAATGCGTGATGGAATTAAACTACATACCACAATTTATTCTCCCAAAGATACAAGTAAAGAATACCCGATTTTAATGCTGCGTACGCCATATAGTTGTAAACCGTATGGAAAAGACGAATTTAAAACTAAAATTAGTCCGAATACACATTTAATGAAAGAAGGAAACATTGTTGTGTATCAAGATGTCCGTGGACGTTGGATGAGCGAAGGTATTTATGATAACATGCGTGCATACATTCCAAATAAGAAAGATAATACACAAGTAGACGAATCATCAGATACCTATGACACAATTGATTGGTTGGTGAAAAATGTTGAAAATAATAACGGTAGAGTAGGAACTTGGGGAATTTCATATCCAGGGTATTATTCGACGTATTCTACAATTGATGCGCATCCAGCATTAAAAGCTGCTTCTCCACAAGCCTGTATTGGCGATTTCTTTTTTGATGATTTCCATCACAATGGAGCGTTCTTATTAAGTTATTTTAGAGCGGTTTCTTTATTTGGAACAATGAAAGATACACCGAAAGATTCAGCTTGGTATAAATTACCAGATTTAGGTACAAAAGATCAATACCAGTTCTTTTTAGATGCTGGACCATTAAGCAATTTGAATAGTTATTTTGAATATGAAAAATTAGACAATGTTATTACGTCTAAGTCCGATAAAATAGATGATGTTTTTTGGAAAGAAATTATCGATCATCCAAACTACGATAGTGTATGGAAACCAAAAGGATTGATTCAGAATTTAAAAAATATAAAACCATCTGTAGCAACGATGATTGTTGGTGGATTTTTTGATGCGGAAGATTTATACGGACCTTTTGAAACCTATAAAACAATTGAAAAGTACAACCCAGATAATTACAACACAATGGTTTTTGGACCTTGGGATCACGGAAGATGGGCGAGTAGTAAAGCGAAAAACTTTGTTGGAAACTATTATTTTGGTGATTCAATCTCGTTAAATTTTCAGCGTGATGTGGAAACAAAATTTTTCAACCATTTCTTAAAAGGTGATGGAAGTAAAAATTCAGGTTTGCCAGAAGCGTATGTATTTGATTCTGGAAAGAAAGAATGGAGTAGTTATGATAGTTGGCCGCCAGCAAATGTGGCAAAACAAGATATGTATTTGAATGCCGATCAAGAATTGTCTGCTGCTAAAAATGGAGAAACAAAAGAAGTATTTGTGAGCGATTTAAAACGTCCTGTACCATATTCAGAAGATATTAAAACCGTATTTACGCCAAGAAAATATATGACAGACGATCAGCGATTTGCAGCACGTCGTCCAGATGTATTGATTTTTGAAACGGAAGTATTAACAGAAGATTTTACTTTGGCAGGTGACATCATGGCAAAATTAAAAGTAGCCACAACAGGAACTGATGCCGATTGGATTGTAAAAGTAATTGATGTACATCCACATGATGCTAAAGAGCAGGAAGAAGGCATGCAAGACCATTTGGCCATGAGTAATTATCATTTAATGGTTCGTAGTGAAGTGATGCGCGGACGTTTCCGTAACAGTTTTGAACATCCTGAACCATTTGTGCCGAATGAAAAAACGGCTGTAAATATCAAATTGCAAGATGTATATCACACATTCAAAAAAGGACACAAAGTGCAAATTCAAGTGCAAAGTACATGGTTTCCATTAATCGATTTGAATCCACAAACGTTTGTGCCAAATATTTACAAAGCCAAAGAAGAAGATTTCAAGAAACAGACACATACAGTTTTCAACGATTCTAAGATTGAGTTTACGGTGTTGAAGTAGGTTTTTTGATTGCTTCGCGTGTATTCTTAAACTTCTTGGGAACGTCTTTGCGAGCGTTTTGATAAAAACGCGCGGCAATCTGTTTCTCAATAACTCAACACGTCACTTCGAGTGATTTTTCTGTACATTGAGCGGAGTCGAAATGAAAGAAAAATTGTATCGAGAAGTACTATGAAAAGAAAATCAACTACTTAAATTCAAAACTGTTCTCGATAGCTCCGCTGAGTATGTCGAAGTACAACCAATCACAGATTCGCAACTCGAACTGACGTTTAGTGTTCTTCATAGTTAAATTGAATAAAAAACAATGACACATAAAAAAATCAGCTTTTTACAGCTGATTTTTTTTGATTCTTTATGTCGTAGAAATTACTTAGAAGCAAATAACTTCACATCTTCTTCGGTGACTTCTTGTCCTCCAAGAATGATCAAACGTTCAACGACGTTTCGCAATTCTCTAATATTCCCTGTCCAATCGTATTCCTGTAATAATTTGATGGCTTTATCTGAAAACTTCTTCGCTGTATTTCCTTGATCGTTCGCAATCTTAGCTGCAAAATGATTTATCAATAACGGAATATCGTCTCTACGATCGTTTAATGCAGGAACTTTGATTAAAATTACGGCTAGTCTGTGGTATAAATCTTCACGGAACTTTCCGTCTTCAATCTCCTTTTTTAAGTTCTTATTCGTTGCAGCAATCACACGAACATTTACCTTAATATCTTTATCGCTACCAACACGTTGTACTCTGCTTTCTTGCAATGCACGCAATACTTTGGCTTGTGCCGATAAGCTCATGTCTCCAATTTCATCTAAGAAAATAGTTCCACCGTTAGCAGCTTCAAATTTTCCAGCTCTATCTTTATTAGCGCTTGTAAATGCTCCTTTTACATGACCGAATAATTCACTTTCAATCAATTCACTTGGAATTGCCGCACAGTTTACCTCAATCATTGGTCCTTTACTACGATCACTTTTTTGGTGTAACCAGTGCGAAACCAATTCTTTTCCTGTTCCGTTTGGTCCAGTAATTAAGACACGCGCATCTGTTGGTGCTACTTTTTCAATAATATCTTTAATTTGATCGATAGCATCAGAATGTCCAATCATTTCGTAGTTCTTGCTGACTTTTTTCTTTAATCGTTTGTTTTCAACAACCAATTCTTTTCTATCAAGTGCATTTCGAACTGTGTTTAATAATCGATTTAAATCTGGCGGTTTTGAAATATAATCAAATGCACCAATACGCATTGTATTTACTGCAGTATCTAAGTCACCATGACCGGAAATCATCACAAAAGGAGTTTCTGGTTTTATTTTTTTGGCAGCTTCAAGTACTTCTACACCATCCATTTTTGGCATCTTTATATCACAAAGTACCAAATCGTAATCGTCTTTCTTTACCATCTCTATACCTGCCAATCCATCTTCTGCTTGTGATACTTCATACGTATCATTTTCTTCGGATAAGATTTTTACTAAAACTCTTCTAATGGCAGATTCATCTTCTATTACTAATATTTTAGGCATATTATTCTTTTTTTGAATTATAAACATGTACATCGCGTTGCGGAAATGGAATGCTTATATTATTTTCATTAAATGTGTTGTATATTTTGTATCGTAATCTACTTTGAACTTGCGGCAGATGAAAACTATCTCCAATATAAAAATGTAACCTGAATATCAAAGCACTATCTCCAAAATCTTCAAAAAATATAGTAGGTTCAGGATCATTCATAATTGCATCATCTTGTACAGCAATTCCAAATAGCAACGCTTTTACTAAATCAACATCCGTACCATAAGCGACTCCAACATTAATAGATTCTCGTGTACGTTCATCATTTTGTGTCCAATTGTACAAAATTTCATTTAAAAACTTATGATTAGGAATCACAAGAACTTTCTCGTCATGTGTAATGGCTTTTGTAGTTCGCAGTCCAACCTGCGTAATTTTACCAACTTTTTTATCGATCTCAATAACGTCATTTACGATGATAGTTTTGTCAACTAGAATAAAAATTCCAGAAATAATATCCTGAAATAGTTTCTGCATTCCAAGTCCAAGACCTACAAATAAAGCAGTAGAAGCTGCCAGTAAGGCTGTAATATGAATACCAGAAGCATCCAGAGATGTGATTATGGCAATGGAAAATATAAAATACTTTAAAAAAGTAAAGACTGTTTTAAAGCGGTTTTTGCCATCTTCATCCAATCTTTTGGAAACACCAATTCGAATAAACTTAAGAATAAAATGTGTAGCAATTAATACTATAATAAGTGTTACAATAACTTGAACAGTAATGGTAATTTCTCCATGTTTATATAGAACAATGTCTAAAAATTCCCAATTTTCTCCCATAATATTAGTATTTCAACCACTTGAATATTTCCTTATAACTCGGTTTTTTTCCATACATTAAAATACCAACACGGTAAATTTTTGCAGCAAACCAAACAGTTCCAACGAAGGTAATATACAAAATTACGATTGAAATAATTTGTTCCCATATCGGAACACCAAACGGAATTCGCATCAACATTACTACAGGTGAGGTAAATGGTAAGTATGAAAACACAGTGGCAACTGATCCATGTGGATCTTCTAATACAGTAAATCCACCAACATACACAGCCAAAATCAATGGCATTAAAATCGGCATCATAAATTGTTGCGTGTCCGTTTCATTATCTACTGCGGCACCAATAGCTGCATATAAAGAGCTATATAGTAAATATCCACCAATAAAAAAGATAAAGAAAGCTATGACCAAATTCACAATTGGTAAACTACCGATGATGTATGATATAAGTACTGATATATCAACGTTAGCTCCTTGCGCTATCATTTCTTGCTGTTGTGCAGTTTGTGCGCTTACGAGATCAAAACCAAAAATTAGCCATAAAATTACGACTATTGTTCCTCCAAGTATGATCCACATTAAAAATTGTGTAATTCCCGCTAAGGAAGTTCCAATAATTTTTCCCATCAATAATTGAATCGGTTTTACAGAGGAAATAATGATTTCAATAATACGGTTTGTTTTTTCTTCAATCACGCTACGCATAATCATATTCCCGTAAATAATAATAAACATAAACAGTAAATATCCTGCTGCAAAGCCAAACCCGAGTTTGGAATAGTTGATGAGTTTAGAGCTACGTTCTCCCGAAAAAGTTTCTTGTCCGATAGCTATATCCATTTTAGAGCTTTTTACCAAATTGATGTCAACATTATTCTTTAAAAGGGCTTCTTCTGTTAGTTTTCCATTTAAAATTCGTTCCAGACTCGAAATGAATTTTGACGAAGGCGAATCTTCTGAATAGAATATTATATGCTTCGCAATTTCTTCAGTAGATGCCATTTGACGAATGTGTAACAAGCCATATTCTTCGGTTTCCTGCACTTGCTTCTTAGCTTCTTCTAAGGAAATGCCTTGAAGAAAGTTATAGGTTGTATTGGAATCTTTAGTTACTTTTTCTGTCTTGAAAACTTGCGAAATTTTTCCTGTTTCATCTAAGATAGAAATGGTGCGCTGTTTGTTATTATTTATTTGTGTTAAGTACACAATTAACGAAATAAGTCCGATGAAAATTAGCGGACTTAAAAAGGTCATTAAAATAAATGACTTGTTTCTAACTTTCGTTAGATATTCTCTTTTGATAATTAGCGGTAAGTGATTCATGTCTAATTATTATTTTCTACGGTTTGAATAAATATATCGTTGACACTTGGAATAACTTCTACAAAGTGATTTACTTGTCCTTTAGAAGTTAAATATGATAGTAAATCGTTTGAAGTATCTCCGTTTTGTAGTTGGATGTTTATTTTTAAATCATCATCGATAGATTTGAAATCGGCATCGGTCACGTTAAATTTTTCGCTAAGGGTTGATCGTAACTTTAGATTATCTGCAGCAGCGACACCAACTTGATATGTATTGCTTTTGTATTGACGTTTAACATCGGTCAATTTTCCATCCAATACTTTATTCGATTTGTGAATTAAAGCGATATGATCGCAAAGTTCTTCTACAGATTCCATTCTGTGTGTAGAAAAGATAACGGTAGCACCTTCATCACGAAGTTGTAAAATTTCGTCTTTGATTCTGTTTGCATTGATTGGATCGAATCCGCTAAATGGTTCATCAAAAATTAATAGCTTCGGTTGATGCAATACAGTTACGATAAACTGTATTTTTTGTGCCATACCTTTTGAAAGCTCTTGAATTTTTTTATTCCACCAATCTGAAATTTCAAATTTTTCAAACCAATATTTCAAACGCATTTTTGCTTCCGATTTGCTCAATCCTTTTAATTGTGCTAAATACAAAGCTTGTTCGCCAACTTTCATCGACTTGTACAAACCGCGTTCTTCGGGCATGTAACCAATGTCTTTAATATGAAATTGTTGCAATGGAGCACCATCGAGTAATACTTGACCAGAATCTGGTGCGGTAATTTGATTGATAATTCGAATGAGTGAAGTTTTCCCTGCTCCATTTGGTCCTAGAAGTCCGAAGATACTTCCTTTAGGAACGTCAATAGAAACTTTATTTAATGCGGTATACTCACCATACTTTTTTACGACGTCTTTCGCCTGAAGAATTGAACTCATAAAAAGTTTTTTATATAGGTAACGATTTCGTGTATTTTGTTACAAAATGAATGCAATATAAAACAAAACCCACCCTTAATATGATCAAGGATGGGAAAAAATTGCTATGAAAAAGAAAAAATTACTAGCCTGTTACGGCCAGTAACTTATCAAAGATAGTTTTTTTTTCGTAATAGCAAAAGAATTACGAAAACATGTCTTTGACTTTTTCAAAAAATGATTTATCACTCTTCTCTGGATTAGGCACAAAATTTTCCTCTTTTGCCATTTTTTCAAAGAAGTTTTTCTGTTCTTTCGTTAATGTTTTTGGTGTCCAAACGTTGATGTGTACTAGTAAGTCACCTTTTCCGTATCCGTTAACACTTGGAATTCCTTTTCCGCGTAAGCGCAATATTTTTCCTGACTGAACTCCTGATTCTACTTTGATTCGAACTTTTCCAGTTACTGTATCAATTTCTTTAGAACTACCTAAAGCAGCTTCAGAGAAACTAATATACAAGTCGTAATGTAAATTATCGCCTTCACGTTTTAGGAATTCATGTTCTTTTTCTTCAATAACGACTAATAAGTCTCCAGAGATTCCATTTCCAGGTGCTTCATTTCCTTTTCCAGAAACTTTTAACTGCATACCTTCTACAACTCCTGGTGGAATTTTGATAAGTACCGTTTCTTCTTCTGCTTTCATTCCTTGTCCATCTGCTCCAGCTGGACGTTTGTCAATCGTTTGTCCGGCACCATTACAAGTACTACAAGTAGTAGATGTTTGCATTCTACCTAAAATAGTATTTGTGATTCGTGTCATTTGACCAGAACCATTACACGTACTACAGGTTTTATAAGTTACGCCAGGCGCTTGTACTTTTCTACGAACTTTTACCTTTTTGTCTACTCCATTAGCAATTTCTTCTAAGGTAAGTTTTAAACGAATTTTTAGGCTGCTTCCTTTTACGCGTCGTTGTCTTCCGCCGCCGCCGAATCCACCGCCGAAACCGCCGCCAAATCCTCCGCCACCGAAAATATCACCAAACTGACTAAAAATGTCGTCCATGTTCATTCCGCCACCGAAACCGCCTCCGCCGAAGCCTCCGCCGTTTTCAAATGCTGCGTGCCCATATTGGTCATAGCGCGCTTTTTTATTATCGTCGCTCAATACTTCATACGCTTCTGCTGCTTTTTTAAACATTTCTTCAGCTTCCTTATCATCAGGGTTTTTATCTGGATGATATTGAATAGCTTTTTTACGGTATGCTTTTTTAATTTCAGCTGCCGAAGCTCCTTTGCTTATTCCTAATATTTCGTAATAATCTTGTTTCATTTTGTTTCAACGTGTGTTAAAAAGGTCGTTTTGTTGTTGGGAACAACTTGCAAACGTTCTTATTGTCCTACAACTACTTTCGGGTAACGGATTACTTTGTCACCTAAGGTATATCCTTTTTCAAGTATGTCAATGATTTTTCCTTTCATGTCATCTGTTGGTGCAGGAATTTGTGTCACTGCTTCATGGTCTTCTGCGTCAAACGTATCGCCCATTTTTACAGTAACTTCGCCTAAGCCTTTTGTTTTTAAGGTTTCTTTGAGTTTGTTACTTATCAATTCAACTCCTTTTTTCAAATCTTGAACCTCTTTATCATCGATTTTTGCAATTTCTGCCAATGCTCTATCAAAATCGTCTAAAACTGGCAACATGGCAACCAAAATGTCTTTTCCTGCCGTTTTGAACAGTTCTACACGTTCTTTGCTAGTTCTTCTTTTGTAGTTTTCAAATTCAGCAAACAGACGTAAAAACTTGTCTTTTTCTTTTGCCAATTCTTCTGTTAGTTGTGCTTCTGCAGAAACTTCTTCTATTGTATTTTCAGTAGCTTCAGCCGCTTTAGGCTGTTCTTTCTTTGTTGCTTTATCCTTTTTTTTGCTCATGGTATATGTCCAAAAAATTTTTATTATTTCTTGTATAGATGGCAAAAGTACTGCCATTTATGATAAAATGTCAAAATGTCACATAAAATATTTTTTAACATTTCAATCTTAAAACTTAATAGTATTTGCTAGTTTTACAACCAGACTTTTATGAATAAAATATATAATCTATGAAAAGAAAATTTTTAAGCTTACTAGCTTTTGTTGCAGTAGCAGTTGTAACTACTTCTTGCGGAGAAAAAAAGAATGAAACTAAAGGAGAAGATGCTAAGACTGAGAAAAAAATTACTTCAGAGGCTGTAAAGTATAAAGTAGATACTGCAAATACAGTAGTGACTTGGAAAGGTTCTAAAGTTATTGGCGGAAGTCATAACGGAACTATGAATGTATCTAAAGGTACTTTTGCGATGAAAGAAGGAAAGTTAGAAAGTGGAAGTTTTATTATTGATATTAATTCTTTGACAGTTTTAGATATTCCTGCAGATGATAATGGAAATGCAAGTTTGAAGAAACATTTGTTATCAAGTGACTTTTTTGATGCTAAAAATAATGGAGCAGCGGCTTTTTCAATTACTGGAGTGAATGAGAAAGAAGGAAAAACAATGATTGAAGGAAACTTAACATTGAAAGGTGTAAAGAAAAATATTTCTTTTCCTGCTAAAGTAAGTGTTGAAGGAAATAAAGCTATGATTGTAAGTGAAGTGTTTACTATAAATCGTACAGATTTTGGAATGAAATATGGATCTTCATCATTTACGGATACATTTAAAGACAAAGCCATTAGCGACGATGTAGAGTTGTCTGTAAGTGTTGTTGCAACAAAATAAGATACTACTGAAAATATATATGTAATAAGCCGACTTTGTGTCGGTTTATTTTTTGAGTAAATTCTCCAAAGCAGGTGTTAAGTCTGGAAAGTTAAATTTGAAACCAGTAGTTTCTATTTTTTTAGCACTTACTTGCTGACTAGAAAATAGGAGCGTGCTCATTTCTCCCAAAATAAGTTTCATCATAAATTGAGGTACATTTGGCAAAAAGAAAGGCTTTTTTAGTACGCTAGCAATTTCTTTGGTAAGTAGTTTGTTTGTGGTCGGATTGGGACCAACACCATTAAAAATTCCAGTATGATTTTGCGTTAACACATATAAATACATACGTGCAATGTCGTTTATATGAATCCAAGATTGCCATTGTTTACCAGAACCAATTGCGGCACCAACGCCATATTTTATAGGTTTTACCATTTCTTCCAAAGCGCCACCATTTTTAGAGAGCACCAAACCTGTTCTTAAAATGGTTACGGGAATTTCTAAAGATTTAAATTGGTTGGCGTGCAATTCCCATTGTTTTACAACATTTCCTAGAAAGTCTTTGGATTCGTTGGTTGTATCTTCTGCGTAATTTTCAGTAAGAGAACTTGGGTAAATGGCTATTCCAGAAGCAGAAATATAGTGCTTTATGGTATGAGTTTTTGCGTTGCGAAGCGATTTGAATAAGACATTGGCAGTATCTACACGACTGCTAACAATTTCTTGTTTGTATGTTTCTGTCCAACGTTTTGCAATGTTTGCACCAGAAAGATTTACAATAGCTTCAACACCTTCAAAACAAGCTTCGTCAATTTCACCTTTGGCAGGATTCCAATAGAAGCCATTTTTATTTTCAGATTGTTCAATTTTGCTTTTGCGCGTTGTAAGGTAATGCACTTGATGATTTTCTTGCAAACATAAATCGGTTAAGGCTGAACCTATCAATCCTGTTGCACCACAAATAAGTATTCGCATAGCATTTGTTTTCTTTTCCTAGTAAAAATACGCTAAAAAGAATAGATTTATGTAGTTACTCCTTATTTAGATTTTTAAATCTTAGTTAATTTTGTGGCGCGTAGCATTTCACGTTTCCCTGGCGGACCAGGAAGTCGCTCTACTGTAAAACCAACTTCTTGCATAGCACGGCGCACACTTCCTTTGGCAGCATAGGTTACTAAAACACTTTTGTTTTGCAATGCATTGTACATTTTTTGAAAGATTTCAACAGTCCATAGTTCTGGTTGCACACGAGCACCAAAAGCATCAAAGTAGATAAGATTGTAGCGTTCTATATCATTAATTTGGTGAAAGAATTGTTGTCGCTTAGTAAGTTTAAAATTTTCAGCTAGTACAGTTTCAGTTTCCCAATCGCAAGTATGCATTTTTGTAAAAGTAATTTGCTCATGTTCGACTTTTAATTTTGTACTGTAATTGAGTTGTGTAATTTCTGCGGAAGCGACAGGATAGGCTTCAACACCTACATAATTAACAGGAAAGTTGTGTTTTTTTGCTTCCAGATAGGTCATAAAAGCATTCAATCCTGTACCAAATCCAATTTCTAGAATGTGAATTTGCTCAGGATTGAACGTATTTTGTAAATGATGTAAGCCTGTTTTTATGAAAACGTGCTCAGATTCTTGAATAGCACCATGAGTAGAATGATATTGTTCATCCCAATCTTCTATATGAATTGTGGTAGATCCATCTCCCGTGGTGATAATTTTTCGTTTCAAGTTTATTTTTTCAGTAACACACCATCCGCTACAAACGAAAGTGTCTTTTTTGGTGCTGTAATTTTAGCAATTTCTTCTGCCGATTTTCCAGCGTCTTCTGCATAATGCTTTAGTTCGTCTACAGAAGTTTCTTGAACAAATGCTTTTCCGTTTACAATAACTTCGCCTTTTGCGTCAAGTGGCATAAAGAATCCGTAATCTTTAAATTTTACCATTACTTCTTTTTCTTCACCTAAATCTAAACGCATCCAGCATCCTTTTTTAGAACATACAGAGTTTATGTTTGAAGTAAATTTTACGTTTAATGTATCGCCAACTTTTAAGTCGCCATACTTTTCATTGATTTGCGCTGTCGTTAATACATCTTTCGCATCAATTTTATCTCCAAAAGAAGCGTACGCCATTTCAGGAGCTTTAGTTTCTTGTTTTTTTTCAGTTGTTTTTTCATTGGTTTTAGCATCTTTACATGCTACAATTGTCAATAACGCTGTTATAAAAAATACGATTTTCTTCATTTTTATTAAATTTTTATTAAAATTATCGCTGTTTTGTTATGAATCTTTAAATTTATAGACGAATTTTTGTTTAAACCTAAGATTCTTTTAAAATTAATTATTTGTACCTTTGCACAAAATTAAGAATTATATGAGGAGTGACCTTTCTATTGACCTAAAAATTTCCAAAGTTTCTGAGAGTAAAATTGAAACTGTTGATTTTGATAATTTAACATTCGGAAAAGTTTTTACTGATCACATGTTTGTGTGTGATTATGTTGATGGAGTTTGGCAGACGCCAGAAATTATGCCTTATCAACCACTTACGATTGATCCTTCGGCGCGTGTTTTTCATTACGGACAAGCTGTGTTTGAAGGGATGAAAGCTTTTAAAGATGATAACGACAAGATTTGGATGTTTCGTCCAGAAGATAATTTTGATCGTATCAATAAGTCTTCACATCGTATGGCAATTCCAGATTTTCCAAAAGAGTTTTTCTTTGAAGGATTGACAAAGTTATTGGAAATGGAGAGCGCTTGGATTCAGAAAGGAAAAGGAAATTCATTATATATTCGTCCATTTGTAATTGCTACTGAGCCAGCTATTTCGGCTTCTCCATCAAATAGTTATAAGTTTATGATTATTTGTTCGCCAGCACAATCGTATTATGCAGGAGAAGTAAAAGTATTATTTGCAGAGAAATTTAGTAGAGCTGCAGATGGTGGAGTTGGATATGCAAAAGCCGCAGGAAATTATGGCGCACAGTTTTATCCAACAAGTTTAGCACATGCAAAAGGATATCAGCAAATTATTTGGACAGATGCAAGTACGCATGAATATTTGGAAGAAGCTGGAACGATGAATATTTTCTTTAGAGTAGGAGATATGCTATTGACAGCTCCAAATAATGATCGTATTTTGGATGGAATTACGCGTAAGAGTGTGATTCAACTTGCGAAAGATAATGGAATTGATGTTGAGGTTCGTCGTGTAACTGTAGCAGAAATTAAGGAAGCTGCAAGTAACGGATCATTGAAAGAGATTTTTGGTGCAGGAACAGCAGCAGTAATTAATCCGATTGCAGGATTTGAACATGCAGGAGAAGAATTTGATTTGCCAAAATTAGAAGATTCGTATGCATCTTTCTTTAAAGAGAAATTAATGAACATTCAATATAATATTTCTGAAGATCCACATGGTTGGAGATATGAAGTTTAGTTTTTTAGATTGTTAGACTTCTTAGATTCATTAGACAATTTAGAATTTTAGATATAAAAAAAGTGACTCAATTTGAGTCACTTTTTGTTTTTTCAAGAGTAAATATATCCTTTTGAAACTTCTCACTTCTCAATACTAATAGCTCAATACTACTTTTTCAAAATTTCTGCGATATTCGGTTTGAAATAGTTTGGTCCTTTGAGTACTTTTCCATCTTCACGATAAATAGGTTTACCGTCTTCTCCTAGTTTGCTCATGTTGCTACGTTGAATTTCTTCGAAAACCGCTACAATTTTTTCTTGCATTCCGTGTTCTATGATGGTTCCGCAAAGAATATATAGCATATCGCCTAAAGCATCGGCAACTTCTACCAAATCATTGTTTTGAGCAGCTTCTAAGTATTCTTCATTTTCTTCTTTCATTAAGTTAAATCGCAGCATATTTCTTGCTTCTCCGATATCTGCAGTTGGCGTGTTTTTTATTCCTAAACCAAACGCTTCATGAAATTCTGTAACGGCTTCAATTCTTCTTTTCATTTAATTAAATTTAATATTTTAAATACGTTTTTTAAATTTTACATTACTTTTTTAATTGCCCAAGATGGTACTATTTTTAGAACCCAAGCTATTAAATTCCAACGTTTCGAAATATACACTTTTCTTTTTTTCTTTTTTATAGCACTGTAAATTTGTTTTGAAGCTTTTGTTAACGGAGCCATCCAAAAAATTCCATCACCTAATGCCATTTTTGTATCTACAAAACCAGGACGAATATCTGTAATGTATACGTTACCTCCTTTTATTTCTTTCGTTTTTAAATATAATGACTCTAAGTAGTTAACTTGATATGCTTTTGAAGCAAAGTAAGCTGGCGCGTGTCTACTTCCTCTTAAAGAAGCTATGGAAGTTATGCATGCTAAATGTCCGAATCCTTGTTTTTTGAATAGTTTAAATGCTAGATTATAGATTTTTGTAGCGCCTAATATATTTGTTTGAAGCGTTTGAGATTCTTTATCCCATTCTAATTCAGGATTTTCATATCCAATGCCAGACGAGTGAATAATTAAATCAATTTCGCCTAATTGTTTCACTATTTTTTCAAAAACAATTTCTGATGTTGTTACTTCCTGAACATCATGCTGTTCAATGATATACTGTGTTGGATTCGTTGCTTGAATTTCTTGCAAATTTTCTATTCTTCTACCAGTTATCACAACTTGAAACCCATCTTTAACTAACATTTTGGCTAGTTCTTTTCCTATTCCTGAAGTAGCTCCAAAAACTATTGCTTTTTTACCCATAAAAAGATCTGTGAAATTTGTAATTTTGTCAAAAATACTACAATTTATGTTTACTTCTGGTCAATTGATATTTGCCGCTTTTTTTGTGATTGTTTTTGTAGCAGTGATGATTTATTCGTATCGAAAAGATTTAAAGCTTCATCAGCGTCATTACAAAGGAAGTTTACGTGTTTTATTGGTTTTTATTCTCTTCATTGTAACCATCGTAGTTATAAAAAAATTCATTGTATCTTAATTTTAGTTTGTTTTCTGTGCTGCATTTTTTGTAAATTGTAGGAAAACTGACTAACCATCACCATAATATAGACACTTTGTTACAGTAATTACCGTAATAGAATTCCCAAATCATTATTTTTATATATGGAGAGCATATAGTTTGTTTGTAATTTTTGAACCCTAATTTATATGATTACAGTCGCTATTGCAGAAGACCATCAAGCACTTATTGATGGAATTGTTTCGTATTTAGAATACGAAGATGATATTACTATTGTTGGACAAGCCAATCATGGCAAAGATTTATTAGATATTGTTCGAAAAAGGAAACCTAAAGTTGTAGTATGTGATATCAGAATGCCTAAAATGGATGGTATTGTAGCCACCACACATATTAAAAAAGAATTTCCTCATATTAACGTATTGGCTTTTACCATGTATGATCAAAGTGAAGCTGTGCGGCAGATGTTGGATGCTGGTGCAACTGGTTATATTTTAAAAAACTCTCCACTAAAAGTAGTCTTGGAAGCTATTCGTACACTTTCGGAAGACAAGACGTACTATGATGCCAAGTTGAATATTGATCAGATTTCTAAAAACAGTTCGGAATCTATTTTATCGAGGCGTGAAAAGGAAATTTTGGCCTTAATAGCACAGCGAAAGACTTCAAAAGAAATAGCAGATTTACTATTTATTTCTAAATCTACAATAGATACACATCGTAAAAATATGATTCAGAAATTAGAACTAAAAGGAGCAAACGAATTATTAGGATATGCTATTGAACAGAAATATGCTTTTTGAGAATACCTATAGTTGGGGATGGCTTATAGGTATTTGATTTTGAATCTTTGTGTTAACTAAAAAGACCTCCTATGAATTTATTTAAAAAAGCATTTTGTACTCCGAGAAAGATTTTTTTTCAAAAAAAAGAAAAGGATATTCCAAAAAAAAATAAAAAAGGCAAATCAGAATATTTTGACGCTAATGGAATAGAATATATTATAAAAAACTCTAAAAATAAAGGAAGAACAAATAATATATTTGATAAAGCACTCGGTAGAAATTACTCTCTAGATAAAAAAGGAATAAAACGGAGAAACGATAGTTGCTCAGAAATGATACCAAAATTAGATGTTGGTCTACCTTTCACAATGATATGCAAAATTTTTTATAGAAATAGAGGTGAAATTGAAAGGGAAAGTACAGGTTTTTTTATTAGTCCCAAAGTTGTAATTACTGTAGCGCACGAACTCTATCATGGAAATCAATATTTTGAAGATGCAATTATAGTTCCTTGCATTGAAATTATAAATGGAGAGTTTAAATATCCTTTAGGAGGTGTGGTTGCTGATAAATTTATAATTTCTGAAGGATATACTAACGGTCGTGGAGAAGGAAATGATTATGGAGCTATTTTTTTTGATGAAGAATATTTTATAGATAGTATCAATTCTTATTTTAATCTATATAGTATGAATCAAGAAGGAAATAGGTTATCTGTTTATATTGCAGGATATCCCGATACATCCCTTTTAGGAGATGTGTCAATATCTCATTTAAAGTATGCAGAAGCTACAGCAATGATTGATGATTCTGGGCTTAAACACAATTTTAATCCAGAAGGTGGTCAAAGTGGGATGCCTATTTGGATTGAAGAAGGTCAAAAATATTATGTGATCGGAATTAATGATTCTGATTGCGATTTACCGCAAATTAAACTTACAAATGAAGTTATTTCAGAGTTAAATAACTGGATTGAAATCTCTTATTAATAATATAAAACACTAACAATTATGAGTCAAAAATTACCTCAAAAATATACGTCTCTTAAAAAACTTTTTCTATATGTGTTCACTTCGAATACAAAATATCAAATTGTTCATATTCATAATGATGGATTGGCCAAATTTGTCTTAGTAGCCAAATTTTTAATGTTTAAAAAAAACAGTGAAAGATTAAAAAAAGTTACATACTGCTTAATTACACAAGAAGAAGAATTAAATCTGAGTTTAGAAAAAATTTCATACAACTATAAAAGTAAAAAGTTTAATATTTTATTAAAACCATTGACGATCCCGAAATTAATCAAAGAGATACAAGAATTCATTCCTGAAGAAGAAATTATTATGGCTTCTGGTTCGCAATTTGTTAATAATATACAGTTTTTGGTAGATGGAAACCCAAGAGATTCGATTAGTGGACAAACAGGTTTTGGAGATCAAGCATGTAATTTTAAAGTTATTTAGGTGAGAGTAAAATTACAGATACGATTTTTATTT
This sequence comes from Kordia sp., assembly GCF_050633145.1. Lineage (GTDB taxonomy): Bacteria > Bacteroidota > Bacteroidia > Flavobacteriales > Flavobacteriaceae > Kordia. The sequence continues at coordinate 30,895 of NZ_JBOEFY010000026.1, read as the reverse complement.
GTTCTATTCTTACTCAATTACTCTGCTCATTTATTTGGGCAGAGTGATGTGTATATGGCTCTTGATGATTTAAGAAAAAATGAATTGAAGGAATTAAAAACTAGTTTAACAGAATTAGATACAACAACTTTGGCTTATAAAGCTATACTTTGGCAATTTCATTTTTTAAATACTGGCGAATTAAATGATGAACTCATAGCGAAAATAGAATTAGATACAATTAAGATAAAAGATCAATTTCAAAAATCAATCTCCTATTTAACATTAGGAGATTATTATTTACATCAAAAAAATAAAATTGATTCTATTCCAATCAAACTATACACATTTGCCCTTAGATATGGAGAAAAAAATAATGATAAAATAATTATTACAGAATCTTTAAAGAGACTTTTTCTATACTACATATCACCATCTACAAGAAATTATTACTTAGAGTCTTTTGAAAGAGATTTGAAAACATATGGTAATTATTTGTATGATACGCATGAATATCTTGAAAATGCATACTACACTATATTTTATAAAATAGCCGTTTATGATTCACTAAAAGAAGAAGAAAAATTGTCTTATAGAGTATCAATAGATGATTTGTTTTTTGAATCGATAAAAGAAAGTAAGAAAGTCAAAGAACAATTTTTGACAGGTAAATTGATTCAATTATTTGGTGTAAAATCATTTCATTTAGATAAAAACTATAAACAAGCAGATTCTTTATATCAAGAAGCAATACGTGTTTATGAAGGTATTCCTTATTTTTTTGTAAAGGCAAAACTTTATGGATTGTACATGAATAGAGGAAGCACTTTTCATAGTCAAGGTGATTATGTAAAATCTAAAGAGTTACTCCATAAAGCAGCAAAAGTTGTTACACAAGACAATGAAGTAAGTGTAAATAGGTGGTTGAGAGATGTATGCTATGCTTTAGGAGAAATTGATAGTGTTCATTATTATTCAGAAAAAAGATTTAAAGCTTATAAAGAACTTGAAACAATAAAACATTCAAAGGCAGTATCTGAACTAGAAAAAAAATATAAAAATGCTGAACTAAGAGCAGAAAAGGCGACTATAAATACACAATTATATGTCTCTCTCTTTTTATTAGCTCTAGTAATCATCTCCGCATATCTCCTCCAAAAAAACACACGTAAAAAACAATTATTAGCAGAACAGGCAAAAGATTTAGAAGCACAGAAAGTAGCTACATTACTCAAAGAGCAAGAACTTGCTAGTATTGATGCTATGATTGAAGGTCAAGAAAAAGAACGCAAACGTATTGCAGAAGATTTACACGATGATCTTGGTGCGCTGATGGCAACCGTAAAACTACATTTTGACAATATTGAAACCGCACAAAATGAAGATGCTGTTCAAAAAACAAGCTCGTTACTTGACGAAGCATACTCAAAAATAAGGACGATTGCACATGCTAAAAATGCAGGAGTTATTGCCAATGAAGGATTGTTGGTAGCAGTAAAAAATATGACTTCAAAGATTAGTAGCGCAAATAAAATTGATATGGAAGTCATTGCGCACGGATTGGAAAACCGATTAGAAAATTCACTTGAACTATCTTTATTCCGAACCATTCAAGAATTAATAGCCAATATCATCAAACATGCAGAAGCCACAAAAGCTACGATTCAATTAACACAATTTGAAGAAAGCTTAAATATCATCGTAGAAGATAATGGAAAAGGTTTTCATGCCAATACAATCAAAGAAACAGGAATCGGACTCGATAATATTAAGAAGCGTATCAAGCATTTAAATGGAACATTTTCTATAGACAGTACATTAGGACGTGGAACGACAATTTTGATTGATATTCCATTGAAATCATAAATACTGCAAACACAAGAATACCTACAAATGAGTATTTTTTGTATTACAAAAAAATAGTACATTTATGAAAACTAACTACAATTACTATTCATCATGAAATCATTTTTACTTACCATTTTAGGATTTTTCTGTGTTTTTCAACTTTCTGCCCAGGAAATTAAAGAAGAACAATTCATTCCTAAACTAAAAGAAAAACAAGAAGCACTGTACAAACTCGTAGACAAAAAAGACAACCTTGTAATTAAGGTAGCTAATCTTGCAAAAGAGATTGAAATTACCCCAGATGCATCTGCTAAGGCTACAAAAAAAACAGAAAAAGAAGATCTTGAAGAAACAATAAAAAAACTAACATCTGAAATCACTGAAAAGTGTGATGAATATAAAGAATATCATACGTTATTGTCAAAATATCAAAATGTGTCTGAAACATTTTTGGCAAATTATAAAGTTCGAATTTGTAAAATATATGCCACTCCCGAGGTTGAAATAACAGCAGAAGAGGTGAAAAATGAAAGCTACAAAAAGAAACTAAAAGACGAGGAAGCCGCTATTGAAAAACTCGTAGATGCTAAATTCTTGAGTGATAAAGCTATAGAATTACTCAATAAAGAAATTGCAGGAATTGAAAGTAAATTGAATGTCGCTACTCTTGAAGATACTGAACGTAAAAAAATAGAAGATGAGCTAAATGCTAAAAAAGAAGAAAAAGCAAATGAAGTTACAAAGAATGGAAACTCATTGAAAGCGATTATGGAGGCTTGTACGAAATTTGAAGAATATAAAACGTATTTAAAAAAGCATGAAGGAGTAGAAGCGTCTGTTTTAGAGGAGTTTAAAGCTCGAAGTTGTTTGTTGTTTGAAGAAAAATCAGCGCTCGATCCTGAAAAATTTATCATTATAGGCGATAATGATCCTGTTAAGGTTGATAGTTTATTTAGTAATAGTAGTACACGACAGGTTTTAGCTAATATTTTTAGTATTGACAGCAAAACAAACTTGGGAAAGTTTCAAGTTCCTGGTGATAACGAAGTAATAAATTTTTATGTAGAAAGAAAGAGAGACAAAAAAAGGGTTAAAGAATTTGATTCAGTGATGGCTCAAGAATATAGTCCCAACCATGCTGATGATTTGATTACTCTTAAAACCGCTAATGAGGGAAGTAGTTTTAAGTATGAAAAAGTTCCCGAACAAGCCCGCTTTAAATCCATTCAAATAGAATTATTGGAAGGTGGAATTGTAGATAGTCGCTTGATTTTAGAATCACTTGACGGAAAAACACACTTTTACTTTGAAGGAACCGATCCTGTAAGTTTGTTAAACTATTCTCGGAGAGCACCACAAAGAGGTGCAGTACTCAAATTTTCACACTACGAAAGTATTAATGGTAGCGTTATTTATAATGAAAAAGCATTGAGAGAACTACTAGTACGATATACAGATGTATTAGATTATCATCCAAATGCAGGGAACAATTATGTGCCAGACGATGTTTCGTACACATTTCCTTCTCAAGATAGAAATGAAGAAAAAACTACCGATAAAAGATCCTATCAAATAATTAATAACAATCATTTGCAGCATGTATTAGACATACGTACCTATACAGATTTTATTGGTTTATTTGGAGACGAAGCAAACGGATTATTTCAAGTTGAAGGAAAAGCAGATTTCTTTATTCATCCGTTCAATGTAAGAAAGACTTCAATTTATTGGTTTAAAAAAGTAGCGCCATATGTGCGTTATTCTCGTTTAGACGATGATGAGAATTTTGTAGAAGCGACGCAAAGTAATGATGATCCTAATTTATTTCAGTTTGAACAGGACAAGCTTTCCATATTAGAAAAAACAAATTTGGAAATGGGATTCAATACTAACTTTTTTCAATTTAGATTTGCCAAAGAAATTCCATTTTGGATCTCTTTTTATATCCCTTTAAGTTATCATGTAACCAATGTAAAACTACCAACTACTGTTGATGACGATTTTGTAAACTTTAAAACTTTCGGAGTAGGAATAGGAGCTAGTATTGAACTTAAACGATTGAATAATTTTGGACTCAATGTAGGTTTTGAGGTAAAAAGATATTCCAATGTTGGTGAGTACGAAAAAGACAATTTGATAGAACCAGAGAAACTCGAAACAAAAGCAGTAAACGCCGAAATTTTCTATTACCCAAATAATAACAAATCACAATCAATTTTTTTAAGAATGCGTAGTATTCACGATTTAAGTAGTAATAAAGAAGCATTCTTTCAATTGCAGTTCGGCTACCGATTCACACTAGGTTTAGGCGCTATAAAAGCGAAGTAATACATCATTTAATTATTTTTTCTGGCAATTTTTGTGAATTAGATGCGTTATTAGGTCATATCACGACTTTTTTAAATAGACTACGTAAGGAAAAGCAAAACTACATTCACAATCTAAAACAGAAAAACAATGAAAAAACTCTCACTTCTTGTGTGTGTGCTGGGATTGCTATGTAGTTGCAGCAGTAATGACGACAACAATAATCAACCGGCGTATTCTATTGAAATAAAAAATATTGAAACGCTGGTAGGTGAAAGCAAAATAAAAGTATCCTTTAAGCTTACTGACGAAAATAATGTCGGTGTGTCTAATCAAACGGATAGCGATTTCAATTTGTATGAAACTGCCATGAGTGCTGGAGAAACGGAACAACTTATTGATCCAACGGAAGCTCCGCGACTCATTGTTCCAAATCCTCAAAATTATCGGTATGCAACCATGATCGTAATGGATTTAAGCGGAAGTGTTATTGATGAAATTGAAAACATAAAAAGTGCCGCAACACTATATGTATCCAACTTATTTAGCGAAATTAATAGTGGCGCTTTAGAAGTAGCTATCTATTACTTTGACGGAAGAGAACAATTGCAAGAACTCATAGGTTTCTCTACTTCAAGTCAAAATATCATTGCAGCTATTAGCGGAATGAATCAAGGATTGCAAGAAGATATATCTACCAATTTGTATGGTGCTGTAGTGCAAAGTTGTAGCAGAATGCAAACTAAAAAAATAGAAATTCAAAATGATCCAAATACGAATATTTGGTCTTCTTCCATGGTGATCTTTTCTGATGGTCAGAATCAAGATTTTTTCAATGATCGCGCAGAAATGAATGCAAGTATTAATGCAACGTTAAATAATACAGGTTTTTATGTAATTGGAGCTGGAAATAATGTAGATGCTAGAGTCATTGCAGATATTGGGCGTAACGGACAATTTTTAATTGATGATTATTCACAATTAACAACAGGACTCAATAGCGTATTAGATGTCATTCGAAGAGAAGCCAACAGCAATTACGAACTTGAAATCTGTACAGCTAAAAGTGGTACAGAAGTAGCATTCAGATTGGAATCTATAGGAACACCAACGCTCGGCGGTACAGGAACGTATGATACGAATGAATTTACAGGTAATAACTGTACAATAAATTAAACTTCCAATGAAGTAAACTCAAAAGTAGTCCCGTTGAACAATCCTTTATCACTAAGTTTTAACGACGGGATTACTAATAATGCCATAAACGATAAGGTCATATAAGGTGCGCGTAATGTACTGCCCATTTTTTTGGCTAATTTGTCTAACTCGGCATATTCCTCACCAATTTCCCAACCTGTTTTTGCACTCATAATTCCAGCAACAGGCAATGACACTACTTTTTCAACAGTATCAGAAACAGCACAAATTCCACCTTTATTTGCTATCAGAAGATTCACAGCTTTACAAATAGCTTCATCAGAAACACCAACGGCAATAATATTATGTGAATCATGTCCTACGGAAGAAGCAATTGCGCCTTCTTTCAGTCCAAAATTTTGAATAAAAGCCATTGCAGGTGCATCGTCATTATAACGATTTACGACCGTCATTTTTAAAATATCTTCAGAGACATTTGAGACTAAATTCCCGTCTTCAATTAAATTATCTAAAATCAATTCGTTAGTTACCAATTCACCATCAAGTGCTTCAATAACGCGAATTTGACTTTTCGTGGCTTTGACCTGAAAATCAACAACATTCTTTGCAGATGTATTAAAATTATTCAATACTTCAAATGGCACGCTGTCTATGTGTGACGTTCCGTTAGATGCTACTCGGATACCATTAATATAAGTTTCTAACACTTTAAAATTGGTCAAATCTTCTAGCACGATAAAATCGGCAAGGTCATTAGTTTGCAATTGTCCAACATCCAACTTATAATGTTTCACAGGATTTACACAAGCAACTTGCAAGACCTTAAATATATCGTTTCCTTTCGCAACCGCACGTGCGCATAATTCATTAATATGTCCAACCAACAAATCGTCAGGATGTTTATCATCCGAACAAAACATCATCTCATTATAATGTTCATTCAACAACGGAATCAACGCTTCGAAGTTTTTAGCAGCACTTCCTTCACGAATAATCACTTTCATACCTTTTTGTAACTTCTCCAAAGCTTCATCATGCGTAAAACATTCATGATCTGTAGAAATTCCTGCGGAAATATATTTGGTAACATCGTCACCGCGCAATCCAGGCGCATGTCCATCTACAGGTTTGTCAAAATGTTTTGCCCAAGCAATTTTTTTCATCACTGCTGAATCATCAAACAAAACCCCAGGATAATTCATCATTTCCGCCAAATACTTAATTTCTGGTTTTGCTAAAAGTTCTTTAATATCGTCGGAATCAATCACAGCACCAGCCGATTCAAAACTCGTAGCAGGAACACAAGAAGGCGCTCCAAAATTGAACTTAAACGGAACTTTTTTCCCATTCTCAATCATAAACTCTACACCCGCTTTTCCCAATACATTGGCAATTTCATGCGGATCGGAAACGGTTGCAACAGTTCCATGTAACACAGCCAAACGCGCAAACTCAGACGGAACCAACATTGAACTTTCAATATGAATATGTGCGTCTACAAAACCAGGAATAATATAATTCTCAACATCATGATCTTTTTCAATAATATTGGTAATTACTCCATTTGCAACGTGAATTTCTCCTTTGTAAATTCTTCTATTCGCAATATCGACAATGTTTCCTTGTTTAATCATGAGTTTATATCGTATAAAAAAGGATGCACGAATGCATCCTTTTAAAATTCTATTTCAAAGATAGTTTTAAATTTTATTTCTTGTTAGCTAAGAAACTATAATTTTTAGCATAGTATAACATTTGGTTGTCAAATGCTGCTGGCTGCTGAATTTTGATATTTGTAACTTCTCCTTTATCATCCTTTTCAGGAGTTAATACAGGATTTGCAAATCCACTATAAGGAGCCGATTTAAATGCTGAATTACGTTTCAATACTTCTGCATGTAATTTTTGATCTACTTTTACTCCGTAACCTTCTACCAAAGCTCTTGCTGCTTCAAAATCACCTTCAGATTTGATACGTTGTGTTTCACGTAATAATTGACCGAATAATTCACGTAACTTTACATAGTCATTAATATTATAATATGTTTTTCCATCACGAGTAACTTTCTCTATTACGTTATCTTTTTGTCCTTTTTCAAAAGCCCAAGCAGAAACCCATTGTCTGTTTACCATGTGATCTTCTTCTACATCATCACCTAATTCCAAACGAATTAATTGTGTCATCAAACCGTTTCTGATATAACCATCATACGCCGCTTTTCCAACACCTTCCGTATCTTCAACCAATCCAAGTTCTTTTAATTTTGGATCCATTAAATAGTACAATCCAACTAAATCAGCTCTACCTTCTTCCATTGTAGAAGCATAGTTTTTCAATGTTTCTTTCGGTTGCCCAATTCCTTTATTGATTTGACCAGAAGCATGCCCAATTACTTCGTGTAAAGCAGTATGTAATTTATCAGCTAACTTTCCGTATTTCTCTTCTAATTGAAATTCTTCATCATCATGAACAAATTCTTTCAATCTTCCAGATCCACCAGCTTGAGAATATGCATTGATGATATTTCCTAAAGAAACTGATTTTGAACCGTGATCTTGACGAATCCAGTTGTTATTTGGTAAGTTTACTCCGATTGGTGTACTTGGTGAAGCGTCTCCTGCTTCTCCAGCAACGTTTACCGTTTTATAAGAAACACCAACTACATTTTTCTTTTTGTGACTGTCAACTAAAGGAGAGTTATCTTCAAACCATTGTGCTTCTTTTGATAAAACAGCCATTTTCTTAGACATGTCAAAATCTTTAATTTGTACAATCGTTTCATACGAACCTCTATATCCTTTTGGATCATTATATACTTCAATAAATCCGTTGATCCAGTCAATATTTCCATCTGTTGAGGTTGCCCAAGAAATACAGTATTGATCCCAAGTATCTAAACTTCCTGTTTTGTAGTATTCAATTAATAAACCTAAAGTTTTTGCTTGTTTTTCATTTTCGGCAACACCTTTGGCTTTTTCTAACCAATAGATGATTTTATCGATAGCACTTCCATACATTCCTCCAGATTTCCATACTTTCTCTACCAATTCTCCGTTTTCACGAACCAATTTAGAATTCAATCCAGCTTCAACGGGCTTTCCTTCTGGTCCTTTGTATGCTGTTTTGTAGAATTCTTCTACATCAGCACTTGTAATATCTGGACCATAAAAATTGATTGCAGAAACCAATACGTTATCTACACCGTCTTTTTTATTTACTTTTTTGTTATCGGCATCATTAAAGATAACTTCTAATGCTTCTCCTGTTAACGTTGTTTTAGTGTCAGTTAATAAGGTCTCTAAATATGACTTTGCAAATTCAGGCTTTATTTTGTCATTAGAATAATGATGATGAATTCCGTTAGAAAACCAAACACGCTTAATATAGGTTTCAAAAGCTTTCCAATCGTCAGATGTTTTATCACCTTTATAATTCACATATACATTTTCCAATGCTTCACGAATTGTTAGGTTATGTCGGTAATTTTGATCCCACATAATATCTCTTCCAGAAAGTCCTGCTTGGGTTAAGTAGTATACTAACTTTTTTTCCTTTAAGGTCAATTCATCAAATCCAGGGATTTCATATCGCAATACTTTTATATCAGCGAACTGTTCTACCTGAAAATCCATTTTTCCGTTTTCGGCAACTTCAATAAATTGTGCTTCATAAGGATTTACCTCTGCTACTTCTTTTTCTTTTGCTTTCTCTGCACAAGAAAATAGCATTCCCGCCGCTAAGGCTATTCCTGCAATTGATTTTAATTTCATTTGTTCGTTTTTAATTTTCTGTTTAGGTCAAATGTAACATTCCAGTTCTACTCAAGTAATATGAATACAATTTAGTTTAGAATGTTTTCATTTGTTTGTTTTTAATGCTTTTTTGGTAATCGAAAAAATGAAGAGCTACGCTGTAGTGTAACTCCACAATTCCCACAAATGTAATCAATTCACTAAAACATTAAAAATTTGTACATTAGCAATACTAACTAATACACCTAAAAGACATGAAAATTTTAAAGTATGTATTGCTACTGTTGCTTGTATTGCTAGTAGCAGGCGCAATTTTTGTAGCAACTAGGCCAGATAGCTTTGAGGTCACTAGAAGCAAAGTGATAAAAGCACCAGTAGCTGTAATTTTTAATAATATTTCTGATTTTAAAAATTGGGAAGCTTGGAATCCTTGGATGGAAAAGGACACAACGATTAAGGCAACTTATCCTGAGCAAACTGCGGGTATTGGTGGCGCTTACAGTTGGGATGGAAAAGATGGACCAGGACGTATGAAAAACTTATCTATGGTTGCAAATAAGTCTTTAGAGCAAGAATTACAGTTTGAAGATTATGAGCCGAGTACGGTAAGTTGGACCCTCGAAGAAGTAGAAGATGGTACTAAAGTAACTTGGGCAATGAAAGGAGATAAAATGCCTTTTATGTTAAAGTTAATTGCTGAATTGAATGGCGGAATGGACGGCATGATTGGTGGCGATTATGAAAAAGGACTGGAAAACCTCGATAAAGTGATTGCAGAACATATGAAAAATAATCCTCCGCAGCCATCATTTCGATTGAGCGATGTGAGTCAAGAAGATAGTGAAGCGCAACAATTCATTGGATATCTTCAAAAAACAACAACAGATGCTGCTGTAGAAGAAATGGGGAAATTGTTTATGACCTATATGCCAAAAGCGGGAATGTATGCGCAGACTAATAAATTAGAAAACTATACGCCAGGAGCTTTGCATGTGAAATGGGATGAAGAAACGAAAGAAGCTGAGTTTTATATAGGTCTTCTAATTGGCAATCAAGACGCATTACCTAAGTCAGATGGAATGACAGTCACAAAAATTGGTGCAGGGAAAATTGTAAAGATTTCTAAATATGGTCCGTATGGTATTGGAGATATGGAAGCGCATCAAAAAATTGCAATGTACATGTCTGAAAATAAATTAATGCAAGCTGGTTCAAGTTGGGAATTATTTGTAAATGATCCTACAAAGGTAAAACCGGAAGACATACAAACAGATATTTACTATCCAGTAAAACCCGCTGAGTAAATAACCACAAACCTTTTTTTAAAGATTGTCTAAGCTATATTCAAAATGAGTATTTTTAGACAATCTTTTATTTTTTAATATACATATATGAAGCAACTTTTATTAGTTTTCCTTGGCGGCGGATTTGGAAGTACATTTCGATATCTACTTAGTAAGTATCTAAATAGTTCTGCTACAGGAATTCCGTATGGAACATTTGCTGCAAATATTTTAGGAAGTTTGTTAATCGGAATTATTTTAGGAATGGCAACTAAACATGGAACCATCAGTGAAGAATACAAGCTCTTACTTGCCACAGGTTTCTGTGGTGGTTTTACAACATTTTCTACATTTGCTTACGAGAATCATGTCTTTTTAAAATCAGGTGATTTTATGACATTCGCTTTGTATACAATTGCAAGTTTTGTAATTGGTTTTGCCGCTGTATTTTTAGGAATATATGCCGTTAAGTATGTTTAATCTAATGTAAGTTCGATATACAAGTCAACAGTGGTTTTCTTTTCCGCAGTATAGCAGGAATTTTTCGTTAAAAATTTTTGAAGCCTTGGAGAAAATTTAGAAAAATTCATGCGGTTTTAGTTTTTCTCCTAAAAAGAAAAACTAAAAATACCTCTGGAAAAGCGCACTTTCTTTTGTTTCTTTTCTTTGTGCGAGCAAAGAAAATGAAAGTAAAAAACTTGTATTCAGCACTTTGTAGATGTTGAAGTGAATCTTTTAAAATTTTGTTTGAATGAAATTTAAATCAAACTAATTATAATCTAAAATAAAACTTAATGCTTGTCAAAAGCTTTTACCCCAGCATTAATCTCTGTCTTTAAAAAGTTTACCCTTGGCGGGATAGGACACGAGTACTTATCATTGTATGCACAGTATGGATTGTATGCATTGTTAAAGTCAATTTCAATAGTATTTCCTTCTGGAATTTCTAAATCAATATAACGTCCGCCACCGTAACTCGCAAATCCGTTAGTTTCATCAGTAAAAGGAAGAAAAAGATAGTTCTTGTATTCATCTTGTTTCATTAATGATTGGTTTTGATAAATCTCTAATGAGAATTCTTTTCCATTTAACTTAAAAGTAGCTATTCCATAACGTTTATACTCTGGCTTTCTATCTGTAGAAGTTGGCATTTTAAAAACTGGAGAATCTGGCGTCCTTTTAAACGTTGCTGTTACTTTGAATTTATCATTTATTGGGAAAAAATCTAATCCTTCAAAGGTTTTTAAATCTTTTGCTTTGAGTGGCGATGTAGAAGCATCTTTATATTCTGAATTGATCTCTTTTTGAAATTCAGTTTCTCCTTTTGCTTCTTTTTTTTCTTGTGAACAACTTACATTTATTAATAAAAGGCATAAAATCAGACAGATATTTTTCATCGGTAGCAATTAAAATTAGTTAAATGATTACAAAATGTATTCTTTCCAAAAATACGATTTGTCATCAAATAATTGAAGATTTTTAATTTTTGTGTGTATTTTTTATGTAGTTTTGAATCAAATAATAGAAATAATGAGAATTAACACAGTAAATAAGTATGTACAAAGATCTTCTTGGGAAAGGAGCTCGGGCACTTATCTATTGTGTTGATATAACTATCACATATAACAATTTAAAAAGTCCGACTTCGCAGTCGGACTTTTTTATTTTTAAGAGTATTTCAAATTACCAACAACCAAAAATTAGAACTTATGAAAAAAATGTACACTAACTACATTGATTCATTCACAGGATTATCAAAAGAAATATGGTATCTATCAATCATCTCATTAGTTAACAGAGCAGGAACTATGGTGATTCCATTTTTGTCGTTATATCTTAAAAAGGATATGGGGCTTTCTGAAACTGATATCGGCTCCATTTTTGCCTTTTTCGGTATTGGTTCAGTTATTGGATCATGGTTAGGAGGGAAGTTAACAGACCTCTTCGGGTTTTACAAAATAATGGTTATCAGCCTATTCTTAACGGGATTGTGCTTTATCTCATTACAATATATCCATTCATTTTGGGGATTTTGTATAGGTATTTTAGTGACAATGTCTATTGCAGATACATTTAGACCAGCGATTTTTGTAGCCATAAAAGCCTACAGTACACCCGATAATCAAACAAGATCTGTTGGCTTGATTCGACTAGCTATAAATGCAGGTATGGGAATCGGTCCAACTTTAGCTGGACTAATTATAGTAATGAATGGTTATGGGTTATTATTTTGGATTGATGGTTTAACTTGTATCATAGCCATATTACTATTTAGCTATTTAGTAAAAGATCAAAAAGTAAAACCATCAGAAATACGTAGTAAGCAAGAAAACTTAGATAAAAATGCTGTATACAAAGACTTTTCTTTCTGGATTCACTTTTTTATTTGTTTCCTTTTTGGAATGGCGTTTTTTCAGTTATTTACAACGGTACCATTATACTATGATAAAATATTTCATCTTGATGAATTTAAAATTGGAATTATCTTTTTTCTTAATGTAGCAATAATTGTAGTTTTTGAAATGCCACTTCTTAATTATTTAGAAAAACAAAAAATTCCCTTTACTAAGTACATTACAATGTCTTGTATTTTACTTGCGTTGAGCTTTTTTGTATTGTATCAAAACTTCTGGATTGGAATTCTAATTGTAAGTATTGTACTTATGACCTTAAGTGAAATGTTAGGTTTTCCTTATACGAACAGGTTTGCCCTTAATAGAGCTAAAGAAGGGCTTGAAGGAAGTTACATGGCTATGTATGCGATGGCATTTTCAATTGCGCACATTTTTAGTCCAAAAATAGGATTGGCAATAGTAGATAAATTTGGCTACCAAGTCAATTGGTTGGCCACAGGAATGTATGGAGCCATTGCAATTTTATTAGCCTTATGGCTGCATAAAAGAATTGAAAAAGGATTATAATAAGAAATCTTTATAAAAAACGAGCACTATGAATTTAAACCAAGTAACAATTTCGTCAACAGACGTTGCAAAAGCAACAGAATTTTATAAAAAACTAGGATTGCGTCTTATTGTAGGCGCACTTCCTAGATATGTACGTTTTGAATGCCCTGATGGAGATACTACCTTTTCCATTCATCATGTAGAAAAAGTATCTGAAAACAATAACATAACCTTGTATTTTGAGAATGAAAATCTGGATGCAACAGTAAAAGAGTTGCAGGAAAAAGGAATAGAATTTACAAGTTTACCCGAAGATAAATCATGGAACTGGCGTGAAGCACATTTAAACGATTTGGATGGACATCATTTAATTTTATTCAAAGCAGGTGAGGATCGAAAAAATCCACCTTGGAGAATTGATGATTAATGATTTACGATTTATGATTTGAAAATTTACTTCAAGCAAAACTCAAATTTCACTTAGAAACAGACTAAAACACCAAAGGCAAAGTTGTTTTTAAAAGCAAAGCGAGTCTAACTTCATAGTACTTCTCGATACAATTTTTTTTCATTTTATTTCGAAAAACCACTCGAAGTGACATTTAAAAAAAATCACAACAGTGAGAAAGGTCTAAAAGTGCCAAAGCACGTTCTAATAGCGAAGCGATCTAACATATAAAAGCGCCAGCGGTCTAAGAACGATAGCGATCTAAATCCCAAACTTCACACTAATACCTGTCTGTAAATCAGGATTATTATTCACCGTAAAGTCTTGTTGAATGTAAAATGAAGTCGAAATTTTTCGTGTAAATGTATATACAAATGTCCAATAGTTAGTGTCCTTATACAAATGTCGCGTTCCGTGTCCCCAAGATTTAGAAGAATCATCATCACGTACATAAATATTATAATCGTCTTCGTCTTTTTGGTGTAAACTTGTCTGTAAATAATAGTTGATTCCGAAAGAATGATATGTTTTTCCTTTAGAGACAAAAGTATATTCTCCATTAACTTCAAAACTTCCAATAAAGTCATTGGTTCCAAAATCGAAGTTGTCATTTTGTAAATCAATGGCATTCTTACGAAGTAAATTTGCGCCTAAACCAATTAGAACAAAGTTACGATCGTTGAGGTCAAATTGTTTTACACCAGCTGCAGAAGCACCAATATCCATTGACATGTTATATTTGGAAAGGTTTGTTCCTACGTGCGCCCCCAAATTGAAATAGATTTTTTTATCGTTCAAAAAAGTAGGGTAGTAGTAGTAATGTGTTTCAATTCCAGCACCTAAAAAATCACCATTGCCAAGATCAAACGTTCTTCCGTTTCTATCCGTATATAAAAATTTAGCTTCATCCAGTCCAAAAACACGTCTATCAAAAGGATCATCTCCACCAGCAACATTATCATGAAAAAACTCAATAAAACGATCGGTAGTCAATGAAGAAAATGGAAACTTACCATTTGTCAAAATAGAAGCCCTAAAACCTACAACCAATTCATGATTTTTTCCAGTAGGAATGGTTAAATTGGCACGTAAACCTTTAATGACTCCATCCGTTTCAATCTCAAAATAACCAGCATCTAGCATTTCTTCATCAACAAAATACTGTCTGCTAAACCATGGAATATTGCTCATCTCTCTTCGTATTGCAGGATCATTCGGAATGTACGTTTTTACATTTGGTCCCCAAACATTTCCACTTTCAAGCGCGATATCAATTTCCATTCGGCGAGAAGCTTTCAACTTAAAATTATGATTCAATCGAGAAATAAAAACTCCGAAAGGATTTGTTGATAGAATACTAGGTTTGGAAATTCCGTTTTTAGCGAAAGCGGGAATCGAATCTTGATCGCTTTGCGCGAACGTAAACAAACTCACACACAAAAAGAAAATGAATACTAATTTTTGATGTTTCATATAGCAATACTAATAATTTCAAGCAGCTAAACTACAAAAAAAGTAAAGTACAATCCGTATATTTATCGTTCAAAGAAAAATAGTAACGCATGAAGCATTTCGACACCAACACTTTTAAAGTAACTGAACCTGTAAAACTAAGCGAAGTAAGCACCAAATTTGATCTTGGAGAATCTAAAAAAGAAATCAAAAAAGAGCTTGAAGATGTTAGAGAAGATTTAGGGAAATTACAAGATACCATGTATGCGCATGGAAAATATGGCGTATTGGTTTGTTTGCAAGGAATGGATACAGCTGGAAAAGATAGCTTGATCCGTGAAGTGTTTAAAGATTTTAATACACGAGGAATTGTAGTTCATAGTTTCAAAGTACCAACAGAATTAGAGTTGAAACACGATTATTTATGGCGACATTATATAGCATTGCCTGCAAGAGGGAAATTTTCTATTTTTAACCGAACGCATTATGAAAATGTATTGGTCACACGTGTACATCCATATTATATTATGGGCGAAAATATTCCTAATGTAGACTCTGTAGATGATATAAATGATGAATTTTGGGCGAAGCGTTTTGAGCAAATCAATAACTTTGAAAAACATATTTCGGATAACGGAACTATTATTTTCAAGTTTTTCTTGAACATATCAAAAGAAGAACAAAAAAACAGATTGCTTCGTCGTTTAGAGCTCAAAGAGAAAAACTGGAAATTCTCTCCTGGCGATTTAAAAGAACGCAAACTTTGGGGTAAATATCAAGAATGTTATGAAGATGCTTTAAACAGAACGAGCAAAGAACACGCACCTTGGTTTACGATTCCTGCAGATGACAAACCGACAGCACGCTATATTGTAGCAAAAATCATTCACGATACCTTAAAAGGATACACAGATATTGAAGAACCAGAATTGGACGACGATATCAAAGCAAATCTTGACTTATACAAACAACAATTAGAATCTGAATAAAATCTAATATTACCAAAAATGAAAAAACTTATCATACTGCTATACTTGTCGGTTTCGATTGCATTTGCACAAAGTGCAGACGAAAAACAACTCAAAAAAGTATATTCTACTTCCTTAGTAAACGGGCAAAGTTATGCATGGCTCAATCATTTGTCAAACAAAATTGGTGGCCGACTTTCTGGATCGACCAATGCAGCAAAAGCCGTTCAGTACACAAAATCGGAATTGGAAGCTTTAGGATTAGATAAAGTATGGTTGCAAGAAGTAATGGTGCCAAAATGGGAACGCGGAAAAGCGGAAGAAGGCTATTTTATGTCAGGTTCTCAAAAAACAAACGTGCCAATTTGTGCTTTAGGAGGTTCGGTAGCTACAAAAAACGGAGGAATAGAAGCTGAACTTATTGAAGTAAAAGGATTAGAAGACTTGGAAGCGCTTGGTGAAGCAAAAATTAAAGGAAAAATAGTATTCTATAACCGTCCAATGCAAGCAGACTTAATTAGTACGTTTGAAGCGTATGGTGGTTGTGTAGATCAGCGTTATGGTGGCGCAAAAGAAGCATTGAAATATGGAGCTGTTGGTGTGGTTGTACGATCTATGAACTTGCGTTTAGATGATTATCCACATACAGGAAGTATGGGCTATGAAGGTGTTGAGGTTGCAGATAGAATTCCTGCAGCAGCAATTAGTACCAATGGTGCAGAATTGTTGAGTAAGCAATTAAAAAAAGACCCGAAAACAAAATTCGGATTCACAATGCATTGCAAGCAATATGAAGATGTATTGTCGCATAATGTAATTGGAGAAATTACGGGAAGCGAATTTCCAAATGAAATAATTATTGTTGGCGGACATTTAGATTCTTGGGATTTGGGAGATGGTTCACATGATGATGGTGCTGGAGTGGTACAAAGCATGGAAGTATTGCGTTTGATGAAAGAAACTGGATACAAACCAAAAAGAACAATCCGTGTGGTTTTATTTATGAATGAAGAAAACGGATTGCGCGGCGGACGTAAATATGCAGAAGTAGCCAAAGAAAAAGGAGAGAAGCATATATTTGCTCTAGAAAGTGATGCAGGCGGATTTACACCAAGAGGATTTTCATTTGATTGCTCAGCAGGAAACTTTGCACAAGTAGAAAGTTGGAAACCATTATTTAAGCCTTATTTAATTCATTATTTTGAAAAAGGTGGAAGCGGCGCAGATATTGGACCGTTAAAAGATGATCAAATAGTATTGGCTGGTTTACGTCCAGATTCACAACGGTATTTTGATCACCATCACGCATCAAACGATACTTTTGATGCGGTAAACAAACGTGAATTAGAATTAGGAGCAGCTACCATGACTTCATTGGTGTATTTGTTTGATAAATATGGAACTGTAAAAGAAAAGAAGATAAAAGGGTAGCTAGGCATTTATATATAAAATTAAAAGTATTTATTGTTTCATCTAGCTAACAAAAAATAGTACGAAAGAAAAACTAATAAAGGCAGTAATAATTAAATCTACCTTTATTAGTTTTTTATTTAGTAACTCCTTCAATTATTGCTCATAGCCATCATGTGAACAATTGTACCAGCATCTTGTTGCATTTCCTGCAAGTGCATCTAAGCAGTTTTGATTTGCTTCACTTGAACCTTGCCCTCCGTTACTATAATTATCAAAGTGTAGAACTAAAGTATCTCCAGTATCCAGAATCATAGTTAAACGGCATTCTTGATCACCACCATTGATATTGTATTGTTGTTTTTTATTGAGAACAGAAACTCCTTTCAACTTTAAAATGTTGTTTAGCATAATTTAAATTAGTTATTAATTTTAAATAATAGTTTTAATAGATTGAGATTAATTATTTTGACAACCTGAATCAGAACATGGTCCCAATAGAGAGATTCCACCACCACAATCATCTGAACAATTTGTACGTGTACAATTCCAAGCAGTTTGAATTGGTGTACAGCCATCGGTACAGCCTCTTGTGAACCTTATTCCTCCTTTAAGTTGTTCTTCATTAAGATTAGAAATCAATTTTTTGTTTAATGACAATCCTTTTAAATCCTTTTTTTTCATAATAATAGTTTTAATGTTAATGTATTTTTTAGATTAGTTTTAGTACTAATTCATGTTTCAAATGTAAGAGTGTACATTGCAGTAAAACAACCAAAGTTCAATCAATTTTATAAAATTGACTAGATATGAGAATGTATAAAGGTTTGATTATCATTATTTTGAAAATGAAGTAAAAGAGTTTGGTAACTATCAATGATTAAACCTAAAAAAGAAGAATAAAAGGGTTGATATTTTAAAATTTCTATTATTTATCTCGTTTTAATTCCCTTAAATATTGAGAAGGAGTCACTTTCAATAACTTTTTAAAGTTAGTATTAAACGAAGTTACACTTTTATAACCTGCTTCTTTTGCTAAAGCTTCTATAGTATAATTTCTTAGATTTTTTTGTTCTTTTAACTTTAAAACAATACTATGTATTCTAAGTCTATTACTATACTCTGCAAAAGTTAAATTTAAATAGTTATTTACGGTTTTAGATAAGTAACTAGAATTTGTATTTAACTTTTTAGCCATCATTGCTAAAGTGTAGTTTGGATGTAAAAACAATTGTTCTTTTTCCAAACGTTTAAGTTTCGTAATTAATTTTAAAGCATTCTCATCGGTTAATCCAACAGATGAAGTAGAAGTATTTTGCTTAGATACATTTTGTTGTAATTGTTCAATTCTTGAATTAAGTAAACTAATATTCCTTTTATTTTTTCTCTTTGTTTGAAAGAAGTATGTTATAAAGGCACTTATAAATGCAATTGAAGCAAGTAGTAAGTATAAATAAATGTTCTTTTGCTTTTTCTGCGATTGGTAGTTTTGCAAATACGTTTCTACTTCTTTTTTGTTCTTTTCATGAGTTATAAGATCATGGACAGATGCATTGGATTCACTTTTCGCTTCAAAATGTGTTCTTATTTTTTCAGCATACTTATTGGCATACGCTAGCGCTTTTTTTGGTTGTTTTTTTGCTTCATAAATTTTAAATAAGTAAAAAAACGATAATGCTTCATTCGTTAGTAATTGAAACTCGGACCAAATTCCATCATTTATTTGTTTTAAAAATACAGTTTCTGCTGTATCGTAATTTTTCAAATAAAAATCACATTCAGCTATTCTAAATAAAAGTTGTGCAATTCGTTTTTTATATTTTTGATCATTAAAAATTTTTAAACCTTCTTTATAGTATTCTTTAGCAATCTTGTATTCCCTTTTTTTTAAATGAATATCAGCATTTATTAATGTTATGTAGCTATTGTAATTCGAAATTTGATATTCGTCAGCATATTTTTTAGCTAATGTGATATACGTTTGCGTAGAATCTATATAGGAGCTCTTTTCTTTATAATGATAGATATTCATAGACCTACTTGCTGCTTTAACGAGTTCTTTTACATACTGTGTCTTCAAACTATTGCTATTCAGATAGTTTGACTCATTTTTTATTTTTTTTAAAGATAAATTGCTTATTTCAAGTGCTTTAAAAACTTTGTTCGATAACGAATAGGTTCTGCCTAATGCAGATTGTAAATTAATTTCTAATAGAAAAGAACAATTTGTATCACACAAACGTATGGCTTTATGCAGAATTTGTAAAGCAATTTCTAACTCATGAGTTTCTATATATCGTAAGCTTTGTAAATACAGAATGTATGCTTCAATTTCTATTTCTTTAGGATTAGCTTGACTTAGTTGGAGTAACGATTCCTTAAAAAGTGTATCTGCTACATCAAAATCGGATTTTAAAGTGTACACATACGCTTTGCCTGCTAAACCAGAAGCTTTCTTTATGTGTTTTTCAGAGTTTATTAACTCATTACAAAATAATAGTGCGCTATCCTGGCTTTTTGAAAGTTGTTCAGTATACTCAGTCATGAATGAAGTAGTATTATTTTGAGTATATGCAATTGTAGTACTAAAAAACAATACTAAAACGATCGTTTTTTTTAATAAATAAAAATGGTTCAAGCCTTCTTTTTTTAGGTAAGATACTAAAATAACATGTAGAATGTATATAGTTATTCAAGCGTGACATATTTTATTTTATAGTTAAGACTTCGTGTTTGTATTAGAAGGTAATATTGTAAACAAACATGAACTAGAATTAGGAGCCGCAACCATGTCTTCTTTAGCATATTTATTTGATAAATACGGAACTGTAAAAGAGAAGAAAATAAAAGGATAATTTTCATCCATAATATATTAAGAAAGCCGTTTCAATTAGTTTTGAGACGGCTTCTTGTTTTTACAAAGAATATGTAAATACTATTTTATTGTTCACAATTTGTTACGAGTGAAAAACAAAGGTTGACATTTAAAGTTAGCCCATTCTCACAATCTGCTGTACAATTTGCTTCAGAGCAATTCCAAGCACTTTGAAAAGGAGTACATCCATCGGTACAGCCAGTTGTGCATGCTCCTCTAGTAAATCCACCAGTTATATTTTCTTCATTTAAGTTAGAAATATTTTTCTTGTTTAATTTCAGACCTTTTAACTTCTTTTTTTTCATAATAATAGATTTTAGTGGTTAATAATGATTTAAAGCTAGAGAAAAAACAGGCATAAATAAAGATGTTGTAATTGCAATTTATAAATTGATACTTCAGTGGAGCATAACATGCAAATAAGTAAAGGAATACTATTTTAAAACACTCTTCTAAAGTTCCTAGTTTCTTAGAATTCACTGAATTGTAGGTTGTCTTTCTTTTATGATTTTTTAATTCTTGATACTTTCATGGTATTATTAATCTTTAAAATCAATTACTATGTTAGAAAAATTTGAACAATTCCAAATTCAAGATCCTCAATTAATTACTGGAGGTTCAATTGTAGAAGAAGATGCAGTAGGTATTTAATTCAGTACAACAGAAGAAGCGACAGTATATGTATATATTGTCGTTTTTTTATGTTTAAAAATTACATGTTGTCTCAAAACAGTAGTAAAAGAAGCTTTACTTGAATCTTTTTTAGTTTCTTTAGGAATGATTCATCGTAAAAGTTAGCAATCAAAATGCTTGAAAATAATCTGCAAGGAAGCGGAAATGTTCATGATTTATAAATCTTAAACAGTAAAAGACAGCTAAAAAAAGAGGCTGCAATCATTTTCTATATATTGTAGTTAAAAGCTTATTAAATTGTTTAAAAGCTTGGAAATGAGTGTGCGTAAGCGATTTTATGTGTTGAAGTTTGCTACGTAAAATTCATTTAATAGAAGTAAATTATAGGTAAAAAATAAGTAAAACTTTATCGGGACATACTAAAATAGGGCGATTGCATTGAATAATGTCGTATATTTAAGTAAACCGTATTGTTATGAAAGAATTAAATCAAATAACACGTTTGATGGTATTTGTTCTTATTTTTTTCAGCCCTAAAACCAGTGTCTTCGGACACAACCAAAATAATCCCTTAAACCATCAAACGGAGTTAACAAAATTACCGGAAACTGCGTCAAAGGAATTCTCCTATTTCTATGATGTAGATGATCTGAAGTTAGCATCTAGTTCAGTGGATAGTATTGCTATCTATAAAGAACTAGCTTATGAGTATGCGCGAAATCGCGAAGTGGAAAAAGCGTCTTTTTATGCAGATCAGTATATTAAGATGAGTTACAACTTAAACTTTATTCACGATAGCGAATTTGTAGCAATAGCGAATGCCGAACCTTTTCAAAAAATAGTTGAAAAGTATTGTTTGAATTTTACCGCGTTCAATCTATTCTACTTATTTGCTGCATTGATTGGCTTTTTCATTGCAATTATCATGAATTTTAAGCGAAATAAGAATAGAAGTGCTATTCTATTTATGAGTGTTTTTGTATTTAAACACTCCTTTTTTATACTGCATTTATTTCTGTACGATTCAAACTTAAAATTTAGACTTCCATATATTTTATTCATGTCAACTGTATTAGTATTTGCAGATGGACCATTGATTTATTTCTATTTTAAAAGTATAACCAAAAAATATGTATTTCAAAAACAGGATGTATTACATCTTATACCTACACTAGTCATTATATTGGTGTTGTTTCCAATATTAGTACTTCCGGAAGAAGAGAAATTGAAAATGATGTTAGGAACAAGTACGATTAACTATGCATCATTTTTGCCACCAATGGTTTGCGTAAAATTAATTTCACTTTTTGGATATGGTTATTTTGTATTGAAAATGTACAACAGAGACATTCGAAAAAACACTAAAATTAGCGAACGTGTACAAAAATGGCAGCGAAACTTAATAGGTCTAATCTCTCTATATGTAGTAACCTTTACAGTATATTGCTTAGTAGTAATCAACATAATTCCTAAAAGTGATTATTTATATCATTTTCAAATATGGATTATGACTTCAATGGTTTTGTATGTTGGTTTTATGGCGTACATTCAACCTAAAGTCATCACAAATAGTTATGTAATTCGATTGAATACTAAATATAGAAACTCTGGACTCACCGCAAGTTTGTCCAATGAATTAAAAGAGCAACTCTTATACTTATTAAACGAAGAGAAAATTTATAAAAACAATGACATCAATTTAGAGAAGCTTTCAAAAATGTTGAACACGACACGACACAATACGTCTCAAGTCATCAATGAACATTTTCAATTGAATTTCTTTGAACTCATCAACCAATATCGAATTACGGAAGCTTCTTTCATACTTAAAAATAATGTGCACAACAACTTAAACATTATTGATATTGCGTATGAAGTTGGTTTCAATAACAAAGTAACGTTTAACAAAACATTCAAAAAGCATTTTTCACAAACGCCGACAGCATTTATGAAAGCTGCAAGAGTTGCTTAGTGATAAATGAAGAATTGAAATAGAAAAGTATAAAAGTATTTTATGTATGTAAAACTGGAGTGTTGTAAAAAGTTCAGTTTTACATATCTTTTTTATAAATAAAAATACAATCCTCTTCATCCATGACTCTCATTTCTGTATTGGTAAGTAGAATTATTTTACAAGTATAAGGATCAAGAAAATTCCCGTTTTCATCTTTTGCCCATTTCTTATTCGAAAATCTTTGAATCTGTGTAATCATTTCTTCGGACATTGAACCAATAGGAACCACTTCTTCGTATTCGATTTCATTCTTAGAGATAATTTTCCAGTTACCTTTAAGAGTTTCTTTTGGAAACTTTTTTAGGTAAGTCCCGTTACTGTTTATGATAATCTTAGGACCGCTTGTAATAAATCCCATCTTATAACCATTTGGAAAGATACGATACATGTATTTTCGTTCCTTATTTTTTTTATCTACTGCTTTTATGTAATTCCATTCTCCAACTAGTTTCTCCTCTGTTATTGAAGTTTCTTGAGCTAACAATCTACTAGAACATAATATGAATAGGATGATAAATATGCTTTTTACTTTCATTTTTCACGGATTAAAACTTTATCAATATACAATTTTACGATCACATCAAAAACGATCACAAATCAAGCATCAGAAGTAAAATCAAGGTAAACATGCTTCGGTAAGGGTAACATCTATAGGGATTCCCTAAAAACAATGGTACAAGTAGTTCTTTTATGAAAGCAAAAAAAGTAGCATGAATTCTTTATATAACCTCTAAAACTGTATTCCCGACGTAGTAAAATTGCATTGAGTACGTATAAACTTCATCCCTCACTTTTTTAGCACCAATTCAAGTATAAACTAAAAAAGTTATTTAAATGAAAAAGATTCACATTAAAATGCTGCTACTATTACTGTTTAATGTCAGTATAGTATTGGCGCAAGAAAAGAATGTTACAGGTAACATTATTGACGAAAAAGGAACTCCATTATTAGGAGTTACCATCCTTGTAAAAGGAACAACGACAGGAACACAAACAGATTTTGATGGAAACTATACAATTAGTTGTAAAGAAGGAAGTGTATTAGTGTTTTCGTATGTAGGATATAAAAATCAAGAACGAACAGTAGCTGATAATTTGGTGATTAATATCACGATGGAAGAAGATGTCGCTTTACTAAATGAAGTATTAATTGTTGGATACGGTAAATCAAGTAAGGTTGATAATACAGGAGCCATCACAAAAATAAAATCAGAACAATTAGATAATGTGCCTGTAGCATCTATACAAGAAGCATTATCGGGGAAAGCTTCGGGTGTCTTTATAGAAAGCCAAAGTGGAAAAATTGATGGCGCAATCAAAGTAAGAATTCGTGGTACAAACTCAATTGGAGGAAACAACGAACCTTTATATGTAGTAGATGGTTTGGTAATTGCTGGCGGAACAAGAGATATCAATTTCAATAATATTGAATCTTTAGAAGTATTAAAAGATGCAGCAGCAACAGCTATTTATGGATCAAGAGGTGCAAATGGAGTTGTTCTCATCACCACTAAAAAAGGAAAACAAGGAAAAACACGTTTCAATGTTGATTTTCAAAATGGGTTTAGTGAACCAACAAACCTTAGAGATTTTATGAATGCAGCTCAGTACAGAGACTTTTTTAGAGTAGCGGCAGTTAATTCATTTGGAGACAATACAGGAAATTTCTTTGCAGATACAATTCTAGGTGACTTATCACAAGGTCAAGATGTAGATACAGATTGGCAAGATTTAGCCTTTAGAAATGCAAAATTGACACAATTTAGTGTTGGCGCTTCTGGCGGAAGTGAAAAAAGTAGATTCTATACAAATTTATCCTATGACCATCAAGAAGGTATTTTGATTGGAAACGATTTGAAAAAGCTCAACGGAATTCTAAATTTTGAACACGATGTAAGCGATCGTGTGAGTTTAGGAGTAAGTGCTACAATAAGTCGATTAGAAACCAATAGTGTGGCAGGCGATAATGCATTTGCAACACCAATTCAGTTGGTTGCACAAGCACCAATCTCTCCAATTAGAGACGAAGATGGAAATTTAATTCGTTACGATCAAGTAGGAAGTATCATTAGCGGATATTACAGCGCGGTAATTGAAGATGCAAATTCTACAAGAAATACGACTTCCGATAGAATCCTAGCAAATTTATATGCGGACTATGAAATTACAGATTGGTTCAACATTAGAGGTGAACTCGGTTTGGATAGAGGATCGCGAAAAGCATTTGCCTTTCAAAATTCCAACACACAAGGAAATGAAATTACAGGAGGATTTGGTTCAACAACGATTACAAAGTTTCAAACATTCTCTCCAAAAATATATGCGACCATCGATAAAAAGATCAATGATAATCATGATATCAATCTAGTTATTGGAACGGAAGCACAAAAAACAAGAACGGAAATAGGAGGAGGAACAGCAACAGGATTTATTTCTGGATTGGATCAAACTGGTACAGGAGCAGTTCCAACAGGTGTTTTTGGTTCTACAGCAAACAATGGATTTTATTCTTATTTCGGAAGATTAACCTATAAATTGAATAACAAATACATTGTAGGGTTTACTGGAAGATATGATAAAAGTTCAGCATTTGATGATGGCGTATTCTTTCCAGCAGTTTCAGCAGCTTGGAAAATTTCAGAAGAATCATTCTTAAAAGGTTCAAAAGTACTTAGCTTTATGAAACTGAGAAGTAGTTATGGAATCAGTGGAAACAACTTTAACGGATTTCCTAGTTTGGCTTTATTCTCGCCAGTTGCATACAATAAACTAGCTGGATTATCGCCAACACAACTTGCAAACAATGATTTATCATGGGAAACAACTACGACGTTTGATGCTGGTTTGGAATTAGGTTTCTTAGACAATAGAATCAATCTTGAATTAAATTACTACGCGAAACAAACAAAAGACTTAATCCAAAGAAGACCAATTGATGCAACTTCAGGTTTTACAGGATTCTCTGCAAATGTTGGAAACATAGAAAACAAAGGTTTTGAAGTTACTTTAAATACAGTAAATGTAGATACAGAAGATTTTAAATGGGAAACCAATATCAACTTCTCACAAAACAAAAACAAAGTGACAAAGTTGATTAACGGGCAACCAATTCTAAGCACGAATGATAGTTATATGAACGCATTAATAGAAGGTGAACCAATTGGTGTGTTCTTTGGAAGAGAATATGCAGGTGTTGATGCTACTAATGGAGATGCTTTATACTACTTAAATGATGGAACAGGCGGAACTACAAATGATCCAAATGCTGCAAACTTCAAAGTACTAGGAAGTCCAAATCCAGATTGGATTGCAGGAATTAGCAATCAACTACGATATAAAAACATTGATCTAAGTTTCTTATTCAATGTAGTACAAGGAAACAAAATACATAAAGCTGCTGACGGATTTATGGTTGGAGGTGACTTTATAGACAATCAACTAGTAAGTGAATTAAACTATTGGACGCCAGAAAACACAAATACAGACATTCCGCAACCAAGATTAGTTGGTGGAAATGGAACAGCAGCATCGAGCAGGTTTTTGCAAGATGGTTCCTATATCAGATTAAAAAACATTTCGCTAGGATATAATTTCGATCCAAAACTATTAGAAAAAATAAAACTAACGAGTTTAAGAATTTATGTCACTGGACAAAACCTATTAACATTTACAAAATATGATGGATGGGATCCAGAAGTAAGTACAGATTTCTTAGCAAACGGAAACAATGTATTTCAAGGTGTAGACTTTTATTCGGCACCACAAGCGAAAACAGTAACAGTAGGACTAAAAGTTGGGTTTTAAACATTCAGAAATCAAAAAAAATAAACAGATGACACGAGTATAAGTTTTCATTATTTCAAAATTTATGCAGAGGAATAATTAAAAGTTATGCGAGTTCCTGAATGTATTCAATTTTTTTGAACATTCAGAAATCAAAAAAAATTAAACAGATGAAAAATAAATATATACACTATATAATGGTAATCATTGCATATCTGTCACTTTCATGTGAAGACTATGTAGATGTAGAACCTTTAAATACGCTTAGTGCGAGTAGCGCATTAAACAGTAATGAAAAAGTAATTGGAGCGCTCAATGGCGTATACAACACAATGTCGAGTACAGCTTTGCTTGGAGGCGATTTAATTTTTGTTGCTGAATTGTTGGCAGCAGATGGGAAAATAACATTTGGAGGAACATTTAATGATCCACGCCAAATTATAAACAAACAAATACTGACAACAAATCCTAGAGTCAATAACATATTCAATATTGGTTACAGTACAATCAACAGAGCGAATCTTGTATTAGAAGCAATTGATGTTGTAAATGAGGTAGATAGAGACAGAGTAGAAGGAGAAGCACTCTTTGCAAGAGCGTTAATTCATTTCGAATTGGTAAAACTATTTGGAAAGCCTTACAGTGATGGAAATGCAGCCACAAACTTAGGTATTGTACTAAAAACAGAAGCAAGCCCTTTTAATGGTGGAGATATTGCATCTGATTGTAATGCAAGAAGTACAGTGCAACAAGTGTATGATAGAGTTTTAACAGATTTAATTGCTGCGAGTGCATTAGTGCCATCCAGCAATGGAATATATGCAAACAAAGCAACGATAAATGCTGTATTGGCAAGAGTATACCTGCAAATGGAAAACTATGCTGGTGCTAGAGATGCAGCAAACAATGCCATAAATGATGCAGGAGCTAGTATGGTTCCTACGTATCGATTTGCTTTTGCGCAAGATGCAAATACGTCCGAAGATATTTTCTCGATACAAGTTTCGGAAATTGATGGAGCCAACGGAATGAATACGTTTTGGGCACCAAGTTCACAAGGTGGAAGAGGTGATGTAAGAATCACAGACGGATTTATAAACTTTTTAACTTCTGTAAATAGAGGTTTAAATGCAAATCCAAATGTAGCCATGATTATCGGAAACTATACAACAAAATGGTACAATCAATTTGGAAATGTACAAATGGTACGCTTACCAGAACTATTGTTAATAAGAGCAGAAGCAAACTTAGAACTAGGAACTGTAGTTGGAGCAACACCGCAACAAGATTTAGATGCGGTTAGAACTAGAGTTGGATTACCTAGTATAACTGCTACTATTAGCAATGTGTTGACAGAAAGAATCGCTGAATTAGCTTTTGAGGGACAATATTTGCACGATTTCAAAAGAAGACAACTTACAATAGAAGGTTTCTCTTTTGATGCGAACGAATTGGTGCTTCCAATTCCGCAAAACCAAATCAATGCATGTCCAGATACGCAACAAAACGCTGGATATTAATACCAATTGATAACTGGTACAAGCCTTAATTATGTGTTAGTAATTTGCTAGGAAATTATAAGTTTAATAAAAGGACGTCTTTTGATTGTAGTATGATTGCTAATGCATAGTTGGGTTAAACCTGGATTATATAATTCAGGTTAAAGAAACATTATTTAGTTTTTTTAGTTAGAACTTCTCTTTATAGAAATATAAAGTGGAGTTCTTTTAAAAAAGATAAGGCTTTCAAATTTTGAAAGCCTTACTCATATATATAATGTCTAGTTTCTATAATCAATTAGTAAAGCGATCTCAATTCTTCAATTTAATATCACTACTACTCAATACTAAAAACTCAATTCTCAGTACTATTTACAATCTATTCGAAATAACTAAACGTTTCTCCGTCTTTAATCGTTAACAATGTTTCGTAAATCAAACGAATCACATTCTCTACATCATTCTTATGTACGGTTTCTACAGTTGTGTGCATATAACGTAGTGGAAGTGAAATCAATGCAGAAGGAACGCCGCCATTACTATACGCAAAAGCATCTGTGTCAGTTCCTGTAGAACGACTAGAAGCCATACGTTGGAAAGGAATCTTTCTCTTCTCTGCAGTTTCTATAATGCGCTCGCGTAACTTATTTTGTACAGCAGGTGCGTATGAAATAACTGGGCCATCTCCCATTTTGGTCTCTCCTTGCGTCTTCTTATTAATCATAGGAGTTGTTGTATCATGGCAAACATCAGTTACAATAGCAACATCTGGTTGAATTGTGTGCGTAATCATTTCAGCTCCGCGCAAACCAATCTCTTCCTGTACAGAATTCGTTACATACAATCCAAAAGGAAGTTTCACTTTATTCTCATGAAGTAAGCGTGCAACCTCTGCAATCATAAATCCACCAGCTCTATTATCAATAGCTCTACAAACAAACTTATCCTTATTCAACACATGAAACTCATCCGGATACGTAATAACACATCCAACATGTACACCAAGTGCTTCAACCTCTTTCTTATTAGAACATCCTACATCGATAAAAATATTGTCCATTTTTGGCGGTTCTTCCTTAGCTCTATTTCTAGTATGAATAGCTGGCCAACCGAAAACACCTTTCACAATACCTTTCTTCGTATGAATGTTTACCCACTTAGAAGGTGCTATTTGATGGTCACTTCCTCCATTTCTAATCACATATAGCAATCCGTTATCGGTAATATAATTTACATACCACGAAATCTCATCTGCATGTCCTTCAATAACAACCTTATACTTTGCCTTCGGATTAATAACTCCAACGGCAGTTCCATAAGAATCAGTGATAAATTCGTCTACATAAGGTTTCAAATAATCCATCCAAATCTTCTGTCCATTCCATTCGTAACCTGTTGGAGCTGCATTATTCAAATATTTTTCTAAAAAAGTCATTGACTTTTTATTAATAATTTTCTTTTTTGCCATAAATTTTGAATTAATTCAAACGAAAATAATAATATTAAAACATATTTTATAGTTATAAGGGAACGAATTATTACATTTGATATAAAATTGATAGAATTTCAAACGTATTCATGAAAAAGATTAGTCTCATCATATTACTAATTTCTTTTGTAAGTCAAGCGCAAATTTTCACGCAAGACACTACAACAGTCGAGCAATTTCTTATAAAAGGAGATTCTATTCCGCATGAAACTATAGAATTAGATGAGGTAATAGTATTAAACAAACTAAAATTCACTTCAAAAAAAGAGCGCATTCGATATCTAATCTTGCGAAGAAAAACACTCAAAGTATATCCGTATGCAACAATGGCTGCAGAACGTTTAGTAAAACTAAATGAAAGGCTAGGTCAATTAAAGTCTAGATCAAAACGCAGAAAATACACAAGAAGAGTTCAAAAATTCATTGAAGAGGAGTTAACTGCCAAACTAAAAAAACTAACCAAAACGGAAGGACAAATATTGGTCAAGCTAATTCATAGACAAACTGGCGAAACAGCTTTCAAGCTAATAAAACGCTTACGAAGTGGCTGGAAAGCATTCTGGTACAATACTACGGCAAACTTATTCAACATCTCCTTAAAAAGAGAATTCAAACCTCAATCCAATCACGAAGACTATTTAATAGAAGACATTCTTCAGCGTGCATTCACCAACAACCAACTCAAAAGGCATCCATCTGCCTTACCATTCACCTACATTGAACTAACTGATAAGTGGTCTGGCAAAACACAGAAAAAGAAATAATCCAACACCTGTCACATTGAGCACAGTCAAACCAATTACCTAATACCAAACATCCAAGACCAAACAAAGTTCACTGAGCGGAGTCGAAGTGGGGTTCCCATTTTCTTTTTGATTAAAAAAAGAAAACTGGTCACGCTTTCGCCAGTCGCTCTCACTAATTCGAATACATACTGTAGTTTGTATTATATATAGGACGCTGAGCGGAGCCGAAGCGAGGAGCTCCCACAAAGGCTCAATCGTTAACCCCAAATCAAGTACATATATATAAAGGAAAGAAACTATACTATATATAAAGACAAAGCAGAAAAAAAAAGGAGCAAGGCGACCAA
>NZ_JBOEFY010000025.1:77344-77814 GCF_050633145.1 Kordia sp. | reverse complement strand
ACAAGTTCGTACGACCGATTAAATGCCGTAGCTCAAAGTTCAAATTATGTTGGCACTGACGAGTCGTTGAATATTGCTTCTGGGCAAACGGATCAATTTATAGATGATGTTATTTTTAATAATCATGAAGTTACAGCAAGTGAACTCTCAACGGTATTAAGTGTAGCACAGCGACAATTCCGATTAACACAAAACAACTTAATTGCAGCCTCAAAAATCAATTTTCTACACAACAGTAAAGAAAGCATTGCTGACAATACCTTCTTCCAGTTTCGAACCGAATTGGAATTGGCAGGAAATTTTTTATCTGCTATTGCTAGTGTAGCCAATTTAGAAGAAGATGCTAGAGGAAACAAAAAACTCTTCGGCGTTCCGTATTCACAATATGTAAAAACTGAATTCGATTATATAAAACACTGGGAACTTTCAGGAAAACAAGATGTATTAGCATTTCGTACGTTCTTCGGAAT
>NZ_JBOEFY010000025.1:77064-77336 GCF_050633145.1 Kordia sp. | reverse complement strand
GCCATTCCGTATGGAAACTCAGACAACATTCCGTTTGCACGAAGTTATTTTGGTGGTGGATCAAATGACAACAGAGCTTGGAGCGCATATCAATTAGGTCCTGGACGATCGGCAAGTATTTTAGATTTTAATGAAGCCAACTTAAAACTAACAGCAAATATTGAATATCGTTTTGACTTATTCGGTAGCTTTAAAGGTGCTTTATTTGCAGATGCAGGAAATATATGGAATGTTTTTGATGACATTGAAGATGAAGATCGAAAATTCAATGG
>NZ_JBOEFY010000025.1:0-76974 GCF_050633145.1 Kordia sp. | reverse complement strand
GCTGTGTATAATATTGGGATTAATTATCCTTTTTAAGTGTTAGATGTTAAGGAAAATACTTTTACATTTTTCATTTTGAGTTTTACATTTTAAATTTCGTTATTTGTTATAAGAATCTAAACTTATAAACACATAAACTAAGGTCAAAACTCAATGAAGTTCTACAAAGCATTTTTGTTTACACTCTTATACATAATCTTTACTGAGCTAATTTGGCTTTGGTACTTTTTACTATTAGGAAAAAACAATATTCCAATAATATTAAAAAACTACGATTTCATCAACAGTCTTATTTGCTTGACGTTATTTATTGTCTTTTTTTCACGTCCAAATCGAAAAGATGTATTGAGTTTAAAAAAAACGACATTGAATTTCATCCTACTTGGAGTCCTATTAGGAATCGGATTTGTATTCTTTCAAATGCCCCTAAATATTTTATACTACTTTGACACTACTTCAAATATTCATACTTATGAATTTACATTAGAAAGACTATACTCACTAAACTCATTGTCATATATAATTTTAATGCCAATTGTTGAAGAGCTCTTTTTCAGAAATTATCTCCAACGCGCATTGACAGAAAAATACAAACCTTATCTAGCTATATTTTTTGCTTCTTTATTATTTTCTTGTATACATCTTCAACTTGGTAAGTCACTATATGATATATCATTTCTAAATCTGCATGATGCATATATTACATTCTTTGGCGGATTCATCTCAGGAGTGCTTTTATACAAATCAAAATCTATCGTACCTTCTATCCTATTTCATATATTTTGGAATTTAACCATAAATGTCGTTTGATATACAATTGCGTCAAACATTTTCAATTTGAGTTTTGAGTGACAAAATAATTTAAAATGTAACATTCAACATTTACAATTAAAAAACACTATAACGTTTGCGCTATCAAACAGTTACAAATCACGCGTTAATTCTTTCCAAAAAACAGCCAACAACAAATCAATTTTTATCCAAAAACACAAATAATCTGATAGAATTTCAAGTGCTAAAACGACTAAAATTATCAAATTCGCAAAAGTGACTTCCTTAACACTTCTAAAATTAACAACTACGTAAAAACTCATTACAATTTTATTACTTTTGTAATCCAAACTAAAAACCAAAGACGATGAGTCATAATATCAAAGCAGGAGTTGCTACTGGAGATGAAGTACAAGAAATATTCAAACTAGCCAAAGAAAAAGGCTT
The DNA here is from genome assembly GCF_050633145.1 of Kordia sp. Classification (GTDB taxonomy): domain Bacteria; phylum Bacteroidota; class Bacteroidia; order Flavobacteriales; family Flavobacteriaceae; genus Kordia. Next base: position 75,756 of record NZ_JBOEFY010000025.1, on the reverse strand, counting down.
TGCATTACCAGCAGTAAATGTAGTAGGTTCAAACTCTGTTAATGGAGTACTAGAAACGGCTGCAGAACTCAACGCTCCTGTAATTATTCAATTCTCAAATGGAGGCGCACAATTCAACGCAGGAAAAGGTTTAAGCAACGCAGACCAAAAAGCGGCAATCGCTGGTTCAATTGCAGGCGCAAAACACGTGCATGAAATGGCAGAAGCCTATGGCGTTCCTGTAATTTTACATACCGATCACTGTGCTAAGAAACTATTACCTTGGATTGACGGTTTGTTAGACGCAAGTGAAAAGCACTTCGCCGAAACTGGAAAATCATTATACAGTTCGCACATGATCGATCTTTCAGAAGAACCATTAGAAGAAAACATCGAAATCTGTAAAGAATATCTAGCACGTATGAGCAAAATGGGCATGACGCTAGAAATCGAATTAGGAATTACAGGTGGAGAAGAAGACGGAGTTGACAACAGCGATGTAGACGATTCTAAACTATACACACAACCAGAAGAAGTTGCTTACGCATACGAAGAGTTAATGAAAGTAAGTCCAAGATTTACCATCGCAGCAGCTTTTGGAAACGTACACGGTGTATACAAGCCAGGAAATGTAAAGTTGACACCAAAAATCTTGAAAAACTCGCAAGAGCATATTTCAAAAAAATACAACGTTGGACACAATCATATTGATTTCGTTTTCCATGGCGGATCTGGTTCTACGCTAGAAGAAATTAGAGAAGCAATTGGATACGGAGTTATCAAAATGAACATTGATACAGATTTGCAATACGCATTCATGACGGGAATTCGCGATTACATGTTAACGAAGCAAGACTACTTAGCAGCACAAATTGGAAACCCTGATGGAGACGACATTCCAAACAAAAAAACATACGATCCAAGAAAATGGTTACGTGAAGGTGAATTGACTTTCAAAACACGTTTAAAGCAAGCTTTTGAAGACTTAAACAACGTAAATACCTTATAATATAGTTGGGCGTTACCTTTTAGGTCGGGCTTTCGGCAGTCGCTCTCTTCGAGGAGCTTCAACAAAACCTCAATCCCTAACGCGAATCAAAGACTACTGAGTACAGTCGAAGTAAACGCCAAAGTTCCCACGAAAGTGAGAATCTCATGAAAGTAAAAGTCACAAAAAGACAGATTCCACAAAAGTGGAAAACAAAAAATAAAACCTCGTTACTACTGATAATCAATAAGTAACGAGGTTTTTTATGCTCAAATAAATTCGAATATGTAGATAGCCATATCAAATTTTGAGTTTCATTAATAAAAACAGTAATTTTGTCGACTAACTTAAAAAGGAAACTAACTAATTGATCGTACGGTACAGATTGTAAAAACAGTCTAACATTGTAAATCGTAATTCACAAATCATTATGGCTTGGTTTAAAAGAAAAGAAAAAGGAATTCAAACCTCAACGGAGGAAAAAAGAGATACGCCCAAAGGTCTTTGGTACAAATCACCAACAGGAAAAGTTGTTGATTCAGAAGAACTGGCAAAAAACTTTTACGTAAGTCCTGAAGATGGATATCATGTTCGCATAGGAAGTAAAGAATATTTTGAAATATTATTTGACGAAGGAGAGTTTAAAGAACTTGATAAAAACTTAACGTCAAAAGATCCTTTAAAATTTGAGGACAGTAAAAAATACGTTGACAGACTGAAAGCTGCCAAAGAAAAAACAGGATTAAAAGACGCTGTAAAAACAGGAGTTGGAAAATCGAAAGGAAAAGACTTAGTCATTGCCTGTATGGATTTCTCTTTTATTGGAGGTTCTATGGGAAGTGTTGTGGGAGAAAAAATTGCACGTGCTGCAGATTATTCACTTAAAAACAACGTTCCATTCATGATTATTTCAAAATCTGGTGGTGCTCGTATGATGGAAGCTGCCTTATCATTAATGCAATTGGCAAAAACCTCTGCAAAATTAGCACAACTAGCTGATGCTGGTATTCCATACATTTCATTATGTACCGATCCTACAACAGGAGGAACAACAGCTTCATTTGCCATGTTAGGAGACATTAACATTGCTGAACCTGGTGCATTAATCGGTTTCGCAGGACCAAGAGTTGTACGCGATACTACTGGAAAAGATTTACCAGAAGGTTTCCAAACATCAGAATTCTTATTAGAACACGGATTCTTAGACTTTATCTCACACAGAAAAGAATTGAAAAACAGAATCAACTTGTATATTGACTTAATTCAAAATCAGCCAATACGCGCGTAATTTTGTTTGCACATAAACTTATAAAAAAAGGCTTCCAAATTGGAAGCCTTTTTCATTGCCTAAAACTAAAAATTACTCAAGATTGCTAATCTAAATAAATGGTTACGGTTTCTCCATTTGGATTTGTCCACGTGGCTTCACCATCGCAAGTTCCTTCTCCGTATGCTAACGTTCCTGTGTTATCATTTCGAGACAACTCAACTGTTCCGCTTACAATAAAAGCACAAACTGCTTCTCTACGCAATGCCGTTGTAATATTTGCTGCGTATGTATTTCCAAGTCTTCCAGTAGTTGTAGCGTTTCCTGTAATAGAAAACACATTATCTGTCCAAGTTCCTGTGCCAACACCTTCAATCCATTCACGAATTCTAACACCTTCGCGAGTGGCTGTGGTTTCATCTAGCCAAGTAACTTGCATATTCACTTGCGCAGTCGATTGCGGATTTCCTGCATCATTAGTCAAGATGCGTTCTATGCTACGTGTTCCTTCAATCAATACACCATTTCGAGTAAAGTTATCAAAACTCACTGCAATTTCTCTATGTGCTGGATCTGTATTAATTTCATGACTCATTATAATAATACCGCTTACTATATTTCCATTTGGCAATTCGCATCCATCGCCAAAATCGAGTGTTTTTTGTCTAAAACCTTCACTAAGTTCAATAGTAATTGTTACACATGGTGGCAAAAATGATGTTGCCGATTTATTTTCTAACGAAGCTTCTTCTACAATTAATCCAATATCATCCGATATCAAATCAACTTCTGCACTGCGTTTTGCGAGTTCGTCGTTCATCACTGCTTCTTCAAGAGTTGCAGTTTCATTTTCGTTTTGACAAGCAGTCATAAGAAAGAGACTCATCAAGACCAATAAAATTCCTCGTTGCTTTTTGAATTTGGTTTTCATCTGTTTTTGTTTTTAAAGTTTAAATTCTTTCAGATAGAATTAACCGATAATCATCTTAGTTTGGCGCCAACCAGGTATTATGGTTCATTTCATAAATTAACGTTTTTTAACATTAATGTACTTAGGACTCGCTACAATCAAAAAGGTTTAATTATTAATTTGCAATCTAAAAAATAGTAGTATATTTGCCGCTTGATACGATACACGTATTGATACATAAAAATCATTAAAATTAATATTGGCATGTACTTAAATAAGGAAGCTAAAGCGGAAATTTTCGCAAAGCATGGTAAATCTGCAACAGACACTGGAACATCAGAATGTCAAATTGCATTGTTTACATACAGAATTAATCACTTAACAGAGCACTTAAAGAAAAATCGTAAAGATTTTAACACGGAGCGTTCTCTAGTAAAGTTAGTAGGTAAAAGAAGAAGTTTACTTGACTACTTAAAGAAAACGGATATCACAAGATATCGTGCAATCGTAAAAGAATTAGGATTAAGAAAATAAAACTAAAGAGGCTTCGTGCCTCTTTTTTTAATACATAAAAGTACGCTTCTAGCATTGGTTGGAAGTATTAAAAAGCTATAATTACTGGTTTTTCATTGGGTCAAACAACAACTACACACACAACAACAACACAACGACCTTTGTTTAATTAGAATTAAAAAAAATTTATGATTCCAAAAGTTTTTAGAGAGGTCATAGACCTAGGCGACGGTAGGGAAATTTCTATCGAAACCGGAAAGTTAGCAAAGCAAGCTCATGGTAGCGTTGTTGTGCAGTCAGGAAAATGTATGTTATTATGTACAGTGGTTTCTAACTACAAACAAAGCGATGTTGACTTTTTACCCTTAACAGTTGACTACCGCGAAAAATTTGCAGCAGCTGGACGTTATCCTGGTGGTTTCTTCAAAAGAGAAGCAAGACCAAGTGATGGTGAAGTATTAACAATGCGTTTAGTGGATCGTGTATTACGTCCATTATTCCCAAAAGATTATCACGCAGAAACGCAAGTGATGATTCAGTTAATGTCTCATGACGAAAATGTAATGCCAGACGCAATGGCTGGTTTAGCAGCATCTGCAGCTATTCAATTATCAGATTTCCCATTTGAATGTGCAATCTCTGAAGCTAGAGTTGGACGTATTGATGGCGAATTTATCATTAACCCAACTAGAGCACAATTAGAAGAATCTGACATCGATATGATGATTGGAGCTTCTGCTGATTCTGTAATGATGGTTGAAGGTGAAATGGATGAAATTTCTGAAGAAGAAATGACGGAAGCTATCAAGTTTGCACACGAAGCTATTAAAGTACAATGTGCTGCACAACTTCGTTTAGCGGAAGCTTTCGGAAAGAAAGAAGTACGTGAGTACGATCCTGAAAGAGAAGACGCTGATTTAGAGAAGAAAGTGTATGACATGGCATACGATAAAGTATATGCTATTGCAAAAGCTGGTTCTGCAAAACACGAAAGAAGTAATTCATTCGCAGAAATTAAAGAAGAAATCAAAGCAACTTTTTCTGAAGAAGAATTAGAAGATTTTGGTGATTTAGTATCTAAATATTATCGTAAAGCTGAAAAATCGGCTATCCGTGATTTAACATTAAATGAAGGTTTACGTTTAGATGGTCGTAAGACTGACGAAATTAGACCAATTTGGTGTGAAGTAGATTACTTACCATCAACACATGGTTCGTCAATCTTTACACGTGGAGAAACTCAGGCTTTAGCAACTGTTACTTTAGGAACATCTAGAGAAGCAAACCAAATAGATATGCCATCTTTCGAAGGTGAAGAGCGTTTCTATTTACATTATAACTTCCCTCCTTTTTCAACAGGTGAAGCACGACCAATTCGTGGAACATCTCGTCGTGAAGTAGGACACGGAAACTTAGCACAACGTGCATTAAAAGGAATGGTACCTGACGATTGCCCGTACACAGTACGTGTAGTTTCTGAAGTATTAGAATCTAACGGTTCTTCTTCTATGGCAACTGTTTGTTCTGGAACAATGGCGTTAATGGATGCTGGTGTACAATTAAAGAAACCAGTTTCTGGTATTGCAATGGGATTAATTTCTGATGGTGATTCTGGAAAGTACGCTGTTTTATCTGATATTTTAGGTGATGAAGATCACTTAGGAGATATGGACTTTAAAGTTACTGGAACTGCAGATGGTATCACTGCTTGTCAGATGGATATTAAAGTAAAAGGATTATCATACGAAATTCTTGTAAATGCTTTACAACAAGCTCGTGACGGACGTTTACACATTTTAAGTAAATTAACGGATACGATTGCTGCACCAAACGACAACGTAAAAGCACATGCACCAAAAATGATTACCAAAACAATTCCTGGTGATTATATTGGAGCGTTAATTGGACCTGGAGGAAAAGTAATTCAAGAATTACAAAAAGCGACAGGAACTACAATCGTTATCAACGAAGATCCTGTAACTGAAGAAGGAATTGTTGAAATCTTAGGAACAGATCAAGTAGGAATTGATGCTGTATTAGCTAAGATTGACTCAATCACTTTCAAACCAGAAAAAGGAAGCATTTACGAAGTAAAAGTTGTAAAAATGTTAGATTTCGGAGCTGTTGTAGAATATACAGAAGCACCAGGAAACGAAGTATTATTACACATTTCTGAACTTGCTTGGGAACGTACAGATAATGTAAGTGACATCGTAAAAATGGGAGATGTTTTAGACGTGAAATATTTTGGAACTGATCCAAAGACTCGTAAAGAGAAAGTTTCTCGTAAAGCTATCTTACCAAAACCAGAAGGATATGTTACAAGACCACCAAGAGATGACAAACGTTCTGGTGGACGTGATAACAGAGGTAGAGATAATCGCGGACGTGATAATCGCAAACCAAGAGAAGACAAGAAAGAAAATTAATATTTTCAACTCTTTATATATTAAAAAACGCCTCGAAATTTCGAGGCGTTTTTTGTTATCGATTATTTTCTTGCAATCGTCTAATGATTGTGGTAACCAAACTTCTAGGTATAAATCTTGGAACATTTGACAACAAACGATTCAATTGCCCAGGAATTGCAACTGTTTTTCCTTGCTGCATCGCTTTATAACCATATTTTGCCACTGCTTTTGGGCATGCAATGTTAAACTTAATTTTATGTTCTGAAGCACTTGCTGCAACAACTTTCTGAAATCCAGTATTGGTTTGTCCAGGGCATAATGCTGTCACCGTAATTCCTGTACCTTTCAATTCGTTGGCAATAGCTTCTGAGAATGATAAAATATATGCTTTCGATGCATAATACAATGACATCAATGGTCCAGGTTGAAACGCTGCCAAACTGGAAACATTTAATATTTTGCCACTTCCATGCTTCTCCATTCGCTTCAACAACAACTTTGTCAAATACGTTGTGGTATACACATGCAATTGCAACATTTTAGATTCGCGCTCCCAGTTTGTAGTTGAAAATTTCCCAAACAAACCAAAGCCAGCATTATTAATTAAAACGTCAATTGGTGTATTTCCAATTTGCTTCATAACTTCCTCACTGCTTGATGCTTCACTCAAATCCTGAATAATTATTTTTATGTTCACATCAGCAATCATTCTAATATTTCTGATGGAAATTCCTAGCTTTTCTACATCAATATCAACCAAAATTAAGTTGTATTTATCTTTTGCCAATAATACCGCAAACTCAAATCCCAGTCCTGAAGCTGCACCTGTAACTAAAGCTGTTTTTCGTATATTTTTCATGACATAAGAATTTATTCATTCGTCAAACTCCATAATTTACCATCCGTATCCTTAAATTGAACAATTCCGAAACCTAAATCATAAAATATCTCATTTACTAGAATATCTATATTTGTTGAATCATTGTAAAGTCTATTTGGTGTCTCACTTTCAAATTTTAAAACGCTATCATAATTAACACCATTTAAAGTTAGATTTTGATATGTATATCCATATTTATAATCTATAGTTATGTCTATAGGATTTTGAATTTCATCAATAAATGAGGCTGAAGATTGATTCCATAGCGGGAATTTTAATCCTACTCTAAAAACATCCTCTCTTTTAGAAAACACATAATTAATCTGGTCACAACAAGAATAGTTAGTTCCATTTTCAATTATTTCTAAGCGAATAATTTTACTGTCAAAATATGCTTGCATGTGTCCGCCACCACCAGAAAATGTGCCTTCAGAAAACTGTCTTGCTTTACGTTCTGTTACTTCTACCACTTCAAAATGTAGTGATTCATTGTCTTCATTTTTATAAACTAAAATATCTCCTTCTTTATATTCATGATTTATAATGAATTTTTGTTCTGTTTCTCCAAATTGGTAATATGGATATTCTTGCTCTGTTGACTCATCTGTTTGGCAACTTACTAAAGCCAATACCGTTAAGATTGTTACGCATACGTTTTTCATTTTTTGATCTGTTTTTAAGTTATGTTTTTGAGTTAAAATCTTTTTCCAAATGAGATTCCAATGCGTGGATATGCACTATCTAGTCCGTCGTCATTGATGAAATTTCGTCCTGCTCCTACAATCAATTCACCAATCCATCCATTATTTGTCAAGAACTTTCCTCCTATTCCAATTCCAAAACCTCCACCAAACAAGTTTTCGTTTTGATTTTTATCTGATTCTGCGCTAAAAAGGCTAACACTACTTTCTAAAAACATGCCAGCTGCTCGTTTTTTTCCAAAATAGAATCGATAGTAAGGCGTTACTCCAAACTTATAATCAATAGAATCATCTGCGGAAAATCCTATAGAAAATCCCAAACCAGATTCGTCATTTAAAATACGCTCATAACTTATTTCGGGGAAACCCAATATGGTATTTAGTCCGTTAACTTTTAGTTCATTCTTTCCCGAAATTCCTGTTTTGTTTTCTTGCGAATTCATACTTATAGAAAGTAGTAAGGCAAAAATTAAAATCACATTTTTCATAATTATAGTTTTTAATGTTAATATGAAACGAATGTAGTTGTGATTGATAATTTCAACATCCGAAATTATGGTTTGCAGAAATATTCGGATGCTTTTTAATTGGTGGTTTTCCAACAAAAAGGATTAAAAAAATGTCGTTTCAATCAAAAACAAACACATGAGAGAACATTCTAAACAACTGAAAACACTACTCCTAAAAGTGATTTTACTTTGAAAACGACACAACTTTCAGCTTGACTGATACTACTAAAAAAATAGCGTGAAAAATTTAGGTTTTTGTACTATTTGTAAGTGTCCGAAATCTTATTCGGATGAGAATCTAGGATAGTTTAGTGTGTTTTTCGATATTCGGAAGGTGTGAGATCGGTAAACTTTTTGAAGGCTGTGTAAAAGGTAGATCGTGAATTAAATCCGCATTCCAAACCAATAGCCACAATGGTATAATTATCAAAATCGTCATCTTTTAGCAACGCTTTTGCTTGTGCTACTCGTAACGAATTGATGTAATCGGAAAAGTTATATTCACTACAATTATTAATCAGTTTTGACAAATGTCCAGCACTAATTTCGAGTTCTTCAGACAATTGTTCTAAGCTTAGTTTTGCATCTAAAAATCGTTGTTCTGAAATGATATAGTTTGCAATCGTCTCAAATTCCTGTTGATGCTTTTCTGACAAGTTATTTTCTGTTTCTTTGACTACTTTTTCAGTCGTTTCAGGCTTTAACGCTGCCAATTTTCCACGCAACATAATTCGGTCATGCAATAAAGTATATCGCGAAGTTCCTTGATATCCGATCCAGTATAACAATACAGAAGTCGCCAATCGCAATGGGTAATATGCACGTGCAATACTAAAATAAGTATTTAATACAATGGCTAAAACCCAGAATCCTAGTACAAATCCACCAAGAATTAAAAATATTTTCAACCATTTGATGTCATCATAATTTACAATAAAATCAAGGAGTTTGCTTTCTTTAAATACAATTTGAAGACATCTATAAAAAAGAAAAATCGAAAATGCTGCATTTGCTATTTCTTCAATAGTTGTATACATTTTAATGGAAGAAACATCCGTTTCCGAGGCATTCAAAATAAAAATACTTCGCATTATCAATTCCAACAGAAACAATACAATGGCAAAATTTAAAAACCCGCGTACTTTGTTTTCAATCTTTAAATAATGAATTAAAAACATGTAAAACATAGGCATGATAAACATGTACCAAGGCACTAAAAACTGCTTCAGAAAGAAAGGATCAAAGCGAAAACCTTTAATAATAAGCCAAGCTTGTAAGTTGTTTAGTGATAAAAAGAAAACGGTGAGATTCAAGAAAATAATCACCTTATCCACTTTCTTTTTAGAAAATAAAGTAAAGCCATTAAAGATAAATCCTTGAACGGCACCGGCAATTAGTAAAAAATTAAAAAAACTAGAATCCATTAATTTTTCTTTGTCGTGAAAGTAGGAAACTCAAATCAAACTTAAAATATTTTTGAGCTTTATTTAACAATGAATTATCTATTATAATGTATCACAAATTTCATTTTATAGTAACCATAATTCTATTTTGTTACCTACTTTTTCGACTTTTATGCAACTGAACTCACTTCTACTTTGAATATGTATTTTTTAAGAAATACCAAACTAATCAACGCCGTTGCTGCCAAACAACATGCCCAAACCAAACGATGATTGAATTGTAGAATTTCAGATAGAAACCAATTCAATCCTGTGCTAAATACCAAAGAACCAATATCTACAATGTACGCTCGGAATAAACTTTTAAAATACGGTGTTTTGTGCGAAAACGTAAAATGTCTGTGCAATGCATGTTGCCGTGCAATTCCAATAACAAATGCCAATACCCAACTAATGGTTGCTTTTGGCGAAAACGGATTGAGATAGTATATGATTTCATACGTAATTAGACTCAAAACCATACCAATAGTTGCGATAACAAGCATTCGTATGGTTTCTGATTGTTTGTGAAAGTAGTGCATTTTGGGTTTTGGGTTTTGGGTTTTTAGAAAATTCATTTTTCAGTGATTCCAGACGTCATTTCGAGTGTTTTTCTGAAAGAAAAATGTATCGAGAAGTGCTTAGAAACGATATACTTCAAAGTGTCTTTTATATTTAGTATTCAAGATTTTAGATTAAATGTTTGCTTTGCTTATTCGTATATTTTTTTTACTACGAATTCACGAATATTGTTATGTTACTCTTAATTTTCTTTGAACTCGAATTGGTCTTTCTTTTTAATTTAAAATTTAGCATTTATAATTTGACATTTTAACTTCAAAGTACTTCTCGATACAAAATTTTATACTAAAATTTCACTCGAAGTGACACTTGTGTAAAATTGAAAAATTCTAAATACTCAATTCTGTTTCAAAACCCAATACAACCCTTTGGCGTCTGTTTTCATTTCGTTTGAAATGAACAAAATTATGAATTCTTCGATGTGAGAAATATAACCAATAGCCATAGCCACATAGAATAAGTATTCGTTGTAACCCCAAGCAAATAGTACAAATATGAAAATCCCTTGAATGTATCCACCAATTTTGGTTGTGTATAAATGTAGGCTTGGATATTGCTTGAATTTGATGAAAGAAATGATCAAACCTGTCATGAAAAAGCCAATGAACAACCAAAGCATCCAAATAGATGCTGCAAAGTCATTGATTTTGAATGTAAAGATTCCGATGAAAGCTGCGATAAATGTTCCGTTGTCTGCTAAAGAATCTAATCTTGCACCGAATTTTGTTTGTAGATTGAACGTACGTGCTATCAATCCGTCGAGAATGTCCGTGATTAAATTCACACATAAAAATATGGCGAATAAATTTTCTTTTCCTGCGTAGATAAACCACAAAATTAATGGAAACGTGAGCAATCGGTAAAAACTTAAAAAGTTAGGAACGTTATATATATTTTCTTTGTTCATATTAGAATGATTTTTTAATGTGAAATTGAACTAAAATTTGACTGATAATGATGTGCGTACAACTGCTGATACAAAAGAGCATGAGTGCATTTTGAAACGAGATGTTTCCCATTAAAAAATACGCGAGACTTACTCCAAAAGCAGAATCTGTTTTATCTATCAATGCGAATAAAACTCTATTAGAAGCTGCTTGTTTTCCTGCCTGAATTCCCAATCTTCGTTTCATAAACGAATTTGGCAATTCAAATAACATGTAGGCAACTCCAAGAATAAAACCGAAGAAGAACGCTTGCTGTAGTTGAAACTCGAAAATGAAATTTAGCAAATACACTAGAACAGCATTTACAAGCGAAACGAATACAAAACCTCTCCATGTTTTATTGGCACCGAATTGTTGTTGTGAAATTGGTCGTTTCAGCCAAGGAAACACATCTTTTTTGATGACCATCATGTGTAATACATTTGACACAATCAACGGAACCAAAACGATATAGATATGCTGTAAAAAACTATGCATCTTCATTTAGATATTTGAGCATTTTTAATGCAGTTTCCAATACGCGTTTTGAAAAATCGTATGCGATTAGTATACCTGAAACTTCATAAAAAGAAAGTCTTGTAATGATGTATACTTTCAGCGAATATCTATATGCTTTTAACCATTCATTCCAATCGACAGCATCGTACAATTGATAATGTGTTTTTAGATAAAAATAGAGTTCATCTTTTTTGAAATCTGGCAACAGTGTAAAACTTAAAAACTCTACAATATCACGCTGTGGCAAATCAATTACCGCCAATTCCCAATCGTAAATAACAGGTTCTCCATTATTTCGCACTGCAATATTCCTTGGATTAAAATCGTTGTGAATGATTGTTTTTTCAATCAAAATTTCACTCGCTTGATAGTGTAACTCATCAATTTCCTCGTGCAATCCTTTCAATATGATTTGATCTTTTTCAGCCGCACATTCCGCAATTAAAATCTGCATCATCTTTTTATATAGTTCGGCAGATTTCCATGGTTGAAATTCTTGTACATGTTTAAAATCTTCCACAGTTACTTCTTGATGGAACTTCGTAATGATTTTGAGTACGGAAAGAATATCCGCAGGTTTCCAACTTTTAGGATGATTCTCAGAGTTCATAATTTTCATCTCAGCAAAAGGCAGAAATTCTTGAATCAACATAAAAATTTCGCGTTTCGGATTTACATGTTTCCCAAAATACTTTGGCATGTTTTCAAATCCGTTTGTATGTAAATAAGTATACAATTCAATTTCTTTGAGATGGCAATTATGGTATTCTAAATGTCGTTTCGATTTTTTCAATATATCAGATAATTCAGGATTGATAGAAGCTGCAATGGTATGTAACCCTTTAATTACCTCATCATCGAGCGGTTTGGATTTTATAAGTACATCTTTAGTGTTTGCCTTTCCGTTTTCTTGCATATAATCAATTTGAAACGGTAGAAAACCTATGATTTTTTTATTGACTTTTGATGCGATGTTTGTTAGAATTCCATTCTCTAATAAAGCATGCGATTTTGGTTCTATGTTTTGAATTTGCTTGTCTTCAAAAAAACCATTCAAACTCGATTGCACAAAGTTTGAGGTTACTTCCGACGGCAATAACCATTGTACAGGTTTGTTTCTTCCTAGTTTTTCGTGTGCTTTCGCGAATTCTCCACTTACAATTGCGGAATATGTTGAAATTTCCAATCCCAATGCAAAACCAGCAATCAGCTTTGCAAATCGCTCCACTTTTCCACTTCCGTAACAATCCATTATTTCCAATGCTTGTGCTTGCCTTGGCAACGAAGTTCCGCCACCAACACTTCCTATGACTAAGTTTGGCAGAGTTAATTGCAGATACAAACCACCATTTTTTTGTTCTAAATGCAATATTCCAACACTTGATTCGTGAATAGATGCCAAGTCTTGTCCTGTAGCTACAAAAATTGCCGCAATCGCATTCGCTACATTAATATTGTAGCCAACCATTCCGTCTTTTTCTGCTAGTTTTTTAGATGGATGATAGCAATTCATCAACTTATCGGAAGTTGTTCGTAATACTTTCGTGATGATTTCTTCGGGAATCGTACATTCGGCAACAACGCGAATTCCTCTTCCTGAGTCTATATTATAGTGTGATACTTTTTTGTCGCAAGCACCATTTCCTTCAATCACAAAATCAATCGGGACAATTCCTGTCGCGTTTGTAAATGCGTCCACCAAATACAACATGGCATGCCACGTACACGTTGTCGTCATATTTTGTCCAGAAGCATCACCTGTTTCATAACTAAATTTTAGATGCACTACTTTTTCTTGCTGAATGCGTTCGATTGCTATCAATTTTCCGTGATTGGTGTGTGCTTCCGCAGCTTCTTTGATGTTTAAAAATGTATCGTTTACATAGTTTACAAAAATGCTTGCTTCCTGTTCTTGCTCAAAGATGAACATGGGCGAACGCGTCATTTTTTGCCATTTTACTTCCGCAGAAAAGCCATTGCTTTTACTAATAACTTTTGCGCCACGATTCATGCTAGCAATTAATGCACCTTCTAAAGTTCCTGCTGGACAATAGGTTAATTCTTGTTTTTCATTGTCATTGAAAAGCAACGGACCAACAATTCCCAACGGAATTTCGGTGCTTCCTATATAGGATTCTATATTTCCGCGAATGTCTTGAAACTCGAATCGCGATGCAGAAATCACATCTGTTTTAATATTATTTGTTTCGAGAAAGTCCAAACGCATGCTTGTTGCTGTACTTGTTACAAGTCCTCTTCCTGGTATAATCGGTATTTCCATAAGTTCTAAGTTTTAATACTATTCAAATCTATTGCAATAATCACATCAAAAATGGCAATCAACACAAATGAAGAATTTATTTTTTGCGATTTTCACAAATATTGAATTGATTTTTATTCAACAACACATAGTTTTGTGTCTGAAGTAGGAATGCTTTAATTTTGCGTTTTACTTTTGAAGCAGCATTTATGACGACATTGAAAATTGCAAATCTTGATGGGAAGCCCGAAATTTTTCATTCTATTCAAGGAGAAGGAAAAAACATGGGACAACCGAGTGTGTTTATCAGAACATCGCTTTGCAACTTGCATTGTATTTGGTGCGATACAGATTATACATGGAATTGGGAGAAAACGCGTTTTACCCATGTAAAGGATGAAGATCCTACGTATAAGAAGTATGAAATGGACAAAATGATTATTTCGCTTACGCTGGAAGAAATCTATAGCGAGGTTGCTAAAAGTGGTTGTAAGAATATTGTATTAACTGGCGGTGAACCGATGATGCAGCTAGAAGAACTTTCAGCATTAATCCAATTTTTCAATACGAAAGCTGACGATTATTTTTTTGAGATTGAAACCAACGGAACTTTAGTACCAGATGCTACTTTTGAAGGTTTGATTCATCAATATAATGTATCACCTAAATTAGCAAACTCGAATAATCCGAAGAAATTACGCGAAAAAGCAGATGCGTATAACTATTTTTCTACGAACGAAAAGGCGGTTTTTAAGTTTGTAATTTCCTCTGAGAACGATCTCACGGAAGTGTTAGAAATCTGCCAAAATTATAAAATACCCAACCAAAAAGTATATTTAATGCCCGAAGGAACCAACCCAGAAGCGTTAAAAAAGAAGCAACAATGGTTGATTGAAGTTTGCAAAAAGTACCAATTTCACTATACCGATCGTTTGCACGTACATATTTATGGCGATAAAAGAGGCGTGTAATTCATTCGTTTTTAAATAATTACACTTTTTTATGAATTTAATTTAAAATAATTCGGAAACTTCTGTAACATTTTAGCGACTTCATACGTATAACTATTAGCGTAAGCACAAAGATTAAAATCCCAAGTAGATTACATGAGACAACTTAAAATTACCAAGCAGGTTACCAATAGGGAAACTGCATCCTTAGACAAATATCTTCAAGAAATCGGTAAAGTTGACCTTATTACAGCAGACGAAGAAGTTGAATTAGCACAGAGAATTAAGGCTGGCGATCAAATAGCGCTAGAAAAATTGACAAAAGCTAACCTTCGTTTCGTAGTATCGGTTGCAAAGCAGTATCAAAATCAAGGATTAACACTTCCTGATTTGATTAATGAAGGGAATTTGGGTCTAATTAAAGCCGCGCAACGTTTTGATGAAACACGTGGTTTTAAATTTATTTCGTATGCTGTATGGTGGATTAGACAATCTATTCTTCAAGCATTAGCTGAACAATCTCGTATTGTTCGATTACCTTTAAACAAAATTGGTTCTATTAACAAAATTAATAAGACCTTTGCATATTTAGAACAAAGTCATGAACGTATTCCATCTGCAGAAGAAATTGCAAAGGAATTGGATATGACTGTGAATGATGTAAAAGAATCGATGAAGAATTCTGGAAGACACGTATCCATGGATGCGCCACTTGTAGAAGGAGAAGATTCTAACTTATATGATGTATTGAATTCTGGTGAATCGCCAAATCCTGATAAAGAGTTATTACATGAGTCTTTAAAAACAGAGATTGAGCGTGCATTAGAGACGTTAACACCAAGAGAAGCAGACGTAATTCGTTTGTATTTCGGATTAGGAAACCAACATCCAATGACTTTGGAAGAAATTGGTGAAACTTTCGACTTAACTCGTGAGCGTGTACGTCAAATTAAGGAAAAAGCGATTCGTCGTTTAAAGCATACTTCACGTAGTAAAATATTGAAAACATATTTAGGATAAACTCCTAAAAACAGTACAGCAGTTTAGTTTTTATAACATAACTGTTCGTTTTTTGATTGATGAATGACGCTCTCGCATTGCGAGAGCGTTTATTTTATAGTACTTTTGTCGGCAAACAACAACACACTACAAATTATGTCTACAAAACGAATTGCGCCATCGATTTTGGCTGCAGATTTTGCAAACTTACAACGCGATATTGAACTAGTAAACAATAGTGAAGCCGATTGGTTTCATATTGATATTATGGATGGCGTTTTTGTTCCGAATATTTCTTTTGGAATGCCCGTTTTAAAAGCAATTAGCAAACATGCTACGAAAACTATTGATGTGCATTTGATGATCGTTGATCCAGATCGTTATATTCAAACTTTTGCCGATTTAGGCGCAAATGTATTGACGGTACATTACGAAGCATGTACACACTTACACAGAACGCTACAGGCGATTAAAGCCGCAGGAATGAAAGCTGGCGTAGCATTGAATCCGCATACAAGTGTAAGTCTCTTAGAAGACCTTATACAAGATATTGACTTGGTATGTATTATGAGTGTGAATCCTGGTTTTGGTGGACAATCGTTTATTGAAAACACCTACGATAAAGTTAAAAAACTAAAAGCATTGATTACCGAAAAAGGTGCTGCTACTGAAATTGAAATTGATGGTGGCGTAAATGATAAAAACGCAAAAGCATTGGTTGACGCTGGTGCAGATGTGTTGGTTGCAGGAAGTTTTGTTTTTAAATCTGAAAACCCAACAGAGACTATCAAAAATTTGAAAAGTATTGTTTCTTAGAAAAGAAATTTATAGTATTTAAAAAAAGAGCTCGTATTTTTAAAATACGAGCTCTTTTTATTTTTTACTGCGGACATACAATTTGTTGTCCAACAAGCATTCCTTGTTCGTTTGGTTTGTAACGGAAACATTTCCCTGAAGCAGTTTTCATGATGATTCCTCGGTTTATGTTGCTTATAAATACATCGCCATCTTCTACGTGAAATTTAGCTAGTGGATTGTTTGTACTGACTCCGACAAAACCTGTATCAGCACCAGCTTCTGCTTGACATGCATCTCCTACTCCATTTCCATCGGTATCTAATTGATTGTTGTTTGCTATTGACGGACAGTTATCACACGGATCACCAACGCCGTCATTGTCGGTATCTAATTGATCGGGATTGCTAAGATCTTGGCAATTGTCGTTGGCTATGATTCCATCTTCGCCACAACCGTCAACGATATCACTAACGGAGTTACAATTAGCGTTATTACCGTATAAAGTAATAGTTCCTGTAACTAATCCTTGATTATAGAAACGATCTAAAATACAACATTCGTCCAAACTACTATTGTTCGATATGTTTATGTTACCATTTATCTTAACAATATCCTCCAAATGACTTACATCAGTTAAATTTTGATTTGCTGTAATAAATAAATCTCCAAAAACCTGAAGGTTTCGTCCTAAATTATTAAGATTTTGAATCGACGCATTATTAATTATTCGTATATCGCCTGACCTTCCTAAAAATCGAAAATCATCTAGATTATCTAGGCTAGCATTATTATTAATAGTTATTCTTCTTGCATAGTTTGTAAGTGCACTTAATAAATATAGTTCAGTTAACGCTGCATTTCCCTCTATTGTTACACCTAAGCCTCCGCCATTTGGAGCATTTGCTAATCTAAATTGTATGTCAGTTAAACTTTGATTATTGAGTATTTGTAAAGTAGTTATATTTACCTGAGTGTTATTTCCAATTGATATAGACTGTAATGCGTCATTTTCTTCTATTTTTAAAGTGGTGATAGTACTTATAAACCCAGGCAAGGCAATAGTTTGAAGTTGGTCACAGTTGGAAATTAATAATATAGAACCAACAGAAGACAAATTATTTAAACCATCTAAACTGAGTAAACTAGGATTGTCTACGGCTCTAAAAAGTCCAGTAATTGAGTTAAGTCCATTTAGACCATTCAAAGATGTTAGCGATGCATTATTTTCAATTGCAAGATACCCTTGTATTGAAGACAATCCGTCTAATCCTGTTAAAGATATTAAATTAGGATTGTTCAGTATTTGGATAGAAGAATTAGAAGCATATCCAATAGCTGTTATATTTTGAAGACCATTTAAACTTACCAGACTTGTGTTTTGAATTTTGATAGACAAGCTTATATTATTTAGGAAAGATAAGCCAGAGATATCAGTAATATCATTTGTTCCCGTTGAATCATCACCAATAGTTAGTGAACCTTGAATGGTATCGCATCCTGTTCCTGAATGAGTTGCTACAAAAGTATCAACTTCCGCCTGTGTCGTTAATGTTGTAGTTCCAGTACAAACTTGCGCATGTAAACTAAGTAACCCAAAGCAACATAAAATAGTTATGCATATTTTTTTCATTATATATAAATTATTATTTATTGTGGACATGTTATTTGTGTCCCTACTAATTTTCCGTTTGTATCTGGCTGATATCTATAGCATTTCCCATCAGCCGTTTTCATGATAATTCCACGGTTGATGTTGCTTATAAATACATCACCATCTTCTACGTGAAATTTACTTAAAGGCATATTTGTACTGACACCAACAAATCCTGTATTAGCTCCAGCTTGTCCTTGGCAGGCATCTCCTATTCCATCATCGTCTGCATCTAATTGATTGTTGTTTGCAACAGTTGGACAATTATCACAAGGATCACCAATGCCATCATTATCGGTATCTAACTGATCAGGATTGCTAAGGTCTTGGCAATTGTCGTTGGCAATGACTCCATCTTCACCACAACCATCCAAAATATCAGAAGCGGAATCACAATTTGTATTATTTCCAATCAAATTTGTAACACCTTCTACAGCTCCATTATTGTATAATCTTCCCAAAGGACAGCACTCATCAAGACTTGAATTATTTGTTAAAATAAAATCTCCAAATATTTTAAGAACTTCATCAATGTGATTTATATTGGTTAATGCTTGATTACCGTTGATTGTCAAATTCCCAAACACAGTAAAATTATTTCCAAGTCCATCAATACTAGCTAACGATGAATTATTTTCGATAGTTATATCACCAAAGTTTTCAATAGTACTTAAACCTATTAAATCTGTTAAACTAGAGTTATTAATTATGGATATT
Source organism: Kordia sp. (assembly GCF_050633145.1). GTDB lineage: Bacteria > Bacteroidota > Bacteroidia > Flavobacteriales > Flavobacteriaceae > Kordia. The sequence goes on along the minus strand of NZ_JBOEFY010000025.1, from coordinate 56,754 downwards.
TCTTTTCTAAACGAAGTAATAGAAGTAAATAAACTCAAGCTTGTTAAGGATGCATTTCCTTCAATCAATACAGATTCGCCTGATGAATTGGAATTTACATCTGCCATTGTGAATAGAAAATCAGTAAAGCTTTGATTATTGCGAATTTTCAATGACTCAAAATTTATATTTGAATTACTTCCTAAAGATATTGATTGCAATGCATCATTTCCACTTATTTCAAATACCGCCAAATCGTTACCTAAATTTGGTAATACAATAGCTTGGAGCTGATCACAATTGGAAACCAAAAATTGTTGACTAAATGCCGATAAGCCATTCAAACCATCAAGATTCTGTAAACTCGAGTTATTACTTATGGCTATATTTCTACCAACTGTACTCAATGAATTTAAGCCATCTATTGAAGTTAGAGAAGCGTTATTAGTTACTTTCAAATCTAGCGAAACACTATTTAAACTATTTAAACCTGCTAGTGATGTAAGCCCCGAATTATTCAAAATTCTCAATTCGCCTCCGACAGATGTCAAACTACTCAAGCCATCTGTTGAAGAAAGAGATGAGTTTCCATTGATTTCTAAATTTAGTGGAACTATTGAAATTCCATTTAATCCTTGTAAAGACTGTAAGGAAGGATTATTTATAAGTGTACATTGTCCTTGTAAATTGGTTAATCCGCTAAGTCCATTAATAGACATTAACATTGGATTGTTCAAAATGTACAGGTTTTCCAAACTACTTACATTCGATAGTCCATCTATATTTAGAAGAGAAGAATTATCAACAATACTTATAAAATTTTGAATAGAAGCCACATTGCTTAGTTCATTCAAAGAAGTCAATCCTGTGTTATCAATTACTAAGGTTATAATGTTTGTATATGCATTAAGACCAGCAATTGACGATAATGAAGGATTGTCTCTCAAGAAGAAAGCCATTCCTATGTGTGTATCTTCATTTACTACGTTTAGTCCTGAAAAATTAGTTAAATTTGGGTTATTTAAAATTTCAATAGAATTCACACTTCGCGTCAACGTCAAAGATAAATTGGAGATTCCCGTATTTTCAATAGTTACATCTTGTTTGACCTTAATTTGAGAAAGACCATCAAGACTAGTTAATACAGGATTATCTCTAATAAGCATTACGGAGATTCCTTGATTAGGCATTAAATTTTGTAAAGCGACAGTTGAGGTTAAGTTTGGATTATTGATAATGTATAAATAAGCTTGAGATCCACTTGAATAACCAATATCAACTATATTTTCAAATCCAGTTAAATCTGTCAAATTAGTGTTAAAAATGCCCAAAATCCCTCCAACATTAGTAATGAAAGAAAGCCCTGAAATATCTACGATATCATTATTTAAATTGTTCCCAATGTATAAATTACCTCCAATAGCATTGCAACCTGTACCTGCATAATTGTTAATGAAATTATTTACTTCAGCTTGAGTACTTAAAGAGAGGTTTCCAGAAATACAATTTTGAGCATGTGAATAGGTAATTCCTAATAAACATAGCGTTAATAAGTATATTTTTTTCATTGTAATGAAATTTATTTTTAAGGAATTATTGCACTTTAATTTTCTTAACGCTAAACTTTTGCGCACTATATACTTTTACCAAATACAATCCTTTGGCAAGTTTGCCCAAATCAACTTTATCGGTTCTATTAGTAATTAAAACTTGCTTTCCAAGCAGATTATATACTTCTACTTTGTCTATTTTATCTAGTGATCGAATGTAAACAACATCATTTGTTGGATTTGGAAATACTTGTAAAGATTCAATAGTAGTTTCTGCAACGTTTAATAAACTTTCATGCACCAAACGAATTTGTCCTGGTAATGTATAATCAACTGCAAAACCAGAAAGATTTACACCTAAATTTACTGATGTAAATTGCCCTGAAATATTTCCTGTATACGATATAATAGTAAATGAGTCTGTATTTGCTGGCATAAAACCATCAATGGTAGCAATGTCTAAAGTTCCATTCATTACTAAATCACCATCAACAAACACATGATCGTGACCATTTTCAAGTCCAATTCCTGCATTTCCTTGAATGTCTAGCATAAATCCTGCTGCCGAACTATTGATTAATGAAGAATCAAAACTTAAATCGCCGATAATAACGCCTGGATTAATAACTGCCAAATTCATTGCTTCGGAAAAATCCATGATACCATCACCTTTAATTTGTCCACCGTTTCTATTTTCAAAACTGTCTGCACTATATATCAGTGCCGATTCTTGCAACATTAAATCCGCTCCATCATTTACAAGACTTTGACTATATGAATGCATAGTAATACATAACAATAGAATGAATAGTATTTTTTTCATCATAGTATTTTTATTAAAAAACATTAAATATTGTCCAAAAACAATTGAATGTTAAAGGTATAAAAGACTGTTTTACTAGGAGGAGTGAGGCAGAATAAAAAGTAAAATCAGCAATACGTACTAAGTAAAGAAAAATTCAATAAAAATCATATTCTTCAATCTATTTTTTTATAAATTTTTTGGGTAAAACTTCTTTCATTCTTCTTATTTGAAAAAAAACAAACTTAAAACAGTGTCATTTTTACAACAGAAAGTTGTCTTTTTAATGACAATTCCGTGAATTAATAGTTTTTTTCTTATTTTTTTAAAAACGAATCGTAAACCATTAAAAGACAAATTTTTACACAGAAGACACATATTCTATTTTCCGTGAATATAGAGCCCTTTTTCCCGAAAAGAGACAAAAACCTGTTGTCTTTTGCCTGTAACAATAGTACATTTACCTATACCTATTTTATAGTAATCCCTAAAAGCCAGCATAACAAATGTTAACTAAAAAAACTGTATTGAATGTCATCAAATGAATTATCGTTACGTTACGATCTTTTGAATTCCCAAATGAATCCGCATTTTATAAATAATGCAATTCAAAGTATCTGTAATGCCATTACCAAAGGAAATGTGAATCAGTCAATCAACTGGCTAAACAGACTTTCACATTTGTACCGACTTGTCCAAAAATCGACCAAATGTAAATTGATTGATTTACAGGATGAGATCGAAATCTCAAAATTATATATAGAATTACAACGCGATCTTTTTGACAAAGGTTTTGCATACACTATTGTCATTGACAAAGCATTGAAAGAAGATTTGGAATACACCAAAGTGCCGCCACTTATTTTGCAGCCTTTGATAGAAAATGCAATTGTTCACGGATTAAAAACTATGAAACGCAACGGAAAAGGCGAATTAAAGATTTCCATCATGTTAGAAAAAGAAATGATATACGCATGCATTACCGATAATGGTGAAGGCATTACAAAAACAGAAAAAGAGCTCAATGAAGATGCTGGAATTTCTCTAGAAAACATCAATGAACGCTTAAAAATCATCAACGGTTCAACATGCGAACAGAAGCTTTTAGACGTGCGAACGTTACGAAATGATGCTGGGCTAGTTTTTGGAACACAAAGTTGTCTTAGAATTCCGCTAATTCAAATTTAAAAATCAGCGACATCCATATTTAACATCAATTTTACTCTGTTGTAAATATTGGGCAATTTTGCTTTGAATTCTTCGGGTGTTTCAAAGAAATGTTCTACCAAGACTGATAAAAATTCGTATTGATTCTCAAAAGCATAATCACGTAGATAATTCATCTTTATCAAGCGTTTTTGTGCATCTGTATCAGTTAAGGAAGCAAGCAATAATTTGTAATGTTTTAAAAATGTGCGAGCACTATAACTGCTTTCCGTTAAAAAACTAAAATGAACAGCATGCGTAAGCTCATGAATTCCGAGATTTAGATTGTCATCTTGAATTTTAATGCCTTCTTCAAAATCTTCCCATGAAAACACCAAGGTTTTATACGTCGGATTTGCTTCTCCTTTATGATATTGATTTGTAATATTTGAAAAGTAATGCTCTGGATAAACTAAAATTGTTTCAAATCGTGATAGCAAATAACGACTAAACCCAAAAGTAAGCATCACTGCTGTCGACGAAATTAAAAGTTGCATTCGTTCTGTCACCAACAAATCTTCGCGACCAACAAACGTATGGTACTTAATAAAACGGAGTACTCTGTGTTCAAAAGCTCGTCGCTCTTTTGCTGTTAGCTTTTCATAAAAAGGCATTTCCTCAGCAACAACAGCGCGTTGTCTTTCCGTAAACTTCTTCGCAAATAATACAAAGCGATACAAGTCTGTTTTTCGATAAATAAATCCTTTTAAATAATCTAGTGGCAATGGTAATAATTTAGGAAATACACTGTTTTGGTAAATTTGTAAATCGGTTCGCTTGCTAAAGTAATTATTCTAAGATAGAAAAAGTAGCTTCGTAGAAATTATTATAGCAAACTTTCTATATTTATAACATACTAGACAAAATACTTTCAACGTTATTTACAAAACCGATCATTCCATGAAAATAAACTCAATTCTGCTATTTTTCATATTTCTATGTACAGTCAACAGTAGCTTTAGTCAAAACAAACGTGACTTCGGTATGTATACATATACCAATTTTGAGGCTGGTTATAGTTATAGTTTTGCAGAACCTAACCATCGAAATTTTCACTTACTTTCTGTTGGACTTAATAAGATGGTATTTGGCGGAAGACACGGTGGCGGTTATAGCTATGGAGTTGGTTCCGATATTGGATTGAACACTAGAAACTTTACAATTGCTCCAAAAATAAATGGTTTTTTGTACTTTCAATTTTTTGTGATTGGATCTGAATTGGCTATGTATACTGATTTTAAAGAAACTACATTGCGGTATATTCCTATCTTTGGAATTGGTGGCGAAAAAGCCAAATTAACAATCAATCCGCAAGTAATATTAACAAATAAAAGTTTTGAACCAATTGATCGTGGTGCCATACAATTAACTGTAAACTTTTCATTGGAAAAGCGACCAAAAAAGTATAAAAACGGTCTGTAAAAGTTAAAAAACATACAGAATCAATCAAAAATGGCAAAAGTTATATACTTTCTTAAGGGAAATCCTCAATAATTATATATTTTTAGCCTACTAATTTAAGCTATGATGAAACTTACTTCAACCCTCAAATATGCGGCACTGGCAATACTATTTGCTTTTGCAAGCTGTGCTGACGACGATTCAGTTATTATTACACCCGAAGGTGAAACCCCAAATCCAGATCCGGTAAACTTAGCTCCCGAAGTAGAAGTGTATGAAGCTACCAAAATTCATAACAACTTAACGCTAGCTGTAAATGCTGGTAAAGACTTTGCTTTTTTATTAGATAAAACTGGACAAAAAGTACATGAATTTACTTTTGACGAATCTTTAGGAAACGATTTTGAAATATTACCTAACGGAAAACTTTTAGGAATTTTTAAAGATCCAAATGCCCAAATTAATTTTGGAGGTCATGGTGGAATCGTAAAAATCATGAACCTTAACGGTGATGTCGAATGGGAATATTCACTAAGCAACTCTGATTTTATTTTACATCATGATGTAGAAATGTTACCAAATGGAAATGTTTTATTATTAGTTTGGGAACGTATTCTTGAAGCAGATGCCGCTGCGCAAGGATCTACAAATCCTGGTGATATTTACCCGGAAACATTAATGGAAATTGATATCAATACAAATTCAATAGTATGGCAATGGAGAAGTTATGACCATATTATCCAAGATGACGATGCAGCACTTCCAAATTATGGAATTGTGGCAGACAATCCACATAAAATAAACGTCAATTACAATCCTATTGCCAATGGTGACCTTATGCACGCCAATGGTTTTGATTATGATTCAAATAAAGATGTAATTTACTTAAGCGTAAACTTTTATAGCGAAGTTTGGGTTATTGACCACAGCACAACAACTGCAGAAGCAGCTACAGGCGCTGGTGGAAATTACGGAAAAGGTGGCGATTTAGTTTACCGATTTGGAAACCCACGTGCATACGACAATATGATGGGAGAAGTACGAGGCGATCGTAATCACTATCCAAACCTATTAGAGAATGGCGTACAAGGAGAAGGAAACATGTTATTATATGTAAACGGATTTGCAGCAGGTTTCTCAACAGTATATGAGTTGGAAATGCCAACCACTTTCTCATTAACACCTAATACTGACAACGAACCTAATGTAGTTTGGTCTTATGTAAATACAGACATATTTTCTAGTAAAATTTCTGGAGCTGAACGTTTGGCTAATGGAAATACATTAATTTGTGAAGGCGATTTTGGTTTCTGGGAAGTTACACCTGAAAAAGAGGTTGTATGGCGTTATAATGGTGGAGAAGGTTCTTTCTTTTGGAGAGCATACGATTATGAAGTAGATGATCCTATTTTAGCTTCTTTCGGACTATAAACGTATTAAGATACTTTTAGGTTTTATTTATTATTACCTTAGAGAATAGTAACGTACATTATATGTACTTTTCACTAAAACCAATCGTATGCGATCAATTTACTTTTTAGTACTATACTTTGTCATACCTTTTTTCAACTTCAATTCAGAAACACAAAAGGTTGAAACGGCTTTTAATGATTTCAAAAAAATCAAAAAAGAGGTTTTAAAAATCGCTAAAAAGAAAAATATTCCAGCGTTTGATTTGTTGATTCAGAAAGGAACAGAAAAATTCGAGCTTAGCTATCATCATCCAAAGCTAAAAGCACAAACTGTATATGGAATTGGAAGTGCAACCAAATTGTTAGCCGCTACGCTTATTTTTAAATTGATTGAAGAAGGAGAAATAACACTCAATGATCCGGTTTCAAAGCATATAGACTTTCTACCAAATGAATACATTGCCAATATTACCATAAAACAATTATTAAATCATACAAGTGGTTTGGCTGATTATACGCAAAACCCACAATGGATTCAACAAGTAATTAATGGACAAGCGCCAAAAACGTTTGCTGAAAAACTGGCACTAATAAACACTGAACAAAATCATACAAACTCCTTTAGTTATAGTAATACAAATTATGTATTCTTGGAAGAGATTGTGTCAAAAATAACGAATCAATCTTTTCAAGAAGCCTTCAATCGTTTTTACAAGAATCTAGGATTTGAAACGATTCAAATTGGTGAAACTCCAGAAAACACAATCGCCTTTTTTGCACAAGATGAAGAGAAAAGTTCGAACGTTTCAGAATGGCGAGAACACTATGGTTTCGATGGTGGCGCATATGCTACAACCGAAGAAATGAATTTGTTTTTACATAAAATCTTTATCGAAAAAAGCATCCTACAACAATCAAGTTTAAACATGATGCAAACTTGGACTTCCATGCAACCAATGGAAATTCCGATAGGGAAATCTGGGAAACTAGCAGAATATGGCTACGGAATTATGAAATTAAGCAATAAAAATCAAACGTATATTGGGCATTCGGGCGGAACACTAAAATACCAATCGTTTCTATTTTATAATGAAGCCAATACTACTTCTATTAGTTTCACAACCAATTGCAGCGGATTACACTATAACTACATTTTTTTTCAAGAAATGATTCCTGTAGTTTTAGATCGATTGTAGTTTTTTCAAAAAAAATAAAGACTTCATGTAATAAATTCCACTTTGAGCCACTAACGAAGTGAAGACGTTTTTCAAAAAACAAAAAAACTCAAAATGGAATGCTATTTTCTCTTACATAAGACTATTTTTTATCTATTGACAAACATTGTTCATAACTACATTGATTCAAGCTTTGTACAATTGTGGATTATTTGTTGCGCGTTGACTTTTTGTATTTTCATGTTAAGAATCATTCAAAAGCACATTCAAGAAACTTTTTAAATGAGTCAGGATTTTTACATATCTCATATTCTTCCGCATGCGGCAATTATTATTAAAATCTGTCGTGCTTATAGCAATTCGCAAGAAGATTTTGAAGACTATTATCAAGAAGTTTGTTTGCAAATTTGGCGCAGTCGCAACAATTTTAGTGGAAAATCGGAATGGTCAACATGGATTTACAGAGTTTCATTAAACGTATGTTTAACCTTATTAAAGAAAAATAAGAAAAACACAAACACTTTTGTATCGGACGCGATTCCACAAGATATTTTAGACGACAGTCAAGCGTTTTTCAAAGAAGCTTCTTTAAATGAACTCTACAAAGCCATCAAACAATTAAATGAAATCAACAGAGCAATCATTGTATTGTATTTGGAGGAGAAATCGTATCAAGAAATAGCAAGCATTATGGGAATGAATGTCAGTACAATTGGCGTTCGCATCAATCGAATTAAAGAACAGCTTAAAAAATTAGTACATGGAAAAATCAATTGAACATATTTGGAAACAAGGGTTTATCAATAATGAAACATTGACCGCACCAAAAATTGAAAATCTATACAATCAAAAATCGCAACATTTAGCAGATAAACTCATGCGCATGCTGCATACTGAACCTAAAGTATTGCTTATATTATCTGTCGTTTTCTTAATCGGAAACTATCTCATTGGTAATAGCCTTTGGTCAGGAAGTATTGGTTCTATATGGTGTATTATTTGGTATTTTTTTGTAAAAAAGCAAATTCAGAATATTGAAAATGCAAATAAAGAAACCAATTGTTATGACTTTTTAAAATCGTTACATAAACTGTTATTACAAAGTAGAAATACGACTGCAAAAATGCTTTGGATAGGAACACCTGCATTGGTATTACCTATGGCAATTTATACGTATTATAATCAATACGATAAGACTATTGGTAAAATTTTTGGTGTAGAAAGTTTACAATATCCGAATGAATGGTTATTTGCTATTGTGCCATTAGCGACCATATTTTCAGTAGCTTTCTATCGTTTTTCTTTTAAAATGAGTTACGGACCAATTGCCACAAAATTGAAACAATTAATCAATGATATAGAAAGTTTAAAACAAGCCTAAAGACATTGCAAAACGTTGTTTGAAATTTGTTTGTTTTTTGTGTAACAAATCGGGAAAGCTTTATACTAACATGGCGAAGCCAACTCAAAAACGGTACACTATGCAAACACTACTAGATTTTCAACAACGTTTTGCCAAATTTTTGATTCCTTTAGCGCTCTTTATCGGCACGTACTTTTTCATTAAATCTCCGTACTTTTTAGAAAATTCAAGCACACTTACATTTGCGGTTTCTGCCGATTTATTATTGACAATTCCTATTGTGTATTTTCTGCTAATTAGAAAAACAAGCATTCCCAAAACCACTGTTGTTCCTATGATGATTATTGGATTGGCAATTGGATTTTTCTCTTTACCAGAAGCCAATCAAGAATATTTGCAACTTTTTAAAACTTGGTTTTTACCTGTAATAGAAGTTGGAGTAGCTTCTTTTATAATTTATAAAGTGCGAAAAGCCGTTTTATTTCATAGAAAGCAAGAAAACAAATCTTTAGACTTTTTTACAGCACTAAAAACAACTTGCGCAGAAATTTTACCAAAACCTGCAGTCGTTCCTTTTGCAACTGAAATCTCAATATTCTATTATGGATTTGTGTATTGGAAACGTAGAAAATTAGCCGAAAACGAATTCAGTAATCACAAAGAAAGTAGTTCACTAGCACTCTTCTTCATCTTAATTGTAATTGTAGCTATAGAAATTGTTCCTATACACATATTATTGGCAAAATGGAGTGAAGTTGCTGCATGGATTCTCACGATTTTAAGTGCCTACTCTGGACTGCAAATTTTTGGCTTTGCAAAATCACTAATGAAACGTCCAATTGCTGTAGAAAATGATCGTGTACTATTGCGTTACGGAGTCATGCAAGAAGCTGAGATTCCAATTGAAGACATCAAAAAAATTACGCTGACAACTAAAGAATTTGACAAAGAAGAAAACATTACTCGCCTTTCTTTATTAGGCGAAATAGAAGGTCATAATGTATTGATTGAAACTCACAACGAACAAATAGTACATGGTTTATTCGGCATTAAAAAGACATTTACTAAGATTGCGTTGCATGTAGATAAAAAGGGAGAATTTAAAGCGTATTTAGAAAACAAACTTTAATTGAATGACAGAAGATTGTAAGCTATTAAGCAAATTCACTTCCGCTTAGAAACTTAGGTCCAATAATTATTAAAATAATAATAAAACATATTATAGTTCCCAAAATAAAAATTGTTCCAAAACTTATATCGTGATAACTTCCATCATTATATTTTAATTTTGGTTTCTCTTTAAACACTAAAGGAATTACAGATAAGAACAGCGCACAGGAAGACAACCATCTTATGAACAATTGATTTTGTTGTTTATGAAATTGTGCTTTTGCAAATTGCATATAATCGACGTTATTTTTGCTTATACAAAAAACTTTATCATCTACGACTCCAAACTTTAATTGATCTCCTTTTCTTATATCACTTCGAAACCGATAACTTTTTAAATATTTATAGTCAATTCCGGTGACATCATAATTAATAGATTTAGTAGGTAAGACTAGCCAATATGAAGTACTTCCCTTTGTACTTACTCTCTTTTTAAACTTAGGCTTCCCAGTCAAAACGACTGTAACAAAGGTCAAGTCTTCTTCCTCATATTTAGGTGTTTGAATGAATGAAAGTCCTAGAAAGATTATACAAACAACAGCTCCAATTCTAAAAGTTTTCTTCTTTTCTTTCCAAGTCTTATGTTTCCATTTCTTTTTCAACAGTGTACTATTTAATTGTAGGCATTAATCCGCAACAACTTCCCACATTTTATCAGCATTCAAACGAAAACTTTCCACAAAGTCAAAACGACAATGATCTGGCGAAATAATCGATAAAAATGGTTGCTGATTTTTGTCGCGATACAAATGATAAATCTCTCCAACAATTGGTTCAAAATTGAATTTTGCGTTGTAAATCAAGTTGTTGTATTCAAACTTTTCCATCAATGCGTCATACTCAGCTTTCAATTCGTCGTAACGTGCTTTTACTTGCTTGTTGACTTTATCAATGTTTACATTTTTCCAAGTAACTGTATCAGAAGTTGTAATGGTTGGCGCGCCAACATTGGTTCCGTAGGCTTTTAAAGATGCATTATAACTATTTGATTCTTCATCAAAAACAACATTATCTGGTCTTTTATCTTCTTCTTGCATAACTTCAAGTTTTTCTTTTAATAATTGTCTGGATTCGCAATAACTGCCCGTGCTCTACTTTTTAGAGCTTCTAACTTTGTTTTATCCATTTTATTCAACAAATTCATCATCATTGACATGCGCTGATTTCCTTTAAAATATTCACGCTTTTCATCTAAAAAATTCCAATATAATGAATTGAACGGACATGCATCTTCGGTTTCTTTCTTAGATACTTTATAGACGCAATCTTTACAATAATTGCTCATTTTATGAATGTAACTTCCGCTAGAAACATACGGTTTCGTAGCTACCAATCCGCCATCGGCAAATTGACTCATTCCTCGTGTATTTGTAATTTCAACCCATTCAATCGCATCAATATAAATGCCTAAATACCATTCATCAACTTCGTCGGGATGCATTTGCGTGAGCAGGGCAAAATTCCCAGTAATCATCAATCGTTGAATATGATGCGCATAAGCTTTGTCTAAGCTCTGTGAAATGGCATGTTTCAAACAATTCATTTTCGTATTTCCTGTCCAGAAAAAATCAGGAAGCGAATTTGTATTGTTTAATTTATTCAAAGTTCTATAATTTGGCATTTCTTTCCAATACATTCCGCGCATATATTCACGCCAACCTAAAATTTGTCGCACAAAACCTTCTACTTGCGAAATATCAATAACATCTTTATGATTTCTCCAATACGAAACTACAGTTTCAATCACTTCCTTTGGATGCAACATTTTTGAATTCATCGCAAATGACAAACGACTATGAAACAAAAAATGTTCTTCCGTATGCATCGCATCTTGATAATCGCCGAAATGAACTAATAAATTTTCACAGAAATAATTTAATACATCTAAACTAGCTTTACGATTTGTTGGCCAATGAAAATTATCTATATCAATATTTCCAATCGTTTTTACTGCTGCATTAGAAATCATTTTGCAAATGTTTGAAACATCATTTTTCATTTGCTTTTCTTCAGGAATTGCTGGCGAACCTTTCCACTTTTTACGGTTGCTGTGATCAAAATTCCACTTTCCGCCTTCAGGATCTTTTGCTGTCAACATCATAATATCATACTTCTTCCGCATATTGCGATAAAAATATTCCATCACTAATTGCTTTTTCCCTTCAAAAAAATCGGTAAAATCAGTTCGTGAAGTCAAAAAATGTTCAGAATCAAAAGCTTCTGTTTCAATCTCTAATTCGTTACAAAAATTTTTCAACTGTTCATCCAAACGATATTCATCAGGCAATTGATATTCAAACTTTTCTATACTATGTTCTTTAATTAGTTGCTTCAAATTAGAAACTAAATCTTGTTGATTTCTTTCATCATCTAATTGATAATACACAACTTCACATCCTTCATTCTTTAACCAAACCGCAAACGAACGCATACTTTTAAAAAACGCCACAACTTTCTGAATATGGTGTTTTACATAATCCGTTTCTTGACGCATTTCCGCCATAAAATAAACCACATCATCATTTGTATCATCATACCAAGAATGCTGATAATTCAGTTGATCGCCTAATACTAATCGTGCTATCTTCATTTAAAATAAACTAGTTTGTAACCAAAGATTTTGGAATTTATTATTCACGTCATAACGTTTTGCCTGGAGTTGTACATTAAAAGTTCGATTGCGAGGATCATTTCCTACTCCCGAAACATACAACCAATTACCATAATTACTATGTACATCATAATCTATCAACAACGATTCAAAATATGCGGCACCAATTCGCCAATCAAGTTGTAATGTTTTGGCAAAATATGAAGCTACATTTTGGCGACCGCGATTGCTCATCCAACCTGTATGTTTCAGTTCTAGCATATTTGCGTTTACAAAAGGTTGAGCAGTTTTACCATCAATCCATTGTTGAATTATAGTTTCATCCGTATTCCAATCGTAGGTTTGGTGTAAAATTCCTTCTAGTTTAAAAATATTGCTGCCGTGTTTTAGGGAAATATATTTAAAAAAGTCGCGCCAAATCAATTCAAAAATCATCCAATACGTAGATTGATTTTTAATAATCTCTGATTCATATTTTTTGACTTCATGGTAAATCATTCGTGGTGATAAACTTCCGTTTGCCAACCAAGCTGAAAATTTAGAACTGTAATCTGTTCCTACTAATCCGTTGCGTGTTTTTTTATAGTATGATAGTTTTTGTGTGTTCCAAGCATAGTCTTGTAAACGTTGCAATCCTGATTTTTCGCCACCTTTAAACGGAAATGCTGTTCGTGTATCTTGTTGTAAACTTGGCAAACCTAAATCTTGTAATGTTGGGACTTTCGTCAGATGTGTCACACGGTTTTTCTCTGGCATTTTAGAAATAGTTTCCAATTTTCGAATGCTTGCGTACTTTTCACATTTCTTTCTAAATACCGTAAATACTTGAGGAATTTTATCGATTGTCATCGGAATGTCCTCAGGATGAAACAAAAACTGATCGTAAGTTTCAATCCAATTCACAGTATCTGCAATTCTCTGTTTAACGGTGTTTGAAACTTTCACTTCTTCGGAAGTCCATTCTTTTTGCAAATACACAGAAGTTATATTGTGAATCTTTACGTATTCAGCAACTATTTTCTCGGGCAAATCAATATGTACAAATAGTGGAATATTAAGTTCATCCAGCTCTTGTTGCAAAGTTGAAATTGTTTCAATTAAAAACTGCGCTCTATATTTTTCTGTTTTGATAAATCCGAAACAATCTTTTTCAAAATGACGCGGATCAAAACAGTATACTGCCATTACAAAACTGTTTTCTTTGGCAGCTTTTACCAGAGAGATTTGATCGTGAATGCGCAGATCATTTCGAAACCAAACCAATCCTGTTTTAGTCATATTCTATTTATTTTTATTTCTGCGACAGCGCTCACTACAATATTGAACCTCGTCCCAAACACGTTCCCACTTTTTACGCCAATTAAAAGGTCGTTGACAAATTTTACAAACTTTTGACGGAAGGTGAGCTTTCTTCATTTTTTAATTTTGTTTAACAAATATACAAAATGATTAAACATTTTTACAATTAATAGCTTATTCAAATAGAATCTAAATATTCAATTCCAACATAAAATCTTATATATTTGGGGAAAGAAGCTTTTTTTATGACTTTTCTTCGATCAAAATTGGTAATAGTAATAACAACACTTATCTGTTGTTTTGGCACTGTTATTTCTTGTAAAAAACAATCGCAAGAAAAAACAAAAGTTATTGTAACTGAAGAAGCTAAAAAAACAGCAGATTCACTCTTTGAAGCTGGACGACAATTCTATTACAAACGAGAATTCAATGCGTCTGTACACACATTTTTAAAAGCAGATAGTTTATATCAACAGCAAGCAAACATTAAGCGTTCACTTAAATCTCGCATCAATATTGCAACTGCTTTACAAGCTACTTATATTGAAAATGATAGTATTGAACGCTTTTTAAAAGCTGGAATTCCTTTGATTGAACGCATTTCTAAAGAAACTTTAGAAATTGCTGAATATTATAATAAACTACAAGGTGTTAGCTACGCTGCTGGAAATTATGCAGCAGCAAAGTCTTTCGCTGAAAAGGCATTCATGCATCTTGTAAAAATAGAAAACCAACATACAGAAGCTTATAAAGCTGCATATTCACATACGCTACACGCACTAACAATTAACGAACAAGAATTATTTAATTATAAAGCTGCGGAAGAGTCTGCCAAATTAGCCGTCGGTTATGCAAGACGAAACAATTACAATGTATTTAACGCCGAAATGGAATTGTTTACAACCTATGTACTGGCTGATTATAACACAAAAGCGAGAGACCAATTAGATCATATTGAATCGGAAGATTTAGTAGACGAAAAAGATATCTTTACTACGTTCGATTTTTACCGTGCTAAAATTGAATTCTATACAAAAACTAAAGATTATAAAGTAGCTTTTAAAGCTGTAAACGATCTTCAAAAAATAATTGATGAATCTGGTTATAAAGAACATTTTTCACAGTGGTATTTCACACAAATAAAAAGTGATCTTTTCTTAGAAATAGGAATGAACCATAAAGTGATTTCCTTTATAGAAAACTTACAGATCGAGCCTACTTATGAAAATGCTACTGTTGGTTATCGATCAGGTGATTTTTTACGTTTGGCAAAAGCACATTACAATTTAAGCGCATTTGAACCTAATCATGACGAGCAATGGCAGGAAAATATACAAAAGGCACTCAATTTACATGTGTCAGAAGCATCACAAACAAACGACTTTTTTAAGGAAGTTTCTTTTAAAAATGCACGTTTTAAAGATTTTCTATATACACGATTACTATTTAAAGCTAAAACTAGTTTTGCAGTTTATCAAAAAACGAATAACGAAAAGTATTTAAAAATTGCATTGCATACATTTAAAGAAGCACACGCCAATTTAAAAACACTTGGCGCTAGAAGTGATGAAGATGAGTTTATAAAACCCGCAGAGTTTAATCAGTTTTATAATGACTTATTACTTGCTTTCCATCAAAAATGGACCGAAACAAAGGACAAAAAACTGTTTTTTGATGCATTGACTATTAGTGATGAAAGTAAAAATGTTTTTATACTAAACGAACTCAAACGCACGTCTGAAAAGAAATTATTTGATAATATTCCTATTGAGATTCGCAAAAAAGAAGCTTCTTTACAAGCACAAATAGACGCGACAATTTTCACAAAAGAAAATGAAAGTATTCAAAAGGAGTTCAATGCGCTTAAAGCTAAAATTCGCGAGAAATACCCAAAATACTATGCGTTAAAATATACTGACGAAGTCGCAATAGAAGAAGTCGTTTCTACACAATTAAAAGGCTATAACTGTATTTCATACACGGTTACCAACGACTATATTTTTATATTTAATTATAATGCAGGCAACTTGAAGTTTGATAAAATTCTATTGGATCAGACACTTAGAAACACACTCACTATGTACCTTGGATTCGTTTCACTTAATGTAGGAGATTCTTATAAAGAATATAATAACGCGCTTTATAAGGTGATTCTAGAAAAATATATCGATTCTGAAAAACCAACTGTTTTACTTTTAGATGGAGCTTTAAATTTGATTCCTTTTGATGTATTTCGCGAATGTGTAGCGTATAAAAAACCGTTTGTGCGACTCAATAATTTGCGTCAAAACATCTACAATCCACAAAAAAAGGTTGCTAAAACGATTGTATTTGCGCCGCTTTTTGTTAAGAATGAAGAATCAAAACATGCAATACCGTTGCCAAGTAGTTATGAAGAAGCAACAACTATTGAAAGTTTGACAAGTGCCACTATGAAAACTGGTGAATTAGCACTGAAACAAACATTTATTGAAACGTCGCATACATATGATATCATTCATTTAACCACACATTCGGAAGTAGATTTTGAGCTTCCATTGCAGAGTAAAATTATTTTTTATGCTGAGGGCAATCAGTCACCATCTGATTATATTTTAAAAGCAAAATCGCTCTATGACATGAGTTTTCCTGCCGATTTGGTTACATTGAGTTCTTGCGAATCTGGAGGAGGAACAAACGAAAACGGAAAAGGATTGCAAAGTATAGCCAATGCATTTAATTATGCAGGTGCCAAAAGTACCGTGATGAGTTTGTGGAAAATTTCCGATAAAACAACAGCAATCATTATGGGCTTGTTTTATGAAAATTTAAAAACGGGCATGGACAAAGCAACGGCATTACAACGTGCTAAAGAAATGTACATTGCACAAACGGATGATGAAAACTTTAGGCATCCGTATTATTGGGCAGGCTTTGTTATCTCGGGAGACATTAGTCCTATTGTATTTCCAGAAACATCAAATATGTATTACTATTACATATTTGCAATTATTTTAGTACTTTTCGTGTTTTGGATACTTTACAAACGACGCAAAATGACCAAATTACCATGAATCTTAAATATACGCTTGGCGCGATAGTTTCTATTCCGCTTTTGCCACTACTCTACTTTCAAGGAAGAAAAATAGAAAGAAATTTACCTAAATTGCCTGAAGCAACTGATATTGAAGGTATCAGTAAAGTAAATAGTGAACAGTTATTTCAGTTGATTACCATTGGCGAAAGTACCATTGCTGGCGTTGGCGCAAGTACGAATGAATCTGGATTTACAGGAACATTAGCAAAAGAATTATCTAAAGAAATTTCGACAAATATTTCATGGAAAGTGTATGCAAAAAGTGGATATACAGTACAATGTGTCCTCCAAAAAATCATTCCACAAATTAAAGATGAATCGGTAGATTTAATCGTAATTGGACTCGGCGGAAACGATACTTTTAAACTCAGTTCTCCAAAACGATGGAACAAAGATATTCGTGCTTTACTAGACAATATTCGTTTTAGTTATCCAAAAACTCCAATTGTATTTGCCAACATGCCGCCAATTAAAGAGTTTACACCATTTACAGGCGCATTTAAGTTTATCATTGGAAACTTGGTATTACATCTAGGAAAAGAACTAGAGAAAGTCGTTAAAGATTACGAAAACGTATATTACAGAGCCAAAGGTTTAGAATATCATGATTTAGTTGACAGAATGAATCTTGATGCGGCTCCCGAAGATTTTTTTAGCGATGGTGTACATCCGTCAGAATTAGCGTATCAAGTTTGGGCAAAAGATGTGGCTGGTTATATTTTAGAAGAAAAAATATGCCATTCGTAATAAAAGAAAAGTATCTTTAAGCAAATTTTTTAAAAAGAGAGTATAATGAATTTTAAACATGTTTTAATCTTAGTTTTTTCAGTTGTATGTATGGTATCTTGTACAAACGACAGTGAAAATCTTACAGTTGTTAAATCCTTTATAAAGGCACGAAATAATTTTGACGCGGCTAAATTGGCTTCTATGGCTGATGAGAATTATAAAGAAACGTTTAGAAACGATTTTGTTGAAGTTAAAAATAGAGCAGAACTTTTGAGAAATTTAGAATGGGCAAAAGAACTGAGTTCATCAACAACAATTGAAAAAGTAGTTTCTGAAAACGACTCAATTATCATATTGATTGAAAAGAGTTCTAATTATATTGATGTTGCTTTTAAAAGAAAACTGCGTAGTTTCAAAACAACGTATTATTTAAAAGATAAAAAGATTTTAAAACAAAAATATGATTTTGCTCCAGGCGAAACAAACAACAATAAAGCCAACGAGAAATTGTATGGTGATTTTGAACGCTACTGCAAAGTAAACAATATTAGCTATTCTTGGAATCCAACTAAAAAAGATGGAATAATACTTAGAAAAGCTTTGGAAAAATATGCAAATCGCTAGTGAATGTCGTAACTTTAGGTTTCTTTAAAAAGTATTGACATTTATACCTATTCACAATGTTAAAAGTAAAAGAGGAAACCGTTTTTATCTCGGAAAAAGCAACGCAATTATTTCCAAAAGTTGATTTTGCAGATACATTTTCAACAACAAATCACAAACATTCTATTCAAGAAGTTACGAATCTAGTTTTTAACACAACGCCAAAATGGGTTAGGTTTTTGTTTAAAGTTAGAAATAGTATTGTACAATTCTTCGGATTGAAAACAGGTGTTCCACCAGATTATAATGAAGATTTTAAAGTTGGCGGTTACATCAAATTCTTCAAGATTTACGATATCGCTCCCAACGAAATCATTTTAGGCGCTAACGACAGTCACTTAAATTTTAGAGCCATTGTTTCCGATACCAAAGTAGCTTCACACAATATAAAAGTGACTACATTAGTTGAGTACAACAATAAGAAAGGTAAAATATACATGAACCTCATCAAACCATTTCATCGAATGGTTGTAAAACGGATGGTTTCACAAGCATTTCAAAATCCAGAAAAAAAATAATTACAAAATATGTCCTCTTTTGTCTTTTGCAAAACGTCTTAAACATATAAACCTTATAAAAAACACTATTATGAAAGAATTTATGATGATTTTCGTCGGAGCAGATTATGCTGATTTAGGGCTTTCGCCAGAAGAATTACAAAACCGTATGGGAAAATGGTTCGCTTGGGGAAATAAAATGGAACAAGCAGGAATTTTGCGCGGTGGAAATGCATTAAATCCTCAAATACGTCGCATTGTTGGTGAAAATCGTACCGTGACCGATTTGACTTCTACAGAGGTAAAAGAAATTATTGGCGGTTATTATTTGGTAGTTGCCAACGATTTTGACGCCGTTCAAGAAATTGCGCAAGACTTCCCTGATTATGATTTAGGCGGAACTGTTGAAATTAGAGAAGTAACTGTTTTTGAAGATCACAAATAATGGAACACAAACTCATAGACCATTTATTTCGCTATCATAGTGGAAAAATGGTCTCTGTGTTAACCCGAATTTTTGGGCTTTCGCATCTTGAAATTATTGAAGATGCCGTACAAGATACGTTTATTAAAGCCAGTATTGCTTGGCGACAACAACAACCTGAAAACCCAGAAGCTTGGTTGACAAAAGCGGCTAAAAACCGAGTCTTAGATATTTTTAGAAAGTTAAAAGCAGAGAAAAATCTACTTCCAAATCTGCAACAAAGCCGTGATTTTATTGCCGTAAACGAACTCTTTTTAGACGCTGAAATTGAAGATGCACAACTGCGCATGATTTTTACAGCTTGTCACCCAAGTTTAGATCCACGTGACCGAATTTCCTTTGCTTTAAAAACCGTTTCTGGATTTAGCATTAAAGAAATTGCGTCTGCACTATTGACCAAAGAAGAAACGGTAAAAAAACGCTTGTTTCGCGCTCGCAAAACCATCCAAAAAGGAACAATCAAATTTCATATTCCGCAAGGAAAAGCATTGCCACAACGTTTGGAAAGCGTTATGGAAGTCTTGTATTTAATCTTTAACGAAGGTTTTCATTCCAATACGCAAGAAACCTTAATTCGGAAAGAACTATGCGGAGAAGCCATGCGTTTGTGTAAAATGTTACTTAAAAATGAATTGACTCGAACATCGGCTGTGTATGCATTGTTTGCATTGATGTGTTTTCATTCAGCACGATTGGATGCAAAAATAAATTCGTCAAATGAAATCCTCGATTTAAAACAACAAGATCGCAGTTTGTGGCATTTTCCATTAGTAGAACTTGCAAATACAATGATGAATAAAGCCGTTGCTGATGCTGAGTTTTCTTGTTATCATTACGAAGCGGCAATTGCAGCAGAACATTTACGTGCAGCGCATTTTGATGATACCAATTGGTCAAAAATTTTATATTGGTATGAATGTTTGTATGCTATGCAACCCATTCCTATTCATGTATTGACAATGGCCGTTGTGTGTTTGCAAAGCTCCGATTTTACGAAAGCGAAATACTATTTGGATCAATTGGAAGCCAGCGATTTGGAACAACGAAGTTATCTGTATTACGGAACACTTTCCGATTACGAGTTCGCTACAAACAACATAGAAAAAGCAATAGAGAATATTGATTTGGCGCTTCAAACCGTGACAAATTCTTTAGAAAAAGAACATCTACAAAAGAAGCGTGCTATTTTAATTAAAAAATAAACACTTGAAAAAAGAGGCTGTCTCGAAAGTAGAATTTTGTCAAACCAAATTATATGTTGAACTGTGCTTTTAAAACTTTTTAGACAACCGCTTTTTAATGTTGCAATGATGTTTACTTTCTTGGTGGAATACAACTAAGGATTCCTGTACCGCAAGTTCCATCCCAAGATGGTGCGCAAACTAAAGGATTATCAGTACACACACAAGAGGTTGTTTGGCAAGACCCTACTTGTGTTACACAATCAACTCCACTAGCTAATCTTCCTCCTGAAGTCGTTAATGCATCTAAATTTGATACTGATGACTTGTTAAGCGATAACGAGTTTAAATTCTTTTTCTTCATGATATGTAATTTTACAGTTAATTTTCATCTCTAAGTTAAAGAACTAAATCCTTGAAAGGAAAAGAAGAATATCGCGATTTATGAATTCCGATACATACTTTTGTGTGCATTTTTTAAGTTTATAAAAAATCGTAGGTTTATGGTCAACTTAATTATATTCATGAAATTTTCCTTGAAACAATTTTCAATCTTAGTTGCTATTCTCGTAGTACTTTTGATCGTTTTTGAATTTGTCACAAACGAATTCAGTATCGACGCAATGTTTAGTCTGTATTATAGTTTCCCTATACTTTTATGCGTGTTTATTGTACAGCATTTTATAAAGGAAAATCGTTTCAATTTAATAACTATAGTTTTTTATGTTGTTATACTATTTCTCACCTTGGTTTCTATAATTCACATCCTAACTTTTGATCGTGGTTTTGGGTTTGACTCAAGTAGTATTCCTGCAATTCATATTATCTCTGTAGTATTAAATATCTCACTAATGATTAGTACTATTTTACAATTTAGCAAGCAAGCAAAAAATAACAAATCTGCTATATAAAAGCGGAAAACTAAAAAGAAAATCGTAGGTTTATAGTCAACTTAATTACATTTATATGAAATTTTCAGTACTATTACTTTCTTTATTTTTGGTTGGAAATTTATATTTCGCACAAGCACAATCGGATGCTACCAAAGAGCCAAAAGCTGGTTTAATTGTCACCATTAATGGTAAGAAACATACAATTTCAGAAGGAGAAACCATAAAACAAAATGGCACTACTGTTTCTGTGAAAATTGCAGATTCTCGAACTTTTAATAATGGAACCATTTCCTTTAGTTATCCTTCAAATTTAGGTTTTGAATATGAAGAAGATTTTGGATATAAAAACTGGATGTTTGATGGAAATAATTTTGTGATTATGTTTTTTGAAATTATGCAAGGAAGCAGTTTTGATAGTTTTGTAAATGAAATTGCAGGACGTTATGGAAGAGAAAATTGTAAAATTGAAAAAACTTCCATGAGTTTAGGCGGAAGAGAATTATATGGAAAAAGAATCAATGTGAATTTAATGGGCGAAAAACTTACCCAAGATTTTCTAGAAATTCCAATGAAAGATGGAAAAACACGCATTCTTGCCTTCCAAGATTCTCCAAACGAATACGGAAACTCATCAGATGAAGCTAAAAAGACAATTAAAATGGTTAGAGAAACAATTACGTATAAAAAGTAAATCATTCTTTATCGTAAAAAAAACGCCAGATTGAAGATGTCAACCTGGCGTTTTTTTATGATATCAAATTCCTAAATCGTCTTAAAAAGCTTAAACACCTGTTCTTTTTGCGATTTACTTACTGGAATTTTATGTGTTCCCACAAATAAGATGTTCCCTTCAAATCCACTCACCTGATTGATGTTGACAATATAACTTCGATGTGTTCGAATAAAGTTTGTAGCTGGTAATTGCGATTCGATCTTTTTCATCACAACTGCATACACGAAGCGTTCAGATTTTGTATACACTGTACAGTAATTATTGTCTGCTTCTATGAATAAAATATCTGTTAAAGGTACACGTACAAAGTGGTAATTTTTTTTTAGAAACAAACTGTCTTTTATTTGCAAAACCTGTGATTCTTCCACAATAGTTTCTTTGCTTTCAAACACATCTTTCCCTGGTGTTTTGTTTGAAAAATTCATCAAAGCCAATTCAATAGCAATTTTAACTTGTCGGTCATTAAACGGTTTTAAAATATACGCATACGGATGTACTTTTTTTGCACGTTCAACTAATGAAGTATCTGCATGCGATGTTAAAAAGATAAATGGAACATGATACTTTTCATTTACAATTCGTGCCAATTCAATTCCGTCTTTATCTCCTTTTAAGATGATATCAATCATGATAATATCAATCGCATTATTTTCGTCTAGTATAGTCACCGCTTTTGCCACCGAAGGTGCAATTCCGACAACTTCATAATTCATATCAGACAATCGATCACGAATATCGTGTGCCAATATGATTTCATCTTCAACAACTAAAATTTTTATGGTAGTGCTCATGTTTTTCTTTTATGATGGAATTAGGAAAGTTTTATTTTCATTTCCCAATGTGTTCCTTTGGTATTAATTCGTTCCATTGTTCCTTCCAATTGTTCTATTAAAGAAGTAATTAATTTAAGTCCGAATGAGTTGTTTTTTTCATTATCATTTTTTGTAAAACCTATGCCGTTATCAATCACTTGAAGGTGTAAGTCTTCTTTAGTTTCTTGCATAATCACAATTTTCAACAAAGGATTTTCAATTCCGTCGTATGCGTATTTCAGCGAATTAATCACCATTTCATTGATAATTAACGCCAACGGAATAGCCACATCAATTCCTATATTGATATCTGCAATAGAAAAATTGGGTTCAAACTCGGCATTATAACCTTCAAACAATCCTAACACCAATTCTTGAATATAATCTTTGAGTGGAATCTTTGTATCAACACCTTCCTGATATAATTTACGGTGTACTAACGACAATGCTTCTACTCTATATTTTCCTGATAAAATAGCCTCTCTCGCTGGATGACCTGTGAGTTCTCTACTTTGCAAATTGAGTAAACTCGACACCATTTGCAAATTGTTCTTTACTCGATGATTCAACTCTTGCAGCAACAATGCTTTTTCTTGCTCACGTTTGCTAATAAGTTCTTTTTGATCTGATAAAACTTGATTCGATTTTTTAATTTCTCGATTCCCACGATATAATAAATAAGCGAGAAATAATAAGATTACAAACCCAGAGATTAAGGCAATTCCCCATCTTTTTTGATTTGCGTTTGTAATATTTAATATGCTTATTTCTGATTCTCGTTTCGATACTTCATAATCAGCTTTGAGTTGCTCATTCTTTTGAATGTTTTCTCTGTTGACTAAACTATCTTGATATTGCTGATATACTTTTTGAAACTTTAATGCTTTTTTATAATCGCTATGTTTTTCATAAAAACCTGTAAGCACAGCGCTAAAATCTCTAATTTGTTCTTTGAGTCCAGCACTCTTTGCCATTGCAAACGCTTCAGTATACTTACTCTCTGAAAGTAAAAAATCACCTTCCTTCTCGTAAACACTTCCTAGTGCAGCTATATAAACACATGTAGGATACGCACCTTGTAATCTATTGGTAATTGCGATTGCTTTGGTTAAAAATGTTTTTGCTTTCGTGAATTTACTTTCAGCTGCATATACCATTCCCAAATTTCCTAACGCATACCCTTCAACAACATCGTTCTTTAATGATTTATTTAACTCCAAAGCTTTCGTTAACGATGTTGTTGCATTTTCCAACTGTCCTTCAAACCGATAGGCTTCTCCTAAGTTTGTCAATACAAAAGCCAAGTACAAATCATCTTCAATTTCTGAATAAATTTTTTCTGCTTTTTGAAAATATATAATTGCCGGATCGTATTCTTTTTCTCCAACATGATGCCCTCCAATTTGCATATACGATGCAGCTTGTTTGTCTTTCAAATTTAACGAATCATAAATATGCAATGCCTTAAATATTGCATCTAAGGCATTGTTTTTATTTCCTAATCGCTGTTCAATAGTTCCAATTTCTTCCCATGCTTGTGACTGTAATACTAGGTCATTAATTTCAATAGCCATTTGCAATGATTGTTTTGCATAATGCATTCCTTCATCTGTATTAGTATGATTATGTGCTATTTTAATTAATAATTGAATCTTTTCATTTTTAGGCAACTTATTGTTTTCCAAAACAGTAACTAAACTATCTAGCCTATTTGCATTTTGAGCAAAACAAATACTACTTCCAATCAGAAATACAGTGAAAAAAGAAAAAAGTTTATTGAACATCATACATTTTTATAATTTACCGCTTCCGCCTGAAGTCACTTTAATTAACGGATCAATCACAAAATAAAAAGTTCTAAGTTTACTTTCCCCAGATGGTGCTGTAATATTAATTGTCGATTTAAAAACAACCTCATAGGAAAGGAACGAGGTTAGTGCATCAGCTCTAGAATCTTTAATTACAGTAATAGCACATACATCGTCAATAGGTTTTATAGTTAGAGAACCGTCAGGAAGTTCTAAAATGTTTTTTGGGCTTGTATCAAATACATGTTTCCATGGATTAGGAAGTGTTACAAATCTTGCATTGAAATCTTGTCCTACGTTGTGTATTCTACAAGCAACTAGTTCTAATTTCATTTTTTCATCTGCTGAATCACTAGCTTCAACCAACTGAAAAGCAATCGTTTCACCGCCGTTAAATTCGTATAAATTGGGATCATTAATAGCTACAAAAGTATCTATAGGAATTGGTTTTGCTGAAGTCCCTAAAGCGATGTCTGTTTTAGTAATTGCTTCATATAAGCGTTCTACCTGAACTGCAAATGAAATTTTATTAGTATCTGGATAAGATGATGATGTAATTAACATAATATGTTGGTTTTATAATACCTTAATAATTAGTAACCGAAACAATTTTTAATGTTTTAATTTAATAAAAATTAAGGTAAATGGCTGATTTTTATAAATTTAATTCTGTTTTATTAAATCTGAATAATAAGCACACTTGATAATCTCAAACAGCGTTGATAAAACCCGTTTATTTAAAGTAAACTTGTCATGCTTAGTAATACAGTAACATTTCTAAATCATTATTGTTTAAATGCTCCAGATCCGTTTAAAGTTCTAGGTTTTACATTAATATTATCTGTAGCAATAACTCCTATAATAACTCCTTCATCGGTATAGAAAGTAATATTAGTTCCTGTGTTTTCTGGAGTTTCATAAATAGTATAATCTACTTTTTCTAACTCAACCAATTTCGTAGGTTGTATTGAAAACCAACCTCGAAAACCAGCTGTATAACCTCCAACTTCTTTTCCTGGACCTTCACCATAAAATTTAAGATCTTCATCAGAACCTGAGAAACGCATCATTTCGATACTCAATTGATTAATTGAAACCGCTAATGTTATAGATAGCAAACCTTTACACCTAAAGTATAATGGTTGCAAACCGTTATCAAAAGATTGATTTATCAAATGTTTATTTGCTTTGACAATTTTTTCAACAGCACGTTGCTGTCCTTGTAAACTAAGTAATGCTTGATTGGATAGTTTGTCCATTACTTCTGAATTAGGATCTGTAAACGTTAAAAGATCCGTTTGATTTTCTTTTGTTGAAAAATTCATAGTTTAAAAATTTAATGATTAGTAAAAAAATTTCGTTTAATAACACTACAAATCTGTCTGATTATCAACCCAAAGGGGAAAAAGATGAGTGAATGGAATTTTTTATATAGTGAATGTTTTCTTTTTTGAGGTAAACCTTTTTTAAAGAAGAACTTTTTTAAAAGTCTTTTAATATTTCTTAAATTGAAACACAATTTTAACCAACTAACAATCAAATGAAAATTTATTCTTTTATCCAGAAACTGTGCATGCTTTGTTTTATAATTTTGATAGCTTCTTGCGGAAGTGATTCCAAAGAAAAATCAAAAACAGCTACTAAAGCTGCTACAGAAGAAACAGAGAAAGCAGTTGAAACTCCTAAAGTAGATGACACCTATTATGCCTGGGTAGATAATATAAATCTGCGTGATGCGGCAAACACCAAAGGCAACGTAATTGGCACCTATACTTCGGAAGATGCCTTGGAGTTTACAGGGACTAAATCCGATTCAAAAGAAACTATTGTACTTCGCGGTGTTGCGTATACTGATTATTGGATGAAAGTCACTACAAAAGACAACAAAGAAGGTTGGGTGTATGGTGGTGCCGTACAACAAAAAGATGGTCAAAAAGGAAACGGAATCATCACAGATACCAAATTTGATTTTGCTCATTTTGGAAAGTTTGACATTTCATCATGGGCTGATTTAGGAATTACTAAAAGCGAAGGTGGCGATGCCGAAACGGTAACGTATAGTTATTTAAAAGACAATCAAATTATTGAAATCGAAAAAACAGAAGTTGGCGAATACGGGTACCACAATACATATAAATTGATGGACGCAAAAAGAAACCCTTTAAAAGAACGTAATTTTAGTTTTACTGCAGATGTTAGCGAAACGGAAAGAATCCTAGAGTTAACTGAAACTGTGAAAGATTTCACTACAAAAAAACAATACACACGTTCGCAAAATATAGACAAACATTTCATGCAACTCAATACACGTCCGCAAATGGTGAATGGTTCGTGGGAAGAATCAATATTGAAAGAAACTAATTAAACGACGCTAGAAACTTCCAATAAAACAGACGGAAAGAAAAGTTTTTGGAAGAAGTTATTTGGCTAGACAATATTATTTCTATGCATTACAATACTAATGATTTTTACGAATCTGAAACAAAAAAATTAAAAGCGAATTATATCGCATCATATTCCTATTCACCTGGACTTTATGACAATATGCGTACTGTAAACTTATTTATAGATGCTGAATTTAACTATAGTCTATTTGTGTTTTTTTATGAAAACCCAGACGATTCTCAAAAAATAAGTGATGAGTTTTTTAAGAGTCCTAGAACTTTTATCGAGTATAAAAGTAAATTACCAATTCGGATTCGAATCCTCCTTACCGAATTATTAAAACCATCAGAAACAAGTTTAAAATCATCATATTACAATGACAAAAACCTTTTTGGCATTCTTGATAGAACTGAAAAATACTATGAAATTCGCTTAAACGATAAATATTATTCAATTGAAATGAGCTTAGATGCAATTGACAAAAAGCACTTTACAACCAAAACAGATCAATTATTTTTACAACTCACAAAAGCTACCGAAATTTGGCTAGATCAATTAATTGACGGATTTGTGAACGTACACAATGCAAATTAATATTTTACAAAAAACTGCAATTTTTAAACAGCCATACTACCATGAATATAGATGATTTACAATTTGAAAAACTCAATTTGAATGGTGTAAAAACCTTAGCAACTTGGGCACAACAAGAAGGCTGGAATACGGGCATATACGATGCTGATGTATATTTTGCAACTGATCCTGATGGATTTTATGGTTTTCATCATGAAGGAAAACTTATTGCTGGTGGCTCAATTGTTTCGTATGATGGAGAATTTGGATTCATGGGATTTTTTATCGTAAAACCTGAATACAGATCGCACGGAATTGGCAAAAAACTATGGTATTTAAGACGTGATAAATTACGCTCTCGATTAAACAAAAATGCAGCAATTGGTATGGATGGCGTAGTAGCGATGCAAGCATTTTACCAAAAAGGCGGTTTTGAAATTGCTTTTAGAGATCTTCGATATGAGAAAAAAGGAACTGATTTTCCTATAGATCCGAATATTTCTTCTATAAAAGATGATGATTTTGAAGCTATTCTCGCATATGATTCAGAATGTTTTGGTTTTTCGCGTCCGCAATTCTTAAAACCTTGGTTGCAACTTCCAGGAAATAAAACATTCAAATATGTTGAAGACAATCAACTAAAAGGTTTTGCTATTGTTCGAAAAACAATTACAGGCTACAAAGTATGTCCTTTATTTGCCGATAATCCTACGATTGCTGAAGCTTTATACAAAGCTTGTTTAACAGCAGTTGAAGGGAAATCGTTATGTATTGATATTCCAATAGTAAATAAAGCTGCAAAAGCACTTGTTGAAAAATATGAAGCTACCTATATTTTTGAATGTGCGCGTATGTATTACGGAAATCCTCCAAAAGTAAACATCAATACTATATTCGGAATTACCACGTTTGAGCTTGGTTGATTGTAATTAAAAAAGATTTTCATGACAAAAAGAAATTTGCTATCACTTTTTATTATAACATCACTAGTTCTTTTTAGTTGTGAAAAGAAGCAAGAGGTTGTACAAAATCCGCAATGGGATTATAAAAACATAAAAGGTTTCGGGAATTCTAAGCTACATCAATACACAATCTGTGGTATAGTTCCAATTATAAAAACACAGCAATGCAAAACTGGTCTTTGGACTTTTTATTCTCCACAAAATGTAAAAATTGCAGAAGGCACGTTTAATCCAAAACTTATAGAAATAAACGATCATGGAGGTTGTCCGTTTAGCTTTTACAGTAACTCCATGGATGCAAAAAAATGGAAGTTTTGGGATAGCAACGGCAAACCTATACCGACAAATAAAAGAGATTTGGATTTTATACTAAACTATGGTTCTGATCCTGAATAAAGCTATTGTAAATGTAAAAAATTGGCTCGAAGAAAATCCTAAACAACAAAAGATCGTAAAAAGCTACTTGTATCGTATGTGAATGACTTGAAGTTTCTGTATCTTGAAAACTATACAAAATTTTACATTTATTGCATTTATGAAACAACTTATCTTAATTCCTATATTAATACTCTTCACCTGCAACTGTTTTGCACAATTGGATGAAGGCGAAGGTTTCTGTGAAACGAAAGAAAATGAAAGCTACTTTCCTATTGATATTTCAATAAAAAAGTTTTTTTGGGGAGCATCACACTATACGGAAGAACTTTTAGGGAAAAAGAAATTTAACGGAAAAACATACATCGAATTCAAGCAAACTTGGAAAGAAGGAAATAGTGACTTACTCTATTTACGAACAGAAAAAGGTGTTGTGTATGCCTACAATAAAGAACTAAAAAAAGAACAAGTTCGATACGATTCATCATTTAAAGTAAATCATACCTGGAAAACGTTGGACGGAAATACAACCTACACAATTATGAGTTATAAAGGAACACTAAATACTCCTTTTTGCGAATATGAAAACCTATTAATCATCAAAGCTGAATTAAAAGACGATTCTTTTCTTTTTTATTACCTACGCGGAAAAGGATATATTGGCGCAACTGCATTAGATGGAGAACTCATTTCTTGCATGACGCCAAAGTTCAAATTTGATTAATACATAACATAAGAAACGATTCATCTTAAGTAAGAAAACAATAAAATCTACTTTCATCACGCTAAAGCGATGAAATACACTACATTTGCGCAAAATTTACACGGTTATGTCTACTTTTCAGGATCTTGACTTATCAAAACAATTGCATTTCGCAATTGAAGACTTAGGTTTTACAACACCAACACCAATTCAAGAAGAATCTTTTTCTGTAATTCGTGGAGGAAAAGATGTGGTTGGAATTGCGCAAACAGGAACAGGAAAAACGTTCGCGTATATGTTGCCTTTGTTGCGCGATTTAAAATTTTCGAAGCAAGTCAATCCGCGAATTTTAGTCTTAGTCCCAACACGTGAATTAGTGATTCAAGTCGTAGAACAAATTGAAGCATTTGCCAAATACATCAATGTTCGAATTGTAGGTGTATATGGTGGCGTTAACATGAATGCACAAGCGCAAAGTTTACAACAAGGCGCAGACATCATCGTAGCAACTCCTGGACGTTTGTACGATTTGGTATTAAGTAGAGCATTGCAACTAAAAGCAATCAAGAAGTTAGTGATTGATGAGGTTGATGTGATGTTAGATTTAGGATTTCGTTTTCAGATTACCAATATCTTCGAATTGCTACCAGACCAACGACAAAACATCATGTTTTCGGCAACAATGACCGATGATGTAAATTTATTAATTGACGATTTCTTTAGAGCGCCACATAAAATTTCGATTGCAGTAAGTGGAACGCCGTTAGACAATATTTCGCAAACCTGTTATTCGGTTCGAAACTTTTATACGAAAGTAAACTTACTCACACATATTCTAAAAGATAAAGAAACCTATAGCAAAGTGTTGGTTTTTATCTCTAACAAACGCATTGCCGATCGTTTGTTTGAATGTTTACGACAAGATTTTGGTGACGATGTTGCTGTGATTCACTCCAATAAAACACAAAATTACAGAATTCGTTCTATCGAAAATTTCAATGCTGGAGAAAACAGAATTTTAGTTGCAACCGATGTAATGGCACGTGGTTTGGATTTAGATCAAATTACGCATGTATTCAACTTTAATACGCCAAACTATCCAGAAAATTACATGCACCGAATTGGTAGAGCTGGTAGAGCGCAAGCCAAAGGAAATGCTATTTTATTTTACACCGAAAAAGAACGAGAGTATAAGGAAGCAATTGAAACGCTAATGAACTACGAAATTCCAGCATTGGAGTTTCCTGAAGAAGTTTCTATTTCAAACGAACTAGCTCCTGAAGAACAAACGCATGTTCGCGAAAACAACAATCCGTCAAAAACAGAAGGATTGGCCAAAGGTTTTCACGAAAAGAAAGAGAAAAATAAGAAAACCAATCAAGGTGGTTCGTATCGAAGAGAAATCGCAAAAAAATACAAAAAGCCAAAAACGAAAGGTGACAAAAACTTTAATCTTAGAAATAAGAAAAGAAGAAAGTAATTTTGTTGATTCGTATATTTGTTGATCTGACGATTTATTAATTTTTGAAGACTGGATTTCTGCGTACATTTCGACGCGCAGAATGTAACATGTAAAAAAGAGATTTGAAATCAAATCGTCACATCGAGTGATTTTCGCAGTAAAACGGAGAAAATTGTATCGAGATGCACTTTTACTTTCATGTTCAATTCTATACTTCAAATTGCTACATTCATGAAAATATACTATCTTTTTCTCATGAAAAAATTTGCTTTCTTCTTCATTCTACTCACTATCCATATTAGTTTTAGCCAAGAATATACACATCCAATCGACAAAGAAAACAGCAAATGTTTAGAAAATGCTGTGCCAACAACTATTGGAAGCATTAAATGTGAACAAGCAGCTTTGGCTTCATGGAAAACTGAATTATCAAAGGTATTAAAGCAATTAAAAGCCAATCCGAAATTATCAAATTTTGATTTATTAGAAGCTTCTCAGAAAAAATGGTTGGCATTTCATAAGGCGAATTTAAAATTCTACTATGCATACTACCAAAAGCAGTATCAAGGCGGAAGCATGGCGCGTGCAGCTGTAGTAACTTATGAAAAACGGCACTTGCGCGAACGTGTTTTGTATTTATTAGACTTACTTGAAGAGCTTCAATAGCACTTAATTTCTACAAAAAGGTATTTCATATTGACAAATCAACAAACTCGCAGATTAACAGTCAAAACAACAAAAATCTGTAGTTTCAATAAATAACTTCTATTTGTAGCATCATTTACTTATATTTGTAGCTATACTATTTAAAGTTTGAAGTATTCCGGAATACAAACGTTCATTTTCTTTCACCATAAATTCAAATCATAAATAGTATACCGTAGATTTTAAACCCAAACGTTATGCGAAATATTCAAAAAAACATAAAACATTTACGATCACTCAAAGGTTTCTCTCAAGAACGCTTTGCAGAAGATTTAGGTTGGTCACGTTCTATGGTTGGCTCTTATGAAGAAGGTCGTTCCGAACCGCCAATTGATCGCTTAATTGATTTGTCAGACTATTTTAGATTGCCTATTGATATTTTAGTCAAAAACGATCTCACACAAGCCAAAGACACTTCGTTTATGCAAGTGGGAAATCAACGTTTATTATTTCCGATTACGGTCGATGAAAATAATGAAGAACTCATTGAAATCATTCCAACAAAAGCATCCGCTGGTTATTTAGCTGGTTATGCCGACCCTGAATATATTGAGCAATTAGAAAAAATAAAACTACCGTTTTTACCAACGGGAACACACAGAGCTTTTCCGATAAAAGGAGATTCCATGTTGCCTGTAAAAGATGGTTCGTACATCGTTGCAAAATTTGTTGATGATGTCAATGATCTCAAAGATGGTCGCACCTACATTGTATTAACGAAAAACGATGGTTTGGTATACAAACGCGTTTCTAAGCATTTTACAGGACAAGGTTTATTACTCAGTAGTGACAATAAAGCGTACGAAGCATATCATGTTCCGATGGAGCAAGTATTGGAACTTTGGGAATTCACCTGTTGCATCAACACACAAGAATATGACGAAAAAGAGTTGAAATTAAGCAGTATTATGGCAATGTTTCGCGAATTGCAAGTAGAGTTGGAAGCGGTAAAACGAATGTCTTAATCATGTCGAAAACCCAACTATATACGATTATTGATGTTGAAACGACTGGACGTAGCAACCAAATTACGGAGATTTCTATTTTTAAATTTGATGGAGAAACGATTGTAGATGAATTTACTTCTTTGGTGAATCCGAATGCGTTGATTCCGACACATATTACGGCTTTGACAGGAATTGATAATGCAATGGTTGCTGATGCGCCAACATTTGCTGAAATTGCTGACAATGTATTGAGCATTACAAAAGACACCATATTTGTAGCGCACAATGTCAATTTTGATTACAACGTGATTCGCAACGAATTCAAAGCAATTGATATTGACTTTCGTCGAAAAAAACTCTGTACAGTTCGCTTGTCGCGTACGCTCATTCCCGGATTTAAATCCTATAGCTTGGGGAAACTGTGTAAATCCTTAAGCATTCATATTTCCGACAGACATAGAGCAAGAGGCGATGCAGCTGCAACGGTTATTTTGTTTCAACTGCTGTTGACGAAAGATGAAGCCGAAGCTACGTTTCAGCAATTCTTAAAGCGTGAATCGAAAGAAGCAACCTTGCCTCCACATTTGCCAAGTAAAATTTTTGAAGACTTGCCTACGCAACCTGGCGTGTATTATTTTAAGAATAAAAAAGGGAAGATTATTTATGTCGGAAAGGCAAAAAACATTCAAAAACGTGTGTTGAGTCATTTCTATAACAAATCTAAAAAAGAACTCGATTTATGTCGTGAAACTGCTGATATAGATCACGAATTATCTGGAAGCGAATTGATTGCTTTATTGATGGAAGATGCCGCGATTAAACATCACTATCCGCAATACAATATAGCTTCTAAGCGAGCACCTAAACGCTTTGCCATTTTTGAATATGCAGATCGTCGTGGTGTGCGGCATTTAGCGATTAATGATGCCAAAATAATTCAGGATCCTTTGATTGTTTTTTACAACATTCGCGATTGCAGAACCTATTTGGAACGTTTATGTATACAATTTGAATTGTGCCCGAAATACTGTCATTTGCAAGAAAACGTGCAAGAATGTTCACACTTTATGATTCAGTCCTGTAAAGGAATTTGCAAGAATGAAGAAACCGTAGAAACCTATAACGAACGTGTACAACAAGCTATTGATCATAGCAAAGAATCTTCTCAAAATGTAGTGATTAAGCAAAAAGGCAGAAACAGCAATGAAGAAGCATTTGTCATCGTCAAAAACGGTTTGTATCTCGGTTATGGCTTTGTAGATCACGATTTGCAAATCAGTCATACAGACGAATTGGAACATCATTTAATCAAACAAAAAGACAATATCGATGTACAACGAATTTTACGGAAGGTGTTGTTGGATGTGCATGTGCAGAGTAGTTTGGTTTTTGGAGTTGGATAACTTTTTCAAATTAATATGTAATTTCTTATATTTATGTAATATTTTATAACATGGCAAAAAGAAAAAGAAATTCTATTGAAAATGAAAACTTATCTCCATTTGAAGAAGCTAAAAAGTTAATTCTTCAAAATGCAGAACTAAAAGAAAAAGCGCTACATATTCACTTAGGTAATTTAACTGAGTTACCTGTTGAAGTTTGTGATTTAAAACACTTAGAGATACTTTGTTTACATTCTAACAAACTTAAATTTCTTCCTGAAAATTTTAAAAATTTATCAAATTTAAAACGTTTGATTCTTGATGATAATAATTTTCATGAAATTCCCAAAGTTCTTTATGAGATGAAAACCTTGAGAAGTTTAAGCTTATCAAATAATAAAATAAGTAGTATAGAAGATGGAATTAAAAGTTTTGGAGACCTTGATTTTCTGGAATTATCTGACAATGATTTTGGGATTCCTGATGAAATATTAAGCCAAACCCCAAAAGAAATTATAAGTTTTTTATTAAAATTCAAAAAGGGAAATAATACCAGTCTAAATGAGGTTAAAATGATCTTGTTGGGAGAAGCAAACTCTGGAAAAACGGCCTTAGTTGAAAAACTTACTAAAGACACATTTTCTGGAAGAACAGGAATAACCAGAGGGATTGACATAACTGCGTGGAATTATGAAAATTACAAAATAAATATTTGGGATTTTGGAGGTCAAGAAATAATGAGAGCCATGCATCAATTTTTCATGACTGAAAGGACACTTTATCTTTTGTTATGGAACTCTAGAGAAGATGATATCAATGGTAAGATTGAAGATTGGTTAGAGTTAATAAAGACATATGGAGGAAATTCACCTGTAATTCTAGTTTTGAGCAGATGTGATGATGGGAATTTTGATCCAGATGAATTTAGATTAAAAGATGATTATCCAGAAAATTTAAAAGCTGTTATTAGAACTTCTTCAAAGGAAGGAATAGGTATAGAAGATCTTAAGAATGAAATATTTGAATCTTTAAAAGAAATAAATATTCTTCAAGATAAAATATTAGACAGTTGGATTTCTGTTAAAACAGAAGTAGAAAACATAGAAGATAATTATATCAATTTAAGTAAATATTATAACATATGTAAAAAGAATGCTGTTGATAATAATACTGATCAAATTAGTTTATTAAAACTTTTGAAGGATTTAGGCATAGCTTTCAATTATGGAGAAAAAGATAATCCCCATACAACAAATGTGCTAAAACCTGAATGGGTAACAAAAGGAATATATGATATAATAAATTCAAATGAATTATTTCAAAAACAAGGTAAAGTCACTTTAGAAGAAATTAAAAAAATTCTTGAAACTTCAGGAGATTATCAGGGGAAAGAGAACGTGATTCTAGGATTAATGAAACAGTTTGAATTATGCTTTTCCCTGAAAGATACTGAATTTTTGATTCCAGACCTTCTCCCAGAAAAACAACCCTATATTGGAAATGAATTTGATAATAGTCTGCAATTATATTATAAATATGAATACATGACTAAATCAATAATGCCCCATTTTATTGCTAGAATTCATAATTTAAGTAGACATATAGAAGGTGATGAAAGTTGGTATTGGAGATCTGGTATTATAATTGAAAAAAATGGAAATAAGGCATTAGTAAAATTAAATAGTAGAAAAAAAACATTATATATCTATATCATTGGACATAAGGAAACAAGAAGAGATTTACTAGATACTGTGAGAGACGAGCTAAATATCTTACATAGCAATATTAAAGGAGAACAACCTAAAATTATTGTACCAATTCCAGGAAATGAAAAATATACAACGAGCTATAAATCCTTGATTCAATTAGAAAGAGAAGGTAAAAAAGAAATATTCATTGAAGACTATGGCTATACTGATGTAAAGCCATTACTAAACGGGATTGAAGCAGAAATAAAAAGAAAATCAACTACAGAAAAATACAATGAGCTATACTCTACAGAACAACAAAGAAATAAAGAAATAAATATATCAAAATTAAATGATCAGTTAATAAGTTTAAGAAAAAAAGAAACTCAAGCTAAAAAAAAGTTATTTAAACAAACAAAAATCAGAAAAGAAATTGAATTAGAGGCTAATCAATATGCTTCATTTAAAAAAATTTCAAGAAAAAATTTGATAATAACGTTAATTGCGACGCTAATTCTAATTGCAATTATTTTTGTTTCTCTATTTCCTAATCAAAGATTTGTTTTACCATTAATTTCTATAATTTTGGCATTATTAATATTAGGTTACAACAGCCTTGAATTTAAATTTTCTATTAAAGATTGTTATAAAAAATGTTATAAGCAAAGATATGATAGATTAATTAACGAAAAAAATTATGACGATAAAGTAACTCTAAAATTTAGTGAAAATTTAGAAAGAATAAAAATTAATATTCAAAGAATCGAAGACGAAAGGGATTGTTATACATAAAAAGTATCAAAAAGTTTCTAGAAATCTCCAATACATAATTAATATTTAAAATTTTGTATAATTATAAAATCGAGTATTATCAGATTCAATTGAAACACATCTTAGACTTAGGTTCTCGGTTTGCTCGAACTGATAAAAATTTTATTTTGAATCACTTATACGAACATGAATGACTTCTTGTATTAAATTCACATTTAATAATAATTGATTTTTCTGAAAGTAATTAAGACGTTATTATTGAATAATTATGAAAAATAACATAACCTATGTGAAAATTCAAAAACGAATTTTTACTATGCTCTTGTAGTGACAATTTAGAACAACATGAAATTAATTAAATTCTAAAAAATAAAGAAGTATTCCAAAAAGAAACAAATACATGACTACATATAAAAATCCTTTTGCAAATAGAAAATATTATGATCAACATGCTGAATGGATTGGGAATCATTTGAATACATTTTACAGTGATGCGCAAACATCCGTTTTTCATGAAATATCAACTTTTGACTTACATTTAGATGTGTATTTTATACAACCTAAAAATTCAACCTATAATATCCTCCTAACTTCTGGAATGAGCACTTTAAAGATGGATACATCTAAAGAATCGGAATTTGCTGAATTGATGATTATAATACCAAAAGAAGTTGAATTTGATTCGGTTTACACAGGTGAAAAGAAAAACGACTGGATTATTACTATGCTGAAACGAACTGCGAGATTCCCTCACTATTATGATACATGGATAGAAATAGGACATACAATTCAAGCTAATGAAGATTTTACGCCTTACAGTAATGAAACGAAATATGCAGGAGCATTAATCCTTCCATCTGTGACTTTTGGAAAAGATTTTACTGAGATTCATAAGAATGATCGGAAAATCAATATTTACACTATCTTTCCTCTTTACAAAAACGAAATAGAATTCAAAATAGAAAATGGGTATCATAAATTATTAGATTTAATAATTAAGGCTAATAATAAAGAAGTATTGAATTTAAACAGGAAAAATCTAATTCCCAAAAAATCGATTTGGGGAAAATTTTTAAGAAAATAAAATGATCAAAAAACTGCAACATACCAACAAAGAAACAGCTACAGAAATACGTTCCGTTTTTCAAGTTTCGTATGCAGTTGAAGCTAAATTGTTAAAAGCTATTGATTTCCCTCCGTTAAAAAGACCATTAGAAAGTTTTATACATAGTGACAACATATTTTTCGGTTACATAAAAAACAATGAACTGGCAGCAGTTGTTGAAATTCATCATACTGTAAAACAGACACATATTCAGAGTTTGGTAGTTGCTCCAAAATTCTTCCGACAAGGAATTGCATCACAACTAATGGAATTCGTTTTTAATACATTCGATTCCAATTTATTTATGGTTGAAACTGGCGTAGATAATGGTCCAGCAACTACATTATACTTGAAGTTTGGTTTTAAAGAAGTGAAACAGTGGGACACAGACCACGGAATTCGGAAAATACGTTTTGAACGGAGAATTGATATGTAACGCTATTCTTCACGACTTATCAATTTAATTAAAACTCAGAAAAATTACTGCTTATTAAAAAATAAGTAAGAACTTCGTAATACCGACAAGCTAGTAACTCCATGGCAATAGAAAACATTCCCGAAATCTATCTGAAAGACATTAAAAAGAAACCCGATGTATTTGTCTATGATTTTAAGATGACGAATGATGTTGTGAAAAGCAAAGTCAATTTGGGCATGAATATGTTTAGCTTCTTACAAGTTGGAAAGAAGCAAGTTCACTTTGCTGGAAATTCGGTTGCCGTCAATAAAGATCAATCATTACTACTTAAAAAAGGAAATTGGTTGTGGACAGAGTTGTTGGAAACAGAAGCTGTGTATTATTGCAAGCTTTTGTTCTTTTCCGAAAAAGTACTCAAAGAGTTTTTAGAAAAACATACAAAAGCAACACAGACCTTAACAGATGAAGTTCCGTATTTTGTTATTCGGAATGATGCGTATATTACTTCGTACTTAAACTCTTTAGCTACGATTAATGAAGCGCCCGCAATTTTTATGGAAAACTTACTTTCTGTAAAGTTTGAAGAACTCCTACTCTATCTTATCAATAAATACGGAAACACGTTTAAATTGTATTTAGAATCGTTAATCGTTCAAGAAACATCTTCTTTTAAAAAGATTGTGGAAAGTAAAATACATTCCAACTTAAAACTGGAAGAGATTGCCTTTTTGTGCAATATGAGTTTGTCTACATTCAAACGTCATTTTATCAAAGAATATAAGGTTTCTCCAGGGAAATGGTTGCAAAACAAACGGCTACAAAAAGCAAAAGAAATGCTGGAACAAGGAGATTGTAAACCTTCTGATATTTATCTAGATTTTGGCTACAACAACCTTTCAAACTTCAGTATTGCGTTTAAAAATAAATTCGGATTTAGTCCTAGTAAAGTATCTTAAACATTCTTCCTTCTACTATTTTCTACTTTTGACCTTTTTTCATAAATCAATGACCTTTTTTGGTAATATACAAGAACGTTTTCTTCTGTTATTTTGCAGTATTATTTTAATTAGAAAAAAACAACATTATGAATATTACATTAAAACAAGCAGAAAAAATAATTTCAGTAGCACAAGCAAAATCTATTGAAATAGATACTAAAATGAACATTGCAGTAGTTGATGCAGGAGCAAACTTAGTAGCCTTTGCACGTATGGACGGTGCATGGTTAGGTTCATTAGACATCTCAATCAAAAAAGCAAAAACAGCACGTTATTTTGACATGAATACAGGAATTATTGGAGAGTTATCACAACCAGGCGGAGCACTTTACAATATTGAACATTCTAATAACGGATTGATTACTTTTCCTGGTGGCGTACCAATTAAAAACGCAGCAGGCGAAGTTATTGGCGCTATTGGCGTAAGTGGAAGTTCTGTTGAAAACGATCATACAGTTGCAGAAGCAGGAGCTTTGGCACTTTAATACACAATTAACATATATTAAAAAGCGATCTAACATTAGTGTTACATCGCTTTTTCAGTATACATTTCACAGTATTTAATACGCATACAAATCCTTAAATAATTTAGTTTTTTACCAATCGTTTGGTAACTTATAATTTTTGTTTTACATTTGCAGCATGAGACCACAAAAAGTATTAGATAACGACATTTTAATTGGCTTAACCAAAGTTTTTCGTTCCAATGGATATGAAGGTGCTAGTTTAAAAGAGTTGGCTGAAGCTACCGGTTTAAAAAAAGCAAGCTTATACCATCGGTTTCCAAACGGAAAGCAAGAAATGGCAGAAGCTGTTTTTAGTTATATTGATACTTGGATAAAAGAACATATATTTCAAAGTTTACAAAATAAGGAACACACTCCCGAATTGCGCCTAAAAAACGGTTTGGAAGGAATTCGAAGTTTGTATGATAATGGAAAAGAAGTCTGCATTTTTAGAGCCTTATCTATGCAAACAGGATTGGAACTTTTTGAGCAACAAATTAATAGTGGAATGAAGCAATGGATTGATGCTTTTACCGAAATCGGAATTGCTTTAAACCTTGCGCCTACGGAAGCAAAGAAAAACGCATTACAAACATTAATTGAAGTTCAAGGAAGTTTGATTGTCACTAAAGGAATAGCAGATATTTCCGTGTTTGAAAATACTTTATTACATATTGAAAATAGATACCTCAACACTTAAAAAAATTTAATTAATTCATTTACCGAACGTTTGTTAAAAAATAAATAATGATAGAAAAAAAATATCCTTTGCCACCTTTTACGAAAGAAACGGCAATACAAAAAATTCAAATGGCAGAAGATGCTTGGAATAGTAAAGATCCTATAAAAATATCGAAAGCATATTCGCTTGGTACCGAATGGAGAAATAGAAACCAATTTATCAATGGAAGAACCGAAGTGCAAGCGTTTCTCGCTGACAAATGGACCAAGGAACTCGATTATACCCTTAAAAAAGAACTTTGGTCATTCCATGAAAATCGCATTGCAGTTCGTTTTGAATATGAATACAGAAATGAAACTGGACAATGGTTTAGAGCCTATGGCAATGAAAACTGGGAGTTTGATGAAAACGGATTGATGCAAAAACGCTACGCAAGTATAAATGATCTTGCCATTAACGAATCTGATCGAAAATTATGAAAAAAATATTCCTAATGCTAGTTGTAACAACGTTTATGATTGCAAGTTGCGAAACAGAAAAAGCACATTCAGCACAAAAAGAAATAGCTCAAGTAGAAACTATGGCAAACATAGCAGACATAAGCTATAAAACGATTAAAATCAACAATGTAAATATTGCATATCGCGAAGCTGGAAATCCTAAAAATCCAACAATTGTATTGCTACATGGGTTTCCTGCATCTTCACATCAATATAGAAAAGTGTTACTTTCCTTAGCAGATGAATTTCATTTGATAGCTCCAGATTATCCAGGTTTTGGTAACAGTGATTTTCCATCTCCAAATGAATACACTTATACTTTTGACACTATTGCACGAACAATTGATGCTTTCCTAGAACAAAAAAATATCAATTCGTATGCATTGATGGTACAAGATTATGGTGCGCCTGTTGGTTTTAGAATTGCAACTGCACATCCAGATAGAGTTACAGGAATCATCACGCAAAACGGAAACGCTTATGAAGAAGGACTTGGCGATGCATGGAAAGGTATTAGAGATTTATGGGCAAATAGAAATGAAGCTACCGAAAAAGCATTGTTGCCTATATTCTCATTAGAAGGTTTGAAATGGCAATACACACACGGAACACGAAATCCTGAATTGGTAAACCCTGATAATTGGCATTTGGATTATTACCGTTTTCAAAGACCAAATGCGCATAAAGTACAGCTCGATTTATTTTATGATTATCAGAATAACGTAAAGTTATATCCAAAATGGCAACAATATATTAGAGATCATCAGCCGCCTGTGTTAGTTGTTTGGGGAAAGAATGATGCTTTTTTTCCAGAAAGTGGTGCAGCAGCTTTTAAGAAAGATGCTAAAAATATCGATTATCACATATATGATACAGGACATTTTGCTTTGGAAGAAGATGGTATAGACATCATGCAAAAAATACGCGTTTTTATGAGGAATTTATCTAACTAAGATGTTATAAAAAAGCTCCTTGAAATTGTATCAAGGAGCTTTTGTATAGTATATAATTGTTGTTATTACAAAGCGTTGTCCATAATATCTTGGACAACTTCTGGGTTTAGTAATGTACTTGTATCACCTAAGTTACTAGTATCTTTACTTGCTATTTTTCGTAAAATACGTCGCATGATTTTTCCAGAACGTGTTTTTGGCAATCCCGCAGTAAATTGTACTTTATTTAATTTCGCAATTGGACCAATTTGTTCGGTAATGATTTGATTGATTTCTTTGCGAAGATTGTCATGGTTTCGTCCTTCTCCCGTTTCTTTTAGCGTAACATAACCATACAATGCATTTCCTTTGATGTCATGTGGAAATCCGACAATGGCAGATTCCGCCACAGCAGGATGTTCGTTGATCGCATCTTCAATTGGTGCAGTTCCTAAGTTATGACCAGAAACAATAATAACATCATCTACTCTACCTGTAATTCGGTAATACCCAACTTCATCGCGCAAAGCACCATCTCCTGTAAAATATTTGTTTTCATAAGCTGAAAAATACGTGTCTTTATATCGTTGATGATTTCCCCAAATAGTTCGTGCCATACTTGGCCAAGGAAATTTAATACACAGTCGTCCATCTACTTGATTTCCTTTAATTTCTTGACTATTTTCATCCATCAATGCAGGTTGAATTCCTATAAAAGGCAAGGTTGCATAGGTTGGTTTTGTAGGTGTTGCAAAAGGAATTGGCGTAATCATAATTCCACCTGTTTCTGTCTGCCACCATGTATCTACAATTGGAGCTTTTCGTTTTCCAACATTATCATCATACCAATGCCAAGCTTCTTCGTTGATAGGTTCACCAACAGTTCCCAATACTTTTATAGATGATAAATCGTATTTTTCTAAATGTTCTACACCTTCTTTTGCTAAGGCACGAATGGCAGTTGGTGCAGTATAAAATTGATTGACTTTGTGTTTTTGTACAATTTCCCAAAAACGTCCATAGTCTGGATAACTTGGAACTCCTTCAAACATTACAGTCGTTGCACCGTTACACAACGGACCATATACGATATAACTGTGTCCTGTAATCCAGCCAATATCTGCCGTACACCAATACACATCTTTTTCTTTATATTGGAATACGTTTTTAAATGTGTACGCGGTATATACCATATAACCAGCCGTAGAATGTACCATTCCTTTTGGCTTTCCGGTTGAACCAGAAGTGTATAGTATAAATAATGGATCTTCTGCATCCATGATTTCTGGCTCACAATCTGTATAGGCTTCATCTAGTAAAGGTTGCAACCAATGATCGCGTCCTTCTTTCATTTGAATTTCTGAGTTGATTCTTTTGGCTACCAACACACTTTCTACACATTCACAATCTTCCAAAGCATCGTCTACAATTCCTTTTAAATCGATGGTTTTTGCACCACGATACGAACCATCACTTGTAATGACCATTTTACAGCTAGCATCATTGATTCGAGTTGATAAAGCTGTTGCTGAAAAACCTGCAAATACTACGGAATGAATCGCTCCAATTCGCGCGCAGGCTAAAGTTGCTATTGCCAATTCGGGAATCATCGGTAAATAAATACATACACGATCGCCTTTTTGAATGCCTTGTTCTTTTAATACATTGGCAAAGCGACATACTTTTTCGTGCAAATCACGATAGGAAATATGTTGTGCTTCTTCTTCTGGGCTGTTTGGTTCAAAAATAATCGCCGTTTTATCACCACGAATGTGTAAATGACGATCAATACAGTTTTCTGTAATATTTAGTTGTGCACCTTCAAACCATTTTACTTCTGGTTTTGTAAAATCCCAGCTCAACACATTGTCCCACTTTTTGCGCCACATAAAATGTTCTTCGGCGATTTCTTCCCAGAAAACCTCTGGATTTCGAACTGATTTTCGATATACTTGATAGTATTCTTCTAAGTGTTTTATGTGATAATTACTCATGGTTGGTTTACGTCGTTTTGAAGGTTTATTTTTCTAATTATAGTTTCTGTGTAATCAGTTTTATTATGAGTTGTTGTTGTTTTTTAAAGTTGCGGATTAATTTACGAAGAATTTTTTCACTTCCAATTCTAAAATGAGTTCTATAACATTCTTCTTCCTTTTCTTTCTTTCTAAAACATTGCTGATCTATAAAATTTTAAATCATCGTTTGGGAAAAAATTATCTTTTAACTTCCACCAACTAAAAAAATTAGATTGATTTAAACTACTATATCCATTCATTGTTTTATAAAAAACATCTTTAAAAAGGCCGTTTCTTTTGTAATAAAAAACCAAATGGATATTCCTTTTTGAATCGTGATAGACTTTCATGCTTTTTGAATAATCTACTTTATCAAAGTCTTCTTTTTTAAATACTTCTTTTGCTAGTACCCTACCATCAGCAGCTTCTTTAACTCTTTCTTTAGCAACTAATTGATTATTTTTAAAGTGATAATATATACATATTGAACCGTTTTTTACGTTACTAGTTTCAATTAAAGTATACGTTTCATACGCTGTAAAGTTTGATTTTACTGCTTCTAACGATTCTGTTTTATCTAAGTAATATTGAA
The DNA here is from genome assembly GCF_050633145.1 of Kordia sp. Lineage (GTDB taxonomy): Bacteria > Bacteroidota > Bacteroidia > Flavobacteriales > Flavobacteriaceae > Kordia. The sequence continues at coordinate 12,209 of NZ_JBOEFY010000025.1, read as the reverse complement.
TACTTGAAAGTTTATGTTCTTTAAATATTTCTATCTTTTTCACAGCTTTATTTTCATAGGTAATCTTCTGATAATAGTTTAATTGATTTATGAACTCTTTAGAAGTTTGAGTTCCTATTTCGGTCAAATATTCAGTATTTTTTTGAGTTTTTTTATGAAGTGATTCTAGATAAGGCCCTTGAGGATGTACTTCTTCGTTTTCCAAATAACTTATATTTTGAAAAGGAAAATATTTATGTTTCATTTTGGAAAAATCAGACAGTTTAAACGTTTCTATCTTATCTACTATTCCTTCTTCATCTTCTTTACAGACATAGCATTCTCCTTCTCGATAACTGTAATTACAAGACAATAAGAGTTTTCCAAATTCGTCGTGATAATATTTTTCATAATCTACAGATGAATTAGAACCATAAGAACCTTTATTTAATTCATTATTCATGTTAAGGTCTTCTTTTGCTTTTAATGCAATCACATTATTATGTACTGTAACATATATATCATATAGAATAAAGCTTTGACCATAGGTTTCTTTGTTGATAATTAAATAGTTGTCATAATCTTCTTTTTCAGTAAAAGTAGTTCGATAAATTCCTGCAATAGTTCTACTTCCATTTACAAATTTTGTACTGGCTACTTTATCAATTGTATTCTTTATGGAATCTTTTTTAGCGCTTGAAATTTGGAAATACTCTGCATAATTATTGTTTATTTTATTGTTTTTCATTTTTTTACTCAATAACAAATCGTCATGGTACCCTAACTCAAAATAATTATGTTTAAGATTTTTAGCTTGTTTTTCGTTTATAGTAAACCCAAGCATTGTTTCATACGCTACTCGGTTTACCTCAAGTGATGTACAACCCTGGAAACAAGAAAAAAATAGTAATATGTATAGTGTTTTTAATTTCATTTTATACAGGAATCATTGGTCAAGTATTTCGATAATCTCTTATTCTTCATAAGGAACATCTTCCAAACCATTTATAAAGTCTTCGAAAGATGGTGCCACGTAAGTAGGCTCATCATCACTTTGATAAATCGAATAAATTTTATGATCATCTTTACCTATACACAAGAAAACTCCACCACCGCCAGAAGCAAAAGGATATAGCGTAGATGTAATATTATCTACAAGTGCTGGATGTTCTAGTGTAGAACGAACATTACGAACATCCACACCTTCTGGTCTTTCGCCTAGACCCCATATTTCTCCTATCATAAAAAATTCATCTACTGAATATCCAAAATTTATGGTTCCTCCATCATAACTATTTACACTACTATAACCTCCATTTTTAAATAGCATAAACTCTTTATATGATTGAGGTAATATAAGGTTATAACTTGTTAAAAAAGTTTCATATTGTTCTTCGGTGAGTTGCTCACCGCCTCTTTTTAATTGTAACTCGTTTAAATCTCTCATAATTTATTTATTCTACTCTCTGCTAGCGCAACTATCTCGCTTGTATCTATAAAAAACTACTCACTATTAGATATCTACTCGCTTGTATTCTCTTCTTTATGTTTAATGATCAGAAGCTTCGCCTGCTCCAGAAGGTATTCTAATGTTTTCTACCAGCTCTTGCACTTCTTTTGGTGGCGCAGGAGTCAATCTTGAAACTACTATGGAAACAACAACGTTTACAAACATTGCTATTGTTCCAAATCCTTCGGGCGATGTTCCAAACCACCATTCGCTTTTCGGTAAGGGTTCTAGTACGCCGATAAGTCCTGTTTTGTAACGAATCATGTAGTATAACATTAATACAATTCCAACGACCATTCCTGCAATAGCGCCTTGTTTATTCATTCGTTTGTCAAAAATTCCTAGAATAATTGCTGGGAAAAATGATGCTGCCGCCAAACCAAATGCCAAGGCGACGACGGCGGCGACAAATCCTGGCGGGTAAATTCCGAATAAACCAGCAATGATGATGGCTACAAAAATTGCAATTCGCGCAGCTAATAATTCACCTTTGTCTGAAATATCTGGTTTTAATTGTTTTTTGATTAAATCGTGAGAGATGGATGTTGAGATTACGAGTAACAATCCTGCGGCTGTAGATAATGCTGCTGCCAATCCGCCAGCGGCAACTAAAGCTATGACCCAATTCGGTAATTTTGCAATTTCCGGATTTGCCAATACCATAATATCTCTATCTACATACAATTCATTTTTTTGCATGGTTGCATTGGAAACCATGCGTTCTCCGTGTGTTCCTCTTTCTGCTGTGTATTGTGGTTTCCCAACTAAAGCATCTCCAGCTACATATTGAATTTTTCCATCGCCATTTTTATCTGACCAAGCAATTAATCCTGTGTTTTCCCAGTTTTTGAACCATTCTGGAATCTGTTCGTATTCGGTATTACTTACCGTTTCAATCAAGTTCGTTCTAGAGAATACTGCAATTGCTGGTGCTGTTGTGTATAAAATTGCAATGAATAGTAATGCCAATCCAGCTGATTTACGTGCGTCTTTTACTTTTGGTACGGTAAAGAAACGTACAATTACATGAGGTAATCCTGCCGTTCCGACCATTAATGCAAGTGTGATTGCAAATACATCCCAAGTTGATTTGGTTCCGCTGGTATATTCATTGAAACCGAGTTCTGTATGCAGTGCGTCGAGTTTGTCCAGCAGAAACGTTCCGCCTTCTACTTCTCCTCCCATTCCTATTTGCGGAATGATGTTTCCTGTCATTTGCATAGAAATAAAGAATGCTGGCACCATAAATGCGAAGATGAGCACGCAATATTGTGCTACTTGTGTATACGTGATTCCTTTCATTCCGCCTAAAAAGGCAAAGATTAACACCACCGACATTCCTATGATAACTCCAATATTAATGTCTACTTGCAAGAACTGTGAAAATACAATTCCCACACCGCGCATTTGTCCAGCAACATAGGTAAACGATACAATTAAGGCGCAAATAATGGCTACTGTTCTTGCAGTGTTTGAATAGTAACGATCTCCAATAAAATCGGGCACCGTAAATTTTCCGAATTTCCGCAGATATGGCGCTAGTAATAATGCAAGTAATACATATCCGCCTGTCCATCCCATTAAAAATACAGAACCGTCATAACCCATAAAGGAAATCAATCCGGCCATGCTTATAAAAGAGGCTGCACTCATCCAATCGGCAGCAGTTGCCATACCATTTGCTAAAGGAGAAACACCTCCGCCAGCAACATAAAATTCTTTGGTTGACCCTGCTCTTGCCCAAATTGCGATTCCGAAATAAAGGGCAAATGTTACCCCAACTAAGATCCAAGTCCATGTTTGTACACTCATGTTTTTTTGCTTTTAAGTTGTGATCAAATTATTCGTCGAAACCGTATTTTTTATCTAGTTTGTTCATTAATCGGACATAAACGAAGATGAGAATTACAAATACGTAGATAGATCCTTGCTGTGCAAACCAAAAACCTAGTTTAAATCCGCCAAGTCTAAATTGGTTGAGTTCTTCTCTGAATAGAATTCCGCAACCATAGGAAACCACAAACCATATAGATAATAAGATGAGCAGGTATTTTATGTTTTCTTTCCAGTATGCTTTTGCGCGTTTTTGCTTGTCATCGGTCATAATTGGTTGGTTTTATAAGTAAATCAAGATTTGAAGTCCTTATTTTGAATTACGCTTACTAATATACATATTGATTTTAATTTACAACTACTTTTTCTACCAGTAGCTTAATTCGTTCTACATACTACTGGATACTTACTTTACTTGAATCAAAGTCAATTTCTTTTAAATATGAAAAGGCGCTTTCGTTTGCTAAAACGGTTAGTCCTTCAACTTTTTCTATAGCTATAAAACATTCATTCAATGCTCTTCCAATACTATAAAAATTGGTCATATCGAGTATTGGATTTTTTTTAGATAGCAACGTTTCAAACTTTGACGTTAATTCCTCTTTATCAGAAATAGTCAAACCTCCAATCAATTTTATTCGATACGGATTTTTGTTTATTTCTTTTATTGGAGAAACATCAAAGAAATACTGCTCTAGTAATTCTATATAATTTTGAGATTCAAGAGCTTCAATATTTCTCTTTACTAAACCAATTAGATCGCACATAAAGTCTTGTTCTTTAGACCCAGAAATTGGTGATCGAAATTCAGCTGAACTCTCTTTGTTATCTATCTTTAATCTTAGATTAACGGAAACACCATCTAAAATAACTCTTGAATCTGATTGCGGGTCAATCGCGATCTCTCTTGCTTTGGAAACTATTTTTTTGGCAGCTACTGAATCCAATTGCTTTTTAATCCAAATGTTTCCAGAGTCCTTGAAATGACTGTAAGCTTCTTTCGTAAACAACAAAGTCCAATCACCTTTATCTTCTTTTATTTCAAAAAGAGATGTATTAATATGTGATGGCCATATTGCTACTTTTAACATTGAATAGGAAATTTTATGTAACGTTTCTGTGCTTTTAGAAAACTTAATTTACTTTTTCAAAATTGTTCGCATGCCTCTTTTAATGATGTATGCTGTTTCCTTGGTGTCTGATTCCTTTTTCCATTGTGTACAAAGTGCGGTTACCCAATCTGGTTGTGATTTGCTGGCATCGTTCAACCAATTTCCAACGGCATCACGCACATATTTTGAAACATCCGATTGTAAAGGTGTTAGTACTGCTAAAGCTTTCGCTGGATTTTCCTGAAAAGCAGCTATTTTCTTCGTCCAAACGCCAACTGGTCGCAAAGATTCTACTGCAAAACGGCGAATGTTCTCGTCGCTACTCGTTGTCCATTTGGTTAGCAATTCTACGGAAGTGCCCAAATCGGTAATCATGCGTTCTTTAGTGGCAAAGATTACGACTTCGCGCACGCCAAAATGTGTATCGGCAGCATACGGTTTCATTGCGTTTAATAAATCGGGAATCGAATCGCGCTGTGTACTTTCTGCCCAACACGCCCAACATCGTACCAAATCGGAAGTATGCTTCTTGAGTTCATCATAGATCTTTTTATCAGCAGTAAGCAATCCGAATGTTTCTCCAATCACTTTTGTGTTGCTATTGGCTGTTGGTTTTTTTTGTGCATGTACAGCCACTTCAAAATCGGGATACCAAGTTGATTTCCCAATAGAATCTAACACCAATTTTAATAAAGCTAGTTGATCGGCAGCCAACCATTCCATTAAGTTTTTTGTTTCTATCAAACCTTTGTTTAAATATTCAACAACTTCTGGATTGAGGTCTTTTAAACTTCTTGGTCCTTTTCTATTGGTTATATGGTCTGGAATCATGTTTTATTTTTTTGAAGTTTCTAAAGTACGGAATTTAAGATCATGTTAATAGCTTCATAAAACATTTTGATATGCATTTTTGAAAAGATATCTTTAGAGTGTTTAGAATATAAAAATATGAGAATTATTATTGCTTTATTGTTTGCGCTAGGTATTGGAAACATGTATGCGCAAGAGAAAAATACTGTAACAAACGATTCAAACAGTCCAGACTATCTGTATTGGGATTTATCTTGCGAAAACGGCACAAAAGAAGCAAAAGCAGATTTTAAAAAAGGAAAATATAACTGTTACTCGTACGGTATGATTATCTATAAGGACTATGAATTTTATAAATTTTTCGAACAGTATTTAAAGAAAACATATAAAATAAACACAGATAATAAAGGTTGTGTAGTTTCTGATTACTCTGAATGTTATTCTAAAACCATGACAGCATTGGTGAAAGAGAAGTTTGGAAAAGATATCTTTACTCGTGCTAAAAAAGAAGCTAAAAAACTATATGCAAATCATACGCCTAAGAAAAATTAATTACCAAAATGTACACTGAAAATAAAATCTCCAAAACAAAAAATATACTTCTAGCTTTAACTGATATTGAAAAACAAACCGATGAGTTAAACTATTTAGTTAGAAACTTTTGTGGCGCTTTGGCGGAAAGCGTTTCTGAAATTAAGAAGCATCACGAACATGTGTATGCTTTTGGAAATATTACAAAAATTGAAAATATTGATCGTACTGTTTATGTAATTCGAGAACTTTCGAGGAATTACGAACAGCTTTCTACTAAACATATTCAACTTATATCTTTGGGTGAAGTTCCAATAATTGTGCATAATGCTGGCGTTTATTTTAGAAGTTTCTTTCATGAATATGATACTTATTTTGATCAGATTAAATCCGAACATGAGTTTCAGCATTTAACCGAATCTAATAAGCAATCGAACGCTTTGCGAAAGGGAATTTATTTGAGTCAAGTTTCAAAAGAAAACACAAACGATGGTAACGAACAGTTACATTTTCACTTGCTGCGTTGTTCGAGTAATTTATCCGGCCCGACCGATAATTTCCGCAAAACAGATCAAAGTATCATTACAAAATTAAATACAGCTGCAGCAACCGTTTTTGAAGATAAAACTTCCTTAAATCATGTGTTGGCACAGATTTATGAGAATAGAAAAGACACCGATGAAAGAGCCAAAGAACGCAAAGCAAAAATTAAAGCGCACTCGGATAAAACCAAGGATATGGACAAAAATGGTCTGATTGCTTTTTGCACGTTTTATGACCACTCGCAATTTGAACATTTGAAAGCCTCTAAAACTGATCGATTTGATTGGTGTTATGGAAAAACTACAGGTTTGACAAGACTTCATTTTAAACTAAAAAAGTCCGTTACAGATGAAAGTCTAGAAAAAGAATTCAGTGTGACTTTGTATCCAAATTCTGTGTTTATTATTCCGCTTTCTACGAACAGATTGTACACACATGAAATTAGACCTTCGCAACTGAATGTAGATCGCATTCCAACGCGAATGGGCTATGTAGTTCGTTGTTCGAATATGGGAGCTGTCTTTATGAATAATGAAACTTTTATTAAGGAAAATAACGACCTCATCAAACTAGAGGAAATGACTAGAGAAACCTTGTCCGAATTGCGAGATACGTATTATGAAGAAAATGTTTCAGAACGTAAAATCGCTTATGGAAAAGTACATTTTAGCATGAATTTGGGCGATTACCAAAAACCTATTTTTTGAAATTATGATAGAGAAAAATGGCTTTTATCAGTTTTCGCTTTCGCTGGAAGATACACTGTTTGATTCGTTGTCCAAGTCTGCTGTTTTTGAAGATGTTGGTAAAGGCAGAAAAGGCAATCATTTGGTGAAAATGAGCGATAAAGGCATTCCGCTTGTGCGAACAACTACAAAGTATACGATTCCTGCGCATGATTTTTCTAGCATTCACAACATTATTGCCGAACAGATAGAAAGTACTGTAAAAAACACTCCTGAGATTCCGTTTTCTGAAGTTTCATTCAATAATGCGTTGATTGAAATTTACAATGCAGAATATACTAAAATGAAATACCATTCCGATCAATGTTTGGATATTGAACCAAGTTCTTTTATTGCTTTGTTTTCTTGTTATGAACAGCCAGAAGAGGTTTCAAAACACATGTTGCGAAAGTTAAAAGTGAGAGACAAAATCGCAAATAAAGAGTTTGAGTTTTTGCTGGAAAATAATTCGGTTGTCTTTTTCTCTGTTGCGAATAATTCAAAGTTTCAGCATAAGATTGTATTAGAACCTATTTCTGGCAAAAAAGAAGTCATTCCAGATAATAGATGGTTAGGCATTACGTTTCGCACTTCAAAAACTTTTATTCACTTTAAAGATGAATTACCTTATTTTTCTGATGGAACCTTACTAGAATTGGCTAATGAAGAACAACGAAGAAATTTTTATATGACACGTGGCGAAGAAAACAGAAGTATGGATTTTGAATATCCTACCATGAAATATACGTTAAGTGAAAGTGATTTGATGTTGCCTAAAAAAACAATATAAAAATAATCTACAATTATTTTTCTGCTCGAAAGTATGCGTTGATTAATAAGAACAGCTACTATCTTAAAAGTTTTATGGCATTCCCGTAACTCCCTGATTATTATTTGTTTTATCTTTTTTATTATTAACCAATAACTTTATAACATGTTAAAATTAATTTTAAATTTAGGTTCAGAATTAACCAAACCTGAACAAAAGAAAGTCAATGGTGGTCGCGGTCTTAGTGCCTGTTGCAATCCTACAACTCATTGTTGCGATCCTTGCAGCAATCCTAGTTGTTATGCTTATGGAGATCCAAATGCTTTTCCAGTTGCATATTGTATTTAAGATTTAATCTTATTAAACTGCTGACTCGGGAAAACATTAGCAGTTTTTTTCTTTAAAACGGTTCTTTTATTCTAAGATTATTGATCTCAAATTAGTTATCAATGAAAAGGAAAATACATACACTTTCCGCTCTGCTAGATGTAAGCAAAATTAATAAACCTTGCATTTTTTCCTTATAGTTGGGTATAAAATATGGCATTCTTTTTTTGTATTTTAGTCGCCTTTAACACACTACCGATATATAACCTCATGATAAAAAGATTTTTTACGATACTTCCGTTGTTTCTCATTTTTAACCTCAATGCACAAAGTAAGGAAGAAAAAGTGCGAACACTTTTCCAATTCAATGGATTTGAGCAAGTTTTTAACGACATTCTAAATCGTATGATTGCTGAGCAAAAAAGTAAAAACCCTTTTGCAGAAGCAGACTATTGGACTGCCTATAAAACAAAAGCAGTAAAGCTTGGTTTGAATAAGATTTTTTTAGAAAGTATGCCTAAAGTTTATGAAATCTATTCTGAAAAAGAACTCAACCAATTGATTGAGATTTATAAAAATGACAAACAAAAATTATTATCTGATAAACAGACACAATTGACAACAACTATGGGGCCAATTGTATCGGGATGGAGTGAATATATGTACGGTAAATTAGATGCCGTGACCAATAGAAGTGCTACATATGACTTTTCTATTGAATCCATTCAATTTGAAGAAGTTGATCCTAAAACGAAAACACCTAGCGTGATTGAAATTGTCAATAAAGATGATTTACTCTTGGATACAGAACATAATTTAGGCACCTACCTCATCGATTTTGGAGATGTTACTGACAAAGAAAATATTGTAAAACATATTGAGGTTAAAAATGTTTCTGATGTAGTGATAGAACTTACAGAATCATTGTTTCCGCGAAAAACAAGCTATGAAGTAACACTTGAAAAAAAGTTTGTGCAGCCAGGAGAAACTGTGAAAATACTTGTTACCTATAAAAATGCAATTATCAGTGGACGAATGTATAATTCTGAGACAATTGGAATAAAAGAACATAATACTGCTATTAATTTTGGTGTCAAAATTCAAGGTTCTGATACTCGCAAAATAGAAGTTCGTTTTGATAAAGAAACTAAAGAAGCACCAAACTTTGCAACTGGATATTCAGATCCTATTGTGTTCAATTTTACGAATACAGGTCAAATTCCTTTACAGGTTATGAATGTCGATTCAGATAATGAAGTTGCATTAATCACCTATTCTAAATCTTTGATTCAGCCAAACGAAAAAGGGAAAATATTTGTGGTGTTATCTACAGAAGCTATGGAAGTTTTCAAAAAAACGAGCATTGCTACAAACCTTACCGTAGAATTTAAAAAAGAAAACGAGCATAGTTTTAGTAATCATGCTGTAGAAACCATTAAACTTAGCATAAAAGAATAATTTTTCCTCAACTAAACCATCTAGATACTCAACAGACATGACAACTGACTCATTTTGAATATGATATTTAAAAATGTTATGATATGTTTGAGTAACTAAAAACACCAAAAATGTTGAAAAGAAGTATTATTCTCCTCTGTTTGTTGATTTCTTCAAGTGTATTTTCGCAATTGAAAACATTCGATTTTCTGGATCATAAACTCCGAAAAGGTGACATGAAGACCTTGTATGATCTTGCGGAATATTTTGACAGCGAAGAAAAGTATGTTGAAACTTTAGGTTATCATATCATTCATACAACAGAATCGAACGTGGCAAAAAGAATTGTTCGTGAAAATTCTATGTTTTTACCCACCGAGATTGTGATTGACACTGCAACTTCATCCCAAGATTTTAAAAAATTCCTTTCGGACAATCGTGCAAGTTTAACATTTTCTAAGTTAGCCGATGCTTTTATACTTACGCCTTTTTCTGAACGAAAAACTAGGTATGAAATTGTTGCATTAACTCCAGATAAGATCCAAAATCTTAATACTAGAAGAAATGAATTGCTCAATTTTGCTTGGGTAAAAGACAATGAGATCGATCAACTTATTAAAGAGAAAAATCCGCGTGCCTTGTTGGAGATTGCTTCTGTACTTGTAAAAAGACGCTATCATCATGATGAATATTCGTATGATCAAAAAGATATGACAGATTTACTTTCGGTATTGACCAATTCATACATTGCTGTTCCACAAGAACATAATATAATGAGTTATCATATTGAAAATGATTTTTATGAAACCTCTAAAGTCAATTTACTGACCTTTTTTGCGAATCATTATAAAGATTACAAGTGGAATGCTACTTTGAATATTTTTGAAAATCCTTCGTTATCTATTAAAAAAGTTGACAAAGAAACTGGTTTGTTTGAAAAGTTAGTCAGTAAAAACGATACAATCGCCCTAAACGCTTTTATAGAATTGAGTACTTCGGATATTGAAAAAGTTACAAAATTGGCGAACGAATATGATCGTTCAAGGATTAGAGCTAATTACAACATTCCTACATTTCCATATCGTTTTTTAAAACAACTTGTGTTATTTACAGATTATTGCAAAAAAGAACAAATTGACTTTACAGGTAGTGAAACATTGCAACATAAGATTGCCACTTTACAAACTAATTTGTCTTTTAAAGAACGTAGACAACTTGAAAATGAATTAATCAATTTTTTAACATTAGATACTGTTGAAGCTTTTGAATATTGGGCTGCTGTATATTCGAACAAATGGGGTTTTACGTATTCCGCAGGAAGAATTCTGGATACATTTTATTCTAAAAATTGGAATGAACTTGTACGTACTAAAAAATATCTCAAAAACTATGTATTAAAAGCAAGATGGTTTAAAAGGTTAGGAATCATCGGTTTTTGCAATCTTTATTTAGTCAAGTTTACGGGCGCAACTCCCGAAGTTTTAAAAGCATTAGAAGAAGTTTCTATCGATACTGAAATTTCATCAGACATCGTTACTAAAGCAATCAAAATTGCAAAAACACCTATTGTATATATTGAAAGAGAAAAAAAATCATCACATGCAAATTCTACGGAAAGACTTAAAGATTTTCAAAGTGAATTCAAAAAAATTATGGCTTCACAATTGGATAGTACAGAACTAAAGAAGAAATTAAATTATGCTGTTTCACGAATTACATACGAGCAAATTGGAGAAGCACTGAAAGCCATTGAAGCATTTCCTTTTAAAAACTATTACCTCAAATATTCGTTTCTAGAACGTGACTTTGGTTTTTCGCACATTCCATCTATAACCGATAATAAAAACAGAGCTGATTTCCTTAAAAACTACCAAAAATATTCAGAAGAAGAAATGTATCGATATTCGCTAACACAAGCCGGTATTGAATTTACCAATGCTGACAAAACACTGAATTATGATACGATCTATGAGATTTTAAAATACGACATTAATATAGCCTTTGCAGGTGGCGGTGGCGGCGCTCAAGATAATGGCGTCTATGCCATCATTAAAATTTTAGAATTAACACATAAAACTACGCTTGGCTATCCTGATAAATTTTGTACTTCAAACAGCATGTATGGTTGTACTTCAAGTGATAGAGCTGCTGCTTGGAGAAACTATTTAAAAGTAAACAAGCTTTTACAAAAAGAACATAACGAACCTGTTTCGTTTGCGTATGAAGGAAAAGAAAAGTAGACGTATTGTCTACTTTTCTTAAAGATATCTATAGATTTTATTCTGTTGGAATATTCATAGGACATCGCGGAATACTTGATTGCTGTGTAAAGCAATGTCTGCAAGAAATATCAATACAAATAATGGCTTCATTTATTAGATTGAAATAAAAAAAAGACTATCACATATTCCTGTGATAGTCTCCTAACATGCGTCAAATCTGCCCTACAAATTGACGTCTTACTTATCATAACCTAAAAAAATAAGATCTTTAACCCCATTAAAAGTTCATTCCTGGAAATAAAACACGATTAATCATAGGTGTAAGTGCTGCAGAAGTATTTGCTCCAACAGTCACGGCATTTGCATTATATGTCTTGCGCTCTACCGCTTTTGTTTGGTTTGGTAATTTCA
>NZ_JBOEFY010000024.1:0-167828 GCF_050633145.1 Kordia sp. | reverse complement strand
ATTTCACGGAAAAAAATTAGGTGCAGCACTCTTTAATTACACCATTGCATTTTCTAAAGAACAACAGCAACAAGGAATCTGGTTGTATGTATTGATTCAAAATGAACGCGCTTTGCATTTTTACACAAAAAACAACTTTCAAATTATTGGCGAATACGATTTTAAAATTTCTGAAACGCGCTATAATCCAAATTATGTGATGTATTTAGCTTTTTAAAAAAGAATTTCACTCATTGAAAAATTAGGTAATGAAATCATTTGAACAGAATAAAATACGTGTTCATATTCTTTTAGCTACCTTTAGAATACATAACAAAACTAAAAAGAAAAACGTTGAAACAATTCCTAACTTGTATTATTGTACTGTATAGTATCTATGGAAATAGTCAAACAGTTACTAATAAAACTATACAAATTGATCCATATTTAACAGTTGAACACTATGAACATTTTAAAAGGTTGATATTGAATTCACCTGATGCGCCTGTTGTATCTATAGAAAATTTCAATTTTGAATGGGGATTTCAATACAAACTACGCGTTAAGGAAACAAAACTAGAAGATGAATTATCTGATGGAACTCAATATGAATATGCGTTAGTACATATTATTTCAAAAAAGGAAGTATCTAAAACGACAGAGTTCAAATTATTTTTAGATTCAAAGCGAACGTATCATTCAGAAAAAGGAGCGGTGAATCATTCCTTAAAAAAACTAAATGATGCTACGTATCTGTATTTTGACAAAGTAGAAATTGAAGTACCAGAAAATTTGCGTGAACAATTTAAGTTAATCTTTACGGGGAAATTAACTGTGTTTGGAACATTTCGTTACATCCATAAAAAACGGATCAAGCTTATTCAATTGTAATTTTGAGTAGTTATTAGGAGCTTACTTTCATCTCTAGCATTCCAAAAAAAATTGTTCTGTTTGTAATCTTTGTCTTATTTTTATCTGCACAATCACATGTTGTGGAAACTACCAACCAAAAAATTAAAAGATGAACCAATTCTCAAAACTACTTCTAGTTTTTATAGTACACCTATCATTTTATACCGTACATAGTCAGGAAGTCAACAATTCCTATGTTGTGCAAAATGGTGATTGGCTGAGTAAAATTTCTCAAAAAGCATATGGAAATCCACATTTGTATTATCGAATTATTGAAAGCACCAACGAGAAGCATTTGGTAGATAATAGTTTTCAAAGAATTTCAGATGTACGAAAGATTCGTGTCGGACAGAAATTATGGATTCCTAAGAAAACAACATCCGACAAAAAGAAAGATGCTGTACTTGTTGCAATTCCTGTAACGGATTGTGAAATACGAATTTGGTATAATTATCAAATAGTGGCTATTTCTGAGTTAAATAAAAATTGGATACAGCAAAAAATCGATCTTAAAACCAGAGCAATAAAAGCATATACATTACGACACAATGCGCGTATAAATGCACGATTTATGATGCAAAACAAGGATTCTGTTAGAAGTATACAAAATAGGGATCGTAAAAAATATGGAAATCCCGATGGCCCTACTTTTGAGTATCTTATAAAAAAATGTACCGACAAAGGAAGTACAACGAACGATTGTTACAAAGACATTATCGTTTCTTCAAGTAGAGTAAGTACTGTTTATAATAATCGATGTAAAGATTAAATCAGTTTTCACTTTTAAAGAAATTCCTCTTTGGTGTAATTTTTGTAGCTCTATTTACTAGAACTAATCACTAGAATTCATCAATATGAAATATTCTGTATTCGCAATCGTTTTGGCTTTGTTGGTAAGTGCTTGTCATACGAACCAAGAAAAGAAAGCCACTGTAAAGCCACAAACTCTAGAAGCTTCAAACGAAACAAAGAAAAGTGAGTATCCGTATGCAAATGTAAATTTGTACGATCGTTTTAAGAATGAATTAGTTCTTGACACGCTAAAATACGATCGTGAAGGACAATATTCTCCTATGTATATTGGCAAAATAAAAGACTCTATCAAACTTATCTATAAAACTTCTAAACTTGAGTATGGAACTGATTATGAACATAGTTCTGTATTTCCAAATGTCTCAGATATAAGCATTTTTATTGATACTACAAGAACTATTGGTTTTCCAAAACTCATGTCCGAATCTTATAAAAAATTTGAGCATCGTACGAATAAGAAATCTTATCCTGTATTTATTAAAAATAGGTCTACTAAGAACTTACAAATCGGAATTGGGGATATTCTATACATGAATACAGAAGCTAAGGATTCTACAGGTAATTGGCGCGAAATTGAAAGCAATTACATGTATTTTTGTGGCACAGGATTGCGACGGTTACAACTTAAACCAAATGAAATTGCAGTGACTGCATTACGCCAAAACTACGGACGTTATAAAACCAAATTTCGTATACGATTTGGTGGAACTCAACACAAAATATATTCCAACGAAATTGATGGTTATTTGGATTTTGAGTTGTGAAAAATATTATAATTCTATTACAATATCATTTATACTTTTAAATTACTTTTCAGCAAAAAAACAACAGTTCAAACACAAAAAACATGCTTCATCAATTAAAACTCAATTCTTTTAAAGAACTAGAAAATCATTTAAGAACTTGTATTCATTGGAATTCTACAGAAAATGTTGGACAATATGATACTGTCGGAATTACGACTCTACTTGTTGCATTATTAGATAATCTAGAGATGAATACTCATGAATCTCAATACGAAGATTTAAAAGAGATGCTTTCCAAACAAAACATTGAGTTTTTAAAACAACTTATACAATAGTGAGTCGTTTTTAAAGAGACTAGAATACAAATTGAGATGCTAAAAATATTTCTAGCATCTCAAAATACTTTACATCAAACAAAGCGAAACCTACAACGTATCCAACTGATTGCTCTTGTTATCATCACTAATCGTCCAAAAGAACCCGACAAAGAAAAACTGATCTGCAGCAGGACGACGCACCATTCGTTGAAATGTTCCGTTTACATCTGCCTGATTTGCATATTCATAGCCAAATACATTTCTCACGCCAAGTGCATTTGAAACTGAGAAGTATAAAATTTTCTGTGGCGAAAGTAAATATGCCCAATTCACACTTAAACTGTGATAATCTTTGGTTCTTTCACTTAAGAAAGATGTTGTGTTTGGGTTTGTATATGGTCTTCCTGTAGAAAAATTGTAACTAAATCCAATCTGACTTTTTAAACTTTCAATCCAATGTTTTGTTACGAGTGAAAAATTGTGTTTTGTTGCAAAATTTGGCATTGCTTCTACAGGAAAGTTTTCAAATTTTCGCGAGGTATCTAAGTATGAATACGAAACCCAATAATCTACATTTTTGATACTTTTATTATCTCTCCAAAAAATATCCAATCCTGTTGCGTGTCCAAATCCATCATTGGCAAAATTGGCATTCGGATCTATAAAATCGCCTGAGAACGTAACTAAATTGTTGTATTCTTTGTGGTACGCTTCTGCGCGAAATGTTCTTCCATCATGCACATATTGATAATTTAAAATATAATGAGTCGCATTTTCTGGTTTGAATGCTGTATTGAATTTTAAATAGTTATTATTTGGATTCTGATAAAACTGCCCAAACGCAAATGATACTTGGTCTTTTTCTGAAGTTTTATACGCTACAGACAATCGTGGAGAAATTGTAGTTTCATCCAATAGAGAACTGTGATCTAAGCGAATTCCGGCTTTAGCGGCAAAGTTTTTAGAGAAAAATATGTCCGTTTCCGCGAAAGCACCAATTAGCTTACTCTTGAAACCATACTCGATCTTTGGTACAAAAGGGTTTTCAAATTCTTCGTCGAAATCGGTTGTGAAATATTCAGCTCCAAAACTCAATTTGATACGGTTACTAAAGTTCTTTTTCAGCTTTGTTTTAAAGTGAAATGAATTTTCTAAGCTGTTAATTTTATCGTCAATGATTTTAATTTTCGAATTGTCACGCGTGTAACTCAATCCAGAAGTAATAGACCAACTTTCACCAAAAACACCTTTGTATGAACCGTTCATATATAGATTATTATTATTCAACTTGAAACGAACCAATTCGTCAAAATTGATACTTTCCTGATCCAGTTCAAAATCTGTAATATCAAACGCTGTATAAAATTTTAAGGTTCCGTTTTCAAAATGATGACGAAATACACTTTCTCCTTGTCCGCCTTGAAACGGTTTGATCCAATCATTACGATCTGGAAACAACTCTAAATACGGTGCTAAATTGATGTACGACGTACTAAAACTAACTGAACCTTTCTCCCATTTTTCTGTATGTCCGAGCGCTCCACCTACAGTCATTACAGAAATATCTGTTTTTTCTTGATCGGGTTCGTTAATGGTATTCAATTCCAGTACTCCTGACAATGCTTGTCCAAATTCAGCCGAATAACCACCTGTAGAAAAGGTAACTCCTTTAAATAAAAATGGTGAATAACGTCCACGTGCAGGAATATTATTGGTCGTATTACTATAAGGTGTAAACACACGAATTCCATCAATAAAAATTTGTGTTTCTTCAGCACGTCCACCGCGTACAAATAAACGTCCATCTTCCGCTACCGTACTTGTTCCTGGCAAGGTCTGTAAAGCACCTACAACATCGCCCAATGCACTTGCAGTTGTTACAATATCAAGTGGTTTTAAAGCGGTTACTTTTGCATTTTCGCCTGCTTCAAAAGATCCTGCGCTTAAAATTACTGCATTTAACGCATCTACATTTTCACGAAGTTGGATGGTTATGTTTTCCATTTTAGAAACATCTAAAGAGATTTCTTTCGTTTCAAATGATAAAAAAGAAATGACTAATACCTGTGTTCCTGTTTCTTCCGTAGTAAAGTTAAATGCACCTTTTTCATTGGTAGAAGCGCCATCATAAGTTCCTTTTAAATACACATTTGCACCAAAAATAGGTTCATTTGATTGATCGGTAATAATTCCTGAAACCGTCGTTTGTGCAGCTACAATATTGTAAAAACAAAAACAGATGAGTAGTAGTATTCTTTTCATGAGATTAATTAATTATTGATTTAGTATTGATTGATGATGGGACAAATCTCCGTCAAATTGAAAAAATCAGAAAAAAGGAAATGCTCAATTGTCGTAATTTAAGGATGAATTGTATTTCAACAGAAATATTGTAAATTTGAATTCTAAAATTGCTACAAGTACGATACACTTATGAGTTTAATGCCTTACATTTCTGTTGCTGTTATTGTAATTTTCATTTACATTGTTTTTTTTAAACCTAAAAAAGGAGACTCAATTTTCCCTAAGAATTCGAAGCAAAAATATCAAACGATTGATGATGAGTTTAATGCAAAACGCAAAGAGAAACAACAGAATATTGATCGCATTTTAGAGAAAATCAACGAAAAAGGTGTAGCTAGCTTAACTCCGCAAGAAAAAGCTTTGTTAGACGAATATTCTAACACACAATAATGGCTTCAATTTTCGGGCATGCGTTGGCTGCTTACACTATAAGAAAAGTGGCGAATGTTAAGTTGAATCCTGTAAAACTATCATTGTTAGCTATTTTCTGTGCCGTCATTCCAGATGCAGATGTGATTATGTTTAATTTTGGATATCCATACATGCATCCGTTAGGACATCGTGGATTTACACATAGCATTTTGTTTGCTTTTATTTTGGCGTTTTTGATACGTGCTATCTTTTACAGAAAGGTGACGTATTTTTCTAAACTTGGAATTATCCTTTTTGTGATTTTTTTAGTATCAACTTTATCACACAGTTTGTTAGATGCTTGTACCAATGGCGGAAAAGGTGTTGGCTTTTTTATTCCTTTTGAAAATTCTCGTTATTTTTTTCCTTGGCGACCGATTATGGTTTCACCACTTGGTGCTAGTAAGTTTTTCAGTGAATGGGGATTACGAGTGCTACAAAATGAATTTATGTATATTGGAATTCCAGCTATAAGCATATTAATTTTAAATTATTTTTTTAGAAAGAAATCCTTATGAAAACGAAACTCTTTATCGTATTTTTTGCCATTATTGTAATACTTGAACTTATTTTTGGAAGCCTCGAGAACTATACTTTCTTACATTATTTTACAAAGCCTGCAATCGTAACCTCTTTACTTCTTTTCTTTATTACAAATGCTAAACATTTGAAGGCTTCCGTAAAGCTTACAACGATACTTGCTTTACTTTTTTCTTTATTGGGCGATGTTTTACTAATGTTCGTTTCTAACTCAGAACACTTTTTCATTGCTGGTTTGGTTTCTTTCTTATTAGCGCATGTCATGTATATTTTAGTTTTTCTACGTGATAGAAATAGTAAAAAGAAAAGTACCATCTTATTTATAGGATTGCTTTTGGTATATGCTACAGGTCTATTTTGGTTAATAAAAGACGGATTAGGCGATTTATTGCTCCCAGTATTAGTGTACATGACTATTATTTTAGGAATGGCAACAACAGCATTTATGAGAAAAGGAATGGTTTTACATCATGGCTATGTATATGTGTTTATAGGAGCAATATTCTTTATGATATCTGATAGTTTACTGGCTATCAATAAATTTCATGACGCACTACCTCTTTCTAATATAAGCATCATGTCAACGTATGCATTAGCTCAGTTTTTAATTGTTCTAGGAATTATCAAAAGTTATCCTGAATAAAAAGTACTATTTTTTTTACTAAATTGCACTGCTTTTATAGAAAGCCTTGGACTATATGAAATTTTTTAAAGTATTTATTATAATATTCATATTGAATCTCTCTTTAGACATTTATTTAAATAATGTTAAGGAGTTCTCTCAATTTAGGCTTTTTTCTAAACCTTTAATTACCATCTTATTAGCTGTTTTTTTCTATATAAATAGTTATACAATGCAATCTCGTCATCGACTATTGATTCTAGGTGCATTGCTATCATTGTGTATTGGTGACACTATTTTATTAGAAGGTATGCCTTTTTATTCTTTTATTTTAGGGCTTGCGTTGTTTTTGGTTGCCATGTTATGTTACTCTTTATATTTTTATAAACAAGTTAGGTATGATATTGATCGATTGATTCCGTTTTTAGCGGCTTCTTTGTTAATTTCACTTTCAATGATTTACCTAATATTTGATAGTTTGAATAACTTACTAATCCCTGTCATTCTTTATATGGCGACTGTATTAAACTTTTTAAAACTAGCTTATTTACGCTATAAAAATGTAAATTCATTAAGTTATCGATTGGTCTTTATAGGCGTTATCCTTTTTACAGCAGCACAAATTTTGATTGCATTGAATAGATTTCATCAAACGTTACCATACAAAGACACTGCTATTATGTCTTTATATGGGATATCTCAATTATTGATTATTCTTGGAATTTTATCATTCAAAGCTCAAAAAGAAAGTAATCCGCAAGAAGATTCTTTTTTAATGCAATGACGATTGTTTTCTTTTTTTATACGGTCGGATGATTAAACGTGCTTCACGATCAAATCGAATATAATTATACACCCAATTGATAAAAACTACCATTCGATTTCGGAAACCTATCAAAAAGAATAGGTGTACAAACATCCATACAAACCACGCAAATACTCCTTGAAATTTGAATTTTGGCATATCGACCACAGCTTTGTTTCTTCCAACTGTTGCCATTGAACCTTTATCGTAGTAACTAAACGGTTTCATTTCTTTCCCTTTTAGTTGACGCGCTAAGTTTTTCCCTAAATGTTTTCCTTGTTGAATAGCAGGTTGTGCCATCATTGGATGTCCATACGGATAGTCTTCGCTTTGCATAGCTGCAATATCACCTAATGCATATATATTGTCAAATCCTTTTACTTGACTGAATTCATTAACTAAAACACGATTGCCTCTAGTAATGAGTTTTTCACCATCTAAGCCAGGAATGGTTGCTCCTTTTACGCCTGCCGACCATACTACAGTAGCCGATTTAAAGTTTACGGTGTCGTTGGTTTGTACCCAATCGCCATCATAATTAGTTACGCGTAAATTTTTCCAAACATCTACACCAAGTCCTTGCAAATAATCTTCTGCTTTTTCGGATGCTTTCTCGCTCATTGCGGGTAAGATACGATCAGAACCTTGCACCAAGTTGATTTTCATCTGACGAATGTCTAAATCAGGATAATCTTTAGGAAGAATTCCTTTTTTTATTTCTGCTAAAGCACCAGCCAATTCCACACCAGTTGGTCCTGCGCCAACAATCACAAAATTCATGAGTGCATTGCGTTCTTCCAAATCGGACGTCAAAATAGCTTGTTCAAAATTTTCAAGAATTAAACTACGTAGATTTAACGATTGCGGAATCGTTTTCATGACCATACTGTGCTTTTCAATCTCACTATTGCCAAAAAAATTGGTTGTAGAACCTGTGGCAATTACCAAATGGTCGTAATTAAGTTCTCCAATATCAGTACATACACAGCTATTTTCAGTATCTATAGCTTCTACATTTGCCAAACGAAAGTAAAAATTTGAATAATCTTTGACAATTTTCCGAATTGGATATGCAATCGAATCTGGTTCTAATCCACCTGTAGAAACCTGATATAGTAAAGGTTGAAACGTATGATAATTATGTTTATCAATTAATACAGCTTGTACTTCTTGTTTTCCCAATTGTTTTGCCAGCGAAATTCCTGCAAATCCGCCACCAATAATGACTACTCTTGGGTAGCTTGTTCTTGGTATATTCATAAAAAAAGTTCCTTTACAGCACAAAAATACGGCTTTCTAAAAGTTTTTTAAAAAATATGTAACATATTTGTGAAAAGAAACACTGATAAGCAAATAACCATCAAGAATTGAACAAAAAACTCGAACATAGTTTTGTTACCGAATTAGAACGCCATCAGAATATCGTTCATAAAGTATGTCGTATATATACCTCAAATAAAGATCAGCACAACGATCTTTTTCAGGAGATTACGATACAATTATGGAAGGCATACCCAAAATTCAGAGGTGATTCTAAGTTTAGTACTTGGATGTATAGAGTAGCACTGAATACTGCTATTACATTGTACAGAAAATCTAAACGTAAGGTAAAAACACAAGATTATGAAAGTGTTGTTTTTAAAATAACATCTGAGGATTATGATAATACTGAAGAAGAACAGTTAAAAATCATGTATAAAGCGATCAAGCAATTATCAGATATTGAAAAAGCATTGATTTTCTTATACCTAGAAGATAAAAATTATAAAGAAATAGCCGAAACAATTGGGATTACTGAAGTGAATGCACGTGTGAAGATGAACAGAATTAAGACCAAATTGAAGAAGATTTTAAATCCATAACTTATGGAAGAATTAGATTTATTAAAGAAAGATTGGAAAAAGCAAGAGGCAAATCAGCCTAAGCTATCCTACGACGATATTGATAATATGATGTTGAAGAAATCCTCTTCACTTGTAAAGTGGGTTTTTTATGTCAGTTTGTTAGAACTTGGTTTTGGAATTGTCATTGTACTCCTAGCCTTATTAATTCAACCTGATTTACTGAACGACTCCAGTATGCCTTCTTGGCTCAATTGGTTCTTTTATGCTACCTCAGCTGTTGTATTTTATTTTATTTACAAGTTTTTCATCAATTATAAAAAGATCTCTACAACAAGTTCTATTAAAGATTTAATGAAAAATATTATGACTACACGTAAAACTGTAAAGCATTATATAATGTATAGTTTGAGTGTAATTGCTTTTACTGTTTGTATTGCTGTCCCTACAGGATATATTGAAGGTGCTGGCGGTATGGAGAAATTCTCTGCAGAAGCAAATCTTTCTCAGTATTTATTCCTTGCTATAGGAACAATTATTGCTGCGTGTTTAGTCGTTGCCGTATTTTATGGTGTATATTATTTATTATACGGACTCTTAACAAAGAAGCTTAAAAAGAATTATTCGGAGTTACAACAATTAAAATCATAAACATTATACCAATTAAATAAATACCAATATCATCATGAAAAAAATCATTTTTTTAGTTCTCGCTGCAATGTTTTGTATTTCAGTAAGTGCACATGAGCAAACTAAGAGTTTTCAACAACAGTTTGGAACCTCGTTAGTTCAAAACACAACCTCACATACATCAATGTATACTGCAAATAATGGTGGTTTGATGCAGTTTATTTTTAAAGTATTTCGTAAAGTTGGACAAGTTTTACACTCAACTGTAAACGATACTCCGAGCGAAGAAGAGAACACTGAAAATTAATAGTTCAGTCAATTTATCATATAAAAAAAGGACTCAAATTGAATTTGAGTCCTTTTTCTGCTATACTTTTATTTCGAAATAAATTAATATTTACGTTTTTCATTAAGCTTTTCCATAGCTTCCAATTCTGATTGCGGAATTACTTTAAGGAATGATGGATGTTGTTCAATTGCATATTCTATTTTTTCTATGATTTCAGCTACACTTTCGTTTTCATAATCAATTTCCAGTGGTTCTTTGATTTCCATAGATTGTAAAATCCCTTTCTTTTTGATACGAAGTCCTTTTCGATCAAATGAACGTCTAAAACCATCAATAACAATAGGTACTACAATAGGTTTGTAACGTTTTATAATAAACGCTGTTCCTTTTCTAATAGGTTTCCAAGGTCTAGTTGTTCCTTGCGGAAACGTAATTACCCAACCATCATCAAGTGCAATTCCGATATTAGAAATATCACTCATTTTCACTTGCCTGTTTACATCTTCTCCATTAGCACGCCATGTACGTTCAATACTTACAGAACCTGCATAGGCTAATACTTTTGGTAAGAATCCTGATTTCATAGTCTCCTTTGCTGCAACATAGTATAAGTTTAGCTTCGGATTCCACAGATACCCCACATTTTTAATAGAATCTCCTCTACCCTTTAAACTAGCATTAAACACGTGAAACATTGCTACCACATCGGCAAAGTAAGTTTGGTGATTGGACACAAATAATACATTCTTATCTGGTAATGATCGTAATATTTCAGAACCTTCAATTTGCAATTGATTGAATCCGCGATAACGTCTATGCGTCATTGTACCCGCAATTCTAATCAACCATTTTTTTAAAAAAAGTATATGTCCGAAAGGATTTCTTTTGAATAATCCCATGTATTTTTAAATTTTGAACGAATTACAAATCTACGAAAACTAATTTGAAATGGCTTTAGAAATGATGTCTTTAACTTCACTTAACATCATTGCTGTTGCGCCCCAAACGACATATTCGTTTAAATAAAATGCAGGGACTTGTATTTTTTTCATGTACGAATTTGTCAATTCTTTTTCTATAACCGATTTTTCAGAAAGAAAATCTACAAGTGAAACTTCAATAACAGCTTCTACTTCTGATGGTTGCGCTACAAAGCTTGGTGTTTCTTCTACAATTCCAATAAATGGCTGTACCAGAAAATTACTGGGTGGAATGTATGTCGCTGTAATTTCGCGAATAACTTTAATTGTGTTTAAATCTACACCAACTTCTTCCTCCGTTTCACGCAGTGCAGTAGTTTCATAATTTATATCTTCTGGTTCTGCCTTTCCGCCTGGAAACCCAACTTGATTGGAATGCACACCACTATAAGTTTTACGTAAAATTAAAACGAAATTTGTTTCTCCTTTCGTATTCGGATAAAATAACGCCATTACTGCTGACTTTCGCGCATTTTTCATACGGTCTTCCATAGCATTTAACTCTTGTTCTCGCATAAAAGGCGCCATTTTCAGTTGAGAAGAAATGCCTGGAAGCGGGATTTTTGCTATTTTTGGAAGGATTTTTTTAAAATTATCAAAATTCATCTATGAAAAAGATTTGCTTTGTATTGATTGCTACATGCGTTTTATTCGGTTGCGAAGATACTAAAAGTTCTACACCCGATTTGAAAGAATCTCAAAAAACTGAAACGTCAAAAGCTCCTAAAGAGGTTGTAAAAAAAGCTAAAAAGAAGGAGAAAAAAGAAGTCACAATTACCAGCAAAAATGTGTTGGATTATATGATTGCGTATGGAGAAAAAAACAAAGAACGTAAAGTACGTATTGTAACCGATTTCGGAAATATAGATCTTGAACTATATAATGAAACTCCATACCACAGAGCTAATTTTATCATGCTTGCCAAGCGCAAATATTTTGACGGTACTCAGTTTCATCGTGTGGTGAAAGACTTTGTGATTCAAGGTGGAAATTCCGACGGTTGGAATATTGCAAAAAGACGTCGTAAGATTGGCAAATATTTACTTCCGCCAGATACTCGAAAAGGTTTCAAACATGATAGAGGTGTTATTTCAATGCCTAGTGGCGATATTGATCGTGCGTATAAATATGCTTCACCTTATGAGTTTTTTATCGTACAAAAAAAGGGCGGCACGCATCACTTAAATGGTGAATACACTGCATTTGGAAAAGTAATTTCGGGTATGGATGTTGTAGATGAAATTGCCAACCAGCCAACAGATAAGGGTGAATGGCCACAGCAAAATATTATGATTCGTAGTGTAGAAGTTCTGGACTAATTAAAACTCATTCTTTATTATAAAAACGCTTATGTATTTTTTGGCTAATTTTTACAGTAATTGATTAGTTTCGCATGGAATTAACAATTTAACTTATGAAAAAAATTACAGGTGCATTACTCATTTTCTTGATGGCTACTTCAGGAATTATTGCGCAAATTAACTTTGAAAAAGGATCTTTCACGCTTGAAAATGGGCAGAAAACAGAGTGTTTTATTAAAAATGGAGATTGGGTTAACAATCCGTCTAAGTTTGAATATAAACTTTCTCTAAATGGTGAGACCAAAATATTACGAATGACCAATTTGAAAACTGTGGTTATCAACAATAAATTCAAGTTTGAAAAACATACCGTTCCTTATGATGATGCCGATCGTTCTATAAAACAATTAACCTATGAGAGAAGTCCAGATCTTAAAGAGACTCCATTGATGCTTAACGTAATTTTGGAAGGGAAAGCAAGTTTATATTCATATAGAGATCAAGATAAAAGAGCATACTATTTTAAGAAGGATAATGGAACAATTGAACCATTAATTTACAAAGTATACACTAACAAAAATCGTGATATATTATACAATAAACGTTACCAACAACAGTTGTTGACTGAATTTCCATGTACAGGAATTACCGAAAAAAGAGTGATCCGAGTGGATTATAAAACCAGTGATTTAAAATCTATCTTTAAAGATTATAATGAATGCAAAGGAGAAAAGAGTGTAGAATTTAGCAAAGCTAAGAAAGGAGTTTTCCATATAAAAGGATTTGTAGGTGTATACAATGGTAATGCTATAAGTGATTTAGGAGTCTCCGCTTTTTTTGCCAAAGGTGTTGAAACTGGTGCGGCTTGGTCTCCTACTTTTGGAGTAGAACTAGAATATATTTTTCCTTTTAATAAAAATAAATGGTCAGCATTCATAGCACCAAACTATAGTTCATATGAAGGTGAAAGCGAGTTTTTGGATTTATCGATAAGAAGAAAATACAAGCTTGAATACAGTGCAATTCAAATTCCTATTGGGGCCCGCCATTATATGTTTATAAACGATATGTCAAAAATATTTATAAGTGGTGCTGTAGTTGTTGATTTTTTCCTTGATGGAAAAGGAAGTGGAAATATTACGATCGACAAAGAAAGATTTAAAACTTCGGTTGGATTTTCAATGGGACTTGGTTATAGTTATGATAAATATTCTTTAGAAGCCAGGTTTATCCCTAATAGGGACCTTTTAGAAAATAGTTCATTATCAATAATTGATTTGCAACAATTTTCAATTACAATTGGCTACACTATTTTTTAAGAAACTTTTAGAATAAAATGTACAAAAGGAACTAACTCTTGTTGGTTCCTTTTTATTTATGATAGATGGTGGGCAATTGAATTCTGAATTTCACCACAATCAAACGAATTGCAATGACCACAAGCACCGTGAACACATAAATTAAGTTTTCTGCAAGACCAAGATATTTCAATGCAAAAAAGATAAATCCTCCAATAATACAGGCTGTAGCATAAATTTCTTTTCGAAAAATTACTGGTATTTCATTACACAGAATATCTCTAATGACACCACCAAAACTAGCGCTCATTGTACCAAGAGCTATACAAATAATAGGATGTAAATTGGCAGAAATTCCTTTCTCCACACCAATAATGGTAAAAACTCCTAATCCGATAGTATCAAACAAAAATAAAGACGTTCTAAGTCGGTTCAGCTTTTTTCGTAATATTATTGAAAAGATTACGGCTGCACCAATAACGTACACATAATTTAAATCGTTCATCCAGCCAACTGGCGTTCTTCCAATAAGTACATCACGCAAAGTTCCGCCTCCAACAGCAGTAACAAAAGCAATGATGAAAATTCCAAACGGATCCATACGTTTTTGCATCGCAATTAATACGCCCGAAATTGCAAAAGCAAACGTTCCAATAATATCAAGAGTATAAAATAGCATTACATGTTTTGTGTATAGAAGTTGTAATCTTTAATAACAAGATCAATAAAAGGAATTGTAGCTTCTTCAGATTTTGTTTCCATTACTGCCTCAATTTTTGTTCGTAATTTATTGAGTGTATCAAAATCTTTTCCTTTTTTAGCTATGACAAAGGTTTCTTTTACAATACGCATATCGTTATCAGAAAGTTTAATAACTGAAGGAAATTTTGGTTTATAATCTTCTCCAATATCTTCCATAATGGTATGTGAGATGCGAACTTTATTTTTCTGAGAAATTACAGCAGTCCCAGCAGTCATATCGCCTAATCGTTGCCCTTTATCGCTCATAATAATACTAATTAAAGCAACAAAACCACTTAGCATATTCAAATCTACAATTCTAAAAAACCAGCGAATCAAATAATCGACAAATGAAGCTTGGTAGCCATCGATTTTCACGACTTTTATCTTCATTACTTTTTTCCCTAAGGTTTGTCCTTCCCACAAAGACTCTAATACCAACGTATAAATAATGGCGGGAAATACTGCAATGATATAAATTGCTATTCTCGACCAACCATCTAAAGTATAAAACCATACACTATCTTGAAAAAGTGAATCCAGAAATAAGAGCATCGGAATAATAAAGGCAAGCTTTATGATCCAATCAACTATATGTGCAACGACGCGTTCTCCAATAGCGGCTTGTGTGAATTTGATATTCACATTTTGCGTAGTATTAATTTGTATCTCTGACATATTATGTTTTATTTTAGCGTATCTATGAGAGAAGTTGCATTTATCAAGCAAAATAAGGAAAAATGGTTAAACTTTGAAAAAACCATTTATAATAATCATTTTAAAAATCCAGATGAACTTTCGTCCTTATACATTCAGTTAATGAATGACTTGTCGTATGCGCAAACTTATTATCCTAAGAGTAAAACCATTAGCTATTTAAATCAGCTCGCTTCTGCCGCTTTTCAACGAATTTATAGAACAAAACGCACCAAAACCAATCGCTTTGTTTCTTTTTGGAAAACGGAAGTTCCGCTAATTATGTTCGATTATCGTCGGTATGTATTGTATGCATTTGTCGTATTTGGTCTTTTTGTAGCCATTGGAGCGCTTTCTGCTGCGTATGACGATTCGTTTGTACGTTTAATTTTAGGCGATCATTATGTGAATACTACTTTAGAAAACATAGAAAAAGGAGATCCTGTAGCCATTTATAAAAGTGGAAGTAATTGGGGAAGTTTTATAGGAATTACAATTAACAACTTATACGTTGGTATAAAATCATTTTTATTTGGTGTTTTTGGCGGAATCGGAACAGGGTATGTACTTATGGTTAACGGTATTATGCTAGGTTCTTTTCAGTATTTCTTTTATGAACAAGGTGTGCTGTGGGAAAGCGTTCGTGGAATTTGGATTCACGGAGCTATGGAAATATTTGCTATTGTTATTGAAGGTGCGGCAGGTTTATTATTAGGTGCTAGTATTTTGTTTCCTAAAACCTATTCGCGCATGACTTCTTTTAAAATAGGACTCAAAACCGGAATTAAAATATTAATAAGTACGTTTCCTTTTACCTTTTTAGCAGGCTTTTTGGAAGGATTCGTTACACGATACTCGAATATTATGCCAAATTGGCTTTCAGTTGGTATCATTATCCTTACCTTAGGAATGATATCATTTTACTATTTAATTTACCCTCATATCGTTTATAAAAAACTAAGAACTCATGTTGCAGCTGTATAAATCGCGAGATTTTGGATTATTTTTTAAAGACACCTTTGCTTTTTTAAAAACGCATGGTGCACATTTTTTCAAAAATTACCTGTTGGTGAATGGACTCTTTTTAGCCCTTTTAATTGCTATGAGTTATCTATTCTATATAGAAGTTGCTGAGATGCAAGCACTAGGACTCTTGGAAGAAGAAAATTATAGAGAACTCTTTAAATACCTTGAAAGATATTCTGGTACGTTTTCTACCTATGGAATATTCTATATTTTATTAGGTGCTTTTGTAGGAATATTAAATTACTCGTATGTCGCTTTCTATTTTAAATTGTATGAAAGACATCAAGGAGCTAATTTTTCATATAAAGAAATATCAAATGAATTATTTGCCAACTTCGGAAAACTAGTCAAGTTTATTCTAGCTACAATTCTAATTTCAATTCCAGTAATGATTGCTACATTGATCGTTATGGCAATTATGGCAATTACTATTATCGGAATTCCATTTATTCTATTTGTAATTGCATTGCTTTCACTGTTTTATCATTCAGCTTTACTAGAATATATAAAGTCAGATGATAAGAGTGTTTTTGATTGTTACGGATATAGCTTACAGCTTTGCCTTCAAAGCTTTTTTCCAGCCATTGGAGCCGTTGGTGTGTTTATGCTAATTGCAGGAATATTTCAAGGTGTTTTTGGCTTGATTCAGGCTGGAATTCTATACTTTTTAGGAATTTCTATATATACAGATCCTACGTATTTGAATGATTTAGAAAAAGGTTCTAGTATTTTTATCATCGCATTTACACTACAAATTGCAATATATCTCATCAATTTTATCGTTTCGGCTATTGTACAAATACACCAAGCAATTGTGTATTATGGCTTAAAAGAAGATCGAGAAAATATTCACGCACAACAAACTATTGAAACTATCGGAAGAGATTAACATTCATGCCTAAATTTTTAAAACACATATTTTTCACTTTTCTCATTGCTGGATTTTTTTCTACAGCACTTTGGGCTGGAAATAGTATGGACGATGATGAAACTTTCATTGTACAACAAATTCCTGTAAAAGAAGATGCTTCGTACGTAAAACCCAAAAAATACGATGAAGGCTTTAAAGAAAAATATAAAGGCAACGAATACATTTATGACAAAGAGCAAGCGAACGACACTTGGCTTTCAAGGCTAATTGATTGGATTGAAGAAACTGCTCAGGAATGGTTTAATTTAGGTTCGCGTGAAGAAGCATCTGATTTTGTAAAAGACACGCTCAATATCGTCTATGTAATTGTCATCCTTTTAGTCGTTTTCTTTATTGTTAGATCGCTTATGAATGGTGAAGGACGCTGGATTTTTGGAAAACAATCAAAGAACCGCGTAATCAATTATGAAGATGTAAATACCAATATTCACATCACAGATTTTAATACATTAATAAACGAAGCTACAACTAAAGCAGATTACCGACTAGCCATAAGATATCAATACCTGAATATGCTGAAAAAATTGGACGCTTCAGCAATCATTGCATTCGATCCAGAAAAAACAAATCTTGATTATACCTATGAAATCACTGATGAAGGATTGCGTGAGCAATTTCAGTATACTTCATATCTCTATAACTATGTTTGGTATGGCGAATTTGATATTAATGAAACTCAATACCAGAAAGCCCAAGAATCATTTAATGTCTTACTTAAAAATGTTGCCGCATGAGTAAAAGACTAAAAATATATCTTGGAATTTTAATCGCAATTATTGTTGCAGTTGCTTTCGTTGAAGTATCTAGGCCTACTCCAATTGACTGGCAAGAAACCTATAATGAACGACAAACCAAACCCTACGATTTACAAATATTTCACAAGGAAATAGATGCCATTATGTATAGTGGTAAAATTAAAAACGTATATAGAACTCCTTTTGAATTTTTTAAGGATCAATATGATTGGAAACGTTACGAATATAAAGTTCAAGGAACGTACATGTGTATTACACCCGATTTATTAATAGATCCAAGTTCTATTCATGAAATGCTCGATTTTGCCGCAGAAGGAAATACAATTTTTCTTTCTGCAAATGAAATGCCTCGTTATCTAAGAGATTCCTTAGGGTTTTCAATTGAGTACGATTATCGATTTGCAAGTAAAGCAACATTAAAATTTACGAACAATCGATTGAAAAACAATCAAATGACATACGACAGAGGAATTAAAAACAACTATTTCTCATATATAGATACTTTAAACACTACAGTTTTAGGATACCAACAATTTGAAAATGATTCTACCCAAACGAATTATACCAATTTCATTAAAATTCCTATTGGCAAAGGTTCATTCTTATTGCATACGCAACCTGTAACGTTTACAAATTATCACTTACTAAAAGATGATTATCACAAATATTCGGAAGGAGTTTTAGCATACATTCCAAATGAAGATGTCTTTTTTGATTCGCCAAATAAAATAACTAGCGCCGATGGCACAAATAATGATTCTGACTTACGATTTATTCTTGCACAACCTGCATTGCGTTGGGCTTGGTATTTAGGATTGCTTTTTTTGTTGATATTTATACTATTTAATATAAAACGAAAACAACGCATTGTAAAAGTTATAAAACCACTAGAAAACACAACAGTAGATTTCACCAGAACTATTGGAAATTTATTCTATGAAACAAAAGATCATCAAAATGTAGCACATAAAAAGATTACATATTTCTTAGAATATATACGTACCGAATACTTTATGGATACACAAGTACTCGATGAGAAGTTTTGCAAACGTTTGCACCAAAAATCAGGAAATTCATTAGAAGAAACTGAACAACTCGTGAAGCTGATCAAAATTTTAAAGAAAAAATTATTCTTTGATGAAAATGATGTATTAAAAATTACGGAAGCTATTGAAAAATTCCGCAGAAAAGACAATTAAATTATTAATTTACAATACTAAACGCATACTATGGATTTTACAGGAGAACATAACGAACATGAGGAAAAGCCAATGCAAAATGATTCGTTATCATTCACGAATAGAATTGATTTGACCGAATTGCAAGATGGAATTCAGAAAATAAAACAAGAGCTTTCAAAAGTAATCGTTGGGCAAAAAAGTATGATCGACATGCTAATTACTGCCTTGCTTGCTAAAGGACATGTACTTATTGAAGGTGTTCCTGGAGTTGCCAAAACCATTACTGCAAAACTACTTGCCAAATCCTTAACTGTCGATTTTGGTCGTATCCAATTCACACCAGATTTAATGCCTAGTGATATTTTAGGAACGTCCATTTTTGACATGAAAAAGTCTGAATTTGAGTTTAAAAAAGGACCAGTATTCACCAACATGTTATTAATTGATGAGATAAATCGTGCTCCAGCAAAAACACAAGCAGCATTGTTTGAAGTAATGGAAGAACGCCAAATTACAATGGACGGTACAAAGTATTCTTTAGCTGCTCCATTCATGGTATTGGCAACACAAAACCCAATTGAACAAGAAGGAACCTATCGTTTGCCAGAAGCACAATTAGACCGTTTTCTATTTAAAATCAATGTAGAATATCCAAACCTTGAAGAAGAAATAGAAATCATTGCACGTGAGCATGATTTGAAAGAAACTAAAAAAGTAGATAAAATCACTTCGTTTTTAAGTCGCGAACAAATCACCAAATATCAAGCCTTAGTAAACGATATTGTAGTAGAGCCGCATTTACTAAAATACATTGCAGAAATCATTATCAATACACGAAGCAATCAATTTTTATACATGGGCGCATCTCCAAGAGCTTCCATTGCAATCTTAAAAGCTTCTAAAGCGTATGCAGCTATGAACGGACGTGATTTTGTTACACCAGAAGACATTAAGCAAGTGGCTGTTTCAGTATTACAACATCGTATCATTGTAACGCCAGAGCGCGAAATGGAAGGAATGACTTCAAAACAAATTATCAATCAAATTATACAAACTATTGAGATTCCTCGATAATTAAATCGTTTTAAAAACAGCTAACTAGTGCAAGTCATAAAAGATTTTTTTAAGTCCTTATATATCCAAGATCGCTTCTTTTACGTGTGTTTGGGAATCGTTTCGTGTTTTATTTTGAGCTTTATATTTCCGAAACTCTTTTATATTTCTAAATTATTATTATTGATTTTTTCCGCCTTTGCCCTACTCGATATTTTTATCTTGTACAGAACGAAAACAGGCTTTTTAGGAACACGACAAGTACCCGATAAATTCTCTAACGGTGATGATAACGAAGTTTTTTTACGATTAGAAAACCATTACACGTTTCCTGTATTCACGAAAATCATTGACGAAATTCCAGAACAATTTCAAGTGCGCGATTTTTCTATTGAAAAGAAAGTAAAAGCTTCGAGTGTTATCGAATTAAAATATAAATTAAGACCAACCGCGCGTGGCGAATACACTTTTGGGAAACTCAATGTATTTGTATCTACCTTATTAGGATTGGTTTCGCGTCGTTTTCACTTCGATAATAAAACAATGGTTCCAACGTATCCTGCCTTTTTACAGTTGAAAAAATATGACTTATTGGCGATAGGAAACAACTTGACCATGTACGGAATTAAAAAAATTCGTCGCATCGGACATACGATGGAGTTTGAACAAATTAAAGAATATGTCATCGGAGACGATTTGCGCACCATTAACTGGAAAGCAACGGCAAAACAGCGTCAATTAATGGTAAATCAGTACCAAGATGAGAAATCGCAACCTGTGTATTCTGTGATTGATAAAGGACGCATGATGAAAATGCCTTTTGATGAATTGAGTCTGCTCGATTATGCCATCAATGCCACCTTGGTCATGAGTAATGTAGTCTTAAAAAAGCAAGACAAAGCAGGAATGTTTAGTTTTTCTAAAAAGGTTGAAAACATTGTGATTGCGGAAAAGCGCAGTTCACAAATGAACTTAATTTTAGAAGCGTTATACAATGTAAAAACGGATTTCTACGAATCTGATTATGGAAGATTATACGCAAACATTAAACAAAACATAAAGCATCGTAGTTTGCTATTGTTGTACACAAACTTTGAAACAGTAGAAGCGCTTAACAGGCAACTTCCCTATTTAAAAGGAATTGCAAAAAGTCATTTATTAGTTGTTATCTTCTTCAAAAACACAGAATTAGACCAACTAATTAACAATGATGCAAAAAACATTCAAGAAGCATACGATAAGGTAATTGCTGAAAAGTTCTCATTTGAAAAACGCTTGATTGTCAACCAACTAAAAAAATACGGAATTCACTCTATCTTAACGACTCCAGAAAATTTAACCATTGATGCTATTAATAAGTATTTGGAGATGAAGTCTCGTGGGTTGGTGTAATAAATTGTAATTTAATTTTCTTTAAATTCTACAATTGTTTTAAAAAGAAAAAGTTCGTTTTTGATAATCCGATTTTATTAATGAAAACATTGTTATATCATGAAAATTATCATTCCAATACATCCATTCTTTTAAAATTCCTTCTTTTTGAAATTGTAGTTTGGCAAGTAATTTTTCTGAGCCAACATTCCCTTGCATAACTTCAGCTTCAATTCTGTTTAGTTCGAGTTTGTCAAATCCATAATCTATTATTACTTCCAAAGCTTCCGTCATAATTCCTTTTCCCCAGTATTTAGATTGTAAATCATAACCAATTCTACCTTTGTGACTCTTAATTATTTTATTATACCCTAATGTCCCTATTATTTCTGTTTGGTTTTTTAGTGCAATTCCCCAACGGATTCCAATATTATCTTTGAATCGTTTTCTATAAAAGTCAATTTCTTTTTTTGCTTCCTCTCTGCTTTTCAAAGGAATTAAATCAAAAAATTCTGTAACCTTTGGATCTCTATATAATTCAAAAATATTTTCTAGGTGAGATTCATTAATTTCAACTAAATCAAATCTATTTGTCTTTAAGCTAGGAAAATAATCAACATTTATCATTTCTATTTATATCATTTTTAATGAAAACTAACGAGTAATTTATTATAGTCAGTAATTATTCATTTTCTTATTCTATTTCACGCAGTTTATTCCGTTTAATAAAAAAGAATAACATATCTGTCGATGGCGCTTTTGAAAATCCTAACTGATGTCCCATTGTAATTATTTGTCCGCGATGAAAAGTACTGTGATTCATACAATGCTGAATCAATTCAAACTGAGTAAAAGTGCCTTCCAAGGTTTTTGTTTTCAAAAATCGGAAGTCATTCAATGATTTCTGATGCTTCACATAGTCTACAAAAGCTTCTGATTGCTCAATAAATCCTTTGAGAATTTCTTCAATAGAATTTCCCCATAATCGTTCAGTCGGTTGTTCTTTTAACACACTATAATAAAAGATTTCACCATCCAATATATGACTTACTGTTTGTATAATATCAGGAAAACTTGATCTACATTCTTTAGTCAGCAATTCTTTGTCATTAGCGGTAAGCCAATGCAACAATCGTTTGTTAGCCCATAAATTATAAGCAACTAACTCTTTTATTTTATCTGCTTCTTCCATAACTATTGAGCTTCGTGAGTTATTATATGTAATCTAACTTTTCAAAAACTCCCCAACTTTTCCTTGAAACAACGCTTCATCTGCTAAAAATGCAACTTGAATCGGTAAATAAAATAAGTGTTCCAAACTGCCTTGTAAACGCATAAAATCTTTTTCAGTTGTCAAAATACGTTTGTTTCCTGCTTTTTGTTTGATGGTATTGATATCGCTTTCGCTGAAATGATAATGATCCGCATACTTTAAGTGTGTATACTGCAATTGTTGATCGTTTAAATGCTGCAACAATGGTTTCGGATTGGCAATTCCTGTGATCAATACAAATTCGGAATCTTTCAAAGAAGACAACAATACTTCTTCTGTTGAGTTATGAATTGTTTCTGAATAAGCAATCGTTGTAAAAAATACTTCTTGATGCGTTTTTGGACGCAATTTCTTTGTAATTTTTGCTTGCTGTTCAGCAGAAACTTCTTGTGGACATTTGGTAACAATAATTACATCTGCGCGTTTTGCTCCCGAAACTGGTTCACGCAAATTTCCTGCGGGCAACATAAAATCATTCGCATATAAATCGTAAAAAGGCGTTAACAACACATGAAATCCAGCCGTCACTTTTCGATGCTGAAATGCATCATCCAACAAAATAACTTCGGGCGAATGTTCTAAATTTCGTAAAGTTTCAATTCCGACAGTGCGTTCTGCTTCTACTGCAACTTGAATATCATTTTTGAATTTACTGTAAAATTGCAACGGTTCGTCTCCAATATCTGCAGCAGTTGTTTGTTCATTCGCAAGCAAAAAACCTTTGGTCTTTCGTTTATAACCTCTACTCAGTGTAGCAACTTTATAATCATCTTTCAACAAGCGAATCAAATATTCTATCATTGGAGATTTCCCTGTGCCGCCAACACTTAGATTTCCAACACAAATTACAGGGAAGTTATACGAAGTAGATTTTAAATAGCCTTTATCAAACATCCAATTGCGTACAAACACAATGGTGCCGTACACGAAAGAAAATGGTAATAATAACAGTCGAAGTCTTCGCATAAAAGCGAAAATATAATTTTTTAGGATAGTAAGGATACTGAAATGGTAAATATTCTCTTCAATTCAAGGTAAAGATGTATTAGATACTATATAAAATAACCTCTACAAACTAAAACCCACGACTTGATTTTGACTTTGGTTAAGAATATCGTAGCTTGTAAAAAGCTAGCAACGCATGCTAATAATTGCTTGTTCTCACATATTTTAAAAACTGAAACCTGATATGATTAAAGGACTCTACGAAACACATTTATATGTTGAAGATCTTGAACGTTCCATGGAATTCTATTCAAAAACACTCGGATTAAAACAATGTCGTTTTGGAGCAGAACGTAGAACTGCCTTTTTTTGGATTGGAGAAGAAAAGCAGTCTATGCTAGGCTTATGGGAAAAACCAAAAGAAGAAATTGATCTTCGTCATTTTGCTTTTCAATGTGAGCCTGAATGGATTTTAAATGAATCCGTTGATTTTCTAAAATCTCGGAATTTAACGTTTTGGAATTTTTTAAACGACGAAAAAGAACAACCTATGGTGTTTTGTTGGATGCCAGCCATATCAATATATTTTTGCGATCCAGACGGACACTATCTTGAGTTTATTGGAATCTTGCCAGGAGAAACAAAATCTGATGACGAAAAACGAGTTGTTACGTATGCGGAATGGCTTTTAATAAAGGATGAATAAAAATTTTCACTCCTTTTTCACATACAATTTTTCATTAGAAGCAAACAATACCAATTGATTTTCCTGTTGTTTTCCATGTGTGATTAAGATTTTAAAAAACTTATAACTGTCTGGAAAGACGGAAATTTGTGGTGAAATCATATTCGCTGTTTTATAAAGTTTTCCGTGTGGCGATTCTTCATAATCCGCAATAACGATATAATAAAAACTTTTAAATGCTTGAATTTCTTCGTCATCCGTTGCGCGTTCTTCACTCACAACTTTAATGGCTTGCATTCTAAAATGTTCGTTACTTCTAGATAAGACATTGTTTTCATTAATCTCTAGCACTACTTTAAACAAACGATCATCTTCAATAGGTATAATTTCATTCCGCAACTGCGAAAACAGGAAAAAAGGTGTTAAAAGAAGTAGCATTGTGCTTAAAAATTTATTCATGATATCTGTACTTATTTTAGTTTGAATTCCTAAGATACAGGATATGAGCGTTTAAGCAGGAAATTAATGTGTAAGCGTCGTGTTGAATTCGTAAGCGTTATAAATTGAGGTGTTTTTCATTTAATTTACGGTTTTTTTACTGCTAATTTCTATATTTGAAAAAAAGCACAAAAGATGAAAGTTCAAGATATTATTTCACATATAGAAGAATTGTGTCCGCTCGCCTACGCGGAAGATTTTGACAATGTGGGTTTGTTGGTTGGAAATAGCCAACAAGAAGTTTCTGGCGTATTAATTTCGTTAGATACACTTGAAAATGTAGTTGATGAAGCCATTGAAAAAAAGTGCAATATGATTGTTAGCTTTCATCCTATTATTTTTTCAGGCTTAAAAAAGATTACAGGAAAAACCTATGTAGAACGTGTGGTTTTAAAAGCTATTAAACATGATATCGCCATTTACGCAATGCATACGGCGTTAGATAATTCATGGAACGGTGTAAGCGATCGTATGTGTGATGAATTAGGGTTGACAAACAAATCGATTTTAATTCCGCAGAAAGGAACCATTAAGAAATTAGTAACTTTTGTTCCTAAGAAAGATGCAGAAACACTTCGCAATGCATTGTTTGCTGTTGGCGCAGGAAACATTGGAAATTACGAGAATTGTAGTTTTAATATTGAAGGTTTGGGAAGTTTTCAAGGAAATGAAGATTCCAATCCTACTATTGGCAAAAAAGGAGAAACACATTTTGAAGAAGAAGTTCAACTTGGAATTACCTTCGCTAAACATTTAGAAGGCAAAATTATTAGAATTTTGCATAAAACGCATCCGTATGAAGAAGTGGCGTATGAGATTACAACACTCGAAAATACAAATCAACATATAGGAATGGGCATGGTTGGTGAGTTTAAAAAACCAATGACCGAAATGCATTTTATGACTTTATTAAAGACAAAAATGAACGTTCCTATGGTGCGACATTCCGCTTTATCAGGAAAAATGGTACAAAAAGTCGCTGTTTTGGGTGGAAGTGGAAGTTTTGCCATCAGTGCTGCCAAACGTGCAGGCGCAGATGCGTATGTCACGGCAGACTTGAAATACCACGATTTTTACCAGGCTGAAGGACAAATAATTTTAGCCGATATTGGGCATTATGAGAGTGAACAGTATACAAAAAATCTTTTATTTGAGTATCTTACAAAAAAAATTCCTAATTTTGCGATCATTTTATCAGCAGAAAATACAAATCCAATCAAGTATTCATAAATATGGCAAAGAAGAAAGAAGTTACGGTCGAAGAAAAATTACGCGCACTTTTTGATTTACAATTAATTGACTCTCGTGTAGACGAGATTAAGAATGTTCGCGGAGAACTTCCTTTAGAGGTAGAAGATTTAGAAGACGAAGTAACTGGATTAAACACGAGACTTGAAAAGTTTCACGGTGATCTTGATCAAGTTGATGAAGACATCAAGAGCAAGAAGAATATTATTGAGGAAGCAAAAAGCTTAATCAAGAAATATACAGAGCAACAAAAGAATGTTCGTAATAACAGAGAATACAACGCTTTATCTAAAGAGGTTGAATTTCAAGAGTTAGAAATGCAATTGGCTGAAAAGCACATCAAAGAATTTAAAGTTTCTATCGATCAAAAGAAATCTGTCATTTCACAAACAAAAGAACGTTTAAACGAAAGAGAATCACATTTAAAGCACAAGAAAGCTGAATTGAATGATATTCTTGAAGAAACTAAAAGAGAAGAAGAATTCCTTTTAGGAAAGTCTGAAGAGTTCGAAAAGTTAATCGAAGACAGATTGTTAGCAGCTTACAAACGAATCCGTAATAACGTTCGTAACGGTTTAGCTGTTGTAAAAATTGAAAGAGGTGCTTCTGGAGGTTCGTATTTTACAATTCCACCACAAGTCCAAGTAGAGATTGCTTCTAGAAAGAAAATCATTACTGATGAGCACAGTGGTCGTATTTTAGTAGATCCAGCATTAGCTGAAGAAGAAAAAGAAAAAATGGAAAAACTTTTCGCTAAGTTTTAAAATTGAATAAACACTTATAAAAAAAACCTCGCTATTAGCGAGGTTTTTT
This sequence comes from Kordia sp., assembly GCF_050633145.1. Classification (GTDB taxonomy): domain Bacteria; phylum Bacteroidota; class Bacteroidia; order Flavobacteriales; family Flavobacteriaceae; genus Kordia. The sequence continues at coordinate 140,824 of NZ_JBOEFY010000024.1, read as the reverse complement.
TGTGGCTTTTAATTCGTATATCAACGGATAAAGCTTGTCTTTTGTTTCATACAAACCTTCCTCATTTTTAGTCAAATTAGGCAATACATCATACGGTGAAGCATCATGTTCAGTAAGGAACTCAATAGTTAGTCCTACATTGATTAATGCATTAATAACATCGCCCAAACCATGATTCCAAGCATATTCTTTGCTAATCATCTTTGTTTCGCCATCTTCAGCATAGGTTCCTTCATACTCTTCATAGATTACTTCTTCTTGGTTGTATGCGTATCGTAATGTTGGCGGCGTTTGCAAATAGTCGAACATCCATACAATTGGATGAAATTCTACCATATAAAAAGTTCCACCATCTTTTAGGCGTGAGGCAATAATTTCTGCCCATTTTGTTAAATCTGGCAACCAGCCAATAACTCCATAGCTTGTAAATACAGTATCAAAAGTATCGGTTACATGTTCGTTTACATCAAACACGTTGCAACAATGAAATGTCGTATCTAAATTCAGTTCTTCGTTGAGTGTCTTTGCCAATTTAATGGCTTCACTAGATAAATCAATTCCTGTACATTTTGCGCCCATTCGAGCAAAACTTAAAGTATCTTGTCCAAAATGACATTGCAAATGCAATAATGACTTTCCTGAAATGTTTGGCAAGCTTTGTAGCTCATATTTCATTAACGATGTTTTCCCTTTTTTAAAAGATTCCATATCGTACATTTCACTTTTTGCATGAATAGCTACCTTTTTATCCCAGGTTTCTTTGTTGGTTTTGAAATAATTATTGTTCATTTTATCGGTTTTTTCTACCTTTTATCGTATAATTGTTTTTAGATTTAATCCTTAACTACAATTGTAAGGAAAATAAATTAATTCGTGCCTGAATAAATCTTACTTAATAAATAAATACCCTTATGAAGAAAACTACTTTTCCTATTTTTAAAAGTATTTTTATGCTATGCATATTGATGAGCGCTACAAGTTTTGCTCAAAATGTCGATGTCATCCTTACGGTAGATTGGCCTCAATGGTCTACTGAAAATAGAGTTGAATTCTACGATCCTAATGACATGTTATTGGTAACAATAGATAATGGTTTTGATGGAAGTGGAAGTGCTGCCAATCCTTATAACGAAACAACAACAGCTGTAAGTTATCCTGTAAATAGTAGCACAACTGCTGGGTATTACGTAATTGTATATGATACGTATGGAGATGGCTGGAATGGCGGCGGAAGTTTAACTATTACTGCAGACGGCGATACAGCTTTAGCATTTAATGGTACCTTTGACACATCTGCTACAAATTCTCAAATTTCACAAACAATTTATTTTGCTATAGAAGAGGCTGCGCCACCACCACCACCTTTCCCTGGAGTATCGCAATTTGACACAAGCGGAAACGAATATATTGAATACATTCCTGGAAATATGCCAGTTATTATTTCTGCGCCGCATGGTGGTGTAAAACAATCTGGGCAAACAATTGGTGGTACTTTTTATCCAGATAATGATAGTGCGTTACCAGATAGAGGTTGCGGAACAAACGAAAGAGATGATAATACCGATATTTTGATTCGTGAAATACAACAATCTGTATTTGACCAAACAGGATGTTATCCATATATTATAATTAACAACTTACACCGTAGTAAATTAGATCCAAATAGAGAACAGAACGAAGCTACGTGTGGAGACTCTGATGCCTTATTTTATTGGAATGCTTTTCATGGTTTTATCGATCAAGCAAGTACTGATGTGATGAGCAAGTGGGGAAAAGGTTTATATATTGATTTACACGGTCAAAGTCACAGTATTCCTAGAATTGAAGCTGGATATAATATTTCTGCTTCGGATTTAAATAATACAACCGCAAATCATTTAAATTCTGTTTCAAATTCTACAATTACAAACTTGGTAAGTAATAACTTAGGAAACCTAACGCAAGAAGAATTGGTTCGTGGACCAAATAGTTTAGGTGGAATTTTTAAAGATACTGGCGGCGCTTTTTACAATGCACAAGGATATTCTGGTTGTGGTGTAACAAGTGGTTACCGAACAGTTCCTAGTGATTTTGATAGTGGCGCTTCAGATAGTTGCGATGATACACGACCTTTTGGAAATGCCTATTTTGATGGAGATTTTTATAATAACAGACGTCATGGTTCTGGACCAACTGCAAGTGATGGACTTGGCGGTGGTGGAACTATCGATGGAATTATGACCGAAGTAAACAGACGTGTACGTGACTTAGGAACCTATAACGGAAATGTATACGATACACGACCACAAACGCTTGTTCCTTTTGCAGATGATTATGCTACCGTAATTAAAAACTACATTGATATACATTACAATGATTTTGCAACGTTTATGTATGCTGCAAATACGTATGCAACTGATGATCCTGATCCAACACCAACACGAACAACTGGAGTAACTGGAGTATTTACAGCAACGCCAGCTGGATTATCAATCAATGCTACTACTGGAGCAATTGACTTATCAATGTCTACAGATGGTGTGTACACAATTACACATACAGTTGGTGATTGTGATTTGTATACAGCGAGCTCAATGATGACTATTACAAATACATTAAGCACAACCGACATTGAAGAAGCTTCATTTGCAATGTATCCAAACCCGACAACTGGAAAGTTACAGATTCAATCTACAGAAACAATTACACAAGTAAAAGTGTATAATGTGGTTGGACAACAAGTAAAAGCATTTACAATGCAAGCGGATCAAAAATCAATTGATATTTCAAACTTACAAACAGGAAGTTATTTTGTAAACTTACAAAGCACTTCTGGAAACACATATACAAAACTGATTGTGAAGAAGTAATTCGGATCATAAGTAATAGTTCTAAATCTAAGAAAGCCTTGCTAGTACATAGCAAGGCTTTCACTTTTTGATTAATGAACGCCGCTCATCAACTTTTTAATAAAAGGTGATATCATCATAACAAGTATTCCAATTACCGCCGTTAATACGCCAAAAACTGCATATACAGACACATATTGATATAATTGTTCGAAGGCTACTTGATTTTCTCCCGAAAAAGTAGACGTTAATCCTGTAACCATTTCTGTAATTTTGCCAAAAATGCCACTAGCAAACATATTTTCTTCCGAAGCTGATACTGTGGTGAGTTTTGCTATTTTTCCAGCAAAGAAATGCCCGTAAAAAGAAGCAGAAAAGAAAACTCCCATGATAAATGCTAAATATTTTTTTGGAGAAAGCTCCGTCATTTTCGATAAACCAATTGGAGAAATGCACAACTCTCCTATCGTTAAAATAAAGTATCCAACAAATAAATACCACATCGATGTTTTAGCAAAAGTATCTGCCGAATTCGCAGACATTGCAAAAACGATGAATCCAAGTCCTAAGAGGAATAATCCTAAACCTGCTTTGATTGCTGAATTCGGGTTTTTCTTTTTTCGAATTAATACAGTCCACAACCATGAAAACGGAATTGCGAGCAGAATGATAAATCCGGAATTGATACTGTTGGTTTGTGCTGCGTTGATTCCGACAAGGTTAATATTTCTATCTGCAAAAAGTGTGAGCGAACTTCCAGCTTGCTCAAAAATTGCCCAAAACAGAGACATTAAAATGGTGAAATATGCAGTTACTAATAATCGCTTTCGCGCGATGGTTCCGACAGAACGGTAAATGTAAATAAGCATTGCTGTAATGGCAATTGTAGCTATCCAAACAATATAATGTTCGTATTGATTGAATCGTACGATTAACGCAAATACAGGAACCGATAAAAACGCGCCAATCGTTACCAATTGCCCTTTGTTTAATCCTAGAAATTTCTCGTTATATACTTTTGCATCAGGAATTTTTCCTTTGTCTTGAAATACATTTTTATTGGTTCCTCTATAGAAATAAAACAATCCTGCCAACATTCCTAAACCTGCCAACATAAAGCCATAATGCCATCCGTAGACTTCTGCAAACCAAGCGCATAATAATGGAGCAACTGCGCCACCAATGTTGATTCCCATGTAAAATATGGTAAACCCTGAGTCGCGTCGTTTATCCTTTTCTTCATACAATGCACCAACAAATGTGGAAATGTTTGGTTTAAAAAATCCGTTTCCAACAATTATCAAAGCTAATGATCCGTAGAAAAACACAGGTAGTTCTATAGTTAAGAGAAAGTGTCCTAACGCCATTAAAATCCCGCCAAGGAAAATAGCTTTTCTGTATCCAATATAATGATCGGCAATAATTCCACCCAAAACAGGAGTTACATACACTAATGACATATACGCGGCAAAAATTCCGATAGACATGTCATCGCTAAACAATAATTGTTTAGTCATATATAAGATTAATAATGCTTTCATTCCGTAGAACGAAAAACGTTCCCAGAGTTCTGCAAAGAATAAATAAAAGAGTCCTTTAGGATGTCCGAATCGAGTATCGGAAACAGTAGATGATTCCATTTGTATGTGCTTTAAAAATTAGTAACATACAAATGTGTTTTATCGGTTCTCTATATGAAAGTTGTGTTGTAAACTATAGTAAAAAATAACAAGTTGTGCGGAATTGTGAGTGAAACACAATTAATTACAAATAGATGAATAGTCACTGTTTTCGGCACTTTCCACGAATTCATGAAGCAAACCTTCATCAATAGTTATATTTTCAGGAATCATACGCAATCGGTATTTCCCTTCGCCCAAAAACGTAAATAAGTCTCTACGTTCTAGTTGTTCTTCGCTATCTAATTGTAATATTTCGTTGATATTTTCTATGATACGCGTAAGATAGGTTTGGTTTTTTATTTCGCCACCCGAACTCACCAAAATACTTTGCATTTCTCCTGCTCCATTGGCACGACGAATGGCAAATTTTAAAAGGTTTTTGTATTGCGTTGTTTTAGATCGAAAATCGACTTCTGCATTATTAATATTTTTTGACGGAATGCTTAATTGAATCAAAGACCAATCTAAAAATTTAATGCGCATTTCGTTTGGTCGCGGCGTATTTGCCAATTGAATTACCCAACTTGTTGCCAACACTAAAAATAAAGAGATGAGCGATGTTTTTGCAATAATTTTTATGAGTAAGGTTGGAAATTCATCATTCATGCTTAAAACTACTTCGGGCAATTGTGAGACAAAGATCAAAATCATAATTACCACTGAAATCATGGCTACTAATTTTAATCCGCGATGTAAAAATGTTTTGTAGAACGAAATCAGTAATAAAAAACATAAGAAACCAGATAGTACCAAATCGGGAACGGCATTCCATTTGATTCCGAAACGCACGTTATCATTCCCAAAAAGCCAAGACATTGCCAAGGTTACAGAAGCCACCGCAATGATGGTTACTATGATAATCTTGACATTTTTTATGTTGTTGTAAATGAATTTTGGTGCATAATAAAAGTAAAAAAGTGCCATCAATAGAAACAAATTGTTGACTATAGACAAAAGGTTTACGCCAATTTGATAACCTATTCCATCCGAGAAATTGAAATGATTTGAAGTATATGCCCAAATTCCTGAACCTACCCAAACAAACATTGCCAAGCTGAGATATAATAATCCGCTATCTACACGTTTTTGCGATTCGTCTTCTTCTAAAATCTGACGAAAACGCTTCCGAATGTTTGAGTAAATTGCCAATAGTAGTATAGCTCCAATAAAGGAAATAAAAATATGCGCTAAGTTATGAAACTGGTCAACTTCTGTCATTTGCTATGCTCCTAATATCTTGCGAACTAAGTCTTTCTTTGCTGCTTCATCGTTACCAAATAACCAACGAAGTACATTGTCTTCCCATATATCATCGTATTGGTTTTGGTTGATAATGTCACGTTCCATTGCTAAATCTAGTAGTTTTCCAGGGTACGAAGATTGCGCATCACTTTCCATTTCACCTAGCGGATACGGATCATCTAATCCCATAATAATTTGGTTGTTTCCTTGACGTTCTACCATCAACTTAAATGAATCGGTATCGTGTACCAAGGTATCAAAGTAAATATTAGGATGTCCTACAGCTTTTCGTGGATGTACTTTCCCTTCAAACAAATCTGGTCGTCCATCAAATCCTTGAATTCTTCTCCCTAAGTTCATTTGTGCCAACTGTCCGCCATGCGCAAAACAAGTTCGTATGTTTGGGAAACGTTCTTGCATTCCATTCAAGGTATAAAAATGATATGCATCACCACATTGTGCTAGCATCCAAATTAGGTGAAAACGCCAGTTCACATTTTGTAGTTTAATCATTTTATCACCATCATACGGATGAATTTCAATTGCGAGTTTATATTTATTTGCCAGTTCAAAAATTGGATCATTTTCTTCATCAAATACCGAACGCCATTGTCCTATCGAGTCCATAAAATGTGTTGGCAAACACAATACACGCAATCCTAATTCTTCCACACAACGTTCAATTTCCCACAAAGCGCCATGTATAAAACCTGGATGCACTACAAAACCACAGGTAAATTTTGATGGATGATCGCGTTGTACTTCTGCATTAAAATCATTTTGAAAACGCAAAGCATGTTTCATGGCTTCCAAGCGCAAACCATTTCCGTATAGTTGCGAAAGATTTAAAATAACTGCATGATCAATTTTATTATGTTCCATCCAATCTAACTTTTCATTTAAGAAAAAACTAGAATCCGTTACAGGTCGTTTCCAATCGTCTTGCAACATATATTTACGTTCATCATCTACCCAAAAAATCTTTTTATCTTTCATGAATTGGGGAATTTGCTCTGGGTAAGGTAACAAATGTGAATGGCCGTTTATACGCAGTTTTCTTTTCAAGGTTGAGTTGTTTTTTGGGCGTGTCAAAAAGTGCATTTTGGCTTTGCCAATGTACTTTTGGTCAGGCTTTCGGCTATATCTTTTGATTTCTCAAAAGGATGCCGCCTCTATCCTTCACGCAGAATTAATTTTATAAAAATAGTATTTATTAAAGAAATTGTATCGTATTTAACGTTTTAAAATGTTTAATACTGAGTAAAATTAAAAAAAGTCTTTACAACTCTTCGAATTATCGAAAAGCATAAAGACTTTTAAATATGGTTTTGGTCGGTTATTTATTTAACTTACAACTACAGCGGTTAGCTTTCGAGCACTTTTAAGTGTAATTGTATTATTAAATTTATTTTGATAGGCAAATGTAGTTTCTCTTCCTTGTTTTTGTGCCACAACCTTTGTTGGAAACACAAATGAAGCTGCATCTAAATCTAATTCGTGACTTGCAGCATTTTCACTATAATTTTCTATAAGTCCAGCAAACTCTGTAGCTAGTTTTTCATTTAAAATATAGAATTTGCTTCCACCATCTTGCTTTACAATGAGTGCCAATTCTTTACTATTAAATCCTAACATTGGTTTTTTCTGTAACGGAATTGCAAAACAATTACTGTTTAGCTTTACCACTTGTGTTGCGTTGTACACATATCCTTCTTTATCTAACGCTTTTACCAAACGTCCGTGCGTATTAACGACACTACTTGATAAATTAGAAATAGAAATGTGTTCAACAGAACTAAGCAAACGGTTAAATCCTTTTCCAATACTTGTTAATGAAATACCTTTGTTACTTGCTAGTGTAGTACTAGGGAACATCGAGAGCGCACCTGCGCCAATTACACTAGATACAATAAAGTTTCTTCTGTTCATATATGGTTATTTTATTAGTTTGCAGTGTTTTAATACCACAAAAAGTCGTTTTATAGATTTTCAATTTAAGGATTTTTTAACACTTTTAACAAATAACGAGCAAAAAATGTTAAAGTCAGGTAGTTTTACTTTTTTGATTGTAGGAATTTATATATTCAGATACAGGAAAAGTATTTACTTGTAAGATGTCGTATTGAATACTATCGAGATGCTTTTTATTTCAAAGTGTTCTCGATAACTATATTAGATATTTTGTTTTAAATCTTACAACGACTTCGTTCGTCCACCATCTACAGGAACATTGATTCCGTTGATATAAGAAGCGGCTTCACTTGATAAGAAAGCGATAGCATTTGCAATTTCTTGTGGTTTTGCAAAACGTTTGGCTGGCACGGCATTTTTCATCGCTGCGCTTACCTCATCTATTGATTTCCCCGTTTTGGCAGCTTTGTTTTTTATGATTTCTGTTAAACGCTCTGTTGCAGTTGCACCTGGCAATACATTGTTTACTGTAATTCCGAACTGACCTAATTCATTTGACAAAGTTTTTGACCAATTGGCAACAGCTCCACGAATCGTATTGGAAACACCTAAACCGTCTAAAGGCTGCTTTACTGATGTAGAAATTACATTGATTATACGTCCATAACCTGCTTCTTTCATTCCTCCAACTACACTTTGTGCTAATACATGATTGCATTTTAAGTGTTGTGTAAATGCGCGTTCAAACTCATCAATTTTAGCATTAAAAACAGGACCTCCAGCTGGTCCGCCTGTGTTGTTTATTAAAATGTGAAATGAATGATTCTCGGCAATATAGGCTTCAATTTTTTCACGCAAACCATCAGGGTTTTGGAAGTCAGCCACAATATAATTGTGTTTTTGTCCTTTAGATGTATCTAATTCGCTCAATACACTTTTAAGTTTTTCCTCGTTTCTCGCTGTTAATATTACGTTTGCACCAAGATTTGCTAATTCTTGTGCTGCAGCTTTCCCGATTCCTTGTGTACTTCCGCAAACGAGTGCGTTTTTATCTTGTAAGTTTAGATTCATTGATTTAGTATTGAGTTGTTAGTTGTGAGTATTGAGTTTCGTCGCTTTGCTCCTTTGGTATTGTGTGAATGATTAACCTAAAAATGGAAAAGATACTCCATCAAGTTACTCCAGATTTTAAGAGCTTATGATTCGATTTAGATCTTTTCCATTTATAGATAAAACTCAAATTAGAGATTCTGGGTTGCAGCCCAATATCAAGAAGTTAAGTTTATCTTTTATGTATTCAAATCAAAGGTATGAAAAACAAATTTAAATTGTATAGACAAGATATATCTACAATCCATAAAAAAAGCGAACCGAAGTTCGCTTTAATAATACTATTCTTTTGGACAAAGCTGTCCGCCCCACCATGATGGACAAACGAAACTTTCACATACTGATGATGGACAATAATCACAAGAATTGAAAATTGTCTGTGCTGGACATGGTCCACCAATCATAGTTTGACCACCTTTTAAGCTTGATCTTTCTTCTAAATTAGAAATAGACTTTTTGTTAAGCGTTAAGCTTTTAAGACTCTTTTTTTTCATAATCGTATGGTTTTAAATTAAATACATTTTAAATTACATAGAAAATAGCAGTATTTAAAAGAATGTATCTCGTGATTTATGAATTGTAAACTTTAATAATCAGTCATAACTTTAGTGCTTTAATAGCTTTAGAAAAGGCCTATTTATAATATATATATGTAAAAAGCCAAGCGAACCGAAATTCGCTTAGCTTTTACATACAAACTCCATTTTTCAACGGAATACGTAAACCTAAATCAATAACTAACGAAAGTTTATAAACGCTACTGTATTAAATTGAAATATATAATGTGAGTGGCTTACATAAATGTTTCAACCTTAATAAAATAGTAAACTTCATTCTATTTATATAGACGTATTCTTTTTTGAAAAGGTTCCCAAAAAACTATTTTTCTTCACTTTTTTACAATTCATCCATCAAAAATTACAGTTAGGTATCATTTTTTGTGAGCAGCTTGGATTTATTTGGACATTTGAATCATCAAACAACACTTCGGCTCCGCTCAATGTTAACTTAATATCGGTTCCGCTTAGTGTACTAAAAAATAATTCATTAATTAATCAATAAACAATCAGATATGAAAAATTTACTTTTAATCGCAGTTTTCTTTGCAGGTCTTTTTACAACAACAGCACAAACTGCTTCCAAAGAAGGTGTTACTATTACTGTAACTGTTGACAAAATTAAAAACAACAACGGAAAAGTTTTGTTCGCATTATACACAGAAAGTACGTTTCTGAAAACTAAACCTATACAGGCTACAGGAAGCAAAATTGAAGGCAATAAGGTAACTGTTACTTTTACAAACGTTCCAAAAGGTGCGTATGCAATTACGTGTGTACATGACGAAAATGATAATGGACAAATGGATTTTGAAGAAAGCGGAATGCCGAAAGAAGATTATGGATTGTCTAATAATCCTATGAGCTATGGTCCACCAGAATTTGAACCGTGTAAGTTTATGGTAAAAGACAGTGACATAAGTTTAAATATTGTTCTTTAGTTTGGTATTTGGTATTTGGTATTAGAATATAGAAAAGAAAAAGCGACATCTTACGATATCGCTTTTTCTTTTTACTAGAGTTATAAATTCGATTGAGCTTACGGAATTTCTTCATAAACTCATAACTCATAACCTAAAATACTATTTATCTAACCACGCATTCATCATCCAAATTGTTTTTTCTTGCTCAGAAATCAAATCGCTCATCATAGCATTTGTTCCTTCATCATGTGCATCGCCCGCTTTTTCTAATAGTGTTCTTTCTAACTTTAACAGTTCTGAAATTGAAGAAATAATTAATTCTACCGCTTTTTCATCTTGCGAAATGTGTTTTCCGACTGGAACTTTAGCATTCGAAATATAATCTTCAAACGTGTGTAATGGCTCACCACCAAGCGTTAATACACGTTCTGCAATTTCATCTACCTTTATTTGTGTGTCGTTATATAACTCTTCGAACTTTGTGTGTAATTCAAAAAATCCTTTTCCTTTAATATTCCAGTGAATTCCACGTAAGTTTTGATAATACACTTGAAAATTTGCTAGTAAAACGTTTAAATCTTCTACTAAACTTTCTGTTTTTTTGATGTCTAATCCTAATATATTTAATGTCATTATTTCCTGTTTTTTAGTATTCCTTTTTTGTTTTTACAAATTTATTTAAGATTTAACTTGATTTAATATAAGTTTTATTGATAGTTTTTATATTTTTATCACTTAAATTGATAACGATAATGACGATTACACAATTACAATATGTTTTAGCAGTAGCCGAACACCAAAATTTCACCCTTGCCGCACAAAAATCATTTGTAACGCAACCGACCTTGAGCATGCAAATACAAAAATTAGAAGATGAACTTGAGATTCAGATTTTTGATAGAAGCAAAAAACCAATTCAACTTACTGAAATTGGTAAAAAGATAGTAGATCAAGCACGTAATATTGTCAATGAATCTGGGAGAATGCAAGATATTGTAGATCAGCAGAAAGGATTTATTGGAGGCGAATTTAGATTAGGGATCATTCCGACAATTATGCCAACTTTATTGCCTATGTTTTTGAAAACATTTATTAAGAAATATCCGAAAGTAAATTTAAAGATTGAAGAGTTAACTACAGAAACTATTATTAAAAGACTGAATGAAGGGCATTTAGACGCCGCAATTGCTGCAACGCCACTTGGTTACGATCAAATTAAAGAACGTGTGTTGTATTATGAGCCTTTTGTTGGTTATACTACAGAAAATCACCGTTTATTCCATAAAAAAGAAATTGAAACTGCCGATTTAGACATTGATGATATTTTATTATTAGAAGATGGACATTGTTTTAGAGACGGTGTTATTAATTTATGCAAAGTACCAAGAAGTGCTGCGGAAGATCATTTTCAATTGGAAAGTGGAAGTTTTGAAACTTTAATCAAACTATCTAACGAAGATTTGGGCATGACACTTCTTCCCTATTTACATACAATGGATATTAAAGATTCGGAACGTAAATATTTGCGCCATTTTGCAGAGCCAAGACCTGCAAGAGAAGTAAGTTTATTATTCCATAAAAGTGAATTAAAAATGCAAATTATAGAAGCCTTACGAAATGTAATTATGGGAATTGTACGCGGTGCAATTGCTTTTCACAATGTGCAAATTATTAGTCCTGTACAGCAATAGAGAAAATAAATATACTAAAAAAGCCGCGACGTATCGCGGCTTTTTTTATGGTTTTAAATAAATTAAACATTGATCTAATTGTGGATTTGCTGTGACGAGAGAATTGATCCATATTTTCAATTCTTCAATCTCGTGAGGCAGCAATCTTTGTAAAGCTTTTTCTAATTCTTTACAGAATAATGATGGATCAAAGCTAACTTTTTTAAGTATAGTCTTTGTGTAATCAAACATTGCTCTTGCCATATTTAACTGAGGGTTTAGGTTAAAATTTTAAAGAGTAATTTTTATCTATAGGCTTTTATTTTGTCTTATAAAAGTAGTAAAAAAAATTTATGTTTATACTTCTACAACAAAACTTTAACAATAAAAGCAATTAGTATTTTATAATTTTCTTTGTTGTCTTACCATTTGTTGTAGTAATATTCATAAGATATATTCCTGCCGCAATTTTTGATAGATTGAATTCATAATGATTGTTGCTAGTTTGTGTAAGATCGTACTGTACAAGTCTTCCGTCAAGTGTCCTTATTTCAATAGCAGTTATTGATTCTTTAGTTTTTATGTATAGGGTTTCATTTGTAGGATTTGGATAAATTGATATATTTTCTGCTTCCAGATTTTCTTCTGCAACACTCAACGGATTTGCAATTGTTGTGATTGCTGTATTGGTTGTAATTGGCGGATTAAAGTCAAAATAGATATCAGCCGTATTATCAAAAGTATGTCCTTCCTGTAACCAGTATCTAGTTTTTATTTTAAATACTATATATCCATCATTAGTAGCATCATCAAAAGGAAGGTTTATATTTTCAAAGATGAATTCGACTTCATTTCCATTCTTAATATTGGTCACCATTTCATGACTGCTCGAAACTGGCCGTAGTGTTGAAATATCAAATTTGTTTACATCAATTTCGTTCGCTACAACTACATTTACTGCGGAAGCTGTTCCTGTATTTTCAAATCGAATCATATAATGTACGTATTCACCAACTTCATCAGTGGTAATCGTTTCTCCTTCTAAACATCTAATATCATTTGGATCAAACGAATTTACCACAGTCTGCTGTAAAAGCATCGTATTATCCTCTGGAGTTTCATCTGCAACTGTTGGACTTATAATAGCTTCAAAATTTAAAATAGCACCGCCATTTACCGCAGGAACTTCCGTTGGTGTATTGATGTTCATGGTAAATAAAATACTTCTTGTTTCAAAAGGTTCCAAATTTGTATAATCCCACGAAAGTGTGTGTACCGCTTGTGTATCTGCCATCGGATTTGCAGTTACTACATCCATCAAATCATCATCAAAAGTTAACTGAACAGTTCCAGAAAGCGCAGTAGTTCCATTGTTTTTGTATTTAATCTCATAAGGCGCGTCAAAACCTGGTCGTGCAGGTTCTAATGGAATGATAGAAATCGCAACATCGTTGTACGTTCCATTTGGTGTTACACAAAAGTCTTGTGCTGTAAAATTGTCTGTTGCCGTTGCAATATTAAATGTTCTCGAACTTGGCGTAACTGTAAAATATGTAGGGTTTTCTAATTCTGGTGTAATTGTATAAATTACTTCTTCAGTTAAAAAGAACTCGTAATTTCCTAAAGGATCCGCAATCATTCTTTCGGAAGTTGTACCATCCTGAATTCGATATTTCATATTCGGAACAATGATATCGGTAGCATCGCATCCGTTTGCGTCGGTATCTATTCTTGCGGTTCCAGTAACACTAATATAAGGATCTGTAGGAACGGAAGAACAGTTACTATTTATTTCTGCTTGCACACTTATGTAACTATCGTCAAAAATCTGTGCTTCACCTGGATCTACACAGATATATTGTACGGGTTGACCTCCATATCCAATTTGTGTATATGGTGCAATACTCCCATTTTTAAGAAAAATAACTTCTAAGTTTTGATTTCCATTGATTTCTATAGTTTCTAATAATGGATTATTTCGTAAATCGACAGACGTTACAAATGTATATTGAACTGAAAAGTTTTCTAAATTTACATTTTGTGATACATCAATTTCTGTAATAAATGTTCCAGATGGAGAGAACGATTTTAAATTCACATTATTCGTAACATCAATACTTGTTATAGGTTCATTAAAACTACAGTTTAATCGTTCTAAATTTATATTTTGTGATACATCAAGGGTAGACAACCAATTACCGGAAACATCTAATTTGATCAAATTTGGATGGTAAGAAAGATCAATTGATTCAATTCCACTTTCTCTCAAATCAATTGTTTCGAGTTGGGTATTTTGACTTAAGTCAATATTTATGATTTGTTGTTGTGTTAATTCCAGACTTTTTAAGTTTGTAAAAGCTTCAATTCCAATAACATTTTCAATATTCCATCCGCCCAAAATTTCAATACCAGTAACGTTTAAAGCTTCACTCAATTGAATTTCTCCATCATCATTGGTATCAGCATCGCCATCTAGAATACCATCATCATTAAAATCAACACAATTCGTATTAACTAAGGCATTTTTAAAATTAGCATCCGGAATATTTACAATTTGTGCTTGACTCCATTGCGCTATAAAGAATAATGAAAGTAGTAGGTAACTTTTTTTCATGAATGTAGGTTTGGTTTGATGTTTGGTTATTGCAATTTAAGACAATGATTATTATTTATGAATTAAAAGTACCACAAAAAAAGCGTTCATCATCAAGTTACAAATCGTAATTCGATGATGAACACTTCCAATATTTTAATTATTTAGACTGTTTATTAGTGATTGTCTCCGTCTAATAAATTACCAATGCTTCCTAAAATACTTCCTTCTCCTTTACTGCCTCCGCCACTTGGTAACGATGAGATAATTCGCCCAGCCAAACGACTAAACGGTAAGGATTGAATGTATACAATTCCTGGACCTTTTAAGGTTGCAAAAAACATTCCTTCGCCACCAAATAAGGTATTTTTAATTCCACCTACAAATTCTATATCATAATCTACATCTTGTGTAAAACCTACAATACAACCTGTATCTACACGTAGTGTTTCTCCTGGAGCGAGTTCTTTTCGTGCCATCGTTCCACCTGCATGTACAAACGCCATTCCGTCACCTTCTAGTTTTTGCATGATGAAGCCTTCGCCGCCAAAAAATCCACGGCCTAATTTTTTAGAAAATTCAATTCCGACAGTCACACCTTTTGCAGCGCATAAAAATGCATCTTTTTGACATACAAATTTTCCGTGATAATTTGTTAAATCTATAGGAATGATTTTCCCTGGATATGGGGAAGCAAAGCTTACTTTTCGAACGCCAAATGCGCTCTCATTTAAAAAAGAAGTCATAAATAAGCTTTCGCCTGTTAAGATTCGTTTTCCTGCAGAGAATAACTTCCCTAAAATGCTTTTTTCTTGATTGGAACCATCGCCAAAGATCGTATTCATACTGATACCATCATCCATCATCATAAAGCTTCCTGCTTCTGCGACTACGGCTTCTTGTGGATCAAGCTCTATTTCTACATATTGCATTTCTTCGCCAAAAATTTCGTAATCTATTTCGTGTGCTGTCATTGTTTGTTGTTTTAGTTTTTTGATTGTGATGAACTCATTTAGACTTTTTTTATTTGCTGAAAGTTTAAACGAGTACAATGCATTAGATGTGAAAAGATACGATTTGTTACAATACTATTATTTTTTCTTTCTGAGTTTAATTCCCCATTCGTATTCAAAATTTGAAACGCTTTCACCTGCTTCATCAAAACCTTCTGCATATAGCGTTAAGCTTTGCCCTTCTCCTGTTTTAATAGCAGTTTCAATAGCTGCCTTTACTTTAAGACCTTCTTTACATACAAAACGAATGCGTCCTGTTGCTTTTTTGGTAAATGTCCCTTTTTGCGATCGGACTAACATAGAAATTTTTTCGCCAGAAGCTTCAATTTCTTGAATTACCAACACTCCTGTTGCCAATTCGGAAGCCATTCCTTGTGTTGCCCAATAGAGTGATTTAAACGGATTTTGATTAATCCAACGGTGTTTTACGGTTACAGTAGCTTCTGTACTTGTGATTTCTTTTAATCGTACACCCGAAAGATACGCTGATGGAAGTTTGAATACTAAAAATTTGTTGATTTTTGATGGTGTAAGTTTCATGAATTATATTTTATGCACGCATAGCAAATTACAAAAAAATACATTCACTTGTAAGTAGAAGTATTATTTATGTTAAAAAAGAAAGAAATTGACCTGTAGAAATTAAAATATCTACAATACAGCCAATCTCTTTCTAATCATTTTTCACATGTAGTAATGTTTAACAACACTACATATTACTTTTTAGCCATTTTCTCTAGCTTTTTCTTTATCATTATGAATTCCTCTTATATTATGTAAGTATATAATTCTCTAGACTTATAAATAAAGTAAGTTCGACTAATTGTTTCATCAATTTACTAGACTTACACTTGCTGTTTTTTCTTCATTTATTGATCATAATTCTATTTTTCATTTTAATTAAAAACCCTATGCTTTTCAACATAGGGTACTAATTAACTTTTCAAATTAAGCTATTGTACAATAATAATCACATGATCCAAATAAAGTTGGACAATCAATCTCCCAAGTACAATAATAAATAATAGAATCTGAACATTTTTCAGCTCTTCCTCCTGCTTGTGAAGTAGCTCCGCCTTTTAATTTTGCAATAGCTTCTTTTTTAAGGCCTAACTTGTTTTCTAATTTCTTTTTTTTCATTTTAAAAAGTTTTAAATATTAATAATATTATATAGTTCTTACTTTTTTTATTTGTTACCTAAGCCGTATTTTCAGTAATTCTAATTTTTATATTGTTTTATTAAAAAAAGTATTCTTACTGATAATTAAAAAGAAAAAAACATTTTAACTAGCTAACAATAAACAAGTTAAACCCATAAATAGTAATTCAAATCACTTCTTTTAAATGTTAATATTTTGTTAATTTTTAGTACTATGTTTTGCATAATACCTTTTTTTAACCATATATTTGCATAAGAAAATAATATGCAATGGAATCAACTCTAACAAATCACGATAAAAACGTAGCGACAGTTTTACATGTAATGTCGTTTAGTAAATACTTTTTTCCCTTTGGAAATTTTATACTTCCTATCATTTTTTGGTCGATGTATAAAAAAGATTCAGATTATATAGATCATCATGGAAAAGAAGTAATTAACTTTCAATTGAGTCTGCTTTGTTATAAAATTATGGCTACCGTATTTTGTATTCCATTTTTTATTGTATTTGGAGTTAAAAACATAGATACTTGGGATCTTTTTTGTTTCAATTCGATTTCCATTAATGTAGATCACGGATTTAATTTGTACGGTATTTCATTTGTAGAAATCATTTTTGGATTGGGCGCATTATTATTTTTTGCAGTAAACATTACGTATACCATTGTAGCAGCAATGAAAGCGAATGAAGGTGAACGTTATCGTTATCCGTTAACATATCGATTTATCAAATAAAACCATCATCATCAATCATCAATCATCATCATCAATCAATTATCATCATCAATCAATTATCATCATCAATCAAAAAACGAACAGAATCATTAAAAGACACATGAAAACATGAAGATAGAGAACACAAAAGCACAAATGCGTAAAGGCGTGTTAGAGTATTGTATTTTATCCATCTTAAAAGATCAAGATGCATATGTAGCAGAAATACTCGGAACGCTAAAAGACGCAAAGATGCTTGTCGTAGAAGGAACTATTTATCCACTATTGACAAGACTAAAAAATGCAGGTTTATTAAGTTACCGCTGGGAAGAATCTACTTCTGGACCACCAAGAAAATATTATGGTCTTACCGAAACAGGAAGGTTATTTCTTAAAGAACTGAATACTACTTGGGACAATTTACAAAAAGCTGTATCACTCGTAACACGACAAAAAAATACTAACAATGAATAAGACAATCAATATAAATTTAGCAAATATGTTTTTTCATATTGATGAAGACGCATATAAGAACTTGCAACGTTATTTAAACGCCATAAAACGCTCTTTTACAGACTCGCAAGGAAGAGACGAAATTCTTGCCGACATTGAGGCTAGAGTTGCTGAACTTTTTGCAGAACGTTTAAAAACTGACCGACAAGTAGTTGGAATGAAAGAAGTACAAGAAGTAATTGACATCATGGGACAACCAGAAGATTATCTTGTAGATGACGAAATCTTTGAAGATGAACCAAAAGCTACTTCAACATCTAATAACCAAACTACTGGAACAGTATCGACTAGAAAGTTATATAGAGACTACGATAATAAGTTTATTGCAGGTGTTTGTGCTGGTTTAGCGCAGTACTTTGGAGTAGATTCATTATGGGTACGATTGTTAGCAATTATTATTGTATTTGCAGGAGTTGGATCACCGATACTAGTTTATTTTATTTTATGGGTAATTATTCCAAAAGCAACTACAACTAGTGAAAAGCTTGCTATGGCGGGAAAGCCTGCGAACATCAGCAATATTGAGAAAAAAATCAAAGAAGGATTGGATGATGTTCAAGAAAGCTTACAAGATGTAAATTTTGAACAAGTGGGACAAAAAGCCAAAAGTGGCGCATCTTCCTTTTTTGATTCGATAGGACATATTATTGAAACATTCTTAAAGATATTTGGAAAGTTTTTTGGAGTTATTTTTATTATTACAGCCGCTTCAATTTTAATTAGTATTATCATGTCTGCGCTAGGTTTTAGTTTCTTTAATCTTGAGTTTTTAGAAGGTAGAGATTTCTTTAACTATCAGGATTTGGGTATTTTAAATCACACATCTCCATGGGTATTGGCATTACTCGCTTTATTTGCTGTTGGAATTCCTGCATTGGTATTATTTATTTTGGGAATGAAGATTGTTGTGAAAAATTCTAGATCTATTGGAACACCGGCTAAAACAATATTGATCGTATTATGGATTGCTGCCTGTTTGGGTATAGCGTACATTGCTTCTAGTGCAGCTTGGCATCAAAATAAAGAAATTTCAATATCGTCTACTAAAGAAATAGCGATTAGTAAAAATGATACCATTAAAGTAAGAATGGTAAAGAATGAAGATTTTAGCGGATCGTTACGTAGATATCATCATGATTATAGAGTGGAACATGATGAAAATGGAAACGAGATACTTTTTTCTCGCTCGGTACGACTTATAGTGAAATCTACGCAAAGAGAAAATGCTAGAGTTCGCATTAGCCGAAGTGCTAACGGGCTTACTGATGAAGACGCACGCCAACGTGCTCAGGGAATTAACTATAATTATACATTTGAAAATAACACACTGAAGCTTGATGGTTACTTTTTGTTTGACAAAGACGATAAATACAATAATCAAGAAGTACAAATTGAATTGTTTTTACCAGAAGGAGCCATTATTTATCCACATAAAAACACAAGATCATTTCATAGAAACTATGGAGATGTAGGTGATATTTTACCAAGTGATTATAACTCTGAAGAACATTATCATCAAGTTATCGATGAAGAGTTGCAATGTTTAGATTGCCCGTCATCTAAATCAAAAAATCGTAAAAGTCGAAAAAAGAATCAAAGAGATATTACCATCAATTCTGAAAAAGTAGATATTAATATAAAAAATAAAGACAAAGACGTAAACCTAAATGTACTGCGTGATAGCGTACCTACGGATACTAATAACTAAATCAACGCTTCGACTCCGCTCAGCGTAAAGAATTGAGCGTTGTTGAAAACCAATCATCAATCAATCATCAATCAACACTTCGACTCCGCTCAGTGTGAAAAAACAACATACTGAGTGTCGTTGAAAAATCATCAATCAAAAAATGAGCAATTCACAATCCATATTTATTACTACTGAAACTACTCATCATAGTTTTAGTAGTTGGATTGTTTGTAAGTACAAAAACATCAGCAATCAAAAAACATTTTTAAAACACTAACTATTATGATCACCATAGCACGAATTATCGCCATTGCAATTTTAAGTCTACTAATGACTTCCTGCGACTTTAATTTTAGTTCAGGAATTGCAGGTAACCGACATGTGGTTACCGAAGAAAGAGACATTGACGAAGACTTTACAGTTATTAGAGCTTCCGAAGGATTAGACGTATATATTACACAGTCTGAAACTACTTCTATTGAGGTAGAAGCCGATGAAAATGTAATTGACTTAATTGCCACAGATATCAGCAATGGTACATTACGAATTCACGCCAAAAAAAGTATTGGACGTTGCAAGTCTAAAAAAATACGTGTTAGCTTACCTAATATTGACAAAATTGTGAGTAGTAGCGCAGCTGACGTATATGGAACCTCAACAATTTTTGCTGAATCTATTGAAATAGAAAGTTCTAGCAGTTCTGATGTAGAACTAGAAATTGAAGCAGATAATGTAATGTGTACAACTTCTAGTGCAGCAAAGATAAAAATTTCAGGAATTGCAGAATCATTAGAAGCAGACGCAAGCAGTGCAAGCGATATTTATGCAAGAGAATTGACCGTGAAAAATTGTAATGCTACTGCAAGTAGTGCCGCAGATATTACCGTAAATGTAACTGAAAGACTAGTAGCAAATAGTTCTAGTAGCGGTGATGTAAGTTATTATGGAAATCCAGAATCGGTTTCAAAAAACAAATCCTCTGCTGGTGGTATTTATAAAAAATAGTTTAATATTAATTGGATACGCATACAACATCACATCAACCAAACCTACCTAACCCAAAAAAGTCTCGAAGTAATTTCGAGGCTTTTTATTTTTAATATGGTCGTAGAATCTTATTTTGCACTATAAAACTCAACGAATGCCTTTAAAATTACATCATTTCTTAGTATTTATATTCTTTTCATGCTCATACACATCTGCACAAGGTTTACGTGTTGATATTGGCAATAGAAAGCATCCAATAAAGGATATTCATGTCGCTAAAAACCCAGAAACGGACACTCCGAAAACAAAGAAATCATTTAATTTTTACCGCAGACATTTCACAGATTTAATGCACCATCAAGTATTTTATGATGATTATTACTTATTTCATCTTGGTACATCACGCGAATCAGAATGGCATGAATCTAACGACATCGTACTGATGCCAAAACATAATATCGTTTTAACGAAACCAGCTGGCGAACTCAAAATTACTCCTTATGAAATCTTCTTTAGAAATGGCGGATTTACAAAAACGGGCGCAACAAAAATTATTCACGGGCAAAAAGTAGATAGATATAGCATTACACCTTCATTTTTAAACATGGAAATTTGGGTGGGTAAAAGTGATCGAAATAATCGAATTACTGACTTGTTACGCAGTTTTGGACTTATGAATACTATTCCAAAAGATGAAAAAGTAATTGCAATCGTACACAATGGAGCTGAAGTTGATGTAGCATTTGTACGCTATCAAGAACAAAGCAAGCGATGGTTAAAAGCCGAGTTTGAAAGATTTATGAATACTTCGGGTGTAGTACAAATACAAAAAGACAACTGCGAAGCAGAAAGAAAACTTAACGATATTGAAATTAGTGAGTTGCCAAAAATCCCTTCAACTGCAACCTTTTTATACAAAACAAAGTATATTTCGACTTTTGAAGAACTTAGCTTTGACAAGCAAGTAAGAAAAGATACAACTACTGGATATTGGAATGCTAAAGAGAATATATTTTTACAGATGTACGATCCTACAGATAAAATAGGTGACAAATTTCTTTTTTTTCGAGATTTGAAAATAGCGGTACTTGGACCAATAATTAACGATTCATTCCAAGTGACAAAAGCTAAAAAACAATATGTAAATGATAATTGCGATGATTATAGCACGCCAATGTTACTGCATAAAAAAATGCAAAATGGTCGTGAGTTGAGTACATATATGTTTATTAACAAATCAGAAAATGGGCTTTATACAATTGTCATGGATGAAAAATTAGCAATTGACACAAGCTACTTATTTTACAAATTCAATTTACCGAAAGGTGAAGTTTTAAAATCGGAGGCGTTTACACAGCATTATCGATATACTACTGAACTAAGTACCGTTAAAACCTCTAAAAAAATTACACTTGATGTCAAAAATTAAACATATAACACTACTTAGTATATTGTTGAGTTTCACGATGTCAATGGCTCAGAATGATATTCTTATTCCCAACAGAGTTGGCTCAAAATGGGGATTTAAAACCATGGACGGAAAGGTAAAAGTAAAAGCGGTATACGATAGCGTTTCACACTTTACTCATTATATTGAAAAGAAAAAATCTGTACAACTCGCTAAAGTCAAACGAAACGGATTTTGGGGATTGGTAAATACAGATGGTAAGTTGATGGTTCCAACAAAATACAAGCAATTAGATGAAGTAAAAATACATCACAATCCTAATTATTACATCGCACAAGATAAAAAGGGGAAGTTTGCCATTTTGCATCAAGAAAAATTTCTGACAAAGTTTATCTACGACACGCTCGATTATCGTTACGATTATGTTGCAGCGCAGAAAAAGGGTAAAATTGGAATTCTAGAACTTTCTGGCAACGTAAAAATCCCGGTGAAATATGATCAAATTATTTTTGTAGCCGAATTTCGATCTACTGCAAATTTGGAAGATGGTTGGAAAATGCTCAATGATGAAATTGTACATGAGAACGCAAATATTCATATTAAATTTCCTAAAACACTCAACCGTAACGAAGCTTTTTGTATCTGGAGTGTGAGTGACTCAAAAGAAACCAAGTATATTATTACAGAGGAATTTTACGGATTATTCACCTCAAAATTATCCAAACTAAAGAGCGAACAGTATGAAGAAACTGTGATGGAGTCTGCTAGAAGAGATATGGATTCTATATATGAAAAACGGTATAACACACTATCCAATGAAGGATACTCTTTTCAAGAAAATTATTATGTGTATGATCGATTCTATACATTTACAAAAGGGAATAACTCTTTGTTAGGTGTGTACGATTTAGAAGGGAATCGCGAAATTGTCCCACCAGAATACGAGTATATTAAAACATCTGACTATCTATACAAAGATTATTTTGTAGTCGAAAATGATAAAAAATACGGATTGTTTGATGCAAATGGTACGCAAATATTTCCTACTTATTATGACAAATTCGAAAATGAGGAAAATGTCTTTATCTTTAAAAAAGACAATCTTGCTACATTTTATGCCACAAAAACTAAGAAAAAATCTTTGGGCGATTATGAATTTTTAGAAGCTGTTCCCTATTTTGAATATCAAAAAAATCAACAAACGCTTATTAAAGTAAAAAAATATGGAGTTGTCTTTTATTTAGACACTAACATGCATGAATATTATTCGAAATAAGAACAGCTAAGTTTTCATCAAGACAAAAATTAGTCAATAAAAAAACCGCGTAAATATGAATCTTACGCGGTTTTATATATTTTAATTTAGTTTGATAGTAAATCTACAATCGTAAATCGTAAATCGTACATCTAAAATCATTTTACGCTTCTACTACATCTTCTACAGAAGCTAAATAACGCTCTGCATCTAATGCTGCCATACAACCTGTTCCTGCCGCTGTAACTGCCTGACGATATTCTTTATCTTGCACGTCTCCTGCTGCAAATACTCCTGGTAGATTTGTTTTAGTAGATTTTGCTCCTGTGATTAAATATCCTGTCTCATCCATATCTAAAATTCCTTTAAACATGTCTGTATTTGGTTTATGTCCAATAGCAATAAAAACTCCTGTAACAGGAATTTCGTGCTTTTCTTTCGTTTGATTGTTTACTACACGAACACCTTCAACAACCATATTTCCTAATACCTCATCTAATTCAGTATTGTACAATACATCTAAGTTTTCAGTAGCATTTACACGGTGTTGCATTGCTTTACTAGCACGCATTTCGTCTTTACGAACAAGCATCGTTACTTTTTTACAAAGTTTTGCTAAGTATGTAGCTTCTTCTGCAGCAGTATCTCCACCACCAACAACAATTACATCTTGTCCTTTATAAAAGAATCCGTCACAAGTAGCACATGCAGAAACACCACCACCTTTTAAACGTTCTTCACTTTCCAATCCTAAATATTTAGCAGAAGCTCCTGTAGAAATAATAACTGATTTTGCTAAGAACTCTTGTTCTCCGTTTCCATCATCTACATAAACTTTATGAATTCCTCCTACTTCTTTTGAAAAATCTACACGAGTTGCATATCCAAAACGTACATCTGTTCCAAAACGAGTTGCTTGATTTTTTAAATCTTCCATCATA
This sequence comes from Kordia sp., assembly GCF_050633145.1. Taxonomy (GTDB): domain Bacteria; phylum Bacteroidota; class Bacteroidia; order Flavobacteriales; family Flavobacteriaceae; genus Kordia. The sequence goes on along the minus strand of NZ_JBOEFY010000024.1, from coordinate 116,627 downwards.
GCAGTTCCGTCAGTTCCTTGCGGATATCCTGGAAAGTTATCAACTTCTGTTGTTGTTGTTAATTGGCCACCTGGTTCCATTCCTGTGTACATTACAGGGTTCATATCAGCTCTGGCTGCATAAATTGCGGCTGTATAACCTGCTGGTCCACTTCCTATTATTAAACAATCTAATGCTGTATTTGTATCTGACATAATTCTTTTTTCTAATTATTAAACGCTTTTTAACAAAAGTAGGTTTTTCTGTGAATTCCTTACATAAAATTTATCAACAAAATTTTCTAAGTGTTTGATATCTTTTTCACTAAAAAAAGCAACAACATATAAAATATGTTATTGCTTTGCGAATATATTTCCTTTTTATGTCTTAAACAATCCTGTTTGCCAAACTTACTAAAAAGCTAACTCCATTGTCAATATTGGCAATTGCGTCTGCTTTTGCTGAGTTTGAAGCTGCTGCATCATTGATTTCTTTTAGAACTTTGATTGCATTAGCATTTGAAATTTTACTTTCAGCTATGAACTGATCTATTTCTGCAATACTCATACGTGTCAAACTTGCAATTGTTGTATTGAATTCTGCATCCGTTTGATCTGCGGCTTCATTTGCTAAGTTGTCCCAATTTATATTATCACTCATACGTTATCGATTTTAGTTGTTTCCGTTAATTGCTGATTTTACCTTTAATAATTTATCAAAACCATTTCCTGTTTTAATAAGCAAACTATCTAAATGACCTGCTATTTGTCCAACATTAATGTTGGTCTTTGTGAGGCTTTGTATTTGTGCCAACGTATTTGCTTCAGATTGTTTTAATTTTACCGCAGAACTGATTAAGTTTTGCAATGTACTACTTGCTTGTTGATAGTTTGCATAACTTTCATTGAGTGATGTAATAACTTGAGTTCGTTGCGTATCAAGTAATCCTTGAAGTGAATCGCGTTTTCTATTGATAACTGGCATCACACTTTTTAAAATATTTGGCAATTCTGCACTTATATCTGTTCCAGGTGGAATTTTTGATTCGAAATTTGTGACGAATTTTGGAATGTATTGATTGTTGATAAAATCATTCACTTTATCTTTTCGTTCATCAAATAGTTGATTTACCAACGCTATATTCAATTGATGCATTGAGCCAGCTTCCGCTATTACTTCTTGTGATAAAGTTGCTGTAGATGCTGGAATGGAAGCACATGAAACAACTCCAATAAAGATAGCTACGGTTAGCAAAGTTTTTATAATTAATTTCATTTATATATTATTTAATTAAAAAATTAGTCGTTGTCTGATGTAAAAACAGCTTTGATTTTATTGATAATTCCTTGTAATACACTAAAAATTGCATCCGAAGAAAATCCTCCAACAAGTGCTAATACACTGCTATTGAAAACGGTTAAACTGTTTCCATCATTATAGGTAGATACGATTTCTGATAAAATTAATCCAGACATAATTCCTAGTACAATCAAACCTACGTAATAGATAGATTGTTCAGGCATTAAGGTTCCTTTTTGAATTCCTTCACTGACACTTTTCAATAAGTAAAAGATAACTCCTAAACCTGAAGTAGCACATAAAAATAGTAAATTTAATAGTAATGGTGTACCATGGTTTGACAATACGCCTTTAGCCAGCGATGCATTGTCTACTTGATTTGACAGTGAAGTTCCTATAAAAAGTGCCAAGAAAAGTAATGCTAATATGATTAAATTTCGAATAATTGGCAATCTGCTAAATATGGTTACACTGTGTTCTTCTGCGTTTAATCGATTTAAATATTTAATTGATTTTGGTGTCGCAGGAGCAATATTTTTTGCAAGAATATTATGCGCATTGATTAAATCGTCTAAATTATCGCTTTCAATCAAAGGATTCAATTCGGTATTGATCACTTTCCCGTTTCGCATCGCAAACGCAAGCATATTCTCTAATTCTTGTTTTATTTGAACCATGAGCTCATTAGAAACACCTTTCGAAATACCTTTTGGCGGTACATTTGCAGTTTCCTTAGGCTTAATTGGCGTTGAAGGTTTTGGTGTTGGATCTGGGTTTGGTTTTGGTGTCGGGTTTGAGGTTGACATAATTAATATGGTTTTGACAGTTTTACCAAACATACAATATTAAACGCGTATTTGAAAGTAGCATAAATACGCATTTTAAAATCAAGTGTTTGTACGTAGTTTTTTATGTTTGATTCATCACTTTTCTTTTTTCTGCTTTTTGATTTTTTTAAAATATCGTTTTAACATCTTGAATTCTTATATTAATTATGAAAAAGAGTGTATAAAAAAAGCCGTTTCAATACGTATTGAAACGGCTTCATTTTTAATTTTATTAGTATGCTTTTTAATGCTTATTTTCTAACAAATCTTTTTGTTACCATCGTGTCTCCTGAAACAAATCTTATAAAGTAAGTTCCGGATGCAAAATTAGAAACATCAATACTTGCATCATTATCAAGTCCTTTAATTTCTTTAACTAACATTCCAAAAGCAGAAAATATTTTTACAGTATCTACTTCTAAACCTGAAGTATTCTTAATGTTAAGAGTTCCTTGCGTTGGATTCGGATAGAGTGTAAAGCCATCCTCTTCTTCAGTACTAAGTTCATGCGTATCTATTGTTGGTTGACGCGTTTCTTTAGTAACACGTTTCGTAGTATTCGCGATACGACTTGTACTTGCATTACCTGTTATCGTTACCGCATCAATATAAACACGATCTCCATTTCCACTGGCGTCACATCTAAATCTAAAACGTGCATTGGAATTCAAGTTGTAGTCTGCTGCGCTTAATGTCACCGTAGATGTATAGAATAAGTCATTTTCAAACTCTGATCCACGCGCCCAAGTAGCCGCTGTTTGCCATCCAGAACCATCGTTGTACTGAAGCCAGAAATCTTCATTATTTTCCATACTATTTGGGAAGAAGAAAAATTCAACACTAACCGAACCATAACTAGACAAATCGAATGTTTCCGATGTCATTGTAGAACTGTTTGTGTTATCTCTTAATCTAATAGAGTAACTTCCTTCATAAGAACGTGTTCCAGCATAGCGGAAACTATCGCTTCCTCCATCAACCCAATTATCCCATCCAGTTTCGAAGAAACCTTCATGAATTACAACAGGTCCTGTAGAACAAGGATCACAGAACGAACCTCCACAGTCAATACCTTCTTCATCTCCATTTTGAATACCATCATCACATGTTGGTCCACCTGTTCCATCTTGTAACACAACTGTATAATCTTCTACTTCACCATAGGTAAAGGTTTCACAAGGTCCTGGTATTCCATTATACTTTAAAGACACACGCATTCTGGTTGCTCCGCTAGTTGCAGAAGAAGGAACTGTAAAGCTACCACTTACAGGTGTATTTGTAGTTGGTGCTTGTGTCCAAACCTGCTCTCCCGAATCTGTAAAATCACCATCTTGATTGTAATCAATCCAAACAGCATATCCTTCACTATAAATAGTTCCTGTCCACGTTGGTGTCACCGTTATTGTATATTGTGAAGCTTTGTCAAGTGTTGTTGAAATACCAGTAAAATCAGTATAGAATTGAGCTCCAGATGAGTTGTCTATCGTATTTAATTGTACACGACCAATAAATTCATCATTGATATTTGTACTTGCAGAATCACAGTAATTTATTTGTACATCTAAAGTTACAACTGTAACTGTATTGCTATTTCCTGAAGTATTTCCTGCTCCATCTTTTGCTACTACATAAAAGTCATAGCTCGTTAATGCTGTTAAGCCAGTTACTGTATATGTTGTTCCAGAAGCTGTTCCGACTAAATTACCATCTTGATAAACATCATATCCAGCAATACCCACATTATCTGTAGAAGCTGTCCATGATAAATTTGTAGTCGTATCTGTTGTATTAGATGCAGACAAGTTTGTTGGTGTCGTTGGCGCTTCTGTATCTGGCGGTCCAACTTCAATTTTAAATGCTGCTACATGACTTTTTCTAACATTATTTGGTCCTTTCATATATTCAGCAATGTGCCAGAAAGTCATATCATCAGTTGGGTCTACAGTTAACTGAGCATAATCTCCATAACGTCCATCTCCTCTATTATTTTGTGCATCTCCATCCACAATATTTTGTTCTGCTATTGTCATTGTCCCTAACGGATCGGATACTTGACGACCTGTATAACGTAATGAAGTGTATACAGTACTACTTACAATAGTATACGCAAGTCCTATATTTCCTTGTGCATCCATACTGATACTACCGCAAAAAGTACTATAGTTTGGTTGCGAATACGTTCCTTCTTGATAAATTGTCCAAGGCTGACCATCGGCAGTTTGTCTTAATTCGTACCATCGAATTCCTGCTTTACTATCATTTCCACTTACATCTACGGCAAAGTTCATCACAGCAGAATTGTAAGAGCCAAAGCGTCTGTAATTTGTCATATACATCATTGTTGCTTGTAGTGCATCAATATCAGGTCCATTTCCTGGTTCGTCTAGATTTTGGAATGATCCATTGTCAAATACAGAATCGTACGGTGCTGTATTGATAATCTGAGGCGATGATATAGAAGAGTTACTTGGCGTATTCCAATCTACACTAACATTCCATATTTTTAAATGATCTTGTGAAATACCTGACCAAGCATCATCTTGTAAATACACTATAGGTTGAGGCGTTCCAACTGGCGGTAAGTTTGGTCCGATACAGTTAAATCCTCCTGGACTATAAAAACCACTAGTTGCTGCGCTTGGAAGCGGAAATCCTACTATTTGAGCATTCGCATTTCCAGCTATCATTTCATCTCTTTCTAGTGCATATATAACATCATTGTTACTAGGATTTCCTGAATCTTTATTTGCCGTGATATAATATCCATCACTCCATACAGACATTTTTTCATAATCAGGAAAAGATCCTGTATTGAAACGATATGTGTACCAGCCATCATTTACTGGGTCTGGTCCTTGACAAACAGCGATTAAGATTCCATTTGGCGTATCACTAAATTGCATGATGATAAAACGATCTGCATAACGATCATATACTACTACAGGATCACCAAGGTCTTCATTAGGAAATAATGTTGCTAGTGAAGCTTCTGGAACTAATACATTCCCTGATCTATCCAAAATACCGAATCCAGAGTTGAATGCATACACATAATGATTTGGTCCAATTGCGCCCGTAGGATCATTAAGGACTGTTCCTGTGTGCGCAGGAAAATCTACTGTTGGTGCTCTACCCGCAGCTTTGGGAACATTTAATTGTTGTTGAATTAATGGATCGCGTCCAATAGGAAGTCCTTTACCTTCAACAAATGTGTTAGTCCCTCTTCGTTTCGGAGGTGCAACATGTTCTTGTCCTTTTGCCGCAATGATGTTATCCATTTTGGACAACGCTGGGACTTCTACCATGTAAGCTGCCTTGGCTGTAGATGTTGCCTTTAAGGAGCCTTGTTTCTGAGCCTGAGCGGTAAAAATACCCATCAAAAACAACAATAATAAATAATTTGTTTTCATAATTTTAGGTTAAATTTGGTTATGGTTAATATTTGGTAACATTTGTTTGTTTTAAAACAAATGCTGCTCTAATTTAAGCATTTTTTAACAGAAAAACTTATTTTTCCCACAATAAAGGTAAGCTCTTCACGTAATTCAATCAACAAAAAACAGCTCGTATCTAAGGTTATTATTACAGAAACTACTATCATTTATATAGAAAATAATAGCTAAAATTTCTTACTCAAAAAAAGTATATACATTTTATTAAAGGAAAGCTTTCCTAAAATATTCGAAAAAGTAAAATCCCACAGGTTTGTGAATGCTTCACAAACCTGTGGGATTTAAATTTTGATTTTGGTATTCAATTTATACTTACTAAACTGCAATTTTTATACAGTGTTCGTATACTTTATTTTTCATTTACCCAATTTAAAAAATCTTTAAAAACATCGTTCCAATGCTCTTCAAACTTTCCAGCTTCTATTTCTTTTCCAAATCCGTGATCTAAGTATGGATAGACTTTGAACGTCAAATTATCTTTTTGTTTCCTTATAAACTCTATCGGGATTAAGTAAGCTGATTCAAGTGCTACAGCTTGATCTTTTGTTCCTATGGCAACAAATATAGGTTTAGAAATCTGTATGAGGTTATCAATTGGCGGTTCTGAAAAAGTACTCCATCGATTGTAACTATTATTTTTACCCGCCCAAAATTTATCTGTCGATTTTGGATCAGCCATTATCTTTTTTAAATCTTCTAAAATTGAATTTATTTCTTTCAATCCTTCTTCTTCGCTAATTTGTCCTTTATCTATTTCCTTTCTTACGAAAGTAATGAAATCAATAAATTGTGTATTTCCTCCGCCAGACAAATACCCAAAGTGCGTAATATCTTTATTTATTGTTCCTAACTTAGCTATTACATCACTTCCTTCCGAATGTCCAAGCGCGATAATTTTCTTAAACTGATTCTTATAGGTATCTGTTAAATTATTAATTACTTGGTCGGCTTGGAAAGTTCGATACTCTAATGTTTGATTTTCATAATATGATTTTGGAATTGAAAACTTTTCATCCCATTTTGTTAAAAAAGGAATTCCTTTTTTTGATATTACTACAAATAAGCAGTCATCAGGTACTAGGTTAAAATCGATTGGAATGATTGTTTTAATATACTTTTTTCCATTTTTTTTAATTGTTTTATAAAGAGATTTAGCTCTTGAACCTTGAACATATAACAAAAGTGTTTTTGTTGAACTGATAGGTTTTTTTGAATAGGTATGATAATTTATTGTATCATTATTTATAATAATAGAATTATGTTTAAATGTTTCTACTTCTTTCATTGTCTGTCCAAAAGAGGAAAAACCAATGGTTAAAAATAGAAGTACGGTGAATAATCTCATGCTCGTTTTATTTACTTTTTTTATTAAAAAAAGGTATGTTATGAATTTTGTGAGGTTTTCGTTTTTTCAAATGTGTGTTAACTAAAAAATACTCTTAGTCACGTTTTCAACACATTATTCGAATTTTAAATATTTGATTAAATCAACTTTAGTGGCATTAAACGCTTTGATACCAACCACTACAAATACTAGAATTAATAGTATGATTGGCGCAACAATAAACGGCCACCAAGGCATGTCTATTCTATATGCGAAGTTGTCTAACCAGTTTTGCATTAAATAGTATGCAATTGGCAATAGAATGATAACTGCAATTCCTGTAATTTTGATGAAACTTTTAACGAGCTGCACTATGATTTCTTTGACAGATGCGCCCAATGTTTTTCTGATAGCAACTTCTTTTAAACGCTGCTGAATGGTAAGTGTTGCCAGAGCAAACAATCCAAGTAATGCGATAAATATGACAACTAATGTTAAAATAAAAAATAGTGTTTGTTGCTTTTTATAAATGTCATGTGTTTTACTGTAGTATTGATCTAAGTAATAAAAAGAAAATGGGTAACCAGGCTCTAATTCGGTAGTCCAAAAACGTTCTATTTCTGCTAAAGCTTCTTGTTTTTTTCCTTCTTTTATTTTGAATTGAACTGTGCTCATGGCGCCACGAACCCAATCGAAACCTGTGTAATACATGAAAAATGCTGGTCTGATTTCTTTGTCTAATCCTGCAATGTGATAATCTTTTACAACTCCTACAACGTTGAACTTTTTCCCATCGATTCCTACTTCTTTGTTCAAAGGGTCATTTGCGATTCCTAAACGTTTGGCTGCCGTTTCATTAAAAATAATACTGTTTATAGTGTCTGAAGCAAAGTCTTTTGAAAAGTAACGTCCTTTGGCAATTTTTGTATTGATCATTTCCAAGTGTCCAAAATCTAAAGGAATGAATTTTACATCAACAACAATGTCTTTATGAGTAACATCTAAAGATATATCATTGTCAGCACCTGGTACTAAAAACGTAGAGGAAATACCTTCTATATTCGGATTGTTTAAAAATACATTTTGAATCAAGTTATATTGTTTGCTTCTACTCGTTTGCGAATCATTAAACTCAACTACCAAAATTTCTTCTCCCGAAAATCCTAAATCTTTGGAACTCATATACTCTACTTGTGCATATACGACCAATCCACCAATAAAGAAGAATCCTGAAATTACAAACTGTAAACCTAGCATTACATTTCGCACCAAAATCATACTTCCGCTTCTTGAAAAGTTTCCTTTTAAAACACTTATTGTTTTAAAATTTGACACATATAATGCTGTAATAAAACCAATAATTGCAGCGATTCCAATAGCTAATAAAATTACTTGTACAATGATGGTTGTATTGTTTAATGTTAAATTTTTATTGATAAATACATTAAAAATTGGCAGCAATAATTCTACAATAATCAAGGCAAGGAAAACGGCTATAATTCCTTGTATTACAATTTCTAAAATAAATTGCATTTGTAATCCAATTTTAGAAACACCTAAGGTTTTCTTTACGCCAACTTCTTTTGCACGTTGACTTGCCGAAGCTATGGATAGATTTATAAAGTTAATACTAGATATGATAATGATCAGTATTGACAAACTCAACATGATAATTAATAATGAGTAATTTCCTTTTCCTTCCAACATACCATCATCACCTTGTCCATGTAATCGTAAGTCCGCTAGCTTTTCTAACATTGGATACGAACCTTGCATAGACACATAATCATCTACTGTAATTCCTTGTGATGCTGCTTCTTTTTGATAATATCTATCTACATATACATCGTAAATTTTCTTTTCAACCAATCCTAGATCAGTTCCTACTGGAATTTTATAAAAAGTATACACTCCGTATCCGCCCCAATTTCTACTTTTCGTAATAGGCTTGTGTATTATCGCGTTTGGCAAATACACAGAAGGCTTTTTCAACTCATATACTCCAGTAACAATGTATTCTTTTTTTCCATATTTGATTGTTTTTCCAACCGACTCTTTATCTCCAAATAATTGTTTTTCAAGATCTGTAGAGAGTACAATAGTATTTTTTGTTGCCAAAATTGTTTCTGGATCTCCTTTTACAATCGTATGTGGAAAAAATTCAAAAAAGTTTGCATTGGCACGTCCAATTTTAGTTTCATAGATCGACTGGTCTTTGTAACGTAATATTTGACTATCATAACTAGAATGCACTGCACAATAATCTGTTACTTCTGGGACAACTTCTTTTACTGTTTTCCCTTCCGGATTTGTTGCGCCGTCATAAATTTGTCCGTCTCCCCATTTGTGTGCTATTTTGTATACAATGTCTTTTTGTGTATTCCACTGATCGTAACTTTTTTCATCGTTATAATACAGCAATACAATAATCAATCCTACCAATCCGAGCGTTAAACCACTGATATTAATTGTAGTATTGAGCCAGTTCTTTTTACTATTTCTAAAGAATAATTTTAGCCAAGTTTTCAACATCTTATTCGAATTTTAAGTATTTGATTAAATCAATTTTTGTGGCATTAACTGCCTTTACTCCTACCACTGTAAACACAAGGATTACTAGTACTATTGGCGTTAAAATGTATGGCCAAATAGGCATATTGATACGATATACAAAGTTCTCTAGCCAGTTTTGCATAAAGTAGTATGCAATAGGAATTAGAATAACAGAAGCGATCACTGTAATTTTTAAAAAGCTTTTTACGAGTTGAAAAATTATTTCTTTGACAGATGCACCAAGCGTTTTACGAATGGCAACTTCTTTTAAACGTTGCTGAATGGTTAATGTAGCCAAAGCAAACAATCCAAGTAATGAAACCATAATTACAATACTTGTTAGTATAAAGAATAAGGTTTGTTGTTTTTCATACTTTTTATAAGTTCTGGCAAATCGCTTATCGACAAATACAGGATTAAAAGGATAGCCTTGTTCTATATTTTCATTCCAATACTCTTCAATAAAGTCTAAGGTTTCTTCTACATTATCAGGTTTTATTTTAAACTGAATTGTCCAGAAGTTTTGTTTCATCCAATCAAAACTATTCCAATGCATAAAGACCGTTGGTGGAATTTTGCCATCTAATCCTGTAATATGATAATCTTTAACCATACCAACTACCTCTAAATTTTTACCGTCATTATTGTCTCCCTGAAAACCTGCGCTCAATTTTTTCCCAATAGGGTCATCGTAAATATGTAATGCTTTGGCTAATGTTTCATTTATTAGCACATTTTTTGTTGTATCGGATGCAATTTCTTCTTTCAATTCTCGCCCTTTTACAAGCTTAATATTCATGACATCTAAGTAATTATAATCTATTGCATTGGCGTTAGTTTGTACCGAAATGTCTTTATAATTAAAGTTTGTTGAGTTAGAACTTCCGCCTCCAATAATAAAAGAGTTACTTGTAACAGTTTCAATATTAGGATGCTTTACCAACTCATTTTTTGCTAGTAAATAGTTTTTGTAACGATCTTTATATTTATTCATAGAAACCATCACAACCTGATCGCCTTTAAAACCAAGATCTTTTTCTATCATATATCCAACTTGCTTGTTGATAATGATTGATCCCGTAAGGAAAAAACCTGAAATCAAAAATTGAATTCCCAGCATAATGTTTCTTGCCAGCACGCCTTTTTTACTTCTTGAAATATTCCCTTTTAAAACTTCTACCGATTTAAATTTTGATAGATATAACGCAGGAATAATTCCGATAAGTAATGAAATCACAATAGCTAACAATGCTACTTTCACCAATAAATCGATCTCTAAAATGGAGATTTCTTTATCCATAAATTCATTAAAATACGGTAAAAGAAGTTCCACAAATAATAAAGAAAGTAGAAAAGCTATAAAGCTTTGCAAAACTATCTCTAAAGCATATTGTCTAACTAAAGTTGCTTTAGATAAGCCAAATGTTTTCTTTACGCCTACTTCTTTGGCTCTTTGCGTTGCTGAAGCTATGGATAGATTGATAAAGTTTACACAAGAAATTATAATTAATAAAACGGACAACGATAACATAATAAGTATCAACTGATAATTTCCGCTTCCTTCTGGTCCAGCATCATCTGAAATTGTTTTTAATCGAATATCTTCTATTGCTTCAAAAACAGGAGTTGTTCCATATTTCTCCATAAATTTTTCTGGAGTAATTCCATCTCTTTTCGAAGAAGGCAATACTTCATTTTCGTACCAAACTGCCAAGGCTTTTTCTTCTAAATCTGCCAAATTTGGATTTTCAACTGTCTTTACAAATAATGCTTTTGAAAAATTTCCCCAACGTATATCTAATGGCTGTTTTTTATATTGAAGTACCATTTCGGGCATGAAATAATGTTTTCCTTCAATCTTATAAACCGTAGTAATAGTGTATATTCTGCCTGATACATCAATCGATTTCCCTATCGCAGATTCCTTTCCAAAAAAGATCTTTGCTTGCTTCTCAGAAAGTGCTGCATTATTTCGTGTTTGCTTGAATGTCTCTGTGTTTCCTTCTACAATTTTAAAAGAAAAGAAATCAAAGAAATTAGGTTCTCCCTTTAGTATATCTCTAGTGTATAATTCTTTGTCACCTACTTTAACTAAGCTATTCTCATACCAACTATCACTTAAATAATAGTCTTTAATCTCTGGAATGTCTTCTTTATATTTTGGTCCTTCTACATTGGTACTCGTTGCCCAAACATCTCCGTCAGACATTTTATGAATTACTCTAAATATTTCGTTTTTATCGGGATTCGTCTTATTGTAACTCAATTCGTCATTGAAATACAATAACACAATAAGCAAACCTGCAAAACCAAGTGTTAATCCCAAGATATTGACTACGACATTGAGCCAATTCTTTTTGCTGTTTCTAAAAAATAATTTTAACCACGTTCGTAACATAAGTGTTGTTCTTTGATTGATGAATGATTGACTTTTGTTACTGAACTAGCACGTCTATGTCACGTGTGTTTGTTTTTTCTGAAATGATTTCGCCATCTTTCATCATCACAATTCTGCTTGAAAATTGCGCATCGTATGAAGAATGCGTCACCATAATAATTGTAGATCCTGAAGCGTGTAATTCTGCTAATAATTCCATTACTTCATTACCATTTTTACTATCCAAGTTTCCTGTTGGCTCATCGGCTAAAATCAACTTCGGATTGGTCACTAAAGCTCTCGCTACCGCAACACGTTGTTGTTGTCCTCCAGATAATTGCAATGGAAAATGTTTAGCTCTGTGTGCAATTCCGATACGTTCCATAATTTCGAAAACTCGTTTTTTGCGTTCGCTTGATGGTACTTTGTTGTAAATTAATGGCAATTCGATGTTTTCATATACAGAAAGTTCATCAATAAGATTGAAATTTTGAAATACAAATCCAATGTTTGCTTTGCGCAATAAGGCACGCTGCTTTTCGCTGTATTTTGCAACTTCTGTTTCTGCAAATAAATAACTTCCTGAAGTTGGTGCATCTAGTAATCCGATGATGTTTAATAAGGTAGATTTTCCACAACCCGAAGTTCCCATAATGGACACAAATTCACCTTCTTTTACGGTTAGGTTCAATTTGTGAATTGCTGTTGTTTCTACTTCTTCTGTTCTGTAAACTTTCGATAAATCTGATAATGTAATCATTGTTCGTTTTTTGTTGATTTGTTGTTTGTTGTTTGTTGTTTGTTGTTTGTTGTTTGTTGTTTGTTGTTTGTTGTTTGTTAAAAAGTATCTTTTTCATTTAAAATTTAGCATTCAACATTTACAATTTTGACTATTTTTCAAAACGTCTCTTCGAGTGATTTTCACTAGAAAATTGTATCGAGAAGTACTTAAATAACTGTTTGGTACTTTAAACTAATTTTTATAAAAATAATGTGACAAGCTTTTCTACTAATATATATACAAATACAAGCATGATTAATTTAAGTTTAATTCTTCCATATCTTTATAATCGTCATAGCTAGAAGTAATCACGCGATCGCCTACTTTTAAGCCTTCCAATACTTCATAGTAGAAAGGATTTTCGCGTCCGATACGTACATTTCGTTTTACTGCTTTATTGTCTGAATCTAATACAAAAACCCATTTTCCGTTTGTACTTTGAAAAAACAATCCTTTTGGTAATAATAGTGCTTCGCTGTTGTTTGATAAAAACATTTTACTTTTTAAAGACATTCCTCTGCGAATTCCTTTTGAAATAGAATCACTTTCAAACTGCAATTCTACTTGAAAACCTCCTTTAACAATCTCAGGATAAATCTTTGAGATACGAATTGGCATTTTCTCTTCGTCTATAGTAACCATTCCGCGAATATCTTCTTGAAGTTTAGAAATATAGTATTCATCAACCTTTGCTGTTAATTTATAACCATCTAACACATCGATTTTTCCAACATTGTCACCTTGATTATAGTTTTGTCCTAACGTCGGATTGAATGATGACAATAAACCATCTTTAGGCGCTTTCACAATAAAATTCTCTTTGTTTTTGCGCAATAACTCTAAGCTTTCTTCCATTTTTTGAACCGAAGCATTGATACGCGCTAACTGCACATTTCGATCACTTTTTTCATTGGAAACTTTTGACTTAATTACCTCGTTTCGTTCTTTTTGAAATTTGTATTCTTGCTCAGATGTTTCAAACTTATTGCGAGCAATCACATCTTTCTTGTATAAACGTTGATCGGTTGCGTACTGACGTTCTGCATTTTTATACGAATTGTCAATACTTAACAACTGCTCATCCAAATTTAATTGTTGATTTTTGATGGTAACACGAATGTTTCGCAAATTATTAATCTGTTCTACAATAGCAGTTTCTTGTGTTAAATAATTCAATTCTGCATTCGGATTGTACACACGTAATAAAGGAGTTCCTTTTTTTACTAGTTGTCCGCTTTCTACAAATACTTCTGAAACCGATCCGCCTTGAATCACATTAATCAATACAGATGTTTTTGGTTCTACCGTACTATTAAATAATAACACATCTTCAAAGTCACCTTTCTCCACTTTTTTAATAGAAATAGTTTCTTTGTCTAAGTTCACTTGTTTTTTACGTGTCGCGCTCATAAATATAATAACAGCTAACACGATTGTTGGAATTCCCCAAAACAACATACGTTTCGTTTTTTTATTTTTTGGTTGAATTTGCTTGTCCATCAGTACTTTAATTTTGTTTGATAGATAGAATGCCATTCTTGCGCCATGAAAAAACAATTACATAAAAAGCTAATAATCAACACTTTAATTAATTAGTCGTTTTTAGAAGTGTTCATTTTCGAACATTTTCTTGTTCATTATCAAACATCTTACTAACTATGTACTATGAGAAAAAAGGAAGCTTCCATATTAATTGTAGATGATGATGACGATATTTTGTTTTCGGCACGAATCAGTTTGAAGAAATATTTTACTGAAATCATCACGACAAACAATCCTAAGAAAATTAGTAATTATATTACTTCACAAACCTTTGATGTAGTGGTGTTGGATATGAATTACCGCATTGGCTTTGAAGATGGAAAAGAAGGTTTGTATTGGTTGCAACATGTGAAGCAAATAAGTCCTGAAACTACCGTAATTCTTATGACAGCTTTTGGAAGCGTGAACTTGGCAGTAGAAGCTATTAAACAAGGAGCAACCGATTTTATCCTGAAACCTTGGAATACCGAAAAGCTATATAGTATAGTAAATGCTGGTGTGGAATTGGCACGTTCAAAACGAAAAACAACACAACTAGAAACGGTACAAAAACAACTCGATAAAGATTTTCATCAACAAACAGAACATATTATTGGAAAGTCGGTTGCTATGAAAAAAGCGATCAATCTAGTTCAAAAAGTAGCTCCAACAGATGCAAATGTGTTGATTTTAGGCGAAAACGGAACTGGAAAATATGTGTTTGCCAAAGAAATTCATTTGCAGTCAGATCGTAAAAATCATCCGTTTATACATGTCGATTTAGGCGCTTTGAATGAAAATTTGTTTGAAAGTGAATTGTTCGGATATGCAAAAGGTGCCTTTACGGATGCGCAAAAAGATACACTCGGACGTTTTGAATTGGCAGCTGGCGGGACTATTTTTTTGGATGAAATTGGAAACTTACCATTACACCTTCAATCCAAATTATTGACGGTGATTCAAAATAGAAAAGTAACGCGTTTGGGCGAAGGAAATGAACGTACTATTGATGCGCGAATTATTTGTGCAACCAACGCACCGATTCATGAAATGGTAAACGAACAAACGTTCCGACAAGATTTATTATTCCGAATTAATACCATCGAATTACAATTGCCGCCTTTGCGTGATCGTACGGAAGATGTGGAAGTATTGGCGAATCACTTCTTAAAAAAGTTGAATCAACGGTATCGAAAACAACTTACTTCTATTTCTAGTAGCGCTATTACAGCATTGAAAAATTACAATTGGCCAGGAAATATTCGCGAACTTGAACATATTATAGAACGCGCCGTTATTATTACAGAAAATACAAGCATCGAAGCCGAAGATTTACACTTTTCTGCACGTAAAGTTGCTACAAATACACCTGTAACGCTTAATTTAGAGGAAACTGAAAAAATATTGATTCAACAAGCATTGGACAAACATCATGGAAATATTTCCAAAGCCGCAAAAGATTTAGGTCTTACACGTGCTGCTTTGTACAGACGACTTGAAAAACACCAACTCTAAATGAGTAAAAAAATATACATACAACTTTGCATTCGTATGTTGCTTATTGCATTGAATGCCGTCTTTATTTATTACTTTTTTCAAAGCGGATTTATCGTCAATGGAATCGGTTTTACATTGTTATTATTTTTTCAAGTGTTTTTGTGTTTTGATTATTTAAAAAAGCTCTTTCTCGATATTGAAAAAACGATAGATTGTTTACTACACGACGATTTCTCGAATAAAATTTCTGCTGAAAAGCAACATAACAATTTACATGCTAAAACAGCAAAACTTCAAGAAAAATACCGAACGCAAAGTCAGCAGCATACATCAGAGCAAGTTATATTCACTAATATTATTGAAAGTTTAACCATTGGCGTGTTAATTCTCCGGAAGGATACAAATGAAAAGATTGAAGTATTTCAGTTGAATAAAGCTTTTGTAGATTTCTTTCAGATTCCGAAGTTTTACAATTGGAACCTTTTGAAAGATAAAATTACGCCTTTGGTGAATATTATTGATGCAACTCCTTGGAAACGTGTAAAACACACCATCTCGTTGACCGTCAACGATCAAGTAGAATCATTTTTCTTAAAAACTTCCTTGACACATACCAACGAATACGAATATTTGATGGTAACGATGGAAACCATTCAACAGTTGATTGATAAGAAAGAAAAAGAATCTTGGTATAAATTAATGACGGTGATGTCGCACGAAATCATCAATACGATCACGCCAATTAGCAGTTTGGCAGAAAACTTAGATTCACTACTTCAAGATGAACCTGATGAAGATACGTTGGAAGAATTATCGCAAGGTTTAAAAATCATCAAAAAGCGTTCGTTACACTTAAACAATTTTGTGAATACCTATCGTCAGTTATCAGAATTGCCATTGCCAGACAAAAAAGAAATCAATCTCACAGAAACTGTACAACAAACACTTGAATTATTTGCGCAGGAATTCAAAGAAAAAAGCATTCAACTCAACTTTCAACATGAAGAAAACATTCAGTTATTAGCTGATAAACAGCAGTTGGAACAAGTTGTTATTAATTTAATTTCAAACTGTTTGTACGCGCTTAAAGAAGCCGAAAATGCTACAATAACAGTGAATTTAAGTACTGATAACAAACGTGTGCACTTAAGCGTTTCTGACAACGGAATTGGAATCTCTCAAAAAATTAAAAACAATATTTTTGTTCCTTATTTTACGACGCGAAAAGACGGTTCAGGAATTGGGTTAACCTTAACCAAAAGTATTGTAGAAGCGCATGACGGAAATATTTTCTTTAAATCTGAAAATGGTTTGACGACGTTTACATTGAGTTTTCAGAATGGCTAATATCTAACACTAAAACATAAGATTAAAATTTTATAACGGATAAGTTTATCTTTTATAAAAAATAGTTTATATCTTTGCCGCATAATACTATGAGTATGTTTTCAAAATCTTGCGAATATGGTTTACGTGCTGTTATTTTTATAGCAGAACAATCAACTTCACAAACGAAGGTTGGACTGAAGACTATTGCAAGTGCTATAAACTCTCCTGAAGCATTCACTGCTAAAATTTTACAAGTACTTACACGAAATCATATTGTTACTTCTATTAAAGGTCCGTATGGCGGATTTATGATTGAAGAACATCGCTTAAAAGAAATTACGTTGAGTGAAATTGTAAACATTTTGGATGGAGACAAAATTTATACAGGTTGTGGTTTAGGATTGAAACAATGTGATGAAAAATCTCCTTGCCCACTTCACTTTAAATTTATAGAGATTAGAAATAATTTAAAGAAAATGTTAGAAGAAAACACCTTACATGATATTTTGTTTACGGATAGTAAAAAGAACATCTTCTGGTTGAAAACATAAAAAAATTTAAAACAATAAAGGATAAAAAGGTCTTTTTATATTTTATAAAACAAAAGCACATTAAAAACAATACATATGAATATTAACAAACACACCTTAGTAAGCGATATTGTTGCTGACAACTATAAAACAGCAGCCGTTTTTAAAAATCATAACATCGATTTTTGCTGTAACGGAAATAGAACGATTACAGAAGTTTCTGCCGAAAAAGAATTGGATTGGGAAAAACTACTATCTGAAATTTTAATGACTGTTACCGATACTTCACATCGAGAAGATTATCAAAATTGGGAACTCGATTTTATGACAGATTATATTTATCAAAATCATCATACGTATGTAGAAAAACAAATTCCTGAGATTCAATTATACCTGAATAAAATTTGTAAAGTACACGGAGAAAAACATCCTGAATTACTAGAAATTCAAACGCTATTCAATGAAAGTGCTGGCGATTTAACCAAGCACATGAAGAAAGAAGAACTTATTCTTTTTCCCTTTATCAAAAAAATTGCAAAAGCAAAGAAAGAGCAAACTGAGCTTGCAAAACCTCCATTTGGAAGTATTGAAAATCCAATAAACATGATGCATCACGAACATGATGATGAAGGCGAACGTTTTAGAAAAATTGCAGCACTTTCAAATAATTATACGCCGCCAAATGATGCCTGTAACTCGTATAAAGTTGCGTTTTCATTACTAAAAGATTTCGAAGAAGATTTACACAAACACATTCACCTAGAAAATAATATTCTCTTTAAAAGAGCCATAGAAACTGAACAAACATTAAATAATAAATAGTAATGAAGAAAATTTGGATAGGATTTATCTCTGTAGTTGTCCTCTCATTTATCGCCTTAATTTGGGTAGGAACAGAAATTTATCAAACACAACCACCAATTCCTGATCTGGTCACCGTAAAAGGTAGCCAGGAAGTTATATTTACGAAAGCAGATATTCAAGAAGGACAAAATATTTGGGAATCCATTGGAGGAATGGAAGTCGGTTCTATTTGGGGACACGGAAGTTATGTGGCGCCCGATTGGTCAGCCGATTGGATTCATAAGGAAGCCGTTTTTTTATTAAATCATTGGTCGCAACAAGATTTCCATCTTCCGTATGATGATTTAGACGAAGAAAAACAAGCGGCAATTAAAGCACGATTGGTCAAAGATGTAAAGACAAACACTTTTGATCCATCAAGCAAAACAATAACGCTGTCAAAAGAACGACAATTAGCTATTGCAAAAAACGCGGCACATTATAGTAACATTTTCTCAGAAGGTCATGAACAATATGCCATTCAAAAAGGAGCACTTACAGACAAAGAGAAGTTACGCAAACTAAATGCTTTTCTATTTTGGACTTCCTGGGCAGCCAGTACCAACAGACCTGATAAAGAGTATACCTATACTTCCAATTGGCCACATGAACCTTTGATTGATAATACAATTACTGCAGATTCTCAAATTTGGTCAGGTTTCTCAGTGATTCTATTAATTCTATTTATCGGAATTTTGACGTATTACTACATTCGTAATCATGAAAAGGGAGAAGCTGTTACCAAAGCGAAATTAGATCCTCTAAAAAATCTAACGCTATTTAGATCACAAAAAGCAGTCTTAAAATATTTCTTAGTCATTACCTTATTGATTGTTTTACAAGTAGTGCTCGGAATCATTACCGTACACTACACTGTTGAAGGACAAGCATTTTTTGGATTTAATCTGTCTGAAATTCTCCCCTATTCCGTTACACGAACTTGGCATACGCAATTAGCCATTTTTTGGATTGCGGCAACTTGGCTGGCTACAGGACTATTTTTAGCACCAATGATTAGCAATAGAGAAATGAAATATCAAGTATTTGGAATTAACTTTCTGTTTGTTGCATTGCTTATTATTGTAGTAGGATCTATGCTTGGAGAATGGTTAGGAATTCATCAATTTTTAGATTTGACTACCAATTTCTTCTTTGGACATCAAGGATATGAGTATATGGATTTAGGTCGTTTCTGGCAAATACTCTTAGGAATTGGATTGGTTTTATGGGTTGTTATGGTTGGAAGACATGTGCTGTATGGAATTCGTAAAAAAGACGAATCTAAACATTTATTGATCATCTTATTAATTGCCGTCGTAGCGATTGGAATGTTTTTCTTTTCAGGATTAATGTATGGCGAAAACAGTTCGCTTCCTGTAATTAATTATTGGCGTTGGTGGCTTGTTCACTTATGGGTAGAAGGTTTCTTTGAAGTCTTTGCTACCGTAATTATTGCCTATATATTTTCACGAATGAAAGTGATTTCTATGAAAACTGCTGGTAAAACGGCAATTGCATCTGCAAGTATCTTTTTAACTGGTGGAATTATAGGAACGTTACACCATTTGTATTACTCTGGAACGCCTGTACAAGCAATTGCATTGGGAGCTACATTTAGTGCCTTGGAAGTAGTTCCGTTGACATTGATGGGATTTGAAATTAGAGAAAACTGGAACCTGCTCAAAGAAAACGAATGGATTCAACGTTACAAATGGCCTATATTTTTCTTTATAGCGGTTGCTTTTTGGAATATGGTTGGCGCAGGTGTATTTGGATTCTTAATCAATCCGCCAATTGCATTGTATTATATTCAAGGATTAAATACAACTGCCGTTCACGCACATACTGCATTGTTTGGTGTATACGGACTGCTTGGAATGGGCTTTATTTTAATCTGTCTACGTTTTTATTCTACAAGGTTGTGGAATGAAAAATTAATTAAAAATGCTTTCTGGTTTTTAAATATTGGGTTGACACTTATGGTTGTTTTAAGTTTATTACCTGTCGGAATCATTCAAGCATATACATCAATTAATGAAGGATATTCGTATGCTAGAGATGCTGAATTATTATATACTCCAACCGTTCAAACTTTAAAATGGTTGCGAATTATTGGTGATGTTGTCTTCTCTGCTGGAATTGTGTGTTTCTCATGGTTTGTAGTGAAAGAAACTTTAAACTGTATGAAAAAGAAGAAATAATCATTACTTTTTTAAGCATGAAACACTGTTCGTTATTCAATGAACAGTGTTTTTTTATGCTGTATTTTTAAGTTGTCAATTTTCGTAAAATCCATTCTAAAGGACCAATTTTTTTATAGTGCATCCAAATTGTAGCAAATACAATACAAACTGCACTAAAAATAATTGCATATACAACCGAAAATGTAATGGAAAAACTTCCGAGACTTGTTGAAGAAATTACTTCCATCAATCCGACACCAATCACAATATGTGCTACATAAAAAGTGAATGCTAATTGCCCTGTGCTTTGTAATGCCTTAATAACTAAACCATGTTGCATTCGCTTAGCAATCCAAATACAACTGCAAATGACACACAGGGCAATACTGCTTGCTGAGAACATATATATTGGTAAAGGTGGCATTGGACTTGTGTCTAATACCTGCGCTAATTCTGTGAGAATAATTTCATTGCCTTCTGATAGAAAAGCTAGCAAAGCCATTGAAAGTAACTTTATTGAAATTGCTATTCCCAAGCAAATAAAAAAGATTCTCTTTATAAATTTTTCATTATTTAAATCTTGTCTTCCAAACCATAAACCGAGCAACATAAAAGCAACCCAAGGAAATACTGGATGAAATCCGTTATAGAATAAGTTTCTAAAAAAACCGCCAAACGTCCAGAAATCTGCATAAGAATAATCGCTAAAATCCCAACCAAGATCATACCATATAAAAAACATTAAAACTGGATATAATACAACAATTCCAACAGCAAATAGCAACGAAATTATTGGTTCTAGTCTGAGAAACAATAGTGTAAACAGCATGTATATTCCGTAGAAATGAAGAATATCTGCGGGCCAAATCATGATGTATGATAATCCGATGACAAATAATAAGATTGCTCTTTTAAAAATTCTTTTTCGCACTTGACGCAATTTAGTCACATCATCATTTTTCACTGCTGAATTGGTCATAAAAGCTATGCCAACTCCGGCTAAGACAACAAACAAAGCCGCTGCTTTCCCTTCAAATAGTGCTGTAAAGTTTTGTAACCAACTTGTTCCTTCTTGTCCAAAAATCATTTTAAAATTCACGAGAATCATCCCAATAATGGCAAGTGCGCGCGCAACATCAATTCCAATGATTCTATCTTTCATTCTAAATATTTTAAGTCAACTTATAATATATCGACAAGAAAATAGTGTGAAGGTTGCATGGAATTAAGAAATCTTTAAAAATATAACCGATTTACTTCTTTTAAATCATTTAGCGCTGCTTCAATTGGTAGAAAATACTGCAATTGCCAAGCCTGTGTTTTTATAGCTTGTTTACTTGTTGGTGTGTCCCAAGATGGATATACACGAATTCCACGTTTTCCATCTTTGGTTACTGTCGCTACAATTCGCTTTTGAATGAGCATTGATTTTGGAAATATAAACTGACCGAATTGTTCCTCCTTTTGAACATTAATTACAATAAAATCAAAAGTATCTAATTCATGAAAAGGCGCAGTGACTCCTTCCGAGTTTCGTTTCCATATCGTAACAAATTGTCCAATCTTTTTAGGAGTAATTTTTGCCGCTCTACAAATTATTTGAGAAGTTTTTAATTGAAATGAACATGCTTCGTATGCTGCACTTTCTTCATCTAAACGAAAGTTTGAAAAATTGAAATTGCAAGGATCGTACAGTTCTTTTTTAACTTTTGCTAAACAGGATGGAAGTTTTTCGAGTGGTGTATTCATAGAAAACTAATCAATCTTCTCATCATATTTCATAAACTGATTTCTGGGTTCTCCACGCAACTTTAATTCGTTCTCAATTTTTGTTTTTGTAGGTTTTTGTAGTAATAAATAGATAATTAATACTCCAGAAATTGCTAAAAAGGCTGCATTACTAGTGCTCATAAACATTACAATACCTATCAATGCTGGACCTTCAATCAATGCATATTTTATAATAGAAGCTGTTTGGTATTGTGTGAGTATTTTTCTTAAATCCTGCGTTTCCTTAGTACTCTCTAATAGTTTTTGAGGAATAATTCGGCTTAGAACTAAGGCAGTAATTGCTAAAACAGGAAGAATAATCAGAAAAGTATCTTCTGTGTTAAAATCAAAATTTATTTCGCCATTACCTAAATAAAGTGAAACTCCCGCAAAGGTTACTAACCCCATAATTAATACAGAATGAATAAGTGTCAGTGTTTTAACAAAAGAATTTGGTGTCATTAGCTATCTAATTTTTAGTGATTTAAAAATAGTATTTCAAATGTAGTGAAAAAATAACCACTTTTTTATTTGGAATGATCGTTCTGTTATTTATATATTTGTATTCGGAACGATCGTTCTAAAATAAATTTTAAACTTAAAAGAGAAATAAAATATGAATACATTACAAGGAAAAACAGCAGTAGTTACAGGTGGAAACAGTGGAATCGGTTATGCTTCTGCTGCAAAATTAAAAGCGCAAGGTGCCAATGTTATCATTACCGGTAGATCGGAAGAACGTGTAGCTAAAGCTGCTTCAGAATTAGGTGTTAGAGGAATTGTCGCTGATGTAACATCATTAGATGCGATAGATAATTTAGTAAATGAAGTAAAAGAATCGCATGGAAATGTAGATGTTCTTTTTGTAAACGCAGGAATTTTTACGCCAGCTCCTGTTGGTCAAATTACAGAAGAAGTGTATGATACACAGTTTGGAATTAACTTTAAAGGTGCCGTGTTTACCACAGAAAAGTTTTTACCAATTTTGAATGATGGTGCATCTATCATTAATTTATCTTCAATTAATGCCTATACAGGAATGCCAAACACAGCGATTTATGCAGCAACAAAAGCTGCTTTAAATTCATATACTAGAACAGCTGCTACAGAATTGGCTCCAAGAAAAATTCGCGTCAACGCTGTAAATCCTGGACCAGTAGAAACTCCTATTTTTGGGAAAACGGGAATGCCAGAAGAACAATTGAACGGTTTAGCACAAGCAATGCAAGAACGTATTCCATTAAAACGATTTGGACAACCTGAAGATGTTGCAAACTTAGTCGCTTTCTTAGCTTCCGATGAAGCTTCATTCATTACAGGAAGTGAATATAACGTTGATGGTGGAATGAATGTGAATCCGTTGTTAAGCTAATGGATAAAGTTAATTAGAAATATGTATTTTTGTAGAGATGGTTTTTACCGTCTCTACAATTTTTTAGTGTATGCCAAGAGTAAAGAAATTTAATGAAGAAGAAACGCTGAACAAAGCGATGTGTTTGTTTTGGCGAAATGGTTTTCACGCGACTTCCATGCAGGATTTGGTGAATTACTTAGGCATCAACCGTGCAAGTATTTATGATACTTATGGTGGAAAAAAAGAATTATTTGATAGTGCTTTTGCGCACTACAGAACTGTGAATAGAAAACAGTTACAAGCATTTTTAGAAAGTCAAGAAAGTGTCAAAGAAGGTTTTCGAAGACTTTTTCAACAAGGTATTTCAGAAGCTGCTTGTGACGCAGAGCGCAAAGGATGCTTTGTAATTAATGTAACAACTGAGTTAGTGCCAAACGATGAGGAAATGCTCATGGTAATTCAGGAAAACAAAGCTTTTATGACTGGTGTTTTTGAAGATTTCTTAAAAAAAGGCGTAAACTCTGGAGAAATCTCAGCAGATAAAAACATCAAAAATATTGCTTCACTCCTACACACTTTTTTAAATGGATTAAAAATCATTTCTAAAACAGATTCCAACGAAGAAGAACTCTTAGCTTCGGTAGATACTGTATTAACCTTACTAGGTTAAAGTACCTAAATTTATATTCATAACTACTTATAAACTGGCGTTGATTAAGATTAAATCTTTCTGGGCAACTTTGACTTTGGGTAAGATTATTGTAGTTTTAGCCATACGTTAAATGTATAGAAAAAAACAGATTAAATCCTCTTTAAAATAATAGGAGTTCCTTTTATACATACGTTGTACATCAGTAAAAAAAAGAATAAGCAACTATGAATCAAGAAACGATACTCATCCCAACCCTAAGTACTTTTATTGAAGATCAATGGGAAATGACAAAAGGAATTACAACTCCTAAATTTTCAGGGATAAACGATTTACTACCAAATCAGGAATTTCAAGCATTAATTTTGCTAGGAAAATATGAAATTAAAGACGGAAAAATCAACTTAAAGATAAATTGTTCTCTCGAAAATAGTAGCACAGGTAAAGTTTTACCAAATTCAATTGATAAAGTTTTACTAGGTGATTTAGAAGAAAAAATCGGTTTTATTCTTTTTCCAGAACTGCTTACATTTAAGTTTACTGAAGAAGATGAAGAAGGTGTTTATAATCTTATTCTTTCTCTAGATGATACCAATTCAGAAGAAGAAAAGATAGTCATTAAGCAAGAACTTACGTTCCTTAAAAGTCAACCGAATTTATTACAAAAACCAACATCCGAATTAGAAGAATGGCGTCAAAATTATTATTTAGACCCAAAACCGACAGCATTAATTTCATATTATTTTAAAGGCTTAGAAGAAAACGATACTCTCAATAGTGACGCAAGTATTTTATTTTATGTTGAAGCACTAAATAATTCTTTATTTCTTGTCAATGAAATTAAGTCGCTTTTAAAAGCAGATAAATTTTCAAGATTACAACGAAATGGATTGATTATTTTACTGGCGCGTTCTAAGTATACAGCTGTAGATACTTTAGGGTTTTCTGAAGAAGAATTAAAAATTCTCCACGAGTTTAGAGACGAATTTTACAATCCATTGGAAAAAGAAATCAGTCATCCTTCAGAATTAGACATGTTATGGAGTTTATTTTTTGCCAATGGGAAATATGAAAATATAGAAAAAATCATTTCAGCACTTTATTATAAAAAGGATATTAGTGAGGAAGAAGCAAAAAAATTACCTCAAGAAGCATTGATAAAATACGCTATTGGAAGTGCTGTTTCATGGTCTTTGGAAACAATTGGAAGATTTCATCCCATGGTGCAAGTTTATATGATTTACACTTTAAATCAACCAAACATTTCAGAATATATACAAGGAGAACTAGGAGCGGTTTTAAATAGAATAAATGAAGAATAGTTGCTAAAATCCCAACACTAAATATATAGGAAAACATCTATTTTTTAAAAGGAATTAAAATCATTTCTAAAACAGACTCCAACGAAGAAGAACTTTTAGCTTCGGTAAATACAGTATTGACTTCATTAGATTAATGAATAAATATTGGCAGCCACATTATCACTTGTAATATGAATGCGATAAATAATGTTAGTTTAGCTTCAGCACTTTTAATGCTAAAAGTAATTCTTACATTTCTTTTTAGTAAAATATAAAAAACGACTATAAAAGAAGTTACTAAAAGCATCAATGAAAGGATAAGACTAGTATCAGCAGTCATAAAATCATCAATCATTTTATTAAACTTATGTATAGATCCAGTCATAGTATGTATAAGTGAAAGAACAAAACTTCCAATTATACACGATATATAAAATGTAGTCAAAACCCAACCAAATTTCATTCGTTTCCAAAATAAAATAGCTCCAATAACTATTGCAAAGATTTCTAGTAGATCTTCTATTGAATACAATCCTATTTCTCCATTGAACATATCTTCAAAATAAAGTCCCATCAATGAAAAATTGTTGTACAACGTATATATTGCCAATGCTATAAAAATCCAACTTAAAATACGAATTTGACGCTCATGTAATTCTAATCCTTTTAGGAAAGGGTTTATCGGATCAAAAAAAGCTTTCATTTCAGCCTTTTGTGCTTTTCTTCGTTGTTGTTGAAACTTTTGTTTTTGCTCAGTTTCTTTTTTATTTTGAACAATCAATTCATCCAATTGATCATCTTGTATTCCACGAGTTAGCAATTCATTTTTGGCTGTTTTAACAGCAATAGGCTGATAACTTGATGCATTTGCTAAGATATCGAGCAATTCTTCATTTGTTAATTCTTTATAACGTTCTGTAAATTCGGTCATATATGAATATAAGTATTCAAAGCTAGTATATTGTTACCAACTACTTTTCTTAGCACGTTGTTTTTCGTGTTCTGTTTGTAAAAATTTTAGGATCGTTTCTACTTGCTTATCTACATTTTTGATGCGTAATACACTAAAAATTAAAGTGCGTTTTCGTCCGTCGGTTAATTTATTAAAAATGGCTTCTCCGTCAGGATCTTGTGCTAAGAACACTTCTAAAACTTCTGGAATAGCTACGCCAAGTGGATTCGGATCGAGTTCTAATTTGTATGAGATTGTTTCACCAGCTTCTTTGCCAATTTCTTTAATATACTTTTTGGCGAGCATAATATAAAAATCACCATTTCCTAAATGATTTAGTCCACATTGCAGCCTAACTTTATCATCAATAGTACAAATCAATCGTGTAGCACGTTTTTTTTCATACTGATTCACAATATCAGCCGAAACAACTAAATGATAATAACTACCACTTTTCTGTAAAGCTTGTGTTCCTTCGTGAATCATTTTATTATTTTTCTTTGCGATAGGTTAATGTACTTCCACGATTCAAATAACTTAATACCATGCTTTCCTCTGAATATTCCAATAATCCATAGACCGATTCTTCACCTGAATCATCCAGTAAATTTAGATACTCTATACCATCTTTTTCAGTCAATCCATAAGAATGAACAGTATTAATGATTTTATCTCCGCTTTTATAAAACATGATAAATTTTCCATCTTTAATCTCTACTCCCGAATTTGCATCGTCTGTACTAATCCAACGTCCGTTATCCAATCTGATTGTTTTCACCTTGCCAATCCTCTCACATACATCACGTGCAGCTTTTTTCAAATTAGTAACCACATCAGCTTTCGATTTCCATTGATCGGTTATGTCTATATTTTGAACTTTAGACATATCTATTTCTCCTGATTTCACAGTTTTTTCTTTTTCCAGAACACGAATCAATTCACCATCATACATATAATAGCGCTTTTCTTTATTAGTAAATGGTCCTCTCATAGAAGCTTCACTGAATTCCTGCTCAAACACAAAAAATAATTTATTGTCTTTAAAGTAGTATGTAGTTATCATAGAACCATGTTCTCCCATTTCAGAATTCTTTACTTTAACTGGAATGTCTGGATTAAAATATCCTTCTAACTCTGTAAATCCGCCTCCAACATCTTCTTTAACTAGTTTTTTATCTAAAGCGGGAACCAGTTTTTCAACCTTTGAAAAGGTTGCTTTAATTGATACAATCTTATCATCAATTGTCAATACTTTTATAACATCTTTATTTATTTCTTTTTCTTCCTCAGTTTCAGTAGAAGTATTTGTTTTCTCTGAAGCATTTGAAGTTGTATCTGCTTTCTTTTCTTTCTGTCCACAGGCAAAAAAAGTAGCAATTACAAATGCGTATATAAATAATCGTGAGTTCATGTGTAGTTATAGTTAGTGTTTTAACAAATATAAATGAATCTCTAAATATTGACTAAATGTGAGCTATTAAACATTCTATTTTAAAAAATAAAACATAAAAAAACACTGGAAATCATAAAATTGGCAACGTTTTTGAAAATATATAACTCTATATTTACAACACCGAATATTTAAATTTTCCCGATGATCACATTTTCACATACGTTAAAACGCTATTGCTTTACGCTACTATTTTGCATAATTTCTATACAAGTATATGCCCAAAATCCTGTTACAAAAGGACAATGGTATATTATTGAAAGTTATCAAAAAAATCATGTATTACAAGTGCAAGCACCGTATGAAAATAATGGTATTGCAATAACTTTGGCTAAGCGAACAAATCAAAACAATCAACTTTTTAGGTTTGAAGAAGTTGGAAATGGTTTTTATATAATTAGATCCAAACAACATAATAAAGTATTTGATATTCGCGGCGGAAGTAGAGAAGATTATTCCATACTACAAGTATGGGATATGGCAAATGTTGAAAATCAAAAATTCAAACTAAATCTTGCCACAGGTAATGGACATTATTATATCAATGCAAAGCACAGCAATAAATCATTGGTTGTAGATGCAGGTTATCCTATTGGAAGTACAATTAAACAAAAAAGTGTTAACGGACTTTCCAATGCGATGTTTAAATTTATTCCACAAAAATCTATAAAACCTACGCCAAGTCCAGTAAACATAACCAAACAACCAAAGTTAATTTCCCCAGTTACAGGACAAGTTATAGAAAATAAAAAAGGAGTTATAATTAAGTTTAGCTGGGAAAAAGTTCCAAATGCTACTCAATATCAATTATATGTAGAGCACAAAAACAAAAAGGACAAACTTTTAAATTCGTTATTCAACGAAAACTATTATAATTTCACCTTGACAAAAGCTATTGATGCGTCGTTGGCAAAAGATGCTTGGGGATGGTGGGTTCGTGCAAAAGTTGGAAATACTTGGGGAAAATGGAGCAAACCGAATACTTTGTATTTTAAAGATTCAAAACCTACGCCTGCAATCGTGACACTAAATTCACCACAAACAAATGCAACCTTAGCAAACGGACAAGAAAATAACAGTACAAAATACAGTTGGAATTTTGATTGGACAGATACTCCAAACGCACAGCAATATGAAATTCTTGTGTCACATCCTTCCAATGCTGGAAAATCATTTCGAAAAACGGTTTCAACATCAGAATATAAATTAGTACAACGAAATCATAGAACAAGTGCCGAATTATTAGGTTGGAGTTGGAAAGTAAGACCCATCGTAAATGGCGCGTATGGACAATGGTCAACTACTAGGAAATTTACTGTAGATCAACCTGGAAAACAAGCAAAACCTACACCAAGTATGGATTTTGTAACGCAAAGTAAAAACAGTTTTTCAAAAGTTTGGAAAAATAAACACTTCGCTAAAATTTCCAATAAAATTAGTTCTAAAAATACGTTAGGCGGATACAACATGAATTCGAAGAAATTTGCAATGAATGCTACCAATACAGATTGGCATGTTCGCTCTATTGGAAACAATACGTTTCTGTTGCAAGTATTCATCAATGGAAAATTTTGGTCGCTTGCTGCTGCAAATGATAATAAAGGAAATGTAATTCTTGCCAACAATAATAAAAATGATACGTTTCAACAATGGGAAATTACACAGCAAACCGATGGCTATTATAAAATAATAAACATAGGTATGAAACAAGAAAAATATAGAATTGATGACACCTTATTTTACGATTCAAAAAATAATGACTTTTTCGTTTCCAAATGGCAAGAAGGAAAAACGGCAAATGGACTTTGGTATTTTGACGCCAAACAACAGATTAAAATCAAAAACGATCCGCTAGAAAATAGAAGCTTTAAAATATCATCTGTAGTGAATAATAAACAAATATGTTTAGGATATGTATGGACTTCTGACGCAACTGGACATAATGAATTAGGGTTTTGCAATAACAACGATAAAAGTACATTATTTAGTTTTCAAAAGACACTACGCAACACCTATCTAATCAAAGTAAGAAAATTATCAAGTAAGGATGAATGGAATTATTTAAAGGGTGATCTTGGAGAACAAGAAATTGAACGTCACAAAGATGCTCCTATCATCAAAGAATATGGTTTCGAATGGAATATTATAAATCGAGGAAACGGGCAATATATGATTGTTAATGTAGATTCAGGAAAGGCCATTGAACTCATACAACGTTCAAATGGGTTTCCAAGAGAATTTATCGAATTTAAAACCGCAACAAATAAAAGAGCTCAATATTTTAGGTTGAACTAAATTTTTTTTAGCTATTAGATAGTAAAAGTTAGGATTACTACGTGATCCTGAGTATGGAGTCGTTGCAAATTTTAAAGTCTTAACTCGCCATGCGAGTTTAGTCCTTTTTTTGTATGCATATATTTTTGAGCAAGCCTAATTATTGCAAATTTTAGGATTACTGCGTGATCCTGAGTATGAGGTCGCTGCAAATGTAAAGTCTTAACTCGCCATGCGAGCTTAGTCCTTTTTTTGTATGCATATATTTTTGAGCAAGCCTAATTATTGCAATTTTTAGGATTACTGCGTGATCCTGAGTATGAGGTCGCTGCAAATTTTAAAGTCTTAACTCGCCATGCGAGCTTAGTCCTTTTTTTGTATGCATATATTTTTGAGCAAGCTCAACATATATGCATACAAAAAAAGTCCTGCCAAAGGCAAGACTTTTTATTTGTCGGGGTGGCAGGATTCGAACCTGCGACCTCCGCGTCCCAAACGCGGCGCGATAACCGGGCTACGCTACACCCCGAATAGGTTATCCAAAATTGGATTGCAAATATAAGGCTTTTATCGAAACACAAAAGCAAAAACTATTTATTTTTAAAAAATAAATTCATTGAATAATTTACTTAATTTTGCAGCATCTAAAAAAACACGAAATATATGCTCATTATAGGTATTGGCGGAGGAACTGGAAGTGGAAAAACCACAGTAGTAAACGAAATTATAAAACAATTACCCGAAAATGAAGTTGGAGTCATCTCACAAGACTCTTACTATAACGATACTTCACACTTAAATTACGAACAGCGTACAAAAATCAACTTCGATCACCCACGGTCTATTGATTTTGATTTATTGTGTGAACATTTAAAAGAATTAAAAAAAGGAAACGAAATAGATCAACCTGTGTATTCGTTTGTAAAACACAATCGTACAGGCGATACCATTCACACATTACCAAGAAAAGTAATGATTGTGGAAGGAATTTTAATTTTAACAAATCCTGAGCTACGTAAAATGTGTGACATCAAAATATTTGTTCATGCAGATTCAGACGAACGTTTAATCCGAAGAATAAAACGAGATATTACACAACGTGGACGCGATATTGACGAAGTATTAGCCAGATATCAAAACACGTTGAAGCCAATGCACGAACAGTTTATTGAGCCTACAAAGGAGTTTGCAGATATCATAATTCCAAACAATCGATACAATACGGTAGCCGTAGATATTGTACGAACAATTATTAGTGAACGATTATCCTAATATTTAGTACATTTACAGTAGTAAAACCCTAGTATCACGCATCTAAGTATGAAATTATCTATATTCAAAAATATATACATCATCATTTCAGCAATATTTATTGTATGGATGCTATTTTTAGATGCAAATTCATGGTTTTTTACACATCGAGAGCTTAACAAGCAAATTGAACTTTTAGAAGAACAAAAAGCAAACTTGCAACAAGCCGCTGGAAAAGATAATAAGAGTATTCTAAAATTTTCAAGCTTTGAAGAACTTGAAAAATTTGCCCGCGAACACTTTTTTATGAAAAGAGAAAATGAAGTCATTTACATTATAGAATACGAGGATAGCCTAAAAACAAACACCAATGAGTAAATCATTATTTCACGAATTTGATGCTGTTTCTGCGGCACAATGGAAACAAAAAATACAAGTCGATTTAAAAGGTGCTGATTATAATCAAACCTTAGTGACAGCAACGCACGAAGGTATAGATATTACACCTTTTTATCACAGTGAAAATTTTGGTGCTACGCAATCTATCGCAACAAAAACAACCAATTGGAAAATTACACAACACATTGTAGTTACAAATGCTATCGAAGCAAATTCTATGATTAAAGATGTGTTGGCAAGAGGTGCAGAAAGTGTTGTTTTACGCATTGCAAACGAGCAAGTTTCTATTTCTGAAATGCTTGTCGATATTGATGTACAAACAGTTCCTATTCACATTGAGATGGACTTTTTATCGGTTTCGTATTGTTCTAGTATTCACGCTTTCGCGAAAGAAAACGCTGCAAACATCACCATTGGAGTTGATTTGATAGGAAACTTAGCTTCCACAGGAAATTGGTTTGACAATCTTACAAAAGATCATGAAGCGTTAGGACAAATCTTAAAGTTTGATGGTTTTAAAAGTGCATTGACTATTCGCATAGATATTTATCAAAATGCTGGCGCAACAATGGTGCAACAACTTGCATACGCACTCGCACATGCCAATGAATACTTAAATCATTTTGGTACAAACATTACAAATACAATCACGTTTAACGTAACGGTTGGTACACATTATTTCTTTGAAATTGCCAAACTAAGAGCACTACGTCATTTATGGAGTGTGTTGGCAAAAGAATACAATGTAAACCAAGATTGCATTGTGATTGCTTCGCCTTCAAAACGTAACAAAACATTGTATGATTATAATGTAAACATGTTACGAACAACGACAGAATGTATGAGCGCCGTTTTAGGTGGTGCAGATTTTGTGTACAATCTTCCGTACGATGCATTGTATCATACTGCAAATGAATTTGGCGATCGTATTTCAAGAAATCAGTTACGTATTTTAAAAGACGAAAGTTATTTTGACAAAACAGACAATCCTACAGAAGGATCGTATTATATAGAAAGTATCACACAGCAATTAGCCGAAAAAGCCTTGATTCTTTTCAAAGATATTGAAGCCAATGGCGGATTTCTACATCAGCTAAAAGCAGACACCATCCGACGTAAAATCAAAGAAAGTGACGCCAAAGAGCAAGCATTATTTGACGAAGGAAAAGAAGTACTGCTAGGAACTAATAAATATCCAAATCCAGAAGATCGTATGAAACACGATTTGGAAATTACACCTTTTTCAAAAGATGAAGTTCAAAAGGTAGTAGTCATTCCAATTGGTGTAAGACGCTTGGCAACTAAAATAGAAAAAGAACGACTTAAGAATGAATAGAGCTATCTACATTATCATACTCAGTTTTTTCTTCATTCAATGTGGAAACGACAAAGGCAAATCAGTATCTTACACAGATGTACCTGGAAAATATATTCACTTAGAAACTGAAAATATTTATCTTTTTGTACCAGAAAAAGTAAAACTATTTTCCATTAATGAATACAAGGAATTTATCAATACTATTGAAGATTCTAGAATTCGAGAAGCGGAACGTGCTCGCTATTTAAACATGAAATATGGTATTGAAAACACCTATGTCATGCGAAGTGAAGATCTAGAACTCGATATTACGTATATGTCAATTCCATACATTAGAATTGATCAATCAGTTTCACAAATGTTGCTTAAACTACTCAACAGACAACACAAAGCAAATGGGCGAATATTAGGTTTAGAAAGTTCTTTTAGCCGAGCAGGAATTATAAAAAAAGGACATGATCGAATTTTTAGAGCCATCTTTTTATATAAAGGAACCGACTTATTAACTGGCGAAGACGCACAATTTTACACCTACTTTTATGTGATAAACAGAAACGGGAAAACATTTGTACTAGGCTTCAATTCGAAAAAAGCGTATGATTTTGATTCGTACGTTCAAAAAATCAGATTATAAAATGAGCAGAAAAAATCTTCAACATATCACACTTGACAGCGTTACGAAAACGTTTGAAAAATCAGAAGCTTCTGCCCCATTTACTACAGCAGAAGATATTGAAGTAAAAACTTCGTATAGCAAAGAAGACATTCAAAATATAGAGCACCTTGATTTTGTTGCTGGAATTGCGCCAAATCTTCGCGGTCCATATTCAACAATGTACGTTCGCAGACCTTGGACCATTCGGCAATACGCAGGATTTTCTACCGCTGAAGAGAGCAATGCCTTTTACAGAAGAAACTTAGCAGCAGGACAAAAAGGATTATCGGTTGCATTCGATTTAGCAACACATCGTGGCTATGACAGCGATCATGAACGTGTTGTTGGTGATGTTGGAAAAGCAGGAGTTGCTATTGATTCGGTAGAAGATATGAAGATTCTTTTCGATCAAATCCCATTAGATAAAATGTCTGTTTCCATGACAATGAATGGCGCCGTTTTACCAATTATGGCATTTTATATTGTGGCTGCTGAAGAACAAGGTGTATTGCCTGAAAAATTAGCTGGAACAATTCAGAATGACATTCTAAAAGAATTCATGGTGCGTAATACCTATATTTATCCGCCAACACCATCGATGAAAATTATCTCTGATATTTTTGAATATACATCGGCAAACATGCCAAAATTCAACAGTATCAGTATTTCTGGATATCACATGCAAGAAGCTGGCGCAACCTGCGATATTGAGCTTGCATATACCTTAGCAGATGGTTTGGAATACATTCGAAAAGGACTTGCAGCAGGAATGGATATTGACACCTTTGCTCCTCGCCTTTCTTTTTTCTGGGCAATTGGAATGAATCATTTTATGGAAATTGCCAAAATGAGAGCCGCAAGAATGTTGTGGGCAAAATTGGTAAAACAATTCAATCCAAAGAATTCAAAATCATTATCCTTGCGTACGCATTGTCAAACAAGTGGTTGGAGTTTAACGGAACAAGATCCGTTTAATAACGTTGCAAGAACCTGTATTGAAGCGGCAGCGGCTGCTTTTGGCGGCACACAAAGTTTACATACCAATGCCTTGGATGAAGCCATTGCGTTACCAACTGACTTTTCTGCACGAATTGCACGTAATACACAAATTTACTTGCAAGAAGAAACCAAAATCACCAAAACGGTTGATCCTTGGGCAGGAAGTTATTATGTGGAGAAATTGACGCATGAAATCGCGAATAAAGCAATGCAACTTATTGAAGAAGTAGAAGAACTTGGTGGAATGACCAAAGCTATTGAAGCTGGAATTCCTAAGATGCGCATTGAAGAAGCTGCGGCACGTAAACAAGCACGAATTGACTCTGGACAAGATGTAATTGTTGGTGTCAATAAATACAGATTAGAAAAAGAAGATCCTTTACATATATTAGAAGTAGATAATCAAACCGTTCGAAATGCGCAATTGGCACGTTTGGACGAATTGAAAAAGAACCGAAATGCTTCAGAAGTTACAGAAGCATTAAACAAACTAACTGCAGCTGGAAAATCCGGAGAAGAAAACTTATTAGCTTTAGCAGTTGATGCAGCTCGTAAACGTGCAACTCTGGGGGAAATCTCGGATGCACTAGAAACCATTTTCGGAAGATACAAAGCACAAATCAAATCATTTTCAGGTGTGTATAGCAAAGAAATTAAAGACGATAGTTCGTTTCAGAAAGCAAAAGAATTGGCCGCAAAATTTGCAGAGTTAGAAGGTCGTCAACCGCGAATTATGATCGCAAAGATGGGACAAGACGGACACGATCGTGGTGCAAAAGTAGTTGCCACAGGATATGCGGATGTTGGTTTTGATGTAGATATTGGACCATTGTTTCAAACACCTGCCGAAGCTGCCAAACAAGCTATGGAAAACGATGTTCACATTTTAGGTGTTTCTTCTTTAGCTGCTGGACATAAAACCTTGGTTCCGCAAGTAATTGCCGAATTAAAGAAATACGGTCGTGAAGATATTATGGTTATTGTTGGTGGTGTAATTCCACATCAAGATTATGATTTCTTATTTGAAGCTGGTGCAGTTGCCGTTTTCGGTCCTGGAACCAAAATTAGCGAAGCTGCCATTCAGTTGTTAGAGATTTTAATCGACGAATAATTCACACAAAAAAGACTGCCTTAAACTATTTTAAGACAGTCTCTTTTTAATTCCATTTTCAGGAATCAGTTCACGGGTATTTTTATTTTGAATTAGAATACGCCTACTGCTACTGCATCAGTATTACTAATATCTGTTTTAGTACATTCCCCTCCATTTGCACAAGGAGAACAATATGGTAAATCGTGGTTATCACGATCATATTTCACCGCACACCCTGTAGATTCATGGGAACAATCGGTAGTTGTACAGGTTATTTTACGTGAAGCTACGATTGCATGCGAAGCTCCTGACGCCAATTTCCCGGGTGATTTTATGATTTTTGCATAAAATGAGGTACGATATGTTTCCCCTTCAAACATTAAATTATAATCCTCACCAATAGCTGCAACATACACACTTGTATACTTTTCGTTGATATTGGCATGTTTTTTCATGTTTCCGCTGAGTGTATTCAACGCTTTTTTGGTATCGAAAGTTAGGTATGGCATTCCATCTTTTATGTATCCAATTTCTACCCAATCGGCATCTATTGTAGGTAACTTAAATTTTGCTGTATTTTCATCATCTGAATTTGTTGCTGTTTGATCACTGGTGCAGCCAGTTAGCAAAAAGGCTAACGCAAGAACAATCACTGGTAAGTTTTTTATTATTTTTTTCATGGTTTTTTGGTTATTTTCTATCCTTTAGATAGAACGAGGTTGGCATCCAACTCACTACGCAGTTACAGAATATAATTAAAGCTCGGAATGTATTTTTTAGTTTTACTTGGTGTTTAAAATTCAATTCACCATTTTTCATAATTGTGAGGTGTCAACACACGTTTCAAATGACATTTATAACGATTTACGTGCGATACAGGAAGAGAGTTTTCTATTTTAAACACAATCAAATCTCGGGAATCTTAAAATCTGATTACTTCTAAAAGTACAAAAAAATACACTAATAATCAAATACTTACAAATGAATTCACAGTCAGAAACTTAAAATAAAACGATTTTTTTATTTTGAAAATGTTGCTTTTAGTGAAGATATTAAGACGTTTTCTGCATTAAAATTTCAGATCAGAAATATGAAGTTTATATTTTGAACCTGTTTGCAAATTATTTGGGGTTTTGATTATTTCCCATACCAATCTATTTCAAATTCTTTTAAAATAGAATCGATTGGTTTGTTTGTATGAAGTGTTTTGAATAATTCGGTTTCATGTCTACTTTGCTTTCCTCCACCAACTCGTATCAAGGCATCTATATAGCGAACAAAATCTTCAGATTCGTCTCCAAATCGATTTCCAATGATAATTTTCTTCTTTACAGGATATACGCCACTTCGTACACGTAACGCTTGCTTTGCTGAAAAACCAACCGTTACAAAACCGAATTTATCAGCCAATTCATATGCAATTTTAGGAACACCAGAATTTGTATAACCACTTACAATTTCAATAGTTACATCTGCATGTTCTTCTTTTATTTTCTGAAATTCGTCTTGTAAAATCTTATACGCAGCTTTTTCGTCAAATTGATTTCTGCTAAATCCTACAATTCCATATTTTAGTATTGGCTTCACTTTTTATATTATTTATTTAGCGTCAAAATTACACAAATAATTTTCATAAGCAAATTTGATTGTGAAATTTAGTAGAAACCCAACATAGACATGTCTATTATAAACTAAACATTAATATTTTAGCAAAAAATGTCGAATCGAGCGCAGTCGAGATTAAATAAAAACAAAATAATTTCAAAGCTTCTCGACTGCGCTCGAAGTGACAACTGTTAATTTTATTAGATTCAATAGTTATACTTAGCAATTTCTTACATCGAACTCACAATTATTTATCATTTTACATTGCTAACAGTAGTTTCTTTGTTTGTTTTTATATTTTCGTTCGACTGAATCTTATATCTTAAAACCAATCCGATGAAAAAAATACTTGTGATTACCGTTTTTATGTTGAGTTTCAGTTGGCTATCTGCACAAAATATGGACAATACCAAACTAGGAAAATTGTTAACAAAACATGCTGATACCATTCAAGGACAAGCAGGAAATTGGCGCTTTGCAATTAATGATAAATTGTTTATTTGTTTGACCGATTCAACCAATAACCGAATGCGCATCATTTCGCCAATCACAGAAGTTTCAAATGTAGACGAGAAGATGCTTAGAAATTGTTTAACAGCAAACTTCCACACAGCTTTAGATGTGAAATACGCCATTTCTGATGATGTTCTTTGGTCTGTGTTCATTCATCCTTTAAAAGAACTTTCAGATGCACAAGTAATTGATGCCATCGCACAAGTATACAATGCCAATTACACCTTTGGAACTATATATTCAAGTACTAATTTATCGTTTCCAGGCGCTATTGGACAGGAAAAAGAGAAACCGAAAGAAATTAAACTTAAAAAAAGAAAAATATAATTCATGAGTTGGATACACATTATTCCGTTTGACAAAGCTACAGGAAAACTTAAATCGATTTACAACAAAATAAAAGGTCCAAACAATCAGATTGATAATGTTTTGGGAATTCACAGTTTGCGTCCGCACACGCTGACGGGACACATGAGTTTATACAAAAATACGTTACACCATTCCAACAATACATTTCCAAATTGGTTTTTAGAATTATTAGGCACCTACACGAGTTTCATCAATAAATGTGATTATTGTTATGAACATCATTTTGCAGGCATGAAACGTTTTTTAAACGATGATGCAAAGGCAGACGCAATCAAACAACATATTGAAAATAACACGTTGGCTAGTATTTTATCTGAAAAAGAAATGTCGTTAGTAAATTATGCTCAAAAGTTAACGTTCGCTGCCGCAGATTTGACACGCGATGATATTGATATACTTCGCAGTTTCGGTTATGACGATGGCGAAATATTGGAAGTCAACCAAGTAGTTGCTTACTTTAATTATGCTAACAGAACTGTGTTAGGTTTAGGCGTAACTACTGCTGGCGAAGTTTTAGGTTTATCACCAAGTAATAAAGATGATGAAGCTTCTTGGGATCATCGTTAAGCTTTATAGCCAAAACTTTTTTCAGGAACTTTTCCAACAACACCTTCAAAAAACTTATAGATATAAGCGAAGTCCGCTTTCATATCGTCTGTTGGGTAAAATAACTTATCAATTTTGATTTCCTTTCTTCCAAAATCAAAGGCTACCAATGTGATAGGAACTTTAGCTTCTTTCGCGATGTAATAAAAACCTGTACGAAGTTCGTTCACAAGTTTGCGCGTTCCTTCTGGTGCTAGCGCAAGTCTAAACTCTTCTTTTCCTTTAAATACGGCTGCTATAGCTTGTACTTTGTTTTGACCTGGTGTTCTGTCTATTGGTGCGCCACCTGTCCAACGAAAATACCATCCAAACGGAAAACGAAATAGCGCTTTTTTTGCTACATAATTAATTTTTGTTTTGGTAATACTGCGAATCATTAAACCAACGTAGAAATCATGCCAACTTGTATGTGGAGCAACTGCAATGACTTGCTTTTTCACTTCTTTGGAAAATGAACCATTAACCTTCCAACCCATAAGTTTGAAGTAAATGAATTTATATATTGCTCGCATCATTTGGGGAAACTTTTTAAATTATTATAGCTTATCAATAGGTTTGTAAAGTTAATGAAGTTTCAAGAATTGAACTATTTAATTGCAACTTTATCTATTTTTTCGATTAATAACATATACACTCGTTTGCTCATTCAAAAGGTGTGTTTACTTATTCTTTGTTTTTTACAGCATTTGTAATGACTAGTTTTAGCTTGCAAAAAACTCTTAGATGCACGACCAAAGAATACTATTCAGTAGCTTTTCTTTTTTCTTCGATAGCGTTTCAGTTATATTTGCAGCAAACCGATAACCAATAATTCATGAAATATAAAATAGTACTACTTTTTGCTATTACACTTCTCTTTCAAAGTTGTTACACATATAAAACTGCAAGTGTTGATACTTTGGAAGTAAAAAAAAGATACTTGATCCAATTAAAACGTGGCGGAAAAGAAGTTGATGGTAAATATGTATCACGCACCAAAGATTCTGTCAAGTTTAGAGTTAATAAAACAAATACTAATTTTCCTGTAAGCGGAATTAAATCTATCAGAAGAAAAAAAGTATCCACAATTATGATTGTAGGAACTGCAACTGCTGTTGCGGTAGGAACTATACTTTTGATTGATAGTTCGAATGACGAAGATGGTGATATTGATGCTATTCCAACTCCAAATAATTAGACAATCTCAAAAATAATGTAACATTTTTCAACTATATGTTACACATAAAAAAAACACTTGTAACTTATTAAAACCACTTTTCTTTTATGAAAAATCAATTACTCACCATTTTAATTTCATTTATTAGTCTTCAAACTTTCGCTCAAATTTCCTTTGAAAAAGGATATTACATCGACAATTCGGGAGCAAAAATTGAAGGTTATATTAAAAACGTTGATTGGAAAAATAACCCAACCGAATTCCAATACAAACAATCAGAAAATTCAGAAAAACAAACCATTACTATTGAAAACGTAAAAGCATTCGAAATTTTCAATGCTGCCAAGTATGAAAGACATACGGTAAATATTGATACTTCTACCCAAAACATCAAAGACTTAGAAAGTACAGATCAGCCGAAATGGGAATTAAAACAACTTTTTTTAAAGGTTCTTATTGACGGAAAAGCTTCGCTGTATTCACATATCAATGGAAATTTAAGAAAGTATTTCTTTAAAAAAGATAATTCAGAAGTTGAGCAACTTGTGTACAAGAAATACATGGCTACCTCAACACGTATTGGAGAAAATACATTGTTTAGAAAGCAACTTTGGGATGCTTTTAAATGTGGTGATATTCCGAAAAAAATTAAAAATGTTTCATACAACAGAAGAAGTTTAACAAAAATATTTCAATCATACAATGCATG
Source organism: Kordia sp. (assembly GCF_050633145.1). Taxonomy (GTDB): domain Bacteria; phylum Bacteroidota; class Bacteroidia; order Flavobacteriales; family Flavobacteriaceae; genus Kordia. The sequence goes on along the minus strand of NZ_JBOEFY010000024.1, from coordinate 75,709 downwards.
TGAAGGTACTGATATTGTTGATTATGAAGCAAGAGTTAAAAGAGATCGATTTAATATATCTGTAAAACCAGGAATTAACTTTTCTTCAGTTGAAATTGGCAATTCAGGAATTCCTAATTACAACTTTGATTTTGAAAATCAAATCGGATTTCAATTAGGTGTTGAAGCAGAATTCATTTTAAACTTCAATAGAAACAAATGGGCACTTTTAGTAGAACCAACGTATGTTTCGTATGCAGCCGAACAAGATTTTATTTACATTCAAACGCTTACAGAAACACGTGAAACAAAAGTAGTACTTGATTATTCAGCTATTGAAATTCCAATAGGATTTAGACATTATTCTTTTATTAGTGATTCTTCTAAGCTATTTATAAATGCATTCTATATGTTTAATATTACATTGAATGATGAACTATATGCAGAACGAAGAGAACTGCTTCAGGCTAAAATAACACCTACAGGAAATTTTGCAATTGGAGTTGGTTATAAATACGATAATAAATACAGTGTTGAGTTTAGATACAAAACACCAAGAAAACTATTTCCTGCAAATTCAATTTGGGGAACTTATGACTATAATAGCGTTGCAGTTATTTTTGGTTATACATTGTTTTAAAAAAATTATACTACATAATAATAGTACAAAGAATATGTTTACTCACTCAAAAGGTGTGTTTACATATTCTTTGTTTTTTATAGCATTTGCAATGGCTAATTTTAGCTTGTAAATAACTTTTTGATGAACAACCTAAAAATAGTATTCAGTAGTTTTCTTTTCACTCTTTTTTTCTGTGTGATGATGAACGCACAACATGTAGTGAAAATTCCGAATATAGATTTGATTGCTTACGATCATGAATCTTTTATGCTTTATGAAAAAGTTGGCGAAGATGCATTTAAAGCAGTTGATATAGATTTTAGCAGTCACAATCGTGGTTTTAGCAAAGTGCATATTGATCGTGATGATTATACATATACACAAGCGGAACTTAACCATGAACATAAAAACTTTGTTACTGTTAATCAATTGAAATCGAATGGTTTTGATGATTTAAAACATACAGAATGGGATATTAAAGCAGAAGATATTGACGAAGATGAAGGCATTATTTTAAAATTTTCTGACACCAATTTTGTTGCTTATTATGATTTAGAAGCAGTAAAAAGAAACGAATATCACGAACAATCGCAATGGAACGTTTTTTATTCTTTCTGGTATCAACCAGTTATTTTAGATTTTGGAAATAATAAACAAATCATTTTATTAAATGATAATGGCAATATCGATTTTACAATAATACCTATAAACAACGGACTGAATCCACTTGTTCTTTCTGAAGATGAAAAAATTCAAGAAATCATTCCTATTCAAAAAAATCAATACTTCATTACACATAAAGATGAATTTCAAGATTTTCATTTCTATCATCTTTATGAAAAAATAAAAGATGGAAAACAATTTCGACTTTTTGATATTTATGGTAATGATCTTTTAGGTAAAGCTTTTGACACCATCATTGACAACGAATATTATATTGTTTGCAAAAAAAATGATGAATACACTGTATATACAAATCTGTTGAAAAAAATAGAGATTCCGAATCTAAAGAAAGTCTATTTACACAATGATGAATTAGAAATACTTACTACTGAAGGTCCAGCGTATTACAATCATTTAGGAGAAAACTCAGGAACTACGCATTTTAAAAGTATAGTATGTGGAACAGTAAATAGTATTCAATACGAGTTACTTCATAATACCGACAATAAATACAAGCATAGTGTTCAAATAACACATGGTGGACTCGCACGTGAATATCATGAATCTAGGGAATTTGTATTTACAAATATTAAAAACAAAAGTAATGTCACTTTTTTAGACAATACAACACATAAATATTGGGATGAAAATAAAGGAAAACAATCTAAATATCCTGAATATGCAAAAGTGCAAATCAATGATAAATATGGTTTATTTTCTTATGATTATGAAATGGACGATAAAAATTCTATTCGAGATACAATTACAAACGGAATACAGAAAAAGATCGTTCACAAAACACCAAAACTGATTAGTACGACGAAAGAATTACCTATAAAATATGATGATATTAAAATTTACGAGACTAAAATTCTTTTCTATAAAAACAATAAGGTTGGTATTTTTCCGCATCACAAAAAACCAAGATATGAATTGCTTGAAGCAGATACTGGAATTTTCTTTAAAATCATTAAAAATGGAAAATCGGGTTGGTTGGATATTGTGACTATGGAAGAATTTTTCTTTTGATTGTTTGTTGTTTGGTGTTTGTTGTTTGTTTTTTTCGAAGTACTTCTCGATACAATTTTTCTTCATTTTATTACGAAAAATCACTCGAAGTGACGCTTGGAAATGCTAAATTATAAATGTTGAATTTTAAATATAAAAGTATTTAAAAGACACCTGAAGCGATCCACATTTCGACTCCGCTCAATGTTCGTATGTTTCCAAAAGCGCTTGCACTGGGCCTGTCGAAGCGAAGCGACCCAAAAGCAGCAAGTTTAACAATCTAAGAGCTAAGCAAGTCTAAAAACGATAGCGCATCCAAAAAGGTAACTGAGCGAACTTGAAGCTACATTTTCTTATACATAGTCTTCAACTTCTCACGTGTAATGATTTCTTGCCAGTTTTTACCCAATGCATTTTCCCAAAGTGGAACTAACATTAAGGCGATATCGATCATTTTATCAAATTCTTTATCGGTCAAATCTTTACAAACTCCTTTTGGAATGTCAATATCATGCTTGCGAACCATTTTTTTGAATTCTGAAACTCCTTGTGGATAAAATTCTTCTAAATGATTGAATACAATACAGTTTCCAATTCCGTGTTTTGTTCCAAGTAAGTATGAAAGTCCATAACTCATGGCGTGTGCTACACCAACTTGCGAATATGCAATACTCATTCCTCCATGCCAAGAAGCCATCATCAGTTTGTCTTCAGAGTCTTCATCACGCACATTTTTTTCTAAGAATACATTGCGACATAGTTCCAATGCCTTTTCACCATAACTCTGACTAAACGCATTTAAATACGTTCCTGTGAGCGATTCTATACAGTGAATATAACAGTCCATTCCTGTGTAAAACCATTGATTTTGAGGAACACCACGTGTCAATTCAGGATCTAACACAACTTGATCAAAAGGTGTATAATCTGAATTAATTCCGAGTTTCTTTTCTGGACCAGTTAATACCGTAGTTCGTGAAACTTCGGCTCCAGTTCCTGAGATTGTCGGAATTCCTACATGATACACAGCTTCTGTACTTACCAAATCCCAACCTTGATAATCGGCCGCACTACCTTCATTCGTTAACATAATAGCTACAGCTTTTGCCATATCGAGTAACGTTCCACCACCAATTCCGATAATTCCAGAAGGATTTTCAGTGAAGCGCGACTTCAATTCTTCCACCAATGCATCTACTTGAGATGTTTTGGGTTCTTCTTCTGCCGAAACAAATATGATTTGATCTAAAAAACGAAGTGGAATTCTATCAATCAACCACGGATTATTTTCAAAAACATCATCTACCAAAAAGATAAATGGCGCTTTGGTATTTACACGCTTTGGTGTTAAAATTTCCTGTATCTGGTTAAAACTTCCTCTTCCGAAGATTACTCTGGGAACCATTGGAAAGTTTCTGTACTGCATAATTAGTTAGTTTAATAGTGTAAATATAAATATTACATTAGGTTATTTAGTGTTTCAATAAATATTCTTGAAACTTTTCGGTAAACTGTCCAACATGATAGCCATCCATCAATGCATGATTTACCGATACTGCAACCGTTATTATTTTTTTATCATTCTGTTCTTCCATTTTACTGAAAGCTATTCTTGGAACCGATTCTTTTTTTCCGTGAAATGGCTCTTTGTGTCCTGTAAAGTTTACCCAAGGTAATGCTGAACAAAACACACAATCTTCTGAGTTTTTTGGCGGAAATAGTTCATCTGAATTAAATATCCGCTCTTTTTCTTTTTCTAAATTTTGCTTGAACTTTTCAAAATTGACATCATAGTCAATAAAGGAAAATCCAAAGGTATTATCGGGTCGCATAATCGTCGCTGACGCGTGAATAGCTTCATGTATAACAACTTCATTTTCATTTTCAATACGATAGCGAAATGCTTCCACAGCGTTGATTGCTTTCATACAATCGTGCAAATACACTGCAAAAAAGCTATTTCCTGATTCTTTTGCAAATGCATACGCTTTGGTTACATCCATTGGCGCTGTAACTCCAAAAAACGGATCTTGGAACGTATTGAAAAACTCAAAGTGTTTTCTGCGATTCCACGTTTGTACATTAAGCTTCTTCACTACAAATAATTTAACACTTCAACAATGCTTTTTACGACATCGTATTCATCAGATTCTTCATGCGGCAAAACAGTTTCATGTTGCCAAGTTGTGTGAAATGGTACATGAATTGCCTTTCCTCCTATGTTGATAATTGGCAACACATCCGATTTTAATGAGTTTCCGATCATTAAAAATTCGTTTACATCAACTTCAAGATGTTCTAATAAATCGCTGTAATTTTTCTCTTTTTTATCGCTCATCACTTCAACATGATGAAAATATTTGGTCAAGCCAGATTTTTCTAATTTTCGTTCTTGGTCAAGCAAATCGCCTTTCGTTAAGACTAGTAATCTGTATTTTTTGCTCAATCTTTCTAAAACTTCTTCAATTCCATCAAGCAATTCTACGGGCATGGAAATCATTTCTTTTCCTATTTCTAGAATTTCAGCCAGCACTTTGTTTGAAATTTTCCCGTTAGAGAGTTCAATGGCACTTTCAACCATAGACAATACAAAGCCTTTTATTCCGTATCCGTAAATAGAAAGGTTTTTCATTTCCATTTTAAACAATTCTTGATCGATGGTATTTTCCGTTTCATACGCAGACAAGAGTTTTGCAAACTTATGTTCTGCTTCTCTAAAATAGGTTTCATTTACCCAAAGTGTATCATCAGCATCAAAAGCAATGACCTTTATAGTGTCGTACTTCATTACTTCCATACTTTTTTTGCGCGTTCCAAATCTTCTGGCGTGTCAATTTCTACACCTTCAACCGTTGTTGTCACCATTTTTATTTTTTTACCAAATTCTAAATAGCGAATACATTCAATTTTTTCGGTAGCTTCTAACATTTGCATTGGCAATGCTGCGAAATCTAACAAAGCTTGTTTTCGAAATGCATAGATTCCTTTGTGTTTATAATACGTTGCGCCTGCATTTTTATCTCTTGGAAATGGAATTGGCGAACGTGAAAAGTACAATGCAAAACTGCGTTGATCTACAATTACTTTTACTGTATTTGGATTGTTGATTTCGTCCCAATCTTTAATTTCTACCATTAACGAAGCGAGATCAATTTCTTTCTCAGGATCTTCATAAAACACATTAATTACCTTTTCTAAACTAGCTTTTTCGGTAAAAGGTTCGTCACCTTGCACATTAATTACAATATCTGCTTCTACATCTTGAACGGCTTCTGCAATACGATCGCTTCCTGATTCGTGTGCTGTTTTACTCATAATGACTTTTCCGCCATTATTGCTAACTTCTTCTCGAATGATTTCACTATCGGTTACCACAAATACTTCTTCAAAAAGTCCTGTAGCCACAGTAGCTTCATACGTTCGAGTAATTACGGTTTTTCCGTGTAAATCTTGCATGAGCTTTCCCGGAAATCGAGAAGCTGCATATCGTGCGGGAATCATGGCTATTATTTTCAAAAGGAAGAAATTTTAAAGTGTTACATCCAAATTATACAATAGAAAACGATTATATAATTCGGGTTAAAAATACAATTATTTTAAATCATGCTTTATTGATGATGCAGATTATTTATAAAATAACGAGCTTTTATTCACTTTTTACGATTGGCACTTCTATAGAGCTACCAATTTTGGCAATAAGTTGTGTTCCTACATCTTTTGGAATACGTATAAAATTGATCAAAACTTTTTCATCAAAACTTAGTTCACCTTTTTTATTAATATGCTCTTTCATATTACTTACAGTGAGATAAAACTCTTTGCCATGTGTTCTTTTTTTGTTGTGATATAATGTGAAAATTGCATGTGATTTTTCCTGATCGTTTTCAGCAGGTAACATTGCCAATAATGGTTCGTAGTTTTTAGCTTCTAGTTGTTTTTTTAGCGTTTCTTTGTCTGTAATCAACTCAAAAGGACCAATTTTGGTTGTGTCTGCCCAATTATCATCTTCTTCTAAATACGGTTCGTTTGCTTTTGAGAATGCAAAAAATATAGGAGTTCCTATAAAGGCAATAGCTTCTATAATCCAAACAGTCGTTAACATTTTTCCAGAAATATTTGCATTGGCACTTCTTCCAACTCCCCAAGTTCCTTGCTCGTTAATTTTCCAAATTACATCCCAAAGTGCTTCAGGACTTTGCATTAATTCTAAATGAGATACATCTACAAAGGCAGAAGCATTTAAATGATCGTATATCCAAATTACCCAACTAAAGTATAAACCTGCTACTCCAACTATCAATCCAAATAGAATCGCTATCCATTGATTTCGCACTTTTCCCAATCCGACAACAAAATTTGCTACAAAGCCTAAACCGAAAGCAATTCCTATCACACAAAGAATGTTTAAATAGATAATAGGAATGTACAAAATTGCATATGTATACGCTAAAGCTAAAATTGGAGCTGCAATGAAAATTGCTAGTATGAGATATAAAAAACTAATTGAATTTGTTTTACCTGATGGTTTGTAATATAAAGTATGCATATAGTTTTGGTTGTTGGTTGTTGATTGTTGGTTAAAAACGTAAACTTGTAAACACTTAAATTAGTTAGTGCTCATTTTTTAAAAATAAGAAAATTTTAATTACTGCCTTATTGTTGAATATTTCGCAACTAAAAACTTTTTTGCTACGAAACAAAGAAATCATCTGAAAAACCTATGAGATATAGCTTTTCTTGGGCACGTGTCATCGCCGTATACAACCAACGCATATACTCTTTTCCAACACCATTTGGTAGATATGGCTGCTCAATAAAAACTGTTTTCCATTGTCCACCTTGCGATTTGTGACATGTAATGGCATAACTAAATTTTACTTGCAGTGCATTGAAATATTTATTGGCTTTTACTTTTAGAAATTTCTTGTATTTGGAAGTTTCATCTGCGTAATCGTTCATGACTTCTTGGTACAACCGATTTCCATCTTCATAAGGTAACGCTGGAGTTTCTGCATGAATGGTATCTAAAAGCAATACGGTTTCTAGTGGTTTCTGATTTGGATAATCGACCATACGTATGTTTACTTCCGCAAAGCGAAAACCATACAATTCTTTAATCGCAAAAATTTCTAACACTTCAATAATATCACCATTAGCAATGAATCCTGCTTCTGAAGATGCTGGCAACCAAAAGTAATTATTCTTCACTACCATGAGATAATCACCTGAAGACAACTCATGCTCATTAAACAAGATACGGTTACGTATTTGCTGATTATAGATATTCGCTCTTTTGTTGGAACGAACAATGATTGCCATTTCTTCTTTTCCATCATCAGAATACGCATCGCTGATGGCATCTTGAATTTCATAGCCATCAATTAAACGAACAATGTCTGGAAAGTTGTCCAATTGAAATTTATACTCGGCATAAAATTGATCGTGTAATTGTTCTCGTAAATTCGTGGCATTCACTAGAATTCCTGAATCAGAATCTTGTCGCACTACCTCATCTAGTTCAATTAGGGTTACGTTTTTATCATAATTCAGTTCTAAAGTACGTTCATCTAGCGCTGGACTTATGTCAAGTTTTACAGGTGGTAACTGCGCTGTATCTCCAATTAAAATCAATTTGCATTTATGACCAGCGTACACATACGACATTAAATCATCTAACAGAGAACCATTTTCAAACAATTTAGAGTCACTTGGCGAATCGGGAATCATAGAAGCTTCATCTACTATAAAAAGTGTATCACGATGCTTATTTGGCTGCAATACAAAGCTTACGCCACCTCCTTTATCTTTTTTAGGAAAATATATTTTTCGATGAATGGTATGTGCTTGTCGCTTGGCATAGTTGCTTATTACTTTTGCCGCACGTCCTGTTGGTGCTAGTAACACTGATTTTTTCTTAGTATGCCACAAATGTGTTACTAAGGTTCCTATAGTCGTTGTTTTTCCAGTTCCTGCATATCCTTTTAATAAAAATAATGCATCGTCATCATCTCCATAAATAAATTCGCAAAGTTTGTGTAAAACTACATCTTGTTTGAAAGTAACTTCGTGTGGAAATTTACTTTTCAATAATTTATAAAATGTAGTTGCATCCATAAGTATAGAAGTTATTGTCTTTTCGCAGAATCTTGTGGGCGAAAATAGAAAAGTAAATTGAATGATTGCTTATCATTTGATTTTTTATAAATATAACATGCTTTTTTTAGACAAATACTTTTACCATTAAAAAAAAATTGTAGATTTGCGTATATTGACGTTCTTAAAACCAAACTATTCTTAATAGAGATGAAACACGCAAAACAAAAATTCAATTTAGTCTTATCATTCGTAATCGCTTTCTTACTCGTTCCAGCATTAGCTGTAGCTCAAGATAGTAAAGTGGTGGAACCAGGTTCATTCGAAGCATTGAAAACACCAATTATTTTAGTTGTAGCACTTATAGTAGCTATTGGACTTTTATTTTTAATTGAGAAGGTGATTCCTAGAAAATTAAGATCTATTTTTTCTATTGTATTTTTGGCTGCTTCGGTATTTTTCGGGTATCAAATTTACGCCTCAATTATGGCTCCAGTTAAATTCAAGAAAGAAAAGATTGCCCGTTACTCGGAAGTTATTAATAACTTGAAAGATATTAGAAACGCACAATCTGCACATAAAACAATTACAGGTGGGCAGTATGCTAAAAACTTTGCTGAATTAGAAAATTTTATTGAAACTGCTGAATTTGCAATTGTTGAGAAAAGAGATTCAAGTTTCGTATATTTCGACAAAACATATAAAATTGACAAACAAAGAGATACTGTTATCATAGATACGCTTGGTTTTAGACCTGTGAAAGATTCACTTTTCAAAAATTCTACTCGCTATAAGACTATGAAATATGTTCCTTTTGCGAAAAGTGATAAAGAAACTTTTAAAATGGAAGTTATTGATTCGGTAGTAATCAATAAGTATACTGCATCAGTATTTAAAGTTTCTGTTGCAAAAGACGTCATTTTACATGATTTAGATAAAGATTTACTAAAACAAGAAAAGAGAGTTATTTCTGTTGATGAAGTTGATGGATCTCACATCTTTGTTGGATCACTTGATAAAGTAAGTGATAGTGGTAACTGGCCAACAAGCTATGAAATTGGAAACAAAAAGAAATAATATAGATCATACAAATTTTAAAAAATTGTCCATTCAGGTATCACTGAATGGACTTTCTTTTTGTATTTTAAATACAATTGCTAATGAAATTATAGCATTGCGTCATTTTCAATTTGAAGAAGTGACGAATCCATTACAATTAGAAAAAGAAATTAATGCTATTTTTGAGAAAGAGACTGCACTACTCAATCAATCATTTGAAACAGTTACGGTAAGTCATATCAATTCACTTTCTACATTTGTACCTAAACCTTTATTTTCAGATAAAAACTTAGCAGATTATCTAAAATACAATAACAAAATTTTACCTATTGACTACATGACCTTTGATGTCATTACGAATAATGACATGGTTAATGTGTATATTCCGTATGTGAATATAAATAACTTGTTTTTTGAGAAATATGGCGCGTTTCATTACAAACATTTTGCTACTATTTTGTTAGAAAATATATTCCAATTATCTACTTCAGACGAGGAACCTACAGTATATGTACATGTGCAAAAAACACATTTTGAAATTGTAGTGATTCAGCAAAAGAAATTATTATTTTACAATTCTTTTGAATACACTTCTTCCGAAGATTTTATTTATTATCTATTGTTTACAATTGAACAGTTAAAGTTAAATACCAATACGCTTCAATTATACTTTTTGGGTGCTATTGATAAAAGCGATGTTCTATACACAGTAGCGTATACTTATGTTCGTCATGTTGACCTTTTAGACAAACAATATGATTTTAGCTTTGATACAGCTATAGAAAAACCAAAAAGTCATCATAACTTTACCTTGCTAACGAATTTTTAGATGCGAATTATTTCAGGAAAACATAAAGGAAGACGCATACAAGCACCGAAAAAATTGCCTGTACGTCCTACAACAGATTTAGCCAAAGAATCACTTTTTAATATTTTAAACAATCACTATTACTTCCATGAAATTAGTGTGTTAGATTTGTTTGCTGGAACTGGAAATATCAGCTATGAATTTGCTTCTCGTGGTACAGAAAATATTACTGCTGTAGATGGAGATTACGGCTGTGTAAGTTTTATAAAAAAGACGTCTGCTCAATTGGCAATTGATATCACTGCGATTAAAAGTGATGTATATAAGTTTCTAGATAAAACACATCTGAAATCAGACATCATCTTTGCAGATCCACCATATGCGTTTACAACTGAACAATTTGAAAGAATTGCAACCATTGTTTTTGAAAGAGGTTTACTTTTGGAAGATGGCTATTTAATTATTGAACATGCCAAAGAAACTAAATTAGAACATGTAGCTAATTTTAGCTTTTCGAAAAACTATGGCAGTTCAATATTTAGCTTTTTTGAGCTTCCAGAAACTTCTAGTGAAGAAGAATAAATTTTACACAGTTTTTTACAAACTTTATTTAAAAAAAAGACTACCTAAAACAGGTAGCCTTCTTCACTAATAAAAACCTAAAAAAACTTATTTTATTATAACTTTAATCACATTCCCAATATCATTTTTTCCAAGCTTAACTTTCATTAAGTATAAACCAGGAGACAATTTTTCAGGTATTGCAAATGATTTTACAAGTTCACTTCCTTTGTTTCCTTTTAATTCAAAAACTTTAACGCCTTCAATATTGTAAGTTTCAATTAAAACTTCGCCCTTTTCAGAAGAGTTGAAATTGATATTTACTTCATTTCCTTCAAGTGGATTTGGAAATATATGTATGCTATATGGCGAATCATTATTTTCTACAAAAGGCATAGCATCAGTAGCACTATCTCTAGATGCAAGAGTTGAAGAAATATTTAGCGTATAATCTTCTACTTCTCCGTACGTCCTTGCACCACAAGGAACATTTGAATTTGCATAATACGCTACTCGAATACGCATTCTGGTAGTTCCGGAAGCAATGTTTTGCGGAACACTAACTAAAGCACGTCCAGCAGTGTTTGATGTTTTATCTAATTGTAAATACTCGTTTGCATCTTCAAAATCTCCATCTTTGTTCCAATCAAACCATGCATATATTTCATCATTTACGCCGCCTTGATATCCTTCAATAGTTACATATAAGTAATAATTAGTGCCACTATTTAAATTTGACACTTTATCGGTAAAATCCTCATAACCAGACGGATTTCTTCCCGAAGAATTATTGATTCCTCCAAACAGTCGTACATTCGTAATAGCTTCAGGTCCAGCATTGCCACTTGCTGCACAATAATCTACATCTACTGGCGGAGAAGTTGTGACTGCAATATTTACTGCTTCTGAAATTGTAGATGCTCCATCATCGTCTGTTGCTTTAACTGTGATGGTATAATTTCCAGCTACTAGGTTAGCCCAATTGTAGCTATAAGGAGCCGTTGTATCTTCTCCAAGTAAAGAATTTCCGTTAAAGAATTCAACTTTAGTAACACTTCCATCACTATCAGTAGCATTCGCATTTATTGAAACTGTACTACCTGCATTAAAAGATGCATTGTTAGTAGGTGACGTAATACTAGCTGTTGGCGGATTGTTAGGAGTTGATATTCCTCCTACGTTAATCGTATAATCTTCTACTTCTCCATAGCGCGTAGTTCCACATGGCACATTGGAAGTAGCATCATAAGCAACTCGAATACGCATTCGTGTTTCGCCGCTTAATGCATCTTGAGGCACCACAATAGTAGCTTGTCCTACCAAACCAGAAGTTTTATTTAAGAGCACATATTCGCCTGCATCTGTAAAATCTCCATTTTGATTCCAATCGAACCAAGCATATACTTCATCGGCAGATCCACCATTGTATCCAATAATATCAACGACTAGCGGATAACTTACTCCTCTACTAACATTGCCTGTTATATTCGTAAAATCTTCATAACCGCTTGAATTTCTTTCAGACGAATTGTTAATATCTGAAAAGGTAACTTTCGAAATAGCTTCAGGACCTCCAGTACCATTTGCTGCACAATATTGTCCTTCAATAGGCGCTGAATCGAGTGTTCCTGCATAAATTCCTGCTTCGGGAGTTCCGTTCACTCCAAATTTCAAAAATTCAAAGATTTGACCAGCACTACTTACTCTAAACTCTATCCATGCGTAATGAAATCTTCCAGAGCGTCTAAATCGTACTCCAATATATTTTGTTTGACCTCTCCATGCTGTATAATTTGGACCATCAATGAGATGTTGTCCACTTCCTGAATTGTATTGGCGACCATTTTTCCAGTTACTATTAGGTCCTATTAATTCTCCTGCGTTAATTGGAGTTAATTCATAATTATCATTCGCTACAGCATCTTTTCTCCAAGAGATAAATTTTATACCTGGATATTCTTGTCCTATTTGCTCTTGATATTCTTGTAATTGATAATTCATGATTTGCCCACTTACATTTTGAAAGTTCGCTATCATATAGAAAGAACCTGATTGTGGTTCAGAGTCATTAATATTTAAACTCTTGTTTGTCAAAACTTGCTCAAATGAATCTCCCATAAATTCTAGCTTAGGCTCAAATTCTGTAAACTCTATTGCTGCGGCATTATTATTTGAAAATGCAGCATTTAAGAATTTTAACTTAATATCTCTTCTGTACGTATCCCATCCGTTATAATCTGAATTCCCTGTCTGGCTTAATACTCCAGTTAAGGCTAATTTTGCAGTAGTAGCACTCGTAGCAGTAACTTGAAAAGCAACACCAGCGGGAACTCCTTCAATAGTATAATGTGTACCAGCAGTTAATAGTCCTGTTGCTGTAAAAGAAACGTTTCCATTTAGTGTAACATCAATTGTATTTCCAACTGTTTTATCATCTGCATCAGATTCTAAAAATCGATCTGTTGAATAGTTTATGTATGGTCTAGATATAGATGCAGTTACAGCGTTTCCAATATCTGGGTTTACGCCAATATTATCTACATAGGCTAATGTTCCATCTTGAGAAACCGTTGTTTTTAGCCATGAGTATAAGTATTCACCATTAATAGCTTTTGTACGTATACCTATGTATCCTGTTTGACCTCTCCATGCGGTATAAGATTCACTACTTAACACTGGTGTCGGAGTTGCCACTAACGTTTTAGTTACCCAATTTCCAGACGCTCCTATAGAACCTCCTTCTGGCACAAACTTTACGTTTCTTGAATTATTATCACACAATACATCGAAATCATTGCTAAAATTGTCAACATTTATTGTGTTTCCATCATAATTTGAAAGCGTTGCTGTTATTGATCCTCCAATTCCAACTGAATAGAAATTTGAACTTGGGTGCTGAATTGTATTTTCAACAGAATATCCAATTGTCATGAATGGAGATAGTTGCTCGTAATAGTCTTCGTATGTATCTAAAAAATCTAAGCTATATGTTCCTGTAGCAGAATGAATGGATGTTACGCCACCAGTAACTGCAGGATTTAAAAGAGTAACCTTTATTTTTCTAGAATGAACCGCTTCATGAGTTGTAGCATTTCCTTCTAAAGAAATTTCAGCAGTTGTAGTATCAATTACATTTATTTTTACATTTAATCCTGCTGGAATGTTTTCAGTAGTATAATGCACTCCTTCTTGCAAGTCGCCTAAAGCAGCAAATGTAGCGCCATCAACAGCTTTTATTTTTCTTTTGTTTAGTATGGATCCATCATTTTCAAAACTTTCTATTAAGTTCATAAACTTGTAGAAATCACTATCATTTCTATCTTGATATGTAAAAAGAACTCTTGAACCTAAGTCTGTATTAATCCCAGTATCAACCAAATTCTGATCTTGCCATAAAGTAATACGTGCTGGATGGTTCATAAAAGATTCCATTCTAGTCACTTGTCCTGCTGTAAACATAGATTCGCACGGATTGTAGTCCATGTGGTTTTGATAATTTATGTATTCCCCAAAACAATTCTGCGCATCTGTACTACATGTATCTGGTCCAGTAGATGCAGCTCCTGAAGTTGTAGGTGGTGTATCTCCAACTTTATCTCCGTTATCTGCTCCAGAAACACATCCACCTGCAAAGGTGTGATCTAATCCAAAAAAATGACCAAATTCATGTGTCAAAGAAGACGCTGGTGGATCATAAATAATATAACGTCCATTATATACAACTCTTGCAGTTCCTTCATCAGACATACTTTCATTAGGAAACCATGCAATCCCAGAATTGGATCTGCTTCCACTTTTGAGAATTATTTGAAGGTGTACATTAAAGTATTTATAATTGTCCCAAGCATATCTAGCAATTTCATCATCATTTGTTCCGTTTAAACCAAATCCTTCTCTATATTCATGATAAATAATTCCGGAAGTAGTATTACCATCAGGATCGACTTGGGCTAGTCTAAACTCAATATCCATAGAGCCTTCAATGTTTGCAAACCTGTTATCGACTGCATCATTAAAGCCTTTAAAATCTTCATTGATTTTCTGCAATGCCTCTTTTACCCTTTCATCTGTTACAGGAGTTTGCGGCACACCAGCACTATTGTTCCAATCAGTTCCATATACATGAAAAACTACTGGAACTATATATTTTTCTCCAGCCATTTGAACATTCATATTCTTCAATCGAGCTTCAGACTTTACTCTCTCTTCAAATTTTAAAGCTGCATTTAAAGCTTTTGGGTTCTGTTTATAATACTCTTTTTGACTTTCTTCAAAAGAACAGCTTTGCGTATTTTCTTGTGCATGCACTATGACTATAGTCATCCACATAAATAATAAAGTTACTATTGGTTTCATGGTTAAATTGGCTTAAGTAATTGTTAATTAATTAATTTGCCGTAAAACTATTTCAAACCGATTTCAAGAAGTGACTCAATATTATCCAAAGTATATACTATATTATCACATATTGCCACTTTTTCAATTAATCAGTTAAAATTTTAAATAATTCAAACTTAAAGCAATTGATTATTTCCAAAAACATAAATTATTTGCCAAATTTTAAACATAATGAAATTCTCACAGCTGATTATTATTCTTAAAGTATTTTATTTTGGAAAGTTTATGGTACAAAAAAACCGCTGTAGAATTAATCTACAACGGTTTTATATTTTTTATAATTTCTTACTTAGAACTTTCGCAAAGCCGCCATTTTAATAGCAGCTACGGCAGCTTCTACACCTTTATTTCCGTGTTTTCCTCCAGAACGATCAATTGCTTGTTGCAACGTATTATCTGTTAATACGCAAAAGATTACAGGAATATCTGAGTTTACATTTAAATCTTTAATTCCTTGTGCTGTAGCACTGCATACAAAATCAAAATGTTTTGTTTCACCTTGTATCACACTTCCAATAGCAATAATTGCATCTACTTGTTGTGTTTTTTGCATGTGTTTAGCTCCATACACCAATTCGTAGCTTCCTGGAACGTTCCATCGGATAATATTGTCTTCTGTTACTCCATTAGCTGTTAAAGCGGAAATAGCGCCTTCACACAAACCTTCGGTAATGTTCTCATTCCATTCAGAAACAACAATCCCAAATCGAAAATCTTTCGCATTTGGGATTGTTGTCTTATCGTATGTAGATAAATTTTTATTTACTGTAGCCATAATTAGTTATTCAAAGCTTCTGCTTTTCCTATATAAACATCTAGCAATTTTCCATCAGCAGTAGTTTTAAAAGAAGCATATTCATCTTCAATTCTATTAAAGTACTCTAATGCTTTTGCTGGTTGTGGTGTATCTAAACTTAAGGCTGTAATTCCTGCTTTTAATAAATAAATAGGCGTTGTTGCATCATTTGAACTATGTTTAAATGCTTCTTCATAATATCCTAAAGCATCATCCAATTTATTTAATTGAACAAAAGCATCACCAATTGCTCCTTTTGCTTTTGCACCAATAATGATATCATCTGATTCAAAATCTTGTAAGTGCGTTACCGCTTCTACATATTTATTTAAGTTTAAATATGCAATCCCAGCACTATAGTTAGCTAAGTTAGCAGCGTCTGTTCCTCCGTATTCAGAGATAATTTTTAAATATCCATATTTTCCTTCTCCTCCATTCAATGCTAAATTGAATAAAGAATCTCTTGTAGCCAATCCATTTACCATATTTTGGCTTAAATCGATATTAACCGCTTGGTTAAAATATGAATTTGCTTGATACACTTCATTTGCAGCTTCAACTTGTTTTGGTGCAGCAAATACTTTAGTATAGATTAAATATCCTAAAAGTACTACGGCAATCGCTCCTATACCTATAAAGATATACTTTTGATTTCCAGCTACCCATTCTTCAGTTTTGGATGCAGTTTCATCTAAAGTATTAAAAACTTCTGCTGTTGTACTTTCAATTTCTTCAGCAGAAACTTCTTTTTCTTTCTCTACTTTAGTTTTTACTTTATATCCTCTTTTCTTGTAAGTTGCCATAATTGTATATTAATGTGCGCAAAAATAAAATTTTTAAGTAGAATTAAAAGCTTATTTATTTGATATTTTTCAATAATTTGCATTTTTATTGTAATGACGCGCCTATTTTCATGTTTCTAAAGAAATTATCACTGATCAATTACAAGAATTTTGAAACGAATTCTTTTGATTTTAACCAAAAAATAAATTGTCTTGTCGGAAATAACGGCGTTGGTAAAACCAATGTCCTCGACGCTATTTATCATTTATCGTTTGGAAAAAGCTATTTTAATCCTGTTGCATCACAAAATATTAGACACGGAGAAGATTTTTTTGTGGTTGATGGTATGTATGAAAAAGAAACTAGGGACGAAAATATTATCTGTTCGCTGAAAAGAGGTCAAAAAAAAATGGTGAAACGCAACGGAAAGCCTTATGATAAACTTTCTGAACATATTGGTTTTTTGCCACTTGTCATAATTTCACCTGCCGATCGCGATTTAATTATTGAAGGAAGTGACACACGAAGAAAGTTTATGGATAGTGTAATTTCGCAATCGGATAAACGCTATTTAAAAAACCTCATCAATTATAATAAAGTACTTTCGCAACGAAACTCATTATTAAAGTATTTTGCGCTAAACAGTACATTTGACGCGGATACTTTAAGTATTTACAACGATCAATTGCATGAACTTGGTTCACTAATTTATGCTGAACGCAGAAAGTTTCTTGAAGCATTTTTGCCGATTTTTATGACGCGCTACAATGCAATCTCTAACGAAAAAGAAATTGTTAATATCAGTTATAAAAGTCAATTACATGAAAAAGATTTTCGATCTTTGCTAGAAGAGAGTCTAGCGAAAGATAGAGTATTGCAATATACAAGCGTAGGAGTACATAAAGACGATTTGTTGTTTACCATTGAAACGTATCCAATCAAAAAATTTGGAAGTCAGGGACAGCAAAAATCATTCTTAATTGCATTAAAATTAGCGCAATTTGATTTTATTAAAAATCTAGCGAATGTCACTCCTATTCTATTGTTAGATGATATTTTTGACAAGTTAGATGAACAACGTGTAGCACAAATCATGTCTTTAGTAAATCGTGATGATTTCGGACAAATATTCATTAGTGACACACATGTAGAACGTACAGAAAGTATTGTAAAAGAAATTCATCAATCGTACGAGATTTTTAAATTATAATTTATTTTGAAAAGAAGACACACAGAACATAGAACCATTAGCGAAGTATTAAAAGATTTCGTGTCCGAAAACCGTTTAGAAGATGGTTTAGACAAAATTGACGCACGTGATGCTTGGCTTAAATTGATGGGAAATGGTGTGAATAATTATACAACCAACGTAACCTTAAGAAACGATACACTTCATGTTTCTTTATCTTCTGCTGTATTGCGAGAGGAATTGAGTTATGGAAAAGAAAAAATTATTCGAATGCTTAATGAAAGTTTAGGCAAAGACTTGATTAAGAGTTTGGTGTTGCGATAGATTTTTTTAGACTTGCTTAGACTTCTTAGATTGTTAGACTTGCTTTCGCTCTTAGACTTTTAGATACATTATTATTTTCATAGTACTTCTCGATACAATTTTTCTTTTATTTCGACTCCGCTCAATGTACAGAAAAATCACTCGAAGTAACGTTTTGAGTGATTGAGAAACAGATTGCCGCACGTTTTTATCAAAACGCTCGCAAAGACGTTCCCAAGAAGTTTAAGAATACACGCGAAGCGATCAAAAACAAAAAAGCCTCAACCAAACGATTGAAGCTTCTCTATATATAAAATTGTATGTTTTCCTTAGAAAGTCTCTCTTCCTGAAAAGTGGAAAGCTCCTTCGATAGCTGCATTTTCATCGCTATCAGAACCGTGTACTGCATTTTCTCCAATAGAAGTTGCATATAAGTTTCTAATAGTTCCTTCTGCTGCTTCTGCAGGATTTGTAGCTCCGATTAATGTTCTAAAATCACTAACTGCATTTTCTTTTTCTAAAATTGCAGCAACAATTGGTCCTCTAGTCATGAATTCTACTAATTCTCCAAAGAAAGGTCTTTCGTTGTGAACTGCATAAAATTCTTCAGCGTCACGTTTGCTTAACTGTGTTAATTTCATTGCAACGATTTTAAAACCTGAAGCAGCAATTTTTTCTAAAATAGCTCCGATGTGTCCATTTTCAACAGCATCAGGCTTTATCATGGTAAAAGTTCTTTTCCCAGCCATTATGTATATAATATTTGTTATAAATTCTTGTTTTGAAAAATCATATCTGATTTTCGGTGCAAAAGTACACAAATACAATTTATTTGCAACTCTATTTTAGTATATTAGCCAGCTATGAAATGAGAAGACCTAAAATCTTTGTCATTTTTTTAGTATTTACCATTGAATTACAGAATTGAAACGCATGACTGAAGCTGAAATACAAGGCGTAAAAACGCTACTTGAAACACCCAAAAATATTGTCATCATTCCTCATAAAAATCCAGACGGAGATGCTATTGGATCTACGCTCGCACTATGGCATTACTTAAAAAAGGGAGAACACAACGCAGTTATTGTAGCTCCAAATGATTATCCTAATTTTTTAAAATGGATGCCTGGTGAAGCCGAAATTGTAAAGTTTGATTATGAGAAAGATCGTGCGAAAACTTTATTGAAAGACGCCAATGTTATCTTTACGTTAGATTTTAATGATTTAAGCCGAATTGGCGATATGCAAACGACTGTTTCTGCCTGCGAAGCTACTTTTGTGATGATAGATCATCATCAACAACCATCAGATTATGCAAAATATATGTATTCTGATACTAGTATGAGTTCTACTTGCGAAATGGTCTATAATTTTATTTCTTTTTTAGGAGATGAAGAAATTATCAATGCTGAAATGGCAACTTGCATGTACACAGGAATTATGACTGATACAGGTTCATTCCGCTTTAAAGCAACTACAAGTACTACGCACAGAATTATTGCCAATTTAATGGATAAAGGTGCTGAAAATGCTAGCATTCACAATTCAATTTACGATACCAACAGCTTAAGTCGCTTGCAATTATTAGGATGCGCATTGAAGAATTTAGTGGTGCTTGAAGCCTACAATACTGTATACATTACTATCAGTAAAGAGGAATTAATTCGTTATGATTTTAAGAAAGGTGATACAGAAGGTTTTGTAAATTATGGATTATCACTAAAAGGCATTAAATTTGCTGCAATTTTTATAGAGAATCTCCAAGAGCCGTATGTAAAAATGTCATTGCGCTCAAAAGGTGATTTTTCGGTAAATGAATTTGCCCGTGCACATTTTAATGGTGGCGGACATACAAATGCAGCTGGTGGAAGAAGTGAAGCTTCTATGGAAGATACTGTGAAAAAATTTACAGAAATTCTAACTTCATACAAATCAGTTTTAAACTAAATATATGTTCAAAAAACTTGTTTTCTTAGGTATTATATTCATCAGTGTCATTTCATGCGCACAGCAAGAAGCACGAAAGGCAGTGAACATTCGTTCTGGTACTTTTTTGAAAGAATCTGTAGAACGAAACAAAGCTTTAATAGCCAAAGAAGAAGCTAATATTCAAGAATATATCAAACGAGATACGCTAAACACATACATAGCATCTAACAATGGTTTTTGGTATTCTTACACTAAGAAAAACACAGAAGAAACATATCTTCCTAAAAAAGGAGACACATTAACTTACGAGTTCAACATTTCAAAAATGACTAATGGCAATGTGATTTACAAGAAAGAAGAACTCGGCACACAACAATATGTGGTTGAAAAACAACAAATCATTCCTGGTTTGCGTTTTGGATTACAATTAATGAAAAAAGGAGAAACTGTAACCTTCTTATTCCCATCACATATTGCATACGGATATCATGGAGATAACAAACGAATTGGAACTAATATTCCGATTCAATCAACTATAACGTTACTTGACATAAAAAAAGACAATAAAAACCTAGAAACAGAAAATTAAAATGAAATTATTTACAACAACAATCACAATATGTCTTGCGATTCTTACTTTAGGATTTACTTCTTGTAAAAATGAAAAAAAAGCTGATACAACTACAGCAGCTAATATGACAGATAAAGCTTCAGCAGGAAGCGATTTAAAACTGGATGACAAGAATGGTATTTTTGCTGAAATTAAAACAAATAAAGGTACCATGTTAGCTAAATTATTCTACAAAAGAGTACCTGTAACTGTAGCAAATTTTGTTGCTCTTGCAGAAGGAACACACCCAAAACTTTCTGATGAATTAAAAGGGAAACCATATTATAATGGTGTTTCTTTCCACAGAGTGATGGATAAGTTTATGATTCAAGGTGGTGATCCAACAGCAACTGGAAGTGGAAATCCTGGATACCGTTTTACAAGTGAATTTGATAAAGATTTAAAACATGATAAGCCAGGTGTTTTATCAATGGCAAACTCTGGAGGAATTAGCACAAACGGAAGTCAGTTCTTTATCACTGAAGTTCCTTATCCTAGTCTAGATCCATTAGATTTTAGTGGAAATCCAAAACCTTGTAACAGACCACGTGTAAGTTGTCATGCAGTTTTTGGTCAATTAATAAAAGGAATTGAAGTTCAAGATAGTATTTCAAATGTGGCGGTTGATCCAGCTAGTAAAAAACCGTATGAAGATGTTATCATGACAGAAGTAAACATTATTAGAGTTGGTGCAGAAGCAAAAGCATTTGATGCTGTAAAGGTATTTACTGAAGATGAGCCAAAACTTGTTGAGAAATACCAAAAGTTTACTCAAGATATTATTACAGAAAATCAAGCAAAAGCGAAAGAAGCTGCAAAACCAGCCATTGAAAAGTTTAAAGAAGCAAACAAAAGCTTAGGAGAAATGTTTGAGTCGCCTACAGGAATGGTAATGATAACTACTCAAAAAAGTGCTTCTGGAGTACAGCCAAAATCTTCAGAAACAGTGACTATTAACTGCGCTGGTTATTTTGAGAATGGTAAATTATTTTACACAAACATCAAAAGTGCAGCAGAAGCTGGTGGTTTATACAACGAAGCAGCAGACGCGCAAGGAGCATACAGTCCATTTCCAACTATTTACAATTCAAGTGCACGTTTAGTTCCTGCATTTAAAGAAGCTGTATTACGCATGAAAGTTGGCGAAAAAGCAAAAGTATTTGTTCCTTCTTATTTAGGATACGGTTCTAGACCTAACGGTCCAATTCCTGCAAATTCAAATTTAGTTTTTGAAGTTGAACTTGTAGAAATCGTTAAAAAATAAATAGATAAAATTTCACATATTATAAAAGCTCTTCATAATGAAGGGCTTTTCTTTTTTATGTCACTTTAGAAGTTGAAAGTACATATTAAGAAAGTCTTTTTCTATTTCAAGAAACTTGTCCCCTATTCGCACTTAACTTAGATGTATTTTCGTATGGTTATATAGAACTATTAATCATTTAAATTTCACTGACATGAAAAAACAAGTAAAAAAATTAAACTTAAACAAAATCAACTTAGTAAAGCTCGAAAATACAAACGAAGTACAAGGAGGAGCCAATTCAGGATATTGCTATACACGACCTTTTAATATGTGTATTCTTTCTAAAAAAGATCTTGATTGCGCACCACTTCCTGATCCTATTAAAGTATCACATAATTGTTAATCAAACAACACAGACTACTTCTCTTATAAAGTAGTCTGTGTTATTTTAGTAGTGTATAACCGCACCTATTTTCAGGAAAAACACGGTACCAATTACGTATTTCGACTCTTTCCTACAGAGCAGTTTATCAAGATATTTGGGCATAACCAAAAACCACGATATCATGAAAAAACAAAAATTCTCTTTACAACTCCGCAAGCAAAAAATAGCCACACTTTCAGAAAAGAAAATACAAGGAGGAATTAACACTACTAACTTTCCAATTGCATCACTTAACTACGTATGCATAACATTTCAGATAAACTGTAAATCTGTATTAATTGCATGTGACCCTTTACCAACTTTACCTTCTGGCTGCGGACCTTGTCCAACAACACATACACAAACAACTACATACACATATATTACCTGCTAAACAGAAGTATATATGCTATTTGCAGAGCCTCTTTTAAAGAATAAGCTCTCAAACAAAAAAAGCTCCTACAATTAGGAGCTTTTCAATTTTACAACATGTATAATTGTATTATTTCTTTGGAATATTCTTTAGAATCTCTAATACATATTTCCAATATTTTTGAGCTGAAGATATACTTGCACGCTCGTCTGGTGAATGCGCTCCACGAATATTTGGTCCAAAACTAATCATTTCCATATCTGGATAATTTGTTCCTAAAATTCCACATTCCAATCCTGCATGACAAGCTGCTACATGCGGCTCTTCATTATTGTTTAATTTTTTATATAAATTTACCATTACAGGTAAAATAGAAGCATCCATATTTGGTGCCCAACCTGGATACGAACCTGAAAACTCTACCTCGCAACCTGAAAGTTCAAAAGCAGCTCTTAGTTTTGTAGCCAAATCCATTTTTCCACTTTCTACAGAAGAACGTGTTAAACAACCAATTTTAACTTCACCGTCTTTTACAATCACACGTGCAACATTGTTTGAAGTTTCTACCAAATCTTCAATATCTGGACTCATACGAAACACACCGTTGTGCGCTGCATACAAAGAACGTGTTACACCTTCTTGCACACCTAATTCAACAACTCCTGCTGGTGTCTCTGTAGCAGTACACTCAATTTCTAAATCGACTTCTATGCTTGCAAATTCTTTTTTGATTGTATTGATTTGTGCTTGCATTTCAAATTCAAACGCTTCTTGGTGTACTGTATCAACAACAATTGTAGCTACACTTTCTCTTGGAATAGCATTTCGTAAACTTCCTCCATCAATTTCTGCAATTCGCAATCCGAAGTTTTCAAAACCATCAAACAACAAACGATTCATTAATACATTCGCATTTCCGAAACCTTTATGAATATCCATTCCGCTGTGTCCACCTTGCAATCCGCTAATTTTGATTGTATAAGCAGCTACATTTTCTGGTGTTTCTTCTACTACATATGAACGCGTTGCTGTTACATCAATTCCACCTGCACAACCAATTCCGATTTCATCATCTTCTTCTGTATCAAGATTCAATAAAATTTCTCCTTCAAGCAATCCGCCTTTCAATCCCATTGCGCCCGTCATTCCAGTTTCTTCATCAATGGTAAACAATGCTTCAATAGCTGGATGTGCAATTTCGTTACTTTCCAAAATTGCCATAATCGTAGCAACTCCAAGTCCATTATCGGCTCCTAAAGTTGTTCCTTTAGCTTTTACCCAGTCACCATCAATAACCATTTCAATTCCTTGTGTATCAAAGTCAAATACGGTGTCAGAATTCTTTTGGTGTACCATATCTAAATGCGATTGCATCACAATAGCCTTACGATCTTCCATTCCTGCCGTAGCTGGTTTCTTAACGATCACATTCCCTACTTCATCAACAAAAGTTTCTAAACCTAAATCTTCTCCAAACTTCTTCATAAAAGCAATAACGCGTTCTTCCTTTTTTGAGGGTCTTGGGACCGCGTTTAAATCAGCAAATTTATTCCAAAGTGCATTTGGCTCTAAAGTTCTTATTTCTTGACTCATTCTATTTTTTTTATGGATTGAATAATTGTTTGCAAAGGTAAATGTTTGACTGCAAAATTGATTGTTTTTTATAAAATACCTTGTAAAATTGATTGTATTATGACAAAAATATCACATCAACGTAGCAATAGTGATTTAGTTTTTTTACATTAGCTACATATCATTGTCCCGAATAGTGTTCAAATGTATTGCTTATGACAAAGAGAACAAAAATTATAATTGCCTTATCTTTTCCCCTACAATTTATTCTTATTAAGATACTTGGTAATTACCCTGAGTTTATTGAAACTTATTATAGCAACGGATTGTATCCGTATATTTCAAAACTTTTTAGAATTGTCTTCGGGTGGATTCCGTTTTCAATAGGCGATATATTTTATACAATTGCTGGCATTCTAATTATAAGATACATTTATAAAAACTTTCGTTTGGTTCGCACACAATACAAACGAATACTAATGGATATCTACATTACAATTACTATTGTATACTTTGCGTTTCACCTTTTATGGGGAATGAATTATTATCGATTGCCTCTGTATAAATCGCTCGAATTAGACCGAAAATACACAACAGAACAACTCGTAAATTTCACCGAAAGAGTCATCGCGAAAGCAAATGCTACTCAATTTCAAATTACACAAAACGATACTGTAAAAGTAGATGTTCCATATACTACCAGCGAGATTTTTGAGAAAACCATGAATGGTTATGAAAATTTTAGCGCAAAACAACCAAGGTTTGTATTCACTAATCAGAGTCTAAAAACGTCTATTTATAGTGGTTTTTTAACCATTATGGGATTTAGCGGTTACATAAATCCGTTTACCAATGAAGCTCAAATTAATTATAAAATTCCTGTGTACAAATTTGCCGTAACTGCGAGTCATGAAAAAGCGCATCAAATTGGATACTCGGCTGAAAACGAAGCCAATTTTATTGGATGTATGACGGCGCTATACAATGACGATATTTACTTTCAATACGGCGCGTACAATTTTATGACGTGGCATTGTTTAAAAGAAGTTCATAACAGAGACAAAGCCGAATACGAACGCTTAAAAGCTACTGTAAACCCTGGAATTCAGAAAAATTATGACGAAGTTCGTGCATTTTGGGATTCACATAAAAACCCGTTGAAACCTATATTTAAGTTTACCTTCGATCAGTTCTTAAAAGCGAACAATCAATCGAAAGGAATTCAAAGTTATAGTTACGTGGTTTCCTTGTTGGTGAATTATGATAAAAAAAATGACATTATTAAGTAATAATGTCATTTTCAACACACAATTAAATGAATTTTATAACATATCTAGTATATACAAATTCAAAAGCGTTTCTATTGTTTATTCAACTCTAAAGCAGTTTCAATACTTTTCCAATCGACTAGTTTAAAGTTTTGATTCAACGAATCTTTTCCTTTGGTATTCGCACCATCTTGTGCAATAAAGAATCCTTTTGGGTATTTTGTAAAAGCAACACTCGTTACATCAATTCCATCAGTATCATAGGTTCCATCAATTTCAGCACCATCTGCAATGTTAAAGCTTCCAATATATGCATTCGTGATTCTATCAAAAACTGCATAACTATTGTTTCCTTGTGAAGATAAAATAATATATCCTATGCCTTCTCCTTTGTCATACAAGGTTACACCTTCAAAATCGGCTTTCATATTGGTATCGCCAACCGTTGCAATTGCTTTTCTTACAGTTGATGCATCGGGTTCTGCATCATACTTCCATAATGCTTTTTCTTCTTCTCCTATGTATAAGTTTCCATGATAATCATCAGCAACAATACCTTCTGTTTGATTTCCAACCGCAAAAGTTCTTACGATTTTTCCAGCTACTTTTCCTGCTGTTTCAAACAATTCCCATTGCTCAACATTCCCATCTTTTCCATTGGCAATAACATACATCTTATCTGTTTTAGCACTTTTATACATACCCAAACCATAAATTTCAGCTAGTTTACTTTGCAAAGGTTTTAAAGCGACATCTTCTAGCGAACCATCTAAAGGATTTACCTTATGCACCGTAATCGTATTTGAAGTTCTGTTAGAAGCCGTTACAATAGCAACCGTATCTTTTTGTAACACAAAACCTTCTCGGATGTCTACATTGTTTACACGACCAACTGGATATTGAAAAATTTGTTTCCCTGATAAATCATAAACAACCAATCCTTCCTGCTTATTGGTTCCAATAATTTTTGACTCCATCACATTAGTTGGATGAATCCAAATACAGGAATCATCTGCTGCATCATCAGTTGAAGAAACCTGCGCAGTTTCCATTGTTGCATACACAGGTTTTATGGTATTTTCTTGCGTTTTTTTCTGAGTAACTACTTCTTTCACATCTTTCTTCTCTTCTACTTTTTTACAAGCAGTGAAAGCAAGAATTACTAAAAAAAATTTTATGAATTTGTTCATCTATCTCTTTTAAAAGTTATATTTCAATCCTAAATTCCAGTTAATATCGTAGAACTCAGCTTGCATTGTACGCTCTTTTACTCCTTGATAGTAACGTAATTCTTGATTCGTAATATTTTTCATTTCTCCAAAGATTCGTAAGTTTTTCGTAATAGCATACGAAGCATTGAAATCTAAGAATAATTGTGAATCGTAATATCTATCTTCAAATATATCGTCTCCGTATTCATCAATATAATCATCGGCATAGTTTAAAGACAATCTTACAGAAAGCTTCTTAGTTTCATACGCTAACGAACCGTTTAACGTATTTGGTACAGCACCAGCCAATTCTAAACCATCTTCACGACCTACAACACCATCAGTTTCAGAGTTTGTATACGTATAGTTTCCGTAGAATGTTAAGTTTTTCAAGAAGCTTGGTAAGAAATCTAGTTTGCGTTGAAAAGCCAATTCAAATCCATACACTTTCGCAGATCCACCATTAAAAGGTTGCGTTACATCATATATTTCAGTAGTTCCATTTACTGTTAATGTTTGATCATTTGTCAAAGCATAAATAAAATTATCGATGTCTTTATAGAAAAATCCTCCCGAAATAATTCCAACATTATCAAAATAATGCTCTGCCATAAAATCAAAGTTCAAAGACGTTGCGGCTTCCAATTCAGGATTTCCTAATTCAGCTTCTACATCATCACTATTAATGTTTCTGTAAGGAACAATATCATAATAATTTGGTCTTGCTAACGTGTTTGTATATGCAAAGCGTAAGATTGTATTTTTAGTTGCTTCGTAACGCAATTGAACGTTTGGCAATACATTTGTATATTTTTTTGAAGCATTTGTTGTTGTTACATCTGCTAAAGATGACGCAGATTCTACATCAATTTGAAAACCTGTATAATCAATTTTTGTATGCTCCATACGTACACCAGCAATAAGTGAGAACTTATCTCCTAATTGTTGTTTTAACATCACATAAGCACCACTAATTTTTTCGTTAGCATTATAGTTTTCTGGAACAAACTCATCCAATACCAATTCTCCATTTACCAATGGTAAGTTTCCTAAGAATGAATTTGTAGCAAAGTTTCCTAATTGGTACTGATCACCTGCTAAATATCCGTCAATCGTTTGATCGGTAGTTTGTGCATTATTTAAAAATTCAAAAGCAGAAAAATCTCCTGTATCATATTCTGAGAATGTATTGTCTCGTAATTTATCTTTGTCTTGGTATTTGTAACCAGCTTTGATTGAATTCTGATATGATCCAGCAGTATTGATAGGAATCGTAATATCTAATCTAGAACTGAATTGTTCTTCTTCTGTATATCTTCTTTCATCTGAAATTTCGTCTAATTCAAATAAAGAAGCATCATTATCTGTTCTATTGGCAGAATTAAAGAAAGGCATTCTAGTGTTTACAAATTGCTGTGTAATTGTTGATGCATCTTGCTTTGATTCATAGGTAACATAACGTTCATTTGGACGATCTTCACTAGCTTTTGAAAATCCAACATTCCAGTCAAACTGAACTTTTTTGAATAAAATGTGAGATCCATTCAGTCCAACTCTGTACATTTTTTGACGCTCTAATCGTCTTTTTTCATTTGTATCATTATCAATTCCACCTTTAGTCTGGCGTGTAATTTTATACTCATCATCACTTGTATCGTCAGTATCATTATCATCAAACTTATAACGCAATCTGTATCTATTTTCTAAATCGTCTCTATGGTTTAAAATTGATTTGAATTCGATCACATTGTTTGGATCTAATTTCCAATCTAAATTCAATGCTACACTACGACGAATACGCTTTACATCATATCTTCTAATATCGTGTTCTTTAATAAATGTTGGTGAATCCCATTCGAATTCAACATTATCAGAACCATAGTCATTTGAATTGTATGAAGCACTTACTACTGCTCCAAGTTTATCATTAAAAAAACGTTGTGCAGCTACAGCTGAAAAGTTATATAGTGAACTTTCGCGAACAGGATTTCTACCAAATGCTCCAGTTAATGAAACTCTTAATTTTGATGGCGCAGAACGAGTTACTAAGTTTACAGAACCTCCAATGGCATCGGCTTCCATATCTGGTGTAACCGCTTTATTCACTTGAATCGTTTGAATCATATCAGAAGGAATTAAATCCAATTGAACTCTACGATTGTCTCCTTCTGCAGATGGAATTCTGTCTCCATTTAAAGTCACAGAGTTTAATTGTGGAGCCAACCCACGAATAATGATATCTCTTGCTTCTCCTTGATCATTTTGCACAGCAATTCCAGGAATACGTTTTAAAGCATCTCCTGTGTTTGCATCTGGAAATTTACCAACTTGATCTGCAGATACTACATTCGTAATATTATCATTTGTCTTTTGTTGATTTAATGCTTTTGCTTGCCCTCTAGCCAAACTTCCGTAGATTAATACTTGGTTTAAACTATTGGTCTTTACTTTCATTACAACTTTTACTTTTGTTGTTATCCCTGATTTGATTTCTACAGAAACATTTTGTGTTTCAAATCCAATATAACTTACAGTTAAATCGTGTGTTCCTTCCGGAAGATTTACCATGATAAAATTTCCATCAAAGTTTGAAGTCGTTCCTGTTTTCAAGCCTTCTATTAAAACTGTAGCTCCAGGTAATGGCAAGTTGTTATCGTCTAAAATTCGTCCAGTTAGGATTCCTTTACCCTGTGCAAACAGTAATGTTGTAAAACAGATAAAGAATAGGGAAAGTACTATTTTCTTCATTATAATTTTGTGGTGATTAGTTGTTGTCACAAAACTATCTGTAGCATGAACTTATAAGTTTACCTAAAGATTAATCTCTTGTTACATTTACAAATCTAAATTGTAAACTCGGTAAACTTTTATTTAAGTTTGATTAGTAATTTCTTAACCTAATACACGAAAACATAAAGAAAAGCGTTAATTTTAGTACGATGAAGAAAATTTTACTCTTAACATTTCTATGCATTAGTGTTTCCTGTACAGATACCTCAAAAAAGGTGGCATCAACAAATGAGATGCAAAAAAAGGAATCTACAAAGGAGCTAAAAGCAACAAAAGCGGTTGTTGAAAATCTACTTGACTCTACAGCATTGGGTATTAATTTTAAACCTAAAGGAAACTATAATAGCATCAAACAATCCATCACGACAGATCGTGCCTATTTCGCAAGACTGTTGCAACAAAACAAGCAAAAAGCCATTGACTCAGCTTCAAGCTACTTGTACACTAAACTTCTCAGTGAAATTGTACCGCATTGGTACGGAACACCTTGGGATTTTAACGGGCATACAGACATTCCAAATGATGGTGAAATTGCCTGTGGTTACTTTGTATCAACAACCTTAAAACATCTAGGTTTTAGACTCAATCGTTATAAAATGGCACAACAAGGCGGAACAAACGAAGCAATAACGCTTCAACCGAAAAGTGAATTAAAAACCTACCGAAATATTTCTCAAAGTCAACTCAAAACAAAACTTAACAACGTTTACACAGATGGACTTTATTTTGTAGGATTGAGCAATCATGTAGGATATGTGCTCATTAAAAACAAAGAACTTTATTTTTTACATTCAAGCTATTGCGACGATAAAGTAGTGATTGAAAAAGCGGCAACTTCTCCCTGTTTTCAAAGTGATATTTACGTTTTTGCAGAAATCACGACCAACCGAAAACTTGTCCAAAAGTGGATTCAAAACACCGCAATTCCCGTTTACAAGTAATAAACACGACAAGTAGCTTCAAATAAATACGGGAAAGCCGTACAAATCTCGTTTTAAAACGTTAAAAAACTCTTAATACAGTATACAAAGTATATACTAGTATTATCTTTAAGTTTTTAACTAATCAATCAAACCAATTTAAAGTAAAGCAATGAAAAAATCCTATTTGCTGCTGTTACTGCTTTTCTGTAGCCTTTCTGCCGTAGCGCAGGAATACTTTCCTAAAAATGATGGCGTAAAAACAGAAAGTCACACCATAACAGCATTCACCAATGCAAAAATTTACATCACACCCACGCAAGTGATCGAAAATGGAACACTCATCATACAAGATGGTAAAGTAGTTCAAACTGGAACAAATATTTCAATTCCCAAAAGTGCTACAGTAGTAGACTTGACAGGTAAAAGTGTGTATCCATCGTTTGTAGATCCGTATTCTGACTTCGGATTGCAAAAACCTAAAAGAAATTTTGGCGGAAGACGCAATCCACAATACGATGCCGCACGGGAAGGTTATTATTGGAACGATCATATTCGTCCTGATACCAACCCAATCGATAAATTTTCGTTCGACACTAAAAAAGCAACGAGTTTATTAAAAGCTGGTTTCGGAACCGTAAACACACATTTACAAGATGGAATTGTACGCGGAAACGGAATGTTAGTGGCACTAAACTCAAAAGCAGATAATAGTACACGTATCTTAGACAATCGTTCTGCACAATATTTATCGTATCAAAAAAGTAATGCTTCACGACAAACATATCCAACTTCACTAATGGGAGGTATGGCATTGATTCGTCAAATGTATCATGATGCTGATTGGTATGCGAAAGGAAATGCAAAACGTACCGATTTAGCTTTAGAAGCTTTAATAGCAAATAAAAACTTAGTACAAATCTTCCATTCTGGAAACAAGCACAACAGTATCAAAACGGATGCTATTGGTGACGAATTCGGAATTCAATATGTACTGATTGGCGATGGAACTGAATATGAGAACATCAATGCAATGAAAGCTACAAATGCTACTTTTATCATTCCTATCAACTTTCCAAAAGCCTATGATGTATCTGATCCGTATGCAGCTGGTGTTGTAGAATTGGAAGCAATGAAACATTGGAACCAAGCACCTTCAAACCCTAAAGCATTAGCAGACAAAGGAATTACGTTTAGTTTTACCATGCATGATGTTAAATCGGGAAGTGAGTTTAAGTCAAACATCATGAAGGCCATTAAATATGGTTTAGACAAAACCAAAGCTTTGGAAGCGTTAACCACAATTCCTGCTCGTATTTTAAAGCAAGAAGATAAAATTGGAACACTACAAAACGGACGTCAGGCAAACTTCTTAATCACTTCTGGTGATATTTTTGATAAGAAAACAGTAATCTATGAAAACTGGGTTCAAGGAAATCAGAATGTATTTAAGGACAAAGCACACAAAGACATTCGCGGAAAATACACATTCAATGTTGCAGGAAACATGTATGATGTAACAATTGCTGGAGCTTCTGCTGAAAAGTTAAAAGCTACTGTAAAGAAAGATTCACTCAAGTTAGGTTCAAAGATTTCTTTTAAAAACGATTGGTTGCAATTACAATTTACAACAGCAGATACTTCTAAAACGGAATTTATTCGTTTAACATCGCCTGTTAGAAATGCAACTTACTTTTCTGGAAAAGCACTTTTAGCAAATGGTTCTGAATCATCATTCAGTGCTACACAAAAAGAAGTGAAAAAAGCAGATGAGAAAAAAGGAACTAAAAAAGATTCCAAAATGGAAGCTCCAAAAATGCTACCAATCTCCTACCCGAATGGTGCATACGGTTCAACAACTTTACCGCAACAAGAAACTATTCTATTTAAAAATGCTACGGTTTGGACAAATGAGAAAGATGGAATTCTTGAAAATACAGACGTTTTAGTAAAAGATGGAAAAATTGCTCGTATTGGAAAAAAACTCAACGCTCGTGGTGCAAGAGTTATTGATGCGACAGGAAAACATTTAACTTCTGGAGTTATTGACGAACATTCACATATTGGTGCATTTGCCATTAATGAAGCTGGACATAATTCTACAGCAGAAGTAAATATGGCAGATGTTGTAAATCCTGAAGATGTAGATATTTACAGAAATTTAGCTGGTGGAGTTACAACGATTCAGTTATTACACGGTTCGGCAAATCCAATTGGTGGACGCTCTGCTATTTTGAGTTTAAGATGGGGACGATCTGCAGATGATATGTTATTTAAAGACGCTGACGGATTTATCAAATTTGCTTTGGGTGAAAATGTAAAGCAAAGTAATTGGGGAGATACAGAAACAACTCGTTTCCCGCAAACACGTATGGGAGTTGAACAAGTGTTCACTGATTATTTTCAACGTGCTAAAGAATATGAAGCAAAGAAGAAAACAGGAAACTATCGTTATGACATTGAGATGGAAACGATTGTTGAAATTTTGAATAAAAAACGTTTCGTGTCTTGTCACTCGTATGTACAAAGTGAAATCAATATGTTGATGAAAGTGGCTGATAAATTCGGTTTCAACATCAATACATTTACACATATATTAGAAGGTTACAAAGTGGCGGACAAAATGAAAGCACATGG
This sequence comes from Kordia sp., assembly GCF_050633145.1. GTDB lineage: Bacteria > Bacteroidota > Bacteroidia > Flavobacteriales > Flavobacteriaceae > Kordia. The sequence goes on along the minus strand of NZ_JBOEFY010000024.1, from coordinate 42,467 downwards.
TGTTGGAGGTTCTACATTCTCTGATTGGTGGGCTTACAAGTATGAAGTAAATGACGCAATTCCGTACAACGGAGCTATCATGCATAGTCAAGGCGTTGTTGTTGCTTTTAATTCTGATGATGGCGAAATGTCTCGTAGATTGAATCAAGAAGCTGCAAAAGCCGTAAAATACGGTGGTGTTTCTGAAGAAGATGCTTGGAAGTTTGTGACACTGAATCCTGCTAAATTATTGCATATTGACGATAAAGTTGGAAGTGTAAAAACTGGAAAACAAGCTGATTTGGTTTTATGGACAGATCACCCAATGTCAATTTACGCGAAAGCGCAAACAACAATGATTGAAGGAACGGTTTATTTTGATTTAGAGCGCGATCAACAATTGCGAAGAGATATTCAAAGCCAACGTAACGAGTTGATGAACATGATGCTTTTAGAGAAAAACAAAGGCATGAAAACGCAACCTGCTAAAAAGAAAGAGAAAAAACATCATCACTGTGATACTGTTGAATTTTAAACGATAACTGACATGAAAAAATATATTTACATATACACACTATGCGTAACTGTTTTATTTAGCACGTTCAGTTATGCACAACAAACACCTGCGTCAAAACAGTCGCAAGCAATTTCTATTGTTGGTGCAACAGCACATATTGGAAACGGACAAGTCATTGAAAATGCAGTTATTGTATTTGAAAATGGAAAGATAACTCGAATTGGAGCAGCTGGAACGACAGCAACTAGTGGAAAAGTAATTGATGCAAAAGGAAAACACGTATATCCTGGATTTATTGCACCAAACTCTACACTTGGTTTGGTAGAAGTAGATGCTGTAAGAGCAACACGTGATCAAAATGAAACTGGTAGTTTCAACCCGCATGTACGTAGTTTGATAGCGTATAATACAGAATCGAAAGTTGTGGAAAGTTGCAGGCCAAATGGAATTTTAGTGGCACAAATTACGCCTCGTGGCGGACGTGTTTCAGGAACTTCATCTGTAGTACAATTAGATGCTTGGAACTGGGAAGATGCTGCTGTAAAAGCAGATGATGGAATTCATATGAACTGGCCAAACAATTTCACTTTTGGTCGTTGGTGGCTTGGTGAACCAAGAGGTATGCGTCCAAATAAGAACTATCCGAAGCAAGTAGAAGAAATTCAAAATGTATTCAATGATGCTCAAGGATATTTAAACGGATCGAGAAGTCCAAAAAACTTGCCTTATGAAGCTATGGCTGGACTTACCAATGGAACGCAAAAATTGTTTGTGCATGTAGATACTGAAAAAGGAATCTTAGATGCAATTGAGTTTGGAAAGAAAAATAATGTGCAGATTGTTATTGTTGGTGGATACCAAGCACATAAAATTGCAACTATTTTGCGTCAAAATAAAGTACCTGTATTGTTACACAGAACGCATTCTGTTCCAGAAATGGACGATGAAGATTATGATATGTCATACAAAAAAGCCAAAATCTTATCGGATGCCGGTGTTTTGGTAGGACTCGAAAATAGTGGACAAATGGAACGTATGAATACGCGTAACTTACCATTCTTAGCAGGAACTGTAGCTGCACATGGTTTAGACAAAGAAAAAGCGTTACAGTTAATTACCTCTAACACCGCAAAGATTTTAGGAATTGATGCACGTTTAGGCACCTTAGAAACTGGAAAAGATGCAACACTATTTATTAGTGAAGGTGATGCCTTAGACATGCGTGGAAATATCTTAACACATGCTTTTATTGAAGGGCGTGAATTAAGCTTGGAAACACACCAAACAAAACTGTGGAAACGTTACATGAAAAAATACAACGGAAAATAGTAACTTTGGAATAAAATTTGATGCATATAACTTAAAAAAAATTGTTATGAAAACGATACAAAAACTTGCTTTAGGAATTATATTACTTGCAGTATTTCAAGTTTCAGCGCAAGAGAATCAAGATTTAAAAGTGGTAGAAGAAAATGCTACGATTGAAGAATTTCAATTGCCAACATTCTCGGAATTATCAAATGATATTGCTGCTGAATATTCTGAAGTACGCGATCGTTTACCAAATTTATCAAACATTGGTGAATATGTCCAAAAAGGCATTCGCAGAGGTTTTTTAGACGAACATAGTATTTCTGCTGTATTTCGAAATATAACCTCTGAACATTCTATTTTACCGAATATCTCAGCCAAACGTTTTCAATTACGCAACAATTTAAATAGCATTATGTTTAATGGATTTGATATTAATCAATTACATTTAAACGAAGCATATAGAGGAACTTTTTAAAAAAACGAATACTCCCATAACATAAAAAAACCTCTTCATAACGAAGAGGTTTTTTAGTATTTTTTCTTTTTCAATTATATCATACTTATTTTTTTGGAACTACAACGCCATCTTCTGGACGTTCATACATTTCATTTTTCATCATTTCATTTGTCAAACTTACATTTGTAAATGATACCGAATTGCGTGCTTCAGCTATTTTTCCATTTTCAGCTGTTTTGTGCCAAGTTATTACTTTTGGAAGTACAACTCCATTCACTTTTTGCCAATCTCCGTAACGAATATAACTTATCTTATTACTAGGTTTTCCATTAAAATATGTCACCGTATATCCTAGCCATTCCATTTTATATGTTTCTGGATTATAGTAAATAAAATAATTGTCCTCTGGAGAGTCACCTACATTATCACCATACGAAATTTTATACCCTGGATACATAACGCCATCATATTCTATACTTTTTGCTTTCGTATATGTAATTCCATCATCACCTAAAACAAAAGGCATTGCATAGAAATAAAAATATAAATTATGGTAAAAACGAGCATTGCTTCTAAAAGCTGTTGAATCTTTTTGTGACAACCAAACATCTTTTCCATCATAACCAATAGTAAAACCTTTTCCTTCTAGGCGTGTTTTTCGTGATGGCAAATCGGTAATATGCTTTTCGGTATTATTTGGTTTTACCATTTCATACACTAAGGTCTGCGCTTCATTCCATTTATCAATTCCACCATGCGCATCAAATACTTTCTGTAATTTATCAGGATATGTTTTTTTGACAACTTTTGTTTCTTTTGCGGCTGCCTTTTCAGAAGACATTTCTTTTTTCTGAGTGTTGTTACAAGCTACTATTAAGATCAAACCTAACAGTGCTAACGTAATTTTTTTCATTTCGTCAGTTTGTTTTATTTTGTCTTGAGTCGAAGCTTTTATAGAATCATTACAGAATTTATAAAAAGTTTTAGATCATTGTATTTTTTCTACAGCAAATGGCAATAATCGTTCTACAAATAATGAGTATGCCAATTCAGAAGGATGTAATTGATCTTGACTTACTAAATTTGTATTTATCAATCCTTGGCGTGTAATATCAGTTATATTCACAAAGGTAATTCCATTTTGATTGCAATAATTACTTGCAAAGTTGTTGTATTGATCTATTTCTTGAGACGTTTCAGGTGAATATCCATAATCTTGTCCAAAAGGAGTATATGCATAGTCAGGAATTGAAACTACAACAACATTATTAATATCACCTTTAGCCAACTCAACCGCTTTTGCCACTAATACAGGAAACTCTTCTTCATATAATGAAAAGGGCTTACTTTGAAACTGATTGTTAACACCAATTAACAATGTTACCAAATCATAGGTATTTGTCAAATTTTCGCCTTCTACAGCATTTAAAAGATTGGTAGTAGTCCAACCCGTTTGAGCAATCAATTCTAGACTAAAACTATCTGCCGCAGGAAATTTAGCTACAAGACTATCTTTTAACTGTGCTGGAAAATGACAAGTCTCACATACACTCTGCCCTATTGTATAACTATCTCCTAAAGACAAAATAGTATATGCTCTAGGCAAAACTTCTTCTTTGTCGTCGGATGTGCAACTAACATAGCTGATTAACATAATCAATAGTAGAAATCGTATTTTCATTAGCATGATACTAAAAAAGTAAGCATTGTTTATCTTTACAGTTCTTAAAAAATAGAATGATTTACTTAAAACATTACAGTTCTAGAATTTTGACTTAATATACTTTCTGAGCTTTCCTTTCTTTTTGCGTCTAATTAGTTTTTCTATATCTGGTTGCTTTCCAAGTGCCGCTTTGTTCTTTTTGTAGAATTCAATAGTATGTTCTACCCCTGCTACTGCACAGTCTATCTTATCTTTAGCATAGTTATTTTCCAAACTATATTTTGTCCAACCGTACATAAAAGTCATCAAACAATCGCCACATTCTAAAGGTACAATTCCTGAAACGAGTTCTATTGACACTGTCGGACTTCCTGTTATCCACTTTAACAAAAAGGCATTTAGTTTTTCTCGTTTTGCGGGTTGTTCAGATGCAGGCGTGCGTTGCAACCAATCAATACTTTCCAAAACATGTGGTTCGTAGGTTGTATAATCTTCCGCTTTTTCAAATTTAACATCGTTAGGAATTTTTAATTCCTGAGCTGTCATCGTTGTTGTTACAAATAATAGTAGTACTAAGGTTTTAATTGTGTTCTTCATAGTTTCAATGTATAATTTATTTTTATTTTAGAGAGTTTAATGCATGATTGAATCTATAATTTCACCATTTTCCACCACCATTGTTTTTATGAGCCTTCCTTTTTCATTAAAATACTTAATATTTTCTAATGGAGTCATTCCTTTGGCTTTTCCTTCTATTTGTTTTGCTCCATTTTCATAATAAATGATAACTTTCCCATTTAGTTCATTCATAGCAACCTCTGCCCAATCTTTCATTTTCCCATTTTCATAATACGATATTTTTATTCCATCTGGCAAACTATTTTTAGTATCGCTTTTCGCTTTTAATTTTCCATCGGAAAAATATCTATACTCTTTTCCTATCGTAACTTTTGTAACAGTATCTAACGACCTTATTTTTAGATTTTTCAAAACTCCGTTTTCATAATATGTTTTGGCTGTATCTTTAAGAATTCCATACCAATAATTACCTCTAAATCTTAATGTGCCATCTAAATGAAATTCTTCCATTAAACCATGAACTTCTCCATTTTCTATAAAATTTCTTATTTCAATATTTCCATTTTCATAGTATATTATTCCTTCCCCTATTTGTTTTCCTTTTTTCCAATATGACACATCTTTTTGTTTACCATTAGGCCAATAGTTTTCTCTTTTCCCATGTTCAAGACCATCTTTCATTTCTATGATCTGCCTTAAAGTTCCATCTTCATTTCTATACTTTTTCCAAACACCTTGTTCTAAATGATTTTCCACCAAACCTTCACTAAAAACTGGACCTTTACTAGAATAGTTATATTTATAATATCCGTTTTCAAGGTGTGTTTTTATAATTGAATCTTGTTCCCGCCATTCTGTTTTTGTCAATTTCCCTTCTTTGTTGTGAAATTTTATAATTCTATTTGGGAAAGAATCAATAATTTCAATTTCTGCAAACGTATTTCCATTTGGATAAAAATATGTGAGTTGCCCTTTTTTATACTTAAAATCAGAGTTTTTACTTATTTTTTGCCAATACCCTGTTTTTCCATCTTCTTGATAAAAAACATACTTTGTATTTCTAAATTCAGACTCTTGAATACTATCCGAACAAGAATTCATAAATAGTAACAATGCAAAGCTTAATATTACTTTTTTAATCATTTTAACAAATTGATGTCTTTAAAACTACATGAAAAACAATTTACTATCAAATCTTTTTTTAAGAAATTAAAACCATTACTTCCATACAAATAATTCTAGTTACATTATTGTGTTTCATCAAAACAATCTCTTTCCTATATTTGCAGCATGTACAAACAGATTTCTAGCACACAAAATTCTACGATAAAACACATACTGCAACTTCAAGAAAAATCGCGAAGTCGCAGAAAAGAAGGAAAGTTTGTATTAGAAGGTTTTCGCGAATTAACGCTTGCGCTGAATGGAAACTACACTATTGACACCTTATTTTTCTATCCTGAGATTTGTTCTCGCGAAAGTGTAGAAACATTACTAAGAAATACTACAAATACGCCAGAATGTATTGAGATTTCTAAAGAAGTCTATCAAAAAATAGCCTATCGCACAAGTACAGAAGGTGTATTGGCAATTATGAAAACGAAAGAACATTCACTTGAAAACATTTCTTTTCATAACAAAAAACCATTGATTTTAGTGGCAGAAGCTCCTGAAAAACCAGGAAACATTGGCGCCTTACTTCGTACTGCCGACGCTGCAAATATTGATGCTGTTTTGATTGCAAATCCGAAAACAGATATGTACAACCCAAATATTGTACGCTCTAGTGTTGGTTGTGTTTTTACGACTCAAATTGCCACAGGAAGCACAGCCGAAATTATTTCATTTCTTAAAAAAGAAGAAATCGAAATCTATTGTGCGGCGTTGACTGCTTCTGAAAACTATCATGCACAAGACTTTCAAAAAGCAAGCGCCATTGTAGTAGGAACGGAAGCCACAGGTTTGAGTGATGAATGGTTAGATAATTCCACTCAAAACATCATCATTCCGATGCAAGGAAAAATTGATTCCATGAATGTATCAGTCGCTGCTGCAATTATATTGTTTGAAGCCAAACGACAACGGGGTTTTAAATAGGATTAATAATTACATCCATTAAAAAGCAAACACCAACCATTACCATTATTGAATACTGCACAAGCCCAACAATTGGCTGGTCCACAATCTGAGGTTTGTGAACACGGCCCAAATCCACCGCCCAAAATGTTACGTTGTTCGTTTTTACTTAAAACTTGAATTTCTTTAATTTTTAAAATAGTTTTCATGGTAGTAATTATTTATAATTTATGTTTCAAGTTACGTAACTTGCTGATAATCAATACAGAGTTAACACATAAAAAATGTATGGGAAACCAATACATTGCAGGAAATTTACTTTCTTTTCTAAATTCATAAAACATACCTTGCTTGTTACATTTCTTTAGCTTAATTTTAATTTATATGACCGAAATTGAGATAGAAAAAGAAAACGCGGCTATTGCCAAACAGTACAAAGAACTGTTGCGTATAAGTTATCAAGAGCTTTCTTCAGAAGATAAAAAAATCATCCGTAAAGCATTTGATGTAGCTGTGGATGCGCATAAAGATCAACGAAGAAAAAGCGGAGAAGCGTATATTTTTCATCCAATTGCTGTAGCAAAAATTGTAGCTTCCGAAATAGGAATGGATGCCACTTCTATTGCTTCTGCCCTATTGCATGATGTGGTTGAAGATACCGATTATACATTGGAAGACATTGAACAAGAATTCGGTGTTGCAGTTGCAAGAATTGTAGATGGACTGACGAAGATTTCGCATCTTAAGAAAGATAAAGATGTATCGTTACAAGCGGAAAATTTCCGTAAAATGTTGTTGACCATCAATGATGATGTGCGTGTAATTATTATCAAAATTGCTGATAGATTGCACAATATGCAAACAATGGCTTCTATGCCTGCGCACAAACAAGTTAAAATTGCCTCGGAAACCTTATATATTTATGCGCCTTTAGCACATCGTATTGGTTTGTATAATATTAAAACTGAATTGGAAGATTTAGGGTTAAAATATACCGAATCTGAAGTTTTTAACGACATTGAAAATAAGATTGAAGAAAGCAAAGAACAACAACAAGAATATATAGACAATTTTTCTTCCATCATTAAAAATTCATTAGACAAAGAAGATTTTGAATACAAAATAAAAGGACGTTTTAAATCGATTTTTTCTATCCGTAGAAAAATGATGAAACAAGGTGTAACCTTTGATGAAGTGTATGATAAATTTGCCATAAGAATTATCTATGACACGGAAGATTTAGATAACGAAAAATTCCTTGCCTGGAAAATATATTCTATTGTAACAGATCACTTTAGACCGAACCCTGTGCGTTTACGCGATTGGATTTCTTCTCCAAAATCTACTGGATACGAAGCCTTACACATTACAGTTATGGGACCTGGAGGTCGTTGGGTTGAAGTACAAATTCGTTCGCATCGCATGCATGAAATTGCAGAAAAAGGATATGCGGCACATTTTAAATATAAACAAGGTGAACAAAAAGAACAAGGACTTGAACCTTGGTTGAATAAACTACAGGAAGCACTTGAAAACCAAACCGCAAATGCCGTTGATTTTGTAGAAGAGTTTAAGCTGAATTTATATGCGAAAGAAATTTTTGTTTTTACACCTACGGGCGATTTAAAATCGTTACCAAAAGGCGCAACACCTTTAGATTTTGCTTTTAGTATTCATACGCAAGTTGGGTATCACACGCGTGGTGCTAAAGTGAATGGAAAATTAGTTCCATTGAGTCACGAATTAAAAAGTGGTGATCAGGTAGAAGTTATTACCTCAGATAAATCCAAACCAAATGCAAACTGGTTGGACTATGCAACAACTTCTAGAGCGCGTTCAAAAATAAAATCGTCTTTACGAGAAGAAAAGAAAGAAGTTGCTGAAGAAGGAAAAGAAATTCTACGAAGAAAATTAAAGCAATTAAAAATACCGCTCGACGAGAAATCAATCAACGAAATGGTAAGTCACTTTAAGCTCAAAACAAGTTTAGACTTATTTTATCGTGTTGGAATTGGAACCATTGACAATCAAAAGTTAAAAGAATTTGCTGCGCAACGAAGCAATAGTATTTTCAAATTTTTCAAAAATAAAATTCGACGAGGACCAACAATTCCTAGCGAAGAAATCAATCAGCCAGAAGTATCCAATCGTTATGATGTGTTGGTATTTGGAAAGGAAGAAGAAAAACTGAATTACAAGCTATCAAATTGTTGCAATCCAATTCCTGGCGATCCTGTTTTTGGTTTTGTGACCGTGAATGAAGGCATCAAAGTGCATAAAAAAGATTGCCCAAATGCTGTGAGTTTACAAGCAAATTATGCCTATCGCATCATGACAGCAAAGTGGATTGATTCTTCTCAGGAAGAATTTACAGCAATGCTTGAATTTACAGGAATTGATAATATGGGATTGGTGAATGAAGTAACGAAAATCATTTCCAACAACATGCATGTAAACATTAGAAACATCAGTTTTGAAACCAACGATGGCATTTTTACAGGTCGTATTATGGTAATTGTAAAAAACAATACCATTTTAAAACGCTTGATTACAAATTTGAAGAAAATTAACGGTATTGAAAAGGTGACGCGCGCTTAGTATATCTTTTAGATTGACTTATAAAAACAATAATTTCAACTAAAAGCTATTATTTTTTACGCCAAAACTCCCACCATTTTTTATTGTCTTTTTGCATAGCTTTAGGTGTGGAGGTTTTTTGTTGTGCTTGTTTACTTGATTTTTCTTTTTCTTGTTGTCTCCGCTCGTTTTCTAATTGTATTTGTTTTCTCTTGAGCTCATCTTTTCTTACTGCGATAGCACTATCTAAATCTGTTTTCATCTCAGAAGAAACCAGAAGTTGAAAACGTTCTAAATCAGCAATAGAAATTTGGTTGACATTCACTTGCAACCATTTTAAATTGAGCATTTTGGTAAATATTGAGTCAGGCAATATTGTAAGTTCATTAAATCTTAGATCGAGCTGCTCAAGAGATTGAAATTGATCAATAGATTCGGGAATAGTTGCCAGTTTATTCGTTGCAATATTGAATGTTTTCAAATTTTTCATGTTGATTACAATTTCAGGGAAATTTGTAAAAGAATTGTATTGCACGAAAAGCTTTTCAAGACTAGTTAGCCCCAAAATAGACTTCGGTAACTCAGTCAAATGATTCGAGCTTACATCTAAATGTTTTAGTTTAGTTAACCTCTCAATTTTCCCTGTTACAAATTGTAATTTGTTCCTATTTAAAATTAAAGATTCTAAGTTTTCAAGCACACCTATCTGCTTCGGAATTCGTTCTAGCTGATTGTTAGAAATTGTAAGACTCTTGAGTGTTGTAAGCTTAAATATTTCTACTGGAATAGCTACTAGCTTATTAAATGAAAATGAAAGGGATGTTATTTTTTTTAAAAGATGTATAGAACTAGGAACAGCTTCAATTTCATTCCCATAAAATGAAAGGTTTTTTATTTCGTTGATTACTACAGCTTTTTCTCTTGCATTTAAATTCACAGGACTATTTCTGTAACCATAAATCATTTTGTGTGCCACCAACCAATCAAAGACTTCATCATAACCTTCAGGGTTTTCTACTTGAATATTTTCACTCAATATAGCAATCCGTTTATTTCGTTCCTCTAATGCTTCTAACTTATGAAAAATTGTGAATTTATTAGTTAACAAATCTTCGCTATCTTTTCCATGACTCCAATTTAAATAATTTCCAATATGCCAATCACCAACATCTAGAAGTTTCAACTTATAAAAAGCTGCCCCAAATCCATGTTCTCCATCCCAAGTACAGCTGCCTGAAAATCCTATACATGATATACCATCTTCTTCTGTATCGCTAATATTTATAGCCCCAATTCCAAAATAATTGATAAAGTCATGGATATCATCTACAATAGGAAAACCAAATTTATTCCTTGAAGTAAACTTTTTACCTTTATAACCTATACTTTCATAACTTATTTCTGTATACACAGCATAAAATTCTAAGAAATATTCTTCGTCCTGTTTTAAATAGCGCGCCAAATTCTCTAACATCTGATTAGAATGCTTCAAAAGGAATTCATGTGCTGCAAGCTGTGCTTCGCTTGGCTGCATATCTTCATCAGTAGAGGAAAAGTTAATTTCAATCAGTTGGTCTTTCTTGAAATTTTGAAAGTAAGGTACAAAATCAGGGAATAGCTTATCAAACGTCGTGTAATAACCTAGTTCTTCACTCTCCGTTAATTCTAATTCAGGTTGCATTTTAATTAATTCTTTTCTTTTTAATTTCAAATTGCATACAATGATTATACATCATCGTTAATTGCAGTTAAAGTTAGCGAATAATCTACTATAAATATTGCAAATATTTTTATATATAATCCAAAAGCTGTCACTCACAATTTGGTTTGTGAGGACAGCTTTTCTTTTAATAACTACTATATTTTTAACACTGATCAGTATTGCATTTATCTGGCTCTCGCGTTGTTGTCGGACACTGCATACTACAATGACACGTAGCAATAATGGTACATGCGTCATGTCGTGTTTGAATTGTTTCAATAATTGTTTTAATTGCAATTGTTATAGGAATATCTGTTCCTCCATGCAATGAAACTGCATCTAAATTTGAAATTACTTTTTTGTGTAATTGTAATTTTTGTGTGAAATCTTTTTTCTTCATATCTGTTGGTTTTTAGTGTATTTATAGTGATCGCTTATATATGACATCCATCCATACAAGTTGGTGGAAATGTTGTTACCTGTGTTGTTTCTACTGGTTCTGGGCAGGTTTCTTTGGTAATATCTGTGACACAAATTCGCGGATGCGTTATTAAATGTGTTGCAATTTTAACCGTCGTAATAATTACATATCCAATTCCTATTGGGTCGGTTCCTCCTTGAATATGGCTTTGTTGTAGTTTAGAAATAACACGTTTTCCTAAATGAAGTTTGCTGTGGAATTCTTTTTTTTTCATGTGATGGTTGGTTTTTTAGGTTTACTAATATATAATTGAGTTATCTATTGGTTCACACATGAGGAGTGGCTATCTAAGTAAGGAAAATACACAAGTGCTTCTTTTCACTAAGGCACCTTAAAAACTAGCAGGCATTTTTTATTACATATAAAACAATAAACATCCTCAATTCACATCATAAAAGACGCGAATTGCAGTACAGTTTTACATGTATTTTAGGAGAACACACATTTCTGATAATCAGAAACATACTCACTAAATGTACATTTTTTAAAATGAAAAAACAAGCAAAACAAGATGAGAGGACTAAAAATTAGTCAAACTTTACACTCCTATTAAAATTCCCGACACGAATATGTACCTAAGTTTCAAAAATAAGTGTAAATTTGCTTTTTAATCTTCAGCCAAGATGCAACAAAACATGGAGGAAAATAATCAGGATATTGTAAAAAACGTTTTTACAAAGTTTTTAGAAGACAACGGACATCGAAAAACTCCTGAACGCTTTGCGATTCTACAAGAAATCTACGAAAGTGAAGAACACTTTGATATAGAGTCGTTGTACATCAAAATGAAAAATAAAAATTATCGCGTAAGTAGAGCTACGTTATACAACACGATAGAGCTATTACTAGATAGCAATTTGGTTCGTAAGCATCAGTTTGGGCAAAACCAAGCGCATTACGAAAAATCATATTTTGATAAACAGCACGATCATATTATTCTAACAGATTCAGGTGAAGTGATGGAATTTTGTGATCCTAGAATTCAAATTATCAAGAAAACCATTGAGGAAATTTTTGATATTGACATTCATAATCACTCACTCTATTTCTACGCAACGAAGAAAGATAAAAGCTAACAAACACAACAACACACTAACTTAATTTTATATAATGGCAGTAGATTTACTACTCGGACTTCAATGGGGAGACGAAGGCAAAGGAAAAATTGTTGACGTACTTACCGCAAACTACGATATTATTGCACGTTTTCAAGGTGGACCAAATGCAGGACATACTTTAGAGTTTGATGGCATCAAACATGTATTGCGTACCATTCCATCTGGAATTTTTCATGAAACCGCAACCAATGTAATTGGAAATGGTGTTGTGATTGACCCAGTCGTGTTTAAAAAAGAATTAGATGGTTTGGCTCAGTTCAACATCGACATTCAAAAGAAATTAATCATTTCAAGAAAAGCACACTTAATTTTACCAACACACCGCTTACTTGACGCTGCTTCGGAAGCATCGAAAGGAAAAGCAAAGATTGGTTCTACTTTAAAAGGTATTGGTCCAACTTATATGGACAAAACGGGTAGAAACGGAATTCGTGTCGGTGATTTGGAATTGAACAACTGGAAAGAAAAATATCGCGCTTTAACGAATAAGCATGAAGCGATGATCAATTTCTACAATGTAGACGTTCAGTACGATTTACAAGAAATGGAAGCTGAGTTTTTTGAAGCTGTAGAAGTTTTAAAGACATTGCAATTTATTGATAGCGAAGAATATTTACACCAAGCACAAAAAGGTGGAAAGACAATCTTAGCTGAAGGTGCACAAGGTTCTTTGTTAGATATTGACTTTGGAACGTATCCGTTTGTAACCTCATCTACAACAACTGCCGCTGGTGCTTGTACAGGTTTAGGAGTGGCTCCAAACAAAATAAAAGATGTTTTCGGAATCTTTAAAGCATACACAACACGTGTAGGCTCTGGTCCTTTTCCAACAGAGTTATTTGACGAAGTCGGTTCTGATATGGCTCGAATTGGACATGAATTTGGCGCCGTAACTGGACGACCAAGACGTTGTGGATGGCTCGATTTAGTTGCGTTGAAATATACTGCACAAGTAAACGGAGTTACACAATTAATGATGATGAAAGGTGATGTACTTTCTGGGTTTAAAACCTTAAAAGTATGTACAGCTTACAAATATAAAGGCGAAACTATTTCGCATCTTCCATACAATATTGAACCAGAAAACATTGAGCCAATTTATACTGAATTCAATGGTTGGAAAGAAGACTTGACGCAAATGTCAGATCCATCACAATTTCCAAAAGAACTCAACGATTACATTGATTTCTTGGAAAAAGAATTGGACATTCCAATCAAAATTGTTTCGGTTGGTCCAGACAGAACACAAACGATACACAGATAATTATAAAAAAGGCTTCCATAATGGGAGCTTTTTTTTCCACCTATTCTCAATCATTTTAACATTTTTTATAGTTTTAGGAATGGTTTTTGTTTAGTTTTTAGGTAACTTTGATATAATTCTACGCCTATGTTTTTAAAAGGAAATGTTTTTAAATTAAAAAAGAACAAACGATTCAATTATACACCTCGTTATTACGAAGGTAAAGAGACTAAAAATGTGTATGAAATTGAATCAAGATTTGTAAAACACCGCGAAGGTTTGAATACAAATGACTTTGGAGGACATTGGAAAGAAGCACGAAAAGCCAGTAGAAATCGAGGAAATCGTGAAGTGTCTCAACGTTTAATTATTATCATTGCTATACTTATATTGATTTTCTTATATTTTATTGACTTTGACCTATCAATATTTACTAGAGGAAAATAATACATGGCAGACATAATAAGGCTTTTACCCGATCATGTTGCAAACCAAATTGCAGCAGGAGAAGTTGTGCAGCGACCTGCATCTGTGGTAAAAGAGTTACTTGAAAATGCAATTGATGCAAAAGCAACCGAAATCAAACTAATTGTTAAGGAAGCTGGAAAAACACTTATACACGTTATTGACAATGGATTTGGAATGAGCGAAACTGACGCGCGACTTTCCTTTGAACGTCATGCAACATCTAAAATTCAAGCAGCAGAAGATTTATTTAATTTACATACCAAAGGTTTCCGCGGAGAAGCACTTGCTTCTATTGCCGCTATTGCACATGTAGAATTGCAAACAAAAAAGGAAGCTACCGAATTAGGAACACGCATAAAAATTGAAGGAAGTAAGTTGGTTACACAAGAAGTAATTGCAACACCAACTGGAACTTCTATTGCCGTAAAAAATCTATTTTATAATATTCCGGCACGACGCAACTTTTTAAAGTCTGATGCCGTTGAATTACGCCATATTATTGATGAATTTCAACGTGTAGCTTTAGCACATGCAAATATAAAATTGGTATTGTATCATAACGGAAATGAACTTTTCAATCTCCCAAGCAGCAACGAAAGACAACGTATTGTAAATATCCTGGGCGGGAAAACGAATGAAAAACTAGTTCCGATTCAAGAAGATACAGACATAGTAAAAATTAGCGGATTTGTTGGAAAACCTGAATTTGCAAAGAAAAGTAGAAACGAACAATTTTTCTTTGTCAACAACCGATTCATAAAAAGTCCGTACTTACACCATGCAATTACTGCTGCGTTTGAAGGTTTACTAAAAGAAAAGATGCAACCGAGTTATTTTATCTATCTCGAGGTAAATCCGGAAACGATTGATATTAATATTCATCCCACAAAAACAGAAATTAAATTTGACGATGAACATTCGCTTTACGCAATGTTACGTGCAACGGTAAAACACAGTTTAGGGCAGTTTAATATTGCACCTGTACTCGATTTTGAACGTGATTCAAATTTAGATACACCATACAATTATAAAAACAAACAAGCCGCAGTACCAAACATTCAGGTAGATCGTAGTTTTAATCCGTTTGCAGACGAAAAGAAACTTTCTGGAAGCACTGTAACACAACCACGATATACGAATTACAAAAAAGAGTCCACAGAAGGTTGGGAAAGTTTGTATGTTGGTTTGGAATCAAAATCAAACACAACAGCATTTTCAACTGCAAATATTGAGTTTGAATCTGAGGAAGTAACAAGTTCTTTGTTTACCAATGAAGAGCCTCGTGAAGCATTGACCTATCAATTGCATCGAAAATATATAGTAAGTTCTATCAAATCAGGAATTGTTGTAATAGATCAACACAGAGCACATCAACGTGTTTTGTATGAACAATTATTACGAAATATAACAGTAAGCGAAGCGGTAAGTCAGCAATTATTATTTCCAGTAAAGTTTTCATTCTCTACAAGTGAAATTGCACTTTTAAAAGAAGTGAAAGAAAGTCTAGAAAATATTGGCTTTATGTTTAGCGATATTACTGATGATACCATTGAGCTTTCTGGAATTCCATCTAACATTTCCGAAAGCGAATTGCAAATTATCATTGAGCAAATGCTGAACGATTTTCAAGGAGAAATTCCCGATACAGGATTTAGTCAAACCGATGTTTTAGTTAAGTCCTTAGCCAAAAGTATGGCAATTCGTACTGGAAAAAAACTAGAAGTTGAAGAACAACAAGCATTGGTAAACAACTTATTTGCTTGTAAAGAACCAACTATTTCACCATTTAACAGAACCATATTCATCACCTTAAGCGTAGATGATTTAGATAAAAAATTTATATAAATTATGATGCGCATTACAGAAACCGTAAAACATTTAATCATTATCAACGTCATTTTCTGGATAGCTACATTAGTGTTGGCAGAAAGAGGAATAGATTTGAATAATATTTTAGCGTTGCATTTCCCTTTAAACGATTCGTTTGAGTTTTGGCAACCTATTTCAAGCATGTTTATGCACTCGATGGCAAGTCCTGCACACCTTTTATTCAATATGATTGGATTATGGATGTTTGGTTCAGCCTTAGAACAACGTTGGGGAAAAATGAAGTTCCTTAGCTTTTATATGATTGCTGGTGTTGGTGCTGGATTAGTTCATACCTTGGTAAATTATATTGAATTTTATTCCATTACACAACAGGTAGCTGAATTGAATTTATCTTCTGAACAACTTAGACAAATTATTAATGCTGATATTGTAAACGGAAATCAGTATGTCGGAAAATTACTGTCCAATGAATTGCCTGCAATTTTAAATAGAGAGCAACTAATTGCTGTCAATGATATTAATTTTAGAGCAATGTTTGATCTAAACATTTTAAATCAAACACAAACTGTCGGAGCTTCTGGAGCCTTATATGGCGTATTGGTAGCGTTTGGTATATTATATCCTAACATGGAATTAATGTTAATGTTTATCCCAATTCCAATTAAAGCGAAATATTTTATTCCAGGGTTACTTTTGGTTGACTTTATTGGAGGAATTACAGGTGGCATCAGTTTATTTGGCGCTGGACAAATTGCACATTTTGCACATTTAGGTGGCGCATTGTTTGGCTTCTTATTGATGCTATATTTTAAGAAAACTCAGTTTAATAAAAATCGTTGGAATTAATGGATACAAAAGCACGTTTATTGATGATGTATCGTGGATATAATGCCGCAGAAAAATTGATTGCACTTAATATTGCCATTTTTGCAATTATGGTACTATTCAATGCTATTTTCCGTTCGTTTAACGGATATCCTCCTACATTTTTTTATGACTATTTTGCATTACCAAACGGAACAGAAGTTCTTTATAAACCATGGACAATCATAACCTATGCTTTTATTCATGGTGGGTTTTGGCATTTAATTTTCAACTGTCTTATATTATATTTCACAGGACGAATTTTTTATAATTTCTTTACAGAGAAACAATTTATTACGGTATATGCCTACGGAATTTTTGCGGGCGCGCTGCTATTTTTAGGCGCTTACAATTTATTACCAGCATTTTCAGAATCTCCAGCAATATTAATGGGTGCATCTGCAGCAGTATTGGCTGTATTGGCAGCTGGCGCAACGTATGCTCCAAACATGATTATCAACCTCTTTGGTGTCCTTCCGCTTAAGTATTGGATTTTAACAGCGTTATTAGTAATCTCTTATGTTGCAGCTATTCAACAAGGCAGTAACGTAGGTGGAAATTTTGCGCATATTGGCGGTGTACTTATTGGATATCTCTTTGTTAGTCAACTGCAAAAAGGCAACGATATTGGGATTGGTTTTGAACGTTTTTGGGATCGTTTAGTCGCATATTTTACACAAAAAAAGAAATCTCCTTTAAAAACTGTATACAAAAACAAGCAAACTAAACGTTCTACTAAGAAAGCATCTACACAAACCGCTTCAGAGAAACAACGAAAAGTAGATGGGATTTTAGATAAAATTAGTAAGTCTGGCTATGAAAGTCTGACCAAAGAAGAGAAAGACTTTTTGTTTAAAGCCGGAAAGGAAAATTAATGTATGAGCGATAAGAAGAAGAAAAGATTACGAATATTGAGTAGAGTTATCTTCTTCTTAAATAGTGTATTTGCTGCACTATTGCTTCTCTCCTACATTCTTCCGTATGCAGTACCCAAAAGCTTTCCAATTCTTTCTGTACTAAGTTTATTAGTGCCCGTTTTTATTGTAATCAATTTTATATTCATGCTTTTTTGGATTTTAAGCGTCCGAAAACATTTCTTATTATCATTTATTGTGTTGATTTTAGGGTATTCGCATGTGACTTCCATGTATAAGTTTTCTGGAAACACAACAGAACCTTCTAAAAATTCATTGTCTTTGATGAGTTATAATGTGCGTTTGTTTAATATTTATGATTGGATTAAAGAATCAAATATTAATCGAAAGATTGTGGATTTAGTCCAAACAACTTCACCAGATATTGTAGCGTTTCAAGAGTTTCATCACAATCAAAAAGAAGCATTTGATTTTTATCCCTATCAACATATTGTTTTAAGAGGGAAAAAGAAAAAAGCCGGACAAGCTATTTTTTCTAAATTTCCGATTATTCATAAAGGTTCAATTGAGTTTCCAAATACACCAAACAATGCAATTTATATAGATATTGTAAAGAACAATGACACCATTCGTGTGTATAATTTGCATTTACAATCGCTTCGTATCAATCCGCAGAAAGAAGAATTTTCACAGAAAAATTCAGAACGTTTATTAAAACGTATGGCAAAAACGTTTAAAATGCAGCAATCGCAGGTAGAACTATTTGAAGCTAATCGTAAAAAATGCACCTATAAAAACATTATTCTAGGCGATTTTAATAATACGCCGTTCTCCAATGTCTATAAAAGAATTAAAGGTGACATGAAAGATGCATTTGTAGAGGCTGGAAAAGGATTTGGCTCAACATTGGACTTTTCATATTTCCCTATGCGAATTGATTTTATTTTGACAGATGAATCTTTTAATGTCAACACTTTTAAAACATTTTCAGAACACTACTCCGATCATTTTGCAATTCAAAGTGTGATTTCATTGGATTAATTATTATCCTTCTTTATTGCCTATTAAAATACGATTGTATTAGAAGTAATACTTTATCGGCTTTCACTTTCCCTTGCTTACTATTTCATTCATTTGGTTTAACATTAATATTAAAACCATTGTTATGAAAAAAAGAAATTTCACACCGTTAACGCTGAACAAAACGTCCATTTCAAGTTTAGAGAGTTCTCAAATTTTAGGTGGCGCAAGCAAACCCTGTTTTTTTTCTGTTAAACCAGTATGCGAAACAAAAATTTGCTCCTCTACTGTGTTTCAAGATTGTACAGTTACGTATGCAGTTTGTGAAACTGAACCAAGGTTTTGTGGAGCATTTTAAAAAACAAACGAACTTCGGTTCGTTTTTTCGTTTCTCATTTTATTTTTAGAAGTACTAGTTATTAGAAATGCTTTGGCTTTTTTAATAACCTTTGTTTTATAAACCGCAGGTTACACTTCTTGTTTTCACTTTTTTACTGTCATATTTTCGAGTCAACATTAATTATAAAACCGATATTATGAAAAAAAGAAATCTTAATTCTCTACGATTCAAAAAGGTGCGTATTTCTAATTTTAAGAACACTCATGTATTAGGTGGTAATAGTAAAAAATGTTTTTTTTCTATTAAACCAATATGCGAAACGAAAATTTGTGACTCTATTGCATATCAAGATTGCACGGTCACATATGCTGCTTGTGCAACAGAACCAAGATTCTGCGGAGCATTTTAAAGAGAAGCGAACTTCAGTTCGTTTTCTTTTTCTACGCCTATTCATTAATGTGAGTTCGATATAAATTTTATTTTATACATCTGATTTTCAAATCGAGCGCAGTTGAGATTCAATTAAAAAGCATAGTTTTATAGTGTTCTCGACTGCGCTCGAACTGACAAGTATTTAATTTTGAATGTTTCAGGTGTAATATTCGTGATTTTTATATCGAACTCACGTTAACTATTCTTTTTCTGCCAAATACGCCTCACTTTGTTTAAAGTATTTTTGAAGCGAACTGTTTAAATATTGACTGTATTCTGTAGATTCATTTCGTATGTTGGAAAGTTTTGCCATTGCATACGCTATAATTTGTTCTGGTAAATACCCTTGAGCATTCATTTCCCAACCAAATCCGCCTGCCATTGTTCCTGTAGAAAAGTTAAAACTCGAGTTTCCTAAAAAGATTCCGAAACCATACGCTATCGCAGTTAAATCGGTGAGATATTCGTCGTTTTCTTCTATTCGGTTTTCGCCTAATAAAATTTGGTGTGACAGTTCGTGTGAAATTGTTGCTATCAATGATAAAGTATCATTCAGTTGTTCTCTTTCTATAGAAATAACGATTCCATCTGCGTTTTCTTCGTAGGTTCCTGCTGCACTTTTCCATTCTCCATTTATATCTGCTGGACTCGATAATATTTCGCCATCAGCCATTTTTATAGGAGAATCGGAAAAGAAAACTAATTGAATATCCACATCTTGAATATTCATCAATTCCATTGTACGCTCTAAGATGAACTCAGCATCTTGTTCACTTTTATCAAAAGTTCTATCGTAATAGTTTTTTGTTGGTGTCACTGTTCTGATTTCCATGAAATGATCTTTACCCAAACTTCCCTGCAACCATTGCAGTGCTTCATCAACCCAAGCTTTGTCTTCAGGTGTTATCGGTAATTTTTTCTTTTTTTTCCAGAACATAATTCTCAATTAAATTTTCACTACTTTCATTAAGTAAACACTAATAGTTACAATAGTATTTTTTAAGCAATGCTATATCAGTTACTTTATATGTGTATTGCAAAATATAGTTTTGTTACTTATATCTTTCAAAAAACCAAAGAAATTTTAGAGCTTACATCATCCAACAATCTGCCAAATCTGCTAGGATATGCAGCAATAAACCAATTCCGAGAATCCGTGTTTTTTTGAAAAATAGAAATCCCATGTAAATAGCAATTGCATAATATGTGTGTAATGGATGAAAGTTAATACTGCAACGATTCGGATCAAAAATTGGTGTTGCTACTAAATGATCGAGATCAATCAACATACAAAGGACAAAGATGAGATATGTTGTTTTCCATGATTTTCTATAGATTAGAAAAGCGAGCAATAACGGAAAAACAAAGTGCAGTCCGTAATGAACATAAAATCGCAGCATTATAAAACGGTTTGTTGCTCCAAATACGTCAGCGCATTAGTGCCTTCGTTGAAAAGTAAATCCAAGATACTTAAATTAGGAATGAAGCCGTGTTTTGCTTCAAATACTTGTGTGTATGTATCAAATCCGTGATCTGGTTCCTTCTTTACATTTACTAATTTTCTAAAGTCTTGAACATCTGTAATTATTGACTGATATTCTTTTGTTTGAGAAGTGCTAACATCCAGTTGCAGACATTCATTTAGTATTTGAATCGTATCAAAATTTACATCGATTAAATGTGTATAACGTTTTTCAAAAATTGGTCGTAATTCATCTTCGTAATATTCAAAATAAGGCGAAGTTCGATATGCACTTTCTAAAGATTTCCAGTGCAAACGTTGCCAAGCAGTTTCATTTGCAATCTCAATTTCTTTATACTTTATGTGTTTTACTTTTTTATCGTGTCTTATAGGAACATTAAACATTAGTTTTCCATTCGCACCATAAATGTAGGTACGACTGCGATAGGTTTGCTTCTGGAAATTATCTTCCATTTCATACACCAAATCGGTAGCTTTTGCAAATACTACGTAATGTGCAATGCTTGGAAAATATGTTGGATGTACTAAGGTGCTCAATTTATGTGGATTTGTTTTTTATTAATTCGTCAATTCGTTTTTTGTCAATCTGTTTTCGTGTATTTGTATTATTTACTGGTTGATATTGTTAATTTGATATCTACGTAAAGCATTCAATTTATTTGTAATACTTTCTAGTTGTTTTCTTAATAGTAAATATTGCTTTTGTGTAATGAATTCCAATTCGCATGAAATTATCAATTGATTGATTACCTCAACAGCTGAACTGAAAGCAATGGTACTAAATCGAGCTTTCTCTTTGTTTGTTCTTCTAGAAACACCTTCTGCAATGTTAGAACATATAGATGTAGAAATTCTTCTTAATTGAGAAACCAATCCAAATTTTTCATTTTCAGGAAATTCTTGTGTGACTTTATAAATTTGTTTCGTCAATTCTTTCGATTCAATCCAAACTTGCAATTTTTCAAAATTATACACGTAGTTCATTCACTAAACATATCAACAATTCATACACAAAAAAATCACTTTTTTGTTTCAGTGAACCTTAACTATTTAGACGCTTCTTTCTTACGTTTTCTATAATAGCTAAATCCAAACCAAGCAGCTAGTAAAATTAAGAAGTATTTAAAATACGAAACTGGTTCTCCATCTCCACTTACCGTTGTAAACATACGATCCCAACGAATTTTATTGAAGAATCCTTTGGCATTAGTGTCCCAACTCATCCAAATAAATACTGGCTTTCCAAGTACATGATCAAACGGAACAAATCCCCAACTTCTAGCATCTTGAGAGTTTCCTCTGTTGTCTCCCATCATCCAGTAGTAATCTTGCTTAAATGTATATGCGGTAACTACTTTTCCGTCGATCTTGATTTGATTATCCTCTACAGTTATATTATTTCCTTCGTATTCTCCAATTGCTCTTTTGTATAATGGAATGTTGTCCATAGTTAACTCAACCGTTTTTCCTGCATATGGAATATCAATTGGTCCATAAAAGCTAGTATTCCATTGAAATTTATTAGAATTAGGAAATATTTTGCTTCCTCTCTCTCCTTCCTTTGGATGATATTTCTCTAAAGAAATTACATTTGGGTGATTCTTAAGTTTTGCAGCAGCTTCATCTGTAATTGCATTAAAAATACATTCAGTTCCTTGTCGATTTAAATAACCATAACCATCAGTAATATCATATGCATCATGTAAATACTGATCGTTGAACCCTTGTCCTTTTAACTTTGCTTTGTAATTAAACTGCAACTTTGCGCGTTCTGGCAATACATTTTGCTTTCCATTGATAAATACATATCCATTACGCACTTCCAATTTATCACCTGGCAATCCAACACAACGTTTTACATAATTAGATCGTTTGTCTAAGGGTTTATAAAGCGTTTTACTATTTGGTTGATCAATAACCGTTAAGCTATCCACAGGCCAATTAAATACAACAATATCATTGCGCTCAATACTTTGAAATCCTGGGAATCTAAAATACGGTAATTGTGGTTCCTTTAGGTATGATTTCATTCCTGTAAATGGAATTGCATCGTGTACCATTGGTAAGGCTACTGAAGTCATTGGTGTTCTTGCTCCGTAATGAATTTTACTTACGAATAAGAAATCACCCACTAATAAAGTTTTTTCTAAAGAAGATGTAGGAATCACAAATGGCTGCATTACATAGGTATGCACCAATGTTGCTGCTACCACTGCAAATAATATAGAAGCAACCCACTCACCTGCAGCCGAGCGTGGTTTTAAACTTCTTTCGTGTACGTATTCTACATCCAACATGTAGTTTACATAATATATATACAATCCTAAAGTAAGCACAACTAAGATTGTTTCACTTCGTTCTGTACGTCCAAAACTACGAATGGTTTCTACCCAAAGTACAGGAAAAACGATTAACTGTACAATTGGAACGAATAATAAAATTACCCAATACCATTCTTTTGGTCGGTTAATGATTCGCATTAAAACAAAAGCATTGTAAATTGGCACAGCTGCTTCCCAAGCTTTTCTGCCTGCTTTTACATATAGCTTCCAAGTTCCTAAAAAGTGAACGAGCTGAACTATTAGAAAGAATATTAAAAATGCTTGCGTAAACGTCATTTGTTGTTTATTTAGTGTTGATACTGCTTTGCAGCAAATCTTGTTGGTTATTTACAAATATATAGTCCTCAAGGGAATATATTTTATATTTATTATATGTTTAACACGTCTTTCATACTGAAAACGCCTGTTTTTTCTTGAATCCATTCTGCTGCTACAACAGCGCCTAAAGCAAAGCCTTGTCGGTTGTGCGCTTCATGTTTTATGGAAATAGTATCAATAGCAGATGTGTATGTAATTTCGTGTGTTCCCGGCACTTCTGGAATACGTTTGGCAACAATTGGAATTTCATTTTCGTTTTCGGCTTTGTCAAGCTTCCAGTCAGTATAATTTGTATGTTGCATAATGCCTTCTGCCAATGTAATAGCTGTACCACTTGGTGCATCTAGTTTTTTGGTGTGATGAATTTCTTCTAAAGAAATATTATAATCTTCCATTTGAGACATCATTTTCGCCAAATAAGCATTCATCTCAAAGAAAATATTTACACCTAAACTAAAGTTAGAAGCATAAATAAAAGCACCTTTTTCAGTTTCACACATTTGCACAACCTCATCGTATTTTTCCAACCAACCTGTAGTCCCAGAAATAACAGGAACTTGCTGTTTGATACAATGTGTAATGTTTTGAAAAGCTGCAGAAGGAATACTAAAATCGATTGCTACATCTACATTTGTAAAGTCGTACGAAGCAATATCTTCAGAAATTTTATGAGTAATGACATGATTTCTACTCAAGGCAATTTTTTCAATCTCTTTTCCCATTCTACCATATCCAAGCAAGGCAATATTCATAAGAGTTTAGTTTTTGGAAGTTGTATAAAAGATTAAAATTTAAAATTGAGCGTCAATCCTAAGTTTCTATTGAAATCGATATCATTTTGATCAATATGTGGGCGCAATGATAAATCGTCACTTACGTTAAATTGCAATAAGTGCGCATCTACATTAGCGTCAACAATATTCAATACATACGCTACTACGGTTAACAACAACGACAAGTCACGATTTCGTTGATAGAATTCTTGTCCATCAATTAACGCATTATTGTCTAGTACAATTCCTTGAAATTCGTCATCATTAAAACCTGCCAAACGTCGTTTGTATGCACGTCTGTAGCGGTTGTAATTTTTATTATTAGTAATGTAGAAATAAATTCCTGTTCCCATTGCTGCATATACAATTGGAATTTTCCAGTATTTTTTATTGTATGCTTGTCCTAAACCTGGTAAAATAGCCGAATAAAAAGCAGCTTTAGAAGGTGATAACGGATCTATTCCTTTTTTCTCTTCTACAACAACTGCATTTTCTACTTTTAAAACAGATTCCTCTTTTTTGACTTCCTTTTTCTTAGCTTCTTCTGCTACCTTTTCTTTTTTAGGTACTTTTTTTGTTTCTTCTTTTTCTTCTTGCGACCACGAAAGTTGGCACGCAAAACATAAGAAACATAACGTTATAATGACTCTACTTCCCACTTTTTAGTAATTTTTTAATTCGTGCGAAATCTGCTTCAGAATGAAATGGAATGGTAATTTTCCCTTTGCCATTTTTTCCAACTTTCACATCGACTTTATGTCCAAAATGTTCTGAAAAATCACGAATTCCTTTTTTTACAAATTTCGGGACGTCTTCTTTTTCAGTTGATGGCGCATCAATAGTTTTGTCTTGCTTGTAATTTTTCACCAATGCTTCTGTATCACGTACAGAAAGTGATTTGGAAACAATCATTTCGTAGATTTCCAATTGATCGTTGGTATCTTCAATATTTACCAATGCACGTCCGTGTCCCATACTTAAGAAACCATCGCGCATTCCTGTTTGAATGATTGGATCTAATTTTAATAAACGTAAATAGTTAGCTATGGTAGAACGTTTTTTTCCAACACGCTGACTCATTTGTTCTTGCGTTAAGCTAATTTCATCAATCAATCGTTGGTACGAAAGTGAAATTTCTATTGGATCTAAATCGGCACGTTGAATGTTTTCAACCAATGCCATTTCTAGTGATTCTTGATCGTTTGCAATACGCACATACGCAGGAATCGTTTCCTTTCCAATAAGTTTTGACGCTCTAAAACGACGTTCTCCAGAAACCAATTGGTATTTTTCGAACCCAAGCTTTCGAACCGTAATTGGCTGTATAACACCTAATTCTTTGATAGAAGAAGCTAATTCGCGAAGTGCTTCTTCATTAAAATTGGTACGTGGCTGAAACGGATTCACTTCTATTGTTGTAATTGATAACTCTACAATATTACCAACAACTTGATCTGCATTTTTGTCTGAAACAGATGAAATATCATTTTCAGGATCTTTTAATAATGCGGATAATCCTCTTCCTAGTGCTTGTTTTTTTGTTGCCTTCGCCATAAATCTTATTTACCACTGTTTTTCTTAATCACTTCGTGCGCTAAGTTTAAGTAATTGGCTGCTCCTTTACTACTTGCATCATAATTAATAATGCTTTCTCCATAACTTGGCGCTTCACTCAATCGTACATTTCGTTGAATGATGGTTTTAAATACCATATCATTGAAATGTTTTTGCACTTCTTCTACAACTTGGTTCGATAATCGCAAGCGAGAATCATACATTGTGAGCAACAATCCTTCAATATCTAATGCTGGATTGTGTATTTTTTGAACACTTTTTATGGTGTTTAATAGTTTTCCTAAACCTTCTAACGCAAAATATTCACATTGTATCGGAATCATTACTGCGTCTGCTGCTGTCAATGCATTTAAGGTTAACAATCCTAACGATGGAGCACAATCGATTAAAATATAATCAAATTGATCTTTGATTGGCGCTAAAGCTTTACGCAACATATATTCACGTTGATCTTTATCTACCAATTCAATTTCAATCGCTACCAAATCAATATGCGCAGGAATGATGCTTAGGTTCGGAGAACTAGTTTCCATTACTACATCAGCAGCATTTACCGTATGTTCTAGCAACTGATACGTACCTTTTTCAATACTTTCCACATCTATACCCAACCCTGAAGTTGCGTTTGCTTGTGGATCTGCATCTATCAATAATACTTTCTTTTCCAGTACACCTAAAGATGCTGCTAAATTTACGGAAGTCGTTGTTTTTCCAACGCCACCTTTTTGATT
The DNA here is from genome assembly GCF_050633145.1 of Kordia sp. Classification (GTDB taxonomy): domain Bacteria; phylum Bacteroidota; class Bacteroidia; order Flavobacteriales; family Flavobacteriaceae; genus Kordia. The sequence continues at coordinate 15,710 of NZ_JBOEFY010000024.1, read as the reverse complement.
TGCAATAGCAATTATTTTGCCCATGGTTAGTTTGAGGATTTTAAGCGATAAAAATACAATTATTATTGAGTTAATGAAATGAAAATTATTAACAAACGTGATAATGTTTCGTTAAAACTGAGCATAAAAAAACCGCTCAGAAAAATCTGAGCGGTTTTAGCATATTCTATGGCTTTATTTTTCAGGGTTATGAATTCCCAAAATATATCCTTTTGTCAAATATTTTTGTCCGACATTTTGAATATCTTTTGCCGTAACTTCGTTAACAGAGGTTTCAAATTTTAAAGTTCTGTTTGGATTTCTTTTCATATAATCTGTATTACTTAAATATCGCAACCAGAATCTATTCTTTTTTACTTGTTCTTTGTTATCTAATAAAGCTGCTTCTTTTACTTTACTTACATCTTTATCTGTAGGTCCATTATCAATAATTTCTTGTAATTCTGCCAATGCAGCATCTTTCAATTTATCTACATTTTCTGGTCCACAAGGGAATGAAATTCGCATGTTAAACCATCCATACGGGAACGAACGAATACTTCCTGAAGCACTTGCGCCATATACACCACCTTCTTGCTCACGAAGTTTTTCGATCAGTTTAATACTTAATATATCGCCCAAAAACTGCATTGCTCTAGCTTCTTTACTATTGTATTCGGCTTTTCCGTTGAAAATAATTTGCACTGAACTTTTAGGATCTTTTCCTTTTTCAATAATTTTTGTATGCTTTCCTGCTAATGGTCGAAATGTTGAGAAATTTGGTTTTTCGTTTGAGTTTTTCCCAGGTAAACTTGCCAAATACTTTTCTACATATTCTTGAAGTTTTTGCTCATCTACATTTCCAACAAAATAAAAATTGAAATCTCCAGCATCTGCAAAACGTTCTTGATATTTTTCAAAAGCCAAGTCATAATCACTCGCATCCATCGCTTCTGGTGTTGGGAAACCTTGATATCTTGGATTCTTTTCATTCATAAATTTCCCCATTTCAAACTGAAAATAGAATTGCGGGCTTTTCATTATGTTTGTTAAAAATCCTTTTTGCTTTGTGAGGTATGAGTTATATGCCTTTTCGTCTTTATTTAATTTGGTAAAGTACAAATGCGTCATTTGAAAAAGTGTTTCTAAGTCTTTCGGCGTTGTACTTCCGTTAAATCCTTCTCGGTACGAACCAATATAAGGACGAACTCTTGCTATTTTACCAGACATCATTTTACGTAAATCAACTTTAGAAAACCCGTTTACACCAGCTTCTCCCAATCCGCCATTAGCAAATCCAATAGCTTTAAAATCAGCATCACTGTATAATGATGTTCCACCTAAACTATATGCAGAAAATAATATTTCATCATTTTTAAAGTCTGTCTTTTTGAATATAACTTTTGCACCATTACTTAAGGTCATTGTTGTAACACCTATAGCAGCGTTTGTGCTTTTATTAATTACTTTTCCTGGTTCTGGTAAATCAGAAATCAAACTACTTTCTACCTCATTATCTTCATACGGTTTGATATCTTTTGTCTTTACAGATTTTAAAACTTCTAATACTTGTGCTTCCGTAATTTTTGGTGCGCCTTCTTTTTCCGGACCTGTTAGCACAATTACTGTATTAGTATCTCTTAGATACTGATTTATCAGTTTGTTAATTTCTTCTAATTTGATTGTAGGCAATTGCTCATTGAAGAATTTAAATGTCCATTCAATTCCTGGGATTGGTTCACCCGATAAAAAGTTACTTACATATTGTCCAACAATACGAGAAGATTCCATTTTATCACGATCCTTGTATGCTTTTTCTAATCTTGCCATGAAGCTTTTCTTAGCTCTATCAAATTCTCCTTGCCCGAAACCATATTTACGTACACGCTCGTTTTCTTCTAATAAAGCTGTCAATGCAGTTAATTGCCCATCTGGTGCAGACATTGCTGTCGATTGATATGCTTCTTTGGTTCTTGCCCAAGTTCCTCCATGATAACTTGATCCAAATACAAACGGTGGATTTTCAGATTCTGTCAATTCACTCAATCGATTGTTGATCATTTGTGAAAACATACCTTGTATGACTTGCTTTCTATAATCATCTGTAGTTTTTACTTGTTCAGGAACTCCTAAGTCTTTAAATAAGACCTGTACTCTTGCAAATGATGCTTCTTTATCTGTTTCAATAGCCACTAAAGTTTCTTCGTGATTTTTTACATCATGCGTCACTCTCGGTTTTGGATTTACAGCTGCAGGAATTTTACCAAAGTGAGATTTTATTTTCTCTTCCAATACTTTTACGTCTACATCTCCAACAGCGATTACTGCCATTAAATCTGGACGATACCAATCTTTGTAAAAACGACGTAAACTTTCATGTTTAAACGTTTCTAAGTTTTCCTTTGTTCCAATTGGCAAACGTTTTGCATATTTTGAACCGTACATAATTTTAGGCAAGTACTTTTGTAACATACGTTCATCTGCTCCTTTTCCTAAGCGATATTCTTCTAAAACTACACCTCTTTCATTATCAATTTCTTCACCTGTTAATAAAGCATTATGCGCCCAATCTTCTATGATTTGAAATCCTTTTTCTAACTTCTCTGGATCGTCACTTGGAATTGGTAAGATATACACCGTTTCATCAAAACTTGTGTATGCATTTAAATGTGCTCCAAATTTTACTCCGATACTTTGTAGGTAATCTACTAGTTCGTTCTTTTTAAAGTTTTTGGTTCCGTTAAAGTTCATGTGTTCCATAAAATGCGCCAATCCAACTTGGTCTTCATCTTCTAAAATAGAACCTGCATTTACCACCAAACGCAATTCAACTTTATTTTCTGGCTTTCCATTATTTTGAATATAATAGGTAAGACCATTAGATAACTTTCCTATTTTCACATTCGGATTTGTAGGTATATCCGTAAGAATCTCTCCTATTTGCGAGCCGTTTTTAGTACTCTGTTTAGATTGTGCAACGACCTCTTGCAAACCACTAATACTCAGCAGGAATAGACATCCTAAAAAGTAAATATATTTTTTCATAATTAACGATTTGATTGTTTATAATGTTAAATATAAAAGATATTGTTAAACCATAGTATGTGGTTTATTTAACTTTAACATTAAATTGTGAGTATCGGATTACTATTTTCCATCTTGTATTTGTGTAAAGAATAGGCTTTGCGCGAATCTAAAGTCTTGGAAGTTAAAAATTCACAATTTTTGAATTTTGCTCACAAAAAAGTTTATTTTTGAGCGAATTTTTAACAGTTGTACGCAACTACATCTATAAAAAGGTGTTTCTATTCGTACGACTATGTACTGCTTTTATGAAGAAATTATTCGTCTTACTTTTTTTAACACAAATTGCGTTTTCTCAAACCAAGAAACCTGCAGGCACAAAAACGGTTATCAAAATCGTGTATGGAGGGAATTTAAATGTAAATGAAGAAAAATTTCCAGGAGCAAAAATATTTTCCAAAACAGAGAATGGCCAAGTGCGTTTTGAGCATGAAGGAATGGATTTATGGTGTGATAGAGCTGTGTTGTTTCAAGATAGAAACTGGGTAAAAGCGTATGGAAATGTTTTTATTCAGCAAGGTGACTCCTTAGAAATGTCTAGTGAATATATTGAATATGATGGGAATTCAAAATTAGCAGTTTCCAAACGAAAAGTTCGCTTGCAAAATCCAGATATGACGCTTACTACAGATACGTTGTATTTTGATAGAAATAAACAAGAAGCATATTTTAACACCAAAGGAATTGTAAAAGATAGCGCTTCTACCCTAACAAGTATTGAGGGACGATATTTTATGCAAAAGAATAAATATCAATTCTTAAAAGATGTAAAAATTGACAATCCTGAATACACTGTAAACTCTGCACAATTAGATTATTATACCGATTCCAAACACGCGTATATGTATGGTCCATCAACCATCAAAGGGAAAGAATATACGATATTTTGCAAACGCGGATTTTACAATACGGTTGCCGAAAAAGGGTATTTTATCAAAGAATCACGAATTGATTACGACAACCGAATCATCAATGGAGACAGTTTATATTTTGAAAAAAATAACGAATTCGCTTCCGCCACCAACAATATAAAAATTACCGATACCATTAATAAAATGATCTTAAAAGGTCATTATGGAGAAGTGTACAAAGCTAAAGATTCTGCTTTTATTACCAAGCGAGCTTTAGCAATTACCTTGGTAGAAACTGATTCAATGTATATACATGGTGATCGTTTGTTAGTCACTGGTCCAGCCGAAAATAGAGTCATTCGCGCATATAAAAATGTAAAGTTTTTTAAAACAGACATGAGCGGAAAATGTGATTCACTATTCGCAGATAACAAATCGGGAATTACAAAAATGCTTCGCAAACCAATTATGTGGAATGGCGATAGTCAGATGACTGGTGATACAATTTTCTTGATTTCGAATGTAAAAACAGAAAAATTAGACTCCTTAAAAGTAATCAACAACGCATTTATTGTACAAAAAGATACACTTGGTGAGAGCAATTTCAATCAGGTGAAAGGTCAAAACTTATATGGAAAGTTTAAGGACAACAAATTGTATGAAGTTGATGTCATTAAAAATACCGAGGTTGTCTATTATATGTATAATGACAAAAATGAATTCATCGGAATTAATAAAACCATTTGTAGCGCCATCAATCTTACATTAAACGAAAATCAAATAGAAGATATTACCTTTTTTACACGACCAGATGGCGTGATTTATCCTGATGCCGATTTACCCAAAAATGCACGTAAACTGCGTGGTTTTATTTGGCGTGGCGATGAACGCATGTTTTCTAAAGATGATATTTTTGACGAAGACGATAATAACATCGTATTACCTGTGATTCGTGGTATTGATCATCCAATGGATCCACAAGAGGATGAAGACAGTCGCGAAGAGGGAATTTTTAAATCAACCATAAAAGCCACTCCTCCAAAAAAGGAAAAGGAGAAAAAAGTCTACGAGAAAAAGAAAATGGTTGTGCAGCCGCAAAAGAAGAAAAAGAAAACTCTAAAAGAGCAATAGTGTTAGACTGTTAGACTGTTAGACTGTTAGACTGTTAGACTGTTAGACTGTTAGACTGTTAGACTGTTAGACAAAATTAAGTTTGCTGGTAACTCAACTTGATAAAACTAAAAAAATTCTTTTGAAGGGTAACATTTTCCAACAATTCATGTCTTATCATAAAACTTTAGACAATGAACACTCCAATAGAAATTCCTCAAAGCAAGAAAAAAATAGTATTCCTCATCTTAGGAAGTCTCGTGTTTGTAACCTTAGGATTTTGTTTCTACTTTGAAGTTATTCCTAATAATGGCAATTTTAATGAAACGTTTATTAAAATAGTAGGTATCGCTTCTATCCTGTTTTTTGGACTGACTTTACTTATCGGAATTAATCGATTGATAAAAACAAAACCTGGATTAATCATCAACGAAAAAGGAATTATAGACAACTCAACAGCTACAAGTGTTGGTTTTATTCCTTGGAAAGATATTACGAGTATTAATCCAATAAAGGTGTTGTCAACTAGTTTTTTAATTGTTCATGTAAAAAATCCGGAAAGCTACATTAGTAAAGGAAAAAATGCACTTATCAAAAAAAGTTTGCAGTATAATCTTAAAAATCACGGTTCTCCAATTGCTATCGGATCAACTACACTTGCAATGAAGCTTCAAAAAACAGAAGCGCTCATCAAAGAAGGTCTTGAAAAACATACTGAGTAATCGATTGAATTGTATTTTTTCTTACATTACATAAAACTACATTAACAGGTACCAAAACCATGAAAATACTTCAAAAAATAATCCCAATTCTCATACTTTCAACTTTTTTTGCGTGTACTCCTACAGAACGAAAAGGTCTTACTGAAAAAAACAGAGCATATGTGACACAAGCTGTAAATGATTCTTGTGTAAATGAGTTTAAATTTGTGACACATGACTTAATTCTGGAACTTAATACTATTTCTTTAGACAAAATAGAATTACTAGCTAAAGAGCAATTGGATAGCGTTTATGGAAGTATAGGTGTATCTAACTATTTTGATCCTCGATTAAAAAAAGACTTAATAAAGAACTACTTTTCTTTAGAAAATAAAATTAAAGATAGTCTTATTGTAATTGGATCTAATAACTTATGGAATATTAAAAACCCCATGGCTTTTTTTGATTCAAATTCAATCCATCCAAGAAAACTAGACTGGAAAAAAACAATTTTATGCAGGTCATTTGAAGCAATTACAGTAAACCATACATTTGGTAAATGGTTTATTGAACAAAAAATAGTCCCCTGTATAAAATCCAACTGGAAAGAAACTGGTCAGTTTAAAAAAATCAAAAAAACAAAAGATGAACTAATCACATATGCAAACTATCAATATCAATTAGAAATAGAGATAAATATCCATCTCTACATAACTAATAGTGAAACTTCAAAAAAAGAACATTACGTAACAGGTTTAACGGAATTAACTAAAGGATATTCAATATCAGATTTTTCTAGCTGGTATCGTATCGACGGAATAGAACTTCCTCCAGGTACAAACAATGAGCATAAAAAAATAAAAACAATCAGAGTTATTAGATAAATAATCTCAAAAACGTTCCTTTTGTAGAATCAATCTTATTCTTAACTGCAAACACAGAAACTCTAAAATAAACCTATCAATTTTCAGTAATTAACTTTGTATCTTTGCCTGTAGGATTTTGAAGGAGATTATACTGATGAAAGAAGATTTTTTCACATACCAAGCACAAACAACACCGCATCCGTTAGCAATGGAAATATCGCATGCTGATGGAAGCTATATATACGATACCAATCACAAAAAACATTTAGATTTTGTGGCTGGTGTTTCTGCATGTAGTTTAGGTCATAAACATCCAAGAGTTGTCAATGCAATTAAAGATCAGTTAGATCAATATTTGCATGTAATGGTGTATGGAGAATATGTGCAAAAATCTGCCGTAGAGCTGACAAAATTATTAGCATCACATTTACCCGATTCGTTAGAAAAAACATACTTAACAAACTCTGGAACAGAAGCCATTGAAGGCGCTATGAAGCTTGCCAAACGTTTCACAGGACGTTCAGAACTGATTGCAGCAAAGCACGCGTATCATGGAAACACACAAGGCGCCATGAGTATTATGGGTTTTGAAGAACGCAAAAGTGCTTTTAGACCTTTGTTGCCCGATGTACACTTTATTAAATTCAATAACGAAGCCGATTTAGAAAAAATTACAACTAAAACTGCTGGTGTTATTTTAGAAACCATTCAAGGTGGCGCAGGATTTATTGTTCCAAAAAATAAGTATCTAACGAAAGTAAAACAACGTTGCGAAGAAGTTGGTGCATTGCTGATTTTGGATGAAATTCAACCTGGATTTGGTCGCACAGGAACACTTTTCGGTTTCCAAAACTACGATGTTGTACCTGATATTGTTGTGATGGGAAAAGGAATGGGCGGCGGAATGCCTGTTGGTGCGTTTACCGCTTCCGCAGAATTAATGGATTCGTTATACGATCAACCAAAGCTAGGTCATATTACCACATTTGGTGGACATCCAGTAATTGCAGCTGCTTGTTTGGCCACTTTACAAGAAATTACGGAAAGTGATTTGATGGCGCAGACTTTGGTGAAAGAAGCATTATTTAGAGCGTTATTACAGCACGAATATATTGAAGAAATTCGCGGAAAAGGACTCATGTTATCGCTTATTATGAAAAGTGGAGACATCGCAAATCAAGTAATTTTGGATGCTTTGGAAGAAGGATTGATCTTATTTTGGTTGCTTTTTGAGCCAAAAGCGGTTCGAATTACACCACCATTAACGATTTCTGAAGCAGAAATTAGAGAAGGTTGTGACATAATTATGAAAGTTTTACGAAAAATTAAAGACTAAATAACAAGTCTAAACGTTAATATACACTACACAGCCTACAAACACCTAAAACAATCGACTAAAGATCAAACCATTGACAAACAATTTAAAAATTGTAGTTGTTGATTACTTTGTTGAAAACAATTAGCTCACCGCTAACAAATCAACACTTACATCAACTACATTTAATGTAATAGAAATCTAAAAGCACGTATTGCCTATGCTATTTAGCTCTAATGAAAATAATAATTTTGCGCTATCAAAATTTGAATCGATGTTAAAAACAAACAACGTATTCTTTTTTGACTCCGCAGAATTCGAAGATATAACACATCACTATTTAGATAGCGGAAAAGTTGCTTTGGCTAAAAAAGCAATCAAAATCGGCTTAGAACAACATCCGACTTCTGTGAATTTAAAACTCATGGAAATTGAGTTAATGGTGTTTGAAAATAAGCTCGATGCTGCTGAAAAAATGTTAGATGCACTCTACACGTTAGAACCATCGAACGCAGAAATTTACATTCAAAAAGCAAATATTTACTCTAAAAGAGACGAACATTACAAAGCTATTGAGCTTTTAAAAATGGCGTTGGAATATAGTAATGACTTGACAGATGTAAATTCTTTGATCGGAATGGAGTATCTTTTTATTGACGATTTTAAAGAAGCAAAACATCACTTTATAAAATGTATTGAATTAGATATAGACGATTATTCTTCGCTGTATAATATTATCTATTGTTTTGAATTTTTAGAAGATATAGATGGTGCTATTGGCTACTTAAACGGATATATTGATAAAAATCCATACTCAGAAGTTGCTTGGCATCAGTTGGGAAAACAATACTATACAAAAAAGTTATTTCCTGAAGCATTGGCTGCTTTTGACTTTGCTATTATTGCCGATGAGCATTTTATTGGTGCGTATTTAGAAAAAGGAAAAGTACTTGAAAAATTAGGTGAATACAAAGAAGCGATTCACAATTATGAAGTAACTTTAAAATTGGATGATCCAACATCATTTGCGTATTTACGCATGGGGAAATGTCATGAAAAACTTGGAAACAAAGACTTAGCTGTAAAATTTTATTACAAAACGGTTCACGAAGATCCGTTACTAGACAAAGGTTGGACAGCCATTACCGATTTTTATATCCAACAAGACAACTATCAAAAAGCCTTGTATTACATTAATAAGGCAATTAATATTGATACAGAAAATGTTTCCTATTGGAAACGTAGTGCCGAAATTCACCGTGCATTGCAATTGTATGAAGAAGCGGATATTGCGTATCAAAAAACAGTAGAACTCGGAAATTATGAACTTTCTACTTGGATTGCTTGGGCAGATATTTTAAAACTATTAGGCGAATACGATAACAGTGTACACGTACTTTTACAAGCGCTCGAATTTTATCCAGATAATTCTAAAATTGAATACAGGTTGGCTGGTATTTATTTCACAATTGGCGAACAAAGCAAAGGTACATTTCACCTAAAAAATGCGTTGCGAAATAACTTTAAGGAGCATTTATTATTTCAAAAATTATTTCCAAATGTAGTCATGCGTATGTCTGTGAAAAATATTATTTCAGAATTTAAAAAACCGTACACATAAAATTCCATACTTTTGCGTGTAGCGTTCATAACCAAAATTATATGAACTCATCAACAAAAAACGTATAATCATAGCTACACATGGATAGAAATCTATTCGATTATTTAATCATCACCTTAAAAGGATTAGCCATGGGCGCAGCAGATGTTGTTCCTGGTGTTTCTGGTGGAACAATTGCCTTTATTTCAGGAATTTACGAAGAACTCATTACCTCAATAAATAATATTAATTTCGGATTGATAAAAACACTCCGAAAAGATGGTATCAAAGCGGCGTGGACGCAACTTAACGGAAACTTTCTGGTAGCATTAATGCTCGGAATTGGAATTAGTATTTTATCCTTAGCCAAACTTATCAAATCCTTACTGAATAGTGAACCAATATTATTATGGTCATTTTTCTTCGGATTGGTCATTGCAAGTATTCTATTCATAGGAAAACAAATAGAAAAATGGGACTGGAAAGCCATTCTTGGTTTTGCATTGGCAGCAGTACTCGCCTACTATATTACAACCTTACCACGTGGAACCGAAAGTATTGATTCTACTTGGTTTCTCTTCGTTGCTGGAGCGTTGGCAATTTGCGCCATGATTCTTCCAGGAATCTCAGGAGCTTTTATTTTAGTGCTTTTGGGCGCGTATGAACCTGTATTAAGTGCCATAAATAATAAAGATGTAAAAATGATTGCCATTTTTGCTGCTGGTGCTATTGTTGGATTGTTGCTATTTTCAAAACTCTTAAAATGGTTATTTAGCAATTATAAAAATCTAACTTTTGCCATCTTAACAGGATTTATTTTAGGCTCTTTAAATAAAATTTGGCCTTGGAAAGTCATTACAGGCACACGAATCGATTCTCATGGTGAAGAAGTAAACGTTTATGGGAAAAGTATCCTATCAAACACTTTTGAAGAATTAGGTCAAGGAGAACCTAAACTTTTATTCGCTATCGGATTAATGGTTGCTGGATTTTTAACGATTTTTATCATGGAAAAACTCGCTACAGGAAAAGATAAAAAACACGCTTAAAGTCAAGCAAAAACAACATGAAAAACACACGAACGTTCAAAGACAAAATTTTACTTATAGTAAAAGGATTGACATTGGACGCTGAGAACAAAATTCTAAGAGTTTTGGGTGGTATTGTAACATTTGCAGCTGGCTTTATGAAGAATTTATTTATTCGCTACAGCGGATTAATAGCGTTACAATTGTATTAGCACTAGATTGGTATGGAAAACGAACAAAAAACATATAAATCACTCTTCGGATTACTTGGAAAGCATATTGCCTATTCATTTTCGAGAGGTTATTTTTCCAACAAATTCAAAGCACTCAAATTAGACGATCATTTTTATACAAATTTCGACATTCCATCAATTGATGATTTTCCAAAAATTCTAAAAGAAAATCCAAACGTTAAAGGAATGAATGTAACCATTCCGTATAAAGAAACTGTAATTCCTCATTTAGACAAATTACACAGAAAAGCAAAAAAAATCGGTGCTGTAAATACAATAAAAGTACAGGAAGATGGCACATTAAAAGGGTACAATACAGACTGCTATGGTTTTAAGAAATCGCTCAAACCATATTTAAAAAAACACCATAAAAAAGCATTGATTCTCGGAACAGGCGGTGCATCTAAAGCGATTGCTTTTGTTTTTGAGGAATTAGATATTGACTACAAGTACGTTTCGCGGAAGCCAAAAAATGACAAATCGATTTCCTATCAAGATTTAAGTGAAAAAATCATGAAATCGCATGCTGTAATTGTGAATTGTACACCATTGGGAACGTATCCAAAAATTGAAGATTGCCCAGACATTCCTTATAAATATGTTTCTAAAGATTTTCTACTCTTCGATTTAATCTACAATCCGTCTGAAACTACCTTCTTAAAGCTAGGACGTTTGCAAGGCGCACAAATTGTGAATGGTTCAAAAATGTTAGAGTTTCAAGCAGAAAAAGCTTGGAAAATCTGGAATTCATAACCAATATCACAATTTTTACTGCAATTATAGCAGTTTCTCATCTGTAAAACTTTGTCGTTTTATTTCTTGTTAGTATATTCGGTACTTTAAAGCGTGAAAAAGAACCCAAACATTTATAATGATGTTAGAAGACAAAGATGATAACCTGCAAGATGCAGAAGGAAATTTAGAAGATCAGGCTACTACTGATCATACCGAAGAAACAACTAATGAAAATGAAGTTGAAGCTACTAGTGAAGTTGAAGCTGAAATTGAAGTAGAAACTGTTAGTGAAACAGAAGTTGAAGTCGAAGCTGAAACCGAGGTAGAAACTACTAGTGAAACTGAAGTAGAAGTTGAAGCTGAAACTGCTAGTGAAGTTGAAACTGAAAGCGAAGCAGAAGTTGCAGTAGAAACTACTGAAGAAGTTGTGGAAGAAGCAGAACAAACGATGTCAGAACATCAGGAAGCTGTGAATGAAGTGAGCGATAATGTTGCAGAAGACGCAGAAGATGAAAGCGCCAATGTGCGACATGAAATTCCTGTGTTAGATTATCATTCAATGTCTAAAGATGCCTTGGTAGACGAACTAGAAAAACTTGTAAGAAACGAGAAAGTTCAAGCGATTAAAGACCATGTAGATGGAATAAAATCTGAGTTCAACCAAAAATTCAATGAAGTTTTAGAACAACGCAAAGAAGAGTTTTTGGCAGAAGGCGGAAATATTATTGATTTCCATTTTTCACTGCCTATAAAAGGACGATTTAATGTTGCATACAACGAATACCGTAGCAAACGAAACGAATATTATAAAAATCTAGAAAAAGATTTACACTCAAATTTAGAAAGACGTTTAGCGTTAATTGAAGAGTTGAAAGGTTTATTGAATGTTGAAGAAAACATCAACACAACATACAAGCACTTTAAACAAATTCAAGAAGATTGGCGCAATGCTGGTTCTATTCCGAAAGCACAATACAATAATGTTTGGCGTACATATCATCATCATATTGAGCGTTTTTATGACTTTTTACACTTAAATAGAGATCTTCGCGATTTAGATTTTAAACGTAATTACGAAGAGAAACAAAAGATTGTCGCTCGTGCGGAAGAATTAGCTCAAGAAGATAATGTAATGCATTCGTTCCGAGAATTGCAAAATTTACACAGACTTTGGAAAGAAGATGTTGGACCTGTTGCTAAAGATTTACGTGAAGAAATTTGGAATCGATTTAGCGCAGCTACAAAAGTAATTCACGACAAGCGTCAAGAATTTTTCAAAAATATTGATAAAGTTTACGAGCAAAATTTAGTCGTAAAAGAAGAGATTATCACCAAAATTCAAGAAGTTTCAGCAGGAAAATATAACGTTCATAATCAGTGGCAAAACAAAATCAAAGAGATTGAAAAGCTACGTGAAGCGTTCTTTAGTGCTGGAAAAGTTCCTTTAAAAGTAAACGAACAAACTTGGGCTAAATTTAAACAAGCTGTTCGTGAGTTTAATGCAAATAAAAATGCATTCTACAAATCTTTAAAGAAAGAACAACAAGATAATTTAGCGAAGAAAATGGAGTTGATCGAATTGGCTGAATCATTGAAAGATAATGATGATTGGACAGCGACAACACCAAAAATGAAAAAGGTACAAGCCGATTGGAAAAAGATTGGACATGTACCAAAGAAAATTTCTGATAAGGTTTGGAAGCAGTTCAAAAATGCGTGTAATCACTATTTTGATCGTTTGCATGCACAGAAAAATGCTGCAAGTGCCGAAGAAAATGAAGCTTTAGAGAAAAAAGAAGCATTTTTAACAGCAATGGAAACATTTGAATTATCAGGTGAAACCAAAGCAGATATTGATAACATTAAAGCAAAAATTGCTGAATGGAAATCAATTGGAAGAGTTCCTTACAATAAAAAGAACATTGACAACAAGTTCAATAAAGTTGTTGACGGATTGTTCAATAAGTTGAATATTGACAAGCAAGAATCTGAGTTGATTAAATATACGAATCGCTTAGAGAATTTAGATCAAGGAAAAATCAATTCGGAACGCATCTTTATTCGTAGAAAAATTGACGAGATTTCTGGTGAAATGCGCCAGTTAGAAAACAACTTGCAATTTTTCTCAAACTCGTCATCTAACAGTCCGATGTTGAAAAAAGTACACCAAGATATTGAGAAGCATAAAAGAGCTTTAGAAACTTGGAAAGCGAAATTGAAGCAATTGAGATCGCTATAAGAAGTATTGAATATTGAGATATTAGTATTGAGATGTTTCAAATATCAATTAGAAATACGAAAGCCATTTAGGAAACTAAGTGGCTTTTTATTTTTGTTTTAAATGATAAATTAATATCGCAAATACAACACGTCTGATCGAGTGAATTTGTCTAACAAATTTGTATCGAGGTCTTCTAGAATCCACATAACGTTTCAAAGTACTTCTCGATACAATTTTCTATCTATCTCGATTCTTTCGATATGATAAAAAATTACTCGAAGTGACAATTTTAGCAATTAGAATTAGTAGTAAATATTAAGGTTTAAATATTGAAGAATTTCAAAAAAAACAGACCTACACGTTGATCAAATAATGAACTACACAAAATCAACAGCAAATACTTTTACATTTAAAATTTAGCATTTTACATTTATAATTTCAAAAAAACAGGCCTACAAGTTGATCAAATAGCGAACTACACAAAATCAACAGCAAATACTTTTACATTTAAAATTTAGCATTTTACATTTATAATTTCAAAAAAATAGACCTACAAATTGATCAAATAACGAACTACACAAAATCAGCAGCAAATACTTTTACATTTAAAATTTAGCATTTTACATTTATAATTTCAAAGCTTCTTAGCCTCTTCCCAAAAAACGTCCATTTCGGCAAGTGTCATATCTGCTAACTGTTTATTAAGTCCAGCAGCTTTTTGTTCTAAATATTGAAAACGTTTGATAAACTTTTTATTTGTGCGTTCTAAGGCATTTTCAGGATCTATTTTGAGAAAACGTGCATAGTTAATCATAGAAAACAATACATCGCCAAATTCATCTTCCATTGCTTGCTGATCGCCTTTAGCAACTTCTTCTTGAAATTCGCCTAATTCTTCTTCTAACTTTTCCCAAACTTGTGTCGGCTCTTCCCAATCGAAACCTACGCCTGAAACTTTATCTTGAATCCGGTTTGCTTTCACCAACGCAGGCAAACTTTTAGGCACACCTTCTAAAACAGATTTCTTTCCTTCTTTTAACTTTAAATTTTCCCAATTGCGTTTTACATCTTCTTCATCATTTACCTCAACATCTCCATATATATGCGGATGACGATTAATTAGTTTTTCACAAATTCCATTCGCAACATCTGCAATATCAAAATCGTTTGTTTCACTTCCTATTTTTGCATAAAACACAATATGCAAGAGTAAATCTCCCAATTCCTTTTTCACTTCATCCAAATCATTTTCAAGAATTGCATCACCCAATTCATAGGTTTCTTCAATCGTTAAATGACGTAGCGTTTGCAATGTTTGCTTTTTGTCCCACGGACATTGCTCGCGCAATTCATCCATAATGGTTAACAAACGGTCAAAGGCTTCAAGCTGTGCTTTTCTGGAATTCATAAGTTATGATATATAAGAATGACAAATCTAGTCATTTTAGAAACATTCTACGTTATTTTTCATTGGAGAAGGCAGACAATAATTGTACTTTTAATTCACCAAAAAAACGACTTCATGAAAACTTCCATTACAAAATTATACTCAAGAGAAATTGATCGATTAACCTCTGAAATTGAGCAATATCAAAACGAAGCTTCCTTGTGGATAGTAACAGAAAACATTTCAAATTGCGCAGGAAACTTGTGTTTACACCTTATTGGAAACCTAAATCATTTTATTGGTCGACATATGGGAAATACTGATTATGTTCGTCAACGCGAAGCAGAATTCAATACGAAAGATGTTCCAAAAGCAACTTTGCTTGCAGAAATTACAAACGTAAAAGAAATTGTAATTACCGCTTTAACGAATTTTTCAGAAGAGAAATTACAAGAAAAGTATCCGATAGAAAAGGATGGAGAAATTCCTTCTTATGAATTGATGTTACTGCATTTGCTTTGGCATTTGAGTTATCATACTGGGCAGATTAACTATCATAGAAGATTGCTAGGTAATTAGACTTCTTAGATATGTTAGATT
>NZ_JBOEFY010000023.1:0-184964 GCF_050633145.1 Kordia sp. | reverse complement strand
TCAATCAAAAATATAGATTCCTTCTGCCACTTCTGCTTCTTTATATTCTGTATCATACGCTTCAAACCCTTTTTCTGTATAATCAAAAATGATAGCTCGATTCCTTTCTATGACTGGATTTGATCGAAAATATAATAAAACAATATTTCCATGTTTTTCATAGAAATGGCTGTTTTTATCTTGAGGCAATTTAACGATAGATATGATTCTATTTTCAGAACAAAACTTGCTTATGATTGTATCTGTTTGCTTATACGTTCCCCAAATAGTTTCATAACCATTGAACGAATTGAGTTGGTAATTTTTTTCAAGATACTTTTTAAAAGCAAGAATCTCATGTGGATTTTTATGTATATGCTTACTATTTTTTCGATAAGAAGCACACGAATTCAATCCTATACATACTACCAGTAAAAAAATAAGTCTATTCATAGTTTTCTGGCCTCTATAGACTTAATTTTTATGCGTACTCACAATACGTGTCATCACCCAAGTTCCGTTGTCGTTTTTCCAGATAGTGATGAATTTACTCGGAATAGATTTCGCATTCGGCTCTAGTTTGTTGAAGAATTTATGTTCGCCCATTTGTACAGCTCCGTATCCGTTGATTGGATAGACTTCAATGCTTCCATCGATTAAGGTTCGAGTGACTTTATCGCAGATATTATTTTTTAATGCTTCAAGTATTTGTGTTTTGGATGTTGCCAATCCGCCTTTGTCATGAAAAAACTCAATATCTTCTGAGATCAATTCGGCTTGTGTTTCCATGTCGCAAGTATTATACGCA
Source organism: Kordia sp. (assembly GCF_050633145.1). Lineage (GTDB taxonomy): Bacteria > Bacteroidota > Bacteroidia > Flavobacteriales > Flavobacteriaceae > Kordia. Next base: position 184,177 of record NZ_JBOEFY010000023.1, on the reverse strand, counting down.
TCAAAAAAGCGTTTGTCTAAGGCGACAATTGTATTGTATAATTCTTGATCTACAGGAGTATATTCTTCCTTAGCAATAATAGTTTGCTTGGATTTTGCTCGTATAGATATGCACGAAGTTGTAAAGATGCCTAAAGCGAGTAGTATTAGTAATTTTGATTTCATGATATTGTCTTTGATGATTGATGCTATTAAAGAGACAATAGTTTTTCAAGATTGTTACACTTCGACTCCGCTCAGTGTGATACATTTCGACTTTATTTTATGCATTATACTATTTCTTTGAACTTTCTAAAGATAAACTCAATAACTTATTAGCCACAGGATTCACACTCGATTGCGCTCTTGATGTATTTGCAAGTATGATACTCACCGTTTTTTTACTAGGCACTATAAATAGAAATGACGTATTTCCTGTTTGTCCTCCTGTATGACCAATGATAGCGCCTTCATTGGGCTTTTTAGCATATAAAAACCAACCAAAACCATAAGCATTGTTTTCTTTTTCCAAACTGTGGTGTTCTCGCATTAAATTTAGTGTGCTTTCTTTTACAAAAACATTCTCTAATACTGCATTCCCAAATTTTAGCATGTCACCAGAAGTTGTATAAAAACCTCCCGCAGGTATTCTGTTACTTAGGTTGTTTTCTTTGGCTTTTTTGGCTTTTCCTCTTCCGTTGTTTCGTGTATACAATTCGGATTTGTTTTCCATTTTTACACCAAATTTTTCAACTCCAGTATTTGTCATTCCTGCTTTGTCCCAAATATTTTTCTGCATGTAAGCTTCAAAAGTTCCGCCTGTTACTTTTTCAATAACGGCGCCTAAAACAGTATATCCATATGTTGTATAACTGTATTGCGTTCCTGGTTCAAATAGCAATTCTCGATCTTTAAATAGACTTAATGCATCATATAATGTTGGATATTCAACTGTTGTATTGGATTCGCGTCCATCTTTATACCCTGCAATACCAGAAGTATGTGATAGTAAATGGCGGATTGTAATTTGCGTTTTTGGATGTGTCGGATAATCCGGAATGTAGGTTTGAACAGCAGCATCTAAATCTAAAAGACCTTTTTCTACCAATTGCATCACAGCTAAAGCAGTCATAGGTTTTGCAATTGAACCCATTCTGACCTTAGTTTCTAGGTTAAATTTTTCTTTTGTTTTTTTGTTTGCATATCCTGCTGCTGCTTGACCTATTATGTTGCCTTCAACTGAATATGCAGCAACCACACCAGCTACCTCTTTTTTTGAAATCATTTCTTTTAATAATGCAGCTACTTCTTCGTTTTTGTCTTGAGAAATTCCTGAAAAGGAGCTTAAAAAAGCTGCTATTAAGATTACATATTGTTTCATCGTTTTTTGATTTATGAAGTTTATACTCGATAATCGAGATTTAAAATGCTCTGAGGCTCTTCTCGATATTCTTAATATGATTTTTATGAATGCCTTGCGAGTATTTCTCAAGGCAATTTATTATTGTCAAAAGTAGAAACGAAAATCATAGTAGACACCTATTTTACTGGGATTGGGATAAATCATCGGCTTTTAGTGGCGAATGATTCATAGCTAAGATCTCTTTTTTATAGTTTTTAGAAACGGGCACTTCCATCTGAGTTAACAAAAGTGTGTTTGCATTTTTCCATGCTTTAAAATGAATTGGATTTATGAGATGCGAACGATGTACTTTCATTAGTTGTGGCAATTGCATTTCCATATTTTTCAATGTTGTTCGCAATAGTTTTTTGTGTAATTCAGTATTGATTAAATAGGCAACTTCAACATAATTATCTGCGCTAGAAATACAGATTACATCTTCTTCTGCAATTTGTAGAATGTCTAATTTATTATCTCCTGTTAGAATGATTTTTTTTGATGCTGGATGCACTACTTTTCTACTGATAAACCATCTTGCAAAAATAATGATGGGCAATAGGATAAAGAAGATTGGATAGTATATTTCAAAAGTAAATTTTATGAACGAATGATTCCCATTCACAATGCTGGATTTGTAATACCAATAACTTCCTAGTAAGACAATAATATTGAAGAGCACAATGATGAGTATTTCAAACGAAATGGATTGTTTCTTTATTTTTTTATATGCCCAATTCTGAAAAGGAATCAATACGATATATCCAACAAAAGAAATTAGACCATACATAGGCATTATTTCTAATCGTACTTCTATAGGTAATTCTGCAATATCAAAAGGCGCAATTAAAATTAAAAAGATAGATAGCCAAATAGCAATTGCAAATGCTATGAGGAAATGATGTTTATACGATGATGTTGCTATAGACATTACAGTTGTTGAATTCTACAAATGAGTTCTTGTTAAAACTATAAGAATCTGAACTAAAATCAAAATTATCGTGAGAGTACTTACTAGCTATGTTTTAGACTTTGTGTTGATAGTAGTGCTTTTTTATATATACGTTTTTCTCCTACACCTTGTTCTACAATTGCCCTATTTGTTATATACCGTGTTGTGGGAAGTATTATTTAACCAGTATTCTTTAAGTTTCGTTTTGACAGAATTGAATTCTTTCTTTTTCATCCAATTCCGTTCTATCAGGTGAACACCTTGTGTACTTTCAATCTCTATTACATTATCGTAAGTGTCAAATTCTCCAATGTCCAAGATGTCGTTAAAGTTTACTCTTGTTCTTTCTTTCCACCGTCCTGGAATTTCAATGAAGTCATTTCCCAATTTCAGATTTCCGACATTAAATTTTCTAAAGAATATTGTTAAAAAGCCAATTCCCATCACTAAACCCATTAAACAGAATACTCCAACAACTATCGAAAACCAAATTTCGTCTCCTTTAATCATTGCTAATCCAAAAATGGCAAACAAAATAAGTCCGCAGAGTCCTACGAACAAGTATTTGATTGGTGGTCTATATTTATATTCTTCAGTCATTTTTTAAATTACCTACAACGGTCTAGTGTATGATTTCGTTGCGTGTTTAAGCACTAAAGTAAGCAAATAAATCACAGATAGAAAGTCCTCGCGGACTTTCGTAAGTGAGCTTTAACTAGCAATGAATTATACACATTGTTAGGCACTGGCTTTTATTTTTTTCCTCCGAATAATCTTGATAAAAAACCTTGTTTTACTTTTTTCTCAACAATCCAAATCGGTTTATCTGTTGGTCTTATTATTTTAGTATTCGGACCAGATTTTCCCCAAGGAAATCCAGTTTTTATTGGTTCGTTAGTTAAGTCAGCAATTAGAAACATTTCTGGAAGTTGGATTTGTTCGTTTTCAAAATCATAGTCTTTTTCATTTTTTTCCATTATTCCGACTTTTTCATTCCAAATCTCCATTACAGTTTGTTCGTGAATTATATCAAGTGTAGATTCTCTCCCTTTTTTTCCGCTTTCGTGAACTTGTTCAATGAATTCACTCAAATTTTCGGAATGTTTTACAATTACTGCTGGGTCGTGACATACATAATAGACTGAATTCCAATTTCCGTTTGAGTCAATGTCAAGAATCCAAAAATTTCCAAACCCATCTCCAGCAAGTTGGATTGAATTCGGAAACATTTCCTCAAAACCAAAATGTCCAAATGAGTCAAATCGAACTTCTTCTAATCCGAAAAATTCAAAACCTCTGCTAAACTTTAAAAGTTCTTCTATTTCTGCCGAAAGAAAATTGTTAGGTAACTGTTTTTTATATTTAGCAATTTCTTCGTTGGTCATTCCGTCCAGCAACTCCACCTTATATAAATCTCCATCTTCGGATTCATACTCGTTATTTAAAATAGATTCTAATTTTTGTTTCGGATTCATATTTTTGAGTTGAGTGAGTAGCTTGTGCCTAACGCATGCATAACAAGAATTCCTGTTATTTCTCTTATAACCAAACCCAAGTATGAACCTCAAGATTGATTATTGTTAAAACTATAAGAATCCTAGCTAAAATCAAAGCACTTCACGAAAAACATCAAGTGCTTTTTATTTCATTTTATATGTATTGATGATGCGTTTCTTCTAATTCTTCTATAGCAATCACAATATCTTTTTCCGTTGTTTGCCAGTTGACAAATGCAGCTCTGAAACATGATTGTTCAAGGTATACTGACGGTGTTATGAATATTTTTCTTCTGGAGTTTAGTGTTTGTAAAAATTCATCTTGCTTTTCTTGAGACAGTCCTACAACTTTAAAGCATACGACATTGACTCGTGTTGGCGCAACTAATTCAAATTTTTCGCTTGTTTCAATATAGTTCGTTAGTTTTTGAGCTACATCTATATTTCTTTGAACAATTTCTTGATAACCTTTTTTTCCATACGCCAGTAACGAAAACCAAACTGGCAAGGCTCTAAATCGTCTAGAGTTTTCTGGGAGAAAATTTAAATAGGAAAAGTCTTCTATTGGATTTCCTAAATACGGCGCATTGGAATTTTGAAAGGTTTCTATCTGTCTTTTTTGATGCTTTTCTTGGATGAAAAACACAGCGCTGTCATACGGAATGTTAAACCATTTGTGACAATCTACCGTAATGCTATCCGCTTTTTCCCAACCTTCTACGAAATGCTTTTTATCTTCTACACATGCGACCATTCCGCCAAAAGCGGCATCAATATGCCACCAGAAGTTATAGGTTTCTTTTAACGTTGCTATTGCTTTTAAATCGTCAAAATCAACACTATTTACCGTTCCTGCACTCGATAAAACAATAACATCATCTGATGCATTTTGCTTTAAAAAGTCTTCTAGTTTTTCAACATCAATTGCTTCTCTGCCATCTAGCAACGGAATTTTATGAATGTTTGTACTTCCCATTCCTAACATTGCTATTCCTTTTATGACGGATGAATGCGGCATTCCTGTAACAATTTGTACTGGTTTTTGCAATCCATCTAAAGCAATATCATATCCTTGATTTTTCCCAATCCATTGTCGTGCAACTCCTAAACAAGTAAAGTTTGACATGGTAGCACCTGTGACAAAACCTCCAAAAAAAGTTTTCGGTAAGTTTAAGAAATCTAACAATAATTGGATCGTTTCTTTTTCCATGATTGCAGACACATCGCCTCTGCCTTGAACGCTTTGTGTATTTTGATCGAAAGTTGTTGCCAACCAATCGCCAATGACAGATGCTGGTGTTGCACCGCCAGTTACATATCCCCAATATCTTGGCCCAGACGATCCACACATGAGTTGTTGATAGTCCGTTTTAAATTGTGCCAATACTGCTTCCGCTCCTATTCCTTCTTCTGGTAAATGATAATTTTTTACTTCTTGTGGTTTTGCTGAAGTCGGTATGGTTTCTACCTGCTGAAAATGTTGTGTTGTTAGCTGTTTTACGCTTTCTAACAATACTTCAATATTTTCTTTGTCTGATGCTAACTGTTTATACATTTCTATAGTCTATTTTGTTTCGTTTTTCCATATATAATTCTGGCTGTATTGGTTGTGTAAACCCGTGTTTTTCATACAACCAATCGGCAGAACTCGTTAATAAGAACCAAAGTCGTAATCCTTGTAATTCGGGATGATTCATTATGGTTTCCATCAACCAAGATGATAAGTTTTTTTTCTGATAGGCTTCTATAATAAATACATCGCACAGATATGCCATTGTGGTTTTATCAGTAATTAAACGTGCAAAACCAATTTGTTTTGTTTCGTGAAAGATTCCGAAGTTCAACGAATTTTCAATGGATTGTTCTACCATGTGTAATGGAATGTGTTGCGCCCAATACGATTCTTTACTTAAGTATTGATGAATCATTTCCATATCCAATTCATCGATATTCGTAGTGATGGAATACGCTTCGTTTGTTATGATTGCTGTCTGCATCTGTTCTGTTTTTTGATTCCTGTAAATTTAAAACATTACATGGCTGTAAAACAGATTCAGTTTTTTAACTTTGTACCATATCAGATTTCCATGAAAGTAGCCAATTTTTTATATGAGGACATTGCAACGCACCTAGAAGAAGAGATTTTAAATGGCGTGTTACAATTAGGTGATAAGCTTCCATCTGTGCGAATGTTTAGCAAACAACACAATGTGAGTGCTTCCACCATTTTTCAAGCATATTACGCACTTGAATCTAAAGGTTTGATTGAAGCGCGGCCAAAATCGGGTTATTATGTGATGTATCAACCTAAAAAATATACACCTTCTTTTATAGATTCCGCTGAAAAGCAAATTCCAGCAATACATGAGTTGACAACAGATGCTATGATTTCTCATATCGTAGATTTGTTGAGTAGTGAACATTATATACGTTTATCATCTGCGCAACCAGATTTGTCATTGTTGCCAACTGCTAGTCTACAAAAAAGTATCAAATCTGCATTGACAACTTTAGGCGCTGATATTTTAAATTACGATCATCCGACAGGAAATGTTACGTTGCGACAATTGATTGCTGGACAACAAACAAAACTTGGAAAAGCTTTTACCTCAAAAGATATTGTAATTACTGCGGGTTGTACCGAAGCGTTGACATTGTGTTTGCAAGCAGTAACCCAAAAAGGAGATGTTGTTATTTCTGATAGTTTAACGTATTACGGCATTCATCAAATTATCAAAGATTTAGGACTGAAAGTAATTCCTGTTCCCATACATGCAACTGCTGGTTTGGATTTAAATTTCTTAAAGCGTTCGTTGGAAACGTTTCCTGTAAAAGCTTGTTTGTTGACGACCAATTTTAATAATCCGACAGGAATGAGTTTGACCACGGATCAGAAAAAAGAGTTGGTACAATTGATTACCAAACATGAAGTTCCTTTGATTGAAGATGATGTGTATGGCGAATTGTATTTTGGGAAACATCGTCCAAGTACCTGCAAACAGTTTGATACCGAAGACTTAGTGATGTATTGCTCTTCTTTTTCAAAAACATTAGCGCCAGGATATCGGATTGGGTATGCCATTCCTGGAAAGTTTACAGAAACCGTTACACGATTGAAACGGATTCATTCTTTAGGTTCTAGCACCTTGTCGCAACAAGCATTGGTTGGTTTTTTCTCCAAAGGACGCTATCCGTATCATTTAAAAAAATTGCGCCATACATTGCACAGTAATATGCTTGCGTATTGTAAGCTTATTTATGAATATTTTCCTGAAGATATTTACTTTGTTCCACCAACTGGCGGTTATATTTTATGGATTGCTTTTCCAGAAGATTTTGATAGTGTCGCGCTTTTTGAAGCTGCCAAGGAACAACAGTTGATTATTGCTCCTGGGCAGATTTTTTCAATGAATGACACTCATAAAAATTATATTCGATTGAGCTTTTCAAAACCGCTTACGGAATCTATTGAAAAAGCAATCCAAGTGTTGGGTAGTTTAGCCAAAGCGTTGATTGTTGAAGGTTGAAGGTTGATATTCGTGATTTAACGAAAATGTCAAATCGAGCATTATTGAAATTAAAATATATTTTGATTGAAAATACCTAACGAAGGTATTTTCAATCAAAACGATTGCTTATAAAGACTTTTCGACTGCGCTCGAAGTGACAACTGTGAAAAATCACTCGATGTGACGTTTTCGTTAATTCAACAATCGTTAATCAGGAAGTCTATCACGTTGTCCTTTTTTACGATTAAATCTATACACAAACGTAAGCGAAACTCTTCTTCCAATCGCTTTTCTTTCAGATTCTAAACGAAAGTTTTCTCCAGTGACAACGACATCTCTAATTCGTGAATCGAATATATTTCTAACACTTAAACTAACTGCTCCTTTGTCACCAAAAATATCTTTACTAATTCCGAAATCGGCAAAGTATTGTGCTTTTTGCAAGGTTTGTCCGTTTTGATTTCGTCCTCTATAATTGAAACTGGTTTGCATAGACAATCCTTTTTTGAAGCGCATTCTGGAGTTGATTCTTGTAAACCAAGCTTCATCTTTTGTATCAAAGTTTTGTCCGTTAAAATCACCTTTTTGATCGTATTGAAAAAAGTTGAATTCACTTGAAATTCGCCACCATTTAAATGGATTATACGTCATAGACAATTCAAAACCGATGCGATCTTCCGTGTCTAAGTTGACAGGAAAAGTTACAAAGTTTCCGTCCGCTGTTTGATTGGTTACAAAGTTGAAAAAGTCGGTTGTATGCTGGTAATAGATTGATGGATTGATTGAAAATTTGCTCCAACGTTTTAAAAATACGGCTTCAAAAGAGTTTGTGTACATCGGATTCAAATCTGGATTTCCTGCACGTAAGTTTCTAAAGTCGGTCAATCCACCAAAAGGATTCAATTGCCAAAATGCGGGTCTGTTAATACGTCTACTGTAACTTAATTGTACATCAGTTCTATCTGCAATTTCATACGAAAAATGTGCCGTTGGAAAGAGGTTTGTATAGTCTTTATCATCATTGAATAATCGTTTTTCATCATCAATTCCGATGTCCGAATGTTCTACACGCAAACCTAATAAGTAACTGAACTTCCCAACCTTGTTTCCATATTGCGCGTATACACCATAAATACGTTCGTTGTAATCCAATTCATTGTCTGAATCTGCCACTAACTGATCGTCGATATGCACCATATAATCACTGGTAATTCTTCTAATTTCACTTCTAAAACCTGTTTCTAATCGTGAAGTTTTTGTCAAAGGAGATACAAAGTTTGCTTGAAACAAAAAGTCTTTGCTACTTTCTACATCATCACTTCTAATTGTGGTAAAATTTGTTGTTGCAGGAAGTGTTCTTTGTTGGCGAATGCGCTCTTGTTCGTCATCATTCCAAAAATCATATTGCACGTCCATTTCAAGCTTCTGTCCTTTTTTCTCAAAGGTTTTTACATAATTCATTTCCAAACGATTGAAATTTTGCGGCTCTTTGTAGTTTTCTATTCGCGAAATTGTACTGTCAATATTCCCTGTTGCGTCTAAAAACGAATAATTCAACCGTGTTTCATCGGTGTTTTTTAAGAACGTATGATAGAAACTAGCTGTTAAAGTATTTTTATTATTAATATAATAATCGCCACCAAAAAAGATATTCTTAGCCTCATCATTTCTGTCTTGATCGTTATTTTGCGTTAAACCATTTGTAATTCCGTTATTCGTTGTAGTTTGACGTGTAGTTTCTTCTCCAAAGAAATTTGAGTTTCTATACCCAACATTGGTAAAGAAGTTTACTTTGTCTGCCTTATAGCTAAGATTCAAATTTGCTCTATATTCTCTTGGATCTCCTACACCTAATTGTACCGAACCATTTAATCCTCCTTTTTTGTTCTTTTTAAGAATGATATTGATGATTCCTGCCGTTCCTTGTGCTTCATAACGCGCCGAAGGATTGGTAATGACCTCAACTTTTGAGATGGTTTCTGCAGGAATTTGATCCAAACCATTGTTGGCAACTAAAGCAGAAGGTTTTCCATTGATGAGAATGCGTACATTTCCACTTCCGCGCAAGCTAATTCCACCGCCAGCATCCACACTTACCGAAGGAACATTGTCCAGAATATCATTGACAGTTCCGCCTTGCGAAAGCAAATCTTTTCCAACATTGAATACTTTTTTATCAAGTTTTAATTCGACTGTAGATTTTTCTGCTATAATTTCAACTTCGCCCAAAGCTTCTAAATCTTCTTCTAAGTTGATTGTTCCTAAGTTTAAGTCTTTTGTAATCGTTACATTTTTTGATTCGTAGGATTTAAACGAAATAAATTCCACTTTAATGTTATACGTTCCTGCTGCAATGTCTAACGAAAAGTTTCCTTTTCTATTGGTAATTCCACCTTCTAAGACTTTGTTTGTTTTTGCATCTAAAATCGTTACCGTAGCATATTCCAATACTTGTTGCGTTGTTTTGTCAACTACTTTTCCTTTTACTGTGTATTCTGCATTTTGCTGTGCATTTGCAATTGTAAATGCTAAATACACAAATAGAATGATTATTTTTTTCATCTGTGTTCGTTTTTTGTTTGATTGATGCCACAAATATGTCGCTTTAAACAATGCTATATTTTTTTATAGCCGAACACTAGTGTATAGTCGTCAAACAAGTAACATACAGCGAAATACAGATTTCGTCTACTTTTTGATGGTGTTTGGGTGTTTTTTTAGACTCTTCATCTATCTATAATTTTTTAAGAAGTGTAATGCGTACTTTTATGAATATTATTAGATTTGATATGTTATGATGGCAATTATAAAAAATATTGTAGACTATATAAAAGATCGACGTTTACTAAAACACCTGGTTTTTTGGTCATGCTTGTATTTATTTTTGATTTTTACTCAAGAATCACATGATTCTTTATGGATTATTTCAATTGCCAAAGCCGCGTATTTGATACCACAAATTATCATTTCTTATTTTCTGGCATATTGGTTAGTTCCAAAGTTTTTATTCACTAAAAAATATGTTTCATTTATAATATATGCAATCATAAGTGCGTATGTTATTTGTGTGTTTTCTCGTATTTCTATGGTACATGGAGCTGAACCATTGTTTAGAGAAGGTCCATTTGAACAAGAACCTATTCTAGAAATTTTAACAGATTGGAAGAAGTTAGTTAGAGGTTATTTTTTCAGCATTTATTCTATTGCTTTTTTGTTTTTATTAATTAAACTTTCGTCGGAACGTCTTATAGAACAATCGTTAAACAAAGAGAAAATATCGATTGAATTAAAGATGCTGAAAGCACAATTGAATCCACATTTTTTGTTCAATACACTGAATAATATTTACTCGTTGTCGGTTATCAATTCACCAAAAACTTCAGAATCTATTGGAAAGTTATCAGAAATTCTCGATCATGTTTTATATCGTTGCGATCAGAAGTATGTGCCCTTGGCGGGAGAAATTACATTGCTAGAAAATTATATTGCTTTGGAACGTTTGCGGTATGACGATCGTTTGGAAGTAACATTTACGCATAGTGTTTCCTCTCAAACTAAAATTGCGCCCTTAATTTTATTATCTATTGTTGAAAATGCTTTTAAACATGGTGCTGGAGAAGATTCTGGAAGTCCAAAAATCACAATCAACCTTGAACAGAATGAAGAAATAGTAACGTTTACGGTTTTTAATTCAACGACCAATCAGCCACAAGAAAATTCGGATGATGCTATCGGATTGGAGAATATTAAAAAACAATTGGAGTTGTTATATCCAAACACACATACATTAAAAATAGATCAGCAAGAATCTTCTTTTGAAGTCGTTATCACATTAAATACTGTAGTTCATGAAAGTTAAATGCTTGCTTGTAGACGACGAACCGTTGGCAATTAAATTGCTAGAGAATCATATTTCAAAAATTACTTCTTTTGAAGTAGTTGCTACCTGTAATAATGCTATGAAAGCATTGGAAATACTGAACACGCATGAAATTGATTTGTTGTTTTTAGATATTAAAATGCCAACCATTACAGGAATCGATTTTTTAAAATCCTTACGCAATCCGCCAAAGACTATTTTTACAACTGCGTATCGAGAATATGCTTTGGAAAGTTATGATTTGGACGTTGCCGATTATTTATTGAAGCCCATCACTTTCGATCGTTTTTTTAGAGCTGTGGAACGATTTTACAGAGATATCAAACCGACACAAATTACCGTTGCTACTCCTAAAGAAGCAACAGAAACCTTGATTCAAATTAAGTCAGGAACAAAATATCACAAAGTGGCAGTTTCAGACATTTGTTATATAGAGAGTTTAAAAGATTATGTAAAGATTCACACACCTTCAAAGTGTATTGTTTCCAAACAAAAAATTAGCGATTTGGAAGCCGAACTTTCTAAACATGCTTTTTTACGTGTACACAGATCGTATATAATTAATAGCAAAAAAGTAACGGCTTTTACGCCACATGATATTGAACTCAACGATGTAGAAGTTCCTATTGGTGCGAGTTATAAGGAATATGTATTGGCTGTTTTGAAGGAGTAGATATATTGATACTCATAATAAGGAATATCACAAAACTTTACCTTTCTTCTTGCTCCACAAACTTCGTACTCAAATACACTTGTTTCCATTTTCCATTTTCATAGCTTCCTACTTTGAAATTATAGGTTGCATCATCTACATATTCCCACATATCGGTCACAACCGAATTCCCGTATTTATATTGATACACAATGTTTTTTCCTTCTGCAAAAACGGTTCCTTGCGTCAATCCGCCAAAGACATCAAACTCCCAAAACTTGATGGTTTTTGTTTCCTTATCAAATTGTCGGATACCATGATTTCGCGGTCCTAATTTGGTTTGCGCTTTGTCTACAAATCCAATCGATTCTGCAATGACTAACTTTTTATCTAAGGAATATGTAAATGTAATTTCTTGCATGAATTTAGTTCCATCGCCCCATTCTCCTTCTGCTTTCCATGTTTTTGAAACTAGATTATCAAATATGGAAAGTTCTGATTTTTGTCCGAACGATAGTGTGGAAATAAAAAACGTTATAAGTACTAGTATTGTTCTCATGCTATATGTTTATGTAGTAATTAAAGCTATAATAATTTCATCCAAAATCAAAGTAATATCTAAAATCTTCAATATTTTAAAAAAAACCGAAGCATACTTTCTCGCACCAAATTAGGCATTTCTAACGGAATCATGTGTCCGCAATTTTTAAGTACCGTAATTGTCGCTTTTGGTATGTTTTGTTGTGTATACTTTACATCATCAATCTTCACTAATGCATCTTCTGTAGCAGCAATCACATGAATTCGAGTTTGTACTTGTTGTAGTTTTTGGGTTAAATCGATTCGTAATGAAGTCGCTTTCAATTGGCGAATCAACACTTCTTTTCCTAAGTCAGCATCCATGTCTTTTATGACTTGAATCAACTCGTTATTTTGATGATTTTTAGGATGGAGAAACTGCAATGCTCTTGCCGTAGAAATTCCTTTGTATTTGTGTTTCTCTAGAAAGTCAATTGTGTTTTTTCGGAGTTGTAATTCTTTTGCACTCAAACCATTTGCAGAAGCCGCAATGACAATCATTTTCTGAATTCGTTTTGGATGTGAAACTGCAAAGTGCATTGCCGCATACGCGCCCATCGAAAAGGCTACTACAAAAGCGTTTTCTTCTAAAATATCATCTAACAACACAGCTATTTCATCAAAAGAAGTTGCTGGAGTTGTGTCTATGAATATACAATCAAACTGTGTTAATTCTGCCACAACAGCATTCCACAAAAGTGGTGTACACATGGTTCCAGAAAGGAAATAGAGTTTTTGTTTTGTCATTTCTATAGCTTTCATTTTTTTCTTGATAAAAAAACGAAACAAAAAAATCAAGTTTGAGATAGGAAATTGCTCCGCATCGTTCACATCTGAAGTTACATGCTTGAAGCTACGCTTCGCAATTCCACTTCGCTGTTCTCTATTTCTGACTCAAACAATAAAATCAAACAACAGTTAATCTATTGAAAGAAAATTTAGAAAATCATATATAAATTTCTGTACCTTACTTATAAATTTACTCTATCACTAATTCAGTACTATCTTTTCCTCCATTTCCAGAAATTTCAATAGTATACGTTCCTTTTGGCAAGTAATACGCACCGTTTTTCTTTTTTGGAATAGAAGCATCTTCATTCTTTTTCAAGTACTTTTTACGTCCTTTTTCCGTAATACTCAAATCGTAGTTCCAAGTGTTAAATCCTGCATCAGCATTCATTATATCATCGTTCATGACAACACCGCTATCAGAAAGTACTTTTATGGTAAGTCTACCCGCATTTTTCGTATGGAAATAGATGTTTTTTTCTGGCACATTTGGTTGTAACCATTTGCTCCAAGTTGATCCCCAAAATGGACGATGACGAATATTTTCAGTTTCAAATACATGTATATCTTTTGCTGTAATTGCATCGTCTACTTGTTGTAAAACGGCAATGTTTGCTTTGTAAATAGAACGTCCGTGTGTTCCAATAAGTAAGTCTTTTGCTTGTTTTTGCACTACAATATCATGCACTGCTACATTTGGTAAACCTTTATGAAAAGGTTGCCAAGAAGCTCCCATGTTTAAAGAAGCATACGCGCCATTGTCTGTACCAACATATAAGATGTTCTCGTTTGTCGGATCTTCTTTAATGACGTTTGCTGGCGAATCTGGAATTCCGTTTGCAATGTTTTTCCATGTTTGTCCGTAATCATCAGACATGTACGCATAACTTGCAAAATCGTCCCAACGATAACCATTTAAAGTCGCATATACACGTTCTTTTTTGTGTGATGAAGCAATGACACGCGAAACCCATAAATCTTTCGGTAATCCGTTAGAAATATTTTGCCAATCGCCACCGCCATTTTTTGTTACGTGAATCAATCCGTCATCACTTCCAACATAAATTAATCCGAATTGGAAAGTTGATTCAGAAATACTTGTCAAGGTTCCGTACGCTACATTTCCTTTTTTTCCACCTTGTGTTAAATCGCCCGAAATAGTTTCCCAATCGTCTCCTTTATTTAAAGATCTGTGCAATTTGTTTCCTCCTAAGTATAAAATATCTTGATTGTGAACCGATAAATGAATTGGTGTTTGCCAGTTGAATCTGTATGGTGATTCTCCAAGTTCGTGTTTTGGTTGAATGTATGTTCGACCACCATTTTCACCACGATCAATTCTGTAGTAATTTCCAAATTGATATCCTGTGTATACAATGTTTGGATTGCGATTATCTACTTGCACTTGCATTCCGTCGCCGCCCATAATTCGTTCGTACGGATATTTTCCTTCTTCATGCCACTTTACAGAAGCTTTGTAGTTATTTGGACCTACCCAAACACCATTATCTTGCAATCCACCATATACTTTATAAGGAGTTTGTTCGTCTGCATAGATTGCATAAAACTGTCCAACAGAAGGCGAATTACACTTGATCCAACTGTCTCCATTATCATACGAGATATTGACACCACCGTCATTTCCGTTAATCAAATGATTTGGATTGTTTGGATTTACCCAAAGTGAATGATGATCTACATGCACATTTTCTCCATTGATAGATTTGAATGTTTTTCCACCATCTTGCGAACGCAAAATTGGAACACCTGCAATGTATATTTGAGCTGGATTTTTTGGGCTTACTCGAATCATTCCGAAGTAATACCCATACGAATACACAACGTCATCTAAATAACCGTCATGTGTTTTTTTCCATGATTTCCCACCATTTGTGGTTTTAAAAATTTGCGCTCCAATTACTGGTGTATCAAATAATAATGAGTTTGCATTTTCTAGATATTTTGCTAAATCAACAGGTTTAATAGTTCCTGCTCTTACCAATTGTTTTACATTTTCGGCTCTGTATTTTTCTTGAAAACCGTTCATTTTCAAGTATGTGTTTAGTTTTTTATCTACTAGGTTTAAAAACGTTGAAGAAGACATGGTTTTAAAGTCATCTTTTGTCAATGCTTTAGAATCGCTTTTCTTTTTCTTTTTGGCTTCACGCCTGAATTGACTGTCGTGAAACGCATATACCGTTTCATCATTGTATACTGCCAATCCAATTCTTCCCACGCCATCACCTTCTGGAAAACCAGCTTTTTCGCTTACTTTTTTCCATGTAGTTCCTGCGTCTGTACTTTTATAGATTGCTGAATTGATTCCGTTCCCCACAAAATTCCATGCTTTACGATCGCGTTCCCATGAAGACGCATATTGCACATTGAAGTTATTTGGAGAAACTGCTAAGTCTACAATTCCTGTATCGTTATTGATGAATAATGTTTTGTTCCATGTTTTTCCGCCATCGGTTGTTTTGAAAATTCCGCGTTCATTATTTGACGAATATAAATGACCTAAAACAGCAACTACAACTTCGTCTCCATTATTCGGATTGATTACGATTCTACTAATATGATGCGAATCTAATAATCCCATGTTTGACCAATTTTTTCCGTTGTCCGTACTTTTTAGGATTCCGATTCCTGCGTACGACGAACGCGAAGAGTTGTTTTCTCCTGTTCCTACCCAAATGGTTTTTGAGTTCCAATCGACTGCAATA
Source organism: Kordia sp. (assembly GCF_050633145.1). GTDB lineage: Bacteria > Bacteroidota > Bacteroidia > Flavobacteriales > Flavobacteriaceae > Kordia. The sequence continues at coordinate 168,220 of NZ_JBOEFY010000023.1, read as the reverse complement.
TCACCGATGTTTTGTGTTGGCGAACTGTCTAAAACAGGTTCAAAGGTTGTTCCGTTATTTTTCGTGTACCACAATCCTCCTGAAGCATACGCCACATAGAATTCGGTTGTATTGTTTGGATTTACATCTAAATCGACCACACGACCACTCATTATTGTGGGACCAATGTTGGTGAATTCGATATTCTTTACGGTAGAGTTTTCCGTGAGTTTTGCTTTCTCTTTGAGCGCATCTTGCACTTTAGCTGCCGAAGTCGGGTTGCTTTGTGCAAAGCTAAATTGTACTAAAAAAAGAAATAATACGGTGCGTAAAATTTTAGGTTTCATGGTTGGGTATGGTTTAGACTTTCAAAGTACTCAATGTTGTAAACTTGGCAAAATTTTGCTTGTTATTTTAACAAATGAAGAGGTATTGTTTTGAATTTCATGATAGACTTACTTAGACTTCTTTGATTATTAGACTTGCTAGACATGTCTTTGCGAAGAGTTTACGACGTGCAATCTGTTTCTATAGTAGCAGATAGCTACACTTTGTTCGCTATGACGTTTCGTTCACGCTTTTTTGAGTTTTTAAATTACATCATCTGAGCTTGACACATATATATTATACCTAAAAATCTACGTGCAAAACACATCAAAAAGGCTAAAAATCCAATACAAAACCTATTTGTCCAATTCTTAGGAACTTTTGTCCATTTCTTGACATGTCTTTACGCCGCATCTTTGTACTGTAATTAGAAATCAACGTTTCGACAATGCTAAAAGCAAGACATTATAAGATTCAATTTTTACAATGTTTAGTCGAAAGAAAAATCAAAAATTATGAAAGACATACAAAATACAGTTTGCCCAAATTGTTGGGGATATCAAGAGTACGATGAGCAACATCCAGAAAGACAAATCTGTAATTGCAAAAATTAAAACAAACACATTTAACAAAATAAAAAATTATTAAAAACATAGAAATTATGAGCACACGAATTGAAACATTAAACCCAGAAACAACAACAGGAAAGTCAAAAGAATTATTTGATGCAGTACAAAAGAAATTAGGATTTATTCCAAACCTTATTAAAGTATTTGGAAACTCTCCAGCAACTTTACAATCATACTTAAGCTTAGGTGAATTGACAGCTAGTGGAAACTTTAGCAACAAGTTTAGAGAGCAATTGGCATTAGCAATCGCAGAAGAAAACTCATGTAACTATTGCTTATCTGCACACACTGCAATTGGAAAAATGAACGGATTGACAGAAGAGCAAACTGAAGCAAGTCGTCAAGGATTGGCAAGTGATGCAAAAATACAAGCTGGTTTACAATTCGCACAAAGCGTAACAAAGAATAGAGGAAACGTTTCTAGTGAAGAGTTGGCAGCAGCAAAAGCAGCAGGATATAATGACGGAGATATTTTAGAAATCGTATTAAACGTAGTTTCTAACACATTGACAAATTATGTAAATCATATTGCTGAAACAGAAGTTGATTTCCCATCAGTAGAAGCAGGAAAATTTTCAGTAGCACACTAACAATAGTAAAGTGAATTTCCTGAGTTTTTAGGAAAAGATTCAGGAATTCACATTTAAATAATTAATAACAATAAAAAACAACTAATTATGGAAGACCAAATAAAGAAGAATTTAAAACACGTTCACGAACTTTTATCAAAAGGCGCTTTTATTGAAGCAATGGAAACATATTTACACGATGATGTAGAGTTGAGAGAAGCGAATGGAACACCGAAAAAAGGAAAGAAGTTTAATGTAGATTTTGAACATGATTTTATTAACAATCAGTTAGAAGAGTTTGTACGATATGATGTAAAAAATCTTGCTGTAAACGGAAACCATTCTTTTTACACAGCAGAAATGGAGTTGAAGATGAAAGACGGAAGCACAATGCTTTCTGAGCAAGCAGTTGCTACTGAATGGAAAGACGGAAAAATTTACAGAGAACGTTATTACCACGCATAAAAACAGTATTTAAAAACTAGAATACAATTCAATAATTACACAAAAAAAATAAATTTTAAAAGAAGAATTACAATGAAAAAATTAATCGCAATTTTAGTAGTATTCGTAGGATTTTCAATAACTACGCAAGCACAAAATAAAATGATGAAGAAAAACGTGAAAACGGTTTCTTTACAACAAACTAAAGGAGAATTTACACAAAAATCAGTTACACTTTCACCAGGAACGTATGTTTTTGAAATCGAAAATACAGGAGTTGGACATGATGTAGGATTTGTGTTAGCGCCTAAAGGAAAAACAGACGCAGCAAACCACATTAAAAACGCTTATGTAACGGAAGTTGTAAAGAATGACACAACTGGACACTCAAAAGAAGTAACGCTTAAAAAAGGAGAGTACGTATATTTTTGCCCGCTTAACCCTACACCACAATACACCTTAATAGTAGAATAACTATTATTGTTTTTTCATGATTGATAGTGAAAAGCACGCCAATTGGCGTGCTTTTTTTATGTATTCAAAATTAATATACTGAAGTAATTTGCTTATTTTTCTATATGAAGTTGAATGTCAAATCCGTTTAATTTTTTGCGAACCTCATCAATCTTTTCTTGCAATGTTGTTGGATTGATTTTTAAGTCGGGAAATATAGTAGCGTCAGGTTTTATAGTCAATTTTGTATAATCTTTATTTTCATCGCTTCCGCAGATAGATCTCGTTTCGGTTTTTCCTTCCTTAAATAAAAACTCTCCTTTTTCTCCGTTTGAATAGGTGCGCAATTTGCACCATTCGGAAGCGGCGTTGATTCGTATCAAACCAATCAATTCACCTAGACCAGATTCCTGAGCGCTTTTCTTCCAAAGCGGTACAGATTCGGTAATTTTCAACAAAGTAGCTTCAGCTTGAGTTATATCTCCATCATAATCTTCATAAATTTCTAAAGACATTCCTACATTAAATTCAATAGAAAAATGATCAACATACAAGTTCACCGAAATATTTGTGCTGTTTTGATCAATTGCATATTGAATAATTTCTAGCGGAATAGAATCGAGTGTTTTTTCCTCAAACAACGTTTTAAAATACATTTGCGGACGCATGCGAATGTGCTCAGATGGTTCAATGTGACGAATCATACTATATATCTTTTTTTCATATACTAATTATGTATTAAAATCGATTGTGCTTTTTTAGAATAGCATCATCAAAAGCAATCATGGTGTATATTGGATCGAAGTTTAAGTTTTCAATTTCTGGTAAAGCTTCTGGATCAGGTTCTTCAATAGCTAGTATGCGAACAGTTTTATCTTTGAAACTTAAAATTACATCCGACAGAAAAGGGATATCATCAATTTTCTGCATTAAAAAGTGAATGTCTTCAATTTGTTGACCAATGAATTCTTTCCAACCATCAGATGTGGAAGCATCAACCCATTTTGAATGACTATCGGGTGTGTAACGTCCAGAGCGTTTTAAAAAAGTAAGAACTGCTTCTTCTCTATTTTTTATGGCTTTTTTAGCGTCATCAAAATACAAATGATAGCAATAAAATACCGTAGGATCATCATCCAACCAAACCCAACTGATCCATTGTTCATTGGAAAGCTGTATTAATACCGCTTCATCTACTAAATGGAAACCATTAGATTCATGAGGACGATTTGGATAATTGGCAATGACATAATGCACTTTTTCAATCGTTTGCCCAATGACATCTTTTTTCTTCCTTTCTATGGATAAAGAGGTTTCTTGATGAATTGAAATTGCATTTTCTAAATGTGTTATTGCCATAAAATTAGTGTTGACTTTTGAGTTTCAAATTAGTGAAATTCAAGAAAAAAAACAGTCTTTAATATCAAATATTTGATATTAAAGACTGTTTTAAAATTTTTCACAAAAGTAGTTTATTGCTATTTAGCAGTTCTCGATACAATTTTCATGGGAAAATCACTCGAACTGACGTTTTGAGGATCAAAACTTACAAACAACTATCGATTCATTAAATCTTCAATTTCGTCTACTTCGATAGGAATGTTACGCATTAGGTTAAATGGCTCTCCAGTTTCCTGAATTACTACATCATCTTCTAAACGAACTCCAAAACCTTCTGCTGGAATGTAAATTCCTGGTTCAACTGTAAATACCATATTTGCTTGCATTGGCTCCGTTAAAATTCCGTAGTCATGTGTGTCTAATCCCATGTGGTGAGAAGTTCCGTGCATGAAATATTTTTTGTATGCTGGCCAATCTGGATCTTCGTTTTGTACATCTGCTTTATCTATCAAGCCAAGACCTAACAACTCGGAAGTCATTAATTTTCCAACTTCTACATGATACGCAGCCCAATCTGTTCCGGGAACCAACATTTTTGTTGCTTCATTTTTCACACGATTTACCGCATTGTATACTGCTTTTTGACGCTCAGAAAAACGACCAGAAACTGGAATTGTTCGTGTCATATCACTTGCGTAATTTCCGTATTCTGCACCGACATCCATTAAAATTAAATCGCCAGCTTTACATTGCTGATTGTTTTCAATATAGTGCAATACATTTGCGTTGTTTCCAGCTGCTACAATTGGTGTGTAAGCGAATTTTTTAGAACGATTTCTTAAAAACTCATGCATGAATTCAGCTTCAATTTCATATTCCCAAACACCCGGTTTTACAAAGTTTAAAATTCTACGAAATCCTTTTTCGGTAATATCGCAGGCTTTTTGTATTAAATCTAATTCTATTGGGTCTTTTACAGAACGTAAACGTTGTAAAATAGGATTGCTTTTTGCTACGTTGTGTGCAGGATATTTTCCTGTTAACCATTTTGTAAAACGATCTTCGCGTGTTTCTGTTTCTACATTGGCACGGTAATGTTCGTTTGTGTTTATATAAACCGTATCACATTGCGTCATGATTTCAAACATGATTTTTTCCATGTCTTGCAACCAATACACCGTTTTAATCCCAGAAGTTGCCAAAGCGGCTTCTTTTGTTAATTTTTCACCTTCCCAAACGGCGATATGTTCGTTGGTTTCTTTTAAGAATAAAATCTCGCGATGCTTTTCTTTTGGACAATCTGGAAATAAGACTAAAATACTTTCTTCTTGATCTACACCACTTAAATAAAAGATATCTCTGTGTTGCTCAAACGGCATGGTGCTATCTGCGCTAATTGGGTAAATATCATTCGAATTAAACACAGCCAAACTACTAGGTTTCATCTGTGCCATGAAATTCTTTCTGTTTTTTATAAACAAGTTGCGGTCTATTGGATCGTATTTCATTTCAGTAATTTTAATTGATTTACCTCAAAATTAACCAAACAAAAAAATAATCATGTAGCCAAATGGCACTTTTTTATTGTAACGATATGTTAATTTGAAATTACTGAATTTGATGATTTAACTATAATAGTGTCAGTTTGCAATATCCTTTGATAGTATAGTTCACTTCATCTTCGAGTTCTATTTCTTGATAGAGTTCCTCAGTATTTACAACTTGTAGCGTGTTTGAAGCTATCGATTTAAAATCTTTATTTCGAATAAACGCATGATAAATAGGATTATTATCACCCATAATCCAGCATTCATTGACACCAATATCTTTCGCTATTTCTGTATGTATTGAAATTAATTTTTCTAAGATTTCTGGGTATTCTATAATTGCTAAGTTGGCTCTGACAACACTCCATATTTCGAATCCATCATTTCTAAACCTCAGCACAATACCTTCCGATAATTCTAGTGCAGCATGTATAGTAGGTAATTTGGGTCTTTGTGAAACTTTTTCATCATTCAAATACCACTGAGGAAGCGCTTTTGGAATTTCTAAAAAACCTTCTGATAGCATTGTGTTATAGCATTCTTTTATAGAAGTATATTCTTGATTTTCAATTTTATCAATTACATGACTCATTGTTTCGTGAAACTCATTCAGTGGAAAAATTGCGGTAATGTTTACGCCCATAGTTTTTATAAATTCTATTTAGTTATTTTTTGCAGTTATCCATCAATTGAAACTGCAAATTTACTTCACAGATTTCCGAATACGACTCATGTGTCGCGATGAAATTCCTAAAAAGGAAGCTAAATAATGTAATGGTACTTCTATGAGTAATTTTGGCTCATTACTAAGCAGTTTTTTATAGCGTTCTTCTGGAGTTAAGGTCAATAAATCGATGCGATAATCGTCAATTCTGTAGATTTGATTTTCTATTAAATTGTAGTAAAATTTATTAAAAGCGATATTATTTTTTAATAAATACTGAAAATCTTTTTGCTCAATAACAAACAAATCACAATCACTAATGGCTTTCATGTTTTTGCGTGATGGAATTTGATGCATAAAACTTTTCAATGCCGCTGTGGCGGAATTTTTTAATGCGAGATAGGTTGTTTTTTCTTCACCTTCAACCAAAATAGTATGCTGTAAAATGCCGCTTTCAATAAAGCAGAAGTACTTGCATATTGTTCCTTCTTCTACAAAAAGTGTATTCTTTTTTAGATGCAAATAGTTGAACCTTTCCAAAATCACAGGAATTTGGTCATTCAAAGATGCATCTTTAATGAAGGTTTTTAAGTATAGTTCAAAATTTATGGTAGATACGCTCATATATTTTAAAATAGGAGCGTAAAATACGAACTATTTAATTTGAAAATGAATTTGTAATAAAAAATAGTGTTGAGAATTGAGTTGTGAGTATTGAGAAGTTTCTTATGAAGTTCAGTAATAAAAAGTAAAGACTAGCACTAATTTTAACTTTTAAGCAGACATCAAACCGAGTAAAACGTAGCTTTAATTCATGTCAATTACAGCAAGATCATTATTTTAGCACAAGAAATTATTATTACAGATGAGAATATTATTAATTATACTAATCATATCATTTTTTTCTAGTTGCAAGACAAATAAACAAAGTTTTACAGGTAGTATTAAGTTTTCTACTCAGTTTTTACCTCCTAAAAAGCCTTCTAAAGATCTTACAATTTTAAGAGAGATGTATGGCGATAGCTTACTTATGGTGTACCAAAAAAATGGAGATTACATACGAAAATATCTAAATAATATAGACCCGAATATTTATCTTCAATCTTTTGATGCCGCTATTGGTAAAGTATATTATAAAAATAAAAAATTAGAGGTGACAGATTCTGTAGATGTAACTGTTAATGGAGTAGAATTGATAAGTGTTAAGAAAATTGACAATGAATTGATAATGGGATATGATTGTGACTGTTATGAATACATTGCGTTTTTCAGTATGATTAATCAAGACATAATTTTAAATTTTTGTTACAGTTCTGAAACACCTTATTTGAATCCTAAATTATATAAAAAGCATGTAGACTTCTTTATAAGTGACTTTTTTGAAAAATCAAATAGACCTTACCTGAAGTTTTCTACGGAAACCGAAGAATTTAAAGCTATATATACTGCTACATCTATCAATACTAATTGATTTAAAATGAATTTGTAATAAAAAATAGTATTGAGAATTAAGTAAAGGTCGTTTTAGTTTAGAAGCAGATTGCTTCGTCATACTTTCTCGCAATGACCTTTCTAACAAATCTAACAATCCAAGAAGTCTAATTTACTTCTTATGTTCTGCTTTAAAATTCAGTGGAGATTTTTGAATGGCTTTGGTAAAAAAACGTGTAAAATATGCTGGATCGTTAAAACCTAAATCAAAAGCAATTTCTTTTACAGATTGTTCAGAATAGAGCAATTGACGTTTGGCTTCCAAAATGATTCTATTCTTAATAAAATCGCTTGGCGTTGTAGTTCCGAGTTTTTGAAAATGCTTGGTGATGGATTTTGGTGAAATCCCCAATCGATCTGCATAAGCTGAAACCGAATGCATTTGTTTGAAGTTTTGTTCTACCAATACACTAAAATCTTTGTAGAGTTTCGTTTCTGTTTCTTCTTTCACTACAAAATCTTCTTTCTTTACACGAACCGAATGAATGATAAACTGTTTCAAATAGGTTTGCAACATATCATATTGTCCCGAGTTTTCATTGTTGAATTCTTCAATCAAATCTTCCAAAATCAAACTCAAACGCTGTATATCTTTTGGTTTTGGTACTACAAAAGGTGTATCGTACACATTATTAAACAAGACTCCATTACATGAAATTTCTTTGTCATGTGTCTGAATGCAATAAAAGTCACGTTGAAACGAAAGTTTATACGCTTCTTTAATTTTCTCTGAACTTACCGAAAACACTTGTCCTGGCGACAAAAAGAAGATGATATTTCCATCAAAGGTATATTCTTCAAAATCGATATGATACGTTCCTTTTCCTTCCTTAATCCAATAAATCGTATATGAATCTACTTGTTCGGGTTTGTTGACAACACAGGCTTTTTCAAACTGTACAACACTTAATGAAAAAGTATCTTGATATGTATAGGTTGTAATATCTTGAACTGCCATGAATGATTGTTTCTTTGTTTTATTTAGATTGATGCGTAATTGGTCGTAAAAAGTGGAATTTACTTAACTTTTACATTTCGACTCCGTTCAATTTCAAAATTTTTGAAATACGAAATTGCGTCTTTTATTCCAGCTTCTTCTGAAACATTCCCACCAATACAAAAGTTAGTAATGCAGGTAAAACCCACGCAAAATCATGTGTTCCTAGCGGCATGGTTTCTCTGAAGTGTAGTAATAAACTACTGTTTGGATAGAAGTAAGCAATCGCATCTATCAGTCCAAAAACAAATGTGACCAAAACCACCATTTGATATACAATAGGTGTCGCAAATTTCTGTGATACTACATTTAAAAAGATTAATACAATGGCAATTGGATAAATGAATTTTAATATCGGAATGGCAATAACAATGATATCATGAAAGTCTAATTGTCCAACACCAACTCCTAATAAGCAAGCTACGACGGCAGTAATTACATACGCATTTTTTGATTTCTTAAAGAGTCCTTTAAAGTAATCGGCCGTTCCTGTAGTGATTCCGACAGCAGTCGTAAAACAGGCCAATGCCACCAATACACTTAAAAAGGCAGTTCCGATGTTTCCTAACGTTGCCAAACTGATTCCACGTAATAAAGCTGCACGTTTATAATCAGTGCCTTTACTCATATCAATTTCAATTTCATTGCTAAAGTATGAACCTAGCAGTATCAAACCTGCATAAATAATGAACAATCCAATACCAGCAATCCAACCCGATTTGGCAATGAGTTTTTTCTTTTCTTCAAACGAATCGTGTCCTTTTAAGTTTAATGAAATTATAATTACTCCACCAACTACAATGGCGCCAATAGCATCAAATGTCTGGTAGCCTTCTTTTAGTCCGTCAAATAAAGGTGTTTCAAAAATAGAAGGAATCAAAGCTTCATGTGGCATACACAAGCCAATTCCGATAATAGTCAATAAAATAAGGACAATAAGTGGTGTTAGAAATTTTCCAATAAAGTTGAGAATCTTTGTTCTATTCAACACAAAAACCAATACCAATGCAAAATAAATACTGCTTGTTAATAAAGCACTTGTTCCAAAATTGGGGAATATAGAAATTTCATGTGTTGCTGCAGCTGTTCTTGGTGATGGAATTGCCACTGAAATTATATAGATAATGATACAAAATACAGTACTAAATATTGGAGATACTTTTTTTCCAAAATCGTACATCGTCCCTTGCAATCGCGCATGCGCAAGTATTCCAAAAATAGGAATGACAACGGCTGTAATCATAAATCCGAGTGTTACCCAAAACCATTGATCGGTAGCTTGATATCCTAATAATGGTGGTAATAGCAAGTTTCCTGCACCAAAAAACATGGAGAATAAGGCAAAAGAGGTAACAAAGAGTTCTTTATTTTTTGACATTTATGTGATTTTTTTAATTCCAGCAATCAATAGACTAATGAGTACGTATAAAATTGCTAAACCAATATTTATAAATTTAATCATAGCTGTAACAAACGCAAGTGTTGACCAATGCGACTGTAAATCGTCATAAAATAGCTGCAGTAAAGCAAAATTTTCTACCATATCTAAAACGCCTGCATATACAACCATTCTAATCATGACAATTCCCAATCGGTAGCCTAATGTTTCAGGATTTTTCCAAATAATTCTTCTCACGCGATGAATCACTAAGCACAATAGAAATGCATAGGCGATGATAAATACGTAATCGAACCACAAACTCCATTCTGCAGATTGCATTGCGCCTTCGGTAACTTTCCAAGAGTCTAAAATTTGTGTGCTACAATCAAGTGTTTTTGCAAGTTCGAACGAAATAATTCCCAAAGGAGCCACTTCATTTTTTAGTAAAGTATCAAAATACATCATGCAACTTGCTGCCAATAGAAAAGTAGTAATTGCTAGGAACAGCAATTTTTTTTCGGAAGCAGGCGAAAGTTTTTGAAAAGTAAACGGTAACATTTTTGATGAATGGTTTTACAACTAACGAAAGATACATATTTTTGCGACATGCAACAGTTTGTAAGCTATAAAAATATAGAAATTGCCTATACCGTTTCGGGTAAAGGAAATGCTTTGGTGTTATTGCACGGCTTTTTAGAAACGAGTACAATGTGGCAATCATACGTTGAAGCTCTTTCTAAAACTAACAAAGTCATTACGATAGATTTATTAGGTCATGGAAAAACGCCGTGTTTGGGATATATTCATACGATGGAAGAAATGGCAGAAACCGTTTTTGCTGTTGTAAAGGAATTAAAGTTGCGCAAAATTCACTTGGCAGGACATTCTATGGGCGGTTATGTAGCGTTGGCTTTCGCCGAAATGTACCCAGATTATGTAAAGGCTTTGTGTTTGATTAACTCTACTTCGCGTGCCGATAGTGAGGAGCGAAAAGTGAATCGCGATCGTGCTATTAGAGCTGTGAAGTATAATCACAAGCAATTTATTCGTATCTCTGTCACAAATTTATTTCGACCAAAAAATCGTAAAATCTTCGCTGAAACAATCAAAAAAGTCAAAAAAGAAGCTTTAACAACTTCCTTGCAAGGAATTATTGCTGCTTTGGAAGGCATGAAAATTAGAGAAGACAGAGAAGTATTGTTGCATTTTTCGCCTTATAAGAAAATGATGGTTATTGGAAAACGTGATCCAGTATTGAATTTTGAAGATTTGATTGATCAAACAAAAAATTCAGAAGTTGACGTTGATATTTTCCCTGACGGACACATGAGTCATATTGAAAATAAAGACGATTTACTATTTTCATTGAATCGATTTGTAGGAAATTAACGTTCCATCACCAAAGCTTATCTTAATAACACTACTTTTTAAACACAAACAATCTTACAAGTAAGAAAATTCATTTTACATATTGAAGAATTTTGAGATTAAAACTAAAGAATTAATTTTTATTTTACCGTTTAACTTTAAAAAAAAGTGCATTTCATCTAAAAAAATAACCTTTTCATCGGATAAATGTTTTGATTTATGTATATTAGTTGTGCCCAAAAAAAATTACTTAACCTACTTACCGCCATGGATCATATGAGTATAAAAACTACTTTTTCACTCGGAAAACTATACTGTAACTTCTTCGGTCATCGTTACCGAGTAACAAAAAAAGTAACTTCGCACATCAACGAATATCAATGTATGCTTTGCAATTGTGAAGCTACTAATGATGATAAAGGAAAATTGACACAATTAACACCTCAACTGAAAGACATTAACGAGACTTTAGTTTCGTTTCATAAAAAGAAGAATCCTGCTTTTTAGACGTACTTAGACTTTTTAGATTTTTAGACGTGTTAGAAACCGTCATTGCGAAAAAGCGTGACGTGGCAATCTGTTTCTAAATCTGAAACTTTAAAAGTTCTTAGAAAACATCTTGATTCTTGACTCTGAAAATCCTGATTCTTTTTTCTACCACGAATGCAAGAATGTTTTGGCTTGTTTATCGGCACGAGTTACAAACTCGCTCTACCACAAATGTTGAAATTGAATCTGAATTTAAGACGAATACCTCTTACAATTCAAATTTGATCATGCGTGATTAAATAATTACACTATTTTCTTTGATCACAGCCATTTCAACATTCATAATTAAAAATTTACAATTCTGAATCAGAATCCATAGCATTCCATCCTTGTGCTTTCAATGGAATTTTTGTATTTGCTCTTGTTACTAAATGAATACCTTCACTTTCTTGTGTCATGTGACCAATCACGGTAAGATTTGGATTTGCTTTAATTTTTGGAAAATCTTCTTGACTTACAGTGAATAAAAGTTCATAATCTTCTCCTCCACTTAAAGCAACCATTGTACTATCTAGTTTGAATTCTTCACATGTAGAAATTACTTGTGGATCTAAAGGAATTTTATCTTCATACAAGTTACAACCAACACCAGATTGCTTGCACAAATGCATGATTTCGGAAGATAAACCGTCACTAATATCAATCATAGACGTTGGTTTCACTTCTAAATCGTGTAATAAAGTTGGAATATCTTTTCGAGCTTCTGGTTTTAACTGGCGCTCAATAATATAAGAATACATGTCCAAATCTGGTTGATTGTTTGGGTTTACCTCAAATACCGATTTTTCACGTTGCAATACTTTCAATCCTAAAAATGCACCTCCAAGATCGCCCGTAACGACTAATAAATCGTTCTCTTTTGCGCCATTTCGGTATGCAATATTTTCGTCTTCTATTTCACCAATCGCGGTAACGCTAATGAGTAATCCTTTTGTGGAAGAAGTAGTATCACCACCAACAACATCAACATTGTAAACTTTTGCTGCTAACTGAATTCCTGCATACAATTCTTCCAAAGCTTCCAAAGGAAAACGATTGGAAACGGCTATCGAAATGGTCACTTGCGTTGCTGTAGCATTCATCGCATAAATATCAGATAGATTGACTACAACAGCTTTGTATCCTAAATGTTTTAGCGGCATATAACTCAAATCGAAATGTACACCTTCTACAAGTAAGTCTGTAGAAACAACTACTTTTTTCGATTTAAAATCTAATACAGCAGCATCATCTCCAATTCCTTTCACTGTAGAACTTTGCGTAATTTTAAAGTTTGCTGTTAAATGATCTATCAATCCAAACTCTCCCAAACTTGCTAATGATGTTCGTTGTTCATCCTTGTCTTTTAACATGCTGTAGTAGTATTTATTAAGTTAAAATTGTATTTTAGTCCGCAGTTTTTAGCCTCGATCCCATTGAAAACGCAAAATTAGCCAAAAAAATGACACGTATTGCACGAAACCTACTCTTTGTTCTTGCACTTTTTAGTATTTGTCCATCTATAGCCCAAATCGTTCCTTGTTCAGGCGGATTTGCGGGTTCATTTCCATGTGATGGTTATGATTTACTATCCAATTTACCAAAATCTACTTTTAGTACCAGAGACGGAAGTGATATTTGGGGCTGGACAGATTCAACTACAAATAAAGAATACGCACTAATTACCTTTGAAGATAAAACTTGTTTTGTTGATGTTACCGATCCTGTAAATCCAATATACTTAGGAAACATTCCAACCAATGCTGGTGTACATTACTGGAGAGATATTAAAGTATATAATAACTACGCATACATTGTAGCCGATAATGTGGGAAATCATGGAATGCAAGTATTCGATTTAACACGTTTGCGCAATGTGACCAACGCTCCAGAAACATTTGTACCTGATAACATTTTGACAGATGTAGGAAGTTGTCATAATATTGCAATTAATGAAGCCACTGGTTTTGCCTATTTAGTAGGTTGTGACACCTTTAGTGGAGGACCGCATTTTGTAGACCTTTCCGATCCTGCAAATCCTGTTTCTGCTGGTGGATATTCTACTGATGGATATACACATGATGCACAAATTGTAATATACAATGGTCCTGATACAGAGCATCATGGAAAGGAGATAATGATTGCTAGCAATGAAAATGAAATTGTGGTTTTAGATGTTTCCACGAAATCTTCTGTAGTACGACTTTCAAGAGTTGATTATACAGATGTTGGATACACACATCAAGGTTGGTTATCTGAAGATCAACGTTATTTTTATCTCGGTGATGAAACTGATGAAATTGATTTTGGATATCAAACAAGAGGTTTGGTTTTTGATTTTTCAAATTTAGACAACCCAACTTTTTTAACCTCATTCACTGGAAACTCCAATGCTATTGACCACAATTATTACACAAAAGGAGACAAATTATATCAAGCCAATTATACTGCTGGATTGCGAGTTTTAGACATTGCCAATCCCATGAATGTTACTGAAATTGGCTATTTTGATACGCATCCAGAATCTAACAACACTACTTTTTTCGGAGCTTGGACTGCATATCCATACTTTGCAAGTGGAAATATTATCATCAGTGACACAGATAGAGGTCTTATCATTATTAGAGATAGCAGTACTTTAGGTACAATTGAAGCGCCAGTTTTTGATTTTATGATGTATCCGAATCCTGCGTCCAATAATACCATGATTAGAGCTGGACAAAACATGTTAATACATACAATACAAGTTTTTGATGTCTTAGGAAAAGAAGTTGCTAAACATGAAAACATCAACGAAATTCTGTTTCAATTGCCACTCTCAAAATTACCGTCAGGTATGTATGTTGTAAAAATAAATGATACTACTTCTCAAAAATTAGTTGTAAATTAAGGAGTTAGTTTCATATCACAAAAAAAGCATTGCAGATGAAAAAGATAAAAAAATGCTTTCTCATTATTGTTGCACTAAGTATTTATGCTTGTGCAGATGATGATAGAGATTTAATCCAAGTAGGAGAAATAGCAAACTCAGTAGCTTTTCCTGGTATCACACTTTGTGAAAATGGTTTTGCTGGAGAGTATCCATGTGATGGTTATGACTTAATGGCTCATATTCCGTTGACAACTTTTGGAGCTATTAGAGGAAATGATTCTTGGGGTTGGACAGATCCACAAACAAATCGCGAATACGCACTTATTGGTACCGATGAAAACGCTTGTTTTGTTGACATTACCGATCCTGTAAATCCTATATATTTAGGAAACTTACCAGCACAAACTGTAGCTAATAATTGGCGAGATATTAAAGTATATAATAATCATGCATTTATTGTAAGTGAAGCGCCTGGTCATGGTATGCAAGTGTTCGATTTAACTCGCTTGCGAAATGTTGCCAATCCTCCAGAAGTTTTTACTCCTGATGCTTGGTATGATGGTTTTGGAAGCGCTCATAATATTGTGATTAATGAAGAAAGTGGATTTGCTTATGCAGTTGGCGCCATGACACTCGATGACACTATATTTTCTTTTGGTGGTGGACCACATTTTATAAACATTCAAAATCCAACAAATCCTGTTGCAGCTGGCGGTTACCCTGATGATGCATATTCACACGATGCACAAGTAATTACCTATAACGGTCCAGATACAGAACACATAGGAAAAGAAATTTTAATTGGAAGTAATGCCAATGAAGTTGTTATTGTTGACATTACCGATAAAGCTAATCCGATTCAATTATCAACAATCGATTATTCTAATATTGGCTATACACATCAAGGTTGGTATACTGAAGATCAACGCTATTTTATTTTAGGTGACGAATTGGACGAACTTAACTTCGGATTTAACTCAAGAAGCATTGTATTTGATTTGGAAGATTTAGACAATCCAAGCGTGCAAATGTCGTATGTAGGTCCTACTGCTGCTATTGACCATAATGGATATACAAAAGGTGACTCCTATTTCTTGGCAAATTATACTGCTGGTGTTCGCATCCTAGATATTTCAGGTATTGGTAGTGGTGTAATTCAAGAAGAAGGTTTTTTTGATACGTATCCTACAAATAACGATGCCATTTTTAGAGGTGCTTGGAATATATATCCATACTTTGAAAGCGGAAATATTGTCGTAAGTGATATTAATTCAGGTTTATTTATCATCCGAAAAAATAATGAGTAATTCATGACGCAGCACAAAACATTTTATACAGTTTTTACAGTTTTATTGTTGACTTTTCTTGTTAGTTGCTCTTCAGATGATAGCAATCCAGCAGATACAACAGATACTAGTGATTCAGTTGCTTTTCAAGGAGAAATCGATTGGGTTAAAACACTTGGTGGTACACAAGAAGATACCGCACAAGATATTACCATAACTGCTGATGGCGGTTATGCCATTGTTGGTTATACCGAAAGTATAGACGGAGATATTACCGACAATGCTACAGAACAGAATAACTATTGGGTTGCACGCTTAGATGCGGATGGAAATTTGCTTTGGAGTAAAACCTACGGAGGAACAGCAGATGATCGTGGTGAAGCTATTAAGACAACTTCCGATGGCGGATTTATTATTACAGGATATAGTCGTAGTGCCGATGAAGATGTGAGTGCAAATAGCGGTTTTTACGATCAATGGATTGTAAAGTTAGATGCTGGCGGAAACATTCAGTGGGAAAAAAGTTTTGGATTCTCTGGAAGCGATCAAGCGTTTGACATTATGCAAACAAGCGATGGCGGTTATTTTACAACAGGATTTTTAGACGTTACCGCTTCTGGCGGAGATGGAAATGTTGGAAAACCCAGTGGAAATAATGAAAGCTTTATAAACCCTAAGCATGGTGTTGGAGAATTTTGGTGTCATAAGCTTGATGCGAATGGAGATGTTGTATGGAGTCGCTATTTTGGTGGAACTAACAACGATCGCTCTTACTCAACTTTAGAAACAAACGATGAAAATTTTATCATTGCAGGTTCGTCAGAAAGTGATGATTTCGATATAACTAACAGTCAAGGAAGTTATGACTTTTGGGTTGTAAAATTGAGCAACACAGGCGATTTAATCTGGCAAAAATCCTATGGCGGTTCAGGAATTGAAATTGGGTATGATATTACTAAAACGAACGATGGGAATTATCTCGTAGTTGGTGATACAAGAAGTACTGATGGAAACATTTCTAATTTAAAAGGTTCTGCCGATTTCTGGATTATTAAAATTAGTGATACTGATGGTTCTTTGCTTTGGGAACGTACGTTTGGCGGAAGTGATTTTGAATCGGCTCGCGGCGTAACACCATTACAAGATGGCGGATTTGCTATTGTAGGAAGCGCCAAAAGTGACAATGTAGATGTAAATTCCAATTATGGTCAAAATGATTTTTGGGTTATCAAAATTACAGATACAGGAAATCTAACTTGGGAGAAAAACTTTGGCGGATCGCAATTAGATATTGCATTTGCTATTGTTGAAACCAACGATAAAAAACTAGTCGTTGCAGGCAGCACACAAAGCAACGATGGTGATATTACACAAAATAAAGGCATCAAAGATGCGTTGATTCTAAAAATAAAGTAATGAAAAAGATCACATATATATTCTCACTAACAACACTTTTACTTGCATCATCGTGTAGTAACGATTCTGATGCAATAGAAACCTCAGCAATTGAAATCACCTTTGACAATCGTATTTCGGCAAGTCAAGATTTAGATTTAGGAACGACTGTTTACATGAATCAAAATAATGAGAGCGTTGTTACGAATGAATTAAAGTATATCATTTCAAACATTGCTTTAATTCAAGACAACGGAACCGTTTTCGAGTACCCAAAAGAAGATTCATACTTTGTCATAAACGAAGAAGATTCAAGCAGTTTGACTTTGAGTTTGACAGGAATTCCAGTTGGGAACTACACACAAATTTCGTTCGGAATCGGTGTTGATCAATCAAAATATCCGCTAGATGGTGGCGTACTAAACTTTATTCCACAAGCAGAAGCAACAGGCATGTTATGGAATTGGGCTGCTGGTTACAAATTCATTAAGTTTGAAGGAACATTTACACCACAAGGCGGCACGGAAAGTCCGTTTGCAATTCACGTGGGAAGTCATGGTCAAAACTTAGACAACTATAAATTTGTAACGCTTCCATTAGCAAATACCATCAATATTTCTGCTGGAAATACAGCTTCTGTAACCGTAGAAGCATATGTTCAAAGTATTATTGATGCTACAAATCAAATTAAACTAGAAGATACAAGCGACATACAAATTGATCCTGTAAACGCACCTAGAATTGCTAAAAATTTGGAGAGTACGTTTAGTGCAGAATAGCTAACGAAACTTAACTAACATAGCCAAAATAGATTGCTTTTTTTATCAAACCAACCGCACTGTTCACTTGCAACTTTAGAAAGATATTTTTCTTGTGCGTTTCAACCGTATGTTTACTTATAAATAACGTATCTGCTATTTGATCGGTTGTGAGTTCTTGCGCAATCAATTGAATAATTTCTTTTTCTCGACGTGTGATAATTTTTTTATTGAATTCTAATTCTTTGTTCGACGATTTATAATCATCATAAAAATAAGATTCGTTTTTAATGATAATATGATGAATAGCTTTGATGAGTTCGTCAAATCCAGTTTCTTTCAATAAATAGCCATCTATACCTTTAAAAGATTGTATTTGCTGAAACATACTAACAACTAATATCTTTAAATTTGGATACTGTTTTTTTATAATTTTCACAAATTCCAATCCGTTCATTTCTGGCATTGAAATATCGGTGATTAATAAATCTGGAGTATTACTTTTTAAAAAGGTCAACGCATCGGAAGCATTGTCTAACACCTTCAATATTTCCATGTCGTCTTGTTTTGACAACACATTTGAAATTCCATCCAAAAACATTTTGTGATCGTCTACAATAACGAGTTTTATCTTAGTCATACATCAGTTAGTTATCCATGGGAATTTCAACAATTACGCGCGTTCCTTTACCTAATTGCGAATCGAATGTAATGACTCCATTAATTATTGTTACGCGTTCTTTCATATTCTGAAATCCAATGCCTTTATGTATAGTTTTAGCATCAAAACCCGTTCCATCATCTTCATACATTAAAATTAACGAATCAGAATGTATATTTATAGACACATCTACTGTTTCTGCATGCGCATGTTTTGCAGCATTATTGAGTAATTCTTGTAAAATACGATACAGATGATGCTTAATTTCACTATCTAAAAGCAGTGCGTTTTCTTCAGGAAAAACCGATATGTTAGTCGAAAAACGATTTGAACCTTCGTATTGTTCCTTTAAATCCAGTAAGAGCGAAACGATATCTTTATCTCTAAAATAGTTGGAACTTAAATTATGAGATAGAATCCTCAATTCTTTAAATGTATTTGAAAGTGATTGATTGATTCCTTTAATTTCAGAATTATGTAGTTCAGAATTAATCTGCGTTAAGCGTAAATTCATTCCTGCCAATTGCCCGCCAATACCATCATGCAATTCTATAGCAATACGATTCCGTTCATTATCTTGTCCGTCAATCAATGCTTGAATTTGTTTTATTTCTTGTTCTTTTTGTAGTCGTTCTTTTTCCTTTATATGCAATTGAGCTTCTTGTTCTCTAATGGTTCGCTGTGTTTTTACACGATGTTTATAAAACAAGATCAAGATGATTAAAGGAATTGTTAAGATGATACTCGAAATTATAATCCAATTTCTGCGTGTAGCTGCTAATTCATTTTCTTTAGCTAATAAGGTAATTTGTGTGTCTTTCTTTTCTACTTCATATTTTGTGCGGATTTCGTCGAATTCTTTGGATTTTTGGATAGTAAATAAATGTTCGCTGAGTTCAATATATTTTTCTTGGTACTCATACGCTTCTTTAAATTGATTGTTATGAAAATAAGGTCCAGAAATTAACCAATACGCTCCACGCATTTGATTATCGTTTAGATATGGTTTATATTCTTTTATGGCATTTTCGTAAGTTCGTATAGCTTTTGGAAAATCACCTACTTCCTCAAAATAAATTCCTTGAGACATTTTTACAAAATATAAGGTCCCATAATCATGTACTTCAGATGCGATTTCTTCTGTTTGGGTCAAATACTCTAAACCTACTTCATACTTCTCTATATTCATATAAAGATCTGCTAAATTTGAAAGTACAACACCTTCCATATGTCTATGACCTATTTCATTAGCAAGTGCAATGCCCTTTTTATAATAATGAATAGCACTATCTTTTTGGATATTGAAAAGTAATAGCCCTTTAATATTATAACTATTGATGAGTTCTTTTTTGAAATTATTTTTTTCTGCTATTTCTATAGCTTTTTGTAGCTCTTCAAATGCTCTTTCTTTATCACCTTTTGTTCTGTATAATAAGGTTAAGCTATTATAAATTCCACTTCGTTGCTGAAGAAGCGAATGCTGTTCCGCAAGAAGCATTGCCTTTTCATGATAGGTAATTGCTTTAGTATAGGCTCCATTTCTTTTCGACAAAGACCCTAATCTATTATACAAAAGTGCTTGTTTTTTATAATCACTTAGTTTTTGCGCATATTTTAATGCTTTATTCGCATAAATAAATGACGAATCATTTTTCTTTTGTTTCGAATAAATTTCACTTAAATTGAAATATGATTGCAGCAATAAATTATCATCTTGGAGTTTCTCGCTTTTATTTACACCTTCTAATGCAAGTAATTTAGCTAGCTCAAAATCGGTATGTAAAGCTTTTGTAAATCGCTCATGTAATACCGTAATCGAATCTAGATTCTGAGCGAAACTGGATAGCACAGTAAAGTAAAGAGTTATAAGTATATATTTAGGAGGATTCAATAAGCCTTATTTAATGTTTCTACAAAAATACCATAAATTCGGTATGGTTTTACATTACTTTTATCTTGAATTTTATAGCACCCTTAATTTAAGGAAATAATCACTATTTTATAGTTAAGTATTTCTGAATAATCACTAAAAAATTGCAAACAGATGAAACAAATTAATTTTCTTTTACTGAAAGCAACATTCATACTCGTCTTTATGTCTAGTATGCATGCGCATTCTCAAATTTTAACTACGCGTTGTGGAGAAGACTTTCACGGTTTTGGACATGCACATCAAAATTGTGACGGTGACATTATAATAACCTCTACTTATAATGAAGGTACCATAGGTACTGTTTTCGCGGGACTTATACATTCTGACAATGGAAGCATCAGAATCATTCCTGGTTACAGTAAAGTAAAACTTATTGCTGAGTTTCCTAATGGTCATGGTCCTGAAACACATAAAACAAAAGCAGGAGGTAATACTGGTAATACTGGTGACGGTTTAGGTAGACCAACAAATCAGAATGAATTAATAGTATCTACTATTAACGTTTCTCCTAACCCAACCAAGAGTGTCGTTTCATTTTCAAGTAACGCCTCTAAAATACAAAAGTATAGTATTTACAACATGTATGGCATTAAAATTATAGAAGAAACCATAGAGCCAACTACAAGTTATAGTTACAATCTTAAACATGTAAAAGAAGGAGTTTATGTACTCAAGCTACAACTAGAAAACGGGGAGCAAATTACCAAAACCATTGCTAAGAATTAAAATATACCAAATTCATGGGATGGTTTTACTCAACCAAATTTTAAACATTTGTAACACACATAAAAACACGTATTAATAACATTAAAAAATATATTATGAAAAAAATAATTTTACCATTAGCATTACTAATTACTGGATTGTCTTTTGGACAAATCAGTACACCACAAGGAGCAGTTACTGCGACCACCAATAACACAGGAAATACAGCAGACAATGTTGGTATTGGAACCACAACTCCTACAGCAAAATTACATGTATTTAACGGAGATCAATCTTATGGAGCCATACTTGCAAATAGTACTGAAGCACCTTTCTCTCTATATACAAAGACTTTAGATAGAGTTATAAATACAGAAATGTTTAGACTTGGATTAAAGTACAATACTGATGAAAATAATGGATTTATTTCCTTTTATC
This sequence comes from Kordia sp., assembly GCF_050633145.1. Lineage (GTDB taxonomy): Bacteria > Bacteroidota > Bacteroidia > Flavobacteriales > Flavobacteriaceae > Kordia. The sequence goes on along the minus strand of NZ_JBOEFY010000023.1, from coordinate 146,454 downwards.
GAGGCGCTGGAACTTTCGGAGGCTTTTTAGGTTTTTCTACAAATGGTATAGAAAGAATGAAAATTGACACACAAGGTAATGTTGGAATTGGCACAGCAACACCAGAATTTAAACTTGACGTAGCTGGAAGTGCAACTGTAAGTCAATATTTTAGATTAAGAGACTTTGACGACCCAACTAACAATTCAGCTACATCTTTAACTAGAGTAATTTCTAGAGATGGAAATAGCATGTTTTGGAATGGCGGTGTTGTAATGGGACAATATGCTAATGATGCTATAGGTGATTTAGGAGAAGGGAATTTAGTAGTGCAAAATAAAATAGGTGTTGGCACATCCAATCTTTCACAAGATAGCGCTAAATTACTTGTAGAAGGAAAAATTCTTTGCGAAGAAGTAGAAGTGATACAAGACGTATTACCTGATTATGTATTTCAAAAATATTATACAGGGACTTCTGCCTTAAAAGCAGATTATGTAATGCCTACACTTGAAGAAGTTGAAGCGTTTACCAAAACAAATCATCACTTGCCTAGCGTACCTAGTGCAGCCGAAGTAAAAGAAGAAGGCATGCAACTAAAAGAAATGACTACTATTTTACTTCAAAAAGTAGAAGAGCTTACCTTATACACCATAGAGCAAGAAAAGCGTATCAAAGCTTTGGAAGCAAAATTGGCAGCGAAAAAGTAATTCATACTACATTTTTTTTCGTTTTTAGTAAAAGGCTGGTTAATCATTCTAATTAGCTAGCCTTTACACTTTTCATACATTTTAAAATACACTTTCACTTAAGTCTTTTACACTTAGGTTAGATTCCTATTGCCTATTCACAACACCAAATAAAATTACAAAATCATGAAACTTATATATAAAATTACATTCATTATACTCTGGCTAAGTACCATTGCCGTAGCGCAAGAAAAAGATCCTAGAATGGCGCAAATTGCATCTGTAGAACAAGAAATAAACGTATTCATCGCCGCTCATATTGACAGTTATCAAATTCCGCAAAAAGAAATTGATGCATTGCTAAATAACGAGGACCATCATAACCTATCAAAGGAAGAAGCAAACGACATCATTCTAAATATGAAAAGAAGTCGTTTACGTGATTTATACTTTGAACAACATCCCGAAAAACGCGATGTATACATCTCTAAAAAGCCAGCGATTCAAACCAAACAACTCTGTAATGATGGAGGATTTGAAGGAGCAACACCATTACAAGGTTACAGTTTCTTTAATTATACTGAAACAATCGCAGGATTCGATTCTTGCAATATGCCACTAGAAGCTGGGACTCCAGCTATACCACCAACATCTATTAACGATTTTAATGCCGACTATACCATTGTTAATCAAGGAATTGATCCAGAACTATGGTCTGATGGCGTTAGTGTCCGTAGAACTTTTAATAATTCGCCACAGGCAATAAAATTAAACAAATCTTCTGGAGGTTTTGATGTAACACACATGCAACGAACTTTCAATATCAATGAAAATAATTTAAGTATCAATTTTTCTCTAATCCTTGAAAATCCTGCGGGTCATCCATCACGACAACCTTTCTTTCGTATCCGATTATACGATGCTAATGGCAATATTTTCTTTGAACGATGCATCATATCCGATCCAAACAATTGTATCTTTACTGCTGTAGGATCAACACTTTACTCAGATTGGCGCTGTATTAATATTGACACTCAAAACTTAATTGGACAAAATGCTACGCTAGAATTCTCCATTGTTGATTGTGGTCAGGCTGGTCATTATGGAACCGTATATATTGATGAAATATGCAATACTACATGTACTACAAGTGCATTTGGTGATATTCAATTAGATCCTGTAAACTTAAATTGCCCAACAGCACCCTTTCAAGTATGTGGTTCGTTTTTAGCACCTTTATGTACTACTGACCTACAAAGTCTTACACTAGATGTGATAGACCAAACAGGAAGCGTGGTCAATACCTTAACAAACCCTGTCATAAACCAACAGACCAATCAGTTTTGTTTTACTGTTGATCCTAGCGATTTTGGAGCAAATCCTGTTGGCAATTATGAATTTGAAGCGATTGCAAATTTTAATACAAGTACAGGTTTTATAAACACCATCAATGATTTATCAGCAAACGTAGGTCCAGATGTAGCCTTCAACAACTGTCCAGATCCTTGCGAAGTTATTATTCCTAATATTGCGATTATAAATGCTATTGACGGATGCAACGCCACTTTTACAGGAAGCAACAATGGTACAAACTGTCCAAACCAAACCTATTTATGGGAAGTATTCCTTGACGGAAACACAACTCCAGTCTTTACCTCAACAAACACAAGTTTTAATGAAACCGATTTTGACTTTACCCAAGCAGAAGGAAATTATGTAGTACAATTAACCATTACAGGCCCTACAAACTCTGCTTCAACCTCAATCAATTATAGTTTGTCAGATGATTGTTATGCAGATCCATGTATCGATGATTTGAATGCTTTAATCATAAATCAATTAACGCTTACTTGGGATGATATTGCCACTTCTTACGACTTACAGTTTGCTTCAGATAATAGATGCCATGATTTTTATACAGATTCTAGTACTGAAGTTACAGTTAGTTACAATAATTTGACCACAAACGTCATCGATTTAAATACAGTATTTAATGATCTAAGAGCCTTATCTAATAATTTTAAAGGCTTTAGATACAGAATACGAACTAATTGTGGCGAATGGTCCGATTGGTGTTGTATTGATATAACAAGTGGTCCTATTTCAGGTCTTACTTATTTTGAAACTCCTTACCCAGATTGTTTCCCTGGAAATTCGTGTGATAATTTTGATCCTTTAGCAACCCTAGTTTCTCCAGATAATGATGTAAATAGTGTGAGTGGAGATATAAATTACGACACCTACGTAGCTATTACAGCAACTAACAAGATTGAAGCTACGTTTACTTCAAATTACAGGGCGAGTAATTCTATTCGATTATTACCAAGCTTTCACGCGAAAGACAATTCAAACTTTAGAGCGTATATAGCTAACTGTACCGATGAAGTTGTAATTACACCACCTTCAGGTAGAAGTAGCGCTACACCTCAAAATGAGTTTTTGCAAGAGAAGAACATGGGCGAATTATCTACTGTAAAACTCTATCCGAATCCTACGAAAGGAAATCTAACTATTGAAAGTTTAGAAGCCATAGCATCATGGGAACTCATCAATGTGTATGGAAATTCTATTCGTAAAAAACTAGTACGTGATGAATCGCTTAAAAAAGAAGCACTGAACGTAAGCAACTTAGCAACTGGTGTTTATTTTGTAAAAATCACATTAAAAAATGGAAGCGTTATTACAAAACAATTAATTAAAGATTAATCCAATTGATTTTAATATTCATGAAAAGAATCGTCTAAAGTAAATTTAGGCGATTTTTTTATGCTTGTATGCCTTTCTTACAAATACTACAAAATGTAGTACTACAACTGTTGCATTATTCCTATTTTTAAGGAAACGTACGTTTCCTTACATGAAGAAAACCATTTTATATATCCTTTTTCTATTAAGCAGTTTTGTCCTCAATGCGCAATATTGGACAAAGCAACATTACAATGTAGAAAATGGGTTGCTTGATAATTACACCTTTGCTATTGAAAAGTTTAAAGGTGAAATTTATATTGCTACCGATGGCGGATTGGTCACATTTGATAATGGTAATTTTAAAGTTCATAATAAAAAAGAAATCCGATATCCTGTTTCGCTACTAAATACAAACGACAGTATTTTATACATCGGTTCTTGGCTTGATGGTATTTTAACCAAAGAAAATCAAGACATAAAAAACATATATACAGATCGTATCAATAAAATTTTAAAGTACAAAGAAAAGCACCTTATTTACAACATTTATCAACGTACAGCTTTCTTAAGTATTAATAAATCAAATCAAGTCGATACTATTATAAATCTGGAAAACAACAACAAAAATAGACGCGCTGCTATTGATAAGTCTTCTATTTTTATAAGTGAAGGAAAGACAATTGATGAGTATTCCTGGAAAGGCAAAAAGAAACAACTATTTATAGAGGAGAATACAGCAATTATTGAAGCATTATGTAGCATTAATGGTTTTCTATTCTTTGGAGATCATCAAGGGAATCTGTCTTGGGTTCCAAAACTAAACCCTACACAAAAAAATACGCATCACTTTGAAAAATCGTATACTATCAAACATATTAAACCGTATAAAAAACAGCAAGTTTTAATACAGTTAAATCATCGTGCAGAATACAATACGGTATACATTCTTACCTTCGACAAAACATATTCAAAAATCATAAAAGCAGAACCAATTCTAACCATAAATAATGGAATCAGCGATATTTTTATTGACCGTGAAACGATATACATTGCGAGTTATGGAAATGGTATTTATAAAATATTTCCTTCCCTTATAAAATCATTTCACAAGAACGATTACCAAATTCCAATCCCTAAGTTTATATACGAAAACAACTCTGGAAATATGGTCTTCACCACCGAAAACGTTTCCTATATTCTTAAAGAGAATGACTCGTTTATTCAACAAAAAAACCCATTTCGACTAAATGATATTTTCGAATTTCAAGAAGAACGCTATTTTTCTTCTTATGAAAATCTCTACAATTCTGACTATAAAAAAATTAGCGAAACACGCGTAAATAATTTTTTAGCTGCAAAAGAAAGAGACACAACATTCTATTCAAACTATATGCTAAGTCGTTATCATAATGGCGTTAGAAATGATATCTATTGTATTCATTATCGCAGAAAAGACAAAAAAATAAATACTGGAATTCTTTTTAACAACATTATTTATGCTGGTACCCAAAATGGCGTTAGAAAATTTTTAAAAAACGAGCTTGACACTTGGATAGAAGAACCCGATTCTTTGTTAGAACAACATTTTAAACAACGTGTTATTCGTAAAATTTTACAGCATAAAAACCAACTTATCATTGTCACACCTTACGAAGCGTATACCTATAACGAACATAAAATTTCGCCCTTGCTTTTTACAAAAGAGGATATTTATATCAATGATGTCTTTATAGATGATGAAAATAGAATCTACTTTGGAACCAACAAAGGTTTTTGGATTTTAACAGATGATTTTCAATATCATTTCAATACAAAAAACGGCACAAATTCAAACAATATTTATTCGTTCTATCAGGACAAAAAAGGAATCATTTGGATGATTTCAGGAAACGGAATCATGGAATTTAATCCAGAGTTACTCGACGTTACTATTCCACCAAAAATAGAAATTCATCAAACAGACATACACAATGATCATGCATTTATTGAATTTAAAAGCATTACACGTCAATTTTCGGAAGCCGTAGTGTTTGCCTATAAAATAAATGATTCCGAATGGCGAGAAACGAAGCGTCAAGAGCTTGAAATGAGCAACCTAAAACCTGGTGATTATACGGTATCTTTTCGCGGAAAACATTTTAATAGCGAATGGTCTTTTCCGAAAACAGTTCGGTTTAGCATTCAGCCAAAATGGTATCAAATTACAGTCATAAAAGTGCTCATTCTTATTGGTGTTTCTATAATTTTACTTGGCTTTTTATGGTATCGCTTACGCGTGATTAAACGCAGAAACGACACCTTATCCAACGAAATTAACCGTCGTATTTTTTTAGAACATAAAGTAGAAAACTTGCGAGAAGAAGTTGCACGTGATTTTCATGACGAAATCGGAAACAAAATTGCATCTGTCATTGGTTTATCTAACAATATAAAACACAGTGAAAAAGTAAATTCGCCCAAAATTGATAAAATAACATCACTTTCCAAAGAAATTTATCATACTGCCAAAGACTTTGTTTGGTCACTAAATCCAAAAAATAATAATATTGATAGTTTGTGTAAATATTTAAGAGATTACGGAGAGAACTTTTTTGATCTTTTTGAGAAAATTGACTTTCTGTACCAAGAAATAGACATTATTCCGGTTGACATTTCATACATAAAAAGCAGAAACATCATTTTAGCTTTCAAAGAAATACTAGCAAACATCATCAAACATTCACAGGCAACAAAAGTAGTGTTCAAAGTACACTTGGAAGGCACTAAATTCACAATTCAAATTCAAGACAATGGTATTGGATTTGACAATCATATTTCAGCCAATGGAAACGGCTTAAAAAACATCCAAAAACGCATGGAAATGATCAATGCCGAAATGCACATTGAAAAATTGGAAGGTGTTTTTTACACATTTATTTTAGACTTACAAGAAGAACTCACCAAAACCAACGAGCTATGAAAAAAAAATATATCTCAATTATAGAAGACAATGCCATCTTTAGAGAAAATATGGTCACGTATATTCAGCAACTTAATAACTATTTTTTGTTAGGTGCCTATGAAAGTTTTGAAACTGCTTTCGAAGATTTTAAATCGGGCAATCATGCAGATATTGTATTAATGGACATTGGATTGCCAGGCATTAATGGAATAGAAGGCACCAAAAAAATAAAGCAGCAATTTCCAAAAACCGAATTAATTATTGTCACTGTTTTTGAAGATAGCGATATGGTTTTTCAAGCATTAAAAGCTGGTGCATGCGGTTATTTAACAAAGAGCTTAGGCTTACCTGAACTCAACAAAGCACTAGAAAATTTGGAAAAAGGCGGCGCACCAATGAGTAATAAAATTGCCAAAATGGTGGTAGAATCTTTTCAATTAAATCATCAAGACAACACCTTATCTAAACGAGAAAAAGAAGTCCTGACTTTACTTGCTAGAGGAAAAACATACAGTACTATAGCTGAAGAATTGTTTGTATCCAAAACTACGGTTCGTACGCATATTAGAAACATTTACCAAAAACTACATGTCAACTCCAAAGCAGCAGCCATTCAATTGGCAAACGAGAAAAAAATGATCTAAAAAAACTCACAGTGCAATCATGTAGACCTAAAACGTTGCAACTGTGAGTCTGTCAATGCTTGTTTAATACTAGCAATACCAAGAATTACAAACGGCACAACGCGTAAAAGACATTTGAGTTGCACACTTGCTTATTTGTGATCTTGTACATGCAAATCCGCCTGAAGCTCCTGCGCCACCTAATACTTGTTCTTCATCTAATCTTGATACTGTTTTCTTAGCTAAGACTAAGCTTTTTTTCAAATTTTGTTTTTTCATAATTTCTATGTTTTGTGGTTTTATTCAAAAGTAGTTTCTAACACAACACTTGGAATCGTGCAAATTGTAGTATTCTTACAAAAAACTACTGAAAACCAATCTTTTAGTCTCAAAACACATCAAGCCAAATAGAGTAAGAATGTTAACATTTTGTCCAATCACAAGACATTTGGTATCTTAGCAATTGCTATGAAATTCAACTATTACATCTATGTATTTGTTGCGCTACTCTTTGTTGCGTGCAAAGACGAACCGTATGAGGAAATTCCCGGACAACAAGTTGGCGAGTTCCAAAATGTACCATTGAATTTTAATGTCCCTTCTAATTTCCCTCCTTTAGTCTATGATATTGAAGCCAATCCGCCAACGGAAACTGGTTTTGAATTGGGACGCCGTTTGTTTTATGAAGGTCGTATGGCTTCCGATAATGTAGTTGCTTGCGGATTTTGTCATATTCAAGAATTTGCATTTACACATCATACACATATTATCAGTCACGGTGTTGATGGCGCGTTGGGAAGCAGAAATGCACAACCGTTGCACAACTTAGCTTTTCAAAATGAATTTACTTGGGATGGCGCTGCCATTCATTTAGACATGCAACCAATCATTCCAATTACGAATGAAGTAGAAATGAACGAAACATTTACCAATGTTATCGCAAAACTGCAAGCACATCCAGATTATCCACGATTATTTCGTGAAGCTTTTGAAAATGGAGAAATCAACTCAGAAAATATCCTAAAAGCTTTATCGCAATTTATGGTAATGATGGTGACTGGAAATAGTAAATATGATAAATTTAGTCGCAACGAAGGAAATGTAACACTAACTGCAAACGAAACGCAAGGTATGCAACTCTTCAATCAAAAATGTGCTTCTTGTCATGCTGGCGAATTGTTTACAGATCAATCCTATCGCAACAATGGTTTAGCCATCGATCCACAATACAACGATATTGGTCGTGCACGTGTGACTGGATTTCCAGCAGACAATTATAAATTTAAAGTGCCAAATCTTCGAAATATTGAAGTCACCTTTCCATACATGCATGATGGTCGTTTTGCTTCTTTAGATGCTGTTTTAGAACATTACCGAAATGGCATCAACAATACCGAAAACTTGGATCCTATCTTTCAACAAACTGACGCAAGTTTAGGAATTTCGATGACAGATGAAGAAAAAGATCGCATCATTGATTTCTTAAAAACTTTAACCGATACTGATTTTATTTTCGATCAGCGATTTTCAGAGTTTTAATTTGGGCGCATCGCCAAGAAAATTGGCGTCAGGTATATGTTGAGCGGAGTCGAAATACTATTCGCTACAATTCCTCATTGCATTCCGGGATTTTCACTGCTATCCTTTGCCAATTCCATTCAAAAAATAAAAATTATGACAAAAAAATAGTAGCAAACAACATACAGTCATTTACTACTATTTATAGGTATTATGGTAAAGAATATTTTATACTTATTTCTTAATAAACTTTAGCGTTCTGTTACCGCTTAACTTTAAGAAATACATCCCATTTGTTAAATTGGAAATAGCAATTTCTTCATTGTTTGCCAAAGTTCCTCTTTTTACAACGGCACCAATTGTATTATAAATTGTATATGCTTCGTTAGCTTTCAATCCATTAATTTGAACAAAACTCTTCGCTGGGTTTGGATACAGGTTTAATCCTTCAGTAGCTGCTGTAAACGTTTCAGTAGATAATACTGAATCTGCTACCGTATGCACCCAATTTGAACAAGGTCCAAGTCTAAAAACATTCCATAAATCACCTGGACGCGAATTTCCTGTATGATCTACTAACTGATATAATATCCAATTATCTGTATCGGGAATTCCTTCATTGCACTTGAAGTATTGAATTAAACCTGTTGAAGCAACATCTATTTCCATGTTCATTCCAATATTAATTTCTGAAACCGTTCTTATAGTATTCCATACTCTTACCTCATCATATGCACCTCCAAAATACGTGTTTTCATATTCAGAACTCGCCAAGCGTGCATCTACATTATTTCCAAATACAGGTGTAATTCCATTAGCAGTAGCTTCCCAATATCCATCAACATACAACATTAATCGGCCTATAGTAATATCAAAAGTAACCGCAACATGATGCCAATTTCCATCATTGATAGCTCTAGCTCCAGTAATTGTAGTCCAATTGTTTGTATTGTTTGCAATTCCAGCAGTCACAAATCCTGTAGTAGCATCTCTTTCTATAAAATACCCTTCTTTTGCCGTTCCACTATCATAGTGTTTAGAATACATGTGTTTTCCTCCATTTCCATTGTCTTTTACCCAAAACTCAATGGTAAAACTATCGTTGTTAGCGTTGGTACCAAAAATTCCTGTTTCAGTTGATCTGTATACTGGCGCAAAGTCATTGACACCATCAAAGCATATAGCATATCCTAAAACTTGTGCATTTGCACTAAAGACGCTCGCTATTAAAAATGTTACTAATAAAATGTAATTTTGTTTCATTTGTTTAAAAATTATAATTAATAATAGGGGTTAAAAATTTATATATCTCTCAATCAAAAAAAGCAGCAATACTATTTTATGTTTTAAAAAGATGGTTCAAATCTAGTATAATAGACAGAAGATATACCAGTGAAATATATCTATTTTAACAAAACAGGTAAAATTACATACAGATTTTTCACACAAAATTGAAGAATTAAAAATTTAGATTTTTTATTGTAAAAAAACGATTATATTTTTTTGTTGAATGCCTGTACTTTTCTAGTTTTTGACATAAAAAGCAGCTATAAAAAGAAAACTTTTTTCCATCACTTTTTTCCAAAATCCAAACAAAAAGATCGTTATCAAAAAATTCTATGCTATAATATGTTATATAAATGTCAGGATTTTTAAAATAAAGCGTCAAATAGCGTATCTTTGCAAGTACGAATTAAATGTAAATTAAAAAATGATAACAGTTTCAGACACAGCCCGTAAAAAAGTAGTCGAACTCATGACTGATGATGGTTTTGATGCTACCAACGATTACATTCGTGTAGGCGTAAAAAGTGGTGGATGTTCCGGACTTTCGTATGATCTTACGTTTGACAATACTAAAGCAGAAGAAGATAAAGTATTTGAAGACAATGGCGTGAAAATTATTGTTGACAAAAAAAGCTTTTTATATCTCGTTGGAACCACATTGGAATATTCTGGAGGATTAAATGGAAGCGGATTTGTTTTTAACAATCCAAATGCACAACGCACCTGTGGTTGCGGAGAGTCATTCTCTTTGTAATACTTAATCAAAGTGAAATGTTTTTAATTCAAAAATTAGAATTACAAACAGCGCTAGTATTGAGAAAAAAACAAGTGCATTTATAAAATATTTAGAAAAAAGCGAGATTAGGTAGAGAGAAAAAAATAAATTTTTCAATCATTTAATCTTTTAATCATATCGAAAGAAATGAGTAAGTATACTGAAGAAGAATTACAAAAAGAACTCGAAACGAAAGAATACGAGTACGGTTTTTATACAGACATTGAAAGTGACACATTCCCCGTTGGACTTAATGAAGATATTGTAAGAGCAATTTCTAAAAAGAAAAATGAACCGGAATGGATGACTGAATGGCGATTGGACGCTTTTAAAATTTGGTCAGAAATGGAAGAGCCAGAATGGGCAAATGTTCAGTATGAAAAACCAGACTTTCAAGCCATATCTTATTACTCTGCTCCTAAAAAAGCAGATCCAAACAAAACTTTAGATGATGTAGATCCTGAGTTGTTGGAAATGTATAAGAAACTGGGAATTTCTATTGACGAACAAAAAAAGCTGCAAGGTGTTGCTATTGATATTGTAGTCGATTCTGTTTCAGTAGCTACAACATTTAAAAAGACATTGGCTGAAAAAGGAATCATCTTCTGCCCTATTTCAGAGGCAATTCAAGATCATCCAGAATTGGTTAAAAAATATATGGGAACTATCGTTCCTACCAAAGACAACTTTTATGCAGCATTAAACTCTGCTGTATTTACTGATGGATCTTTCTGTTACATTCCAAAAGGCGTTCGTTGCCCAATGGAATTATCAACGTATTTCCGAATCAATCAAGCAGGAACTGGGCAATTTGAACGTACGCTTTTAGTTGCAGACGAAGGAAGTTATGTAAGTTACTTAGAAGGTTGTACTGCGCCATCGCGTGATGAAAATCAATTGCATGCCGCCGTAGTAGAACTGATTGCTATGGACGATGCAGAAATTAAATACTCTACAGTTCAAAACTGGTATCCAGGAAATGCAGAAGGAAAAGGTGGTGTTTTTAACTTTGTAACCAAAAGAGGATTGTGCGAAAACAACGCAAAAATTTCTTGGACACAAGTAGAAACTGGTTCTGCTGTAACTTGGAAATATCCTAGTTGTATTTTGAAAGGTAATGATTCAGTTGGTGAATTTTATTCAATTGCTGTCACAAACAATCATCAACAAGCTGATACAGGAACTAAGATGATTCATCTTGGAAAAAACACAAAGAGTACCATTATATCTAAAGGTATTTCTGCTGGAAAATCACAAAACAGCTATAGAGGTTTGGTGCAAATTGCTTCCAAAGCAGAAAACGCACGTAACTTCTCGCAATGTGATTCACTATTAATGGGGAATCAATGTGGTGCACATACTTTTCCTTATATAGAAGCTAAAAATAAAACGGCTCAAATAGAACACGAAGCTACGACAAGTAAAATTGGAGAAGACCAAATTTTCTATTGCAATCAACGTGGAATTGACACTGAAAAAGCCATTGCATTAATTGTAAACGGTTTTAGTAAAGACGTCTTAAACAAATTGCCAATGGAGTTTGCCGTAGAAGCTCAAAAATTATTAGAAATCTCATTAGAAGGTTCTGTTGGATAATCAATTATAAATATTACAAAATGAAAAAAATCTATTTCATCTTCGCACTTAGCTTACTTATAGTAAGTTGTGGTAACAATTCTAAATCTGAAGAAAAAGCGAACGAAACAGACACACAAAATCAAACTGAAACTGAAACTGGTATAACCGCTACACGTACAGTAGGAAAGGTAGACGACACTTTTTCTGGAATGTTTTTATATTTAGAAAGCGATAAAGCTGCAGTACTTCAAACTGCTGGAAGCCAAATGTACGGTATTGTTGTCGACGAAAAAATGCATGCTCTTAATAAGCAATGTCAACAATACAAAACAAAAGACTATGATATGGTTCCTGTTGTTTTTAGAGGCATTAAGAAACCAAATCCAGTAAAAAATGCTTGGAAAGAAGTGATAGAAATCAAAGAAATTCTTTCGGTACAAAAACCAAGCGATGAAGATGGTACTATTATCATCACAAACAATCAATAATTCGATTTAAAAAACATAACAATAGTTTTAGAATGTTACACATAAAAAATCTACACGCAGGTATTGAAGGAAAAGGAATTCTGAAAGGAATTAACCTTGAAGTAAAAGCAGGAGAAGTACATGCGATCATGGGACCAAACGGATCAGGAAAAAGTACCTTGTCATCTGTTATTGCAGGAAAGGAAGAGTATGAAGTTACCGATGGAGAAATTTTTCTTAACGGAGAAAACATTGAGGAGTTAGGTCCTGAAGAACGTGCACATGAAGGTGTGTTTTTATCATTTCAGTATCCTGTAGAAATTCCTGGAGTTTCTGTGACAAACTTTGTAAAAACGGCCATCAACGAAACGCGTAAAGCGAAAGGTTTGGAAGACATGCCAGCAAGTGAAATGTTGAAGAAAATTCGCGAGAAAGCCGAATTACTAGAAATTGATAGAAAGTTTTTATCACGTTCTTTAAACGAAGGATTTTCTGGTGGAGAGAAAAAACGTAACGAAATTTTTCAAATGGCAATGCTAGAGCCAAAATTAGCCATCTTAGATGAAACTGATTCTGGATTAGATATTGATGCATTGCGAATTGTTGCCAATGGTGTAAATAAATTACGTAGCGAAAACAATGCAGTGATCGTAATTACACACTACCAACGTTTGCTAGATCATATTGTACCAGATTTTGTACACGTTTTACACAATGGGAAAATTGTAAAATCGGGAACAAAAGAATTGGCCTTAGAGTTAGAGGAAAAAGGATACGATTGGATTAAGCAAGAAGCAACTATTTAAGGAGCACACATGGAGTTAAAAGATAAATTATTGTCATCATTTATGGTTTTTGAAGATCGTGTAAACCATCAGTCAAAAAACATAAATGAAATTAGAAATAATGCAATTAAGACGTTTCAGCAAAAAGGATTTCCTACCAAAAGAGATGAAGATTGGAAATATACTTCGCTAAATGCGTTATTGAAGCACGATTATACGATTTCTCCACAGAAAGAATCGGCAATTGAATTTAAAGACGTAAAAAAATATTTTATCCACGATATTGATACCTATAAAATTGTATTTATCGATGGAAAATATAGTTCGTTCCTTTCAGAAACAACACACGATGGTATTGATGTTTGTTTGATGAGTTCTGCTTTGAACAAACCGAAGTATAAAATTATTATCGACTCATATTACAATCAAGCTGCAAAAGCAGATCATAGTTTGACTTCGTTGAACACCGCTTTTGCTTCAGAAGGTGCATATATTCATATTCCAAGAAATAAAGTAGTTGAGAAGCCAATACAAATTGTGCATTTTTCTACAGGTAATGAAGCTTCTGTGATGTTGCAACCACGTAATTTGATTGTGGTGGATGAAAATTCGCATGTACAAATTATTGAGCGCCACCAAAGTTTGACTTCAAATGTAGTATTGACAAATTCAGTAACGGAAATTTTTGCAAATAAGCGCGCTATTGTTGATTATTATAAGATTCAGAATGATAATCAGGAAGCTTCTTTGATTGATAATACGTTTATTTCTCAAAAGCAAAGTAGTAATGCATCTGTGCACACATTTTCTTTTGGTGGAAAGTTAATACGAAACAATTTGCAGTTTTTCCAAAAAGGAGAACGTATTGATTCTACAATGAAAGGCGTTACTATTATTGGCGATAAGCAACACGTAGATCATAATACATTGGTACATCATATTGAACCAAATTGTGAAAGTCACCAAGATTATAAAGGTATTTTTGGCGATCGTTCTACAGGAGTTTTTAATGGAAAAGTAGTTGTAGAGAAGGAAGCACAAAAGACCAATGCATTCCAAGCAAATAATAATATTTTAATAGACGATAAAGCAACAATTAACACCAAACCTCAGCTAGAGATTTTTGCAGACGATGTAAAATGCTCGCATGGTTGTACCATTGGTCAGTTAGATAAAGATGCTTTATTTTATATGCGTTCACGTGGAATTCCTGAGAAGGAAGCAAAAGCATTACTAATGTATGCTTTTGCTAATAACGTTTTAGAAAGCGTGAAGATAAACGCCATTAAAACCCGAATCAATAAGTTAATTGCGCAAAAATTAGGCGTAAATTTAGGATTCGATCTATAAAGGAAAGTAAAAAAGAATCTTAAAAATCCCGAAGCAAAAAAGCTTTGGGATTTTTTTTGCAAATAGGTTACAGTTGAATCTCTTCCGCAATAATTCTGTAAATATCTACTTCAGGAAGTAGTGTTTGCAATTGCATTGCTACAGAACTAAATTGCGGATCTTGTCGCAGACGCTTCCAGGTGTTTTTCACATACTGATTAAAGTTTTCTCTTTGCCCTTGACTGTATGCCGCATCATCTTTAACCATTACTAAAATCTGCTGAATGGTTTCTCTTCCTTGCGTAACTTTAGTTTTAATAGGTTCATGTAAACCCGCTAACATTTGGTGTGCATTTTCCAAACAATTTGCTCCAACCATCAATAAATGTCTTCTTCTTTGTGGAACATCTTTTGTTTTTGCCACAAATATTTGATTTCGTAAAATGCTCATACGACTAGATTCTACAAACCCAAATTGCTTCAATACTTCTTGATTTTCTGAAAGCCAACGTTCAATCTCTACTATAAAGCGTGAAGATTTGGAACGAAGCAATTCAGAAATTAGTCCTACTTTGAAAATAGAAGCTTCAAAGAAGGTATTTTTTTCTATTATACTTGTTTTCATTTGTTTGTATTTTGAATTTCTTCATCTTGTTTTTGGCATGAAGAAACGTGAATTTATTCGTAGTTTAATACTTGTACAGCGTTTCCATCATCATCAACATCTGTTGTCCATTCCATTGCATTGTCTGTAATGTTGACTTTGATTTTAATTAAGTTTGATGGATCATTGATTTCCTGTAATTTTTGCGTTTCTACAATCACTGGAAGGTCTTCAATCTCTGGTGATTTTGGTTGCAGATTTTTTTCAATTTCTGCTACCATTGCATCTTGAAAAACAGCTTCTTGCACAAAATTGTCCCCCACAAAAGCATACGATATTTCTGCAAATTTGATAGCTGCCTTATTTGTTGCTACGGAGTAATTGTTTGATGTCGATTCAGATGCATACTCTTGAGTTGTTCTTACGGTAGCTTCTTCTGTGGTTCTAAATGCAGTTTGTGCATCCGTTTGCGTATCTGCTTGTGGCGCAGATTCTATACTGTCTGCTGCCGAAGCTGTTCTTAAACTAGCTGCTGCTTCTGCAGAGTACACCTGTGCTTTTGCTGTTAGTTCTGGTTTAATGCTTTCAAAATACGCTACTTGATCTGCAGTTTGATTTGGAAAAAGATCTGCATTTACTTTAAAAAATGCTGCTTCATATACGTTCTGAATTTCTCTTTCTGTATATTCTCTAGTAACCGTTTGTGTAGCATCAACCGCAACAGGAATTGTTAATTCCATATCTTTGATACGAATATTGGGAACAGAAAAATGTCTTAGCATTGGATTTGCAACATATTCTTGCGCAATGGCTAATGTTTCAATATCTGACTGTACTTTAGCATTATTTACTTCTTTATAAATTTTTCCGATATAGTCTTTTAATGTAATCATGATTTTTGTTTTTTAAGTTAAGGAAGCCTCCGAAGAGACTTCCCCAATTTGTTAGTGTACTATGTTCTAAGATTCTGTAATAGACTCTTCAAGCATATCTAATACACGACTCATTCCTGCTGGAATTTCGTCTTGTACTGCATTAATTCTAATGTTCATACTGTATGAACGTTTAGATTCATCTGAGTACGTGTTTTTCTTTTGGTACGAATAACTTCCTTTGAACTTAAAACGTCCCCAAGCCCAACGTAAACTCAATTCAGCACTTAAATCTAATTTGTGACTAGCTACAGTTTCAACTTTAGTTACACTAGAGATTTTAGCATTAAAATCGATCGTTGTATCAGCAACTCTTAAAAATGGAATTGGAATGATGGTTAACAAAGGTGTTGTTAATGTTACCGATGTTGGTGATCCATCAACTAATTTAGAATATGCGAATGTTACATTTTTCACATTTCCAGATTCATCAAGACCTACTTCGTTGATAAAATCTACTGTTGATAAAGCTGCTGCTGCTTGTGCATCAATAACTGCTGTTAGAGGTTTCCCTAACATTGCGCTAAAATTAATGTTAGCAATTTCATTTGGACTAACTGGCATAATTGTAATTTTTAAAATTGTTTACCTACTCTTTGTAAAAAGGCTTTTCGGCTTTCTCCTTAGGTTGCAAGAAAATAGTCGCGAACAATTTCTTACATCATTTTAAGCTTAAAATTATACTCTTTCGAAAGAATTACAGTGCAAATATACAACAAATGTTTTTATTTTCAAACATATTGCAATTATATTTTATGTATAATTACATAAAATCGGCAATATGTTGGTGTTTCATTCTGTCTATAGAAAATGAAGTAAAAGAGTCTGTATTTATGAAGAATTTGATTGTTTTTTTACATAAAAAAGAGCTGCAATTTACGTAGAAACATAAAGTACAGCTCAATATATATTTGAAGATTTACTGTAGTTACAGTAGTTCTATTATTTTATTGCATTGCATATTCCGCTTAAGAATTTATTAAAATCTGTTCCATCTTTTCCAACTAACCCGAAACGAACAACTACCAAATCTTTAGAAGGAATAATGTATATGCGTTGTCCTTGATAGCCATTTGCAGAATACATATCTTTTGGTACATCTGGATGAAATCCGCCAGCATTAAGCCAAAAGTGTCCGCCATAACGTCCATTAGAAGTTGGTGTTGGTTTGGTGATATAATCTACCCAAGAATCATCAAAGATACGTGTACCATTCCAATCGCCTCTGTGTAAATATAGCAGTCCAAATTTTGCCCAATCGCGTGGTGTTGCCCATCCATAAGAAGAACCTACATAGTTTCCTTCCATGTCTGCTTCAATCAACATAGAATGCATTCCAATTTTATCAATAAATTCAACATAAGGGAAATCTAAGTATTCTTGATGATTGGCAAATTGCTTACGCAAGATTCCTGATAGTAAGTTTGACGTTCCAGAAGAATAATACCATGTTTCATTTGGCTTGCCTACTAATGGTTTTTCTATTTGTGACGCAGTCATGTCTTTTTCAAGAAATAGCATTTTGGTTACATCAGAAATTTTTCCATAATCTTCTTCCCACTCTAAACCACTATTCATTTGTAATAAGTTGTGAATGGTAATAGCATTACGTTCGTCTTTTTTCCAAGCATCTACAGGAGCTTTATCCCATACATTGAGTTTGCCTTGATACTGTAAAACACCATACATAGTGCTCAACAAGCTTTTAGTCATAGACCAACCTAGTATTTTTGAATCTTTATTGAAGCCTTTTGCATATTGTTCTGCAATGATTTGATCTTTGTATATTACTAATACTGCACGTGTTTTTTTGACATCTTCACCATCTACTTCGGCAAAAGCATATTGTACCTCATTTTCAATTTTTGCGTAGTCAATATTGGCAAACGTAGTATCTTTTTGTTTCATGTTTCCGTACGGATACGGTACCATACGAGCAATATTGGAACGAAACGGAATTGGAGTTTCTTGTGTAATATCGTAATCGTCATCAATTAATACACTTCCAAGACCTTTTCGGTATATGGCTTTGCGTTCCATTAATCCATATACAGACGCCGAAGCATATTTTTTTTGTAAATCAACAAAGTCTCTCGCAAAATTTATAGGTGCAAAACTATTATCTGTACTGTCCGTAAAAGCTGGTGCTCTACCCGCTACAAAAACGGAAGAACTCATGTTTTTTGCCGAGTACCCAGAAATGATATTTAATTTCGAATAATTATACGCTACAAGCATTGCAACAATTACGAGTATGACAGCTAAAATTTTTAAGGCTTTTTTCATCTTCTTATTTCTATTTTCTGTTTAACTCTTACTATTTTTTAATTAACACGAGTTCACTTTCAAAGATATTAAAATAAAAGGTATTGAGCTGTAGTAGAACTCTTGAACCTTAAATATTTCTGTTTTTTTCATGATTAATTCAGCAGCTCAAAGAGTGTTTTTCCTAATTAAAAAACAGGAAAAGCACTATAAAAAAGTATTTAGAAAGCTGTTTATCAAATCATTATTTAAAATAACCTTTGTGAAACTGTTACGTAACGGTAAAAGAAGTTTAATTTTTAAAAACTAGAAAACCATGAAAAAAAACAAAAAGAGTTTAAAAAAGTTGACACTGAACAAGAAGGTAGTGTCTAAATTGGAAGGACAACAAACCATTGGAGGTACTGGCTTTACAGTAGTCATTTGTCCTATTGAAACACGTTGGAACTGTCCAATTTTGACGGCAAATTGTCCACAAACATGGATTTGTCCTATTGATACACGTTGGAATTGCCCAATTGACACACTAGCTTGTCCTATTGACACTATAGCATGCCCTATTGATACAGTAGCATGTCCATTTTAATCCATAAAAATTTAAATCATGAAAAAAAATAAAAAAAGTTTAAAGAAGTTGACACTGAATAAGAAAGTAGTGTCTAATTTAGAAAATAGTCAAGTGACTGGAGGAACAATGGTGACTTTAGCCTGTCCTGTAACAATATTTTGTCCAACACGTTTTTGTTTGACAAGATTTAATTGTGAGACATTAAATATTGTTGAATGCGGAACGATTCAATCAGTTGTAGGTCCTGGTTGTGGCGGTTCATTAATAGATGGATGTCAATCTGCTTTAGCTTGTCCTTTCTAAAAAACCAATTTTATAAAACTATAGTTTGGAAGCTGCTGTAAAAGGCAGCTTCTTTTTTTGGTTAACTAGCAAAAGCTTGCAGATAGTTTCGCAAATCTTGGTGTTTTTCTAAAACCATTTTTTTCTTTAGCCGATATTTGTGCGTACGAACACTTTCTTGATTGATGCCTAGAATGAGCCGAATATCTTCATTGGACATGTTCATTTTTAGGTAACAACAATATTTTAAATCTTTAGCGGTAAGACACGGGAATTTAGCACTGAGTTTTTTGAGAAATTCAGGATTTACATTTTCAAAGTAATGTTTAAAATCGTCCCAATGCTTTCGGTCATTACGCGTCATTTTGATAGTGTTCACAATAGCCATTAATTGTGTTTTGGTGGAAGCATCAACATCTGCATATAATTGCTTGATGCGTTCTTTAATTTTGTCTAATACAGCCTTTTTTTGATCTAACTCCAACGTATAACGCGTTAAATCTTTGTTTTGATCTATGGATGATTTTCCTTTTGATAGAACTGTTTTTGACGAAGAAACTCTTTCTGTTTTTTTAATCAATTTTAAGATACCAAGTATGTTGGTTACTAAATTGTTTGATTGCATACCATATTCAAACGACTGTGTAAAAACTACTAAATTGTCTCTAATTTGTAATTCTCGGTGTTGATTTCTAGTTCGCAAACATAACATAGGAATTGAAAAGTCTCGACTGTAAGATAATAATGAGTTGATTACATTTTGATTGTCTCTAAAACTCAGAATAATTAATGCTGGTTGAATTGATTTTGAAAGCTGTACAATGTCTGACACGCGTGTAGCCGTAATAAAACTATACTGATTCATTGTTTGCAAGCTTTTTAGTATTGCAGCTAATGAAGCAGAAGTATCACTTCCAATAAGTATATTTTCATGCGTAGTCATCACTATATTTATAATTTCTAGGTTGTAATAGTGCATTATGGGGAATCACATCAAAACGTATATTTCAAAAGTAAAATTAAAAGACTTAAAATAATACGGTAGAAATACTTGGTTTTTGACCTTTGAGTGTTAAATCTTTGATTGATTGTTTTTAATCAACAATCTTTCCCATGTAGATTTGAGATCTACCTTCTCCGTCATTCTGTGCCCAAACCATTTTTGAACCATCTGGTGAAAATTTTGCATGTTGTGCACCAAACTTAGGATTACTTACAGGAATTATAGATGGCGATTGTGGGTTTAGTAAATCTACTTTTCGTATAAATATTTGTAGTTTTTGTGAATTTGAATACGCTTCAAAAGCCATAACAGTTCCATTAGGGTTAAACCAAGGCGCGCGACCAATAGTTCCTTTAACTGGATCTGAAAATACCACAGGCGTATTATTACCAACTTGAAGCAAGATTTTATTTATTTTCTGATTATACTTTCCAGAACCTGCAGGTTGTCCTGCAAAAGCGATTATTTTAGAGTCAGCTTCATTTACAGTTCCCATACCAGACCAATACTTACTGGATGTTAACACATTAGAACCTAAAGAATTGATATTTACTTTCAAAAGTTCTAGTTGTGAGTAATTAGTCATTAACAAAGCAAGTTCATTAGGATACCAAGCAGGATACGACAATTCGGAATCTTTATACCCAGGAACTATTAAATGTTTAGCGCTATTGTTTACACCGTTTTCATCTAAGAGCATAATTCTTGATACAGGAACGGCACCTTTAGGATAAATTCCTGTAAATGCTATTTGATTTGATTTTTGTTTTGGATTCCACGACCAAGAAGCTCTTAAACAACCATACGTATCACTCTTGTAATATAGGTTTTCTGAATTTGAAGCCATCTCAACAATCCAAAATTGTGGTCTTGCAATTCCGCCTCCAGCGCGTTCAAAAAGAACCGTATGTCCATCTGGACTAAAACACGGACGACCATCTTGGTATTTTTCTTTTGAATTGACACCAGTTTGTGTAATTGGGTGAATATCTATAACTTTCATAATATGGAGTGGTTGGTTATCTCAAATATAGAAAGTACACCTGGTTTTAAATAGCGTGTTACTACGTGATTATGTTTTCACGAAAAAGAGCTGTATTACTAGAACCTCAAATACCTCAAACACATTTTTTGAAAGATTGAATACTTGCAATTTTCCTTGCAACACATTTGAAGCTTCTTGCAAAATTTTGACAACTTCGTTCACCTGAAAGCCAGAAGCCATTAGTTGATTTGACTTAGAATGGTTTTATCTGTGATTTTATCATCTTCCGCTAATAAAAATGCCTTGCTTAATACTAACGATAATCCACGATCGCCTTCAAACGGTAAAAAGATATTTTTTGTTTTTTTGTCTTCTCCTCTTGCAGGAACTATACATAGATATTGATCGTTTGGCTCCATTAAAATGTTAGAGCTTCCAATATGAATTTTATAGGTTCGTTTGGTGCCTTTTACGTGCAAAAACTTCCCATCTATTTTGGCAACTTTGCTTATTTTTAATCGTGGCAATAGTTTTTCTAAGATGGCTTTTCTCGTTTTCGCAACTTCGGTTAAATCTCCAAAAGAATAACTTGTCCAGTAATCATTGTATTGTGGTAATCCGCCGTTATCTCTCCATTGCGGATCATTTCCAACACTACAAACTCCCACAAATAAATCAACATCACGCAAAATTTCAGAAAGCACCAGTTTTGGAACATCTAACAAATCCATTACTTCTTGATCTTTTACAAATCGTACTTGATCGGTTGCTATATAATTCCACATTCCTGCATCATTAAATTCATCTTCGGCATTTAGCGTATTAATCCAGAATTGTGCCTCAATACGATGTGCTTTTACTTGAATTTTGGCTATTTCTCCATCATATCCACCATCAAACGCACCTAAAAGTGAATATTTCCATCCACGAACGCTTGTCAATGCATTAAATTGATGTTGCTTTAAGATATGCGCCGCCATTCGGTTGCTATAGGTTTTCGTGTTTACTTCTGCATCTGTAAGTATATACACCTCTCGATATGCTTGCTTTAGCGGCTGTTTTATTTCGAGCGATTCTAGTTTTGTACGCCAAAATAATACACCATCAACAGACTCATGAATAGGATGCCACAAACGAACTTCTGTTTCAGCTGTAATCCAATCTAGAACGGTATCTTCTTGAGTTATCCATTGATTATTTATGTATAAAGCAGTAACAAAATTTTCTCCTTTTTTAAATTGCCATAATAGCTTTTTTGCGATAAAACTAACTAATCCATGATTTAAGTAATGTTTTGTGAAGCTTTCATAGCTCCAAATGCGATTGTCTAAATATGTACGATCAATTCGGTCGCGTTGTGCGGTGAGGTATTTTTTAATTTGCGCTACTTCACTTTTTGCCTTTTTAAGTTTTTGCGAATGCTTTGCGGAACTCTTTACAAATGCAGGTGTTGTTTTTTGTGGTTTCCCGTCAGGCTTTCGCCAGATGAGACTCACTTTGCCTAGTTCTTGTATGCCTATTTCTAAAGTATAATCGTCAAAAGTATATGTTTTTGCACCATCTTCCAATCCAAAATGTGGAATGGACAATTCTTCTATTTCAGAGGAAGAAATACCTAGTTTTACAGAAGCTGCTTCAATGTATTTTTCAATTAGTTTTCGCGTGTTGTTTTGTTTAATTTTAAGTTTTAAGCGCGATAGATGACTGATTCCTTCCAATCCTTTGGTGTTTCCTAATACATACATACACGCATTTCCAACACTAGCCGCAGTTGGACCAACACCAGGAATTTTTTTATAACAACGTTCCGCAAGTTTTGCCACTAGACCTAGCGTATTTGTATCATGAAATTTCGCCAAACTCCACACTAACCCTTTTAGAAACACAGTGCTTTTTTCGTGTAAAAATTCGTAGTCTGTATAATCATATACTTCACCATTTCCGTAGTCATATTGTTTTGCGGTTTCTATTTCTTTGAGTTGTATGACATATTCCAACCACGGATGTACAGTAGCTTTGTATTTGGCAATTCCGATTTCGTCAATGATTGCACTTGTATTTTTTAAGAAGCGCTGCGCAGGTTTTCCGCTGGATGCTTTGGTAAATAGATGAAACAGTTGATAGAAGTAATCGCGTAGATTTTCTTCCATTGCAAGAACTTCAGGATTGAACATTTTCCCAAATCGATCGTCTACATGTGTGTATGGAAGTGTTTTTCCCGTTGTATTTTGACCGTCAAAAAGTATTTTTTTGAGTTTTGTTTCTACTTTGTCTAAATCTGCTCCCCAATAAATGTTTTTGTTTGCCATTGCTGGAGATGCAAGAAATTTTTCTATGTATGCTTTCCATTCAGGAGATACTCCATTTTTCTTTACGCTTTTTTCTATTTGTTGTACAGCATATCCGATAGGCCAATTTGAAAAATGTATAATGTTTTTCTTAGAAGCTGATGAAACTTCAAAGAAATCCATCAGTTTGGCAAATTCTGCTGGTTCATATTCAAGATTGCTACGCAGTAATGCCGTTAGTAAACTATCGCATATATTCCGTGTCGTACTTTCTACATTTGAAAGCGATCTTAGTGAAACTTTTTTGAGTAACGCTACATTTTTCTCAGCTAGATATTGGACAAATTCTTTTTTGAAAGTCGCTTCTTTTGCTTTGAGCACTTTGTACGATTTCAACTTTGAATACGGTATTGAATAAGTGTATCCTTCTAAAAAAGCTTCTTGCCTAATTTCTATTAGTTGATCCTTGTATATTGAGCTTTCTAAAGCATCTTCTTCTTTTTTAGCGCCAAAAAAATTCTTTAAACTATCTGTGAATCCCATATTTTCAATTTATCCTCCAACTAATGGTGTGAGTTTTACAAAGCTAACTGTGGTTGTTTTTGTGACTAATACTTGCTGCTCTAAACTTTCCGATTGCTGATTGTCTATTAAAACGAAAAAGCCATTGTTTTGAAATGCATCAAGTGCGATAAATGTTTGCTGTTCTGCATCAATTTTAGCGTGCGTTTTTTTGAGCTTGTAACCGTTCAATGTTTGTTCGGATGCAGTTGGGCGAATAAAGCCTTTAAAGTACTCAGGAAGCTTGTTATTGTAGGCTTCTACTTCTGCTGTTACGCGTGCGATTATGATATCTTTTACCGTAACTATTTCACTTTCAACAGCGATTTGTATTTGATTTAGAATATCGCCCGTAAGGGATTCATCATTAATAGTAATTGTCATAGAAATGATTTTTAATAAACTTACTAATTTTGAGTTATACTTGAAAGTGTATTGCATAAAAAAACCTGCAACTACAGGAGTTACAGGTTTTAATATATTATATGTAATTGTAATTAGTCTTTGCTTACAATAATGAAGTCAGAACGACGGTTTTGTTGGTGTTCTTCGTCCGTACATTTTTTACAGTCAATTAATGGAGCGCTTTCTCCTTTTCCTTCACTGCTTAAGCGCGAAGCATCAATTCCGTTAGAGATGATGTATTGTACTGTAGATTTTGCTCTTCTTTCAGATAAACGCTGATTGTATGAAGCTGGACCTCTAAAATCAGTATGTGTCTCTACTTTGATAACCATGTTTGGATATTTCTTCATTACAGAAACTACTTTATCTAATTCAAATGCGCCATCTTGTCTAATGTTGTGCTTATCGAAATCGAAAAAGATAGGATTTAATACGATCACTTCTTCTTCAATGATTTCTTCAATTGGAGCTAATGGAATGTCTACAGATCTTTCTGGATTGTCTCCACTGTTTACATCTACTTTTTCAGGAACATATCCTTCAATACTAGCTTCTAACTGAGAAGACTTGTCACATTCTACTTTGAAAACTACTTTTCCTTCTGAATCTGTAGTTTTTGCTCCAACACTATTTCCTTGGTCATCCGCTAAAATAACGTTTGCTCCACTTAATACAGCGCCAGTTTCTTTGTCAGTTACTGTAATTACATAATCAACATCACAAATAGGATTGATTAAGTTTACTTCGTAGATGTCATCACTTCCTTTTCCACCATCACGGTTAGAAGCAACGAATCCTTTTTTAGACTCTTCATCAAACGTAAAAGAGAAATCATCTGAATTACTGTTTAATGGTGTTCCTAAGTTACGAACTGCACCGTAAGAACCATCTTTTACTCTTGCAGCAAATACATCTAATCCTCCAATACCTAAATGTCCATCAGAAGAAAAGTATAATGTATTGTTGCTACTCATGTATGGGAAAAATTCTCTTCCTTCAGTATTGATATCACCTCCTAAGTTTTCTGGTTCTCCGAAAGATCCGTCACTATTAATAGCAACTTTGTATAAATCAGATTGTCCTAAACCTCCTGGCATATCAGAAGCAAAATATAATGTTTTTCCATCAGCACTTACCGCTGGATGTCCTACAGAATACTCGTCATTGTTAAATGGAACTGATTTTACATTGCCCCATTCTCCACCTGACATTGTTGCTGTATACAAGTTTAATGTTCCTTTACCGTCTTCATCTTTTTTGAATTTACCATCATAGTAATTTTCACGAGTAAAGTACATTGTTTTCTTGTCTGGAGAGAAACTTACAGTTCCTTCATGATATTTTGTATTGATATCATCCGATAGAGAGATTGCATTAGATAATTCTCCGTCTCCATCATACGAAGCCATATAAATGTCTAAGTATGGTTGATCGTTCCATCCATATTTTCTTCCACCATCACGCGTAGACGTAAAGTATACTGAGTTACCAGCTGAAATAGCTCCAAAGTCAGAATTTTTTGTGTTGATTTCTGAATTTTTCACTTCAAACTTTGTCACTTTCGCTAAGATTTGCGGAATGTAATTTGGATTTTTGTTGAATGCAATTGCTCTTTTATCTCTTGGCTTTGCATCTGCAAACTTTGCCATCCATTCGTTGTGCTCTTTGTATTTTGAGTTCGCTTTAAGCATTTGTGCATATTTGTAATATACATCTGCTTTTTTGTTTCCTTCAGAAATACTTTGTCTGTACCAACGTTCGGCATCTTTTGTTTTAAAAAGATTATAATAGCAGTTTGCTAATTGTTCGTATACGTAAGCATCAGCTTCTTCAATGGCAATTTCTTGATATTCTTCAGCCGCTTTTACATATTCAAGCCTGTTATAAAGCTTGTCTGCTTTTTTAGTTCTATCATTCTGAGCAAACACATTTGAAGTTGCTAGAACGAGAAGTAATATATATAGTTTTTTCATTGTTTATTGGCGTATTAGGTTTTAGAAATATCTTGGCGAACGAGAAACTTTTCTTGGGAAGTATAAATCAAATAATAAGAATACTTCGTGCGATGCACTTGCAACAGAAGAAATTTCTGAAGTTACCGCATCATAGGCATAACCTATACGTAATCTCGGGTTAATCGCAAAGTTGACCATTCCACTGAAAGAGTCATCCAAACGGTACGAAGCTCCAATTTCAAATTTTTCATAAAATAAGGCATTCAAGTTCAAGTCAAATGATGTCGGTGCATCAAATGCAGACTTTACTAAGAATGACGGCTTAATTTTGGTATTTGGAGTTGCTTGGAATACATAACCACCAGTAAGGAAGTAATGTTGTATTTCTGAACCATACGCTCTACCATTAACGTCTAAGTGTTTTCCTTTTAAAAAGTTAGGAACAGACAATGCTAGATAGTAATTATCAGAATAGTAAAAAAGCCCAGCTCCTAAGTTAAAGGTTGTCTCATTTACATCACTAGAAAAGGCTTCATCTCCTTGATCGATTAGTGTTGGGTTTACTTGAGACAACAATCCAATGTCATGGAATGTAAGTCCTCCTTTTAGTCCAAACGCTAATTTATGAGCGCCTCCTAAGTTTAGTGTGTATGCAAAGTCAACGTAAGTATTGGTTTCTTTTACAGGTCCAATTTGATCTGAAATTAAAGACAATCCTAGTCCAACGTTTTTACCGACTGGCGAATGCCCAAAGAACGTAAACGTTCTTGGGGCACCGTCAAATCCGGTCCATTGATTTCTGTATAATGCTCCTAAAGATATTCCTTCTCTAGATCCTGCATACGCAGGATTGATAACTGCCATATTGTACATGTACTGTGTGTACTGTGGATCTTGCTGAGCAAGAGATGGTAGTGAAAAAAGTAATACAAATAGTGCGATATATAAGTTCTTCATGATATGATGTAATATTATTTTTAAGAATTTAGATGTTTAATTTTAGGGAAACTATTTGTTTAGATAAATCCATCCGTTCTTAGCTTCTCCATTTTCAAGTCTCAATACATAAAAATAAGTTCCTACTGGCAATTCATCATTATCATTTGTTTGACCTCTCCATTCATCCGTATAGTTATTCTTTTTGTAAACAGAAAGACCATGAGAATTAAATATTTCTAATTCTTGTACTCTAAATGCTGCTAAATTCCATGTGTCATTTAAGTTATCTCCGTTTGGTGAAATTCCTTGTGGGAATGAACACATAGAGTTGATAACCGTAAATGTTTGAGAACTTGAACAACCATCTGCAGTAGTGATTGTTACTGTATATTCTCCATCATCAGTTGCAATGAATTGCTCTCCATCATTGTTAGATGATGATCCACCTGACCATTCATACGTAACAGTTGCAGGATCAAATCCATTATTTAATGGAGATACAGTAATTGTATATTCATCATTGATACATTCTCCTTCTAAACCAATATTTGCTGGATCGATTTGCATTAACACTGAAACATCAAAACTACCTGTTGAGTAACAATTAGTATCCGTATTTTCGAGACGGAAGTATACTGTTCCACCTGCGCTTGTATATACTGTTGGATCTGCAAGCATGTTTGTTCCTGCTTCTGCATCAGCCATTGATTCATAATATGAAACTACTAAAGGATCTGTTGATCCGTTAATTATTGGCGCATCTTGAGTAGTTAAATCAAAATCAGCTACACCATCAAGGTCTTCATCACATACTTCTAATGTATCTATAGTTCCAGCTACTGGATTTGTTTGTACTGTAACTGTAACATCATCTGTTAACGTTACTAAAGATCCATCAGCTAGCGCATATGTTATAGATGCTGTATATGTAGTGTCTTCTGTAGGTGATACTGTAATATCTGTATCATTACTAATTACGTTTCCATCAGCGTCTAACCACTCAAATGTATAGTTTGGAGTTCCTGCTGGCACAAATCGCCATAATTCTTGTTCAGTTACTTCCCAAACACCATTGTTTCTTCCTGCAGGTGCATATCCTACTGTTCCTCCAGCATTTTGAATACCAACAATAGCAATACCACCATCATTCCAAGTTGGGCAGAATGGCTTTTCGATTAAGATTACATCAATAACATTTGAAGATTCATATAAAATGATCTGTTGTGTTGTCATGATATCATTACATCCAAAGTGAGGTACTTCAAAGAATGTTGCTTTAAATTGACGAGAAGGTGCAGTACCTACTATAGCATATTCAATATAGTGATCTCCAGCTACACCAGGATCAATATCATGGAATGCTCCGTGAATTGCATTATCAGGAACGTTTGGCGTAGGAAGTAAATCTCCTGGCGCAAAGTTCCATGGACAAAATGCTCCTGGATCAACAGGGTCAAAAGAAATTAATCCATTTGCTCCAATTGAAAGTTGCGTATATGCAGTTCCAAAATAATTGAATGTAAATCCTATGTCAATAGCAGAAGAATATCTATCATCTAATGTAATAGAAGTTGGCTCTCCTGTTAGGTTATCTGGTGGACATTGTAAGTCACTAATTGTATATACACTTGTATCAGACGTTATAGAACTTGCCATAAATGTAGCAGATAAGTCTGTAGAAGTTACGTCACATGTTTGTAATTGATCGTATCCTGCATTGATAATACCACAAGCTTGATCTGGACAGAATGCTTGTGTTTGTGGATCACTTGTTAATACACAGTTTGTATCATCGGTATCAGCTACTGTAAATACTACTGGTGTTGTGTTTGGATATGGTCCAAATGTATAGATTCCAGGAGCATCAATTACTTGTGGAGCACTTCCAAAGTCATCAGAAATTGTAACAGTTACAGCATCTCCTGTATCTGAAACATTAACATCAACTAAGAATTGTTCTCCTTCTGCACAGTCTTCAACAACTGTATATGTTGCTGTTGGTCTGAAACATGTTAAACATTCTGCAGTCCATTCCCAAGTAGTTCCGTTTCCAGAAGCACAACTTGTGAATCCTCCACTGTTTACTACCATAAAAATATTTCCAAGCGTAGATTCAACTACTAATCCAGTTAAATCTCCGGCGTTATTACCTTCAAATAAAACAGCACCTGTAGCATCTGATCCATCATAAATTGTAATGGTATCAAAGTCATCTACAATTGTTCCTGCTGTAAATGTTAATCTTACAGGGAATCCTGAATCTGAAGTAAATAAGAATGTATTGTCATCGTTGTTTGTATAACAGTGACTTACCATAATTGGTCCGTCAGCACAAACTAAGTTGAATATTTGATTTGGATCAGGTCTTGTTGTGAAGCTTTCTTCAGTACATCCTGTAGCCAATCCATTTCCATTGAATGCTAAAATTGTAACGTAATACGTTGTATCGTATTCAGTATCTAATGCAGCTGGAAGCGTATTTACGACTCCAAGAGTTCCATCATACACATCATTACCTCCAGGAGTTGTTCCTACAGTAACTACATATCCTGCTGGGTTTCCAATTGCAGATCCCCAAGTAATATTTTCATCAATTTCAACAGCAGTTGCGCCATTTAAAGGAGATGTTAATGATACACATGATGGCGGTGCCAATGGATCAATACATCCTACGATGAAATCCCAAGGCTGAATGTTAGCACTTGTTTGACAACTTACAGAACCATCAGGAGTTACCTCAATGATGATACTATCGCCAGTTGATTCTGCAGCAATTCCTGCTAAATCTCCACCGTTTCCGTAACCTGTATATAATAAAGTTGTTCCGTCAGAATCGTAAATGTTTAACTCATCCCAGTTGTTTTCAACATTACCTGAGTTAAAGCTTACTGCAAGATTGTTACCATTAGAACTTCTGTAGCTAAAACGTGTTGTTACACCACTTGTATAACAGAATCCTACATTATTTAATGGTGGACCACTACAATCAACAACGATAAACGGATCGTCTCTAATAGTAAAGCTTTCTTCAGCACAACCTGTAGCGTTTCCGTTTGCATTGTAAGGTGTAATTGTTACATATATAACTGTTGAGAATGGCATTGTTCCTGGATCGTATGTATTTACTAATCCAACGTCAACTGCATTTGCAATATCTGTTCCACCTGGAGTGGTACCAATAGAAACTAAATATCCTGTTGGAGCGCCTGTTGCAGTTCCCCAAGTAATATCGTCTTCTTCATTAATATCAATTGCTCCATCCGTAGGTGAAGTTAAAGATACGCATGTTGGTGGAACTGTATCGTCCACACATGATACTGAGAAATCCCAAGGTGTATATCCTTCTGACTGACAACCAAAGATTCCATCAGATTGAATCATGATTGTAATTGAAGTACCTGAAGTTTCAAACGAAAGTCCTGCTAAATCTCCAGCATTTCCGTATCCGTTGTAAAGTTCAGTAACACCATCAGAATCTAAGATGATTAATTCATCCCAGTTATTTTCTACTTGTCCTGCATTAAATACAACTGCTAAGTTTGAACCATCAGAACTTGAGTAGTTAAACATTGTGTTGTCATTGTTTCCATAACAGAAACCTGTGTTGTTTACTGGAACTCCAGAAGCACAATCAACAGGTGTATTTGGATCGTCACGTGTTGTAAACACTGACTCTGTACATCCAGTTCTGTTTCCGTTTGCATTGTAAGGAATGATTGTTACGTAAATATCACTAGAAAAAGGGAGTGTTCCTGGATCATACGTATTTACCAATCCTGCATCAACCATGTTTGCGATATCTGTTCCTCCTGGCGTAGTTCCAATAGAAATTAAATATCCCGTTGGTCCACCTGTAGCTGTTCCCCAAGAAATGTCACTTTCTTCGTTTACATCTACTTCTCCTGCAGTTGGTGCAGTTACTGCAACACACGAAGGTGGTTGCGTAGTGTCTACACAAGAAACTGTAAAATCCCAAGGAGTGTAGCCGTTACCAGTACAGTTTACAGAACCATCAGAAGTAATACCAATTGTAATGGTATCTCCTGTAGATTCAAAAGAAAGACCTGTTAAGTCTCCCCCTGCTCCATAACCGCTATAAATTTGTGTTGTTCCGTTAGAGTCTGTGATGACAAGTTCATCCCAGTTATTCTCTACTTGTCCGGCGTTGAAGATGACTGCCAGTGGCGATCCATCACTACTTGTGTAAGTGAAAGATGTTGTATCATTATTTCCATAACAGAAACCTGTATTATTTACAGGACCCACAGCACAGTCTACTGTTTGTGAATATGATAACGCACTGAAAAATGTCACCATGATCAACAAGGTAATTTTTTTCATAAAAAAGTTGGTTAATAGTTAGTAGCCCTAAAAATAGTAAAAAAATATAAACTTAACTTTACTTTAACACTTTAGTTGAAAAAAATAAAGGTTTAGCTATTAAATTTTAACCGTATATAAACAGGAAAGTGATCGCTGTAACCGCCTAGATATTTTCTACCTGCATAGGTTCTAAAAGGGTTGCCTTTGTACTTTCCTTTCCATTGTGTTAAAAAATGTTCGTCAAATATATCTGCGGAAGCAAAACTGTGTGTATTTTTTTTATAATCGAAGAAGTTGGTCGTAAAAATGATTTGGTCAAACAGATTCCATTCGCCCTTATAATTTAAACTCCCTTTATATATTGTTAATAGTTTTTCCATTGGATTGTACAAACTAGTATCCATTAAATGTCTTTGAACACTGTCACTTGTAGGATCATCATTAAAGTCTCCCATAATAATAATGTGTGGATCTATTTCTTCAGATTGAATGTAATCTATTTTTTCGCGAACTGTTTCTGCTGCTTTAATTCGCTTATGAGATGTTTCGTTTGCGCCGTCTCTACGTGAAGACCAATGATTGACAAATACATGAATAGGTTCGTTATTTAATAATCCTTTTACATATAATGTATCACGTGTAAAATCGCGATTTCCTTCATCATCATATAATAGAATAGGAATTGATTCTGATTCGAGCACTTCAAAGTACTTTTTTTGGTATAATAAACCGACATCTATTCCGCGTTCGTCTGGCGAATTGTAATGTACAAAGTCATACTCATATTCCGAAAGCTGTTTTGATTCAATTAAATCATTCAACACTCTTTTATTTTCTACCTCAGCAACTCCTAGTAATACAGGTGCATTTTTAGCATCTTCTGGTCCTAAGTCCGCAATAGCAGAACCAAGTTTGTAGATTTTCTTTTCATAACGTTTTGGAGTCCAATTCCGATCCGATTGTGGTAAAAAATCATTGTCAAGAATATACTTATCATCTTCTGTATCAAATAAGTTTTCAAGATTGTAAAATGCAACTGTATGATATTTATGTATCGTGTCTTTTTTCTCCATAAGTACTATAAAAGTCTGTTTATAAATATAAAAGTACTAAAATCAAAAAAGGAAATGTGTAACTTTGTCTTTTTAATTTTATTTATGATAGAAAAGAAAACAGTTGCATACGAGCGTGCTGTATTGATAGGAGTGATTACAAAAGAACAAGATGAAGTCAAATCTAAAGAGTATTTGGACGAGCTTGAGTTTTTGACATACACTGCAGGCGGTGAAGTTGTAAAGCGATTTACGCAGAAGATGGAAGTTCCTAATCCAAAAACATTTATTGGAACTGGAAAAATGGAAGAAGTAGAGCAGTTTGTAATGGCCAATGATATTGGTTCCGTAATTTTTGATGATGAATTATCGCCTGGGCAACAACGAAATATTGAGCGTTTATTAAAGTGTAAGATTATTGATAGAACAGGATTGATTCTGGATATTTTTGCACAACGCGCACAAACAAGCTATGCACGTACACAAGTAGAACTAGCACAGTATCAATATTTGTTACCACGACTAACTGGTTTATGGACGCATTTGGAACGTCAACGAGGAGGAATTGGAATGCGTGGACCTGGAGAAACAGAAATTGAAACAGATAGACGTATTGTACGTGATAAAATTTCATTGCTTCGAAAAAAGATGAAAACGATTGACAAGCAAATGGCGGTACAACGTGGAAATAGAGGCGCTTTAATCCGTGTAGCATTAGTTGGATATACCAATGTTGGAAAGTCTACTTTAATGAACGTGATTAGTAAGAGTGATGTATTTGCCGAAAATAAATTGTTTGCTACGCTTGATACTACCGTGCGTAAAGTAGTGATTGGAAACCTTCCTTTTTTACTGAGTGATACCGTAGGATTCATTCGTAAATTACCAACTCAATTAGTTGATTCGTTCAAAAGTACACTCGATGAGGTTCGAGAAGCCGATTTGTTATTGCATGTCGTAGATATTTCGCATCCAAGTTTTGAAGATCATGTTGCTTCTGTAAATCAGATTTTAAGTGAGATTAAAAGTGCAGACAAACCAACAGTGATGGTTTTTAATAAGATTGATGCATTTACACACGAAACTATTGATAGTGACGATTTGGTAACCGAAAAAACCAAAGCACATTATACATTAGAAGACTGGAAAAAAACGTGGATGAATTCATCTGCGGAAGAAGTTTTATTCATCTCAGCCATCAACAAAGAAAATTTAGACGAGTTTAAACGAAAAGTATACAATGTAGTACGTGAAATTCACGTAACACGTTTTCCATATAATAATTTCCTCTATCCTGACTATGAAGAATTAGGGTAATTATTTTAATATTATATAAAAAATAGCGGATAGTAAATACTATTCGCTATTTTTTTTGATTCATTAAATTGAACAACCACCAGCTACTTTTGTAAAATCACACAGAGCCCATGTATCGCAAGTTACTTCTGTATCAAGAATTGTACAAATTCCTCCAATACAAGAAAAATAAGAAGGAGCTGGAGCAGCGCCTCCTTTTAATTCGAGATTAGAAATAGATTTCTTATTAAGATTTAATGATTTGAGATTCTTTTTTTTCATAATGATAAGTTTTAAAATTAATAACACTACAAAGCAATAGCGAAACAGTATCATAAACAATCTTCATAAGTCGTATTTACGTAAAATACGAGCGTAAAAAGAGAATTTAAATGAGTATAAGCGAAAAGTATATAATGTAGTACGTGAAATTCATGTAACACGTTTTCCGTATACTAATTTCCTCTATACAGGATCAAAAAAGGAGATAATTGCAATTATCTCCTTTTTTGTTTACATTTATTCCAATATAAGAAGCTAACAGCTTTATTTCCCAAGATTGTAATTTTCCCTTTATTTTTTTAAACTGATATTGTATTGTATGTTTTCTATCCAAGAAAATGTATTGTACAACGATATTACGTGGAATCCGAAAAACGTACGAGTAGGAACAATTTTAAAATTTACAACATGAAAAAAAGTTTAAAAAAGTTAGTGTTAAACAAGAAACCAATTTCTAACTTATCTGAACAAATAAAAGGCGGTTTTAAACGACCAGACGACGATACTTCAGACACCTATACAACAGGACCAACTGGACCAACTGCAATGACAATGTGTTACATCTGTCCAGAAAGAGAAAGATAAGCCTATCAAAACAACCAATACAAACCCTGTTTACATTCATAACTCAGACAATATAATAGCACTATTTACTAACCAAAAAACAAAGAGTAATTTTCTTCTATTCTTGAGTAACAATTAAAAAAAAGTGCCACTACTTTGTAGTTATGAATATGAACCTTAATTAAAATTCAAAACCATGAAAAAAAATTTAAAAAAATTAGCGCTTAACAAAAAGGCAGTTTCAAACTTAACAGAAAAAATTAAAGGAGGATTAAGAAAAGAAGGAGATAGTTTCCCAACAAACGATCCTACTGCAAATACAGGATGTTTTGATTGCCCACCAACAACAATACGCTAATATCTTAGTGTAAAATAGTATAATTATTAACCAAAAATAATACAATGAAAAAAAGTCTAAAAAAACTACAACTTAACAAAAAAGCAGTTTCAAGTTTAACTACTAAAGTAATAGGAGGATTGCGTAGAGCAGACAAAACAGGTGGTCCACTTACCTGTACAGATCCGACATTGAATACAATGTGTTATCATTGTCCACCAAATGAAGAACGCTAACAGTATATAAACGAGTTGTTTTTTTATTCTTGGGTAACAATTTTAAAAAAATACAACTTCTTTATAATTGAAAGAAAATTTTGAACCATACTAAAATTTAAAATCATGAAAAAAAGTTTGAAGAAATTAGCATTAAACAAAAAAGCGGTTTCAAGTTTAACCGTAAAAACTATTGGAGGAAGAGCCGGTAAGTCTGATGACATTTTAAGTTGTACAGATCCAACAAAATTAACTTGGTGTTACCATTGTCCAGCAGATCCTATTGATTATCCAACTGATCCAGCTGATCCGTACTAGTAGTATCAAAAAAACGAAAAGAGTCTGTGAAAATAGGCTCTTTTTCATATATATTAGTATCAATCTTCTTCAATCCAAGTACCAACAATTCCTTTTTTCCCTAAACTATAGCCCAAACGATAGCTTCCAGCTTTTTTCATTTCAATATACTTTCCTGGCGCAGGAATAATTCCGTTATCGCGAAGAATGGCATTATATGCTGCCACTTTATCTTTTGCCAAACGAGTTCCGTTTTGTGTGATGCTACTTCCATCAATCAATAGTTTTACAGCTTCATCTGTAGAAGCGATATATCCTTTTTTATGCAAGTCGTTGAATACTTTTTTAATTTTCGCATTTAAACCAATCACAACAATATGATTGTCTTTTTTGTAAAATGAAAAATCGGCGTTTGACTGTATGCCAGCTTTTTGAAATATAGTGCTGTACTTTCTTTTTTGCGTTTCCGACAATTCTGTTCCGTTAACATACATGTGTTCTTTTTCGGTCGTAAATGTCACTTCCGAAGCAGATTTGATTAATTTATCTTCTAGCAAAGAAGCTAATAAGTTCTCTTGTACTTCTGGCCAAATCCAATTAAGATTTGAACCAGAAGTTGTTGTATATGTTGTTTTAGGATCGTCTAATAAGCGTTTAATATGTGAACCAACGCCACCTTTGTGACGCGCTTTTTCTTCTAAGCGTTTTGCTTCTCGCTCAATACGTTTTGCTTCTCGCTCAATACGTTTTG
Source organism: Kordia sp. (assembly GCF_050633145.1). Taxonomy (GTDB): domain Bacteria; phylum Bacteroidota; class Bacteroidia; order Flavobacteriales; family Flavobacteriaceae; genus Kordia. Next base: position 109,891 of record NZ_JBOEFY010000023.1, on the reverse strand, counting down.
CATCAAGTTCCATACGTTTATGCTCTCGTTCTACTTGTCGTTTCTCACGCTCTTTCTCCATTTCTAAACGTTTTGCATCGCGTTCTATTTGACGTTCCAAGCGTCTTGCTTCAAGTTGCATACGATTGGCTTCTCTTCGCATACGATCGGCTTCACGTTGCACACGTTCTCTTTCAATATTGGCAGAACTTCCTGAAACAATAATTTTCACATCTTCTCCTAATGCTTCAAATTTTTCAACCAATTCAGGAGAAGCTACATTTAAATCTAAAGTAATTCGCAAACTTTTTTCTGTCAGTTTTATATAATATACCTTCTCGTCATTACTCCATTTAGAATATCCTTTTTTGATATTCACGTTTTTTCCGCCAAGTGTTTTTTCTATTAAGTTTTTAAGTTTCGAATGTCTGTTTTTGGGAAACCGTGCACGAAGCTTATAATCATCTTCTGTATGACTTATAGAAATTGAAGTGCTTTCATTATTATCACTACTTGTTGATGAACTACTATAGGTCGATGATGAACTTGAGCTAGAACTTGAACTCGAACTCGTAGATGGTGGCGTTGGTGGCGTTGGCGACTCTTGTGCCTGTCCTAACTGAAATGCTAGGATAAGAATTATTGTGATGAATATTTTTTGCATGTTTTCTAATTTTTTGATGATTGTTTAAATTAATCTGTGATGATTTTAAAAGTAAGCCCAACACCACGTGTACTTTCAATGGCAATTGTGGTATCTTTCTTAAAATATTTCCGAAGTCGGCTAATGAATACATCCATGCTTCTTCCCGAAAAGAAATCATCATTTCCCCAAACATTTTCAAGAACGTCTTCTCGTTTTACCATTTGGTTTTTGTGATCGTAGAAATACTGAATAAGTTGCGCTTCTTTCTCAGTAATTCGCTGTATTTCTCCATTGAATTTTAATTGATAGTTTACGGTATCAAAAACATAATTTCCGATTGCATATTCCTGTTCGTTTTTTGATGAAATGCTCGTTTTTTGTGCTCGTTTCAATATGTTTTGTAAGCGTAACACTAAAATATCTGCTTCAAATGGTTTGACGATATAATCGTCGGCTCCGAGTTTTAATCCTCGTATTTTATCTTCTTTCATCTTTCTGGCTGTCAAAAAGATGAATGGAATTTCTGGATTGTGTTGAATCACTTTTTCCGCTAATGAAAAACCGTCTAGTTTTGGCATCATTACATCAAACACACAAATATCAAATGCATTTTCGCCTTGATGTTCGTCTGCAGTAAAAAGCGTAAAAGCTTCTTCTCCATTGACTGCCCATGTCACATCAAAATTGTGAATCATTAAGTATTGCTTTAAAATACTTCCGAAATCATAATCGTCTTCTGCTAGTAAAACCTTGGTTTTTTGCATTAGTTAATTGGTATTAATATGGTAAAAGTGGTTCCTTTTTCTATTTCGCTTTGCACTGTAATTTTTCCTTGATGTGCATTTACAATCTGATTTGTATAATACAAACCGAGTCCAAGTCCTTTTACATTGTGTACGTTTCCGTGACTTACTCTGTAAAATTTATCAAAAATTTGTGCTTGATCTTCTGTCGCAATTCCTTGTCCGTTATCGGTAATTTGAATGCTATATTCGTTGCTTTTAAGCAATGTTTCTATGATAATTTCTGTTTGATCGTTTCCATATTTTACTGCATTCTCCAAAATATTGAATAGCGCCGTAGTAAAGTGAAACGTATCAATACGCAACAATACTTCTTCTGTACACACATTATTAATAATGCTAAGTTGACGTTGCTGTGTAGACAATTGAAAATCGGCAATTAAATCAGTAAAATATTCATTGTCTACAACTGTATCTTTCGACAATACAATATCATTAGCACTTAAACTATTGGTCAATACTTGGTCAATGAGTTTTTGCAAGCGCGTATTTTGTCTATCAACAATATTTAAGGTATGATTAAATGCTTCTGAAGAATTGCGAATTTCTTCATTTTTTAAGGTTTTTGAAGCCACACCTAAGGTTGCCAATGGTGTTTTTAATTCGTGTGTAATATTGTTGATAAAATCTGTTTTGATTTCAGTAATTTTCTTCTGATTGATGAGGTTTTTTATTGAATAATAAAGCAATCCAACCACAAACAAAAAGAGCAATACTGAGCATATTAATAAGGTTGCCAAACGGCGAAATACTATACTTTTCCAGTCCGTAATTAAAATAACATCTTTGGTTTTTAACTCTACGTCTACCGTTTTTGTAAATACACTATCATTTTCTTGTACAACAAAGTCAAACTCAGTAAACGTGCGCGAACTCTTAATTACATGTGAATCTTCATCTTGAAAATCTTCTCCTAAAACAGTTCCGCTTTTTTGTGATGCTAATGGAAAAATAGTGTCATTTGTTTGCCCATTAAATACCACAATACTACTTACTTCACGTTTGTAACGAATTTTATATCCTAAATTAATCGCTTTCAATTCTTTATTGTAACGCTCCATATATGGTGCATTGATGCTGTCACCTTTGATACGCATTCGGCGAATAACTTCCGCTTTGGTAATGCGTTTGTTTTCGTAATCACCTAAATTGGTACGTAAATCTTCGCCCAAAATATCTACCAATGAATCCAATTCTGGATGATTGTCTATATCAGAAATTGCATTATCTGTTTCTTGTATAAACGCACGCTTCTTTAATTGATATGCATTTTCTACCAAATACGCTTGAATTCCCGATAGCGCAATCAAAGTAGCAATAGATGCAATAATTAATATGGTGATTTTGTTTTTCATTTAATGGTTGTTGGTTTGTTATTGACCAGTTTGGCAGTTTCAACAATTCAAAAGTAGTCATTCGGGCATTTGTAGCCATAAAAAACGGCATCGTTAACCGATCATTAACCTAAAAAGCTTCTGAAACACCTGTATTTGTTAAGGTTTCAATTCTATGTTAACGAAACCTGCGCGTATGTTAAAAACGCTTTAACTCCTCATTAACTTCTGCTTAACCTGTTTATCGCGCCAACTTTTTCACATTTGCAGCATCAATCAACGAACAAACGACCAAATGAAATGAGCTATAACAATCAGTTGCTACCAATCAAAATAATTGCACGCGAATTCTATTTGACCTAAACCCAAAAATAAAAACGACCAAATGAAACATATTACTATTTTTTATTGCTGCTTGCTATTTAGCATAACATTATACGCGCAAAAATCAGTTCAAATTCATAAAGTTTCTTCATCAGTTACTATAGATGGTATTGCAGATGAAACCGATTGGAAACAGCATATAATAGCTGGAAATTTTACACAAACACGACCTGATAATGGAAAACCATCTACACGAAAAACTGAAATTGCAGTGTTGTATGATGACAGTTATTTATATGTGTTGGGAATTATGCATGTCAATGATAAAACTGAAATTAACAAACAATTAAGCGCACGTGATAATACAGGAAATGCAGATGTTTTTGCTTTACAGATTGATCCTTTTGGCGAAACGCGAGAAGGCTACGATTTTACCGTCACTGCCGCAAATGTGCAAACCGATTTAAAACTGAGTCAAAATAATAGTTACGACAACTTTAATGTGGTTTGGGAAAGCGCTGTACAATTGTATGATGACAAATGGATTGTTGAATTTAAAATTCCGTTCAATAGCATTCGATTTCCAAAAGAAGCGATGCACAATTTTAAAATCAATTTTCAACGTGTTTCTACAAAATTGAATGAAGAATCGTATTGGAGTCCTATAAAACCTGAAGTTGATGGTTTTTTAAATCAATTTGGGCGTTTGGAAGGTTTGCCAAAAATTACACCGCCGTTAAATTTATCATTATTGCCTTTTGTTTCTGTCGTGAACGAGAAAAGTCCTGATGGTACAAGCAACACAAACTTTAATGGCGGATTGGATGTAAAATATGTACACGACAATTCGTATACTATAGATGCTTCTCTCATTCCAGATTTTAGTCAAGCGTTGTCTGACAATCAAATTTTTAACTTATCGCCGTTTGAAGTACGTTTCAATGAAAACAGGCAATTTTTTATTGAAGGAACCGAGATTTTTGACAAAGGTGGTTATTTGTATACACGTAGAATTGGTGGTGTTCCCATCAATAAAAACAATATTTCATTGGGTGAAAACGAAGAAATTACCAACAATCCAATTGCTTCAAACATCATCAATCTTGTGAAGATCACAGGGAAATCGTCCAAAGGTTTTTCAATCGGAGTGTTAAACGGAGTTACGGCAAAAAGTGAAGCTACGATTTACAATACGGAAACCAACGAGTTTCGAAACGAACAGACAAATCCGTTTACCAATTATAATGCTTTAGTACTCGATCAAACCTTAAAAAACAATTCATCCATCACCTTTTTAAACAATTCCGTTTGGCGAAGTGGAAAAGACTATGACAGTAATTTTTCAGCTTTATTATTTCGTGGATATACTAAAAACAGAACCTATTCTTTGTCTGTGAAAAAAGCAGTTTCTCAGAAGTATTTTTCCGATCAAAAAAACGAATTCGGGCATCAATATTACGCGTATGCATCAAAAGTAAGTGGAAATTGGACAGGTGGAATTTCGGCGAATTTGTACGATGAAAAATTTGATAATAACGACTTCGGATTTCTTTCTAGAAACAATCAGTTTTCGCTTCGTGCAAATCTAAATTACCAAAATAACAATCCTAAAAAATGGTTCAATCAGTATTCTGTAGGAATCGATCATTCGCAGCAATATTATTATAGTTTGTTTGAAAAAGAATTCGCGTATTATAAGCTTTTAGGCGATGCTACTTTAAAAAATAACAGCGTGTTTTTTGGCTCATTTGCGTTTATAGAAAAGCGCCAAGATTTTTTTGAACCACGTACCAAAGACCGTCACTTTAACAAACCAGCGCAGTTAGAATCGTTTTTGGAATACCAAACCAATCGGAATAAGAATTTTTCTTTTGCAGGCTATGTTGTGTATGTGAGTTCGTTGAATTCAAAAATATTTTCAGATGAATTTATTGCTGGCTACGGATTGCGCGCCCAGTTAGGACAACATGTTTCCTTATATTTTAGTCAAGATATAGTGAATGTTGCAAGCAATGCAGGTTTTGTAACTCGTGAAAATGATGATTTGATTTTTGGAAAACGAAGCCTTAAAGAATTGACCAATACTTTTGAAGCGAGTTACGCTGTTTATTCCAAATTAAGCATGAATTTGCGTGTGCGTCATTATTGGATTCAAGTTGATTATGACGATCAGTTTTCACTGAATAACCAAGGGAATTTAGAACGCAATAATTATACAATTGATCCAAATGATTTTGACGATAATTTCAATTCATTTACGGTTGATTATACCGCAAGATGGCAATTTGCACCTGCAAGCGAATTGAGTTTTAATTATAAGTTGGGTGCAAATTTATTTAACAATCAAATCAGTTCGAGTTATGGAACCAATTTGAAAAATACGTTGCAACAAGATAATAGCAATACCATTTCGTTGAAAATGACGTATTTTTTGGATTTTAATCAGTTGCGAAAATTGTAACTAGAAGTATCAGTTGTTAAAAAACTTTCTGCATTGTTGTATAAACTCTAAAACGTCTTTGTCTCGATAAGGAAATGCATCTTCATCAATATATGTATCGATTAGGTTCATGAGTTTTTTGGGCGTTTCCTTATCCATTTTTTCAAAAAGATCATTCATTTCATATACGCACATGATTCGAAAAAAATATACCATATTTACTTCTTCATCATTATTAATATTGACATATTTTGTCATTTTAACCATTTTGATCAACGACTCCTCCGAAACTTTAAATGCTTCTTTATCTGCTTTTGTAATAGCTAATTTATCAAGAACCAATCCTTGCGCAAGGGAATCTTCTAAACTCAAGCTTCCTTCTTTATTAAATCCTATGGTAAAATAGATATCTCTTTGGAATTTGTTCTGTTTTAAGAAGCTTAACAAAATTCTATTTCCACGTAAAAGATACTCTCCATAGCTAGGTTTAAGAATCCACGAAAAATCACCAATTGTAATTTCCTTATCAGTCCACTCAAGATAATTAATCGTTTGAAGTTCTTCTGATGACATTCCGAAATCGATACTTTTTCTATCCAAAAGATACTCAGGGTACCATGTTGAATTTAACAGCTCAACATCAATGACTGTGACATCGTTTCGTATGTTTTCAACGGTTTGTAAAAAATACAGTGAATATGTTGGGATATCACCTGAAGAGAGCAATACGGCATCTTTACTACAGGTTAGCAATCTTTCTTTGTTTAATTGAAGTGTATATGTATTAAATCCGCCTCTTTTTTTAGCTTCTTTGAACGCCCATATTGCAGAATCTTTTTTTTGTTCATACAAATACTTTATTGCTAGAGAACCCCATTCTGCTGCTATTTTATCATAAGGATTAAGTCCTATGATTTCCCCAGAGTATTTAGGTGTCAATTTTATAATTTCCTCAAATTGCTCACTTGCTTTCATCACAAGATCGAGATTTGTATGAATCATGTCGTTAGCGTCATAAGAGTTTTTTTGACCATAAGCATATCCTAAAAAATACCTTGCTTCCGTATTTTCTGGGTTCTCCTCCACCTTTGCTTCTATGTCTTTGACAAATTTTGAATAATCAATTTTGTCATACTCTTCTTTGGTAAGACTTCCAATACGTTTATATTCTTTTTTTATTCTATTGTCTAATTCTTGATCCGTTGTTTGGCCATAAATATTTGTGATAAAAAGCGCAATTAAAACAACTAATATCTGTTTCATTAATGTTGTTGTTTTTAAATTCTAAATTAATTTTAATAATGATAAGAATTTAGGTTTTTGTTAAAGATATTGATTTCCGTCTGTGTAAGAAAGTGAAAATTTAAAAAAGATAATACGCCATTTTATGTGATTAAAACCCATAATTCACACCCAAACCAAGTACTTCACGTGTTTGAAATCCTCGGAAGGCATTATCGTCGTAAATGGTTTGAAAGTTGATGTTTGTAGTTAGGTATTTATTGATTGTCATGACTACATTTACATTGTAATCAATGTCTACATTTTCAGGCTTTTCCAAGTAATTGGAATATACATTTAGAATGTTTTCTAAAACAATATTTTTAAGCAATGTAAATTTGTAATAACCAGAAGCGTACATGCCCAATTCGTAACGAATGCTTTCGTTTTCCGCAACTCCAAAATATTCTTCATTTGGTAATGTGAAGTCTTTATCTACAATCGTGACTTTAGAAGTTCCCGGTGCAATATTAAATTTGAGATCGTCCTTCTTTTTCCATAAAACTCCAGGTCCAAACGAAAGGTATGCTGGCGAGAAAGTATTGGTATGTTCCATTCTAATTTCCTTTCCGTTTTCGTCAGTATCATAACGAAATCCTTTGGTAATTTGTGTCTTAAAGTTTAAAAAACCTGAGTAAAACCAATAGTTTTCTCCTTTTTTACCAATTACCGAGTTTAACTCAAAACGATCGTCCGTTTTTCGGGTAAACTCACTGTTTTTAGTTTGCGTTAAACCATAAGCAACTACTATTCTGCTGTCCCAATCCCAGTTTTCTCGGTGGTAATTTAAATCGTAATTAAAACCTAAAGTACCCGAAATACTGTTTTCTCCACCAGCTGCCCAATTGGAAAAAGCTGCTTGATTAAAAAGAAAAGATACATTTCCTTTAGATCGCCAACCTTTTGGGATCGTATCTTTTACAGTAGCAATTGGTTTCTGTATAGCGACTGATTTTTGTATAGCAGCTTTTATAGCTGTTGGTTTTTGTAATTCTTGCGCTTTAGCTGTAAATCCTATCAACAGGAAACAAAGAGATAGCAGGTGTTTCATTTTATATCACAAATAAGTTGGCAAAAATAAAAAGTATACATCTTCAAGACAAGTTCTAAACTCTAAAAATTAAATAATATTGAGATATTTTAAAACGTCATAACGAACAAATTGAAGCTATCTGCAAGGCTAAAAACAGATTGCCGCGTCATTCTTCCTCGCAATGACATTTCTAAATCAAAATACCTGAAACAAAAAAAAGCGTCTCCATTAGGAAACGCTTTTGTATAGTATAAAAGGTAGTTTTTAAAAGTTGTAGCTTAATCCAACTGTCCAGTATGATTGTAATTTATTGTCAACATTGTCAAACGTTGTTCCTACGTTTCCGTTGGCAAGGTTGAAGTTTACTGCTTCTTGCTTGTTTTGTCTTAAACCAAAGTCAAAACCAACTCCAATCATTTTCCACAATGTGTAGCTAAATGAGTTTGTCCATGTCCAGTTTGAGTAATCACTACTTTTGTAGCTTTGGAACATTGATAAGTTTGTTTTGAAGTTAATTGCACCAATACTTCTTGTATAATCTGCAACGATTTTTGCACCTAAAGAAGATTCGAATACTGTATCATTATCACTAAATACAAAGTTGTAGTTTAATGGGTGAATTACTACGATTAAGTTTGTAATTGGTGTCCAAGTAGCACCAACACCCAAGTCTAAATATCCAGGATCGTTAAAGTTGCTTAAAATCGTAGTTCTGTATTCTGCCAATCCAGAAATTGCGAACTTCTCACTTAATTTACGTCCGTATAAAGAGCTAATGTTAAATACATCTGTAGCTTCTCTAAACTTATCGCTATCTGTTGGATCGTCTGTATTATCAAGCTTTACCCAAGATAAGTTTACATTTGCGCTGTTGTTCCAGAAAAATTTCTCTTGATTTAAGTTTGCAAAAGCATTTACTGTAAATCCGATGTTTCCTGAAGCGTTGTTAGGAATTCCTTGTGCATACCAATTACTGAATTCTGAAATGCTTCCACCAATAGTTCCGAAAGCTCCTTTTCTCCATCCTGGAAGTGCATCAATTTGTGCTTGAATAGCATTTGCTTCTCCTTGTAAAGCATCAGCAGCAGCTTGTTTTTCTGCTTTTTGAGCTTTTAATTCTTCTTTCGTTTGCGCATTCATAGAACTCATTCCTAAACATAATGCGATGGCAAATACGATTTTTTTCATTTGTTTATTTTTATTAGGTTAAGTTGTCGTTTATAATTCGCACGCGTTCATATCGGTTATTAATACTGTATTGTAATGCGTATTATATGACAGTTGTTTTTTATTTTTTGCGATGGCAAATATACTTTTTGCCTATCAGTTCACAAAAATATTGCAAAATATTTAAATCATTAACAATCAGCTAATTAAATATTATTTAGGAGAGTTTCTTTTTTTTGTAAAGTGGAACTGACGAACACGCTTCGCCATACATAATGCTTCTAGCAACACCTTGTAGTTTGTTAATCATCATCGTGTAAGCATTGTCTGGTATAGGTTTGTTGGCACAACCTTTTATAATAACAGGTTTGTCTTGATAGTCAGAAACGTCTAAATTGTTGATGATATCTTGGTAAAGAGAGGTTTCTAAATTCTCTAAGGTGCCAATTATTACTTTTTCGACAAAAGGTGCCAAATGTACGCTCACCAACATATATGCCCATGCAGGGATAATAGCGTCCGTACTACAACAAAGCGCTATGTACTGTCCTTGGTGTTGCGACCAATCATATTCGGCAACATATTTACGGAATTCTTTTTCGCGAAGAATTAAGCCTTCCATAAGCCAACCAGAAATATCAAAAAGTGTACGTTCACCTGAAGGATAGTAATCTTCCAGATTGAATGTAATTAATTTGCTTTGTGCAACTCTATTGATAATTTCGTCTGCCATTGTTTTATAGTAAACCTAATTCTAATTTTGCTTCTTCACTCATCAAATCTTTGTCCCAAGGCGGTTCAAATGTAATTTCGACAATAGCACTATTCACTTCTTTAAGCGATTTTACTTTTTCTTCTATTTCTAGCGGAAGCGTTTCTGCTACAGGACAATTTGGCGATGTTAAGGTCATTAAGATTTTTACATCTGAGTTTTCATTTACAAAAACATCATATATTAATCCTAGTTCGTAAATGTCTACAGGAATTTCTGGATCGTAGATGGTTTTTAAAACTCTAACTATTTTTTCGCCTAAAGCGTCTGTATCTATGGTGATTTCTGACATTTTAATTTAATTGTGTTTGATACGCAATTGCGTATAACTTTAGTTGTTTAATCATGCTTACCAATCCGTTGGCTCTTGTTGGTGACAAATGCTCTTTTAAGCCTATTTCATCAATAAAATCAGTATTAGCATTAATGATAGCAGCAGGTTGTTGGTTTGAAAATGCACGAATTAAGATCGCAATAATTCCTTTCGTGATAATGGCATCACTATCAGCCGTAAATACCAATTTATCATCTTGCATTTCACCATGAACCCAAACTCTACTTTGACAACCTTTAATTATGTTTTCGTCTTTTTTCAAGCTTTCATCAATTAAAGGAAGTGATTTTCCAAGATCAATCATGTATTCGTAGCGCTGCATCCAATCATCAAACATGCTGAATTCGTCTACTATATCGGCCTGTATTTCTTGTATCGTCATTTCTTCTTCTTTTACACGATTGTTTATTTAGACGCAAAAATACAACAACTATTACGGTTTATCAACTGCTTTTGCCATTGCTAGTATTTTTGAGACAATTGCCATTAGTTCTTTGGGCGGATTTCCATGATCAAAAGAATTTAAAGATACTTCAGTATCCTTATATTTTATTGTTAAAACAGCATGTGGTGCGCCATCATGTAAACGTTTTGAGGATGGTGCTTTGAGTGTTTTTAACTTTTCGGCATCAACTTTTTTCAAAAGAGCTACGATTTCATTCCAGTCTTCTTCACTGCAATCATACGTATTGTATTGTTTTTTATTTACATCTTTTGTCGTCTTTAGAGCAATTTTTGACACTTGTACTTCTTCATAAAAGCCTCTTGACATTGCTTCATAGGTTACAATAATATCATCTTCAGCAGTTTTTATAGCTTTCTTTTTCGTCTCTTCATCATTACAACCATTCGTAAATAATGTGAGAGAGAATAATACAAATAGGTATTTCATAACTAGTCTTTTTAATTCTGTGACATAATGATACAAAAAAAGACGCCAATTATGGCGTCTTTTCTATATTAAATTTAGCACTTTATATGTGAATTAGTTCACTAAACTTTCTCTTGCTCCACCTGGTATTAACACACCACGCATTCTGCTTTTTTGTCCATCAGTAAACATGTTCATACAAGCATCATCTGTATAATCCATATAGTTCATAGTCATGTCCGTAGAACGACAGTGAGTTGTTGGAAATGATGGGCATCCGTAGTTTGGTCTGTCTGAAGTTGGAGTGTCAGAAACAAAATCATCTCTGTTACATCTTCCGTCTCCCCAAATGTGACGTAAGTTTAAGTAGTGTCCAACTTCGTGAGTTGTTGTTCTTCCTCCGTCAAATGGAGCAGCAACATATCCAGTTGTTCCAAAATATTGTGGAGACATCACAACACCATCAGTAGCAGAGTTTCCTCCTGGGAATTGTGCATATCCTAAGATTCCTCCTCCAATGTTACACACCCACATGTTTAAGTGAGTAGATGGTGTTACTGGTGGATATGATCCTTTTACAGCATCATTAGTTCCCCAAGAAGTTCTAGAGTTTGAATGTCTAAATACTCCCGCTAATGTAAATTGAATTTCTGTATCAGCAGCTACACCTGCAAAAGTAGAAGGTGTTTGGTTCGCATCATTATTTGCTCTTCTAAAATCGTCATTTAAAACTGCCATTTGCGAATTGATTTGCGCATCGCTAATGTTCTCGTTATTGTTGCTATATACTACATGTATGTATACAGGAATTGATACAACGCCTAAGTTGTCAGTTGGAGGTGGAGTTCCGCCGCCACCGCCGCCGCCGTTTCCGCCGCCGCCATTACCATTACCATTACCATTTCCTGGTTTTTTAGCGATTGATCTTTCTCTGTACTTTTTCTCAATATCATACATTCTGCTATATAAATCAGCATCTTTGTCAAGTTGTGCATTTAGTTTTTGCATTGTAAAACATCCACCAGCTGCTTTTTCAGTGTTTTCTGTGTATAAATAGAAATCACTCATATCTGCTCCTTGCTCTTCTACGTTTGTGTTTGCAGTTTGGTCATCACTACAAGACACCATAATTGTCGCAAGCGCAATCATGCTTAGAAAAATTTTCTTCATAATTTTCTTATTAAGTTTTATTCGGGTTAATGCGGCAAATATATCTATAATTGTGAATTATTTAACAAAACTGCTAATTTTTTAGATGAAATGAAATTATTTAAGCATTTTGTTACATATATAACAATTTGTAATTGTTTTTTTACAAGTGAAGAACAATAGCTTTATCGGTGAAATACATAGGTGTATTTTCAAATTCAAACAAAAAAAAAGAATCGACCAATGGATCGATTCTGTAGATTAATGGTTATTTATGTGTGTTTATATGTTACAAAAGCATCATTTTTGCTTTTTTGACTGCTTCAATAAACGTGTCAATTTCTTCTTTGGTATTGTAAAAAGAAAAAGATGCTCTCACGGTTCCAGGAATTTTGTAGAAATCCATAATTGGTTGTGCACAGTGATGTCCTGTACGAACAGCAATTCCAAGTTTATCTACTATAGTTCCAATATCATACGGATGAACATTTTCTATGTTAAATGAAATTACCGCAGTTTTTGCGCCTGTTCCATAAATAGTTATATCGCCAATAGCCAATAATTTTTCGGTAGCATATTCCAACAATTCATTTTCATAAGCTGCAATTGCCTCAAAACCTATGTCATTCATATAATCTAGTGCAGCTCCAAAAGCAATGACGCCGCAAATATTTGGTGTTCCAGCTTCAAATTTGTGTGGCAAGCCTGCATACGTTGTTTTTTCAAACGTTACTTGATCTATCATTTCTCCGCCACCTCTATAAGGAGGCAATTTGTTCAACCATTCTTCTTTTCCATACAGTAAACCAACACCTGTTGGACCACAAATTTTATGTGCAGAAGCTACATAAAAATCTACATCCAACGCTTGCACGTCTGCTTTGATATGTGGAGAAGCTTGCGCACCATCAATTAAGACAGCTGCACCAACTTCATGTGCTTTTTTAATGATAAATTCTATTGGATTGATAACTCCTAATGCATTTGACACATGATTACAAAAAACCAATTTCGTATGCTCGTTCAACAAAGACGCATACGCTTCCATGTCTAATTGTCCGCTTTCAAACATCGGAATCACTTTTAAAACTGCGCCAGTATGTTCGCATAACATTTGCCAAGGCACAATATTAGAATGATGTTCTAAGGCAGATACAATAATTTCATCTCCTTTCTTTAATAAGGAAGAAAAACCATTTGCTACCAAATTGATGCTATCTGTTGTTCCAGAAGTAAGAATCATTTCATGCGGTTTTGCCGCATTAAAATGTTGTTGAATTTTTATACGCGCTTCTTCATACGCGTCTGTTGCTTCCTGACTTAACGTATGCACACCTCGATGTATGTTTGCATTGTAATTCGTATAATAATCTACAATGCAATCAATTACTTGTTGTGGCGTTTGCGAAGTTGCCGCGTTATCGAAATATATTAAGGGTTTTCCGTTTACTTCTCTATTGAGAATTGGGAAGTCTTTTCGTATCTTTTGAATATCTAACATGCGTTCATTTTCTAACCGTACAAAGGTACTAACTATTCTTATAATGTATTGTCACTTTTTACTAGAAATCAGTTGTAATTGTAACAGCAATCAACTCTCTTTTATGCATTTAATCGGGTTTCTATGATTCTTTAGAAAAACAATTTATCAGATTTCAAGATTTTTCTCGTAATTTGTTCAGCTAGCGACATTATTGTAGTCGGTGATATTCATTTGACTTACAATTTGAAAATTAGTATTTTTCTTGACGTAAAATTGAAGCAATGCCAAAAAACCAACCTAAAAAGAATACCATTTCCCAAAAAAGTCAATTGCCAAATCAGCTCATCATTGCACATATTTTTTTACTGTTGTATTCAGTATCATGTCTTGTTCCGCTGTTTAATGCTATGGATTACGACGCACCACAATGGTTATATATGTCGTTATTGAATATAATTTCATTGATTTTTATATTTAAAAACAACTCATTTTTTCAAGCATTCAATCTAGAAAAAAAAGCCAAACTCTATATGGGCTTATTAACTGGATTTTTCACAATAGGTTGCTTATCCATGATTACAGCAATTAATGTGAGTGAAAGTTTGGTGCATTTATCACGTTTTGTCAATATTGTTGTTGCCTTCTTTTGTGTATTTACTTTCGTTAAGAAAGATCCAAAACTATTTTTCAACTTTGCCTGTAAAGTTTCTATTTTTATAGTATCCTTTTATGGCTTTCGTGCTATTGAGTACTTCTTTGGATACTCAGACATGATACGATCACTTGAGTTTGTAAATGGTCTTCGAAGCGGATTTTCGAGCATTAATATCTATACAGCATTTCTTGTAATTCAATTGCCATTACTTATTTATGGTTTTCTTTATTTTACTAAAATTTGGAAATATGCTTCAGGAGTTGCAGCGTTAATAGGTATAATAGCCTTATTATTTGTTGGTTCAAGAACTGCAATGCTTTCTTTATCATTTATATTTTTAAGCTCCTTAGGTTTTTTACTATTTGGAATCATAAAGAAGAAAGATGCTGTAAGTATTAAAAAAGAAACTATCATTTTAGCAATTACACCACTTTTAGCTATTTTTTTAGTGTTGAATGTGAATAGAGTTGACAAAGGTTCTATGAATTCATTGAGTGATATTTTAAACCCTAAAAACCTTGATTTTTATAAAGGAAGAAGCCTTGCTCAAAACACTGTTTCTACTAAAGAAAAAATGATGCCTATCAATGTTACTGTTAAAAAGAAATCGAACCTAAGTTCAGGACGTTTTTCATTATGGGCATTGGCATTTCGCAACTTTAAGAAAAGTCCAGTTTTAGGTGTTGGTTACGGAAATTATAAAGCTGTTGGAAAAAGAGAGCATTACCAAAATTTTTCGAATAATAAAGGAGCTTTTGCCAATCCGAGACGTGCGCACAATGATTTCTTGGAAAAACTAGCAGAAACAGGAATTTTTGGATTTTTATTCTATGTTGCGTTATTTGTAATGCCATTGCTATGGTTTATTGGATTGATGCGAAAAGAAAAAGAATACGAAATTAAATGGATGTATTTTGCTATTTTTCTGGTGTCAGCTGCTTATACCTTAGATGCTCTTTTAAACTTTCCGCTAGAGCGACCGCCAGTTCAGTTTTATTTTATTTTAATGGTAAGTTTTATTATCGCTTTCGCTGGAAAGGAAAAAAAGAAAGAAGCTGCAGTGCAAAACAAGAAGTTAACTTATGCAGCATTTGGTGCGCTGTTTTTATTCAGTCTTGCAAGTACGGCTTCTAATTATGCAATATTAAGCGCTTATCAATTGCAACGAAATCTTCGAACCGATTTAATGGGGAAAACTCTTTTTACTGATCAGAAACTTCGAAATGATTTTGAAAATGTAAAACAACAATGGACAAACTATCCACAGTTAAGTTATGTGGGCACGGTAAATAATGTGTTTTTGGCAAACTATGCTATTAAAGCTAAAAGGTATGATGAGGCTTTAGAGATTTTAGATAAGTCAAAATCATATAATACAGATGCTTTATTAGTAAAGGCTTTTAAGGCTGAAATTTATCTTAATGTGAAAGATAATATAGATAGTGCAAAGTACTACTCTGAACAAGTTTTCGATATTTACCCAGCATTTAAAACCAACTATTATATGCTGAAAAAAATCTATGCAAAACAAAGAGATACTGCTAGTTTAATACGTGCAATGCATCGCTATTCAAAATACAATCCAAGAGATTTGAATGAATGGAAAACCAAAGCAAATACTATTTATGAGTTTACCAAAGACAGCGATTTAATGTTGAAAGTACTAGATACAGGAATTGCATACAACACCTATAGTGAAAAGTTAATTGATGCAAAAAAGGAAGTTTTAGGCAAACTAAATTTTAAATCGTTTTTAAGCAAAAAAGAAGTAAAAGCGAAACATCAAGAAGCGTATGATTTCTTTGCAAAGCAACAATATGGGAAAGCAAGAATCGTGTTTGAAGAAATTTTAAAAACGAATCCAAGAGATTTTCTATCCATTCAAAACATTGGTATTATTGATTTGGTGAATAAAAACTATGAAGCAGCCATTAAAAACTTAGCACGCGTTATTAAGGCACGCGCATTTAAAGATGGAAAAGCAGAATACAGTCGTGGATATTGTTATGAGCAATTAGGTCAACTTGAAAAAGCAAAAGAAGATTACCGTGCTAGTAGAGCCAAAAAATATCCTCAAGCCATGGCACTTGCACCATCTAAATATGAATAGGATAATTAAATAGTACTGACATTAACCGTATTCTATTTTTATAAAAGAAGTTATTTCATAGCAACATTTAAGAGTCAATATCACATACCTTTTAGTCAAATTTAAGCGTAGAAAAAGCTTAATTCTCAATATTTCCATATCTTAACAACAGGAAGTATTGCTGACCACTTCATGCCAAAAATTTAAAATTACGTACATGGTAAACTGTGCGCGATACACAGTATATGTATACGCAAGTTTCCATTTGTCTACGTTTTGTCTACGGAAAATTTCGTACACGTACAAAATGTGCATAAATGGTATACGCTTACTTCACTAAAAACATTCATTCTATTATTAATTTTAGCATGTTACAAGCTAGCTAACCAAACCATTTACCAACATGATTGAAAAAGCACTTCAATTTACAGAGAAAGCACTCAACCAATATGTCAAAAAGAAATTTGGCTTGGATGAGGACATCGTTATCATCAATCCTATTATTGATCAAAACGGAGTTGTACCCGCAAAAAACCAAAACAAAATTATCATTTCATTGATTCACGTTGAACAAGAAACTACAAAACAATTCTACAACAGAAATCAAAAACTAGACAATGGCAACTTTGTAAGAACACCTCTTGGACATCGGTATAATTTATTCACACTGATTACTCCAAATTTTGACGATTATATAGAAGCCTTAAAGTTTTTAGATGCTTCTATTCAGTTTTTTCAAATAAACGAAATGATTGACGCTACCAAAAATGCAGAAATTCCTCCCGAAATAGGAAAATTGGAATATGAGTTTCAAAAAGGAGAAAATTATATGCAAATGCAAAATCTATGGACAGCACTTGGCGCAAAATATCAACCATCTATCATTTATAAAGTTCGATTGGTAACAATTACTTCTGATGAAGTAGAAGGGTTTGATACAGGTATTATTAGCATTAATACAAACGCAGATGAAAAACCATGAGCACAACGTATACATCTTTATGTAAAGTAACCATATCGCACTCATATTATGCGTCAAACATTTGTGAGTGTATGATATATGATGCAAGTACTGAAACAAAAAGTGTATTTACTAAGTATGGACTTGTGTTGCGAAAAACCCAAAGTGGATTTGAATTGTACAGCGCAACCAATCAATCTATTGAAACGTACCTCAACTATATTACACAAGTTTCTGGGCAAACAGCTTTTGAGTTTCTTGGAATGACTACCGATCAAAATTTTTACAACTTCACCAACATTCCTATCAATGAACTTGGCGTACTAACGTACATAAGTGATCAAACCGTAAATGATGCTTCAAGCACTAGCATTCAACTCAAAGAAACGTTTGTAGAAGCAGCTTCTACTCAAAATGCACTCAGCATTACTATAAAATTTGAAGACATTATTCGTTTGCAAAAAACAAACAATCCTATTGAATATAGTATCCAATTACAAGCACGTGAAACACAGTGGATTTATTACATCATTAACAACACCAATCAAGAATACAATCAGCTCGAAATCGAAAGTACAGACGAAACTATTCAGTTTACCAAAACAGCTGAAATTACCTTACAAAATGGCGATAAAGCATTGCCTTTTTCATCACAAACAACCAAAATTCCATTAAAAAATGAAGTAACCTACACATTCAATTTAATCAACACAAAAAAAAACATTGCAGGCGAACGAAAGGAAATCGTAATGAAAGGATTGCCTATTCCTAACCCTAAAAATTTACAAATACAAGACGACCATACAATAGCATCGTTGATATATGTATATATCTAGCATGCCTTATTAAATAATTATAAAAATTAACACGAACTAATAACTATGTTTTATGAATTTATCAACCATTAAATCTCCAGGGGTTTATATCAATGAAATAAATGGTTTCGGAAACTCGGTTGTCCCAGTGGCTACTGCCGTTCCTGCTTTCATTGGATATACACCGCAAGCCATGTACGAAGGGAAATCGTATACGAATGTGCCAACAAAAATTACATCTTTTTCAGATTTTCAGGCAATTTTTATGCTGCCAAATCCAGCAGCACCGGCAGATCCAGCAAAACAGTACAGTCCGCAATACTATCTAGTAGCAGAAAAAAGTCAACCCGAAAAAGGTGACTATATGCTCATAGATGGTACGTACTACTCTATTGTACCAGATCCAAACACTGTGTACTATTTATACAATAGCATTCGTTTATTCTACGAAAATGGTGGAGGAGACGCATATATTGTATCTGTTGGAGGTTACGGAGCCGGATCGGGAGCAGGTATGACACCAGGCGACCAAATTGTAAATCCGAATGTACAATTAAACGATCTTGCAAACGGATTGGCATTATTAAAAAACGAACAAGAACCAACCATGTATATCTGTCCAGAAGCAACTTTACTTTCTGTGGCAAACAATGGAACTTTAATGCAGGAAATGCTATTACAAGCAGAAGAAATGCAAACTGCAGTAGCCATTTTTGATATTATTGGAGGAAGAAATCCAGATCCAGTAATGTGGATGGATGATATTACAGCATTCCGTGACAACACAGGAGCTAACGGATTAAACTACGGAACTGCATATTATCCATTCGTTGGAACAACAATTATGCAGACATCCGACATTGATTATACCAACCTTTTTGGAGGAGATATCAAACAGTTAGAACCTTTATTAAGTCCAGCTGACAATCCAAATCAAACGGTAGAAACGATTATTGGAAACATTGAAAATCCTTCGGGAACACCGTTAACGGTAAGTCAATACAACAATTCACTAATTACAGCAAGTAAAACTTATAGCTCTATTATCAATCATGTATTGAGTGATGCAAATATGTTACCGCCGAGTGGTGGAATGGCTGGAGTAATTACGGTAACTGACAATGAAGTTGGTCCGTGGCAAGCGCCTGCAAATACGTCTATGGTTGGTGCAGCATCATTACCAATAAAACTATCAGAATCACAACAAGGAGGCTTAAACGTAGATGCCGTTTCTGGAAAATCGATCAACGCGATTCGTTTTTTCAACGGACTTGGAATCTTAATTTGGGGTGCACGAACTTTAGATGGAAACAGTTTAGACTGGCGTTACCTATCGGTACGAAGAACGATGAATTTCTTAGAGCAATCGTGTAAACTTGCAGCGCAAGCCTATGTATTTGCACCGAATGATAAAAATACGTGGGAAGGCGTAAAATCTATGATTGGAAGCTTCTTAACTGGTATTTGGAAACAAGGAGGATTGCAAGGAGCAACAGCAGCAGCAGCTTTTTCTGTTGAATGCGGATTGGGAAGTACTATGACTTCAGACGATATTTTAAACGGATTTATGAATGTAACTGTTAAAGTTGCAGTAGTTCGTCCGGCAGAATTTATTGTACTGACATTCCAACAACAACAAGCGACTTCTAGCTAATAAATGGTATAACCTAGAATTGCAACAGTTAATCTTATAAAAAAAACAAAAAAATAACTCATTAAAAACATAATATTATGGCAGATGATGGAAGTAAAGAAGGCGCAACCTGGCCCATGCCAAAGTTCCGATTTGAAGTAGATTTAGGAACTGAAATGAAAGGTGTCGCATTCCAAGAAGTTTCTGGAATGGACGTAGAAAATCAAATTATAGAATACCGAAAAAGTAATAGTACTCTTTTCTCTACCGAAAAAATGCCAGGCATTGTAAAGTATGGAAATGTAACTATGAAACGTGGCGTATTTGTTAACGATAATACATTTTGGAAATGGCATGCAGAAATTTCTATGAACACAATAAAGCGTAGAACCGTTTTAATAAAACTATTAGACGAAGCAGGAAAAGTAACAATGCAATGGCAGCTTAACAATGCTTGGCCAACAAAAATTACGAGTACCGACTTAAAATCTGATGGAAACGAAGTAGCTATTGATACCTTAGAAATTGCTCACGAACAACTAATTATTACAAATGGATCATAGTGATTATCCTGTTGGATTCTATTTTTCACTTTCGTTTGAAGGAGAAGATGCGGCTTTTAAAGAAGTCTCAGGAATCAGCAAAGAACTCGGTGTAGAAGAAGTGGCTAGCGGTGGAGAAAATCGATTCAAATATCGATTACCAACCACAAGCTCTAGTAAAAATCTTGTACTCAAAAGAGCTATTGTCCCAACAGGATCAAAGTTAATTACTTGGTGTGCCAATACGCTCGACGGCGGATTGGCTAATGCAATACAGACACAAGATGTATCAGTCGATTTACTTGATAATGAAGGAAAAGTATTGATGAAATGGACGTTTCACAATGCCTATCCTATAAATTATTCGGTATCCGATTTAAAATCGCAAGAAAGCGAAATACTGATTGAAAGTATTGAATTAGCATACACGTATTTTAATATTCAGTAAACTACCTCAGGACAAATTTGTGAGGTATGAACAAGGAGTTCACCTAAAATATAGAGGCAAGCTTCAAAGCATTTTAAATCTCGATTATCGAGAAAACTATACATCTCAAATTATGCCAATAGAAATCAGAGAATTAGTCATCAAGACAGAAATAAAAACTGTTCATGAAAATGTACATACAAAGCGAAACACGTATGATGCTTCCCTATTAAAAAATGAAGTATTAGAAACCTGTAGACGCATGATTTCAGAAGCACAAAAACGAGAAAAGTACAATCGATAAACCAGTACGATTATGGCATTAGAATACATGAAAATAACAGGATACAAAGATGAGAACTTTACGCAAGCAATCTCTGGCGATCCGTACAATCTAATGATCAATCCAGAATCTATAAAATGGAGTCGAAGTATTGAATACAATGAACAACAACCTATAGATACGAGTTCTACGTCTCAAAAATACAAGCATACACCAAGCGACAATCTCAGTTTTGACATTGTCATTGATTGTACTGGTATTGTAGATACAAAACGAACCGATTTAAACAAGGAAATTGAAGCCTTAGAGGACATTGTATACACATACAACGGGGACATTCATAGACCAAATTTCGTAAAAATACAATGGGGAAGCGATTTGGTATTTTACAGTGTATTAAAATCGTTTGATACTACCTATACATTATTCAAACCAGATGGAAGTCCGCTGAGAGCAAAAATCTCATTAAGCTTCGGAAAATATATTTCTGCCGACAAGCGGAAAAAAGAAGACGATGAAAGTTCTCCCGACATTACACATTTGGTAGAAGTAGTACAAGGTGAAAGTTTACCACAATTATCAAACAAAGTATGGAATACACCATACAATTACATTCAAGTTGCTACATACAACGATTTAAACAAATTTAGACAATTAAAAGGTGGACAACAATTACTATTTCCACCAATCATAAAACCAACATAAACTACATGAGTGCATCAACAACAATTACAAGCGGAGGTTTAGTCACTTTCGATATTAAAACCAACGGAAGTGCAATTCCAGACGCAATGGACGTACAATCAATTGAAGTCGAAAAAGGCGTCAATCGTATTTCGATGGCAAAAATTGTCATCATTGATGGAAGTCCAGCCGACGAAACTTTTAGCGTCAGTTCGTCAAGTACATTTGTGCCTGGAAATACGGTTACTATTGAAGCTGGTTATGATTCTAAAAACGAAACAATTTTCACAGGAATCATTACCAAACAAAGTATTCGTATTCACGGTGCCGAAGGTTCTGTATTGGTTGTTGAATGCCGTGATGAAGCTGTAAAAATGATTGTTGGGCGTAAAAGTTTAACCTATTCCAAAAAGAAAGATAGTGACATTATGAGCACCATTATTGGAAATTATGGATTGTCTGCTGATGTTTCTGCTACTACGACAGAATGGCCTGAACAAGTGCAATACTATGCAACCGATTGGGATTTTTTACTCGCTAGAGCGGAAACTAACGGCATGATTGTCACAACACTCAATGGAAAAGTGTCCGTATTTCCACCAGATAATGATACAAGTTCTGTATTAGAAATTGCGTATGGAAACAATCTATTGGAATTTAACGCTTCTTTAAATTCCGTAACACAATTAGGTTCGGCAAAAGCAACTTCTTGGGATTTTACACAACAACAAACTACTTCGGGAGAAGCGTCAAGTAGTTATGCTGGCCCAGGAAATTTATCGTCTAAAAAACTCTCGGAAGTCGTTGGACTTTCCGATTATGAATTGCAAAGTACTGCACCAATACAAGAAAGCGATTTAACCAATTGGTCAAAAGCGGCATTGGTAAAAAGTGCATATGCTAAAATTCAAGGTGATGTAAAATTTCAAGGAAGTAACTTAGTCGATCCAGCAAAATATATCACACTTGCAGGATTGGGCGATCGTTTTAATGGCGATCATATCATATCAAATGTACAGCATGTTATTGGACATGGAAATTGGGTTACAGAAGTTTCCATAGGCTTGTCTCCTATTTGGTTTACAGAAGAACCAGATGTCATGGCACCGCCAGCTTCTGGTTTATTACCTGGCGCACAAGGATTATTCAATGCTACCGTAAAGAAAATGTATGAAGATCCAGACAGTCAATACCGTGTATTGGTAGATATTCCGTTGTTTGATCCAAATGGTGAAGGATTGTGGGCACGATTAACAAATTTCTATTCCACTTCTGGCGCTGGTACATTTTTTATGCCTGAAGTTGGTGATGAAGTCGTGGTAGGTTTTTTGAATGAAGATCCTCGTTATCCAATCATTTTAGGAAGTATGTACAGTGCTGACAATAACAAACCGTTTGATGGTTTAGATCCGAATGAAAAAAATACCATAAAAGCATTTGTGTCTAAATCGGGAATTAACATTCAGTTTGATGATGAAAATAAAGTGCTTACGCTAGAAACACCAAGTAAAAATACCGCGATTTTTAGTGATGAAGACAAGCAAATTACCATCAAAGATCAAAACAATAACAGCATTGTAATGTCTGAAAGTGGAATTACCATCAAAAGTGACAAAGATATCACCGTCCAAGCCACGCAAAATTTAACGCTGCAAGGCGATCAAGGTGTTACCATTGAATCATCTGGTGGCGATGTCCAAATAAAAGGACTAAATATCAAAGAAACCGCACAAATGCAATACTCCGCAGAAGGAAGTATGACGGCATCACTTCAAGGTGGAACGGAAACCACTATTAAAGGAGCGATGGTGATGATTAACTAAGTAGGAATTAGGTTTTGGGGATTAGGGATTAGTAAGTTTCTCAACAACCTTTTTAATTCAAAACCAGCAACTAACAAAACGTCACTTCGAGTGATTTTATATCACATCGAGCATAGCGAGATAGATAGAAAATTGTATCGAGAAGTACTTTGAAATAAAGAGGTATTGGGGATTAGGTTTTAGGCATTAGTAAATTTCTTAACAACCTTTTTACTTCAAAACTAACAACTAACAAAAAAACAAAACTATGCCACCAGCAGCAAGATTAACCGATTTTCATGAATGTCCAATGGTAACACCAGGACTTCCTCCAATTCCGCATGTGGGCGGACCAGTAATTGGACCAGGAGAACCCACCGTACTAATTGGCAAATTACCAGCCGCACGTGTGGGCGATATGCTCGTTTGTGTTGGGCCACCAGATTCAATCGTAAAAGGTTCAGCAACCGTAATGATTGGCGGAATGCCTGCCGCACGAATAGGAGATTCTACCGCACATGGCGGATCAATTGTTTTAGGAGATTTTACAGTGATGATCGGTGGATAATAATTTAACAAACATACAAAAAGAGTTTCTCGGTTCGGGTTGGTCATTTCCAGTGACATTTTCTGCTGAAAATAATCAACTGCAACTCACAAAGTATGAAACCAACATCAATGAAATGATCAATTTGATCATGCAAACAACTTTTGGAGAACGTCCATTTACGCCACAATTTGGCTCAGGATTACAGACATTTTTCTTCAAAGAAATGCGCCCAACATTACAAGGTGAAATTAGAGAAGCTGT
Organism: Kordia sp.; assembly: GCF_050633145.1. Classification (GTDB taxonomy): domain Bacteria; phylum Bacteroidota; class Bacteroidia; order Flavobacteriales; family Flavobacteriaceae; genus Kordia. Next base: position 85,573 of record NZ_JBOEFY010000023.1, on the reverse strand, counting down.
AAAAACATCGCTTCTAAACAACGAACCAAGAATAAAAGTAATAGCCGTTGAAGTTGCTTTTGCAGATTTACAAAACGGCTTGGTAGAAGTTACTATCGATTACATGTACAATCAAACCAATACAAGACACAATTATGTATATCCTTTTTACATAAAAGAAGGAACCAATTTACAACGATAACCTAACAAATGAGTCAATTTAATCAACATACAACGATGGCAGCACTAGAAAAAGCTTTAGTGCCAAATCCGCGTTTGATAGATGGCAGAACGGAAGCTGACAACTTGCGTTTACTAGCTGACTTTGCCTCATTGTTTAATTTTTACGATCGCACCAATACCATCAATGGAAATTGGTCTCCATTTTTACTAAAAGATCCTGTTTTTTTAGTGGCTTCAATTGCCAAAACTTCGTTTCAAAAAGCATATTCGCTGTTCATAAATACCTGCTTGCAACTAGAAAAAAGTCTGGAAATTGATCTCAATACGCCATCTATTTCAAACGGATTCAATCAACTTTTTGATCAGCTTACTTCTGTATTTCGAACAATTGAACGATGGACGTATTATATGCAGCAATCTAATTTGGAATACAATCTTAAAACCTATGTCATTCAGCAAGTAAAAGAAAAACAGAGTGCAATACTTTGGGCACTTTTAGCTTTAAGAAGTGATCTTAACCTCAATCAAATTATTCCAAACATAAAACCTGTAAACACGTATCTTTTTGAGAATTATGACGAAAAAATATGGAAAGAAAGTAAAGGAAAAACTCCATATTGGGAACTTCTAAACCTAAAATACACACCAAAAGGCGACTATGTATATTTCTTTTTTAAGGATTTTATGGCGTATGTGGAAGATCTCAAAGCTTCGCTAAATGGTTCGCACTTGAATCTTACTGAGAAAATTATCACTAAAATCATAGACGCTTTTATTGCCTTACAAAAAACCATAGCAATATTCTTTGAGAAAACAGTAGCAATACTTGAAAAAGTAGTGACATTTGTGGAAGATGCAATCGAATCACTATTCGAAATAATTGAAAAAATCATAGACGAATTAAACACAAAAATTCAAGATTTTAAAGGTGACGAGGAAAAAACAACTACAATACAACATATACTAACCGATTTAAATTCTCTTCAAGATACACTCAAAACCAACACAAAAGAGTTTTCATCCGAAGACTATAAAAACCTGGTTGATACTATTTTAAAAGAATTAGAAACCATACTTGTTACGCTTGCTTCATTTGTGTTAGAATTTGGAGAATGGTTGTTTGCAATCGTAATCAAATTTTTTGAAACTGCTGTTGATGTTGACATCAAAATTAGTAAAATATTATACGACATTCTCAAAGAAATCATCAGTTACATCTTAACCAAACAAGTACGATTAGATATTTTTAATGGTCTAAAAGGAACAGGAAAATCTTTATTTACATTTTACAGTAAGTGTATTTCGTATGCAGGTACTGAGTTGAAAACGATACAAACTGTGCCTGGCCATTTTCCTGATACTATTCTATTAAGAACGTTTACAAGTTTGATGAAAATTTATCAAGCACAGATGAATTCATTATCTGAGAAACATCTAAACTTCTATTACAAGGATATTTTAAAACAAACACCTAACAGCGTTTCACCAGACACCGTTTTTGCAAGTAGCAGTTTGGCAAAAAAAACCGCTACCTATCAATTAGCAAAAGGAACTATTTTTACTGCGGGATTGGACGCAAACAAAGCACCAATTTTATTTGAAACACTGAATAAAACATCGTTAAATCCTGCAAAAATTGTCAATGCGTATACACTTGCTCAAACACCGTTAGATACGTACAATTCCGAACTGTATTTACAAAATTTGTCGCCTGTAAATGTAGTTGCTAAAGATGAAGCTGGCGCGATTAAAAGCTGGAAAACATTTGGTTCTACACAAACACCACAAGGAACCAAGCAAGAGTTGGCATTTACGATTGCTTCTCCTATGTTTTATTTGGCAGAAGCAACATTAAGAACGATTACGCTCAACTTTACATTCGAAAACGATGATGCAATTATATTTTCACAACCTGATTTCGAATTCTACCTAAGCACTGAAAAAGCTTGGTTTAAAGTTCCTGCGTCAAATAATCTTTCATATGTAATTGTAGAAAATCAAATTCAGCTACAATTAAATCCAACTGATCCAGCAATTAGTGCATTTACCAAAAATCCTGATGGATATTCAAGTGAATGGCCATTGCTTAAAGTTGTATTTCCAGGCTATACAGAATCGATCTCATCACTAGCAATTGCGACACTAGATATTACAGTGAGCGCAGAAGAATTGCAAAACTTTCAATTGTACAACGATTTTGGGCAACTAAATCCTAAAAAACCGTTTCAGTTATTAGGTGGCGCACCCAAAGTGAATCAGAGTTTTATGATTGGAAATGCTGAAATTTTCAGCAAGCCTACTACAGACATGTATTTTTCTCTAACGTGGAATCCGTTTGCACCTAATTTTAACTTTGCCGATTATTACGTAGCGTATAATAATTATTTAAACAATATATACTCAGGCACACCAATAGATGTAGAAGCATTAGTAAAATTACTAGACACAATTAAGACTTCGCAAAGCACTTTCTATACAAGCGTAACCAACTCAGAGCAAACACTATTTACAAAATTGGCAAATTCGAGTACGACATCGACTGATGCTGTAACAGCAATTCAGGGCAATCAAGCCGATCTACAAACTTTGGTGAACAAGCAAAAAAAGGTTTTGCAAAAAATGCCAGTTTCGTTGAGTGCAACCATGACTCAAATTATCAATCTAAATCAAGGCATGCTAACTGCATTGAATACATTGCTTACTACATTGAAAAATGATATCTCATCTGCGGGAAAAATAGATGAAGCGACTGTAACAGCAGCAAAAAGCAATATTGACAACGAAATCAATTCCACAAAAACAAGATCAGGTCAAAACATTGCGGACGAACAAAATGCTTTACTTTCAACGGTTGCGCCTGAAAAAAAATCGTTTTTAGGAAAAATTGCTGGTTTATTTAACAAATCTGAGAATAATAAAGTATTGGAAACGTATACTCCATATTTTTCAAACACTTCGTTTATCATAGATTTTCAAGCCTTACAAAACGGTGTATGGAATTCAATAGATACTTCTATTTCAATGACAGACAGTGGAATTTGTAATGTAGCTACTGTACCGCTCTTTTTAAAATATAACCAACCTGATAATTGCAGTGAACTAAGCATCAACGAAACGCTACAACCTACGAAAGAAGTACAGTTTTTAGGATTAACACCCAATCCTGCTACTGTTGATGTAACATTGCAACAAAAACCTTTGCAACTTACAGAAACAACAACTACAGGTTTTATAAAAATGAAACTGTCCGATCCAGCCTATGGTTTTGGAACCGAATTATATGCAAAAGTAGTGGCTGCTATTGCCTTATTTAATGCGCAAATTATTGCAGAAAAAATCAAAGATTCCGATGACGAACAAGCGTTGGTTTCTCCACCAAATATTCCGTTTGTGCCCATGGTGAGTGCATTTCAAGGAAGCTATTCGGCTTCAGTTAGTTATGATTTTTCTACAAATGAACAAAGCTATCCACTGCAATGCTTTTACAATACTCCTTTTGCAAATTACAAAGTGTATGACACTACTTTAGACGAAAAAATAATCGCAAAAAATACAACCTTAGGAAGTTCTCCTGCAAGAGATGACAAAGGTGTTATTACTCCATTAACAACGCTTCCTATAGTGCCAACTTTTACATCTCAGGGACAACTATTTTTAGAATTACAAGATTTGATTGTACCCGCGAAAGTGAGTTTTTACTTTGAATTGGCACGCGCTTATACAGAAACAACACTAACAACGAAACAAGTAAACTATTCCTATTTAAGCTGTGATGGCTGGAAACCACTAACGTCTATTGCAGATGACACAAATAGTTTTACCTGTTCGGGAATTATCACTATTGATATTCCAGACGATATTACAACCGTACACGATACTGTTGAAGGTACAAATTATTGGATTGCCATTGGTACTACGAACAATCTTGATGATTTCCCTGAAACCTCTTTTTTAAACACCAACGGATTTACATTACAACGCATTGTTGCGTCAACTGATTTTTCGACAGAAACGCCACAAATTTTGGCAAATGTAATTACAAGTCCGCAAACTGCTATTCCAGAAATTGCTTCCACTGTACAACCATTTGCTTCGTTTGGAGGCAAAGCTGCGGAAACCAATACACAAATGAATTCGCGCGTAAGCACAAGACTCAAAACAAAAGATCGCTTGGTGACGATTGAGGATTATTTTAATGCAATCCGATTGGAATTTCCTGAAGTGTACTATTCGAAATCTATTTACGACAACACCAAAAAACAAGCGTTTACCTATCTCATAAAACGGGTAGCAGATGCAACAGAAACCAATGCCTTTCAACCGCTTTTAAGTGAATGTAAAGAATTGGAAATTCAACAATATATAGCCGAACGTGTCTCGCCTTTCGTAACTGTTTCTGCAGAGAATTTCACATTGAATTACGTGCAAATTACCGCAACCATTCAAGTGCAGCCTGGCGAAGATGTCACTACTGTAGAAAAGGAAGTCAACAACGGTATCAATATATTTTTATCGCCTTGGATTACAAGTGCGCAAACGCAAATTACTATTGATAACGGATTGAATACGGCTCAATTGGCAACATTCATCAATAGTTATGATAGCATTTTAGAAGTGACTGAAATTTCGTTTCAAATCGGTACAAAAAACTTTGACACAGGAGCAATTGAGTATTCAACAGAAGCTTTACAGGAAGTAGCATCAGCAGATGGAATTCTATTAGTTCCATCATTAAATAACACCACAAAAAACAGTTTAATCACATACCAATAATGGCGCAAGAAAATTACATAATAGACACACAACTTCCTTTGGAGCTCGATTTTAAAGCGCTCAAAGCAGAAGGTCTTGCGTACATTCAGAAACATAGTAGTAACGAGTGGACCAACTTAAATCCGAGTGATCCTGGCGTAACTATTTTAGAGCAGTTATGTTATGCGTTTACCGAACTTGGGTATTGCGCAAATTTTCCTATAAAAGATATCTTGACAGATAAAAATGGAGATCTTACAATTGACAATCAGTTTTATCTTCCGCAAAATATTTTAACCACTTCGCCCATTACTGTGAATGATTACATAAAGTATATTATTGATCAAATTGCGAGTGTGAAAAATGTAGTTATCATACCATCTTTTTTAAAATTCCCTTTTGTAAATGGTTATTACACAGTGTATTTATTATTAGATCCGAATGAAAAAGATACAACTACAACTGATGCATCAGATATTAACAAAGTCACAGAAAACGAAACTTTTTATTTACTAAACAGTTGCCGAAACGTAGGTGAATTATTTTTAAAACCTATTGTTTTAGCTCCAAAAGAATATACCATTACAGGGAAATTAATATTGGAATCAGATGCTGATTTTAATTCAGTAATGTCTGAAATTATTCAAAATATAAATGCATATATTTTTCCTGATGTTGTACAAACAGGTTATGACAAATTAAAAGAAAAAGGTGCTGCCACAAACGATATTTTTAATGGTCCAACCTTAGACAACGGCTGGATTTCTTCGGAAAGCATTCAACCAAAAAAAGACAGCATTCAAGCTTTTGAAATTACCAAATTGATCCAAGAAGTACCTGGTGTACAATCTATTTCAGGAGTTTCTTTTACATGCGGTACAAAAACCTTGTTACCTACTGCTACATGTTGTATAAATGAAATTTTAACTTTCAATTTTTCACAATCATTAGTAAACGAAGCCGATGCATCAAACCTCCAAATAAGTACACAAGGAAAAAGTTTAAACGCATCACTCAACATGTCGTTAATGGACGAATTGGCAATGATGCAACAAACAGATTCCCAAGTAAATGAAGTTGCTTCAGTACAAATGGCTCCAGCAGTTCCAACAGGAAAATATAGAGAAATTACGAGTTATTATTCAATTCAAAACACATTTCCAGAAGCGTATGCCGTTGGCTTAAATGCTACAAATGATTCCATGCCAGCATATCAAATAGCACAATCGCGACAGTTAAAAGGGTATTTAAGTTTATTTGATCAGGTATTAAGTAATCAGTTTGCGCAATTGGCAAATATTGACAAATTATTTTCGTTCAAAAATGCTATTACAGGAGCGCCTGCCGATTTGGAACATTACAACAATATTAAAACTCCAGAACAAAAAGCAAATCCAGCATATCCTGCGCCGTTCGAAGTATTTTCACCAACCTATTTTTACCAATCGTTGTATGAAAGTGTACCAAATGCAGCGCCTTTATTACGAGACAACAGTATTTTTAATTTTGGACCTGTTTCAGAATCAGATGCTACGTTGGCTCATAAAAGTTGGTTGGCATATCAGGACGATCCGTACAACTCGTATATGTATGGCTTGTTAGTCTATAACGAAGATGATACCGTGAATTTGCAACGTAGAAACGACTTGTTAGATCACTTATTAGCACGTCATGGTGAATCGCCTTTAATTATGGATACGTTGATATATGGCACTGTATATTCTGGTGATTTCTTAAAAGATCGCGTCATTATAAAAAGCTTATATCTACAAAACTTAACGCTTTTATCGTACAATCGCACCAAAGCATATAATAGTATCGGTGCATTGCTATTAAATGATTTTGTACTTACAATCACTGCAGAACTCATTGACTACTTGGAAAGTAATAAACCACTTGAAACAGAAGAAGAACTAAGTCAACTAGTTACTGATATTGCTCGCGAGGAACAACAACAAATAGCAACTTTTAAAGCAACATATCGTGCTCGAAAAATGTTGCGCGATATTTTAACAAAAAACTATAAACACGAAGGTTATTTTGAAACAAATCGAATCAATAAGGAAGAAAAAATTACGTCGCTCGATAATTTAAATTACACAACAATCTCACTAAAAATTAGCATGTTGTTAACGCTAAAACCGTTATATATCAATTTTGTTCAAGACACGTTAGATTTTAATCCAATTCTAAAAACTCCAGACGAAATTTCACTTGCATACGAACAAAGTGAAATGGCAATATGGTTGCTTACAGAGCGAAAAGGCATGATTGCCATTGAAACAAACCTATTATTACAATCGGGAAGTTTTCAAATATATATTGAGATAGATGCTATCTATTATAGTTTAGACATACTATTAAATTATACTGATTTCATTGCACTTTCGGCGGAATTAAACACAATGCCAACACAAGACATTAAGGACTTCTTACTAATTATAAATATTGATTACACACTAACAACTATAGACGATCCTAGTACGCTTAATGATGCCACCTTTACACCTATAGAAAGTACACCATATGGCTGGACTGCTACCGTGAGTTGGAAGAACGATCAAGGCGCTCAAAACACAATGTTCATTACAGATTCGTTTTTAGCAAATACATTGCTTTGGATGTTTCCAGATTACATTCCAGAACTCGCTACTCCCGATTGGCAACATCGTCTCACCTATTTTATGGAAAGTCAGTTGCCTATTCAAATTACAGCACGTCCGATGTACGCAAGTGAAGACAATTTAAAAACCGTAATTCCACAATATGTAACTTGGTTTAACGCCAATATTTACAGTACAACAACGCAAAGTATAGATGAAACTGCAGTAACAAAAGCCGCAGCAGATTTAATTACGACACTCAGACAAATTTCAAACAATCCAGCACCAACAAATGCATAGTCAAGGAGCACATATCGTCACACGTTGCCAATGGAACACAGCTTTCGATTCCAAAAGGCTTGCGCATCAATTACAAACTGATATCAGTTCGTGGAGTGCGTATAAGATGAAACGTGTAATTACCAGTGTTTTTGACAGTATTTGTCCAAAAGGTCAAACCTTAAAAATTAAAAAACTAGCAGTCGATTTAGGTACAATTACCTACGAAAACATGCTGAGCGAACTTCCAGTACGCTTGGAAGAAGCATTGCGTATTGCTTTGTATGACCTTATTATGTACCCAAAAAACGGTGACAAAACCTTAGAAATTGTACATGAAGATATTGCACAAGTACATGTACTTCGCGATTTTTTACAGCAAGGAATGTTGCCTTGGAATTATCAAGAAACCTACGGAACAGCTGTACAAATTATGCGTTCACAGTTAACAAACAATCGTTTGGATGTGATACAAATGATTCAAGAAATTGGAAGTTCTGAAAATGTTCGAAAGCGTATTGCTTGGCAGTTTCCAGATGTTATTATTAAAAAAATTATTGCGGGATTAGAACCGAATAACCATCAGCAGATTATTAATTTTTCGGATGAATTTGTCAAAGTTCAAGAAAAAGAAACCATTGTACAAACGAGTACAAACGATCTAAAGAAAAACATCTGGTTGTGGATTTTAAATTATCTATTTACAGAACGCGGTACTATTTTTAACAGAATCAGTTTTGTGAGAAGTACGGTAACACAAATGGCACATCATTTTAATCTTTCGTATGATGTGATGATTGAATTGATTGAAAAAGCAATAGAACGTGCTGCTGAATATTCTCAAATAGATAAAGGCTTTATCGCAATTTTAAAATTATTATCAGATGAATTACAGAATACTTCTTTTTCACGTGTAAAGACCGAAAAACAAAAAGAAAATTTTTGGGTAAAAGTAGCAACTTATTTCAATTCGGAAACGGCAAGAAGCACCAATGTTCAGAAAAACGAATTCAACGAACTGGTAATTAATCTATCAAAATTAGATACTCCTCGTTTTCAAAAAATACTATTACATATTGAACAAAAACCAACGATATGGAAAGCCGTTTTAAAAGACTTGATTCCTGCCGCGATTGAAAATTTATTTTTAGCATTGGCGCCTTCACAGTCTAAAAACGTGTTGACTCAAATTTCATTTTTATCAAAACTACCACAAACAAAACATGTAAAAGTGCAAACCCTAGATTTGTATACTTACGGAATTGAGTTTTGTGTTACCAATCAAAATACATCTGTTGCCAAAAATGCATTTTTAGATTTTGTCGTTGAGAGGTTAGCCAAAAAACAACAACAAACCAAACTGACAATTTTAGATCATTTTGTTGTGTCAAATGTAAACAACACACAAAAGAAAACTAGCTTTATTTCTTTGTTTAAAGAGTTGAATACGCTGTATCAAAAAGAAATTACAAGCACAAAAACATTTACTTCCAATGAAGCTTTACAACAAGTTGTGTTGCGTTATGTTGCAGAAATTGAACAAACAACAAATTCAACAAATACCATTCAAGAATTAGAAAAAGCAATTCAAAAGTGGATTTCAGCTTCGCCTGTACAATTTTGGAAAGTTGTTCAAAAACTAGAAAAAACATCAAAAGTAACTGTTCATATTACAGCTTTGGTATCTGCATACGGAATGGAACGGTTTTTAAAAGCTGTTCAACCAGAAAGTTACACATTGTTGACAAAGATTCAGCAAATAATCAATGAGTTAATCACAAAGCAACCGAAAAAAGCAAGCGCGTTGCGTGCCATAAAAAATGTATTAATTACTATAGGTTTTGAAGTTCTTTGGAAGCATCCAAAAACAAATACATCAACATTTTTCACTCAACTTTTACAGCACTTACAAGAACAAGAAAGTAGCATTCGAGTTTCTAAAGCAGACATTCAAGAGGTAATTCAATTGCTATTAAAAACATCAAAAACAAGATCGCTTTCATGGTCTGCACGCGAATTTGCTTCCATTCAAAAACACTATAAAATTCAACTTGCAAAAACACCAATAGAAGAAGTTGTCGAACAGATTCAACAACCAAATCAGCAAGTATATGTTGCCGAAAGTGTTTCAAAATTGGTCCGTGCAAAAAAGATCGCTTCGCGCGAATTCAAAGCCAATGAAACTAAGTTAATTACATATCTTGTTTCAAACGGCGTACAAATTCGCACACGCTTAATTTCTACATTTTTAAAGAAAATAACAGCTACAAAAACAACCATTAGCAGCACGCAAATTGAGTTGATATTACAAGATCTTTTTTGGCAATCGTTGGTAACATATCAACTACATCGTGGTAACGAGCGTCGTTTTGTATCGCTATTTGAAAAAACAGTACTACAAACATTTCCATCGCTTGAAGCGAAACCGAAAAAAGCATTGAAATCTGTTGTAAAAACGAAGACAGTCCCAACAAAAATTCAATCGTTACAGACACCGTATCATATTTCGATTGTTGCATTGTTTGAGGCGCTACATTCTAACTTAAAAACCGCAAAATCAGAAATTACCATTGCTAAAAAAAGCTATACATTTTCAGCATTGTTTGTAATGGCATTAGAAACATCGCCTTCAAAAATACGAACGATCATTCAGGAAACTACCATTGCTAAAAAACAACTTGATTTTATAAACGAAACCGTCAAGCTTGAATCATTTTTGCTATTAAATGCGAATGATGCTTCTAGCGCACAATCGGACGTTTTTAAGTCAATTTACACATTATTTACTATTGCAAAACAACTTGGAAACTCACAAATAATTACAGCTTTACAACGTATTTTTTGGAAGCAAGTTGTGGAATTCATTCAAGGAAAAAAATCTACTAAAGAAATTGTAGTAACACTTACGCAAATTACATTTGATGCGCTTTCTGAAATTGCAACATTAGATCAAATTACCATTGTAAAACACATTCAAAACAATACAATTGTCATTCCTAAACTACTTAAAACCATTTTAGTAGAAAGGCATCGCATTTTTGAATTGATTAGCGAACATACACAAGATGTTTCACTTTCGGAAGCGATACAAAAGTGTGTAGAAACGGAAAAAGTGGAATTATTAAGTCAGTATCTCATCACGGAATATGAAATTCCAACTTGGTTTTTACACAAAGAATCCTACAGTTATGAACGCGTAGTCAACGAATTAATCGCACAAAAACCATTGATCGTTTTAAAAACACTTCGCAGTCAGCAAATTTCGGAAACACAGTTGCTCAAATTTGTACAAACGGTTCATTTTGAAACGCTAATTACAGCGTTGACAAAAGTATATACAGCACAGCAAAAAGAACTCTTGGACATGCGTAAACTGTATGAGAATATAGCTTTTGTAAACATGCGTGGAATTTCCACAAAAAATTTACAAGAAATCATTATCAAAAAAGTAATTACTGCTTGGCAAACTTCCAATTGGTCTTTGATTACAAGTACACATATTTGGAATGAACTGTTATGGGAAACTTGCGGAAAAAAAGCGGTAGAACAGCAGGATTTTCTCAAAGCAATTGGCACGATTAAAACCATGTTACCAACAGCATTATTAGTCACATACAAAACTTTGGTACCATATGATATATCATCCAAAAAAATAATAGAAGAACACACATATAAAACTCAAAATAAAACAAATATGAATACAGAATCAGCTTCATTCCCCGAAGAAGGCGTTCCTATTCCAAATGCAGGATTGGTACTATTAAATAACTATTTTTTAATGTTACTTGATCGTTTAGGAATCGTAAAAAACAAAGCTTTTATATCTGATAACGTGCAGTTGGATGCCATACATTATTTACAATATATCGTAACAGGACTTACCGAAACTGAAGAGTCGTTGTTGACCTTAAATAAAATTTTAGTTGGGCTTCCGCCGAATGTACCTGTGAAGAGTAGCATAGAAATGAGCGAAGATCAAAAACAACTTATTGACGGAATGATTCAGGCTGCAATTCATCATTGGACAGCTATTGGAGATACCTCAACCAATGGTTTTCGTGGAAATTGGTTGGTACGAGACGGAATTTTGCGTGAAACCGAAGACCGTTGGGAACTGACGGTAGAAAAGCGAGCGTATGATATTTTAATGCTAAAATCACCTTTCTCTTTTTCAATCATAAAATTACCGTGGATGGAAAAACCATTGCACGTTACTTGGCCATTTTAAAAACCTATAAAACCATGAATACTTGTACAAAACCATCAAAAATAGACAGTAGTTAAAGCTGTTATCACACACAGAAAAGAAGCGTAAACCTATAAAACGGTTAAAAAATTAATTAACAAACTAAAAAATAAAATTTATGAATTCTTACAATGAAAATCTACATTCGAGTGTCGTTTCGTCATTGAACGAGCAAGAATTAGAATTACAAAAAGTAAAGTCGGAACAAGATGCGTCTATGTTTTCGCTTTACTATGCACAAGGCGATCGAATTACAACGGCTGAAAAGGTAGAAATTATCAACAAAAAGTATGCTTTTGAACAAAAAGTACACGAACAAGCAATTTCAGACAGTGATTTGTCTACCAATGTATTGGCTTCTTCTGAAAATGTAAAAGCATATACCGCAAAATCAGTAAGTAATACAGCTGTAGCTGCCGCAAACGTTCAAATTGCAGCAAATGCTATTTTAAAACTAACCAGCGATGCAGGAAGCATTTTTAGTATTGTAAGTGCTGCTGACTTTGGCACTGAAATTTACACTCAAAGTAAAAATGCCTACGATTTAATGAATATTACTGCATATACCGCAGAGATGACATCACAACACAGTATGGAAGCTTCTCAATTAATTGCAGAAGTATCTTCAAATACATTGGCCGATAAAGCAACAAGTACAGATGCTGCTGTAAAAAACTTATTGAGTGTTACGTCGGCACAATTTGATGCAACGACTCAAGAACTCAGTTCTGAAAATGAAAAACTAGCTACTTCAAACACTAATGAGAAAAAAGCAGAAGGTGCTTTAGAAGATATTAGTGTTGCCCGCAATGCTACATTTCAAGCCTACCAATTAAATAACTCCGAATTAAATTTAGCCTTAAACGTTGTTGTTCCTATGTCTGTTGGCGATGCTACCAACTATACGGTTTCATTTTTTCCATATACAAGTCCTTTTACAAAAGATGAAAATGGTAATATTATAGCTAATGATAGTGCTCCAGCTAGTGGATATCCTGTACAAGATTACTACATCATGCTGGTAAAAGATAGTAAGAGTGACACATTTTCTGTAAACAATGCAGAAGAGATTGTAGATAAAGGCAATCGACGTAGGTTTTATCAAGTATCACCAAAAACTTCTATCCTTCCTTCTACTACGGCTGAAAATCATACCATTATTGACTTTTCTACTTTTGAAGCGCCAATAAAACAAAAAATTTATACGTCTCAATTAGTAGATACTGATGGTGATGCTATGAATTTAGGTGATAATTATGTAGTTGTTGTCTTTGCAGTACTAGAAAATAGTTACAAAAAAATAATCAACACGTTTGATGATTATATGACAGCACCAAGCCGAAGGTTTACATTGGAAAATAGACTAAACCGAGTTAGCGCAAACAACATAAAAGCTATTGGTGGAGATACACAGAAAGTCATCACAGTTTCAGACAATACAACTACTGGAGATCTTACTGTTGATGAAGAAGAAGTAATTGCTGTTGAAAAAATTAAGTTTCAAGTCTTGGAAAATCCGAACTATGAAGTAGAATATCATGGATTGTTTTTACCAGATAACACCAACTTAATTAAAGGTTTATTAACTGTTGAAGGTTTAGTTGATCTTGAAAAAGAAACTAAAACAATAGAAGATATTGCCGACGAGTATGATCCTCAAATTGAAGCAAAGAGTGAAGAAATTAATTCATTAAACTCAGAAATTTCAGGATTAGAAACACAGGTGAATGAAAATAATCAAATAATCAATGATCCAAGTACAAGTGCTACAAAAAAGAAAAAAGCAGAAACACAAAATGAAAAGTTAAATACCTCTATTACTGCCAAAAAAGCAGAGGTGACTAAACTAGAAGCTGAATTGGCATCGCTAGAAGCTACCAAAGAGGCAAAAATAGAAAATGCTACAAACCAAGATCACATAAAGCCAGGATTCTTCTTTAATTTAACAACTGCCGAACAAATTCCTGCTGGAAGTTATACACCAATTGATAGAAGTGATCCAGACACACCACAAACTGTTTTTAATTATCTAATTAATGAACTAACTGTTGATTTGCAAAAATGGAACGATATCGATTGGGCTACTGTTGATAAAGGAGTATTAGTGGAGGATCTTAAAAACATTATAGAGGATCTTGAAAATCTAGAACTAGAAAAATTCATAGACGATGTCATAAAGTTATTAGAACAAACAATTAGTATTGTCTTGAAGGAAGCAATAAAGGATTTTTCAAACTTTATCAATGATCTTAAATTATTGCATAGTGGTTACCAATTATACACTATGGAATTTGAGATTAAGCCTGAAACAACAGATAATTTTGGAAATCGATTAATCGATCAAAACAACTACGTTCCTGCAATTGTAACAGTTTCAAATAATACGGCAACAATTAACAAGCAGTTTATAAACGCGCTTTCCGATTTTCAAAATACAGCAACATTTACTTATGTAGATCCAAATGCAAACGCAACATACTAAAACTTTAAAAAAAACATTATGAGTCCATTAAATACAACTGTTCCGCCACCATACGGAATTACCGAACGAAAAAAACAAGAGTTAGACCAACTCAAGCAACAAGTAACAGACGTACAAGGTACAGTAGATCAATATCAAGCTATTGTAGACTCTCTTACAGCAAAGTCAAATAAATTAACCTCACAACTTTCCGCCGCAGAAGCTAGCAAAGCGCAAGCATTGAGTAACAAGGATTTGTTAGATACAATGGTAAATGACGCAAAAGATTTGCAAAACAATTCAGAGATTACCTTTGATGCTATTGTGCTTGCGGATGCGAAAATAAAAACGGTTGCTGAAGAAATAAAAACAACGATTAATAATTTAATCTATTCGGCAGAAGTCATCAATAAACTAGCAAACTTAGTCATTCGTAAAAAAGCATCTAATCCGTTAATTTCTGACGAATTGGTAACGATGGTTACTACTGCTGGAACAGATGCAAACAATGCGGTAGCACTAACATTAGTAGCATTACAGTCTGTTTTTTCGGCACAGGCAACTAGTTTAGAATCTGAAGCAGCAATGGCATTACAACTCTTACAAGCTACAAAGTTATATGAGTTTATGATTGGAGAGGAAGTAGATGGCATTCAAAATAATAACATCCCAAGTGCTGAAACACCAACAGATCCAAAAACAACATATACAATTCAATCTTTATTGGATTATGCATATACCGTAACAAGTAACATGTATGATGAAGCCTTAACAGCTTCTAAAGACACCATTAACCAATTGAACGATTCACAAAGTAAGCTTAGTGATGCACAAGTACAACTTGCTTCTTTACAAGCAGGACTTGCCGCAGCAAATGCAGCAGCTCTGGCTTCCTAACTTTCAGTATATTACATGGAATTAATCACCTTAAAATAAAACAAACATGGAAAATGTATTTAAAAGATTTTATCGAAGTTTTTATAATAGAACCAATGGATTTATACCCACAAAACCATTGAATCAAAACATGTATCCAGGTGATTTTTTCCAAATTGTAAATGGAGAACTCATTGTTTTAGGGAACATTTTTAGAAAAAATATTATCAATGCTGATGATGTAGCTTTTGAAAATGGTATAAAACTCAATCCTTCCAGTTGGAATTTTAGTGAAGGCGTTACAAAAGCCTATTCTGGTCGCGATAGCGGACACAATCCTATTGAAGGCGATTTTGAGTTTAGCAAACAATTATTAAATTTTGACGGATTTGGAAGTTTCTTCTTTAAAAGTAGCACTCCCGAATCTGTTAAGTTTGCTAATTGGAGTGATTTTAAAGATGAACTCATTATTAAAATGACACAAACATTGTACTCGTTTCGAGAGCTATATATTGTTACGGAATGTGCAACTACAGAAAATTGGACACTCGCCATTGCCAGTTCTGATAAAGGAGAATTGGAAATTGCCACAGAATCTGAAAACTTCGGATTGGTCGATATTTTTGGAGATTCAAGCGCAAAAACAATTCAAGCAAGAGAAATTGAATTTTACCATCGCGAAGACAAACGGAAACCATCCTTTTTTAAAGCAAAAAAATTAATTGTACAACAAGAAAAACTCGAAGTGTTTATCAGTCAACTTATTAGTGATCAAACAAGAGTCGCTTCTTGGGCAAATAATTTTTACCAATATGATTTTTATCATAATGAGCTTTCG
Source organism: Kordia sp. (assembly GCF_050633145.1). Lineage (GTDB taxonomy): Bacteria > Bacteroidota > Bacteroidia > Flavobacteriales > Flavobacteriaceae > Kordia. The sequence continues at coordinate 69,356 of NZ_JBOEFY010000023.1, read as the reverse complement.
TACAGTCCGCCAATTACCACAAATGCGCAAGCCTGTGTATTAGACATGTTACAAGCCAATCAGCTAAATCCTAATACAGCATTGCAGTATTTTTCTTGGACGAATACGAGTTTAGACGATGTACAAAAGTTTTTTAACTATTATGGAGACTAACTCACATATCATTTCTATTTATGAGGAGATTGATTGGCTTCAAAATGTCATCAATCAAGTCATAAGTAGTTATTTGCAACATGAAAATGCTGGAGAAACACATTGGACAGAAATTGCAATGCCCGATCTTTCTGAAGTAGATTCACCTTTTGCAAATACTGTAAATACGTGGAATTTGACCAACTTAGAGCGCATTGCTTTGATTTTGGCAATTACACCACACATTCAACCAGAAGCATTAGATGTTTTTTTTGGCCAGAATCGAATATACAATCGAGGATTTACAGAATTTGGCGGTGTTATCGACAAAAGTCATAGTGGTTTTTTACCCACAGGACAAACCTTGTTATTTCTTATTACAGCGCTTAACCCGGAGTGGCGACTGCAAGTGCTTTCTTTTTTTGAAAATGATCATATTTTTCAGAAAGAACAAATTTTAGACATTGAATCTACAGAACAGTATTTACCAAGATTCAATGGTGTTTTAAGTATCAATCACAGATGGTTACAGTATTTTATTACAGGAGAAAAACCAAAGCTAGAACATAGCATTACATTTCCTGCACAAAAAATAACGACCAATTTAGAATGGGATGATATCGTATTAAATCCAGATATTATGGATCAGGTAACTGAACTGAAAACTTGGTTAGTACATAAAAATACTTTACTAGATGATTGGGGATTGTCTAAACATTTAAAACCTGGATACAGAGCTTTATTTTACGGACCTCCAGGAACAGGAAAAACGCTCACTGTTTCTTTATTGGGAAAGAATTTAGGTTTGGATGTATATCGTGTTGATTTGTCTATGATTGTTTCTAAATATATTGGAGAAACTGAAAAAAATCTATCGCGCATTTTTGATACAGCAGCACACCAAAATTGGATTCTGTTTTTTGATGAAGCAGATGCTTTGTTTGGAAAACGTACAAAAGCAAATTCGTCAAATGACCGACATGCCAATCAGCAAACAGCTTATTTATTGCAACGCATTGAAGATTTCCCTGGATTCATCATTCTAGCTTCCAATTTAAAAGCAAATATGGATCAGGCATTTTCAAGAAGGTTTCAATCCATCATACAATTTAAAATGCCTTCTGTGGAAGAACGCATGTTATTGTGGCAAAAAGCATTTTCTGGAACCTGTACGCTCCATCCAGATATTGACCTATACACTATTGCAGAAAATTATGAATTAACAGGTGGCGCCATTATTAATGTATTGCGTTATTGCGCACTCGCTACAATTCAACGTGGAGACACAATAGTACAGAGACAAGAATTAATTACAGGAATTCGAAGAGAATTAAAAAAAGAAAACAAAACCATTACACAACCTTAAAATAGTTCTTGTATGGATGTTAAAAAATATAAACACAAAGACGCACATTACCAATTATTGGTGATGCATTCATGGCGTTATGAAATTCCACAGGAACAGCGAAATATTATCATTGCAGAAGCACTGAATAATTGTACTGTAGATAAAGACTTCCATGTATATGGATACTTAATTACAAACAGACGTGTGTTTTTAATTGGAAAAAGCAATACGACACCTTTTCAAAAAGTACTACATTATTTTTATAAAAAAGTGGCTTTGGGAATTATTAGATATAAAACTCATGAATATCAGGAAAAACATCTTTTAGAATCTAAGGTGCATCATAATCTATTTACAGAATACCCTTTTTACAATACATCCATTCGGGAATCAATTACAGGACATAAGGTTGAATTTCCCTATTACGATCCAAAATTAAAACGGCTTCAAGATTATATTCATCATCATAACTATTGTTCTGCATTGGATTATAGTGGCGGAAAAAGTCCAGTTATTGTTCATCAAATAGAAGCCTAATCTTAGTAAAACTGCCAAAAACCAATCCTATCATGAAAACACATCTTACTAAAAAATCTGGAGAAAAAAACCAACAAAAAGCTGCTGCGCATCAAAGCAAAAGTGTTGCTCTTGAAGATAATCGTCCGATGCCAATCATTCAGCAGAAAAAAAATAATACAGGATTGCCCGATAATTTAAAATCAGGAATGGAAAGTATGTCTGGTCATTCTTTAGATGATGTAAAAGTACATTACAATTCGTCAAAACCAGCGCAACTCAACGCGCATGCGTATGCACAAGGGAGTAATATTCACCTAGCTTCTGGGCAAGAAAAACATTTAGCACATGAAGCTTGGCATGTGGTACAGCAAAAACAAGGACGCGTGCAGCCAACTACAACTATTTCGGGAACAAAAGTAAATGATGATGTCGGTTTAGAAAAAGAAGCTGATGCAATGGGCGCAAAGGCATTACAACGGAAGACAAAAACAACAGCAACGATATCGTCTGTCAATAAACCATCTACAATTATACAACGAGCAAAGCATATTGGTCAATACTTGGCAAAAGAAGATGGAAATGTTCGAAATGCAGCGCATAGTAAAATAGGTACATATAAAAAGGGAGATGCCATAGAAATTAATTCTAGTCACATGAAGAAGTTTACATCAGGAATTCTTTTTGGAAAAAAGGAACACGTATACGGCACTGTCAATGGAGCTACAGGATGGATTGTTGAAAATAATATTGGAGGATGGCAAGGTCATCTTGCGGCACCAGCTCACGTTAATGGACCAGCCAAACTGTGGACAAATCAGCCATCTAGGTTTACTTCTTTCAATACATCAAATAATAAAGGAAACTCAATGTATACAGTCACAGCACATGATTTGTATCGGTATGCTCCTGTAAATAAAGACCCATCAAGACACGCCTTGGATCAAGTTTATCACGATTCAAAAAACAGACATGTCGCTTTTACCAGCGACGGTGCTGCTTTAGCCAAACTACACGATCCAGTTTTTAGAACAGGTCCTGTCACTTATGTAGGCGGTCATTTGATTGCTGATGATGGAACGAAAAGAATAAGTATAGCTGTACAGTTAGCTCCAGCTTTAGGACTTACCGTAATAGATTTTAATTACGATCCGGTTACAAGAAGCATATCTGGCAGGCATGTTGGACATGCAGTAGCATCTCTAAAATAATACATCTTAAAATACCCAGAAGATTGTTAAGAGTTTAGAACTAAAATGGTTTTAAGATAGCCATACAAGGTAAAGTTTACCATTCCAATATCATAAATGCAAAATGGAACATCAACTTATCAATAGAACCAAAGAAAAAGTACAGCAAACTGCCGCTTCACATTTGAATATTCATTCAGATCAAAAAGGTCGTTTTTCTTTAGAAGATAATCGCGCTTCTTCTGTCGTTCAGCAAAAGCAAGTTGATAAAATACAAGGAACTACCATCCAAAAAAAGAAAAATAATACAGGATTACCAGATAATTTAAAATCAGGAATGGAAAATATGTCTGGTCATTCTTTAGATGATGTAAAAGTGCATTACAATTCGTCAAAACCAGCTCAACTCAATGCACATGCATACGCGCAAGGAACTAATATTCATTTGGCTTCTGGACAAGAAAAACATTTAGCACACGAAGCTTGGCATGTGGTACAGCAAAAACAAGGACGTGTACAACTTACAAAAACAATCGCTGGCGCAAAAATTAATGATAATGTTGGTTTGGAAAAAGAAGCTGATGTGATGGGCGCAAAAGCGTTGCAACGAAAGGAAATTGTTGAAAAAAAGTTCGATTTAACTAAAGCGACTCAAGTAAACACTTCGCAATTTAAAATAGCGGCTCCAACTTCAGGAAAAATAATACAGCGATTACAAAAACATGCTATTAAATTTATTGAAGCTAATAATTTAGGAATTGAGTCTTCTTCTGTAGCAGTAAGCACTTATATTAACAATACCAAAAACCCTAAACATTTACGATTAGGTTTATTACGTGCATGGAATATAAAACAAAAAGGAATGCATTTCATTCATACTCCTGCTGACTTACATCCAAAAAGCACAAAGTTTTCTCCAATGGAAGATTTGAGCGGTTGGAACTCTGATGATGAAGATGACGTAGATATGACAACTGTTATTGGCAACAAAGAGAAAAGTAAAATTGATTTACACCGTACAGATCCGACTAAAAATAAAACGGGTGTCTCTGAACTTAGTATGTTTGATGCCATTCGTATGGGACGCCAAGCAAATAAACGTGATGATTATAGTAATTTACCATTTTCTATTAATCTTGGAGGGAAACATCGTATAGAATACGATAATCCTGGGACCAAGGATATTTATGCTACTCCTCTTCATAGAACAGGCAAAAAAGATGGGAAAACGTTTAAACGTTCAGGAACTAGTTCTGATTATAATTGGGATAATTTGAGTAAAAATCTTGATCGTAGGAACTATAAAAATCCAAGAAGAGTACAAAAACGTATGCTTCGATTTTTATTGAGAAAAGGAATAAAAATAGATCTTGATCAACATATCGCAGAAGCAATTGCTGCTATGGGTTCTGACTTAATGAAAGGTAGTAGAGGTGGTCGCCATTATCTAAAGAAAGCTTATAGAAAAGTAAAAAGAAGAAAGAAGCCTTATACCTTTTCACGTCTTTTTTCTGGTACGAAACCAATTTATAAACCTGCAGCTGAAGGAGGAAGATCTTTGGTTACCAATAAAAATGAAGAGCTTAAAATAGAACATGATGCTAATTTATTACTCAATGTAAATAATTGTTTGATTAATGCCATTTCGCTAGCTGCACATGGAGCAATGCCCAATTTAGGGCAACTGATGAATATTAGAGAACAAATTGGAAGTTATGGCGATATGCTATTTGCTGCGCCGCGAATTATAACAATTATTAGGAATGTACTAAATATACAAAATCCAATCACGGTAGTATACGGAGATAGACCAAATGAAAACTTTGCGGGACATGGAAACCTACTAACCATATACCACGTTAATGGAAATCATTTTACCAATATAAAACCCAAATAAAAATCGTGTAATTTCCAGAATATTAAACATGACTACATTCATAAATGTCTTATTTTTGTGACCTCTAAAAAATCGCAAAATTTATGCTCAAAAAAGCCATTCAATTTATGATAATCAGCGCCATTGGCTTTGCTTTTTTGAATGCAATTGTAAAGTATTTGAGTGATTTTAATGCCTATCAAATTGTGTTTTTTCGATCTATTGGAACGTTATTTTTTACGATTCCATTACTTCTAAAATATAATATTTCCATGCTTGGGAATAAAAAAACATTGTTAGTACTTCGCGGAGTTTTAGGTGTTACGTCTATGTCATTATTTTTTATGTCTATCAAATATTTACCTATCGGATCGGCAGTTTCATTGCGTTACATCTCTCCTATTTTTGCAGCGGTTTTTGCAGTGTTCATTCTAAAAGAAAAAATAAAACCCATACAATGGCTCTTTTTCCTCATTGCATTTGGTGGTGTCGTTGTTTTAAAAGGATTTGATACACAAATTGATACAACCGGACTTCTGTTAGTGCTGGCTTCTGCATTTTTTAGCGGTTTGGTGTTCATTATTATTCGTAAAATTGGTTCGCACGACCATCCGATTGTCGTCGTTAATTATTTTATGATGATTGCACTAATAGCTGGCGGTATTTTATGTATTCCGTATTGGAAAACACCTGTTGGTTGGCAATGGGCATTATTGTTAAGTCTTGGTGTTTTTGGGTATATTGGACAGCTTTATATGACGAAAGCCTTACAACTTGCCGAAACCAACAAAGCTGCTCCATTAAAGTATATTGAAGTTATTTTTACCATGCTCATTGGACTGAGTTGGTTTCACGAATCGTACACACTTTGGAGTTTGCTTGGTATTGTTCTAATTGTCATCGGATTGACTTTGAATACGTATGTGAAGGCAGCTAAATAAGTCCTAAGTCTTTAATGATTGATACTAAATGTGTCGTGTTTTTGGCTCTAAAAACGATCTTCAATGCATTCAAGCGTTTTTCTACCGAACTTGTACTGGTAAACATAATTTTACTAATGTCTTTTTGAATGTGTCCGTTAGATAAATGAATTAGAATTTCAATATCAAAATCGTTCAGTTCTGTGATGTCTTTTTTTGTTAAAGCTGGTCGTGCATCAGGCGATAAATATGTATTTCCTTTGTAGACTTCTTCGATGCAAATGAGCAGTTCGTCCAAACCATTTCTTCCTTTGCACACATATCCGTTTAGTCCAACTGTTCGGATCAATTTTTTTATTTTGGAAAAGCGTTTTTCTATAGAATAAATAATAATTTTAGTGTCAGCGTCCGTTTCTCTAATTTTCATAGCGAGTTCATCTCCTGAACGTAATTTTTGTTCTCTATAGTCGCTTTCAAAAGACAAATCGGTAATCAACAACTCATAAGGTTCTTCATCCAAAATTGCTTTTTTATACTTTAAATACGCATCATCACAATATTGGACTAGTTCTAATGTTTCAATTTCTAAATTTTCATTTAAGAAGGAAATAATACCTTCATTGATTCCTTTTAAATCTTCGGCTACTAATATTTTTTTAAACATATACAGATGTATTACACAGGAAAAACCATGCTCAATTTCAATCCTTTTCTAGACTCTGAATCAAAATTAAGCGTTCCCTCTGCACTCTGTATACGGTTTTCCATATTTAATAAATCTCGCTTTGAAGCTTTGATAAACGGAAGTCCAATTCCATTATCGGAATAATGTATACTTAGCTTCTTATCTTTGCTAGAAAATGTAAGCACAACTACCGTAGCTTTGCTATGCTTTTTCATGTTTACCATAAGTTCTTGCAATACTCTATATACTACTATTTTTATGTATGTTTCAGTCTTTTCCCAGTTTGGTTGCTCAATATCTTTTATAATAATTGCGGTTTCGTCTGTATTGTAATCTCCTATCATTTCGCGCAGTCCATCCGTATAATGATCTCCTGTATCAATACTATCATGTTCATGCGAAATATTTCGCGTTCGCACGTAAATATCTTCTACTTGATTTATCACTTTACTCGTTAATCCTGCTTTGTTTTTTAATACTTTTTGCAAAACTACCATCACATTATATACATCATTTGCAAGCTCATCGTGAACCTTTTTTGAAATGCGTGTTTCGGTATTATATACTTCCAAAATCTTTTCGCGTTTGTGCTTTTGATATAAGAAGTACACAATAAAAGCAGCAATAATAACGACTAACATTGCAAGTACTCCGTTAATTATTTTTTGAGTTTCTTGTCTTTCGTTTTCACGATCTTTTTGATCGTTTTCTTTTTTAAGTCCAATATTATCATATTTCGTCTGCGCAAATCTACTCTGCACTTTTAGATTGACTTCTCGCAAGCTATCTTGTAGAAAAATATGTCGATTTCTAAGTTTTACATTTTTAGGTTGAGCCATCATCATAAAATCTAAAACATCTAACTCAGCTTCGGGCATTGGAATTTTTTTAGAAAGTGCAATTGCCTTTTCTCCGTAAGCCAACACTTGCACTGCATCCTTATCTGTATAATATTCTGCTAAATGCGTGTAACTTGCTACCAAGCCTAAATCGTCATTTTGAGCATTTCTTAATTTTACAGCATCTAATAAATCTTCTAAAACATCTGAATCACTATTTTTTAACCATTTTGTATATGCCAGATTATCTTTAACACGAGCTTTTTCTTTTAAGTTTTTAGATTGAATTAAGGGATTTTTTAAAACCTCAGTCAACAATTTTATGGAAGCATCATATTCTCCCATATCAGTAAAAAGTATTGCTAGGTTATTCTTATACGTTAATCTATCAATATCATTTTTTGTAGTTGAAATAGCCTTTTTATAGTTTATAATTGCTTCTTCATACCGCAGCAATTCACGTTGGTTTTTAGCAAGTACACTATATAAACTTGCTATATTATCTTTATTGTTCGAATTTTCAAGATAAGACAAGGCTTCTACAGCAGTGCCTTCACTTCCGTTGTAATCATTTCTGTTTTTTTGAATGATTGCCATATTCTGAAGACATTCGCCCACACCAATACTATCTTTACTTTTTAAATATAAATTTTTGGCTTCATTATAATTACTAAATGCATTTCCTAAGTTTTTTTTCAGTTCATTTTGGTATGCTTTAAGTCTATAGTACTCTGCTTGGTATTTTGTATTATTGAGCTCTTTTGCTACTTTCAGTAAATGTGAATTTGCTTTTTCAAAATCGGCATGTTTCCCTTTTGTTGCATACTCTAAAGCTTTTAGGTATAGTATGTACATTGACTGTTTGGTACTTACATCGTGCTTCACAAATAAGTCATATACCACATTTAAATATTGCTCTTTTTTATCCTTATCAATATCTTCTCGAATACTTTCTTGGTAATAGAAATTGATCGAATCTTTTACGGAAACCAATTCTTTAGATTGATTTGTTTGTTGGGTACAGGAAATACAAAAAGAAATAAGCAGTAGAAATAAAACATGTGTATACATGTTAAAACGGTAGTTGCAATACATGAATCTTATTTATTAGAAAAAATCACATTAAATATAAGAAACTATTTACACAACAAGCAATTCATTATGGACTATTCTTGTAAAATGAAATCACCTGAAAATTTCTCTTCAGGTGATTGACTAGTTTTATATGGATTAACCTCCAACGTTTGGTGGTGGCGGTGGCGGTGGCGGAGTTGGTGGTGCTGGTACATCTCCATCATCTCCTCCTGTTCCTTGCAATTCTATATTTTCCTCTTCTGCTAACGCTTCGGGCGTACACGAAACTGTGTACAAACTCAAAAATACGATAGCTGCAATTATGGACATTTTTTTCATAATCCTCGTATTAAATTTTGAATATTGAATGGCCAGTCCAAGACATATGTATTGGATGAATTATCACTCTGATAAGGCCATTGAAATACGCGGTGTATTTCGCTTGGGTGAGAAGAGGAAAGTTGTAAATACAGAAGTTTCAAGCGTACTTCTCATTACTATTCACTAACTGTTTTTATGGCTTTCCGTAACAATAAATTTTGCGCATTTATTATGTTGCAATCACAATAAGTTATTTATTGTTTGAAGTAAATGTATAGTGTAATTAAACCCTGATTATCAAGTAATTCCGAAGATTCCGAAAATACTTTTGGAATTACGAAAATCCCGAAAGGATTCCGAAGAATTCCGAAAAAAAATGATTGTATGTAATGAGAACGATTAAGACTTACAGTGAAGAAATTTTAAAGAAATACGAAGAAAAAGGAGTTTTACTAGAACCAACACGTACAGATATTAAAGACAAATGTATTGTTCGCTTCTTGGAAGGAAGTCATGTAAAAGATGAAGAGTTTTTACGGCTTTTTTTTAAAGTAAATCGCGAAGAAGATTTGTTGAAAATAATTGAAAGTACAGATCCCGAAAAGTTCAGAACTGTTCAAAATTTTTTGCTTAGAAATACAGGTTCAACAAGTAGAAAAAATTTAAACCTGATTGCTTGGCTTATCGATTTTCAACCAAGACCTTATGCTCTGTATCGAATGCAGGAAATTCAATCTAAAAAAGAAGAAAAAGGAAATACTGCAGGAGATTTAGAAACTACTACTATTGACAAACCACTGACTTCTACAAAAGAAAATGCTCCCAAAGTTGATGAGTTCAACTCAGAAGTAACTATATATTCAAAAAAAAGATATTGGATTGCAGTGAGTTTTATGATCTTTTGTATGTTTTTATTTTATGGAGTATATAATTTTACCCCTCAAAAGAAAACAGCCAACGAAGAAAATTTTCAGAAAGAAGCACACATGACAGATACGCGTCAACAATGCATGGCGTGGAATGGAGAAACATACGAAATAACCGATTGCACCTACAGCGCGCACCCACAATACAGAACCAAAGTGATTGTATATGATTCGTTTATTCAAAAGAATTTAAAAAAGGTAGAAGTCTCCATCAAAACCCATTTTTTTGCAGCAGATACTGAAACACCACTAATTTGGTATTACAAAATTCGTCTAAATACGTACGAGTATTTTACTGCCAAAGCTGTACATCCTATTTATGGTGATTCGCTCAAAAAAATTACAAAGTATCATATTGAAAACCATATTCCAAAATATAAAAATGAAGAAAAGTCGTTTTTAAAAGAAGATTAAAAATACAATCGCTACTTAAAAAGTAAACTGCAATTCTACAGGCAAATGATCAGAAATATAACGGGAAGTTTTTAAGTTTTCGCAAGCCTTTACAAAGTCGATAACTTGCTGAGAAACGGCATTGATTTTTGCTGAAAAGAAGATATTATCTACCGAACAACTTAAATATGAATTTTGTTCGCAGTTTCGTTTGAGCGTTGTTTTTTCAATTAAATGTGTTGGTTTAAATCCTGCTTGTTTAAAATTATCAAAAACAACTTCATCTTGAGATAAGTTGAAATCGCCTGCCAAAATAAATTTAGAATCTTTGTAGTTTTCTTGTACATAATCAAGCACATATTTTATTTCTTCACGCGGATCTTTTAAATAAGATTTTGCATGGTAATTCATCACAAAGAAAGAAGTGTCATCTACATAAAATTGAACAATAAAAGGTTCTCTATCAACATTTTCATCTAATTCTTTTACAAGAGTGCCTTCCTTTCCTCTTTTAATTTTAATATGCTCGTTTTTCCAAATAATAGCGTACCGTTCTGTCATATATTCTGAGCTATTTGTTTTATCGCTCAACAAATAATCCCAACTTTCACCTTTAGACTCTAACACCTTCTTAAGTCTTGCTACAGCTTGCCTTCCGCCATAACCTGTTACCACTTCCTGAATAGCAATAATATCGGCATGCTTCACAATTTCTGCAATCGCATTCATTTCTTTAGCATTCTTTGTTTTTCCAAAATATTGAATATTCCAGGTCACAATAGTCAGTTTTCTTTTTTGAGCAATCGCAACTGTAGTACATAACAAAAAAAGGGTAAGGTAGCGCATATCGTTTTAGTTTTATATAGCGAAATTAATCGCCATACACACATTCCTTATTACGGAATTCCATACATATTTTTAGGTGTTGTAGGAAAACAAAAAAGCACCTACGCAAATGCGCAAGTGCTTTTAAATTCAATTAAAAAATCTAAACTAAAAATTGAATAATTGCTTTCTTTATTGTGGGTTTACACCTAAAAAAATAGTTTACTTTAATGTAATTGGAAACTCTGCAACAGTGGTATCCCAACCTATTTTTAAATGTGCAACATTTTTACTTTTTTCATATAATACAATTGATAATTGCTCAATTTCTTTATCACTTTTTTGTGTTGGAACAGTAATACTTGCTACATCTTTAGAAGCGTCGTATGAATAATTTCCCCATCCATCATTTTCCGAATTGATTTTTAATGTCCATGAATCTTTCGTTGGAATAATAATTACTGAATAACGTCCTGCCTTTACTTTTGTGTTTCCAACCATTACGTCTGTCATAAATAAGATTTCAGTAGATTCGTTAGCACCAACTCTCCAGGCTTTTCCAAACTTTAATAAGTTTCCAAAAACTTCTCTTCCTTTTTTATAAGGTCGTCCATAAACTACTCTAATTTTTGGTGTCAATGATTTCTTCTGAGCATCTGTTTTTGCAAATGCTCTTTTTGGTGCATTTGTTGGAAAATGTGCAATGTCTGTTGGACTTTTATCTGCTTTTGGGAAATCTTGTGCATTTACGGTACTTACTGCCGCAAAAAATGCGAACAACATGATAATTTTTTTCATGATTACTTTTTTAAATTGATTACTTTCTCTGTTTCTATTCTTGATAGTTCTTTTAAACTTCCTTTTTCGTATAAAGCTGGCAAATCCTTTAATGGTGTACCAACTTCCGCTTTGTAATTGATGTAATCTTGAAACGTAATTCCATCTATTACACGTGTATTGTATGCGCTTCTAAAACGAACGCCGCCGCCATTTACTTGATAATTATACGCTAAGTAGTCTATTTTTTTTGTGCTTTGATTGATCCAATAATGGTATTGATCGTCATGATCTTCTCCGCCGCCTTCTTCGTTAAAAGTCACTTGTAACACATCGTATTTTTGACCTTTAATTGTAGTTTCTTCTACGAACTTTTTATTTACAGCTGCATCATTTAATTTGTGTGGTAATGTGGCAAAATAAATCACTGAGTTTACTGAACCTATGGCTCCGTTTTTTTTCTTTTCAGAAAGTGTTACAGGCTTTTTGTTTACTTGGCGTGAAAATGCTCCGTTTTCTAAAATGTCTTCTGTGGTATTACCGTCTTTTGTGCCTTTTACAGTATAGGTGTAGTTTTTCCCATTATTTTTAAAACTGTATTCTTTGTTACGAAAAACAAATTGGTAATTCGCCTGATCGTACAAATCGCCACCATGTGCTTTCATGGTTTCTTGTAAAATTTTTGTGGCTTTATCTACTTTTTTTGGAGTTTCTGTTTGTGTTGTTTCTGCAGCTGTTTTTGTAGCTTTTTCAGCTGATTTTTCTTTGGTTTCGCATGCCATCAAACTAAAAAATAGTGTGATAAGCAAAAATGCTTGGGTCGTTTTCATGAAAACTGTATAGATAGTTAAAGTTTGTTTGTAAGCTATTCTTATTGAGTTGGTGAATTTGTCGAATAAATTACAAGTCCTTTCTATTTTTAACAGAATTTAACTTTTCACAAAAATTCCAAAAAGTTCGTTGCCTGCACGTGGCGTGATAGAGTTGTGTGCTTTCTCCAATGTTTTCACTTTAAAATACGATTCAAAATAACTAAGATATTCTTCTTTACTTCCACCGAAAGGGCGTTTTTCCAAATCTCCCGTAAGGGGAAAATCAAACCATAAACCGACTAACTTTCCGTTCGGTTTTAATAATTCAGAAATGTGTTTTGCATATTTTTTGCGTGTTTCGGGCAATGGAGGAAATGAACAGAAGAAGGTTTGTTCAAAAATTAAATCGTATGTGTCTTTATGTGTAAAAAAGTCATCACACACTAAATTTTCAGCAGGAAACTCAGGATTTCGTTGTTGGAATTCTTGCAGCGGAATTTCAGAAATATCTAAAATATATACATTCGTAAAGCCTTGTTGTAGTAAATATTCGGCTTCGTAGGCATTTCCTGCACCAGGAATTAAAATCTTAAGGTTTTTATTTTCTAACTGATCAATATATTCCTTTAAAGGTGTTGATGGCGCACCAATGTCCCAACCTGTACGTTCGTCTTTGTAACGTTGTGACCAATATTCTTTTGTAGAAGTAGAATTCATAGCAATCGTTTTGATTGTAAAGTAACACTTTTTTAGATGTAGTTTGTTTTTTTGTTGTTTGTCAATTTGTTTTGCTTACACTTTATCAAATTTCTAGCAAGTAAGTTTCATCAAAAAAAGAACCCTTGCTTCTTTCGAAACAAGGGTTTTCAAGTGAGTAATTAAAAAGCTGTACGTTGGCTTAAAAACGTATAGCTGTTAATTTCCTAACCATACCAACCTAACTATTATTATTAATTACAAGCGTCAAACGCTGCAATTAATTCATCTTCACTATTTATAGTTGCTTGCGTTCCATCTTCGTACTCAATATTCATTGGGAACGTAATTGTAAAGAACGTGTCGTTTCCTAATCCGTCTAAATATGTGATAAACTCATCATCATCATTTACTGTAGTAACGTTTCCAGCATCATCGATTAATGTAAGTGGGAATACAATTTCAAAGCAGTTTGTTCCACAGTCATCACATGGCTCAATATCATAACAATCGTTGTATAAAGCATCAAAGTCTTCATCACCATTTATTGTTACAACACCACTTTCTGTAGTTACTGAAATTGGATATACAAATCCTACAGCTCCTTCAACAGTAAATAATTCATACTCGTCATTTACAACAACTGTAGTTCCATCTATAGTTTCAACACTTAATGGAAAGTTGAATTCAAAGCACTCGTTTCCAAAAGGATCACCAGGTTCTCCACCTCCAGAGTTTCCGCCACCGCCAGGGTTTCCACCACCAGCTGTTCCGTCTTCAAAGCAATCTTCTAACAACTCAATGAAACCTAATTCGTCATTGATAGTTATTACTTCACCATCAGCAGTAGTTACATCTACAGGAAATGCTAACATATACCCTGCATTGAAAAAGTTTTCTGCTTCTGCTTGACTGTTTACTGTACCTGTAGTGTTACCATTTGTTACTGTATAAGGAAAGTTCAATGTAAAACAGTTTTCAATGATGTCATTATTATCATCATTGTTTAAAAACATGGTCTCTGCCTGATTGGTAGTAGTTGCAGTACGAGCATATGTTGTTAAGCTTGACTTAAGTGCTATTTTTGTTTCACTAGTACTTTGTGTGTCTTCTGGGATTACATCAGTATTGTCATTACTACAAGAAAAAGTAAAAACAGCTAATGCAAGAATCAATGAGAATTTCAGAAATTTTTTCATAGATATTTAGTTTTGATTTGTTTGTTTTTGTGTTTACGAATTATAGACAACTGGACATACTTTCACCCTACCTTTGTCAAAATAAATTTTAAAATAATTATTTAAATAGTTGATATTTAATAAATTAATAGTTGATATTTTTTGCATACTTTTGAATCAACCAATTTCAAACATCAATAGTTCTCATCTTGAAGCCCGAAAAATCAGTCTGTGAGTCCAAAAATTTTGATGCGCTTTTTAAGCAGCATTCAAGAACCTTGCGCAACTATATTTATTATAAATCTGGCGATGCTGAGTTGGCTGAAGATTTGGTTCAAGAAGCCTATATTAAACTTTGGAATAACTGTAAAAAGATTCCTTTCGATAATGCATTATTCTTTTTAAAAAGAGTTGCCAACAATGCTTTTTTAAATGTTGTAAAGCACAAAAAAGTTGTATTGCAACACAAGCAAATTAAAAAATCAGAAGTCGATGTAGAAAGTCCTGAGTTTTTATTAGAAGAGAAAGAGTTTTTACAAAAGTTAGAAAACGCTATTGCTCGTTTGTCAGAGAAACAGCGTGAAGTGTTTTTATTAAATAGAATTGATAAGAAGACATATGGTGAAATTGCAGTATTTTTAGATATTTCAAAGAAAGCCGTAGAGAAACGCATGCACAATGCATTAAAAGTGCTCAGAAAAGAAATTGGTGATATATAAAAAAGGTAGGGTAAGCAACTTTTGAGTTGTCTGTAATATAAGTGAGTAGTCATGAATAGTGAAGAAAATAACGAAATTGATTTAGCAAAATGGCTTAGTGGAGAATTATCTCCAGCTGAGAAGCATGCTTTTGAACAAACTGAAGCTTATAAAACCTATGCTAAAATCATCAACGCAACAGAGAAACTAAATGATCCTGCGTATGATGATGAAGCTGTGTTGGCTAAAATCAAAGAAAAAATTGCAACGAAACCTAAAGTACGAAAACTCAATTTCCGCTATGCGTATGCAGCTGCGGCAGTTTTGGTTGTTTTATTCGGATTGTACTTTTTCTTGAAAAATGCAACTATTACTTATCAAGCAGATTTTGGAAAACAACTCGCCATCAACCTTCCCGATGGTTCTAAAATCATGTTAAATGCAAAATCAACGTTATATTACGATGAGGACACTTGGAATAAAGAACGCACACTTCATTTAGACGGTGAAGCATATTTTAAAGTCACTAAAGGTTCACCTTTTACAGTGATAACAAATGAAGGAACAGTTGCCGTTTTAGGAACTGAATTTAATGTAGATACTAACCAAAATTTCTTTGAAGTGAAGTGTTTTTCTGGAAAAGTAAACGTGATAAATTCTGAAAAAATCGCACATATTCTAACAAAAGGAAAAGCTGTTAGAACGTATAATACATCTCTAACCAACTGGACGTTCAATACTACGGAGGAAACTTGGATGTCTGGTTTGAGTTCGTTTACCGAAATGCCACTATTGGAAGTAATTGACGCGCTAGAAAATCAATATCAAATCACCATAAAAAACAAAGAAAATTTCACTCAAGAACGCTTTACAGGTCGTTTTGTAAATAACAATCTCGATGTGGCGCTAAAAACAGTTTTTGAAGCCATGGATATTGATTACAAATTGAATACGAACATTGTGACACTTTCTAAAAAGTAGATGAAACGAACATATCTGGTATATCTTTTACTTGTTTGTTTTTACGCTGTTCATTCACAAGAGCAAGCAATTTCTTATAAAAATACGCCGCTAAAAACGGTTCTGGTTGCAGTTGAAAAACACTTTGAAGTGAGCATTTCTTATGACTCAAAAATTGTACTAGGAAAAATAGTTACATTGAAAAAAATGCCCGCTACACTTACAGAAACTTTTGCTATCATTTCACAACAAACAAAGTTAGTTTTTCAGAAGATTACCGCAACATCATACATTCTAAAAAGAAAGAAAGCTAAAAAAAATAGTGCACGTACTATTGATTTGGATGAAGTTTTAATTTCCGAATATTTGACCACAGGGTTTTCTAAAAATATTGATGGCGCCATTGAAGCAATACCGAAAGATTTTCAAACGCTTCCTGGCTTTGTAGAACCTGATGTTTTGCAGAGTGTACAATTAATTCCTGGCATTCAAAGTCCCGATGAAACCTCTACAGGATTGAATATTCGCGGTGGAACACCTGACCAAAATTTGATTCTTTGGGACGGAATTAAAATGTATCAATACGATCATTTTTTTGGAATGATTTCTTCCTTTAATCCGTATTTAATTGAGAATGTAAAGATTTATAAAAATGCTGCTTCTGCACGGTATGGAAATCATATATCAGGCGTTATTGATATTGAATCGCATTCCAAAATTCCGAAGAAAACCATCGTCGGGTTGGGCGCAAATATGATTTATGTAGATGCATTTGTACAACAACCTATCGGCAAAAAAGTAGCTGTCATTGCTTCCATGCGTCGTTCGTATTCGGATGCGTTTGAAACCGTTACTTTTGATGAGTTTTCAGAACAAATTTTTCAAAACACTAAAATTACAGACAATACAGGAACGTTCAGCGATGTGCTTTCGCAAACGAATAATAGCTTTTATTTTATTGATTTTACAGCAAAGGTCATTGCCGATCTTTCTAAAAATAGTCAGTTGAGTATCAGTTCAATTGTTTCTAAAAACGAACTTGATTTTGTGTCGCAGTTCGATGAAATTAATCAACGTACAGATGATGATTTATCCATTAATAATGTTGGAGTTGGCATTTCATGGAAACAAACTTGGGATACAAATTTGACGACAGAATTCAACTTAACGACTTCCCAGTATGATTTTGACTATTTGGGTGAAGAATTATTGTCAAGTTTGTTCGATTACGAAAACATCAAAGAAAATAGTATCTCTGAAATTGGTGTACATACGCAAGCTACATATACTTTAAATAAAGAAAATCGTTTCATTGGCGGTTACGAATTGGTTGCAAACAAGTTAGATTATAAAATTGGAAGGCAATCGGATGTGGTTTTTGATCCAGATTTTTTGGTGACTTCTGAAAATTCTAAAAATACCATTCATGCTATTTTTGGCGAACATCATTGGAAAAAGAATGATTGGACCATTTTTACAGGTATTCGCGGAAGTTATGCTACCGAACTCAACGATTTCTTTTTTGAGCCAAGAATTCATATTTCTAAAAAGTTGAACGAACAATTTACTGCTACATTTTCTGCGGAACGTCAACATCAATTTATCAGTCAGATTATAGAGTTTGAAACGCAAAGTTTTGGATTGGAAAATCAGGTTTGGGTTGCCGCAGATGATACTTCAATTCCTGTTTTACGCAGTGAACAAATGAGTTTGGGCGGAAATTTTCAGTATGATTCTTGGAGTGTTGATGCAGAAGCGTATTATAAAAAAATAAACAACTTAACATCGCTAACACGTGGTTTCGATATTGAAATCACGGGACTTTCTATTGGTAAAAGTACCATTACAGGTTTGGATGTTTTGGTAAAAAAACGCTTCTATAATTTTACAAGTTTAGTGAGTTATGCATTGACGCGAAACGAGTTTCAGTTTGACAATTTGAACAATACCAATCCGTTTGAAGGAAATTTTGATATTCGTCATTATCTGTCCTTTGTACAATCAGCAAAGTTTGGAAATTTGGAATTATCATTAGGTTGGCGTTATCGAACTTCGCGTCCATATACATTGGCTACAGGTTTAGCAGGCGACAATGCAGACAACATCACCATTCAATATAGTGATAGAAATGGCGAACGTTTGAGTCCGTATCATCGATTGGATTTCTCTGCGAAGTATGAACTCAAGCCTTTTAAAAATAATGATTTAAAAGCTTCTTTTGGAGTTTCTTTGTTGAATGTTTACAATCAGAAGAACATTTTAAACAGAAACTACAGAGTTATTTTAAACACTCAAAATGCCGAATTCCAATTGCGTACTATTGATAAGATCTCACTCGGAAGAACGCCGAATTTTATGGTGCGATTGGAGTTTTGATTTTTAAATAGTATTCATGTTATATTACCTATCTTTACTGCTCATTTCAAAATAATACATGAGTTCTCCGTTAGCAAAAGACAAAAAAAGTTTCTTTGATAAGCTCTTAATCAAGTTGCATCGAAATGCTTCACATAGCAATCGAATTGAGATTTTGAGCGCGCTTTTTATAAAGGAAATTCACGATTTAGTTATTGATAAAGAAAATTCTATTCGTTTGTTAGATATTGGTTGCGGCGATATGACGATTACGAATATGTTGGCTGAGAAAGGAACGAATATTTCTTGTACAGGCGTTGATATTTATCCAAACACCAAAAACTGGGAAAATTATTCTGAATTTGATGGAAAAACACTTCCTTTTGCTGATAAATCATACCATATAGTTTTGTTCAGCGATGTATTGCATCATGATGCAGAAAATACGAATCGACTACTTCAAGAAGCCAAACGTGTGGCCGATTTTATCATTATTAAAGATCATTTTGAATATAGCTTTTTCTCAAGAACATTGCTGCAATTAGCAGATATTGTTGGGAATTATGGTTACGGAGTTTCGATTCCGAAACGGTATTTTTCAAAAAAACGATTTCAGGCTATTTTAGATACAGAAGAACTTCAAGAAATTAAATCTATCTGTCCTATTTATTTATACAATCATCTTCCGTTAGTGAAGTATATTTTTAAAGGAAAGTATCAGTTTGTGAGTGTTATTAAGACTTGATATTTTCAATTTTTAACAAAAAACGCCAAATCGAACTCAGGTTAACTTGAATCCTACTTCTTTTAGTGTTTTTATACTCTATTTATCTTTAGTATATCAAATTACGATTTTAGTAACGCTCATTTTTTCTTGATAAAAAACGAACCAAAAAATCAAGTCTGAGTATAGGAAATTGCTAAGCACCATTCACTATCTAAGCTTCATGCTTGAAGCTACGCTTCGCAATTTCGCTTGCTAGTTCATTATTTCTGAACACAGACAATAAACTTCAAAGTAAATTAGTATAAATAGATTAAATATTTTTTATCAAATAACATTTACTTCTTTTGATTTGAAGTAATATTTTGCTTCAATCCTAAAATACTAAAGAAAAAACTAAAGAGAATAATTTGTAATCCTAACATAATAGTAAATACCGCAGGAACAATTGTGCGCAGTGTTTCCGCAGGTTTTAAATCACTAAAACTCGTGGCTTTCCAATCTAAAAACCCTGAAATACTAAGATAGATTCCTAAGGCAAAAGTCAAGAAACCAACAATGAGTCCTTTTTCAAGTGTAAAGATTTTAAAGAGTTTGCTATAGCGATCACTTTTGGGCAGCAATCCGTTTTCGACAGCAAATATTTTGGTTAAACCATAAAACATGAGAAATTGAAACCCGACAATAACAGCGCCTGCCGTATATAATAGTGTGTGTACATCAAAGATGATTCCGTTGAAATTGATTGGTTTTATGATTAATAAAGTAGATAAAACTGTTCCGACAATAATCAACAAAAATGCTGGATATAAAAACAGCCATCTCGGACTGTATAGTAGTAAGAAACGTAAGTGTCGCCAACCATCGCGCCAAGTGTTTAAATGTGGCGGACGCGAACGTCCATCAGGATGCAATATGGTCGGAACCTCAGCAAATGTGAGTCCGTTGAGTTTAGATTTTACAATCATTTCTGAAGCAAATTCCATTCCCGTTGTATTCAAATTCATTTTGTGAAATGCTTCTTTGGAAAATCCGCGCAATCCACAATGAAAATCACCAATTTTGATATTGAAAAAGAGTCTTCCAATAAACGACAACACAGGATTCCCTAAATATTTATGCAAAAACGGCATGGCTCCTTTTTTAACGCCACCTTTGAAACGATTCCCCATCACCAAGTCATATCCTTCGCGTAATTTTTCCACAAATAATTCCAACTTAGAAAAGTCATAACTATCATCAGCATCGCCCATGATCACATAGGTTCCCTTTGCGGCTTTAATTCCACCTTTGAGTGCGTTTCCATATCCTTTTTCGGCTACAGGAACTACACGTGCGTTTAATCGTTCAGCAATGGCTTGCGAACCATCTGTACTTCCATTATCTGCAATAACGACTTCTCCGTGTACATCGTGTTTTTCAAAAAATGCTTGTGCTTTTTTGATACAGATTTCCAATGTCTCTGCTTCATTGAGACAAGGCATCACTATTGATAATTCAGGATTCATACAGTTTTTTGTTAAGCGAATTCAATAATACAAAAATAGTGAGGAATAATACCCAATCATTGTAAAAAGTAAAACGAATTACTGCGTGCATTCCAATGGCAACAATAAGTACATTTCCGATAAGAAGTAACGAAGTAAGTCCCAATATTTTGTATTCTGTTTGATCGCGTTTTAGTAAAGCTACCAAACTATATAAGGCAATTAAAAAGTATAATAGCACATATTTGATGCCGCCAAAACCATGAATTGCATTTTGAATGTACAATCGTTTCCATTTAGAAAAATTATCCCAAATTAACGGTTTTACCATACATCTTGTCATTTTATCCAATTCGATAAAACGTTCTATTTTGGTAAGCGAATCATTCAATACTTCCTTCCCATTATTAAAAATAGGTCCCATGGTAATGTCTGCAAACTTCCCAATGTAAAACTGTGTAGGCGAGTGAAATGTAGTCAAATCCAAATTATTGATATTCATGTTTTCTTCCATCAAATGATAGTGTGTTTTTTGAAAGAATTCTTTTTCTAAAGGAGACTCAAAAAGTGTTTTATCTTCAGCATCTGACACAAAAAAAGCAGCCGTAATCATGTTCATTCCTGTCCAAGGTGTACTTACAAAATGACCGTGTACTACTTTGTGATAGGTTCTATCTGCCAAAGAAGCAATCAGCGGAAGCGTTATAAATAATACAATAATTAGTGCGTGTTTTTTGAATGATTTTTGCTGATAGCTGATCCAGAAAATCATCAATAAGGCTAATGGAATTAGGTATATAAATTGATATCGTGTGATGAGTAATAATCCTAAAATTGGAAGTGTATAGTAGAGTTCTTTTACTTGTTTTGAGATGAAGAACGAAATGAATTTTGCTACTAGAATTAAGTATAAGGAATACGAAATGGATTCCGTGAGAATGTTGTTGGCTATTTTTAAACCTGAAATGAATGGTAAGAGCAATACAAATGCAAAACAAACGCTAAAAAACTCATTTAATACTTGGTTTGATCGTAATTTATGAATGAAATAATATACGCTAAAACAACCCAATAAGATTTGAAAAATAACAATTCCTATTTCGTAATTATCTCCAAAAATGGTTTGTATGAGTTGTAAAAACAATGGATATCCAGGCGTACGAATGATGTGCATGTTTAAATATCCTATAGAATCTGGAAACATTTCGACTGGATTTCGAAGTACAATAACAAAGGTAATCAGGAATAAAATTCCGATTGCAATGTTACTTTTTTGTTGAATCCACTTCACCATTTTCGTTTTGGTAAAAGTATCTATATTTTTTTAGATATTTATTTTAAATGTGTTTTCTGTGTAAATTATGAAGTTAGTGTCTTTGGGTTTATACCAAAACCTTTTACAATTTCGCTATTTTACATGTCCGATTCCAAACCCCAAATCTTCAATTTTATACAAATGGTTATGATCGTGCATTAATAAATGTCTTAGCATTATGTATGGCGTGTACGTTTTATATTCTGGATGAACAGCCAACTTATTCCAGTCTTTTGAATTGAATGTTTTTGCTAATTCAATCGTTTTTTGTCGAATTTCAAAAAAATCAGCAATCGTCTTTTCCAAGTCCAATTTTATAAAGAAATCTTCATCAAAACTATCTCCAGATAATGGCTCAAAAATCGGTTTTTCTTTATTCTTAAAGTCTTCAAGCCTTTTTTGAAATCCATAAATGTCACCAACTCCAATATGAGTTGCATGTTCATGAATTGACCATTTTCCTTGTATAATTTTCTTTTTATATAATTCAGGATCAATTTCAGTAATGAGTTCTTCTAGCAATCTAGGAGTTTCATTTAAAGCATTTAATATTGTTTCAATTTTTTGGTTCATTTCCAATGAGTAATGAGATGTTTGTACATAAATTAAAGCGAATTTAATAAATGAAAACGGATCAAAAGGAAGATTTGCATGCTATTTTACAAAGCCAAGTTCATTCAGTTTTTGATAGATTTTTGCACCCAATTTTTTAGCACCAGTTGGTGTGTTGTGGTAATAATCATAAAAATCTATCGCGTTCCACTCTTCGTCATTTGTAAGATCAATGATATGTTTTAACCCAGCAACTTCTTTCATAGCTGCATTTAGTTTGTTGAGCAGTTTTAAATACCCAATGCCATTGTAACCATATGTATCTTCTAGATATTTGGTAGCGCCTGTGCCATACACAACTCCATTTCTAATTCTGTAATGTAATGTTGGTTGTGTGATAAAAATCGGCGTTGCATTGATACTTTTTGAGTACGCAATTAACTTTTGGATGCGTGCTTTGAATGCTTTTAGATTTTTTTCATCGTAGATTTCTAGCAGTTTTTCACTTACATACTCATTTTTGGTGTAGGATACTCTTGAAAAATCAATTTTGCGATGTCCAACTTCAAATTTAGTCGCTTTTTGCATGCCTTTTAGCTTTCGATATACATTGTATAATACCGATTTGTCTTTGAGTTGACTCATGAATCCACCACTATTTTCCAATTCTTGAATGTCATCGTATTTGGAATCGCTATTGACTCTGTAAAAATCATTGATTCCGACATAGAATAGGATAATTTCTGGTTGGAGTTTTTCAATTTTAGGAAACCAAATTTCGGTACTTTTCAAATGCCCATAAGTAGATTGCCCGTCGACACCAGCGTTGGAAACGTAGATTTCTTTCCCGTTGTCACGATATGTTTTTTCTAAGATTTCTTGCCATGTTTGGGAATCGTCTAAGTAACGTTGATCGGTCGTGCTTCCACCAACCGTGAGTATATTTATTTTTTCTGGTTGATTGTAGGTTGAAACACCACGCAAACCATATTTGTCTCTTGTATACGTAACTGTTGGAGTATCGGTGTTGTATAGATGACTTACGTCGAATTCGAATTTGGCATCTTTGATGATTCCTAAGTTACTCAACTGATTGCTATTACTAAACCAACCGCCGAAGCAGAGTTCAATAAGCAAAATTCCAATCAAGAGAATGGAAATGTTGATGAGTATGAGTTTTAGTTTTTTTGGCATGAAAGCATCTACAATTAAAAAAACTAAAATAAAGTTTATTAATTAAATATATGCGTTCTCTGTATATTAAGATTATTTATTTGATTCAAAAAAACTTCTAATGCTATCTATAGTTTTTCGTTTTTAGTGTTCATTTTCTTGATTGATGGTTTAAAGGTGAAACTAACTGTCTAAAAATGATATGACTTTTTACTTCCTTAAAAATTGTGATAAAAAAATCGTCTTTTGTGATGTTTTTACCCAATATTTCTTGCATTAATTTAGCACAAATACACAAATCATATTAAGAAACAGTAAAAATTACTCGAAATACGGAATTCCACAAAAATAAGTGGGTTTTATTGAATTATTTTGAAAATGAACAGGTTATTAATAATTTTTTAATGCATTTCTCACATTAACCAATAGATATTAGTTACTTTTAATATGTTGAAAATGGACATTTAGATGTTAATTAGACACAAGAAAACCTACTTATGATGAAAAAATACTTATTTGTGCTATTATTGGCGTGCTTTGCAGTACAAACGGATAGTACTGCATCGTCTATTGCTAAAAATACACACTCCACAATGATGCCTAATGCAACCATTAGTGTGGATGTTACAACTGTATGCCAATACAATGATTCGCCTGTGATTACCTTTACAGGATCCGCAGGAACTGCTCCATATACATTTACGTATACTATAGGTACAGGAGCACCATTAACGATTACCTCTACAGGAAATACGGCTATGGTAAATGTTAATACGCAGGTTAGCGGCACTTTTACATATACCTTGACACAGGTACAAGATGCAGTTGATCCAACGCCAGCAGTGATTTCTGGACAAAGTGTAACAATAAATATTACCGAAGGTCCAGATGCTAGTCTAGCTGGAACGGGCTTTATTGAAGCACAATCCTTATTTAGTATTTGTGGCGATGAAACATCTTCTATAATTACTTTTACTAATACTTCATCTACATCATCTACATTAAATGCAAATTATACAATAGATTGGGGAGATGGCAGTACTCCTTTTAGTGCAACTAATTGGAATGTAGAAATGCATGAGTACACAATAGGAACGTATACATTAACTTATACAATTGAAGGAAACAATGGTTGTACTACTGTTCGTGAATATACAGTATTTTTAGGCTCTAATCCTGGTGTTTTATTTGGAAGTGAAGGAAATGATGGAATATTATGCGAAGGAGGATCAATAACTATTCCTATACAAGGTACTGACTTGAATACTCCAGAAACTACTTATACAATTACATTTACTGATGGTTCACCCCCAGTAACTCTAAGTCACCCGCCACCAACTTCAATAACACATACATTTAATATGACATCATGTGGAACAAATAGTGACGGAAATGCGAATTCATTTTCTGCTACAATAGAAGCAGAAAATCTGTGTAGGGTTACAGAAGTCACCGTTGGTCCTATTTATGTTGTTACGCCGCCAGAAGCAGATTTTACAATACCCGCCAATCCTGTATGTAATACCACTGAAGTTTGTTTTGAAAATACCTCAATTGGTAATGAAATTAATGAAAATGATGGTAGCTGTGATACAAGTCCAAATTTTGTTTGGGAAATCTCTCCAAATACATTTACTATTGATAGTGGTATATTAGGAAATGATTTTGACACTACAGAACCTAGTCTTTGGCAATCAGGCTCAGATATTTTATGTGTGAATTTTCTAGATTCAGGAACTTATACCATCACACAAACAATAGCAAATTCATGTGGAATAGATACGAGAATACAAACCATCTGCGTAGAAGAACCTGTAAATCCACAATTTACTTTAAGTACAGATAACGGTTGTACACCTTTAGCAGTGACAACTGCAAATAACACAGACGAATCTACAAGTTGCACTCCACCAACCTATGAATGGCAAGTTACGTATGCTTCTGATTTTTGTGGAACTACACCTGAAGATTGGAGTTTTACCAATGGTACCTCAGCAACTTCTCCAAATCCATCATTCAATTTTGTAACACCTGGAACGTATACAATTCAGTTAACTGGAACCAATGAAACTTGTGGAAGCCAAAGTAGTTCGCAACAAGTGATTGTAAAACAACCGCCTACAGTAAGTATAAATCCTATAGCCGATCTTTGTAATTCAAGTACAATCAATCCTAGCGCAATTATTGAAACTTGTACTGATAATGCAGGCGCTGTTACATATTCTTGGTTATTTCCAGGAGCAAATACAACTTCATCTAATTTAGAATCACCTGGAACTATTGACTATCCTATGCCAGGAACGTATACAATTTCATTACAAGTAACCAACGATTGTGGTGTTTCAGAAGTTGCTATGGAAACATTTACCATTCAAGAAGTTCCTGTAATTACCAACACCGATTTAATGCAAGATATTTGTTCCGGAGCTTCAAGTACTGAAATTAACTTAATGTCTAGCAGTACCAGTACTACGTATACATGGACGGCAACGGCAACGGCAGGAATTAGTGGTTTTATTCCATCTGGAGCTTCAAGTACAATTCCTTCGCAAGTTATCACTACAAGCAATACCGCATCAGGAACAGTGACATATACTGTAACACCTTCTATTGGAGATTGTGATGGCGCGTCAGTAGATTTTATCATTACAGTAAATCCAGCACCAGAAATCACCACGCAACCACAATCTAGCACAGTTTGTCAAAACGGAACACCCAATACGTTAAGCGTTGCTACTTCGGGAGTTTCTGCTCAATATCAATGGTTTTCAAACACAACAAATAGTAACACTGGAGGAACACCAATTGCTGGTGCTACCAATGCAGATTATGTACCTCCAACTGATACTGTAGGAACTATATATTACTATTGTGAAATTACTTTTACATCTGGCGGCTGTTCTTCTTTAAACTCTCAGACAGCAGCTGTTGTCGTGACTCCAAATGCAAGTATTATTTCACAACCAACTATCACACAAAGTTTGTGCGTAGGAAGTACGATTGATAGCCCGCTATCCGTTGCATTTACAGATGGAACGGGAACTGTTTCGTATCAATGGTTTAGCAATACCACAAATAGTAATTCGGGCGGAACTGCCATTGCAGGTGCAACTAACTCCGATTATACACCACCAATATTTACCGCAGCCGGAAATTACTATTATTATGTAGTTTTATCCTTTGCAGGAAGTGGCTGTGATGATATCGTTAGCGATGTTTCAGAAATTATTGTGGTAGCATTACCTGTTATTGATGTACAGCCATTGGCGACACAATCTCTATGTCAAAATACAGCATCACAAATATTAGAAGTACAAGCTTCTGGAGGTTTAGGTGCATTTTCCTATCAATGGTTTAGCAATACCACAAATAGTACTACTGGCGGCACTGCTATTGCAGGCGAAACAAATGCTACATATACACCACCGTCAACGACTGTAGGCACATTGTATTATTATTGTGTAATTTCACAAGCTGCAAGCGAAAGTTGTACGGTTACTAGCAATTCCGCAGAGGTTATTGTAAATGCTGCGCCATTGATCGATTCTCAACCGCAGTCACAAGACTTATGCTTAGGAGATGCTGTAAATACGCTTACGGTAAGTTATATAAATGGTGTCGGAACACCAACCTATCAATGGTATTCCAATACTGTAGA
The DNA here is from genome assembly GCF_050633145.1 of Kordia sp. Classification (GTDB taxonomy): domain Bacteria; phylum Bacteroidota; class Bacteroidia; order Flavobacteriales; family Flavobacteriaceae; genus Kordia. The sequence continues at coordinate 41,926 of NZ_JBOEFY010000023.1, read as the reverse complement.
TAATACTACTTCTGGAACTTCCATTACAGGAGAAACAACCGATTCATATACGCCAGATGTTTCTGCAGTTGGAACAACTTATTACTACTGCATTATCACATTTACTTCGGGCGGTTGTCCAGAAGTCACTTCTGTTACTGCTGAAATTATCGTTAATGAAACGCCTAGTATCAGCAATTTTACTGAAACACTTTGTAGTGGTACTAATTTTACAATAACTCCTGACAATACCAATGGAGATACTGTTCCTACTAATACAACTTATACTTGGACAACACCTGTAGTTTCTCCTGCGGGAAGTGTAACTGGAGCAACTGCTGAAACTGCTCCACAAACAGAGATTAGTCAATTTTTGACAAACACTACTAATGCTGTGGCAACAGTTACGTATACAGTAGTTCCTACAGCTGGAAATTGTGATGGAACACCTTTTACAGTAGAAATTACTTTAAATGCTGCTCCAGAAGTTACCATGCAACCACAACCAAGTACGGTTTGTCAAGATGGAACACCAAACACGTTGAGCATTACTTTAGGAAATACTTCAGACACACCTCAATACCAATGGTATAGCAATACTATTGACAGTACTACAGGAGGAACACCAATTGCAGGTGCAACCAATGCTGATTATATACCACCAACAGATATGGTTGGCGAAATTTATTACTATTGTGAAATAACATTTTCGTCTGGTGGCTGTTCCTTACTCAGTTCTCAAACTGCGTTAGTAACTGTAACACCGAATGCAACTATTACAGATCAACCAACAACGACAGAAAGTTTATGTGTAGGAAGTACTATTAGTAATCCATTATCAATAACGTTCATAGATGGAACAGGTACCGTTTCCTATCAATGGTTTAGCAACGCAACAAACAGTAATACTGGTGGAACGGCTATTGCTGGAGCTACTAATGCTGATTACACTCCTCCAATATATACAACAGCAGGAACTTTTTACTATTATGTAGAATTATCATTTACAGGAAGTGGTTGTTCCACTGTTGTGAGTGATGTTGCAGAAGTAGAAGTTGTTGATGCTCCTGTGATTGATTTACAACCAATTGCAACACAAACACTTTGTCAAAATAGCATTCCGCAAGATTTAACAGTGCAAGCTTCTGGCGGTTTGGGAACATTTACATATCAATGGTTTAGCAATACCACAAATAGTACTAGTGGCGGAACGGCTATTGCAGGTGAAACAAATGCTACTTTTACGCCTCCAACTACTACAGTAGGCACATTGTATTATTACTGCGTGGTTTCACAAGCGGCTGGTGAAAGTTGTACAGCTACGAGTAATCCTTCAGAGGTTATTATAAACCTTGGACCACAAATAGACACACAGCCACAATCGCAGGAATTATGTACTGCAGATACGGTAAATGTGTTAAGTATAAGTTACTCCAATGGAGTTGGTACACCAACATATCAATGGTATTCTAATACGGTTGATGATACTGCTACAGGAACTCCTATTGCTGGAGAAACTTCTGATTCCTATACGCCAAATACTTCTTTGCAAGGAACAACGTATTATTATTGTGTTATTACGTTTTCTTCTGGTGGTTGTTCAGAAATCATTTCAAATACGGCTGAAATTATTGTAAATGAAACTCCTAGTGTGAGTAATTTTACCGAAACTATCTGTAGTGGCAACAGTTTTACAATTATTCCCGATACAGCTAACGGAGATGTTGTTCCTACAAACACGACATATACATGGTCAGCACCAACAATTACTCCTGTGGGAAGTATTACAGGCGCAAGTGCTGAAACAACACCACAAACAAATATCAGTCAAACATTAACAAATACAACTACTTCATCCGCAACTGTTACGTATACCGTAACTCCAACTGCGGGAATTTGTGATGGAAATACATTCACAATTGTAGTTACTGTAAACCCTGCCATTTCTGCAAATACCACAATTACTCAAATTGATTGTTTTGCTGCAAATAATGGTGAAATTGCTACAAATATTTCTGGCGGTGTTCCTTTTACAACAGGAGATCCATATATCATTTCTTGGACAGGTCCTGGAGGATTTACTTCTAGTGATGCTACCATTTCTAACCTTATTCCTGGTGATTATACCTTAACAGTCACAGACGAAGGCGGTTGCCCTTTTTCAGAAACCTATACTATTACAGAACCTAATGAATTGGTATTAACCGTTGATAGTGAAAATTCTATTAGTTGTTTTGGAGCGAATGATGGTGAAATTTCGGTGACAGTTTTAGGCGGAACTCAAAATTATGTGTACAATTGGACAAGAAATGGCATTGCTTTTTCTATGGATGAAGACATTTCAAACCTTAGCGCTGCCACTTATGAGCTTACAGTGACTGATGCCAACGGCTGCGGTCCAGTAACGCAATCATTTGTAATTACAGAACCTAATGAATTGATGGCTTCTTTATTAAATCAGACGAATGTAGCATGTTTTGGAGAAACTTCGGGAGCTATTGATATTAATGTAACTGGTGGAACTCCAACCGAAACCGCTCCTGGCGTATTTGAATATACATATGCTTGGACAGGTCCAAATGGGTATACAAGCACAGATCAAAACATAAGCAATTTAGCAGGCGGAACATATAATTTGACAGTGACAGATGAAAATGGTTGTGATGATACGCTTAGTGTTCTGTTAACTCAACCTGATGAAATTGTCATTTCTGTTGAATCAACGGAGCTTATGTGTTTCGGAGATAACAATGCTTCTATCACCATTACAGATATTTCTGGCGGATCAGGCTCGTACACAATTGAATGGAGTAATTTTGGAGAAGGGATGGTACAAAATAACTTATCAGCTGGTGATTATACAATTACTGTAACCGATAGTAATAACTGTACCGCTTCTGTAACTGTTACAATTGATGAACCTCCAATATTTACTATTGAACCTATTGTGCAACAAATTTCTTGTTTTGGAGAAAATGATGGAAGTATCAACTTAAACTTTCAAGGTGGACAAGATCCTATCAATTTTGCTTGGGCAGATGATCCTAATGCAGGTGTAGAACGTAATAACTTAGGTCCTGGTGTATATACAATTAATATTGTAGATGGAACGCCGTGTACTATTACAGAAACGTTTATAATTGTTGAACCTGCTGAGTTGACATTATCTGCTAATATTACCAATGCTTTGGATTGTGATGATGCGAGTTCAGGTGCAATTAACCTAATAATTTCTGGAGGATCTGAGCCATTTACTGTCAGTTGGTCAAATGGTGAAACGACAGAAGATTTAGATGATATTACTGCAGGAAATTATTTAGTAACAGTCGTGGATGCAAATGGTTGTGAAGCTACTGATACATATAGCATCATTCGTCCACCAGAAATCGTAATTGATGTAGATACGGAAACAATCGTTAATTGTAACGCTTTCACAGCGAGTCAAACCTTTACTGCACAAGTTTCTGGCGGTGTACCTCCGTTTACATTAAACTGGTCAAGCGGAACGGTTACAGGTGTCAATAATGAAATGATGAGTACTTCGCAAAACGGACTTGTTATTTTAGAAGCGACAGATGCTTTAGGCTGTATAAGTAGTTATACTTTTGAAGTAGATATTCCTGAATATAGCGATGCAGAATTCACTCTTACTTCTATAGCTTTTGAAACCTATGGAATTTATTCTCAAATAGATCCAATACAATTTACGAATACAACTACTGGCGATTATACTAATATTTCTTGGGATTTTGGTGACGGTAATTTTTCCAATGAAGAAAATCCATTGCACTCATACGCTTCTCCTGGCGCATATACAGTTGTACAAACCGTAACGTTTCCTGAAGGTTGTGTGTATACAAAAGTTATTACGTTACTTATTGATAAAGGATACAAACTTATTATGCCAACAGCTTTTACGCCAAATGAAGATGGTTTAAACGACTTTTTTAGGCCTGTTTTTATTGGATTAAATTCTATGGAACTAAACATTTATGATACTTGGGGAAGTCTAATTTATTCCGAATCGGGTGATGATGTACAAGGTTGGGATGGAAAAGTAAAAGACGAGTTTGTAGAAAACGGAAACTACTATTACACATTTAGCGCAAAAACATTTTTTGGAACAATTGTTCGCGAAAGCGGACCACTTACACTAATCTTATAATTCGAGTATGAAATTAAAAATATGTCTTTTTATTATTGGTTTATGCTTTGTTCCGCAAATAAAAGCACAAGACCCTATTTTTACGCAATATTTTTTAGTACCACAAACCTTAAATCCAGGATTTACAGGATTTTTAGAAACTACGCATTTCGGAATTGTACACAGAACTCAATGGCCAGCTTTAGGTTTCCGAGTTGATACGAATTATGGTTTTGCAAGCACTTGGTTTTCTGAAGCAAATAGTGGTGTTGGTGTTAGTTTTTTAAATCAGCGTGAAAGCCAAAGCGGATATACATTTTCTCAAATAAATGTCAACTATGCATATCAAGTACAGTTGGGAGAGGATTGGTATTTCCGTCCAGGGTTAGAAGTTGGTCGCGGTTGGAAAAACATTGGGTTCCAAGGCTTATTATTAGAGGATCAAATAAATATTCAAACAAGTACAATTAGCCCTACTTCTATTGATGCTCTTTTTTTTAATAATGATGGTCCTATTGGTTTTTGGGATATTTCTGCTGGATTATTGTTTAATACTGAAAATGCATGGATTGGCGTTTCAGCAAAACATTTAAACAGACCAAATATTTCACTAACAATAGGTGGAAATGCTCCGTTGGAAACATTCTTTTCCATTAGTGCAGGATATGAATTTCTTGTAACCGATTATATCGATGTTAGTTTTTTAACTTTTGAGACGCGTCTATTACTCACAGGAAATTATATGCGTCAAGGACAGTTTAGTCGATTTGACTTAGGAACTTCACTTTCGGTAGGACGCTTCTTTTTAGGATCTACCTTAGTGACAAATCCGTCCAAGAATAGTGGAAACAGTCATTTGTTGACTTCAGTGAATGCGTTCACTGGGTTGCAATATACCAACTTCCGATTTGGAATTTCGTATGATTTCAACACATCTCAAATTGGACGTACTGGCGGTGTATATGAAATATCACTCACCTATCAACTTGACTCAGAAAAAAAGAGGTGTTTTGGCTGTCCTGATTATCAAGATTAAAGATTTACTACATATAAAAACTGACGCTACACTTTAATAATGATTTTCTTTTTGAATAGAATATATCCTAATAATAAGTAAAATAACACTACTGTTAAAGCATATAGTAAAGAAGACATTTCTGCACTTAGAAAGGAATGTACAAATATGTTATTGTATAGATATGAATGTATGTTTTCGGTTTCTCCAACCTTCGTCAAATAAAAGAATTTTGAGATAAAACTGGATAAAAAATAAATGGTAATTGCGTTGATCCCAACATATTTGAAGATTGCACCAAATTTTATATGTAGTACATCTGTAATGAAATAAATTATTGATAAAATTAAAACTGCCCAACCACCTGTAACTATTACAAAACTGCTACTCCACAGTGCTTTGTTTATAGGAAACCAATAACTAAAAATATATCCGATAATGAGTAATCCAATAGCTATTATGAAAAGTAAAATTTCTTTTCTGCTTTGATAACTCATCAATACTTTACCAATTAAAACTCCTAATAAACATGTGATTACAGAAGGAATTGTACTTAGTATGCCTTCAGGATCATAATCAGGTTTCCACATGTGTTCTCCTAAAATGTTTAAATCTACATAATTAACCCAATTATTAGGCGCTCTGTCAAAAGTTGGCAATGTTCCATCTGAAAAAGGGAGGAACCCTAAAAAAGCCCAATATAATAGTAATGTAGCTATGGACAATCCTACGATAACTTTCCAATTAAAGTGAAGATATAGTATTGCCGAAACACAAAATACAATACCAATCCGTTGTAAAACTCCTGGTATTCGCATCGTTTCGATATCCGTAATAAACGGAAGATATGGTAAGAATACATTGAGAAATAACCCTAATGCAATAAGCTTTAAACTTCTAATAAAAATCTTATTGTATGTATAGAATGTTTTCGGCTTGTTTTTATAAGCAAATGCTATAGAAATTCCTACAATGAATAAAAAGAAAGGAAAAATTAGGTCTGTTGGTGTTAAGCCATGCCACTCTGCATGTAGCAGAGACCCATATACATTAGACCATGTTCCAGGTGTATTTACAAGAATCATTGCCACAATGGTAATTCCTCTTAAAATATCAACGGAAGCTATTCTCTCCTTTTTCATCAGACCAATAAATTAAGATTTTTTGAGTCCTACTTTATGTCCCCAAAAAGCATAGTATAATATGATAACATAACATGGAAGTAATACCCAATATCCGTATGATGCAGCTTCTGCTGTTGCTGCTATTTCATTAGCTCCGCTAGAAATAAGATGTTCTTTTTTACTATCTACTAAAGCTCCATATAGAAGTGGAAGAATAGCTCCACCAGAAATTCCCATAATTAATAATGCCGAAGCAGTTTTTGTAAATTTCCCCAATCCTGTTAATGCTAAAGGCCAAACTGCTGGCCATACTAATGCATTTGCAAACCCTAAGGAAGCAACCAGAAGAACTGAAGTAAATCCGCTAGTAAAAACAATAGCAAACGACAATAAAATCCCTAGTACTGCACTGGCTTTTAGGGCAAACGCCTGACTTATATATTTTGGAATTAAAAAGACTCCTAATGCATAGGTAAATACCATAGCCATGAGCGTTAATAATGTAAAGAATTTAGCTTGTTCGGTAGGAATATCTAAGGCAATACCATAAGCAATAATTGTATCACCTGCTATAACTTCTACTCCAACATATACAAACAACGCTAAAACGCCCAACCATAAATGTGGGAATTGAAAAATACTCGTTTTTGATTTTTCTCCATCTTTAGATTCTTCAATAGGAGCTGCTTCTACATGAGGTAAAGATGCTTTTCTAATTAAAATCCCTAGTATAACTAACACTATTGCCATAATAACATACGGCATTACGACACCATCTGCAGTCGTATTTAACAGTTGGTCTTTTTCTACTTCACTAATTGTGGTTAATTTTTCTTTTACATCATCGATTCCAGTTAATAAAATAGCTCCAAAAATAACTGAACCTAATGCACCAGCTACTTTATTGGCAATTCCCATAATAGCAATTCGTTTGGCTCCACTTTCTATAGGTCCTAATATGGTTATATATGGATTTGATGCTGTTTGTAATAAAGTCATTCCAATTCCTTGAATAAAAATAGCGACTAAAAACATCCAATAGGTTCTTGCACTGGCTGCTGGCACAAAAATCAATGCTCCAATAGCCATGATTATTAAACCTAATGACATTCCGCTTTTAAATCCTATTTTTTTAATAATATAAGACGCTGGTAATGCCATAACGACAAATGAAATATAAGACGCTGAAGCAACCAAATAAGACTGAGATTCCGTTAACTCATTGATCGTTTTCATATATGGAATTAAGGCGCCATTAATCCAAGTCACAAAACCAAATACAAAGAATAAACCTGCAATGATTAAAATTGGAACTAGTGTTGATTTTTTTAAAGTAGACATTATAAAAAGTTATGTTAGTTAATTTTTAGTATCATCATTAATATTGAAAATACGCTGTTTTGTAATTTTAAGATAGTTTCTACCAATTGGAATTTTTTTGTTTAAAATTTCAACGGTATTGCCTTCTAAAGCACTTATTTTATTAATGGAAATTGTATAGGATCGGTGAATTCTTAAAAAGCTCGATTGTGGCAACTCTTCAGTAATTGCCGAAAGTGATTTATGTACAACATAATCGCCAAGTGTCGTATTCACTTTGATATAATCTTTAAGGCTTTCGACAAATAAAATATCATTGAAATTCACTTTCACTAATTTTTTATTAACCTTTAAAAAAATATGTGGCTCTTGTTGCATACCTACATCTGTAGTTGCATTGTTCATATACACTTGTTGGTATACTTTATTGATTGTTTTTAAGAATCTGTCAAATGGAATTGGTTTTACAAGATAATCTAATACATTTAGCTCAAAGCTTTTTACAGCATATTCACGATACGCTGTTGTAATAATTATTAATGGTTTATAACTCAAATTTTCTATAAACTTAAAGCCAGTCATTTGTGGCATATTAATATCTAAAAAAATCACATCAATTTTCTCCTGTTCTAAAATAGGATATGCCTTTAACGGATTGTTAAAGGTATCAACGATTTCAACATGATCAAAACTCTTTAGGTGATTTTCTATAACCTGAATTGCCAAATGTTCATCATCTATTATAACGCACTTAATTTTCATAGTACTGGGATCTTTAAAAATAAATTATATGTGTTATCTCGTATATCCGTGTTTAAAACGAAATCATTGTCATACAACAATGTTAACCTTCTTTTAGAATTCATAATTCCAATACCGTGATTTTTTTCTTGATCGGTGTCATTGGGATTAAAATTATTTGCAAGTTTAAATTCTAAATAATTGTCTTTGGTAATTTCAAAACATATATTAATATTAATTTCATCCATTCCTTTTAAACCATGCTTAAAACAATTTTCTACAAATGATAAAAACAGCAATGGAGGAATTTCAACATCATCTATATTTCCTGTAATATTCATATCAGATTCAATACGATCACTAAATCGCATCTTTTCAATATCTATATAATTATTGATATGATTTATTTCCTTTAACAAACCTACTTTTGATCCTTTTACCTCATATAAAGCATATTGCATCATGTCAGATAATTTCAAAATCACACGAGGCGTATCTTCAGATTTATCAATAGCCAAAGCATACAAACTATTCAATGTATTAAAGAAAAAATGTGGTTGAATTTGAGATTTTAAAAGATTCAACTCAGTTCTCATTTGTACTTCTTTTAATCGTTCCGTTCTTTTTCGCTCAAAAATCCAATCAGCAGTCAGCTTTAACATCGTAACAAGTGCTACATCATAAATCCCTATCATAAAAACTACAATGATATGATTAAAAGAGTATGCATTTTGCGGTGTTTCTGATTCAGGCCAAACATTTTCATTAATTAACGCATAAATCAACTCGGTTCGTATCACATAAAAAATACTTAGCGTAATAAAAAAATATATAATATAACTCGCGTACTTTTTGTTTAAAATAAATTTTGGGAATAAGAAATAAATATTGACATATACCAACACAGCTCCAATAGAAACGGTTAGTAAGTTAGACTTGAACGAATACCAATAATCTTGATAATAACTTCCCCATCTAATAAAATTAAGCACAAAATATCCTACCCAAAACCCGATGTGATATTTTCGTGGTATGGTATGATTTGAACCTTCTTTAAAGATGGATTTAAGCACGTTTTTCTAATTTTACTACTATTAAATTATCAATTCTATACAGCAATTTTAACGATATAATAATTAATTAACAATAAAATTGATTATTCTTTATTTTTAAAAAATCGTTTATCTTCAATTCATTGTCGTCTATGTGTAAAATAATGTTGTTTATATATTTTTTTTCCAAATAAATTTTGATTGAAATACTTTGGGGTCATTAAATTGTAAATAACCAACATTATGAAACAAAATTTACGAGTGTTATTTTTGTTTTCTTTTTTCCTATTATCCATGCAATATTCTTTTGCACAGGAAAGAGAAATTAAAGGTACAGTAACTTCAAAAACAGATAATCTACCTATTCCTAGCGTAAATATATCAATAGAAGGAACCACAAAAGGAACACAAACAGATTTCGATGGAAAGTATTCTATCGTAGCGTCTCCTGGAGATGTCTTAACATTTTCTTTTTTAGGAATGACTACCAAGAAAGTGCCGGTACTCAATTCAAATGTCATTGACGTTCAACTTGAGGATGATCAAGAAGCATTAGATGCAGTTATTGTAACTGCTCTTGGTATTAAGAAAGAAAGAAAAACACTTACGTACGCTGCCCAAGATGTAAAAGGAGATGATTTAACGAGAGTTAAACAAACAAACCCTATTAACAGTTTATCGGGAAAAACAGCTGGACTAGCAATTACTAGAAGTTCTTCAGGTGTAGGAGGATCTACTAAGGTTGTATTAAGAGGTAATTCTTCTACAACAAATAATGATCCTTTGTATGTAATTGATGGTGTACCAATGCTAAACAATGGTAACGGTGCGCAACCTGGAGGTGATATTTTTGGTAGTCAAACTGGAAATAGAGATGGTGGAGACATTACTTCGCTCATAAATCCAGATGATGTAGAAAGTATTTCTGTATTAAAAGGAGCTTCTGCAGCTGCCCTATATGGTAGTCAAGGAGCCAATGGTGTTATTCTTATTACTACAAAAACAGGAAAAGAAGGAAAGCTTAAAGTAAACTACAGCTCAACGCTTACTATTGATAATGTTGTTTCGTTACCGGAATTGCAAACAGAATATCAATCATTATCTGTAGGACAACCAATAGCAGAAAACGGAAGAGTTACTGACCCTAAATCTTGGGGAGCTAAAGCTGGTGGATTGTCAAATACTGTTGATGACTTTTTTGATACAGGAGTAACTTCAATTCAATCTATAGCGTTAAGCGCAGGAAACAAAAAAGCGCAAACATATTTTTCATTTGCAAATACAAATGCTGGTGGAGTAATGCCTGGAAATAGATTTAACAGAAACGTACTTAACATACGTGAAACAGCAAGTTTCTTAGACGACAAAATTCAAGTGTCAGCTAATATTAACTTGTCAGATCAAAGAATTTGGAATAGACCAACTAACGGATTATACTCTAACCCACTAACAGGTTTATACCTAAATCCAGTAGGAATTGATTTAAATAATTATAAAAATCAGTTTGAGTATTTTAATACTGCTACAAACATGATGGATCAGTATGCTACTTCTTTTGATGAAAACATTCAACAAAACCCATATTGGTTAATTCACCGTAATCCTAGTAAAGATATTGCGCAAAGAGTTTTAGCTAGTGTTAGTGTAAAGTATCAAATAAGCGAAAATTTCTCGTTACAATCTAGAGGAAGTTTTGACAAATCATTCTTTACGTTCGACAAAAGAATGTATGCTGGTAGTGATTTAACTTTTGTGCCAGACACAGGAAGATACATTCTTGAAAAAACAGAAAACACACAACAATATGTTGATTTAATTGGTAACTATACGAAAGAATTATCAGAAGATTTTGATCTTGGAATAACCTTAGGAACAAGTCTTACTAAGTATTCAATCGGTGACAGAATAACGTTAGATTCTGGAACAAACGGAGGATTAAGATTCCCTAACGAATTTACCATTGCAAACTTTGTTCAAACAAATAATATATCGCAAAGCGTAACCAATAGAGAAGTACAATCTGTTTTTGGAACTGCTAACATTGGATATAAAGATATGGTATACGTAGATGTAACTGGTAGAACAGACTGGTCTTCAACACTAGTAAATACTGCATCAAGTTCTTTCTTCTATCCTTCAGTAGGTGTTACAGGTATTTTATCGAGTATGTTTGAAATGCCAGAATCTATTTCTTTTGCAAAAATTAGAGCTTCGTATGCAGAAGTTGGTAAAGATATTCCAGCGTATGCAACAATTCCTTTAAGAACAATTGGAAATACAGGATCTGCCAATCAAGCAACATTTGCACCTAGAGAAGGAGAAACTCTTGAGCCAGAAAAGCAAAAGTCTTTTGAAATTGGTACTGAGTGGAGATTTTTAGGAAACAGATTAGGAATCGATTTTACATACTATAGTTCTACTACAGAAAATCAAATATTCTTTATTGCTGCACAGCCAAACATACAAGGATATACACAAAACATAGTAAATGCAGGTGAAATTACCAATAAAGGTATCGAATTAGTGATTAATGCAAAACCTTATGAAAGCGATAACTTTAACTGGAATACAACCGTAAACTATGCTTCAAACCAAAACAAAGTTGTATCGGTGCATCCATCACTTGATAATGGAGAAGCAATCTTAACAGGTCCAGGAGTAAATGGATATGGATACTCTTTAATTGAAGGAGAAGACTTTGGTAGTATTCGTGGTCGCTCTGTAGTGAGAAACGCTGCTGGTTTACCTATAGTTACTGATGATGGAAGTGGAAACTTAACTATTGAAGCTACTGACTTTGAAACTATTGCACATGCACAACCAGACTTCACATTAGGATGGAGCAATACATTTACATACAAAGATTTAACATTAAACTTTTTAATTGATGGAAAATTTGGTGGAGATGTAGTAAGTGTTACTGAAGCTGTAAATGATTTTTACGGAGTATCACAAGCTACTGCCGATGCTAGAAATAATAATGGAGGAATGATAAATGTTGTAGACACTAATGGAAATCAACTTCAAATGACTGCGCAAGACTATTACACAAAAACAGGTGGTAGAGCTGGTTTATTAGGAGAATATGTATACGACGCTACAAATGTTAGCTTAAGAGAATTATCTTTAAGCTATAGACTTCCTGTAAAAAGTGAATTCTTTGAATCTGTGAACCTGTCTGTAATTGCAACCAACCTTTTCTTTATATACAAAGATGCTCCGTTTGATCCAAATATTGCTTCTAGTACAGGAATAGGATTACAAGGTGTTGATATATATGGTCAACCTTCGACAAGAAGCATAGGTTTAAACATTAATGTAAATTTCTAAGAAAATGAAGAAAATATTTATAAAATACGGATTCGCCTTTTTAGCGGTGATGAGTCTATCTAACTGTACTGATGACTTTCAAGACATCAATACAGATCCTAATGGGATAACTGAAGAAAGTTTAACCCAAATGAACAATAACGTAGGGAACGAATTTCAACCTATGTTCTTAAATGTATTTAATGCAACTCCTGCTTGGAACTATCAATTACAACAAGGTCTTCTAGGAGATGTATATTCTGGCTATATGACGCCACCAACACCATTTGCAGGAAATGTAAACAACATGACCTATGCTTTGGTAGATGGATGGAATGGTTTTCCTTGGTCTGATGCCTATGGAAGCGTAATGCCACAAGCATTAAATATTAAAAATGCTGTAGAATTATCTGGAGACGCTAATGCGATCAAGTTTGTGCATTTAGCAAACATTATAAAAGTAACAGCAATGCATCGTGTGTCTGACATTTACGGACCAATACGTTATACGAAGTTTGATGATTTTGCTACTACAGGAGAATACGATTCTCAAGAAACAGCGTACCAAGCATTTTTTAATGACTTAGGAGCTGCTATCGACGGATTAGATGCGTTTGTGGGAGATGTACAATTTATTCCTTTTGACAAATCATCTTTCGCAGGTGATATAGCTAAATGGAGACAATTTGCAAATAGTATGCGTTTACGATTAGCAATGCGTGTTTCAAAAATAAATCCAACACTAGCAAAAACACAAGGAGAATTAGCTTTAGCTAGTAATGCTGGATTGTTAGAAACAGAAGACATGGTTGTTTCTACTGGTTTCCCTCATCCTATTACAGTGATTAGCGGTTCTTGGGGAGATATCCGAATGGGAGCAGAAATGGAATCTATCTTAACAGGATACAATGACGGAAGAATCGATGTATTCTTCAATCCTTCTGCCGATGAATCTCTTGCAGGTGACTACAAAGGAATTCGTATGGGAATCGATATTGAGTCAAAAGCACAATACTTAGACCACGCTTCTATTGGAAGTGTTATAGATGGTGAAACAATCACTTGGATGACAGCATCAGAAGTACATTTCTTAAAAGCGGAAGCTGCCTTAAGAGGTTGGGCTGGAGCTGGTACTGCACAAGCAAGTTACGAAGCTGGTGTAACTGCATCATTTACACAACATGGTGTTTCTGGTGTATCAGATTACTTAGCCGACAACACAAGTACTCCAAACGATTTTGTAGATGCGTTATTTGCTGTAAACAACATTCCTTACGGAAGTGATGTTAAAATAGCATACAACGCAGGCGGAACAAATGAAGAACAATTAGAGCAAATCATAACTCAAAAATGGATTGCAATGTTCCCTGATGGACAAGAAGCTTGGAGTGAATTTAGACGTACTGGATATCCAAGAATTTACCCTGTAGTTGTAAACAACAGTGGAGGAACAATAGATACAGATACGCAAATAAGAAGAATCAATTTTGTTCAAAATGAACTAAACACCAACAGCGCTAATGTAGATATAGCCGTAGGATTTTTAAGTGGTCCGGACAATGGTGGAACGCGTTTATGGTGGGATACAGGCGGATCCAACTTCTAAAAATATAACGCGCTCATATTTCACGTTTGATTAGTTTATTACAACGAGAACGAAAGTTCTCGTTGTTTTACCCTGCACATTAATTTCAAAAAAAAGAAAGGCTATAAAATGGAAGTCGATTTCGAAAATCATAAAAACATTTCGTATACCAAAGCTGGAAAGTTTGAAGAAACACGTTTCGAAAAAATACACAATGTTATTTTTGAAACCTCTAATGAAGCGTCTATTCTTGTCGCACAAGAAATTGCTTCGTTAATCAGAGAAAAAGAGCTATTAAATAAACCATGTGTTTTAGGATTAGCTACTGGATCTTCTCCAATAAAAGTATATGAAGAACTTGTGAGAATGCACAAGGAAGAAGGGTTAAGTTTTGCAAATGTAATCACATTCAATCTTGACGAATACTATCCAATGGATAAAAGTAATATTCAAAGCTATCATTACTTTATGCATGAACACCTTTTTAATCATGTAGATATTTTACCTGAGAATGTTAACATTCCTAATGGAAAAGTAAGTGCCGAAGATTTATACCAATATTGTATTGATTATGAACTAAAAATTAAACACGTAGGCGGATTAGATTTTCAATTGCTTGGAATTGGTAGAACAGGACATATCGGATTCAACGAACCAGGTTCACATTTAAATTCTGGTACACGCATCATTACACTAGATCATATAACACGTGTAGATGCCGCACCTTCTTTTTTAGGAATTGACAATGTTCCAAGAAAAGCCATTACTATGGGAATTGGAACTGTGCTAAGTGCTAAAAGAATCATTCTATTGGCTTGGGGAATTAACAAAAGTGATATTGTAAAAGAAACGATAGAAGGACAAATAAGCGCCAATGTTCCTGCTACATACTTACAACAACATCAAAACACAACATTTATATTAGACAAAGAAGCTTCTGCCGAATTAACACGTGTAAAAACACCTTGGTTAGTAACCTCTTGTGTTTGGACAGAAGACTTAAAATTAAAAGCTGTTGTTTGGTTGAGTGAACTGCTCGAAAAACCTTTTCTAAAACTAACAGACAAAGATTATAACGATAATGGAATGTCTGGACTTTTAACAGAAGAAGGTTCTGCGTACGACATGAATATTAAAATGTTCAATAAGCTACAACATACCATTACAGGTTGGCCAGGAGGAAAACCAAATGCCGACGATTCTAACAGGCCAGAACGCGCATTTCCTGCCAAAAAAAGAATTATCATTTTTAGTCCGCATCCTGATGATGATGTCATTTCTATGGGCGGAACGTTTGACAGATTGGTAGAACAAGGACACGATGTGCATGTTGCATATCAAACCTCTGGAAATATTGCAGTATCTGATGAAGAAACGCTGAAATTTGCCGAAATCGCTAAAAATTTAGAACCTAGTTCTTTAAGTGTAAACGGAATTATCAATTTTCTGAAAACCAAAAAAGATAATGACCAAATAGATTCATTGGATGTACGAAAGCTAAAAGGAGCTATTCGAAAAAGTGAATCACTTGCCGCAACTAGATATGTAGGGTTAAATGATGAAAATGTACACTTTTTAAACCTTCCTTTTTATGAAACTGGAACCATCAAAAAAGGAAATCTTTCTCCTGTTGATATCCAAATCATGAAAGACATTATTGATGAAATAAAACCGCATCAAATTTATGCTGCTGGAGACTTAGCAGATCCGCATGGAACACACAAAGTATGTTTAGATGCACTTTTCATTGCCTTAGAGCAATTAAAAACAAACAAATACATGGACGATTGCTGGGTTTGGTTGTATCGCGGTGCATGGCATGAATGGGAATCGTATGAAATAGAAATGGCTGTACCAATGAGTCCAGATCAAATACTAAAAAAGCGTCACGCTATCTTTTACCATCAATCACAAAAAGATGGAGTCATGTTTCAAGGTGGAGATTCTAGAGAATTTTGGGTGAGAGCTGAAGATAGAAACAGACTCACAGCAAAAAAATATAATGATTTAGGATTAGCTGATTATGCTGCCATTGAAGCTTTTAAACGATATCATTTTTAAAAAATGAAAAAAATAACACTTCTTTTTTTAATGCTTTTCAGTCTTAGTAATTGTGCTAAAAAAGAAGATTCAAACAATATAGAAGGTACTTGGAAAATGGTGTATGCAGAAACTATAGAAAATGACACCATTACACTAAAAGACCTATCGAATACAACTTTTATAAAAATCATAAATAAAAGTCATTTTGCCTTTTTCAATCAAGAAAATACAGGCACTACCAATTTTTATGGTGGCGCAGGTACATACACATTAAAAGGCAATACGTATACAGAGATCTTAAATTTTACGGCTGTAGAAGCCATAAAAAATCATCCATTCTCTTTTACAATTGAAATTAAAGGAGACACTTTAATTCAATCGGGAATTGAAAAAGTAGAAGCCGCTGGATTAGACAGACACATTGTAGAAAAATATATTAAACTCAAAAAATGAATAGAATTGTTCTCATCATAATCGCTGGACTTTTTAGTCAATTAGCAGCTTCTCAAAACGCATTGTCTGAGAAGTACAACTTAATGCCTTGGCCTCAAGAAATCCAAGAAAATAATTCTAAATTCAAGATAAATGAAGCGTTAACTATTACGATTCTTGGAGACGATTCAAAAGAAAGAGTACACAAAGCAGCAACAACATTTTTAAGAAGACTTTCCGGTAGAACTGGCGTTTTTATTGACACAGGTTTTCCTGTTGAAAGTAAAAATGCTGCTATTAAAATTAACTTTGAAACGGTTTCAGACTTAACAATTCATCAAAATGAATCGTATACGTTAGAAATTAAAAATGATGAGATCCTTATACAAGCAAAAACAGATGTTGGCGCTTTAAGAGCGCTTGAAACCTTATTGCAATTAACAACACATAACACTTCCGAATATTACTTTCCTGGAGTCACAATTCAAGATGCACCACGATTTGTTTGGAGAGGTTTAATGATTGATGTTGCCAGACATTTTCAGCCTGTAGGTGTTATAAAACGAAATTTAGATGCAATGGCATCTGTAAAATTGAATGTTTTTCATTGGCATTTAACGGACGATCAAGGATTCAGAGTGGAATCGAAAGTATATCCAAAACTACATGAACTCGCTTCAGACGGTTTATACTATACGCAAGCGCAAATAAAAGATGTGGTTCAATATGCTTCTAATTTAGGAATCAGAGTCATTCCAGAATTTGATGTACCAGGTCATGCTTCTGCTTTTCTAACTGCATATCCAGAATTGGGCAGTAAAGACGGTTATAAAAATAACATCGAAAGATATGCAGGTGTTTTTGATCCGACATTAAATCCAATAAAAGAAGAAACATACATTTTCTTAAAAAATCTGTTCACTGAAATTGCGCCGTTATTTCCAGATGAATACTTTCATATTGGTGGCGATGAAAACGCAGGAAAACATTGGACAGAAAACAAAGAGATTCAAAAATTTAAAAAGAAACACGATTTAAAAACGAATCACGATTTACAAACGTATTTCAACATTCGATTGGAAAAAATCTTAAAGAAATTGGATAAAAAGTTGATGGGTTGGGACGAAATTATGACGCCTACGATGCCTACAACAGCAGTAATTCATTCTTGGAGAGGCACAAACGAAGGATTAAAAAGTAGCACCTTAATTGAAGCTGCAAAAAAAGGATACAACACAGTGCTTTCCAATGGCTATTATATTGACCGAATGCTTTCTGTAAAGCATCATTATACCGTTGATCCAATTGGAAAAGCAGTATTAACCAAAGAAGAACGCAAACGCATTTTAGGTGCTGAAACTACGATGTGGAGTGAATTGGTAACTCCGTTAACAATAGATTCAAGAATTTGGCCAAGAACAGCAGCCATTGCAGAACGTTATTGGTCTGCCAAAGAAGTAAATGATGTTGACAATATGTTTCAAAGAATGTCAGCCGTAAATCTTCAACTAGAAGAATTAGGAATTACACACATTCGCAATAGAGATGTTATTTTGCGAAACATGGCTAAAGGTCAAGATATTACTTCATTAATTACGCTATCAAACATTTGCGAACCTTTAAAGATTTATTCACGAAACGAAGGTGGTACAGAATACAAATCTTTTTCTCCTTTTACACTATTTGCTGATGCCTGTACTGCCGATGCAAAAGATGCACTTATTTTTAATAAAAATGCATCGCAATTTATAGATAATAAAAGTAATCGTAGCTACGGTAAAATTAGCTATTATTTAGAAAAATGGAGTCGTAATCATGTTTCGTTTACTAAAATTTCAAAAAATCCAATTGTACAACCTTTAGCGGCTTTATCTAAAAACTTAGCGGAAATTTCAAAATCGCTACAAAGATCACTTCAAACTAAAAAAATTACACAAGAAGAATTTAGTGTATGTAAAAATTATATAACACAACTTAGAGAGCCATTTGCAGACACAGAATTGGCTATTGTAGATTCCTTAGAGAAGCTACTATTTTTCTGTGAAGCAAACTATCTTACTAAATAACAAAAAGATGTTCAACTCAAGTAAAAAACCAATAAACGTTACATTAAAAGATATGGCAACTATCTTAGAGTTGTCTATTTCTACAGTTTCAAAAGCGTTAAACGATAGCCCAGAAATAAGTGATGCTACAAAAAATAAAGTACACGAAGTGGCAAAATCGCTCAACTACAAACCGAATATTATTGCGACGGCTTTGCGAAATAAAAGAAGCTTAATATTAGGTGTAATTTTACCAGATTTAAAAGACGCATTCTTCTTAGAATCTCTAATTGGAATTACGGAAGAATCCTCTAAAAACGATTACAAAATAATGGTGTATCAATCGTGTAATGACTACAAAAAAGAGATTGCGTATACCAAGCTATTATCTGAAAGCAATATTATTGACGGATTGATTTTTTCTTCCATAAAAGAAACCGTTGCATCAAAAAAAGTAGCTCATATTCAAAGTGTTACTAAAAGAGGATTGCCTGTAGTCTATATAAAAAATAACATCAAATTTTCTTCAAACTTGGTTCAGAAAAACAATCCTGATTCAGAAAAAGACGGATTCAAAACTGGACAGAATTGTGTGAAAAAATTATTGAGAAAAATTGAAAACGAGCAACTAAATTTAAGTGCTTAAAACAACTAAAAAGTGGATAACGAAACAAACATATCTTTTGCAAGTCCTTATCATCAATTGATTCGTAAAACTACGTTCTCTTCATCGAAGCGTTATCACAAGTTTATAAATTGGGTAAGTGGCGAATTTGACTTGTACTTACAAGATGAATCAAATGGACTGCATGTTTTTTTCCCGGAAGGAAAATTTCACATTAAAAGTGATACAGAAAATGACACTCCTGTGATCGCTGAAATTCATCTAAAAAGTAAAGTGCTTCAAAAAGGCATTGATAAGATTGACGAAATCATGTCTGTCTATAATTCATTAGCAAAAATTTCCTAAAACTAAAAAAATGGTATTAATAGCAGACAGCGGTTCTACAAAATGTGATTGGATTTTATATGAAAATAAAGAAAAGCAACCTTTACGAATTAGAACGGAAGGACTAAATCCTGTTATTTTAAGTAAAAAGGAATTACAAAAAATCATCACAGAAAACTCAAAATTAGTTGCATATAAAGACAAAGTTACTTCTGTTTGTTTCTTTGGAGCTGGTTGCGGTACTAAAAAAAATCAGGATAAAGTTGAAGATATTTTAAATGCATTTTTTAAAAACGCTACAGCTATCGTACGAGAAGATATTATGGCTGCCGTTTGGGCTACTACCAATGAGCCTGCAGTTGTCTGCATACTTGGCACAGGTTCTAATTGTTGTTATTTTGATGGACACACTACGCACTCAAAAATACCTTCGTTAGGTTATATGGTGATGGATGAAGGAAGCGGAAATTATTTTGGGAAGAAACTATTAAGAGGTTATTTCTATAAAAAAATGCCTGAAGAACTGCGGCTTTCGTTTGAAGCGACATTCAATCTAAAAGAAAAGAAAGTTATTGATAAGCTCTACAAATCTGCTACACCCAATAAATACTTAGCTGAATTTGCAAAATTCATGTTTGAAAACAAAGAATACGCATACATTAAAAAGTTGCTTGCAAAAGGAATGGCTAAATTTATTGAAAATCACATTTTACAATACCGTGACGAACTAAAAACAGTTCCACTGCATTTTGTAGGTTCTATAGCATATCATGGAAAAGATTTTATAAATAATGAATTAGCTAAAAAAGGTTTACTAGCAACTAGCTTTGTGAGAAGACCTATGGAAAACTTAATTCATCACTTAAGAGAAGATAATTTTCATGTAGAACTACATTGATTTTTTTTCAAATATTGGTAGGATAAAAACTTAGATAAGTGTTTTATTAGCAAACCACCACAAATGACAAAAAGAAGCCTACTATATATCATAGCTATTTTATTTTCTTGTGTGCTACTAGCGCAAGACACTAAAAAAGTATTATTCTTAGGAAACAGTTATACCGCATCCAATAATTTACCTTCAATGATAAGTAGTATGGCAACTAGTACTGGCAATACACTTACGTATGATTCTAATACGCCTGGCGGTTATCGGTTTATGAATCATGTTTCTAATACTACAACGATTAACAAAATCAATGCAAATAATTGGGATTTTGTAGCCTTACAAGCGCAAAGTCAGGAAACTTCTTGGGAACAATCGCAAATGGAGGTTGAATTGTATCCGCATGCAGCATCTTTAATTAATACCATCCGAACAAATAATGCCTGTACCCTACCTCTATTTTATATGACTTGGGGACGAGAAAATGGCGATGCAAACAACTGTGCTGCTATTCCGTGGGTTTGTACGTATGAAGGTATGGATGATGCAATTAGAGCAACCTATATTCTTATGGCAGAGCAAAACAATGCACAAGTATCTCCTGTGGGAGCTGTTTGGCGTTATTTACGCACCAATGTACCAAATATTGATTTGTATACTGGAGATGGTTCTCATCCTTCGCTTGCAGGTTCGTATGCAGCGGCATGTGCATTTTACACCATGATTTTCAAAAAAGATCCAACTCTAATTACGTGGAATTCATCTTTGCCAATAACGACTGCAAACGCTATAAAATTGGCTGCTAAAACAATTGTTTTTGATGATTTAAATGCTTGGGATTTTACAGCATATTTCAATCATGTTACAAATATTGATGAAGTAACATTTGCCTCAGAAAATGACTATGAAAATGTAACTTGGAACTTTGGAGATACTAACTCTTCAACACAAGAAAATCCAGTACATACGTATGCTGCAATTGGTGACTATCAAGTAACGCTTACGGTAACAAAATGTGGTGTAGAACATACGTATACCAAAACAATAAGTATTACGGCTTTAAGCATTTCTGATCCTACAATTGATAAGATAGAAATCTATCCGAATCCAGTAAAAAATGAAATCCATATAAAAAACACATCCAATCCAGTAATCAACATCGAAATATTTGATGTCAATGGAAAATTGGTGCTTACAAAAAAGAATGAATTAGAAGTGATAACTATAAATGAATTAGGAAGTGGTATATACTTTATGAAGTTATATACTCAAAATAGTAACTCATCTTGGAAATTTATAAAAGAGTAGTTTTTCTATAACAGTTTCAAACTTCTCATATAATTTCCTAGTTTTATAGACATCTTAACCAAACCAAAAAAAACAGGATGAAATCGAGAAGAAATTTCATAAAAAAAGTAGCTGCTGCTGGAGTAGGTATATCTGTAGTTCCGAACATTGCTTTTGGATCTATAATAAATACAAACAAGCAAAAATTAAAACTAGCCTTTATTGGCGTTGGACTTAGAGGAACGAATCACTTAAATAACTCTTTGCAACGAAAGGATATTGAAGTAACTGCCATTTGCGACATAGATCCTAAACGAATAGAAATTGCCTTAAAAAAGATTGAAGAAGCAGGTTATAAAAAACCAAAAGTCTTTGGGAAATCTGACCATGATTATAGAAATTTATTAGACCTAAAAGAAGTAGACGCTGTTATCATATCAACACCTTGGTTGTGGCATACCAAAATGGCTGTTGATTCCATGAAAGCTGGAAAATATACAGGTTTAGAAGTATCTGCCGCCAACACACTAGAAGAATGTTGGGATTTGGTAAATACGCATGAAGCTACAGGTTCTCATTTAATGATTCTTGAAAATGTAAATTACCGCCGCGATGTAATGGCTGTACTGAATATGGTGCGACAAAATGTTTTTGGTGAATTGGTACATTTTAGATGTGGTTACCAACATGATTTACGCTTTGTAAAACTGAATGATGGAAAAACTCCGTATGGAAAAGGAGTCGAATTTGGTGAAAAAGGAATCTCAGAATCCAAATGGCGTACGCAACATTCTGTATTAAGAAATGGTGATGTATATCCTACGCACGGAGTTGGACCAATGGCAACCATGTGCGATATAAACAGAGGAAATCGTTTTGTTTCCTTAACGTCAAATGCTTCAAAAGCTATTGGACTTCATAATTATATTGTAAAACATGGAGGAGAAGATCATCCAAATGCAAAAGTAAAATTTAAGCAAGGTGATGTCATTACCACAACGATTGAAACAGCAAAAGGAGAAACCATCATTGTAACCCACGATTGTAACTTGCCAAGACCATATTCATTAGGTTTTAGAGTGCAAGGCGCAAATGGTTTGTGGGAAGTTGATGGAAACAGAATATATATAGAAGGAAAATCAGATCCGCATCGTTGGGATGCTGCTGACGAATGGCTTAAAAAGTACGATCATCCATTATGGCAAAAATATGGTGAATATGCTGCTGGTTCTGGCCATGGCGGAATGGACTTTTTTGTGTTGAATGCTTTTGTTGAATCTGCCAAAGAAAACATTGCACCACCATTAGATGCGTATGATGCTGCAGCTTGGAGTGCCATTACTCCACTTTCGGAAGCGTCTATTGAAAACAATGGCGCACCACAAGATTTCCCAGATTTCACGAGAGGTATGTGGGTAAAACGCACACCATACAATTGGATTAAAAATACGTACTAATGAAGGAAATAATATCATTAGCTTCTGGAAGAACCTGCCTTTTTGGCGATCATCAAGATTACTTAGGTTTGCCAGTTATTGCTTGTGCAATTGACAAATTCATAAAATTAGTAGCTGTTGAAAACAATTCAGCAAGTTTCAATATATCCAAACCAGATATTGACGAACAAAGAACCATACAAATTGATGCCGTAAACGAACATACAGACATCATTGGAGATCATTTTTTAGCGGTTTTAAAAGTTTTACAAACATATAACTGTATTCCAACAAAAGGATACGACATTACCATTACGGGAACAATTCCGATAAACGCAGGACTTTCAAGTTCATCAGCAGTTGTGGTAGCTTGGGTGCAATTTTTACTAGAAGCTTTTGGATGTAATGAAAAAGTAACGCAAGAGTTTATTGCTCAAATTGCGTACGAGGCAGAAGTGGTTGAGCAAAAATCATCTGGTGGAAAAATGGATCAATATAGTATTAGCTTGGGCAATATTATATACTTGGAAACAGACGAAAGTTCAGCATACGAAACCATTCCTAAAAAATTACCAGGACTCATCATTGGTGAATCTGGTATTCCTAAAGACACTTTGGGAACGCTAAAAGAATTAAAAGAAAACGCTATACTATCTATTGAAAAGGTAAAAGAATTTGAAGGGAATTTTGATATAAGAAGCATCAAAAAAAATGATTTAAAAACCTATGAAAACTATTTAACAACAGATTTACAACCGTATTTCCGTGCAGCAGTTTTAAATTATTTGATTACGCGAAAAGCATTGACTGAATTTCGAAAAGACGAATTAGATTATACAGCAATAGGTCATTTAATGTATCAACACCATGAAATTTTAAGAGACTTATTACACATTACAGTTCCAAGAATTGACGATATGATTGATGCTGCATTAGCAAATGGCGCTTTAGGAGCAAAAATAGTAGGTTCTGGAAAAGGTGGAAGCATTGTAGCTTTGGCTCCTGAAGGAAAAGAACAACAGGTAATTGACAGCATCAAAAATGCGGGAGCTGTAGACGCGTATTTAGTATCTATAGATACTGGAGCTAGAATCGTATAACGAGTACAAACAACTAAATGCATACAAATTTAATCATATTGGCTGGAGGCGCTTCTTCAAGAATGAAAAAGCAAACGACACTAAAAAGTGTAAGTGAACAAGAAATCGCGGAAGCCAATCAACGAAGTAAAAGTCTTATCAGTGTAAATCCTGATGGACGACCAATACTCGATTATTTATTGTACAATGCAAAGTCGGCTGGATATAAAAACATCTATATTGTTGTTGGAAAACAAAGTGAATTATTTAAACAATTCTATGGAAGTAAGGAAAAAAACAATGCTTTTCATGGGCTTAACATTTCCTTTGCTACACAACATATTCCGCAAGGTCGAACAAAACCTTTTGGCACTGCAGATGCCGTATATCAAGCCGTGACACAATATCCTGAGTTGAACACACAATATTATACGGTTTGTAATAGTGATAATTTATATTCATCAAATGCATTTTTAGCATTACGAAAAACAACGAGCGATCATGCTTTTGTTGGATATGATAGAGATGCTTTGGAATTTTCTCTGGAAAGAGTTGCACGCTTTGCCTTAGCTAAGTTAAATGCAAAAAATCAATTAGTAGGTATTATAGAAAAACCTTCCTTAGATGAAGTTGATGATTACAAAGATGCTTCTGGCGTATTGAGAGTGAGCATGAATATCTTTAAATTTAAAGGAGCTATTTTTTTTGACTATCTAAAGAATTGCCCTGTTCATCTGGATAGAAACGAAAAAGAATTGCCAACTGCTTTGCTAAACATGATTAAAGAGCATCCAAATACAGTTGAAGGCATTCCTTTTTCTGAACATGTTCCCGATTTAACGGCTAAAGAAGATATTTCTATTGTTAAAAACTATCTGGCAACGCATTATAAAAGCTTAGACTGGAATGATAGTAATAAAATAACGTGAGTTCGACGTAAGAAGTCGGTAATATAATCACAACCAAATAAGATCAACTCTTGTCACTTCGAGCGCAGTCGAGAAGCTAAAGAAAACGATCATTTTTATTGAATCTCGACTGCGCTCGATTTGACATTTTGTTAAAACATTGAAAGTCAAAAGTTGTAAAATTAAATTGAACTCATATTAAAATAGAAACATCCTAATACTAAATAAATCCTCTGAAATGATATTTTTAAAGCAACATAAAATCTTTTACTTCGCGATACTTTTTTTAGGTATTGGTTGTGCTAAAAAAACAGCAGAAAAAAGCGACACATTATTTAGTTTGATAAACAACGAACACACAAATGTTCATTTTAAAAATGAGGTAAAAGAGAATCTTTATTTTAACTTTTTAAACTATTCATACATTTATAATGGTGGCGGAATTGCTGTAGGAGATATTAATAATGACGGATTGGATGATGTGTATTTTTCTTCTAATCAAGGAAGCAATGCGTTGTACTTAAATAAAGGCGATTTTGCATTTGAAGATATTACTAAGAAAGCAAAAGTGTCTGATGAAAATGGTTGGACAACTGGCGTTACCATGATTGATATTAATAATGATGGTTGGTTAGATATTTATGTATGTAAATCGGGATCTTTAAAAAATCACAATCCTCGAAAGAACAAATTATACATCAATCAAAAGAACAATACTTTTAAGGAAAGTGCTGCGGCATACGGAATTGATCATTTTGGATTTTCTACACAAGCCTATTTTTTTGATTATGATTTAGATGGCGATTTAGATTTGTACTTAGTAAATCATCGTTTTGACTTTCAGAATAATACCAACATTGATCCGCGAATTCAACAACGAAAAGAACCGTACAATTCAGATCAATTATTTAGAAATGACGGAAAACGTTTTACGAATGTGACCAAAATTGCTGGTATTGAAAACAAAGCTTGGGGATTGAGTGCTTCTATAGGTGATTTTAACAATGACAATCTTCCAGATATTTATGTAGCTAACGACTTTTTAGAACCTGATTTTCTATATATAAATCAAGGTGATGGAACTTTTAAAGATGAAATTTTAGACCGTTTCAAACACATTTCTGCAAATAGTATGGGATCGGATTTTGCTGATATCAACAACGATTTACAACCCGATTTGATTGTTTTAGATATGTTAGCCGAAGATCATGTACGAAGCAAAGAAAACATGGCAACGATGAGCACGGAAAACTTCCATGCTGTTGTCAATGCGGGTTATCACCATCAATACATGTCTAATATGTTACAACTCAATAATGGTGATGGAACGTACAGCGAAATAGGACAATTATCGGGCATTGCAAAAACCGATTGGAGTTGGGCGCCATTAATTGCCGATTTTGATAATGACGGATTCAATGATGTATTTGTGACCAATGGAATTGAGCACGATCTTTCCAATCAGGATTTTAGAAATAAAATGAAGACTAATATTCAAAATCGAAAGAAAGTGTCTTTAGAAGAAGCGATCAATATGATGCCTTCAAACACATTAAACAATTATATTTTTCAAAACAATCAAGATCTTACTTTTTCCAACAAAACAAAAGATTGGGGTTTTGATTCCAAAGTGAATTCTAGTGGCGCAGTGTATGCCGATTTGGACAATGATGGCGATTTAGATATCATCACCAATAATCAATCTGCGGAAGCACAGATTTACAAAAATCATTCAGAAGGAAACTCCGTTACTTTTTCTCTTGTCGGAACTGCTCAAAATAAAAACGGAATTGGAACTACAGTTAATGTGTATGCTGACGGATTACAGCAATCTAAAACATTGTTGGTAAGTAGAGGTTTTCAATCGTCAGTCACAAATAAATTGCATTTTGGTTTGGGCGAAATCACACAAATAGATAGTGTTACAGTTCGTTGGTCAAACGGTAAAAAACAATTGCTTTCTAATGTAAAAACAGGCAAAACAATTACGCTAGATTATAAAAATGCAACTCAAGAAAAAGCAGAAAATTCAAATTTAACAGCATTATTTGAAACGATTCATCCTACGGATTTAGGAATTGAATATGTTCACAAAGAAAATGAGTTTAACGATTTTGATTTGCAAGTGCTCTTACCGCAAAAGCAGTCTGAAAAAGGAAATCCTTTAGCAGTGGCTGATGTGAATAATGATGGTTTAGATGATTTCTTTGTGGGAAATGCAACAGGAACTTCAGGGAAATTATATGTTCAACAAAACGATGGAACTTTTACTGAGAAAAGTCAAAAATTATTTGAAGGCGACAAAAAATATGAAGATACCAATGCACGATTTATTGATGTTGACAACGATAAAGATCCAGATTTGTATGTAACTTCTGGAGGATATGAAAATGAAGAAAATAGTGCGTTGTTACAAGATCGATTGTATATAAATGATGGAAAAGGGAATTATAAAAAATCCAATCGTTTGCCTAAAATTCGAGCAAATACAAAAGGGATTGCTCATGGAGATTATGACAATGATGGCGACATCGATATTTTTATTGGCGGAAGCACAACTCATGGAAAATATCCACTTGCAGAAACATCATACTTGCTAAAGAACGAAAACGGAAAGTTTATAAACACGAATGATAGCGTAATTTCTGAAATCTCAGAATTACAGTTAGTCAATGATGCACTTTTCTCTGATTACGATGCAGATGGCGATTTAGATTTAATTGTAGTTGGCGAATGGATGCCAATTACCATTTTTGAAAATAACGATGGGAAATTCAGCAAAAAGAATCTTTCTGAACTTAGCAATACAAGTGGTTGGTATCAATGCATTACGGAAGCGGATATTGATAACGATGGTGATAACGATTACATTATAGGAAATTGGGGAACGAACAATAAGTATCATCCAACAAAAGAAAAACCATTGCATATTTACGCTGGGAATTTAGATCAGAATACTTCCTTTGACATGGCGTTGAGTAAAGTATCAAAAACGGGCGAATTACTTCCTGTGCGAGGAAAACAATGTTCTTCTGAGCAAACTCCAGTTTTAAACAGCAAACTAAAAACCTACAAAGATTTTGCCAGTTCTACATTGCCGGAAATCTACGGACAAGAGAAATTGGCGAATGCTACACATTTGGAAGTTACCAACTTCGAATCGATCATTCTTAAAAATAATGGAAAAGGGAATTTTAACATCGAAACATTGCCAAATCATGCACAATTTGGACCAACTTTAAGCATTGTAACTCATGATGTAAATAAAGACGGTTTTTTAGATGTTTTTGGTGTTGGAAACATCTATGATGCCGAAGTAGAAACTATTCGTTACGACGCGTCTAAAGGTTATCTATTAGTAGGAAACAACAAAGGAACGTATCAATATTCTAAAGACGCAAGTTATTTAAATCATTCAGAAGCAAAATCCATTCAGAAAATTGTGATAAACGGCACGACTCATTTTATCATTTTAAATAAAAACGGGGAATTGAAGGTTTTAAAGGGGAATTAACGTGAGTTAGATATAAAAATCATAGACGTTACACATAAAGTATTGAAAAATTAATCATTTGTCAGTTCGAGCACAGTCGAGAACACTAGGAAACTATAAGTTTCAATTGAATCTCGACTGCGCTCGATTTGACATTTACGATAAGACATTAAAATCAATCATAGCTATTGAACCTATAAATCGTTTCTGACTACTACAATCCTACTTAGATGCAAATTTTTAAACCGAAATACTTATTAGGTTCTCAATTCAACTTCGCTAGAATACATCTATAAAATTGATGGTTTCACGAAAAGTATAGCCATAAAAAAAGCCATCATTTCTGATGGCTTTTAAAAGCTTTGCTCCTCCTCAAAGACTCGAACTTTGGACCCTCTGATTAACAGTCAGATGCTCTAACCAACTGAGCTAAGGAGGAGTGTTATTGCTTTTTGCGGTTGCAAATATATGCTATTTTTTATTTTGAACAAACATTTTTTTTAAAATTTTAAAAAAAATTATTCCTCTTTTATTTCTTTTTATCAAGCACCTTTTATTAAGTTCCAAATATCATTTCCAAAAATGACAACCATTAAACTCATAATGATTACAAAACCAACTATTTGACCAATTTCCATTACTTTTTGCGATGGTGCTTTCCCCACAATTATTTCGTAAAGTAAAAACATTACATGTCCACCATCTAAAGCTGGGATTGGTAAAATATTTAAAAAGGCCAACCATACTGAGAACATCGCCATGAAACTCCAAAAGAAGTACCAATTCCATGATGTTGGCATCATATCTACAATTCCAATAGGTCCTTTTACTTTTTTGTATCCTTGAATTACAGGGTTGAAAATTAATTTAAATTGTTTTACCTGACGTACCAATACATTTATAGTTTCATTAAAACCTCTCGGTATTGATTCGAAAAATCCGTATTCTTTTGTTACAAATAAACGCTCATTCGCTTTTTGTCCATTTAATCGTACTCCAATAGTAGCACTATCATTTACTTGAACAGGTAATACCATTTCTCTGCCATCTCTTTTTAAGGTAAGGCTGATCTCTTTACTTTTATTGGCTTTTATCTTAGTATCAAATTCGTCCCAGAACTTAATTTTAGCGCCATTTACGGCAAGTACTTCATCATTAACTAATAATCCTGCTTTTTTAGCATTTGTGCTGTCTTTTACTTCTCCAATAATAGCAGCTACACGCGGATTTACAAAGTTTCTTCCTTGACTGTCTAAAGCGGCTTTTTTTCCTTCATCACTTAAGGGAACAGTAATTTCTTTACCATCGCGCAAAACCGTTACTTCATCACCAAGTAAAAGATCAATATTTAAGTATTTATCTAGTTTTTCAACTTTATTACCATCAATAGCAAGAATGTTATCTCCTGTAAGTAAACCAATTTTTTCGCTGGTTTCATCTACATAAATACCATCTGGAATTTTATTTACAGGAATATACGATTCCCCATAATACATAAATATTGAAATGTAAATTACCCAAGCCAATAAGAAGTTTACAATAACTCCACCTAACATGATTATTAAACGTTGCCAAGCTGGTTTTGAGCGAAATTCCCATGGTTCTGGCGGTTTTTCCATTTGCTCCTTATCCATGCTTTCATCAATCATTCCAGCAATTTTCACATAACCACCTAAAGGAAGCCATCCAATTCCATACACAGTATCACCAACTTTCTTCTTTACAATAGAAAACCATGGATCAAAAAATAAATAGAATTTTTCAACTTTCGTTTTAAAAAGTTTTGCTGGTATGAAATGCCCTAATTCGTGAAGAATCACAAGAATAGATATGATAAGGACAAACGATGTAATCTGAATAAATAATCCCATTTATAGTATAAAATGTTTATAGAACGCACAAAAGTAAGCTTTTATGATTACTTATAAAAAATAGCGGCGACCTAAAAATTGGATTTTAATATATTTACTCAGAATGTGTGTATTGTAGTATTATTTTTTAGCAGTTACGAGTGTAGTTTTATTGGTTGTAGATTGAATTTCCAATTCGGCAACAGCTTCAATATCAATTCTAACACTGTTGTTTTTAGAAATTAAATCGAATTTTGGATCAATGATAATATCAGAGATTTCAAAATCAACTGCTATTGCAAATTCTTGTCCATCAAAAGTATGATCTACAGTAATATACTGCTCTTCTCCTTGCATTCCCACAACTAAGAAAGATACATTCATTTCAAAGAAATCAACTTTTTTGTTTGATTGTGCTTGATTCATTGTAATATTCAATTCACTCTTAGCTCCTTGATACCAAGCTACATCATACGAAGGATATCCTTCTCCGTAAATCCAATCGTTAAAAAACGCTTGTAAATCTTGTCCGCTTGTTGTTTCTAAATGTGCTTGCAATTGATCTGAATCTGCATAACCATAGGCTAATTGCTCATCATTTAAATAATTTCTTAATGCTTTGAAGAATACATCATCTCCTAGCTTTTGGCGCAACATGTGAATTACCATTGCTCCTTTATTGTAGGTTAATCTTGAACTGAAAATACGTCCAACATTATCTAACTTTTCATCTTCAACATACACAGAACCGTTTCTTGAAGTTGTAATGTCTGCAATTTTCCCACGTTTCCAGTTAATGAAGTCTTCTTCTCCATCAAAATGATTTTCAACCAAACCAGTTAAATACGTTGCAAAACCTTCATTTAACCAAATGTTATTCCAAGAATCACAAGTTACTTTGTTTCCAAACCATTGGTGTGCCAATTCGTGAGCAATTAAAGATCTACTAAAATTCCCCATAAACGAAATTGTAGAATGCTCCATTCCGCCACCATATTCAAACTCTGCATGACCGTATTTTTCATCTTTAAAAGGATACTCTCCTAATAAATCTTGAAACAAGTTCATAATTTCAACAGTCACTTTCGTGTACTCTTCTGCTTTTTCTCTTGATTCTGGATATACATAGTTTACAATGTCAAAGCTATGTCCATTTCTTTCTACAGTCTGTGAAAAAACTTCGTAGTCAGTTACCGCAACACCTATTAAATACGTAGGAATTGGGTAGTTATGTTGCCAATGAGTCGTCATCAAAGCTCCTTCTTGAGTTT
Source organism: Kordia sp. (assembly GCF_050633145.1). Taxonomy (GTDB): domain Bacteria; phylum Bacteroidota; class Bacteroidia; order Flavobacteriales; family Flavobacteriaceae; genus Kordia. The sequence continues at coordinate 9,978 of NZ_JBOEFY010000023.1, read as the reverse complement.
CTGATATTACCATTCCGTTGGAAACAGCTTTGTAAGCTGCAGGAGCCGTGATGATGACGTCAATTTGATCTATTTTGTCGTTTAAGTCTTGCTTACATGGCCACCATTCTCTTGAACCGTAAGGCTCAGAAAGTGTATATAATGATGGCGTATTGTTATGTGTTGTTGTTACAAATCCATTACCATCGTTACTCTTACTAGGAGTTCCTTCGTAAGCTATTTTTAATGTCTGCGTAGCGTCTTCGCAAAGACCTCTATCAAATGTGATAATGAGTTCGTTATTTTTGTGTGTAAATTGTAATGTTTCGTCTTTAGTAGTTACAGAAGCAACTTCTAAGTTGTCTGATAAGTCAAAAACAATAGTATCTGTATTTTCTATAGTGCGGAATTCTGTTGTAACTTCTCCTTTGATATAATGTATAGCTGGATCAACTTCTATTTCTAATTTTTGAGATAATAAATCGTAAGAAGCTGTATTTTCGTTTGCTTGAAAATCCTGTAGTTGTTTTGCCTTATTATACTCTCCTTGAGCCACGTCAATCAGTTCCTGATCTGTTTGGCTAAAAGCGACAAAAGTCCATAAGAAACCAAGGGCTAAGATGGTTTTCTTCATTGTTAAGTTAGATTTGGGATTAACAATATAGGAATTTTTCACTATCAAAAATAAAAATCGTAATTTTGTACAGGGTTTTTTCGATGAATACCCCAAAATTTATCGATGAACTGTAAATTTATCCGCTAAACGACATCAAATGCTATCATTTTTTAAAAAATACAGACTTTTTGCGATTGTAATGAGCTGTTTATCAGCAATTATCATGAGTGCAATCTACTTTATGCTTCGCAAGAAAAATGTACTTCCTATATATCAACCTACTAATGTAAATGTCGAATTAGTTGACAATTCCATACAACATGTAAGTAAATATCATAAAATAAATGATTTTTCACTTATAAATCAGAATGGGGAAACGATCACGCAAGACAATTATAAAGGGAAAATTTATGTAGCAGATTTCTTTTTTACAACCTGTGGTACTATTTGTCCGATCATGACAAAAAATATGGCAGACATCCAAAAAGAGATTCTTGACGATGATGACATTATGTTGTTATCACATTCCGTTACTCCAGAAATTGATACCGTAGCACAATTAAAACGCTATGCTATTGAAAAAGGTGTAAATGATGCAAAGTGGAATTTAGTCACAGGCGATAGAAAGCAAATTTATGACTTGGCGCGTAAATCATATCTAGCTGTAAAATCAAATGGTGATGAAGATTATAGTATGGTTCATACCGAAAATTTTATGCTGATTGATAAAGAACGTCGCATTCGCGGATTTTACGATGGTACCAAAGAAGAAGAGATTGAACAACTGCTAGAAGACATCGAAATACTAAAAGATTCATACGAATAGCGCTTTTTTTACATGGAAGTTTTCTAACTAAACTTTTTAACTTATTTTTGCTTCTTTAAAATTAATCTAAATAAAAGAAGATTTGACTGTTGCAGATTTACAAAAAGGAGAAAAAGCCATTATTCTTGATTTTCCTGTAGATACAATTCCGCTAAAACTCATAGAAATGGGTTGCTTACCTGGAAATGAAGTGGAACTTGTACAAACTACCTTATTTAATGGTCCTTTGTTTTTAACGATTAATGATAGCAATATTGCTATTAGAAAAGATACTGCTGCAGAAATTCTAATCGAAAAAGTCCTTTAATCCTATTTGTTAATGAGTGATTCAACAATAAAAGTAGCCCTAATAGGAAATCCAAATACAGGAAAAACATCTTTATTTAATCATTTAACAGGATTAAACCAAAAGGTTGGAAACTACCCTGGAATTACAGTCGATAAGAAAACAGGAACTTGTAAACTGTCCAAAACACAAAAAGCTACAATTTTAGATTTACCGGGTACGTATAGTTTGAACGCTTCTTCCGCTGATGAAAAAATTGCAATTGATATTTTAAACAATCCTTCAAATGCGAATTATCCTAATGTTGCCGTTGTGGTAACAGATGTGGAGCAGTTGAAACGAAATCTACTCATTTTCACGCAAGTGAAAGATTTAGAAATTCCGACAATCTTAGTCATTAATATGGCAGATAGAATGAAGTCGAAAGGAATTTCACTAGACGTTCAACAATTGGAAGCCGATTTAAAAGCTAAAGTTGTTGTTATCAGTTCTAAACAAAAAACAGGAATTGATAAAGTAAAAGAAGCTATTATAGAGTACAGTTCGCTTTCTACAGAGCGCTGTATTCCTGCTGAAAAGATTGAAAAAAATACTGTTACACATACGGAGTTACTCACTTCATTATCAAAAATTGAGCTTAAAAAAGTACAACATCGCGAAACCATTATTCGCTATCAGTTTATCAATGAAGCATTAAAAAAATCGTATACTGTCGATCGATCGAAAGCTAGTGACATGCAAGCAAAGCTCGATCGAATTTTTACACATAAATTCTTCGGATACGCCATTTTTGCAATTTTATTATTGTTGATATTTCAAGTAATTTTTGAATGGAGTAACATACCAATGGATCTTATTGACGGTGCTTTTGGCTCGTTGGCAGATTGGACAAAAGAAGTATTGCCCGCAGGAATGTTTACCGATTTACTCGCCGATGGAATAATTGCTGGTTTGGGCGGAATCGTCATATTTATTCCACAAATTGCCTTTCTATTTCTCTTTATTTCCATTTTAGAAGAAAGTGGCTATATGAGTCGTGTGGTCTTTTTGATGGATAAAATAATGCGCCGATTTGGATTGAGCGGAAAAAGTGTTGTGCCTTTAATTTCGGGTGCTGCATGTGCAATTCCTGCAATCATGGCAACCAGAAACATTGAAAGCTGGAAAGAACGCCTCATCACTATTTTGGTTACGCCGTTTATTACCTGTGCTGCACGATTGCCTGTGTATGCAATTCTAATTTCACTTATTATTCCTGGTGAACCTATCTTCTGGTTTTTCACTTGGCAAGGAATTACGTTAATGTTATTATACCTTATCGGATTTGCCATTGCTTTGATTTCTGCTTACATCTTACACAAAACCTTAAAGATTGAAAGTAAATCGTATTTTGTAGTTGAATTGCCAAAGTATAAAATTCCATTATTCAAAAATGTGGCGTTTACGGTTATTGAAAAAACCAAAGCATTTGTATTTGAAGCCGGAAGAATTATCTTGGCGATCTCCGTTATTTTATGGGTATTAGCGTCTGTTGGTGTCAATGATACTTTTGATAATGCAGACACGATCATTACGGAATCAATTGCTGAAAATGGTTTTAATGAGATTCAACAAATTTCGTTACAAAACAAAATCATTCGCTTTGAAAAAAGCGTACGTGAAGAAGCAAAAGAAGCTGGAAAAACGTTAAATGCAAAAGAGATGAATTCAGCTGTAGCTGGAAAAATCCCAGAATTTAAAGAAGCTGTAATAGAAGATGAAATTGCTGGATTGCGATTAGAAAATTCTGTATTAGGAGTCATCGGAAAAACCATTGAACCTACTATACGACCTTTAGGATACGACTGGAAAATAGGAATTGCTTTGGTAAGTTCGTTTGCAGCACGTGAAGTATTTATAGGAACCTTGGCAACTATTTATACCGTTGGAAGTGAAAGTGATGATGAAGAAGGAAATACGATAAAAGCCAAAATGAGATCGGAAGTACATGCAAGTTCTGGCAAAAAGGTATTTACGTTTGCTTCAGGAATATCATTATTATTGTTTTATGCATTTGCCATGCAATGTATGAGTACGTTGGCAATTGTAAGAAGAGAAACCAACAGCTGGAAATGGCCAATGATTCAATTAGGCGCCATGACGGTTATTGCGTATGTAGCAGGATTAATTGCGTATCAATTTTTAAAATAAGAGTATGATTCAGGAAATATTAGTTGGTATTACATTTTTGATTGCAGTAGGTTTTATTGTGAAGAAATTTTTCTGGAAAAAGAAAACCGCAAAAGCTTGTGGAAAAGACGATTGCGGTTGTTAGTAATTGTTGCTTTTAAAAATAATAATTCAATCCAAAGAATAAATTTGAAGTATTTAGAGATAAACTGAATCCTTTAGAATCTGAATTAGAATTGTTGAGTTTATTTTCAGAATCTGCACTAGCATATCCTAGTGAGCCAATGGAAGTTTCTAATCCTAAGTTTTTATTCAGCATCAATGTAAATCCTGGACGCACACCTATAAATAGGCTATTGGTTCTCCAGTTTTCCTCATTATTACGCTCAATTTTAGAATGAGAAAAACGAGTCTCTCCTTGTATAAAAAAAGCTAGTTTCTTTCCTATTCCTTTATAGTAACGCACATACGGAAATACTCGATATGTATTCCCCTTATCTTCAAAATCTGATACATCAGATCGATCATCTTGTTTTTGTTTGTTATGTGAATATCCAAGTCCTAATCCAATAAAGAGATTATTACTAATAGCATAACTATATGAAGAGTTGATGTTGAAATGAAACCTTTTAGTGTTATAATTTTGTGTTTCAGAAATAAAATCTGAATCTGTTGCTCCTAGCGATAAATTCACATTCACAAACTGCGTTCCTTTCGCAAAAGTAAGCTTATCAGAGTCGTTTTTAGTGTCATCTTGAGCATTTACAAAGGCAATAATTAGTAGACATGCTACTAGCGTAATTTTTTTCATAATAATGGTTTTAATGTTTAATGTTACAACCAAATGTAAGAAAGCAGTTATAATACAAATATGACTTTAACAACGTTTTAGCCTTTTTTAATAAAGTTTAACGTAAAAAGAAAACCGCAACAATCTTTAAAAGACAGTTGCGGTTTTACGAAATATGTTTTTATCTTTTTTTAGAAATAGTAACTTAAACCAACCAATAAGTTTGATGAGTTTAATGAAAAATTGAAACTGTTAAAATCAGATTCTGAATTGTTTCCTTCGTCTTCAACATTGCTTGTTGTATATCCTAAAGCACCGATTGAAGTTTCTAATCCTATATTTTTACTAAGCATAAAAGTTAATCCTGGTCGTACTCCAAAAAAGAATGAATTCGTTGTTCGAGCATTTGTATTGTTCACTTCATTCTTTGAATGAGAATAACGCGTTTCTCCTTGAACGAAAAAAGCTAATTTCTTTCCAATTCCTTTATAGTAACGTACAAACGGAAATACTGAAAATGAATTGGTACTCGCTTCATTATCCAAAACTCCATTCAAGTCATTTTCTCTTGAATTAGTAGTATACCCAAGTCCTAATCCTAAGAAAAAATTATCGCTAATTGCGTAACTGTATGATGGATTAATGCTAAACCCAAAGTTTCTAGACTCTTGCGTTTGTATAGCTCCATTTAAGTCAGAATTGGTAGTATTCAAAGATAAATTCAAGTTGACGAATTGTGTTCCTTTTGCAAAGCTTAATTTGTCGGTAGTTTTGTCATCATTTTGTGCGTTGACAAAAGCAAATGCTAATAGAAATACAAATAATGTAATTTTTTTCATTGTAATGTTTTTAATGTTAGATTAATCAAATGTATTATAGCCAATATAAAAAATAGGCATGTTTAACATATTTTTATTGGTTTTTGTAAGTGCCTATAAAGTAGGTAGGTTTTATCTAAAAGAAAGATACAAAGGAAAAAATAGGGCATAAAAAAAGAGAGTGTTAAGCCTCACTCTCTTTTCTTAACAAAAGTTGTTAAGTTAATGTCTTAAGTTAAACAACTAAATGATTTCTAAAATTACTCAATACTAAAGTACATTCTTTATCTATGAAATGTTCAATATTTAGGTTAATGCACATAGTTTATCGATAAATGCACTGAGTTCTTCGATGAACGGTAATTTCAAAAAACATAATGTGCTGAAAATCAATTAACTAACATTTGTTAGTTAATTTTTACATTTCTGAAAGAATTTACGTTTTTTAAGCGTGTCATTTATCTTTATGATACTGAAGAATCTGTTTATTTTTTCTTATTTGCTATGGCAATGGCACTCGGTTTTGTTGTTGCATTATAAAACTTTGTTGTTGTTTCAAAAAGCAATGCATAGCCATTTTCTTTGGGTTTAGCCTTATTAACATCACTCATTGCCCAGCCTGCTAAAAACTGTTTTTTCGAATATGTTAGTAATCCAATTGCAGGATCGGCTACCCAAACACTATCTTTACTCATATTATATACTACAGCAAAATGTCTGTTTCGCCAATGTACCATAGCTGGATATGGCACTTCTTCAAAGAAAGTATCATAATCTATTTCTACCGCTAAGGTTTTAAATCCTATAGTTTCGGCCGCATCGGCTATATCTCCTAAAGAAGTTCCTTCAGCTCGTAGGTTGGCAAGTTTATTCAGGGTTTCTATTCCGTAATCTGTTCCATAATGTTTACTTATCATTTGCAAGCATGTAGGACCACATTCTACTTGATCTTTTTGTAGAATGATTGGAAATGACTCTTTTTGAGTTGCTAGTTTTTCTTCTCCAGTCGAGAACAATACAAAAAATATATACCAAAGTATTTTTATGATATCCATCTAAGCAAAAATAGTTTTTATCCTCTAAACAAAAAGAAATCATCTTTCATTTCTTCTATCTCGGTGTCTTTATTGGTGATAATATAATCAATGGCTTTTTCGGTGAAATCTTCTCCCTTTTCAGTCAAAGAAATAATTTTATCTGTAACTGTAATCATATTATTCTTTTTCGCCAATTCCACAATAGATTGTGAACGCAATCGCTGCCAATTAATGTGCTCATTTAAATGCTTTACATGACGTTCGCTTTCTTCTTTATGGTTTCGAATGTGCAGTAAAAACACCAACAACATGATTTCTGTTTTTTGCTGTCGTACTTTATAATATCCATAAATTAAACCTCTTTTTGGCAAAATATAGATTAAAACAGATGCCAATATAAGTGCAATAAGAAAAATATATAGATAATCGACCCAGACAAATTCTGAGAATACAGTTCGTATTTTATCGCCAAACAACTTACGTTCAAAATCAATTCCGCTTGCCATTGCAAGTTCATAATATTGATAAAAAATAATGCCTGTTCCTGTAGCAATACTTACTACTATAGACATAATTATTGGCTCAAAAACTAATAGAAATAGAACAGCTAAAACTGTAGTCATAGAACCTGAAATAGACGCGTCTAAAATATGTGCTAACCAAAAACCTGCTATGGACGCAACAACTCCAAAAAAGCAGGAAAGTAACAGCATTTTCTTCAAATCTTTGGTAAATAAATACGCTGTTGCTGCAGGCGCTATCATTAATGCGACAACAAGTATGGGGCCAACTGCATCAAAAGCACCAACAATGGTTACCGATGAAACTGTCATTAATCCGTAGTGCATAATTACTGGAGAAAACCCTAAAGCCGCTGCCAAACCAGCATCAAACGTACTGACTTTTAATTCTTTGAAAAAAGCAAATAGTAAAATTAGAGTCACAAGTAAAATAGAGCCAATTACCCAAATGGCTTTTGGACCTAGGCTGACACAGGAATCTGCAACACCTTCTTGACAGTTGATTAAGATATTATCAAACGCAACCAAACTCAAATCACCAACCATAACAGAGTCAATATCTAAGTGTACATCGTTGGCATTTTTCGAAATCAGAATTACCCCAATACTAAACAATGCAGGAAACACCAATCCAATAGCGGTATCTTCTTTTACCAAGCCAGTTTTTTGAATGAATTCGACTAAAATCACTGTGACGACTCCAGCCAACGCAGCTAAAACAATCAATAACGGTGAAGATGTATCTTCCACAATAAAAAACCCAATCACAATACCTAATAAGATTGAATGACTTATTGCATCACTGATGAGCGACATTTTACGCAATACCAAAAACGTACCTGGAATTGCACAGGCAATAGCAACCAGCGTAACAACAATTTGTATGGTGATTTGCGCGCTATCCATGAATATCTTGTACTTGTTGGTTGTATAAATTGGCGGCGGTTTTGTAGCCTTCTTGCGTCATTGACCATTGTTGTCCATCAATTTGCACATAATTCAAATCTACAAGTTCCTGCAAAGAACGTTTGGAAAATCCTTGAAAACCGTTTAATATTTTTATCGCATGCGGATGCGAGATATTTTCGTGTGTTTTGGCAATTTCATACATAAACGCCAAGGTTTTTTGCATTTTGATATTGTTTCTGTTTTTTCGAAAGCGAATTTCTCTAAATAATAATCCTCTTTTTGGCGAAAATATAAAGGAGAATAATACAAAACTTGCCGCTACCAATACAATTACGGGACCTGTAGATAGGTTTCCAACAACCGTACTAATTCCTGTTCCAAAAACTCCTGAAAACGCTCCGAATATAGCAGCCAATATGACCATTTTTTCTAAGCTATTTGTCCATTGTCGTGCCGCAGCAGCTGGCGCTAACAACATTGCGCTCATCAAAATAACGCCAACAGTTTGCAAACCTAATACAATCGTAATTACAATGAATGTTGTGATTAAAATGTCTATAAAACGCGTGTTGAAGCCTAGTGTTTTGGTATAATCTTCATCAAATAGTAAGATTTTAAATTCTTTCCAAAAAACCAATAAAATGAGCAATGCAATTCCGGCAACAATCGCAATAAGCCACACATCTTTTACTAGTAAAGTTGCGGCTTGTCCAAATAAATAGGTGTCCAATCCAGCTTGACTGGCATTCGGCTGTTTTTGAATAAAGGTTAAGAGCAACATTCCAAATCCAAAAAATAAGGAAAGTGTTAAACCTAAAGCCGTATCTGATTTTAGGTGTGTTTTTCTTGTAATACTTCGAATCCAAAATGTACCAATCAATCCGCTAATTAAGGCACCAAGCAAAAATAGATTGCTGTCTTTTACGCCTGTAATAAGAAACGCAATGGCAATTCCTGGCAAAGCGGCATGTGAAATAGCATCTCCTAAAAGGCTTTGTTTTCGCAATACAGCAAAACTTCCCAACATACCACAAATAGCACCTAATATTGCAGTTCCTAACATCACAACTCGCGCTGTATAATTGGAAAAAATAAGTTCTATGTATCCTTGAAAATCTATGGTTTCTTACTTTTTAGTTGTTTTTTATTCCTGAACACTTACTTTATAGTTAATACCGTAAGTTTTGGTCAAGTTGTCATCATTAAAAATATCTTTTACGGGACCTGTGGCAATTTTTTTCACATTCAAAAACGTAACCCAATCAAAATATTCGGGAACTGTTTGCAAATCGTGATGCACTACTACAACTGTTTTTCCTGCTTTACGGAGTTCTTTTAAGATGTTGATAATTGCTTTTTCAGTGGTTGCATCTACACCTTGAAAAGGTTCATCCATGAAATAAATTGAAGCATCTTGCACCAAAGCTCTCGCTAAGAAAATTCGTTGTTGTTGTCCACCCGAAAGTTGGCTTATTTGTCTGTTTTTAAAAGGCAACATCCCAACTTTTTCCAAGGCTTCCAGTGATGCTTTCTTTTCTTTTCTCCCAGGACGTTTAATCCAACCGAGACTTCCATACGTTCCCATCATTACAACATCTAATGCCGTTGTTGGAAAATCCCAATCAACACTTCCTTTTTGCGGAACATACGCTACTAACGATCGTTGTTTTGCATAGGGCTTTCCATAAATAGAAACTGTTCCTGCTATTGGTTTGATAATTCCTAGAATTGATTTGATCAACGTAGATTTTCCTGCGCCATTTGGTCCTACAATGCACATCAATACACTTTCGGGAATCGCTAAATCAATATCCCACAACACAGGTTTATAGTCATAAGCTACTGTAAGATCATCTACCGTAATTGCGTATTTTTCTTTCATTTGATCAGGTTTTAAGCTTTAGGTCGCTTCGCTTTTGGGTTTTAGTTTTTTGTTAATTTGTCAATTCGAGCATTATCGTAGATACCGAGCGTAGCTCACGAGAATCTTTGATTCACTATGAATCCAAAGTACTTCTCGATACAAC